>NZ_RARC01000002.1 GCF_003719305.1 Mycolicibacterium stellerae
CCTCAGCCTTGGTCTGCAGCGTCAGCAGTGTCTAAGAGACAGGGCGCCCTCTCCGGCGCGGGCGCCTTTGCGGCTGCCGCCTTGGCGGGCGCGCCGTTACCGTCGGCCTTTGCCTTCTCCGCCGCGGGCTTTGCTCCACCGAGGGATTCGCGCAGTCGGCGCGCGACGGGGGCCTCCACTGTGGAGGATGCGGATTTAACGAATTCGCCCTGTTCGCTCAGTCGGGCGAGTACTTCCTTGCTGGTTACACCGAGTTCCTTAGCCAACTCGTGTACGCGGGCCTTGCCTGCCACTTCTCTCCTGTCTTAGAGGCGACAGCGGTGGTAGGGCCGCGCCTCGGGTTTAGCTATGACGCATGGTCATCGTCTGGACTTCACGGTGTGCTCATGTTCTTCGCTGCCTGTTCTGTAGCCGGGCGCCGGGGCGCTTCGAATGATTCGAAGTACTCCAGCACCGCGGACGTTTCCGGTGAGCCGGTGATGCGCAACGCTCGGGCGAATGCTCGCCGCCGGATTGCTGCGTGCAAACACTGCTGATCGGGATGCAACCAAGCACCCCGCCCAGGCAGGTTACCTGCTGCGTCAACGGTCACGGCACAACTGCCATTCCCGCCGCCCACAGCAACTACCCGAAGCAGTTCGGCGGTCAGCTCTCGCTTCCGGCAGCCGACGCACGTCCGTACGGGTCCTTCCGTACTTCGATGCGGCGTTGCCGAATTCTCGCGCTGGATCACGCCTGAGTCTACCGTCTGAGCTCCCGCGGACCGAACCGGCTGCAGACTGCTATCGGTCGCGCGCAGCGCCGTGTGTCGCGCCCGGGCTCGACGGGCTGTCCTGCGCAGTTGCCGCGTCGCTGCGAATGTCGATGCGCCAGCCGGTCAACCGGGCCGCCAGCCGGGCGTTCTGGCCCTCCTTGCCGATGGCCAGCGACAGCTGGAAATCGGGGACCACCACCCGAGCCGCACGCCCGGCCTCATCGATGACCTGCACGGACACCACCTTGGCCGGGGACAGCGCGTTGGCGACGAACTTGGCCGGGTCCTCGTCGTAGTCGATGATGTCGATCTTCTCGCCGGACAGCTCACTCATCACGTTGCGCACCCGCTGGCCCATCGGCCCGATGCATGCACCCTTGGCGTTGAGCCCGGGCACCCGCGAGGTGACCGCGATCTTGGAGCGATGACCCGCCTCGCGGGCCACCGCGACGATCTCGACGGAGCCGTCTGCGATCTCGGGCACCTCGAGGGAGAACAGTTTCCGAACCAAGTTGGGGTGGGTGCGCGACAAGGTGATCAGGGGTTCGCGGGCACCGCGGCTGACGCCGACGACGTAGCAACGCAGCCGGTCGCCGTGTTCGTAGCTCTCGCCGGGGACCTGCTCGGCGGACGGAATGACGCCCTCCGAGCCCTTCGTCTCGCTACCCATCCGAACCACGACGAGGCCACGGGCATTGGCGCGACTGTCACGCTGGATGACACCGCCGACGATCTCGCCCTCGCGGGTGGAGAACTCGCCGTAGTTCTTCTCGTTCTCGGCGTCGCGCAACCTCTGGAGGATGACCTGTCGCGCTGTGGTGGCCGCGATACGGCCGAATCCCTCTGGGGTGTCATCCCATTCGTTGAGAACGTTGCCGTCTTCGTCTGTCTCCCGCGCCAGCACCTGGACCACGCCGGTCTTGCGGTCGATCTCGATGCGCGCGTCGGCTTCGTGGCCCTCGGTGTGGCGATAGGCGGTGAGCAACGCCGACTTGATGGTTTCGACGACGACATCGACCGTGATGCCCTTGTCGGCCTCGATGGCGTGCAGTGCGGCCATATCGATATTCATGCCGGCGCCCCCTTACCCGTTTGGCCTGCCAGTTCGAGCTCCCGCTGGTTCGGAGTCGAGAACTCCACCTGGACAACGGCTTTGGCGATGCCGCTGAGAGGCAGCTCGCGAACCGAGTAATTCCCCCTTGCCCCTTCGGGCACCACCAGGTACACGGCGCCGTCGCGGGTCTCGCCTAGCCTGCCTGTCAGCACAGAACCGTCGGACAGCGTCAGCTCGACCTTGCGGCCGCGGGCCCGCCGATAGTGCTTCTCGGCGGTGAGCGGCCGGTCCACACCCGGTGAGGTCACCTCGAGGACATATTCCGAACCGGACTTCGACGAATCCACCGTGTCCAGCAGGTCGGACGCGGACCGGGAAAGCGCGGCGATCGCCTCCAGATCGAGCCCATTGTCACCGTCGGCAATCACGGTGATGCGCGGTGGACGCGCGCGTGCGTCGATGACGACGTCTTCAATTTCGTATCCAACGCGCGCGAACTCACCGTCGAGTAGCTCGATCACCTGCTGCTGCGAGGGCAACCTCGCAGCCCGCAGCTGCGGATCCGATGCCACGGCGAGCTCCTCATGTTGAATTGTTCCGACGGGGCCAACGATACGCCAGTGAACATCTGGCGAACCGCAATCTGGCGGCCGTGCCCAGCGAATACACAGCGCCGATTTCGACAATGGCAGGATGTCGTCGTGCCGAGTGCCCTCCCCGTCGTCAGCAGGCGGCGCATGCTGTTCGGGACCGCGACCCTTGCGGCGTTGGGCCTCACCGCCGCCGCATGCGGCAAGCCACCGCCACCGCCAGACCTGGACGACCTCATGACGCAACTCGATATGGCGCACGGCGACAGCCAGCTGGCCAGCGACGCGGCCACCGCGGCGAAACCCGCGATGCGGCCTGCGCTGGCCGCCGTCTCGGCCGAGCGGTCCAAGCATGCCGAAGCACTGGCAAGCGAGATCGCCCGGATGACCGGTGAGCCGACGACGTCGTCGTCGACCACGACGACCAGCGCCCAGCAGCCGACGGCACCGACCACGAAAGACGTCATCGCAGCGTTGCGCCGGTCCGCAGATAGCGCGGGCCAAACAGCTGCCCAGCTATCCGGCTACCGCGCCGGGCTGCTCGGCTCGATCGCCGCGTCCTGCGCGGCGGCCTACCTGGTGGCCCTCGCGTGACCTCTGCTGAGTCGACCGGGCCGTCCCGGCCGCCCGACGCCGACGTCGCAGCCCTGTTCGACGCCGTGGCCACCGAGCACGCGGTCATCTACGGCTACGGGCTGGTGTCGGCGCATTCCACTCCGGACGACAACGATTTGGTGGCGGCGGCGATGTCGGAGCATCGCGAACGCCGCGAGGCCGCGATCGAGATGCTGGCGGCCCGCGGGGCGGACCCGCCGCTACCCGCCGCCGGGTATCAGGTGCCGATGCAGGTGGACAACCCGACCGACGCCGCCAACCTCGCGGTGCGGATGGAAGAGGACTCATCGGTGGCGTGGCGTGCGGTGGTCGAACAGGCGACCAGCACGCAACAGCGCGCCTTTGCGGTGACGGCGCTGACGCAGACGGCCGTCACGGCTGCGCGCTGGAGCAAGGTGCTCGGCGTCTGGCCGATCACCGTGCCGTTCCCCGGCGGCAACGAATAGTCACTTTTCCGCGCGAGCAGACGCAAAAGTACCCCAAAGTTGCTGATTGAAGGCACTTTTGCGTCTGTTCGCGGTTAAGAGGCGAGCGCCGCGGCGATCTTGGCGGCCGCGCCGTCGACGGCGATCTCGCGCGCCTCACCGCTACGCCTGTTGCGCAGCTCGACGACACCGTCGGCCCAGCCGCGGCCGACCACCACGATCCACGGCATGCCGAGCAGTTCGGCGTCCTTGAACTTCACCCCCGGTGAAGCCTTCCGATCGTCGAGCAGCACCTCGATTCCGAGCCGGTCCAGTTCGGCGGCCAGCTCGCCTGCGCCTGCGCGGGCCGCCTCGTCCTTGTTGGCGATGACGACGTGAGCGTCGAACGGCGACACCGACGACGGCCAACTCAGCCCGAGGTCGTCGTGATGCTGCTCGGCGATGACAGCGACCAGCCGAGACACCCCGATGCCGTATGACCCCATGGTCGGCCGGATGGGTTTTCCGTCCTCCCCGAGGACGTCGACGGTGAACGCGTCGGTGTATTTGCGGCCCAGCTGGAAGATGTGGCCGATCTCGATGCCGCGAGCGGACACCAGCGGGCCTGCCCCGTCCGGCGACGGATCGCCGTCACGCACACCGGCCGCCTCGATGGTGCCGTCAGCGGTGAAGTCGCGGCCCATCACCAGCCCCACGACGTGTTTGTTGGGCGCGTCGGCCCCGGTGATCCACGACGTGCCTGCCACGATCCGCGGATCGACCAGATATCGAACGCCGTTGTCCCGCAATGCCTTCGGACCGACATAACCCTTAACAAGGAAAGGATTCCTTGCGAAGTCCGCATCGTCGAGTAGGGCGTACTCGGCGGGATCCAGCGCGGCACCGAGCCGCTTCTCGTCGACGTCGCGGTCACCCGGCACGCCGACGGCCAGCAGCTCCCATTCGCCGCCGGGCTTGCGGGTCTTGAGCAGGATGTTCTTCAGGGTGTCGGCGGCGGTGATCTCCCGGCCCAGGTCGACGGTGTTGGCCCAATCCACCAGCGTGGCGATCGTCGGGGTGTCGGGAGTGTCGTACACCTTGGCCTCGGCCAGCCCGTCGACGGGCAACGCGGCGGGCGCCGAAGTCACCACGGCCTCGACATTGGCGGCATAGCCGGACTCCAGACAGCGCACAAACGTGTCCTCGCCGACCTCGCTCTCGGCGAGAAACTCCTCCGAGGCGCTGCCGCCCATCGCACCCGACACGGCCGAGACGATGACGTAGCGAACCCCGAGCGTGTCGAAGATGCGCTGGTAGGCGTCACGATGGCGGCGGTAGGCGGCCCGGAGACCATCGTCGTCGACATCGAATGAGTAGGAGTCCTTCATGACGAACTCGCGCCCACGCAGGATGCCGGCCCGCGGCCGCGCCTCGTCGCGGTACTTGGTCTGAATCTGGTACAGCAGCACCGGGAAGTCCTTGTAGCTGCTGTACTCCCCCCTCACCGTCAGCGCGAACATCTCCTCGTGAGTAGGCCCGAGAAGATAGTCGTTGTCGCGGCGGTCCTTCAGCCGGAAGACCCCGTCGCCGTACTCCGTCCACCGGTTCGTCGTCTCGTACGGTCCGCGCGGTAAAAGCGCGGGAAACAGGATCTCCTGCCCGCCAATCGCATTCATCTCGTCGCGAACCACACGCTCGACATTGCGTAGTACCCGCAGCCCCAGCGGCAGCCAGCTGTAGAGCCCTGGTCCGACCGGGCGGACGTAGCCCGCGCGGATCAGCAGTTTATGGCTGGGGACCTCGGCGTCGGCTGGATCGTCGCGCAGCGTGCGCAGGAACAGCTCGGACATGCGGGTGATCACAGCCCGCAAGCTTAGTGAGCGCTTTTGTGGCCGACGATTCAGGCGACCTTGACGCGGAAAACCTCGGTGTCCTCGGGCAGTCCCTTAAGGCGGTGGGCCCCCAAGTCTTCGAAGACAAGGCCGGACCCGACGGAGAGGTCACGCACCGTTCGGCTGGTCAGCACCTCACCGGCACCCGCCATCGCGCCGATCCGGGCGCCGACGTGGACGGCCATCCCGCTCCACTCGTCGCCACGCTTCTCGCATTCGCCGATGTGCACGCCCGCGCGGATCGGGATGCCGTGGGTAGCCAGCGCGGGCACAAGGTCGAGGCCGCACCGCGCCGCCTTCGTCGGGCCGTCGAACAATGCGAAGACCCCGTCGCCGGTGTGCTTGGCGCGGCGGCCGCCGTACCTCGAGAGCACGCTGTCCACCAGCCGGTCGTGATCGTCAAGCTGTCGACGCCAGTGCTCGTCGCCGTGGGCGGCAAGAAGTTCCGTCGAGCCGACGATGTCGGTGAACAGGACGGTGCTCAGCACACGCTCGGTCAGCGCGGCATCGGCCTGCTGGCCGACGAATTCGAGCACTGCACGAGGCAACAGATCCGTCAGGTCGATTGCGTAGTGCTCACCGGGCGGCAGTTCGCGAAGCTCGGCGTTGGGTATGCCCGACGCGAGAGCTGCCGATGCCTCAAAGGCGGCGACGCGATCTCCTCGCCTGGAGAGCACCAATGTCGGTGTGTGGACAGAGCCGAGCACCTCGCGAACATCGATCTGAAGGACGGCCTCCCACAGCAGACGGGCCATCATCGGACTCGCGGAGGCCCGCTGTTCCTTGCCGAGCATCTCGCGGACCCCGGGTACGTCGGCGATCGGCCCGAAGAACATCTCTGCGAATGCACCTGCGCCCCAATTGTTCTCAATGTCCTTACGAACCTCGTCAGCCTGTTCGGGACTAACACCCCATGGAAAATCAGGTAGCTCGGGTGAGAAACGTGCAGCTGTCCCGTACAGAACGAGAGAGCGCACACGTTCCGGGTAGGTAGCGGCGAACAAGATGCTCATCGTGCCGCCTTCGGACATTCCGACCAGGGCAGGCGATTCCATTTCGGCGGCGTCGAGCACGGCACGCAGATCATCCATGCGTTCGTCCAGGGTGGGCACGTCGGTCACTGGATCGGACAAACCCGTCCCGCGCTTGTCCCACACCACCAGACGGGTGCCGTGGGACATCCGCTCCGCCACCGCGCCATAGAGAGTCGTCGGATCTGCGTAGAGATCGACATTGCTCACCCAGCCAGGAATGAAGACCACGGGGATGTCGCCGTCACCCATCACCCGATAGGCAAGCCGGATGTCGCCGTTGCGTGCGTATTTGACGCGGCCGACGCTCACGCCGAAAGTGTGACATGCGCGCGGCTATGAGGTCGGACTTCTACACCGCGTCTTGTTCGAGGTCTTCCTCGAGCTCGCCGGCCTCGAACGCCTCGCGGGTGTGTTGCGCGGCCGCGATCTGTCGCGCGCTGAAACCGATCCCGAGCGCCGCGGCGCCGACCACCACCGCGATTCCGGCGACCCACAGCAGCGAGTAGGTGTATCCGGCGTCCAGCGCGTCGAGCTGGCTGGACGTCATGTCGGAGACCGGTCCCGTTGTGCCGCCCAGGTACAACGTCCGCGACGTGATGACGGCCTGAATCACCACCAGCACCAACGGGCCACCGAGGTTGTAGACCATCAACTGGATGGCCGACACCGGCCCGATCTCACGCGGGCCGACATCGGCCACCGCACAAAGCGGCAGGACCACCGAGATCACGCCGATTCCGAAACCGCCCACCAGGATCAGCACGACGAAATCGGGGAAGTACGAAATCGATCGGTCCAGCGTCGAGCCGTACAGCATGGCTGCGAGCACCAGCGTCCCGCATCCGATGATCAGCCACCGCGGGGCGATGTGCGGCGCGGCACGCGTCGCCAGCAGCGTGCCCAACCCGAACGCCCCGGCGAACGGCAGGAAGGCCACCCCGGCTCGCAACGCCGAATAGCCCATCACGTCCTGGACGTAGAGCCCGATGATCACGGTCGCGGTCAGCATCACCCCGCCCGCCATGAACAGCGAAACGAACGTCATGACGCGGCTGCGGTTGTCGAACACCGAGAACGGCACGATGGGGTGCTCTGCGGTGCGTTCGACGAGCAGGAACGCGGCAAGGAAAACCACGGCCGCCACGCCTGCACCGATCACCCACGGGTCGATCCAGCCACGGGCCGGGCCCTGCGTGAACACCAGCACCGCCGACGTGCAGGCCAGGGTCGCCAGCGACGCACCGGCGACGTCCAGTTTCAGTCGCTCATGGTGCGTCTCGGCCAGCCGGGTGACGGCGACCCAGATGATGAGGATGCCGATCGGGATGTTGATCAGGAATGCCAGCCGCCACGACACGACGGTCAGCGCGCCGCCGAGCACCAGGCCAAGCACCGAACCGGACGCCTGCATGGCTGCCGATACCGCGAACGCGCGATTGCGGGCATGACCGACGGCGTAGGTGGTCGCTATCAATGCCAGCCCGGTCGGCGCCGCGATGGCCGCGCCGGTGCCCTGCACTGCCCGCGCGATGATCAGGGTGACGCCGTCGGTGGCCAGGCCGCACACCAGCGATGCGATCGTGAACACGCCGACGCCGGACAGGAACGCGCGCTTGTGCCCGATGGCGTCGCCGACCCGGCCGCCGATCAACAGCAGGCCGCCGAACGTCAGCACATAGGCGGTGATGACCCAGCTCTTGCCTGCGTCAGAGAGGTAGAGATCGGCCTGCAGCCGTGGCAGCGCGACGATGACGATGGTGCCGTCGAGCGTCGCCATCAACTGCATGCCGGTGATCGCGAAGATCGCGATACCGAGAACGTGCGTTGTCAGACGCTGCCGGGAGGGGTCCGTCGACTCGCTGGAATCCCCCGCCGCAGACATGGACTGCCAGCCTACAGAGCCGTGATTTCGGCGCGCTCATCGACGCTGAGCGCACGCGAGCGCGCCGAAATCGCTACAGCTCTCCGTGGTCGATCGCGTCCTTGACTTCCTGCGCGTGCGCGACCTGATCGGCGGTGTAGCCGATGAACAGCGCGACAACGCCGACGATCACCGCCACTGCGGCGACCCAGAGCAGGCCGTAGGTGTAGCCCTGGTCAAGGGCGTGCAGTTGCACCGAGTCCATGTTCTTCACCGGGCCGGTGGTGCCGCCCAGGTAGAGGGTCCGCGATGTGATGACGGCCTGGACGATCGCCAGCACGATCGGGCCGCCGAGGTTCTGCAGCATCAGCGCGATGGCCGAGACCGGGCCGATCTGGTCGAAGCCGACGCCCGCGATGGCCGAAACTGTCAGCGGGACGACGATCATGCCGATACCGAAGCCACCAATGGTGATCGGTAGCACCAGATCGGGAAAGTATGGGATGCCGAGGTGCAGCGTCGACCCGTAGATCATGGCGCCGAGCACCAGGATGCCGCCCGCGATCGTCAGCACCCGAGGGCTGAACATCGACACCAGCTGCGACGACACGGCCAACCCAATGCCGAGCGCGATCACGAACGGGATGAAGCCGATGCCTGCGCGTAACGCGCTGTAGCCCAGGATGTCCTGCACGTAGAGGCCGATCAGCACCGTCAGGGTGAACATCACCCCGCCGGCCAGGAAGACCGCGGCGAAGGTGGCCACCCGGTTGCGGTCCTTGAACAGGTCGAACGGAACGACGGGGTTTTCCGCGGTGCGCTCGACGATCAGGAATGAGATGAGGAACACCGCAGCGGCGCTCAGCGAACCGATGGTGACCGGCTCCAGCCAGCCATTCTCCGGGCCCTGGGTGAACCCGAAGACCGCCGCGGTACAGCCAAGCGTGGCGAGGATCGCCCCGGCGGCGTCCAGCTTCAACCGTTCTTTATGGGTCTCCCGCAGCGTGGTGCGGGCCAGGTAGATCATCACAAGGCCGACCGGAACGTTGACCAGGAACGCCAACCGCCATGACACCTCGGTCAACGCGCCACCGAGGATGAGGCCCATGACGGAGCCGACGCCGGTCATCGCGGCGAACACCGCGGTGGCGGCGTTACGCGCCGGTCCCTTCGGGAACGTCGTGGCGATCAGGGCCAGGCCTGTCGGGGAGGCGATCGCGGCGCCGACGCCCTGCAGCAGTCGGGCGATCACCAGCGTGGCCTCGTCCCACGCCACACCGCACAGGATCGATGCGATGGTGAACAGCGCGACGCCGACGATGAAAGTGCGTTTGCGGCCGATGGTGTCACCGAGTCGTCCGCCGAGCAGCATCAGGCCGCCGAAGGTCAGCACATAGGCGGTGATGACCCAGCTGCGGCCCGCGTCGGAGAGGCTCAGCTCGTCCTGGATCTTCGGAAGCGCGACGATCGCGACCGTGCTGTCCATGGTCGCCAGCAGCTGCATGCCGCCGATCGCAATGACCGCGGCGATGAAGCGGCGCGATGGCAGCCACTCGGGGGACCTGCCGGTTTTCGCCGTGGCAGAGCGCTTTGCCTGTTCGGGAATAGCCCGTTCCGCGCGGCTTTCTGCGTCCCGGCGGATGGCGGCGCGCTCTGCATCGTTGAGAGCCGTCATAGGTGGTTACCTTACAGTAATCTTAAGATCCCTTTAACTGCCGAAGGCCGCTACCGGGCCGATCACGATGATCGCGGGAGGTCGCACACCCTCCGATCGGATGTCCTCTGGCGCGTCGCCCAGCGTCGTACGCAGCGTTCGTTGTGCGGCCGTGGTGCCGTGCTGAACCACCAACACCGGCGTTTCCGCAGGTCGGCCGCCCTTCAGCAGCACATCGGCGAATTGTTCGATCCGTTCGACGGCCATCAGCAAGACGATCGTGCCGCTCATCGCGGCCAGCGCATCCCAATTCACTAACGATTCGGGGTGCCCTGGCGCAACATGTCCGCTGACCACCACAAACTCGTGCGTGATGGCTCGGTGGGTAACCGGAACACCCGCCAACGCAGGAACTGCTATGGCACTTGTCACACCCGGCACGACAGTGACGGGGATGCCTGCGTCGGTGCAGGCGATCACCTCTTCATAGCCGCGCGCGAATACGAACGGATCGCCGCCTTTGAGACGCACGACGAACTTGCCCTCCTTGGCGCGCTCGATGAGGACGGCGTTGATGGCGTCCTGGGCCATTGCCCGGCCGTATGGAATCTTCGCCGCGTCGATCACCTCGACGTGCGGGGCCAGTTCTGCCAGCAGTTCCGGTGGCGCGAGCCGGTCGGCGACCACCACGTCGGCGTTGGCAAGGAGGCGCCGGCCCCTGACGGTGATCAGCTCGGGGTCACCCGGCCCGCCGCCGACCAACGCCACACCGCCGTGCACGACGCCTGGCGCTTCGCCGGTGATCAGGCCCTGCTGGAACGCCTCGTGAATCGCCGACCGGATCGCCGCCGAGCGACGGTGGTCGCCGCCCGCCAACACACCGACCGCGAGGCCCTCGTACTCGAAGGTCGCAGGAGTTACCGCGGTGCCCTCCCGGCCCGCATCGGCGCGGACGCAGAAGATCCGAAGGCGCTCGGCCTGGTCCACCACGGTGGCGTTGACGTCCGGATCGTCGGTGGCGGCGATGACGTACCACGCGCCGTCGAGATCAGCCGCCTGAAAGGGCCTCAGCGTCAATGTGATTCCGCTCATCGCCTCGACGGCCGGGGTTGCCGACCTGGAGATGACGTGCACGTCGGCGCCGGTGGCGATCAAAAGCGGTAGCCGGCGCTGGGCGACGGTGCCGCCGCCGACAACCACGACCTTCTTGCCCGCCAGGCGCAGGCCGACGAGGTAGGGGTTATCGGTCACCCGGCGAGCCTAGAGGTTGCCGCCGGGCCATCGGAAACGGTCACGAAAAGCCGGTGGAAAAAGTGTCCGGCCGGTCGGGCTTAGCCGCTCCTATCTCTGAGAGCAGCCCAATCCGGGCCGCCGTCACAGAATGGACAAGAACATGAAGAACGTCAGCGCGACTCAAGCGAGATCGGCTCCTGCTTACCGTTCGGCGAGCGTTGAGGGCTGGCTGACCAAGGATGAACCGCCAAGCGTCTACTCGACGAAGAGGCCGGCAATCGTGGCCGAGTTCAGGACCGCATCAGGCGTGGAAGTTCGGCTCGTGAACCTCTCGCACAGCGACGACAACCCCGACATCGGTGTGGTGTACACGAGTCCTAGGGTGTCGCACGGACGCAGTCCGGCGGCGACAATGATGTCACCCCTGGAGCTGTATCTGGCCTGCGAAAGTGGAAAACCAGCCCCCAAGTCGCTGCTGCGTCACCACCAGGGTCTAGCTCGCCGCGGCGTTTTCGCGCCGCAGCCCCGGGCACTACCGTTGCCGTTGTGGGCCGAGCCGAACCCGACCGCGGGCGATTCGCCCGGACTGTTCGGGACGTACGGACTCTGCGAGGGCGACTTCGCCGCGAATTGGCTCACCTTCTCGCTGGGTCATGGCGTAAACCGTCCCTACACGCAAGAGCCGTTCGAGATGTGGACTGGGTGGAGCGTGGTCACCGGTGTGTCGGGACCGCGGGCACTCGCGCTTTGTGCGCCACCGAGTCTGAACCCAGACCTGTTCTTCACCTTCACCTTCCTCAACCGAGAAGCCGGTGGCCAGTGGGAGGAGATTTGGGAGATAAGCAACCTCCATGACGTCGGCTTTACATCCTGGGGGCCCGACGCGGGCACAACGAAGATCCAGATCGCAACGGCGTTTGACCACCATGGCCTATTCCTTGCCGGCGCCAGCTGGGGTGAGCCGCAGGATTGGCTCAGCCCAAATCCGCTGCCTTAGCGAGGGATCGATGACTCACTTAGCACTTGCGGCGGCCGCGACGAAGTTTGTTACCGCGTCGGGCCGACCCGCCGGATGGGTGTGCAGATAGCTCGCGTGCACGCCCGCGCATACGGCGCCGTGGCGAACCGCCGCTTTGTCGTGGCCGCGATACACCCATGCCGGCTGGTAGCTGTCGGTGAACATCACTGTGGTGCGGTGGAATTCATGCCCGACGACGCGCTCCCCCTCGCTGTACAGCGACGAGCCGACGGCGGCCACGGCGTCGCGATAGGCCAGCGTGAGCTTGTCGGTGAACCGTGCCGTGCCGGCAAGCACACCACACATCGGATACCCGTCGAGTTCGTCGACCAGATATGTCAGGCCCGCGCACTCGGCGTGCACGGGTGCACCACCTGCCGCCAGCGCTGCGATCTGATGCCGAACGCGGTCGTTGGCGGACAATTCGGTGCTGAATTCCTCGGGGAATCCACCGGGCAGCACAAGTGCGGCTGTGTCCGGCGGCAACTGTTCGGTCAACGGGTCGAACTCGACGACGTCGGCACCGGCCGCCGTGAGCAGTTCGGGGTGTTCGGCGTAGCTGAAGCTGAACGCCTTCCCCGCCGCGAGCGCGACGGTGACCCGGTCGGCTGTGCGGTCGCCGACGGCGTTCTCGGGACTCCACGGTCGCGCCGCGACGTGCCCACCTGCGGTGGCAACGACGCCGGACAGGTCGACGTGCGCGGCGACCAGCGCGGTCATCGCATCGACCGCGGCACGGGCGTTCTGACCATGCTCCACCGCGGTAACCAGGCCCAGATGCCGTGCGGGAACGGTCAATTCGTCGCTTCGCGGCAATGCCCCGAGGACCGGGATGCCTGCGTGCTCGCACGCTTGCCGCAGCACATCGGCATGGCGCGGTGAGCCGACGCGGTTGAGGATCACCCCGGCAATTCGGGTGGAGTCGTCGAACGTCGAGAAGCCGTGCAGCAGTGCGGCCATGCTGTGGCTCTGCCCCTTGGCGTCGACGACGAGGATCACCGGAGCGCCGAGCAGCGCGGCCACCTGTGCCGTCGATCCGGCGGCAGGGCCGGTCATGGCGCCGTCGATGCGTCCGTCGAACAACCCCATCACGCCCTCGATCACGGCGATGTCGCAGCCGTTGCTTCCGTGCCGGTACAGCGGACCGATCAGTTCGTCACCGACCAACACCGAGTCGAGATTGCGGCCGGGCCTGCCCGCCGCAAGCGCGTGATAGCCGGGGTCGATGTAGTCGGGACCCACCTTGAACGGCGCCACCCGATGCCCCGCCTGCCGCAGGGCACCTATCAAACCCGTTGCCACCGTGGTCTTTCCGCTGCCTGACGCAGGCGCGGCGATCACCACGGCCGGGGTCACCATTCGATGCCCCTCTGGCCCTTGCGGCCGGCATCCATCGGGTGTTTCACCTTGGTCATCTCGGTGACCAGGTCGGCGGCGTCCACCAGCGGCTGAGGGGCGTCTCGACCGGTGATCACGACATGCTGGGTGCCGGGTCGCGATGTCAGAGTGGCGATCACGTCATCGATGTCGATCCAGCCCCACTTCAGCGGGTAGGTGAACTCGTCGAGCACATAGAAGTCGTGCCGCTGCGCCGCGAGCCGCGCCGCGATCTCGGCCCAGCCGTCGGCGGCGGCCGCGGCGTGGTCGACTTCGGTACCCGCCTTGCGCGACCACGACCAGCCGGCCCCCATCTTGTGCCACTCGACGGCCCCGCCGACACCGTGCTCATCGTGGCAGCGGCCGAGCTCACGAAAAGCCGACTCCTCGCCCACTTTCCACTTCGCGCTCTTGACGAACTGGAACACCGCGACGTCGAAGCCCTGGTTCCAGGCCCGCAGCGCCATCCCGAACGCGGCAGTCGACTTTCCCTTGCCCGCACCGGTGTGCACGGCCAGCAGCGGCGCGTTGCGGCGCGCGCGCGTCGACAGGCCGTCGTCGGGGACGGCGAGCGGACGGCCCTGCGGCATCTGAAGAGTCCTCTCTTACGCGGCGCTGGACTGGGTCGCGACGATCTGCGTCAGGGCGTCGGCCCGCAGCTGCGAAAGCCGCACCGACGGCGCGCCGAGCGCAACAGCCAACTGTTGCGCCAACCCCAGCCGCACGTAAGACGTTTCGCAGTCGACGACGACGGCGGCCGCGCCCTCGGCAACCAACCGCGCCGCGGCGACCCGGGCCCGGCCCAACGGGTCGGGTCCGCCCGTTGCCCGCCCGTCGGTGAGTACCACCACCAGGCTGCGCCGCGCGCGGTCGCGTGCCTTCTCCCGCACCACCACGTCACGAGCCGCCAACAACCCCTGCGCCAGAGGCGTTTTCCCACCGGTGTCGAACCGCGCCAGCCTGCGCCCGGCGATGTGCACCGACGACGTCGGCGGCAACAGCACCGAGGCCTGCTGCGCACGGAATGTGATCACCGCGACCTTGTCGCGGCGCTGATAGGCATCGCGCAACAGCGACAGCGCCGCGCCGCTGACCGCCGCCATCCGATCGCGCGCCGCCATCGAACCCGACGCGTCGACCACGAAGATCACCAGGTTCCCTTCGCGGCCTTCCCGAAGCGCGCGGCGGACGTCGTCGGCTTCCGGACGCGGACGCCCCGGTCGCTGCTGCCGACGCGCAGCCGCCAACAGTGTCGCGAAGATATGCACACCGTGGCCCTCTTCGGGTTCCCTTGTCGAGGACACGGTCGTCCCGGCGCGATTGCGCGCACGTGACCGCCGCCCCTGCGCTCCTTCCCCCACGCCCGGCACCACCAGTGTCCGGGTCCGGAAAACCGGAGAGGGAGCCGAGCTTCGCCGTGTCTGCGACGAATTACCTTGCGGTGCGGCGTGATCCGAATCGGCTTCCGGCGTGCTTCCGCCGCCGGGGGGTTCCGAGTCGGGATCGGGGTCGTCTTCCTGCTGCTGCGTCTGCGCCATCGCGTCATCGAGCTGCTGGGGGTCCAGCCCGGGATCGTCGAACGGGTCGCGCCTGCGCCGGTGCGGAAGCGCCAACTCGGCGGCCACCCGGATGTCCTCTTCACCGACGGTGTCAGAGCCACGCCAGGCCGCATGCGCCGCTGCGGTGCGCGCGATCACCAGGTCGGCCCGCATCCCGTCGACGTCGAACGCCGCACACAACGCGGCGATGCGCCGTAATTCGTTGTCCGGCAACACCACATCGCCTACTGTTACGCGAGCCGCGGCGATACGGCTGGCGAGGTCGGCGTCCTGTTCGGCGTATGAGGCGACGAAAGCGGCCGGGTCGGCTTCGAAGGCCATCCGGGCACGGATGACGTCGGCCCGCACGTCGACATCGCGCGACGCGCGCACGTCGACGGTGAGCCCGAACCTGTCCAGCAGCTGCGGACGCAGCTCGCCCTCTTCGGGGTTCATCGTGCCGATCAACACGAACCGGGCCTCATGGCTGTGCGAGACGCCGTCACGTTCGATGTGCACCCGGCCCATCGCCGCGGCGTCGAGCAACACGTCGACAAGGTGGTCGTGCAGGAGGTTGACCTCGTCGACGTACAGAACGCCGCCGTGCGCGCGGGCAAGCAGACCCGGCGAGAAGGCGTGCTCGCCGTCGCGCAACACGCGCTGCAGATCGAGAGAGCCGACCACCCTGTCCTCGGTGGCGCCGATGGGCAACTCGACCAGCGTCGAATCGGCATCAACCGCAGAAAGAACATCGGCAAGGCCGCGGACGGCCGTCGACTTCGCCGTGCCCTTCTCGCCGCGGATCAGCACGCCGCCGATCTCGGGCCGCACGGCGCACAGCACCAATGCCAGCCGCAGCTGGTCGTGACCGACGATGGCGCTGAACGGATAGATCGCTGTCACGACTGCTCGGTTTCGCTGTGCCCGCGCAGCATCGGCACGTGCGGGATTCCGTCGTCGAGAAATTCGTCGCCGTCGCGGACGAAGCCGTGCTGTTTGTACATGTCTTCCAGATAGGTCTGGGCGTCGATCCGGCAGGCGTAGTCTCCCACTTCGGCCAGCGCCGCCTGCAGCAGCCGACTCGCGTGGCCGTGTCCACGCGCCGTGCGTAACGTGGCGACCCGCCCGATGCGGAACCCCTTCCCGCCGCCGACGTGCTCTTCCATCAGCCGCAGCGTGCAGATCACCTCGCCGTCAGCGCCCTCCAGCCAGAAGTGCCGGGTCTCGGCAAGCAGGTCGCGGCCATCGAGTTCCGGATAGGGCGTCGCCTGCTCCACGACGAACACCTCGACCCGCAGCTTGAGAAGTTCGTAGAGCGTGGCGGTGTCGAGATCCTTGGCCCACGCGCGGCGCAACGCAACGCTCATAGCTCAACGCTCATGGAAGCGGCACCGTCACGGACACGATGCCCAGGTTATCCCGCGGGCATCGGCCCAAACCGGGCCACCTCGCCGCGGTTAAGGTAGCTGACGTGACCGCCTGGGAACCCGACGTACTGCCGGGCTACTGGCAGCAGACGCTGGCACTGGGCCTCGACCCCGACGGAGAGGGCGAACTGGTGGCCACCCTGATCCGCGCAGGCGATCAGGACACGGCCGCCGGGCACGCCGTATTGGTGGTGCACGGGTTCACCGACTACTTCTTCCACACCGAGGTCGCCGACTACTTCCTCCAGCGTGGCTTCGCCTTCTATGCCCTCGACCTGCACAAGTGCGGCCGATCCTGGCGGGAGGGTCAGACTCCGCACTTCACCACCGACCTGGCCCGCTACGACACCGAGCTGGAGCGCGCGCTGGACATCGTCGTCTCGGCCACCGGCGGGGCGAAAGTGCTGCTGTACGGGCACTCGGCGGGCGGTCTCATCGTGTCGCTGTGGCTGGACCGGTTGCGGCGCCGTGGCGCCACCGCCGCCAAGCACGCCAACGGCCTTGTGCTGAACAGCCCGTGGCTGGACCTACAGGGCCCGGCGGTACTGCGCACCGCCGGAACCGCAGCCATCGGCGCGGTATCCCGCTTCCGCAAGAAGCTGGTGGCCCGGACGCCGACCGCAGGCGGCTACGGCACCTCACTGCATCGCGACTACCACGGCGAGTTCGACTACGACCTGAACTGGAAACCGGTCGGCGGGTTCCCGGTGACGTTCGGCTGGATCAACGCGATCAGGCGCGGGCACGCACGGCTGCACCGCGGGCTCGACGTCGGAGTGCCGAACCTGATACTGCGCTCGGACCACAGCGTGCGGGAAGTACCCGATCCCGAGCTCATTGCGCGCGGCGACGCCGTCCTCGACGTCAAGCAGATCGCGCGGTGGGCGGGCTGCATCGGCAACCGGACCACGGTCGTACCCATCGTCGACGCGAAACACGACGTCTTCCTGTCCTTGGCCGAGCCGCGCGCGGCCGCCTTCCGAGAACTGAGCAATTGGCTCGACTGGTATGCCAAGTGGTCACAATCGGCGGGCGCCACAACACAATCCGAACAAGGATGACCCGGATGGAACATTTCGACGTCGCGATCATCGGTACCGGCTCGGGCAACTCGATTCTCGACGAGCGCTACACCGACAAACGCGTCGCGATATGCGAGCAGGGCACCTTCGGCGGAACGTGCCTCAACGTGGGCTGCATCCCGACCAAGATGTTCGTCTACGCCGCCGAGGTGGCCCAAACCATCCGGGACGCCGAGCGGTTCGGCGTCGACGCGACGCTCGACGGCGTCCGATGGAGCGACATCGTGTCGCGTGTATTCGGCCGCATCGACCCGATTGCGATGGGCGGCGAGAACTACCGCCGCTCTACGCCGAACATCACCGTGTACGACACCCACACCCGCTTCGCTGAGCCGACCGCCGACGGCCGCTACACGCTGCGCACCGATGGCGGCGAGCAGTTCACCGCGGCCCAGGTGGTGATAGCTGCGGGCTCGCGCATCTCGGTACCCGATGCGATCAGAGACTGCGGGGTCGACTACTACACCAGCGACACCATCATGCGGATCGGCGAGTTGCCAAAACATCTCGTCATCGTCGGTGGCGGGTTCGTCGCCGCCGAGTTCGCCCACACCTTCTCGGCGCTGGGCACGCGCGTCTCGCTCGTCATCCGCGGCGGCACGCTACTTCGGCATTGCGATGACACTATCTGCGAGCGGTTCACCGACATCGCGTCGAAGAAATGGGAGATCCACAACCACAGCAATGTGGTCGGCGCGAGCCAGGACGACTCTGGCATCACCCTGACGATGGACAGCGGCGCGACCTTGCAGGCCGATGCGGTGCTGGTGGCGACGGGGCGGATCCCCAACGGCGACCAGCTCGACGCACAGTTCGCCGGAGTCGAGGTTCGCGACGGCACCGTAGTGGTCGACGAGTACCAACGGACCACTGCGCGAGGCGTTTTCGCACTCGGCGATGTGAGCTCGGATTATCAGCTCAAGCACGTCGCCAACCATGAGGCCAGGGTGGTCAAGGAGAACCTGCTGCTGGACTGGGACGACACCGGTCTCCTCAAGAAGTCCGATCACCGCTATGTGCCGTCGGCGGTGTTCACCGATCCGCAGATCGCCTGCGTCGGCCTCACCGAAAACCAGGCCCGCGCGCAGGGGTACAACGTCGTTTCCAAGGTGCAGGATTACGGCGACGTCGCCTACGGCTGGGCGATGGAGGACACCACCGGGATCGCGAAGATCATCGTGGACGACGATTCGGGACTGATTCTCGGCGCGCACATCATGGGGCATCAGGCCTCATCGCTGATCCAGCCGATCATTCAGGCGATGAGTTTCGGACTGGGCGCCCAGGACATGGCGCGCGGCCAGTACTGGATTCATCCGGCGCTGCCGGAACTCATCGAGAACGCCCTGCTGGCACTGTGCGGTGAGCCGCCGTGGCCGCCCGCCCGCAGGCACTGAATTCACTCGACCGCTGGAGTCCAGCGCTTCTCGACCTGCCCGAACCGCCAAACCGCAACGGCGATCAACCATGCGGCGACGAAGAGCCCGACGATCATGAAGCCGACGAACTCGAGGTCCGCCGATCCGATCGCGGCCACCGGACCCGACTCGACGCCGAGGCGATCGGCCACAAGGCCTGCCAGCACGATGACGCCGATGACGAGCGCGACGACCACCGACAGCACGGTCACGGTCAGGTTGTAGTAGACCTTGCGGATCGGCTGCAGGAACGCCCACCCGTATGCCCTCGACATCAAGACGCCGTCGATCGCATCGAAAAGGCTCATACCGGCGGCGAACAACACGGGCAGCACAAGGATCGCGTACCAGGGCAACGTGAACGCCGCCGTCCCAGCGGCCAGCACCAGCAGCGCCACCTGGGTGGCCGTGTCGAAGCCGAGTCCCATGAGGAGCCCGACCGGATAGAGGTGCCACGGCTTGCTCACCCGACGCATGACCCTGGCGAAAAGACGGGCAAGGAACCCACGCTGTTGGAGTTGCCGTTCCAGTTCGGCCTCATCGAAGTCACCGCTGCGCATCCGCCGGAAGACCTTGGCGATGCCCACCGCCGCGAACAGGTTCGAAAGCCCGATCAGGATGAGGAACGTGCCCGCGACCAGGGAGCCGACCAAGCCCAGCGTCTGCAGCAGCGGTGAACCCTCGTCCTGCACCGGACCTACGATGGCGCGCACGCCGATCGCCAACAGGAACGCCAGCCCGAACACCACGCTGGAGTGGCCGAGCGAGAACCAGAAGCCCGCGGACACCGATCGGGTTCCCTCCCCGACCAGCTTGCGGGTGGTGTTGTCGATGACGGCGATGTGGTCGGCGTCGAACGCGTGCCGGACCCCAAGCAAGTAGGCCGTAACGCCGATTCCGACCCCGAATACTCCCGCGGACCCGAGCGTGATGTGTTGCGGTGCGACGCCGAAGATGAGTACACCCCAGCCGAAGACATGCAGCGCGAGGATGACGGCGCCCATCGAGGCGATCGTCGCCCAATCGGATCGGTCGAATCGGCTGGCAACTGGCGGTTCGGACTCCGTGACGACGCTCACCAGGCCGAGCCTAGGGCTGATTTCAACATCTGTCTAGATGAACAGATGTTCATGTGTCAGTCGTGTGCTTGTTCGGCGTGCTGGGCACCGATTCGGTGCAACAGTTCGTGGACGATCTCGTCCTCGAGCCGATAGCTGACCTCCCGGCCGACGCGGGTGGAACTCACCCAGCCCTGCTGCCGAAGCACCCGAAGCGCTTGGGAGACCGCGTTTTCGGAGCGCCCCAGCGCCGCGGCCAAATCGCCGACACAGATCCCGGGTGCCCGGTGCAGGCACAGCAGGATCTCCAGCCGGTTGGGATCGGACAGCAGGTCGAAGCGCAAGGTCCAGCCCGCGGTGTCGACGTCGGCCAGCGCCGATGACGCACGCTCCACCAGCACCTGCTTCACGGGCTTGTCCACTGGTGACAATGTAATCCAGCCGCAGGTAACCAGCGGCTGGATCACAGCGGTTGCTCGGGCTTACCCGGCGCTCTTCGTGCCGGTGACCAGAAGATATTCCGCGTGATAGGCGGTTTTACCCGGCTCTGCCGCTTTGTTCCACGCGGTGACGAATGCGAGGAAATCGCGGTCCAGGTCCGCCACCCGTTCTGGCTTGTCGGCGTTGAACTTGTACGCCGAGATCGTCGGGCCGTAGTTGCGCTTCCAGTACTCCCGGAACTCGAGCGGGCTCGGGCTGTGGTCGATGACGATCTCCTGGCGGCGCAGCTCGAGATTGGCCACCCGGTCGCCGAACAGCTCGCGCACATGGTCCTCATCGCCCCACAGCGGCGCCGGGCTGGCGCCGGGCAGTGGTGGCGGCGCGTAGGGCTTCATCGTCTTGAACAGGTTGCCGATGAAGCCCTGCGGCGTCCAGTTGATCAAGCCGATTCGTCCACCGGGACGGCACACCCGGATCAATTCGTCTGCGGCTGCCTGATGATGAGGCGCGAACATCACACCCACAGTGGACATCACGACGTCGTAGCTGTCATCGGCGAACGGCAGGGCCTCTGCATCGGCCTCCACCCACTCCAGGTCGACACCGCGCGCCGCGGCGATGCGGCGGCCCGCGTCGAAGAGCTCGGGGGTGAGGTCGCTCGCGGTGACGATGGCACCCGCCTCGGCGGCCGGGATGGCGGCGTTGCCCGAACCGGCCGCGATGTCGAGGACACGGTCGCCTGCCTGAATTCCGCATGCCCGGACGATCTCGGGGCCGAAGTCATCGATCAGCTCGGCCGCGACGGCCGGATAGTTTCCCGACGCCCACAGGGCACGGTGCTTCGCCTTGAGTTCACGGTCGGCGTCAGCGGTGGTGGTCATTGCAGGTGCTCCTTCAAGTCGGTGACTGACGCTCAAACGATGGGCCCACCGAGTTGAGTAACCCTTGTCCGATTATGAAATCCGCTGCTCAAGGGCCTGCCGGGCGAGCGCAACCGCTTCGGGCCCTGACAGGGTGTGGCCCTGGTCGGCTCCACCGCCGGCGCGTTGGCTGTCGGTGAGCGGGGAACCCTTGCCTTCGGCAACGAGCGCCCGATGCAGCGCGGCCGCCTCGCGGTGGGCGCCGACCCTCGCGAGAAACCGCGTCACATAGCGCAGGTTGAGCCACTGCTGGCTCCAGTCTCCGACTCGATCCCAATGGTCGATGACACCGATGAGGGCATCGGCCGCCGATGCGGTTTCGCCGTGCACGGCGCGGGTGGCCGCGGCCTCCATGAGCGCGATGCCATGCCACCAGAAGTTCTGCACCGAGGCGGCAAGGTCGGCCGCCTCATCGAACAGGACCAGCGCCCGTTCGGGCTCCGATTTCTTGCACACAAGGCCGAGCGCGTACCGCGCCATCGACCGAGCGGTGGGGTTGGCCGTCCGATCGGAAACCGCGACGGCCTCCTCCGCGGCGGCTACCCCGTCTTCGGGCACCCGCAGCGCGGCGTGACATATCGCCACGTAGAACAGCGTCCAGACGAGCCGGATCGGGTCGTCGTCGTCGCGGGCGCGCGCCATCTCCGCGTCGTAATACGTCAGCGCCGCATCCGCATCACCCTCGTACAGAGCCAGGTCTGCAAGTACGTCACCCGGGTACGCGACGCGGCCGCTGCCGCGGCCGGGGACACGCCCGTGCGCCGAACGCGCCAACCGGCGCGCCCGCTCGAACTGACCCTTGTTCCACGCCCCCCTTGCGGCGAACCCGACGGTGGCCGCGTAGAGCGGGTGGTCGGGTTCGGCCCGTTCGACCGTCCGCTCCGCCCAACCCGACGCCTCGTAACCGATTCGCAGATGCACGAATTCGGACAACGAGCTGACCAGTCGAAGCGCGGTCCCGACGTCGCCGTCGGCGATGACATGCTCGAATGCGACGCGCAGGTTGTCGTAATCGGGCAGCATCCGCTGGACCCAGGCACCCTCTTCTTGGCCGTGCATGCCGATCGCGGCACGCTCGGCGAGGTCTGTGTAGTACCCCGCATGCCGCGATGCCAGTTCATCGGCTATGCCGCTCTCCCGCAGCCGATCACGCCCGTATGCACGCAGCGTCTCCAGTAGGAAGTATCGCGATCCGGCGGGGCCGGTGCGCATCTTGACCATCGATTTGTCGAGGAGTCCCGTCACCACTTCCAGGGTGTCGTCATCCGTTTCGCCGTCCGCGCCGCAGACGCTGTGCGCTGCCTCGAGATCGAAGCCGCCAGCGAAAACCGACAGCCGGATGAACATCGCCTGCTCGGCTTCGGTGAGCAGGCGGTACGACCAGTCGATCGTTGCGATGAGGCTCTGCTGCCTTGGCAGCGCGTCCCGAGCGCCGCCGCTGAGCAGTCGCAGCCGATCAAGTCGTCGTGCGACGTCGAGGCTGCTCATCGCCCGCATGCGGGCGGCGGCGAGTTCGATCGCCAACGGCAGGCCGTCGAGCCGTCGGCAGATCTCGGCGACCGCGCCGACGGGCTCACGGTCGAGGTCGAAATCAGGCCTGCCGGCCTTGGCCCGCTCGGCGAACAGCTCCGTGGCGTCCTCGACCGGCAACGCAGGAACCGGCAGGATCCGCTCGCCCTCCACACCGAGCGCTTCCCGACTTGTCGCCAGCACCACGACATCCGGACAGTGTCGAACGATCTGGTCGACGAGTCGCGCCGCTGCCGGTAGCACGTGCTCGCAGTTGTCCACGAGCAACAACATCTTGTGTATCCGGAGGAACTCGATCACCGTCGCCTCGATGCCGAGGCCGTGCTGCTGCTGCAGCCTCAGCACCGCGGCGACTGCGTGACCGACGGCCGAACCGTCGTCGAGCGGTGCGAGTTCGCAGAAGCATGCGCCGTCGTCGAACCGGCCCTCCATTCGGCTCGCCACCTCGAGGGCCAGCCGTGTCTTTCCGACACCTCCGACACCGGTCAGCGTCACAAGGGGGTTGTCACCGAGAGCGGCAGTGACGCTTGCGATGTCGCCCTCGCGCGCGACGAAACTCGTGATGCGCCGCGGCACCCCGATGCGCGGCCGAGTGGTGACCGAGACGCGAGGCGCGGGTGGCCAAACCTGATGTCCGGGATCGCCATCGAGGATCTGCTGGTGTACCTGACGCAGGGCGGGCCCCGGATCGGTGCCCAGCTCCTCGACGAGTCGTTCGCGCATGGCACGAAAGGTCTCGAGTGCGTCGGCCTGTCGGCCACAACGGAATTGGGCGAGCATCAGCTGCCCGGCCAGTCGTTCGTCGAGAGGATGATCGGCAGCCATCGCCGCGAGTTGCGCCAACAACTCCCCGTGTCGGCCGACTCGCAGGCCCGAGTCGTTGCGGTCGAAGATCACCGCGAGGTGCTCGGCCTCCAGCGCGGTCCGAACGTCGTTCACCCACGGGGTATCGAGCGACGCGAACGGAACGCCACGCCACATCGCCAGCGCCTTCTCGAACAGACCGTCGGCGTCGGCGGGATCCGTCGCGGCGCGCGCCTTGACGGTCAGCTCGCGGAAACAGTGCAGGTCGATCGACGACGGATCGGCGGTCAGCACATAACCGCCGGACTGCCGTGCGATCTGCACGCCGTGTTGCGCAATCACCTGCCGAAGCCGGGACAGATAGCCGGCAAGCGAATTTCGGGCGCGGTGCGGCAGCTCGTCGGACCAAACACGCTCGATCAGCTGGTCGGTCGGAACGGGTCGATTCACGTCGACGAGCAGAGCCAACAGAACACAGCGCTGACGGGCGGGGCCGATGTCGAGCCGTTGCCCATCGGCCCGCGCCTCCACGTCGCCGAGTATCCGGAACTCCACCGCCACGTCTACCAGCATGGCTGGTTCGAGCCGTCTGAACAGCGGATTTCATAATCGCGACGGTCGTGCTGCTCTAAGAGCAGCACCCGTCGCAGACTCCGTTCGCGGAGAACTCTTTCGTGATCTGCTGGCTGATTTGAGTTCTCGAACCGCCATCTGCGTCGATGAACTTCGCGGCCGCGTAGATCTCGTCGTGCTCCTCCGGCATCCAGTCGAATTGGCTGTTGTCCTCGTTGAGTGAATAGGCGGGAACCAGGAATTCGCGTTGGTACTCCAGGCCTGCAGGCCCGGCGCGAAGAAACCCGGCGCTATCGGTTTGCGCGTGCGGGACGTTGAGGTAGACAAGGCTTTCGTCGCCTTCATGACCGTTGCCGTCGTCGGCCTGCAGGTAGTACACCATCCCGCCCGGCTTGGCCGGGTTGTCGTCGATGTGGACGAGGTACCCGACGGCATCTGCTTGCGCCATCGGGAACACACCCCTGACCGTCGTCCGGTAGTAGCCCGGCTTTCCGAAGTCCGGGCACAGGAAGACTGTGGCGCCGCTCGGTTTGGGTGCCGCCGCCGCCACGGTGAGGCCGGTCGTCAACCCGAAAGCGGTTCCGGCCACGGCGGCGCCGGCCAGCGCTGTCGAAAGTTTCTTCGTGTTCATTGGATTTCCTGTCTTGATGTCGTTCGCGGTCTGGTTAGTGGCAGCAGCCGTCGCAGATTCCGGAGACCTCGAAGTTGCGGGTGATCGACTGGGTGACTGCGGGCCTTGTGCCGCCGTCGCCGTCTTTGAAGGTGACGACGGCATAGACCTCGTCGGTGTCGTCGTCGGACAGCGGCTGCTTGTAGTCCTCGTTGAAATTCGGCCGCGGAACGGCCATTTCGCGGCGGTACGCGAGCCCGCCAGGGTCGGCCTGCAGATAACCCTCACTGGTCGTCGCCGTCGCCGGGTAGAAGCCATAGCCGATATTGCGGTCGTTATTGCCCTCGTCGTCGGCCTTGAGCTCGACAATCAAGCCACCGGGCTGGTTGCCGTCGTTCATGTGGATGAGATACCCGGCAGCGTCGGCCTGCTGCATCGGGTAGACGCCCTTCACGCTGATCCGGTAACTGCTGGGGTTGCCGACGTCCTGACAGATGTAGAGCATCGCGCCGTCGGTTTGGGTGGGCGCGGCCGCGGCCAAGCCGACGCCGACGGTCATCCCGAGTGCGGTGCCGACGACGGCGGCACCCCCGAGCTTCGTCGCCAACTTTTTCGTGTTCATAGGAGTCCTTTTCTCGGTGTCGCGAAACGGGGTGTTCCGCGGTTGCGAGATCAGATTCGACGAACAACGCGCCGCAGCCATCGGGAGGACTTCCCTATGTTTGGCCGGGGACGGCCTCGCGCGCTCTAGGTATTCAGTCCAGGAAGCCGTGCAGAAGCGCTTCCGAGCCTGCGACGTGCGCCAGCATCGTGGCGGCGGCACCGTCGCAATCGCCTGCCAGGATCGCCATAGTGATCGCCTCGTGCTGCTCGTCGGAATGCGCGATGTTGCGCGCCAACAGCGGGATCTGGTCGAGCAGCCCGTTGACGCGCATCCGGTTCTCGGCCACCAGGGTCACCAGCGACGGCGACCCGGCCGCCTCGGCGACGGCCAGATGAAAACGCGAGTCCAACCGCCGGTAGTCGGCTGCAGGCGCCCCCCGCACGTCCGTCATCCGAGCCCACAGAACCTCACGCTCGGCGGCGGTCAGTGTTCGACTTGCCGCCATTCTCGCCGCACCCACCTCGAGCACTTCCCGCAGCCGCAACGCGTCGTCGATGTCTGCGCGGGTCACGCGAGAGGTGTCGCCGGTGTGTGTCGGAAGCGGCTCGGCCAGGAACGTGCCGCCGTAACGGCCGCGCCGCGATACCAGGTAGCCGGCGTCGGACAGCGATTTGATCGCTTCGCGCACCGTGTCGCGGCTGACGCCGAGCCGGGTCGCCAATTCGCGTTCGGGCGGCAACGACTCACCCGGTTGCAGGACCCCGAGCCGGATCGTCTGCAACAGCCGACCGACGGTGTCCTCGAAGGCATTCCCCGGCCGCACCGGGCGAAGCAGTGCTTCGCCTGCGAGCGGAACGTCCGGGGTGGCCGACATGACTAGAGCGGAGTCACGTAGGCCGAGCTGATGCCGCCGTCCACCAGGAAGGTGGAACCGGTGATGAACGATGCATCGTCGCTGGCGAGAAACGCCACCGCGGCGGCCAATTCGTCCGGCTCGGCGAACCTACCCATGGGGACGTGTACGAGCCTGCGTGCGGCCCGCTCGGGATCCTTGGCGAAAAGCTCCTGTAGCAGAGGCGTATTCACGGGGCCGGGGCACAGCGCATTGACCCGGATGCCCTGCCGCGCGAACTGCACACCGAGCTCACGTGACATCGCCAGCACACCTCCCTTCGACGCGGTGTAGCTGATCTGCGAGGTCGCCGAACCCATCACCGCGACGAACGACGCTGTGTTGATGATGGAGCCCTTCTGCTGCGGGACCATGTGCCGCAGCGCGGCCTTACAGCACAGGTACACCGACTTCAGGTTGATGTCCTGCACCCGCTGCCATGCATCGAGTTCGGTGTTCTCGATCAGATCATCCTCGGGCGGCGAGATGCCCGCGTTGTTGAATGCGATATCCACCGACCCGTATGTCTTTGCGGCGGTGTCGAACAGCGCATCGACCGCAACCTGGTCGGAGACGTCGACGGGGACGAACAAGCCCTCGAGTTCGTTGGCTACATCCTTGCCGGTGGCAGGGTCGATATCCCCGATGACGATCGTGGCGCCCTCGGACCGCATCCGCTTGGCGGTCGCCAACCCGATGCCGCTGGCGCCGCCGGTGATGACGGCGACCTTGTCCGCCAGTCGCTGGGTAAGGTCCACTAGCTCTCTCCGATCGCGAAGAAGACGTTCTTGGTTTCCGTGAAATGTAGTGGCGCATCAGGGCCGAGCTCGCGCCCCAGCCCGGACTGCTTGAAGCCGCCGAACGGCGTGTTGAAGCGCACCGACGAGTGCGAGTTCACCGACAGGTTGCCCGATTCCACCGCCCGGGACACCCGCACCGCCCGCGACAGGTTGTCGGTCCAGATCGAGCCGGACAGGCCGTATTCGGAGTCGTTGGCCAGGGCGATGGCGTCGGCTTCGTCGTCGAAGGGCAGCACCGTGACGACGGGTCCGAAGATTTCCTCTGTCACGGTGCGGTCGGTGCGCTGCGGCGTCAACACCGTTGGCGGGAACCAGTATCCGGGGCCGCTCGGCGCGCTGCCGCGGAACGCGACGGGCGCATCGTCGGGCACATAGGCGGCCACCGAATCGCGGTGCGATGCGGACACCAACGGTCCCATCTCGGTGTCCTTCGACGTCGGATCGCCGACGACGACGCCCTTCACCGCGGGCTCGAACATCTCCATGAACCGGTCGTAGACGTTGCGCTGCACCAGGATTCGGCTACGCGCGCAGCAATCCTGGCCTGCGTTGTCGAACACGCCGTAGGGCGCGGTGGCCGCCGCCCGTTCCAGGTCGCAGTCGTCGAAGACGACATTGGCGCTTTTGCCGCCGAGTTCCAGCGTCACCCGCTTGATCTGCTTGGCGGCGCCGGCCATCACACCGATGCCGACCTCGGTCGAGCCGGTGAAGACGATCTTGCGAACGTCCGGGTGAGTGACGAAGCGCTCGCCGATCACCGACCCCTTGCCTGGCAACACCTGGAACAGGTCCTCCGGCAGCCCGGCATCGGTTGCCAGCTCCCCCAACCGGATCGTGGTGAGCGGCGTCCACTCGGCCGGCTTCACCAGTACGGCGTTGCCCGCGGCCAGCGCGGGCGCGAAACCCCACGACGCGATCGTCATCGGGAAGTTCCACGGCGTGATCACACCGACGACGCCCAGTGGCTCGTTGAAGGTGACGTCCAGTCCCCCTGCAACGGGAATCTGCTTGCCGGACATGCGTTCCGGGCCGGCGGAGTAGAACTGCAGCACGTCGCGGACGTGCCCGGCCTCCCATTGGGCATTGCCGATGGGGTGGCCGGAGTTGGCCACCTCGAGCGCCGCGAGCTCGTCGACATGCGCATCGACGACGGACGCGAATGCCCGAAGCGCGGCCGCCCGGTCGCCGGGTGGCAGTGCCGCCCACTTTCGTTGCGCGGCTTTGGCGCGGGCTACCGCGTCGTCGACACCCGCCTCATCAACCCGTTCGACAGTTCGCAACTCCTGCTCCGTGGCGGGGTTGATCAGAGTGGACGTGCTCAAGCGCTTACCTTTCCTGTCGCATAGTCAGCGGCGGCATGCACCACCGCGATGAACAGCCGAATATCGTCGAGGCGCTCCTCGGGGTGCCACTGCACGGCCAGAACGAAGTTCTCCCCCGGTATCTCGACGGCCTCGATCACCCCGTCGGAGTCCTGCGCACAGATGACAAGGCCCTCACCGAGTAGATCGATGGCCTGGTGGTGGTAGCACTGTGCATCCGATGATTCGCCGATCAGCCCCGCGAGCCGGCTGTTGGGCACCGTGTGCACCGACGAGGTGGAGAACACCGCGTTACCCAGCTGGTGTCGGGTGTGCCCGATGACGTCGGGCAGGTGTTGATGCAGCGTGCCGCCGAGCGCCACGTTGATCACCTGCGCGCCGCGGCAAATGCCCAGTACCGGCATGCCGCGCCGGATCGCCCCGCGGACCAGCGCGATCTCCCACGCGTCGCGGTCCTGATTGGCTTGGACGGGTTCGTCGGTCTCCGGATGGCGCTGCTGACCATAGGCGGCCGGGTCCATATCCCGGCCGCCGGTGATGATCAGGCCGTCCAGCCCGTCGAGTACTCGGTCGGGCGCATCGATGGGTTGCGGCGGCAGCAGCACGGCGGTCCCGCCTGCGAGGTTGACACCCTCCATGTAGATGGCGGGCAGAAACGTTGCATGCACATCCCAGATCCCTGACTGCGCCTGTTGCAGGTAGGTGGTCAGACCCAGAAGCGGTCTCGGGTCAAAGCCGCTCAAAGCCGCGCACCCTTTCCCAGTCGGTGACCGCCGCGTTGAACGCACTGAGCTCGATGGCCGCGTTGTTGAGATAGTGCTCGACGACCTCTTCACCGAATGCCTCGCGCGCCACGGTCGACTTGCCGAACAGCTCGGCGGCCTCGGTCAGCGTGGTCGGCAGACACTCCGCTCCGCTGGTATAGGCGTTGCCCACCATCGCATCCGACAGTTCGAGCCCCTGCTCGATGCCGTGCAGGCCGCCGGCGATCAACGCCGACACCGCCAGATACTGGTTGACGTCGCCACCCGGCGCACGGCATTCAACCCGCATGCCGTGGCCGTGTCCGACCACCCGCATGGCGCATGTCCGGTTGTCCATGCCCCATGCGATCGCGGTCGGCGCGAAGCTGCCTTCGACGAATCGCTTGTAGGAGTTGATGTTCGGCGCGTAGAACAGTGTCATTTCGCGAAGCGTCGCGAGCTGGCCCGCTATGAAGCTGCGGAACATCGCCGACATACCGTCGGGCGCGTCCGAATCGGCGAACACGGCGCCGCCGTCGTCACCGCGCAGCGATATGTGGATATGGCAGCTGTTCCCTTCGCGCTCATCGAATTTCGCCATGAACGTCAGGCTCTTGCCGTGTTGGTCGGCGATCTCCTTGGCGCCGTTCTTGTAGATCGTGTGGTTGTCGCACGTCACGCGGGCGTGGTCGTAGCGAAATGCGATCTCCTGCTGCCCGAAGTTGCACTCGCCCTTGACGCCCTCGCAGTACATGCCCGCGCCGTCCATGCCGAGCCGGATGTCGCGAAGCAGCGGCTCCATCCGGGTCGATGCCAGCATCGCGTAGTCCACGTTGTAATCGGTGGCCGGTGTCAGCCCGCGGTACCCGGCCGCCCACGCCTCGCGGAAGGAGTCGTCGAAGACGATGAATTCGAGTTCGGTGCCCACGTAGGGCACCAGGCCCTTATCGGCCAACCGGGCGATCTGCTTGTTGAGGATGCTGCGCGGCGCCTGGGTCACCGGGTTGCCGTTGGTCCAGGACAGGTCGGCCATCACCAGCGCGGTGCCCGGCAGCCATGGCAGCAGGCGCAGCGTGGAGAAGTCCGGCGTCATCACCATGTCGCCGTAGCCGGTTTCCCAGCTCGACATCGCGTAGCCGTCGACGGTGTTCATGTCGACGTCGACCGCGAGCAGGTAGTTGCAGCATTCGGCCCCGTGGGCGGCGATGTCCTCGACGAACAATCGCGCCGCGACGCGTTTACCGGTCAACCGGCCCTGCATATCGCAGAACGCGACGATAACGGTGTCGATGTCACCAGCGGCGATCAACGATTCCAACTCGGTTTGCGACAGCATTCCAGTCACTCCCTAAAGGTAGGTCATCAGACCATTAGCTCGCTAGCGCAACGAGGAGATCGGTGCCGACTGGGCCTGCCGGTTGATGCGGATGTCGAACGCCTCGGAGACATGCCACTCCCGCGACAGCATGACCGGTGTTCCGTCGCGGTCGTAGTCGGTCTCCTCGATGTACAGCAGCGGCTTGCCACGCCGGACCCCAAGCACTTTCGCCGTGAAACTGGTGCTGGCGACGGCGTGCAGAGTGGCGGTCGCGTGGTCGGCGGCATGCCCGGACGAACTGAGCAGCGCGAACAGCGAGGGATCGAGGCTTTTCAGATCGAGGTCGGCTCTCAGCAGCCGGGCGGGGATGCGGTCACGTGAGTAGATCACGGGCTGCTCGTCGGCGGTTCGCACGCGTTCCACCGCGAGCACTTTTTCGCCCCTGCTGAGCTGTAGTGGCCCGTCGATCTTGCCGCCGTGCTCGAACGCCGCGTCGAGCACCCGCATCCCGGCGTGTGCCCCGGCGCTCTCGATCATGGCGAGATAACTCAGTGTCGAGTCCAGCCCGTGTGGCATGCGCCGACGCTCGGCGACATAGCTACCCGATCCACGTCGACGGGTGACGTAGCCGGCCTCCACGAGGCCACCCACCGCTTCTCGGACGGTCGCCCGGGAGACCCCGAATCGCTTCGACAGTTCACCCTCGGTTGGCAGCTTGGTGCCCGGCTGCAACTGCGAACTGGTTATCTCCTCCAGCAGCTCGTCGCGCAGCCGGTCGGCAAGCAAAGTCCGGCCAGGCATTTAACGAGCCTACGTGGTGCCCTGGGCTGCATCGGCCGCCGACGCAGTCTCCTCGAGGACCCGTCGAACCTGGTCTGCGATCGACGGGGCACCCGGCAGCAGGCCGTCGAAGATCGCGCTGCCGATCGTGTAGCCCCATGCGCCCGCCTCGCCGACGGCGATCGCCCTTTCGATGCTTGCGATGGACCCCGCAACGATCACCGGCCCGTTCGACTTCGCCGTCACCTCGCGGATCAGTTCGAGGACGTCGGCGGTCGGGTGCCGGTACGCGAGCAGGTCGAGCCCGCTGACGTGGTCGAGCGCCGTCAGCCGCTCGGCGTCCGCGGCGATCTCGTCGATCGAACCGAGCAACACGCTCGGGTGGTCGACGACACGGCCGGGGAACGGGCAGTACTTCACGCCGTCAGGCAGCATGCCCGCCGTCTCCGAGCCGTGGGTGCCGCCGAGCACCCAGTCGAATCCCGCCTGTGCCGCCGACCGCAGCGACGACATCTCGGCCTCCTTGCTGGTCGACACCACCTCGAGCATCACCTCGAAGCCGGCGTCGTGAGCGAGCGAGACCAGCTCACGCTGCTTGGCAAGGTCGGCTCCGACGTCCTTGAACCCGACGTAGCGCAGCCCGGTGTCGGCCAGTGTCGGCATGATCTCGGCCGCGTTGTCGACGGTGCGGTCGTCGTGGGTGAGCATGAACACAAAATGAGCCACTAGTCCTCCTTCATCCTTTTTCGGCGTCGGCCACGATCGACCGCGCCGTGTCGTCCGACCAGACGCCGAGTAGATCGGCGAGGTCGACGATCGAGATCCGTTCGCGCAGTAGGTGGGAATTGCGCAGCGCCCAGAACAGCAGGCCCTCGTCGTAGCCCGCGCCCAAGTCTTTGGCCCGCGTCGGCAGCCCGCTTGCGTGGCTCACCTCGTCGAACTGTTCGGGTGTCGGCAGCGTCAGCGTTGCCGTGAACCCGTCCCAGTCGGCGATCATCGCCTCGACGTCGGCCTGGTGTTCGAGCAGCCAGTTCCGCTTCGCCGAGTAACCCGTCCAGCACTCCTCGACGGTCTTGGCGCCGAGCTCTGCAAAGGCCAACTCCGTCGCATCGCGGCGCGACGGCTCGTCGGGCACCTGGATCTGTGCGCCTGAGGAGATCGCGCTGTCCACGAGCTGCCAAACCCGCAGCGCCAGCCGGGTTGCGACCGTCACCTGCATGCCGTGTGGCGCGCCAGGCGCCTGCCGTTGGGCCAGCGCCATCTCCAGCAGGTGCGACACCGCATGTTCGTTGCCAGAAGCGGGCGCCGTCGAGCCGACGATTCCCATCGAAAGGCCACTGCCCGCGAGCAGCCGGGCCAGATCTGCCAGCCCGCCGGGCTCGGCGTCCCGCGCGGCTTGCGCAAGCGAAGGCAGCGCGGGCATGGCGGCAAGCACCTGTTCGACGACCGCAGCGTCGTAGGCGGGGCCGTGGCCAAGCCAGGAGGCGAGTTGCCATTCGGCGACGGCGTTGGGCACCGTGGACAGGTCGCCGACGCCTGCGAGGTTCATCCGCGGCGGCGCCGCGGTGATGATGTCGGAGTCGGCGATGAGCATATCGGGCCACCGCGACACCACTGTGCGCTTGGCTCCCGCGATGACCAGCACGCTGCGGTCGGCGATGAAACCGTTGATGCTGCAGGCAGTTTGGACCGCGACATGTCGGCTACCGGTGCGCTGGGCGGCCACCTTGGCGATATCGGTGAGCGTGCCGGCACCCACGGAGATCAGCAGCCGCTGGGCACCGACCGCGTTCACCGCGCGTTCGACGGTGTCCTCGTCGGCCCGCACCATACCGGTGCCGAGCTGAATCACCGGGCAGCCGCCGAGCTGCTCGGCCAGCCGCTCCACGACTGGTATCTCACGTGCGCGGTACGGGCCGCCGTCGCTGATGATCACCGGCTCAGGCGTGCCCGGCATCGCGCGTACGTCCGCGATCGCGCCATCCAAAACCGAAGCACCGACCCGGATGTCGACGTCGGGCAGGTCGTGATGGCCGGCTTCGCGAAGGCCGGCGAGGATGTCGTTGGGCTCTGGAATGGTAGTCACGTGGCCAATGCCTCCTCGACGGCGTCGAACGCGGCCAGGTAGCGCCCGTATGCGTCGGCATACTGCCGTTGCGCTGCGGGGTCGGGATCGATCGAGTCCGGATCCAGTTGCACGGCAACCGATGCCGCCGAGAAGTCGACGAACACCCCGGCCCCGACGCCGGCCACCATGGCCGCGCCGACCGCGGTGGCCTCCTCGGTGAGGACGCGGCGGACCGGCCTGCCGAGCACGTCGGCCTTGATCGACGCCCACAGGTCGTCGCGCGCTCCGCCGCCGACGATCCGTACCTCGCCGTGACCGAGGCCGAGCGCATGGAGCCGGTCGACGATGTCGCGCAGCGCGTATGCGCATCCTTCGAGGACCGCCCGTGCGGCGTGTGCGGAGGTGTGATTCATGGCGAGGCCGAGGAATGCGCCGCGCATCGCATCGTTCCACCGCGGTGCGGTCGAGCCCGATAAGGCCGGCAGGAACAGCACGCCGTCACTGGCCGGTGGTGCTTCCCTTGCCCGCGTGAAGATCTCCCCCTGCGGCACCCCGAGCAGGTGGGCCAGCCACAGCGTGCTGCCGCCGCTGACGAATCCGGGGTTTTCGATCAACCATGAGCCGGGCACCGCGTGGCCGTGTGTCTCCACCACGCCGAGTGGATCGCGGACGGGTTCCGCGGCGACCGTCGTCACGGGTTCCGCGGTGCCGCTGACGTCGACGACCACGCCTGATTCGATGGCACCTGCGCCGACGGACGCGGCGTGTTCGTCTCCCGTGCCGACGACGACTGCACACGTGGAGGGCAGCCCGAGATCGGCGGCCACATCGGGTCGCAGGGTGCCCACCACGTCCGTCGACGGCCGCACGTCGGGCAGCATCGCCGGATCGACGCCCGCCGCCTCACACAGCGCAACGTCGAAGTCACCCTTGGCGACGTCGTAGACCATGGTCGACGACGCATTGGCGGCATCCTGAGCGTGCGAGCCCGAAAGATGATGCAGCACATAGGATCCGACGGGGGCGAGCATGGCGGCCCGCTGCCAGACCTGCGGCTCGTTGTCTCGGATCCACATCATCTTCGGCGCGCTGTGCGATGCATCGGCCACCAGCCCGGTGCGCTCGGCGAGCAGGTCGGAGCCCACCGCGGAGACCAGCTGGTCGCATTCCTTGGTGGCCCGCTTGTCCAGCCAGATGATCGCCGAGCGCAGCGGCGTGCCGTCGGCGTCGCAGGCGACGACTCCGTCGACCTGGCTACCGAGACCCATTGCGACAATCCGATCCGCCTGCACGCCTTCGACTGCGGCGCGAACGGCGTCGCGAAGGGCCGTGCAGTAGGTGAGCGGGTCCTGGTCGGCCCAGCCGTCGTGCTCGTGGGTCATGGTCAGCGACGCCGAGCCGGAGGCGACGACGTTACCGCCCTCGTCGACGATCACGGCCTTGATGCTCTGCGAGCCGACGTCGACTCCCAGGACCAGAGACACGACTCCCCCTCAAGTTGGCGGTGAAACCTGCAAACGGTACTGAAAGTGACGGCGTGCGGGGAGGATTGGGCGGTGATCCTCCCCGCCGGTCACGCCTATGGTGACCGAGTCGGCGGTTCGTCCACCACCACCGAGATCTCGGTGACGGAGACCGTACCGTACCCCTCTTCCTGCAGGTGCGCGCCGTGCTTTCCGTGCGACATGGCGAATTCCTCTTCAGGCGACAGCACCAGCTTGTGCCGTCCACGAATCGCGAAATAGATGATGCCGATGATGAAGTACACCAGCGTGCCGTAGACACCTGGCCGGTAGTCCTCGTTGAAGAACAGCGACACCAGCGCCACCAGCGCGATCGCACCGGCGATCGCGGCCCCCACGATGCCCACCGGGCTGCGGTACGGCCGCTCGATGTTCGGCAGCTTGCGGCGCAGCACGATGAACGCCAGGCACTGCATGAAATACGAGATCACCGCTCCGAACACGGCCATGTACAGCAGCGCGCCGACGATCTTGCCCGCAACGGCGCTCTCGCTCTGTCCGGCGAAGTAGATGACCAGCGACAGGACGTAGCCGATCACCGCACCGGCGATCAGCGCGACGTAGGGCGTGTTGCGGGTCGGGTGGGTGATCGACAGGCTCTGTGGGAAATAGCCTGCGCGCGATAGCGAGTACGTGTTTCGACCGTAGGCGTAGATGATCGTGAAGAAGCTGGCGATCAGACCGATCAGCGCGAGCAGACCGAGCAGCGAAGCCCCGACGCCCTCGCCGAAGACCGCCTTGAAGCCGTCGAAGAACGGCGTTGCCGACGTTCCGATCGCCGCGGCGCCGCCACCGACGCCCGTGTTCAGGAACAGGATTCCGATGGCGAAGAACATCAGCGTCGTCAGTCCCCAGATCGTCGCGCGGGGGATGTCCTTCTTCGGATCGTGGGACTCCTCGGCGGCCAACGGCAGTTCCTCGATCGCGAGGTAGAACCAGATCGCGAACGGTAGCGCGGGGAAGATTCCCGCGATTCCGTGTGGCAGGAAGCTGCTCTGCCCCTCGTCGGGCGGGATGTTGGTCAGCAGGCTGGCGTCGAAGGCTCCGCTGACGAGCACGGCGACGAAGAAGAACGCCAGCACCGCGAGCGCCGCGACGGTGATGATCACGGTGAACCGCATGGTGATCTCGATGCCGAGGATGTTGATGCCGACGAAGATGATGTAGTAGACGGCCCACCACAGCACCGGGCTGTTCCACCAGCCGTCGGCCCCGGTCAGGTCGAAAACGATGTCGTGGGAGAGGAATCCCATTGCGCCGACCACCACCGCCGGGGTGATCACGTACTCCATGTTCTCGGCAAGCCCGGTGATGAAGCCGCCCCACGGGCCCATCGCCGATCGCGAGAACGAATAGGCGCCGCCGGTGTGCGGCAGGGCAGGCGACATCTCGGCGATGGAAAAGCACAGCCCGTAGTACATGATCGTGATGACGATCCCGGCGATCAGCAGGCCGCCGAAGCCGCCTGCGTCGAGGCCGAGGTTCCATCCGTAGAAGTCACCGGAGATCACGGCGCCGACGCCGAGTGCCCACAGCGACCAGAAGGCGGCGTGACGACGCAGCTGCCGCTTTTCGAAATAGCCTTCGCCGGCTTCGGTATAGGTGACCGAACCTACTGCTCGGGTGTTCTCCGCCATCGCTCCTCCTCGGCTTCCGACTGGCTGCAGAGCACAAGTTGTCAGACAACTTGGAGAATAAACCTGGGCGGATGCGAGGTCAACGGCCTATCGTCAAGATTTACGCAACCGACACCGCCAAAGGTAGGACACCAGACCTTTGGAGCCTTATTGTGCCTATGCGAGTTCTGTTCCCCACCCCCGAAGGAGAATCGCCGTGCCAGAGGGCCACGAACACCTAGACGATGACGAGAGACATCTCGCCAGCCTCGGCTACGTCCAGGAGTTGTCGCGCTCCTGGTCTGGATTTTCCAACTTCGCGATCTCGTTCTCGATCATCTCGATCCTGGCGGGCTGCTTCACCTCATTCGGCCTCGGCTGGAACAACGGCGGGCCCGCGGCGATCGCCTGGGGCTGGCCCCTCGTCTCGATCTTCATCCTGATCATCGGGCTGTGCATGTCCGAGTTGGTGTCCGCATTTCCCACGTCTGGCGGAATCTACTGGTGGGCAGCGAAACTCGGTGGCCCCAAGGCGGGCTTCTACACCGGTTGGCTCAACCTGATCGGCTTGATCGCCATCCTGGCGTCGGTCGCATACGGTTGCGCGACGTTCCTTGACCTGACGCTCGGCACGTTCAGCGAGACGTGGCTGAACGGCTACAGCCTGACGCGGACATTCATCCTATTCGTGGTCATCCTGGCGATCTCGGCGGTCATCAACATCTTCTCCAGCCATCTGTTGGCAGTCATCAACAACATCTCGGTGTGGTGGCACGTGGCGGGTGCCGCAGCGGTGATCCTGATCCTGTGGCTCATCCCCGAGCAGCACGCGAGTTTCGGTGACGTCTTCGCCAAGACCATCAACAACAGCGGCATGTTCGGCGGCTCGACGTCGAGTTTTGGCTTCCTGTTCTTCTGCCTGCCGATCGCGGCGATCTTGACCCAGTACACGATCACCGGCTACGACGCATCGGCGCACCTCTCCGAGGAGACCAAGAGCGCGGCCGACGGCGCAGCCAAGGGCATCTGGCGGTCGATCTTCTACTCGGCGATCGGCGGCTGGATCCTCCTGCTGACGTTCCTCTTCGCCGTGCAGGACTCAGACGCGGTTTCGGCAGGTGGCGGCGCGGTGGTCACCATCTTCACCCAGGCGATGGACTCCAAGTGGGTCGCGATCGTCCTGTTCATCTCCACGGCAGGTCAGTTCTTCTGCACCACCGCTTGCCAGACCAGCGCGTCGCGCATGTTGTTCGCGTTCAGCCGCGACCGCGCCGTGCCGGGTCACCAGCTGTGGTCAGCGCTGAGCTCCAAGAAGATCCCCGCCAACGGCGTCATGATCACCGCAGTCCTTGCCGCGGTCATCACCTTGCCCGCTCTGGTCGAGGTCGACATCAACGGTGCGCCAGTCCCGATCGCGTTCTTCGCGGTGGTCTCGATCGGAGTCGTCGGGCTCTACCTGTGCTTCATGGTCCCGATCTACCTTCGCTGGCGGATGGGTGACGCCTTCCCCATCGGTAGATGGAATCTGCGGGGGCACCACAAGTGGATGGCGCCCGTCGCGATAGTCGAGATCATCGTCACCTCGATCATCGCGATGTTCCCGACCTCTCTTGGCGGCATGCCGTGGGACCCGAGCTTCGAGTGGAAGTTCGTCAACTACACCCCGTTGCTGGTGGGTGGCGTGTTGATCCTGCTCTACGTCTACTGGCACGTGTCGGTGAAGAACTGGTTCACCGGGCCGATCAAGCAGGTCGACGAGACCGGCGAGCTGGAGGGGGTGTCCTAGCCGGTTCGCCCCGACACGCTGGACGGAGCGCCACCCGGTAGGGTCGAATCGATGTGTGGAGCCACCGGCGAGGTGCGACTCGACGGCCGGACGCCCGATGTCGCGGCGGTGACGGCCATGGCAGAAGCCATGTCCCGTCGCGGTCCGGACGGCGCGGGCGTCTGGTCGCAGGGCAGGGTCGCACTCGGCCATCGACGCCTCAAGATCATCGACCTGTCCGAAGCGGGCGCGCAGCCGATGGTCGACAGCGACCTCGGCCTCGCCATCGCGTGGAACGGCTGCATCTACAACTACAAGGACCTGCGACGGGCACTGACCGGGCACGGCTACCGGTTCTTCTCGACCAGCGACACCGAGGTGCTGCTGAAGGCCTACCACCACTGGGGCGACCGCTTCGTCGAGCGGATGTACGGCATGTTCGCGTTCGCGATCGTCGAGCGCGACAGCGGTCGGGTCCTGCTTGGCCGCGACCGACTCGGCATCAAACCGCTCTACATCACCGAGGACGCCAACCGCGTGCGGTTCGCTTCGTCGCTGCCCGCGCTTGTAGCAGGCGGCGATGTCGATACCCGAATCGACCCGGTTGCGCTGCACCACTACCTCACGTTCCACTCCGTCGTGCCGCCCCCTCGGACGATCCTGCGCGGCGTCGCCAAGATCCCGCCCGCCACGCTCGTCGCGATCGAACCGGACGGCCGTCGCACCACCAGCACGTACTGGGCGCCCGACTTCAGCCGTCACGATGACCGCAAGGACTGGACCGAAAAGGACTGGGAGGAGGCGGTTCTCGCCTCGTTGCGCGTCGCGGTCGACCGCCGCATGGTGGCCGATGTGCCGGTGGGCGCTCTGCTGTCGGGCGGCGTCGACTCCAGCCTGATCGTCGGGCTGCTGGCCGAGGCGGGCCAGACCGGGCTGAAGACGTTCTCCATCGGCTTCGAGTCCGTCGGTGACGTCGAAGGCGACGAGTTCAAATGGTCGGACATCGTCGCCGACCGGTTCGGCACCGACCACCACCAGATCCGAATCGACACCGACCGGATGCTGCCCGCCCTCGATGGTGCGATAGGCGCGATGAGCGAGCCGATGGTCAGCCACGACTGCGTCGCCTTCTACCTGCTCAGCCAGGAGGTCGCCAAACACGTCAAGGTGGTGCAGTCGGGACAGGGCGCCGACGAGGTGTTCGCCGGGTACCACTGGTATCCCCCGATGGGCGAACCCGACGCCGCCTCCCTCGACGGGTCGGTGGCCGCCTACCGTGCCGCGTTCTTCGACCGCGACACCGCCGGCGTCCAGGCGCTGGCGGCAGCCGGCTATGTCGCCACCGACGACCCGAGCGGTCGGTTCGTCACCGAGCACTTCGCCCGACCGGGCGCCCAAAGCGGTGTCGACCGCGCACTGCGGCTGGACACCACCGTGATGCTGGTTGATGACCCCGTCAAGCGGGTAGACAACATGACCATGGCCTGGGGTTTAGAGGGTCGAGTGCCGTTTCTCGACCATGAACTCGTCGAGCTGGCCGCGACCTGTCCGCCGAATCTCAAGACCGCACATGGCGGCAAGGGTGTGCTCAAAGAGGCCGCGCGGCGGGTCATCCCATCGGAGGTCATCGATCGTCCGAAAGGCTACTTCCCGGTGCCCGCGCTCACCCATCTCGAAGGCCCGTATCTCGATATGGTTCGCGACGCGCTGTACGCGCCGGTCGCCAAGGAGCGCGGCCTGTTCGCACCCGATGCGGTCGACGGGCTGCTCGCCGACCCCAACGGTCGGCTGACCCCGCTGCGCGGCAACGAACTGTGGCAGATCGCGCTGCTGGAGCTGTGGCTGCAGAAGCACGGCATCTCGGGGCCCGCGGCGTGATGAGCACCAGCGCCGCCGAACGTCCAGAAGAGGCAATCACTCTCGGGCTGCACGACGCCTCTCCCCCACACATGGTCGACGCGATGGCCAACGACGTGGTGCTCGAACTCGGCTGGGGCCGACTGATTTTCGGCCAGACCTTCGCCGACGCCAACCACCTTGCGGAAGTGTTACGCGGAGAGGCGCATGGCCGGCGCGACATCTGCATCTACGCTCGCGAGTCACACGTCCTTGTCTCCCTTGCCCCCGCGGAACTGTTCATCGATCCGAGCCACACCTATCGGCTGCGATTCACCGAGGACGACGAGCCGGCGCCTTCGCCGTCCGGGTTCAGCATTCGACCGCTGGGCAGTCCCGACGACGCTGACACGATCAATCGCGTCTATGTGCGGTGCGGCATGGTGCCAGCGCCCGTCGACGTCATCTGGGACAACCAGCAGAACAACGACGCGGTGACGTATCTGATCGCCGTGCGCGACGACGACGGCAGCATCGTCGGTGCGGTGACGGGTGTCGACCACCAGAAGTTGTTCGCCGATCCGGAGAACGGTTCGAGCCTGTGGACACTGGCCGTCGACCCGACGTCGAGCCTGCCCGGTGTCGGGGCGGCGCTCACCCGCGCGCTCGCCGACGACTTCCGCGCACGCGGCCGTGCGTACATGGACCTCTCGGTGGCCTACGACAACACCGCGGCCATCAGCCTCTACGAGAAACTCGGCTTTCAACGGGTTCCGGTGCTGGCGGTCAAGCGAAAGAACGCGATCAACGAACCGCTGTTCACCCACGCACCCGAAACAGTCGACGACCTCAATCCGTATGCGCGGATCATCGCCGATGAAGCGATACGGCGCGGAATCTGGGTCGAGGTACTCGACGCCGAATCCGGTGAAATGCGGCTGTCGCACGGTGGCCGCAGCGTCGTCACCCGAGAGTCGTTGTCGGAGTACACCTCCGCGGTCGCGATGAGCCGCTGCGACGACAAGCGGCTGACCAGACGTTTGGTCGCCGAGGCCGGAATCGTCGTGCCGAAAGGCCGGCTGGCGACCTTCGACGAAGACGATCACGCGTTCGTCACGGAGGTCGGTGACGTCGTGGTGAAGCCGACAAGGGGCGAGCAGGGCAAGGGCATCACGGTCGGCGTGGACGGACGTGAGGAACTCGAGGCGGCGCTGACCCGGGCGCGCGAGCAACACCCGGAGGTGTTGATCGAACAGCGAGCGCCGGGCGACGATCTGCGGCTGGTGGTGATCGACGGCAAGGTGGTCGCGGCCGCGCTGCGCATTCCCGCCGAAGTCGTCGGCACCGGTCACCACACCGTGCGGGAGCTGATCGAGGTGCAGAGCAGGCGGCGCAGTGCGGCGACCGGCGGCGAATCTCGGATTCCCGTCGATGAGGTCACCGAGGCGACCGTCAAGGAGGCAGGCTGGTCATTCGATGACGTGCTGCCAGAAGGTGAGCGGCTGCGGGTGCGGCGGACGGCGAACCTGCACCAGGGCGGCACCATCCACGATGTCACCGCGGAGGTGAATCAGACGCTGTGCGACGTCGCGGTGACCGCCGCCGAAGCGATCGGCATCCCGGTCACCGGTATCGATCTGTTGGTGCCGGATGCCAAGGCGGCGGAATACGTCTTCATCGAGGCGAACGAGCGCCCGGGGCTGGCCAATCACGAGCCGCAACCGACCGCAAAGGCGTTCGTCAACTATCTGTTCCCCGGCACGCCTGCGGTGCCCCAGGCGTGGAGTCCTACCGAGGCGTCTGACTGAGCGCGTTCACCACGTGCTCGTGCGCATCACGATTTCGGCGGCCAACTGCGCGGTGGACTCCTGTGCATTTCGCCTGCCCAACAGCTCCACCAGCCGAAAGTCGCCGTAGACGTATCGCTGGCTTGCGCGCGCCACCGCGCGGGCGGCCGGCGTGCTGACCAACGCGGTGGTGTTCATTTCCACGGGTGGGCAATGCTCGTCGCGGATCACGCCGGACTGGTCGGCGACGCGCGGGTGACCGCGGTCGATCACCACCAGACCGATGAAGCGGTCGAGTCGGGTCGCGGCCAGCTCCCACGCCAGCTCACCGCCGATCCGATCGCCGACAAGCAGCCCCCACTGCACGTCGAGCATGTCCATGATGCCGACGACGGATTTCGCGGTCAGCCGCGGATCCGGGCCGACCACGATCGTCCGCAGCGACGCGGTGTGCAGGCGTTGGCAGACGGCGTCATACGCCGACGCCGCCTGCTGCGCGGCGCCAAGCAGCACCACGACGGACCCCTTGTCCGCGCCGGCAATATCGACAGGAACGGGGAAACCGTCGACGGTCACCATCGTCGAAGGCATTCGGTCACGCTACAGCCAGTCAGCAGTCGGCGGGCCGTTTTTGCGCTGGTCTTCACGTGTCAGTCAGCCGTTCCGCAGTCGCTCGGCCTGTTTGCCACTGATCTCCAGAAACGTCTGTGGCAGCGTGGCTTTGACGGTAATGGTCGGATTCGGTGTAGGAAACGCGATTCCGAAAACAGCCATCTGGTCCACGTTTTCGAACGAGAAGAACACGCTGCTCTCCACCCCGCTGAGGTCCATTGTCTGCTGGTAAACCAGCGCGTCGGGACGCGGGGTCGCCAGCCTGGTGGTGGTCATCGGGATGCCTTCCGACGACGGGTCGAAGAAGGTCTGGTAGCTGGCGCAGCGGTCCGCCGTCGCGGCGAGCTTGTCCAGATCCAGGTTCCACGTCAGCACGGTCATCACGATTCGCGCACCGTCGTAGGTGACGACGTATTTCGAAGCACTGCCCGCACCTCGTTCGGCCGCCGCGGCGATGACCCGCGTCAGCCCGTCAGCACACCCTTCGGGTCGGGACAGCATCGCGGGTGGGCCGCCTTCGCCGTCGGGCTGTCCCGGTTTCTCGATGAGTTGGTCGTATTGCACTCCCGGCGGGAAATCCGCGGCGGTCAGGATTGTCCTGTCCAGCTTTGCGCCGGGCCACGTCGCGGTTCCCGCGATTGTGTTCGCGCAACCGGCGACCAGCGTGACCATGAGTAGCGCCAACGCAGACGCCCGCACGTGCCGCCCGGTCATGAGGCCAGGCTACCTACGAACAGCGCCGGCGCGACGAACCTAGCGGCAGGTGTACCCACCGTCGACCGGCAGGGACACCCCGGTGATCATCGAGGCGTCGTCACTCAACAGGAAGGCGATGGGACCGGCGATCTCGTCCTCGGTGGCCCACCGGCCGAGCGGCATCTGCGCCAGGAACGCCGGGCCGATGTCGGGGCGTCCCCAGTAATAAGCGGACATGTCCGTCATGACCACGGTCGGATTGACGCTGTTCACTCGGATGTTGTGTTTGCCCAGTTCGAGCGCGCTCACCCGGGTGATGTTGTCCACCGCGGCCTTGGACGACCCGTAGGAGATATGTCCGGCCAGCGCCACAAGACTTGCTTGGCTCGAGACGTTGACGATCGATCCGCCACATCCGCGCTCGATCATCCCTGGCGTCACGTGCTTGATGACCAGCAGGCTTCCCCGTGCGTTGACGCTGATGACGCTGTCGAACACCGCGATATCCGTGTCTTGGGGCGTCGCGATCTCCCCTCCGAAACCGCCGCAGTTCACCACGCCCCACAGCTCCAGCCCTGACACGGCGGCACGGACCTCGTCTTCCGAAGAGAGGTCGAACGACACGGGCGCAGCGCCGGTCTCCTCGGCTAGCTCGGCGAGTCTCATGGCGTCGCGACCGCCCGCATAGACTGTCGCACCCTGGCCGATGAGACGTCGGACGGTGGCCGCTCCGATGCCGCCGGTCGCGCCGGTGACCAACACTGCGCGCTCGCTGAAATCACCCATGCGCTGCTCGCTTTCGACGTCGTTGTGAGCAGTGTCGGCCATCATCACACGCAGCGACACCGCCGGTGCCATTACCCTGCACCTCGTGACCATCGAGACAGTGAGCTTCGCCGTCGACGGGCTTCTGCTCGACTGCGACGGCGTGCTCGTCGACTCGCACGACGCCGCGGCCGTCGCCTGGAATCAGTGGGCGAAACGGTGGGCGCCGGGGTTCGACTTCCACCGGGACATCGAGCACGGCAGGCGGATCAGCGATCTCGTCGCTGAATTGATAAGCAACCCAAGCGATGTCGCCACCGCAGTGGCCGAACTTACACAGCACGAAATCGACTACGCCACCAATGTGGACGAGATGCCCGGCGCACGCCAACTCCTGGACTCCTGCCCCGACGGAAGCTGGGCCGTCGTCACGTCGGGAAATCGTGCTCTTGCCACCGCCCGGATGGCATCGGCCGGGCTGCCGTCCGCGGCCGTGCTGGTCACCAGCGAGGACGTCGCGAATGGCAAACCCTTCCCGGATCCCTACGTCACCGCCGCGCAGCGACTGCATCTCGCCCCCACCCGTTGCGCGGCATTCGAGGACGCGCCCGCCGGTGTGGAGTCGGCGCGCAACGCGGGCGTCGTCACCATCATCGGCGTCGGCGCCGAAGTGGCCGCCGCGCCCGTCACGCTCGCCGTTGCCGATATGCGCGGCGTCCGGTTCGACGGCAGCCGACTCGACATCGAACGCTCGTCGATCCTGCCTCAGACCGAGGTGTAGGTTTCTGCGCCAGGATCGTCACGCCCGCTCAGCAATTCGACTTGTACGCCGCCGCGCCGCCTTCGCCGTCGAGGTTCTCCGGCGTGATGATCGTGAAGCCGGTCTGCACTTTCTTGGTGTTCTCGCCGCCATCGAGTGCCGTGACCGCCTCGTCGACACCGAACTTGCCGATGAGCCCAGGATCCTGCGCGACGAGCGCCTGGACGGTGCCCTGCCGCAGCGCTTGGATCTGATTGGGACCGGCGTCGAAGCCGACGACCTGTACCTGGCCGCTCTTGCCCGCCTGCCGGACGCCGGTCGCCGAACCCTCGGCTGAGAACAGATTCGTGGCGAACACGCCAACGAGATCCGGATCCTTCTGCAGCTGTGCGCCGATCAGCTGTGCGGCGGTCGCCGGATCATTGTGGCTGTATTGGACGCCGACGTATTGAAACTTGCTGTCGCCCTTGACGGCTTCCTCGAACCCCTTGGCACGGGCGTCGGTCGTCGAGACGCCGGGATCGATATTCATCACCATGACCTTGCCGCCCTCGGGGCGCAGCTTCTTGATCGCCTCGAAGGCCGCCCGGCCGCCGCCTTCGTTGTCACTGGCGATCTGCGACACCGCATACGACGGATCATCGGTCGTGGTGTCCACCAGGACCACCTTGATTCCGGCGGCGGCCGCCTGTTGGAGCGGCTGCTGCATGGCCTTGACGTCGGTTGGTGCGACCAGCAGCGCGTCGGGTTTGGCGGCCACGATCGAATCGAGGATGGGCTTCTGCAGCGTCGGGTCGAACTTCTGCGGCCCCTGCGTCGAGACCTTCACACCCAACTTGGCCGCCTCGTCCTGGGCACCACATTGCATCGTGATGTAGAACTGGTCGCCGGTGACTCCCTGCAGCAACGCAATGTTGTATTCCTTGCTCGCCTTTGGCGGTGCGGCCACAGTTGTCGCGGCAGCTTCCTGTGAGTTGCCGTTCGACGCCTCCCCCGCATCGGATGATTCGGGTTTCGACGACGTACAGGAAGACAGCGCTAGTACCACGGTGCCCAACATTCCCGCGGCCAGCAGTGCGCGTTTACGGTTCACTGGCGTTCCTTTCATTGCGACTTTCTGCGTTTGAACAAGCTTCTGGAGCGCGCACCTCGCAGCGCTGCCGCGCGCCGGGACTGATCGACATAGACGGCGGCGATCAGCACCGTGCCGACCGCGACACCCTGCCAGAACGGCTGTACACCGATGATGACGAACCCGGACTGCAGGACCGCGGGGATGAACAGGCCGACGACGGTGCCGAAGATGCTGCCTTCACCACCGAAGATGGACGTGCCTCCGATCACCACGGCGGCGATCACGTTGAGGTTGGTCAGCGACTGCCCGGCGATCGTGGTGGTGCCGAACTGGGCGAGGGTGAGAATCGCACCGATGCCTGCCAGCGTGCCGGCGAACGTGTAGACGAGCACCAGGTGCCGCGTCACCTTGATGCCGGTGCGGCGCGCCGCCTCCTCGTTCGAGCCGATCGCGTAGGTGTACCTGCCGAACCTGGTCTTGTGCAGCAGGATTCCACCGATCACCACGACCACCAGGGCCACGAACGGCAGGCCGGGAATGCCCAATACCTTTGTGTAGACGCTGAAATCGGTGAGCTCGCTGGGCACGGACCGGATGTCGATGCCGCCGGTGAGCACCTGAGCCAGACCGAGCGCGACCGAGAGAGTGCCGAGGGTGACGATCAGCGCGGGCACCCTGGCCACCGCCACCAACACTCCGTTCACGATGCCCCACGCCATACCGCCCACGATGGCGGCAACCAAGCCGACGGCCGCCACCCCGGGACCCGTGCCACCCATCGCCTCCATCACCTTTGCCGACACCACCGACGCGAATACCAGCACCGAGCCGACCGAAAGGTCGATGCCCGAGGTGATGATCACGAACGTCATGCCGACGCCGAGCACGGCCCACACCGCGACGTTCTGGGAGATCAACGAGAAGTTCCCGGCGGACAGGAAGCGGTCCCCGGCGAGGACCGCGAAGCACAGGCAGATGACGATCAGGACGCCGAGAATCCAGAATGCCTGAAGACCTGCAACGCGTTTGAGGAACGAACTTGACGGGTCCATGTCGGGGGCCTCTGCGGAGACCGCTGTCGAACCGGCGACGGTGTTCATGCTTCTCGCTCGAAACTCATGCGACGTCTTCCCGTGAATCCAGCGCCCCCGTCATCGCGCCGACGAGCTCCTCGACAGTGGTCTCGCGGCCAGGGAAAGTGGCGACGCGCCTACCGAGACGCAACACCTGGATACGGTCACACACATCGAGCACGTGCGGCATCGAATGGCTGACGAACACCACTGCTATACCCTTGTCCCGCACCCGTTTGACCGACTCGAGCACGTTCTTGGTCTGCACGACTCCCAGCGCCGCGGTCGGCTCGTCGAGAATCAGCACCTTGTTCGCCCACGCCATCGCCCTGGCTATGGCGATCCCCTGCCGCTGGCCGCCCGACATCGAACGAACCGGTGCGGCAAGCGAATTCACTGTCGCCCCCAGTTGGGCGAATGATTCCTTCGCGCGGCGGCGCATCTCCTTCTCGTCCATGAACCCGAGATGTCCGAGAAGGCCTTTCCGGGAAATCTCTCTGCCGAGAAAGACATTCTGGACTGGGTTGAGGTGTGGCGCGAGGGCCAGATCCTGATAGACGACTTCGATGCCGAGTTCTTCGGCGTGCCGCGGGCCGGACAGCCGGACCCGGTCACCGTCGAAGTAGATCTCACCTTCGTCCAGGTCGAGGTTGCCCGACATCGCCTTGATGAGTGTCGACTTGCCCGCCCCGTTGTCGCCGATCAGGCCGACGATCTCGCCGGGTTGCACGTCGAAGTCGGCGCCGTCGAGCGCCCGGACATGGCCGAAGCTGCGCGAAAGGCCACGCGCCTCCAGAAGTGCGGTCATGGCGCGCCCTCCCGTGCGTTAGGTGCCTGCGGTGGCGGCCAGGATTCGCCAGGCCTGCAGACGAGCAGTCGTACCTCGCCGTCGACGTGCCAGTCGCCTGCGACCGACGGCACGACCACCGTGTTGCCCGCCCTCACCACGATGGGGTCGCCGTCGGCGGACCGAACCGTCCCCTCGCCGGAAAGCACCACCGCGACGGCGAAACCCGCGGGGACGTCGGCCCGCGCTGTGAGCACCTCCATCCGGAAGTACTCCGCCGCCGCATCGGGCAGGACGTCAGTCAGGCCCGCCGTCTCGGCGCGGGTGTGGCGCGTCAGTCCGCCGACGTCGGCGAGTGCCTCGACGTCGACGGCCGACAGCGCGACATCGCGGTCGAGGCCGAGGAAGATCTCGTCGTCGGATGCGGCGGTGTTGACCCGCTCCAACAGGATCGACTGATCGGTCGGTTCCTGCGCCTCGATGAGCAAAACGCCCTGTCCGATGGCGTGCGGCGTGCCGCCCGGCACCAGCACCCCGTCGCCCGGTCGCACCGGGATCCGATTCATCAACGCCAGCATCGCCTCGGTGTCCTGCGTGTCGACCAGGCTCGAGAGCCGTTCGGGCGCAACCTCTTCGCGCCACCCGACCCAGACCGTCGCATCGCCGGCGGCCTGCAGGATGTACCACGCCTCGGTTTTTCCGTACGGACATCCGAGATGACGGCACGCGAACTCCCTGGTGGGGTGCACATGTACGGGCAGCCGTTGCCCGGCGTCCAGCAGCTTCACCAGCACACCGGTGTCACCGGGCTCGCCGTCGTCGCGGCCGAGCCAACCGACGGGATCGCGGGCGATCGCGTCGCGTAACAGCTCTCCAGACGCCATCGGGGCCGGGCCGAGGTCGGGTTCGCCGAACCGGGCGACCGTGGCGCCGATCCACTCCTCGGGAGAGGACTCCCCTACCGGCGGAAGGCCGCGCCACGCGGCCAAGGCGGGGCCGCCCGCGTACCAGTGCGGAACCACATTCGGAGGCAGGAGTTGCGGTTGCGCGGACACTCGTTCGGCGCCTCCCATCTGTGTTACCTACGTCACGCTCGCTCTCGGCCTGTGCCGGACAGTACGCCACCTTCGCGACTATGTCACCGGTGTCAGAAGAAATCGCAGTCAGCGGTATGACATCGGTGACATACTGACCGCTGATCGCACGAGGAGGACCGGTCGATGACCACGATGCGCGATGTCGCCCACCGCGCAGGCGTCAGCGCAAAGACCGTCTCGCGGGTGGTCAACAACGACCGCTATGTGTCCGCCGATGTGCGCGAGCGCGTCGAGGCTGCGATCGAGGAATTGCAGTATGTCCCCAACATGCTGGCCGTCACGTTCCGTGCAGGACGAGACGCCGCCATCGGCGTCGCCGTTCCCGGTGTGGCAGATCCCTTCTTCGCCAGCATCATCGACGCGGTCGAGCGCGAGGCCAGCAAGCGCGACGTCGCAGTCATCCTGACCACCGTGGGCTGGGAACCCTCCCACGAGCAGCGGTCCATCGAAGCGGTGTTGAAGCGGCAGGTAGCCGGCATGATCATCTGCCCCGTCGGCCGCGACATGTCCTACCTGCGGCCATGGCAGAAACGCGCACCGCTGGTGTTCGTCGACCGGGAACCAGGGAAACTGAACGCGGATGCGGTGGTCCAGGACGATGTGGGCGGCGGACGCGACGCGACGCGCCACCTCATCGCGCACGGCCACCGCAGCATCGCGTTCATGGGCGACGACACCTACACGGGTGTGCTGCGATTGAAGGGCTGGCGGGAGGCGCTGGACGAGGCAGGCCTGGCGCACGACCACGTCCACGTCGGCGAGCACGACGTGGAGACGTTGACGGCCGCGATGCGCCGGGTGCTGGCCGCCCCGGACCCGCCGAGCGCGGTGTTCTCCTCCAATGCCCGCTTCACCATCGCATTGATCTCGGCCCTGCAGAGGTTGCGCCGCAAAGACATCGGGTTGATCGGTTTCGGCGACTTCCCCACTGCAGCGGCACTCAAGCCCGCGATCACCGTGATCCACCAGGACGGTGACGCCATGGGGCGATTCGCGGCCGATCGCCTGTTCGCCCGGCTCGACGAGCCCGACCGGCGGCTGCGACGGCGAACCGTGTTACCGGTGTCGCTGGTGACGCGCGCATCGTGTGCGATGCCCGGCGAGAAGGTGCGTGGCGGGCACGGCTAAACCGAGGTGACGATGGTCGGCCGCTGGGGCGGTGGCGTCTCAAGCAGCCCGAGGATCGCGTCGATGTCGGTGTGGGCGGCCAACAGGTCGGCCATCAGGTCCAGTTGGGCATCGCGTCGCGCCGACACATCGACGTCATCGGCGACGACGAATCCGTGCCGCCCCGCGGCCGCGGCGGCGTCGGCGAGCCAGCGGCGCCGCACGTCGTCGTTGTCGAACAGGCCGTGCCAGTGCGTGCCGTAGACCGCGTCCCGCCGCAGTCCCACGCCGAGCCAGTCGTCGTCGACCGATCGTGACACCTGGCCGTGGTGGATCTCGTAGCCGTAGAGCGGCGCCGCGTGTCGGCGAAGCGTCTTTTCGGGGGCGAACACGATGTCGGCGTCGAGCAGACCGAGGCCGCCGACCCCACCCGCACCCGACTCGACGGCGTCGTCGATGCGGCGGCACAGCATCTGGAAGCCACCGCAGATACCCAGCACGGGCCGCCCGGACCGGGCATGCGCGGCGATCCCGTCGGCCAGGCCGCGGTCGCGAAGCCAGGTCAGGTCGGCGACCGTCGCCTTGCTGCCGGGGATGACGACGACGTCGGCGTCGGGCAGGTCGGCGGGGTCGGTCACCCAGCGCACCAGCACGCCGGGCTCGCAGGCCAGCGCCTCGACGTCGGTGGAGTTGGAGATGCGGGGCAACCGGATCGCGGCCACCCTCAGCCACTGCTCGCCGATCGGCTGTTGTGGCTGCCCGACGACGCGATGGGCCTGCACCGACACCGAGTCCTCCGCGTCGAGCCAGAACCCGTCGTCGAAGGGCACGACGCCGTAGGTGGGCCGCCCGGTCAGGTGTTCCAGCTGTACCAGCCCGGGCGCAAGCAGGGCCGGATCGCCGCGAAACTTGTTGACCACGAAACCGGCGATGAGCGCCTGGTCCTCCGGCGCGAGGATCGCAACCGTGCCGAACAAGTGGGCGAGCAGCCCGCCGCGGTCGATGTCGCCGACCAGGACGACGGGCAGGTTTGCCGCACGCGCCAACCCCATGTTGGCCAGATCGGTTGCGCGCAGGTTGATCTCGGCGGGTGACCCGGCACCCTCGCAGATGACCGCGTCGAAATCGGCTTGCAGCGATCTCAATTCATCGGATACCACCGCGGCAAGCATGTCGCGGTGTTTGAAGTAATCGCCCGCGGACACAGAGCCCGCGACATGACCGCGCACCACCAACTGGGACGTGCGGTCGCTTCCCGGCTTCAACAGGATCGGGTTGAACCGGACACTTGGCGAAAGGCCCGCCGCGCGCGCCTGCATCGCCTGCGCCCGGCCGATCTCCCCGCCCTCGACGGTGACGGCCGAGTTGTTCGACATGTTCTGCGCCTTGAACGGCGCAACCGCAATGCCCTTGCGCGCCAGCAGCCGGCACAACCCGGCGACCACCATGGACTTTCCGGCGTCGGAGGTGGTGCCTGCGATCAGCAACGCCCCGCTCACGGGGTCACCTTTTCAGCGCGAGCAGACGCAAATGTCCCCAATTTCGCGGCCCGAGGGGTACTTTTGCGTCTGCTCGCGGGAGAAATCTCACAGCTGGGTCAGGATCTCGGCGCCGTCGTCGGTGACCACCAGCGTGTGCTCGAACTGCGCGGTCCACTTGCCGTCGGTGTTGACGACGGTCCAGTCGTCGTCCCAGATCTCGTAGTCCAGCGCACCGAGGTTGATCATCGGCTCGATGGTGAACGTCATGCCCGGCTCGATGATGGTCTCGACGGCGGGCTGGTCGTAGTGCAGCACCACAAGACCGTTGTGGAACGTGGTGCCGATGCCGTGCCCGGTGAAGTCGCGAACGACGTTGTAGCCGAAGCGGTTTGCATACGATTCGATGACCCGCCCGACGACCGACAGCGCGCGGCCCGGTCGGACGGCCTTGATCGCCCGAATCGTCGCTTCGTGCGTGCGCTCGACGAGCAGCCGATGTTCCTCGGACACGTCGCCTGCGAGAAACGTCGCGTTGGTGTCGCCGTGCACACCGCCGATGTAGGCGGTGACGTCGATGTTGACGATGTCGCCGTCCTCGACGACGGTCGAATCCGGGATGCCGTGGCAGATGACCTCGTTCAGCGAAGTGCAGCAGGACTTCGGGTAACCCTTGTAGCCCAGCGTCGACGGGTAGGCGCCGTGGTCGACCATGAACTCGTGTGCGATCCGGTCGAGCTCGTCGGTCGTGACTCCCGGCGCGACGGCCTTACCGGCCTCGGCGAGTGCACCAGCCGCGATCCGACCGGCAACCCGCATCTTGTCGATCACCTCGGGCGTCTGCACCCACGGTTCTGTGCCCTCCCTGGCCGTCGGCTTCCATACGTACTCGGGACGCTCGATCGAATTGGGCACCGGAAGGGTCGGCGACACCACGCCGGGGCGAAGTGCGGTGCGAACAGGCATGACACCAGAGTAGTCGGTCGCGGCTAGCGGCGATCGCGGCCGAACAAGGTCTTGCGTGGCCCGCGGATGTCGACCGAGCCGCAGACCACCTTCCCGGTGAGCACGACGTGGGGCGTGCCTTCCGCGGGCGCGTCCTTGCGGTGGTCGTGGGCGCTGCCGACGACGACCTCGACGTCATCGATGGACGCGCTGGCCCCCTCCGGCAGCCGGAGATCCAGCCCGCCGAACTTCATGTCGAGCTCGATGATGACCATCGGACCCGCGAAGCGCGCCCCGGTCAGGTCGAGGTCGACGGAGCCCATCCGGCGATACAGCGCCAGCCGGGTCGGCACCGTCCACTCGCCCTGACGTTTCAACGAGCCCATCACGCCGCGCAGCTCGACCCGGTCGGTCGCCGACGTGACGATCGCGCCGGGTCCGGGCAGGTCGTCGACCAGGGTGTCGAGATCGGTGCGCAGCCGCGCCTGCGACACCATCGCGGAGCGCTCCTCGAACTCGTCGATGTCGATCAGGCCAAGGGCGACGGCGTTGTGCAGGCGGCGCAGCGTTCCGTTGCGGTCTGCGTCGGAAACGCGCAGCGCCGCGGGTTGCTCGTTGATACCGGTCATGGCCATTCCAAAATACCGCCGCTGCCCTCTTCGTGAATTAAGCATCCCCGGGTCGGATGTTTGCGCGTTTACGCTGATGTTTCCACCGCAGCGAGCGCCGGATGCTGGCTAGCATGAGCGAAACGCAGTGGAGCGACCTGGTAGTAGGCGGGGTCATGAGCGAGCTTCCCACCGGCACAGTGACGTTGCTGCTGGCCGACGTCGAGGGCTCGACGCGGCTGTGGCAGACCCAGCCTGACGAGATGACGGCCGCCGTCGCACGCCTTGATACCGCCCTCGTCGAACTGCTCGTGGCACACGGCGGGGTGCGGCCGGTCGAACAGGGTGAGGGCGACAGCTTCGTCGCGGCGTTCGCCCGCGCCAGCGACGCGGTAGCGTGCGCCCTGGATCTGCAGCGGGCGCCGCTGGCGCCGATCCGGCTGCGCATCGGCGTGCACACCGGACAGGTGCAGTTGCGCGACGAGGGCAACTACATCGGGCCGACCATCAACAGGACCGCACGACTACGCGACCTGGCCCACGGCGGCCAGACCGTGTTGTCGGGCGCCGCAGAGCAGCTGGTCGCCGACTGGCTGCCCGGCGACGCCTGGCTGTCCGATCTGGGATCGGTTGAGCTGCGCGATCTGCCTCGGCCGGAGCGGGTGACGCAGCTGTGCCATCCGGATCTGCGCAACGAGTTCCCGCCGCTGCGTGTCGCGAAAAGCGCTGATGAACAAAGGCTTCCGGCGCAGTTGACGAGCTTCGTCGGCCGCGTGACGCAGATTGCCGAGATCCGCACGCTGTTGGCCGACAACCGAATTGTGACGCTGACGGGTGCCGGTGGTGCGGGCAAGACGAGGCTGGCAATTCAAGTCGCGGCAGGCATCGCGGCCGAATACCGCGACGGTGTCTCCTATGTGGACCTGGCACCGGTCACGCACGAGGCCGTGGTGCCCGTGGCCGTCGCCCGCGCTCTCGGCCTGCCCGACCAGCCCGGCCGCTCGACCATGGAGACGCTGACGAAATTCGTCGGCGACAGTTCGATGCTCGTCGTGTTGGACAACTGCGAGCACCTGCTCGACGCGGCCGCGACGCTTTCTGCCGACCTGCTGGCCGCCTGTCCAGCGCTGCAGATACTGGCCACCAGCCGTGAGTCGACTGGGGTGCCCGGCGAGGTGACGTTTCAGGTGCCGTCGTTGTCGCTGGCCGACGAGGCCATCGAACTGTTCGTCGACAGGGCCCGCCGGGTCCGGCCCGAGTTCACCATCGCCGCGGACAACGCCCCCGCCGTGACCGAGATCTGCAAGAGGCTCGACGGCATGCCGCTGGCGATCGAGCTGGCCGCCGCCCGCGTCCGTGCACTCTCGCTGGAGGAGATCCTCGGCGGCCTGCACGACCGTTTCCGTCTCTTGACCGGTGGTGCACGGACGGCGGTGCGTCGTCAGCAGACCCTGCGTGCGTCGGTGGACTGGTCGCATGCCCTGCTGACCGAGACCGAGCGAATCCTGTTTCGGCGGCTGGCGGTCTTCCTCGGCGGGTTCGACCTCGACGCGGCCCAGGCCGTCGCCGGTGACGCCGAAGTGGAGCGCTATCAGATCCTCGATCAGCTGGCCCTGCTGGTCGACAAGTCGTTGGTCATCGCCGAAAACACCAGTGGCCGAACGCGATACCGGTTGCTCGAGACCGTGCGCCAATACGCGCAGGAGAAGCTTGGCGAATCGGGCGAGGCCGAAGCCGTCCGGTCGCGTCACCGCGATCACTACACCGCGTTGGCCGCGCTCTTGGACGCCCCGGCGCGCACTGATTATCAGCATCTCATCGAGCAGGCCGATCAGGAGATGGACAACCTCCGCAACTCTTTCGGCTGGAGCATCGAAGCCGGCGACCTCGGGAACGCCTTGGAGATGGCTTGCTCACTGCAGCCGTTGTGGGTGTCCCGCGGTCGCATCCAGGAAGGACTCGAATGGTTCGAAGCGGCTTTCACCGACGGTGAGCCGCCAATCGGTCTCGCACCCGACGTGCGCACCCGAGCGCTTGCCGATAGGGCCGTGCTCTACGCGTGGGTGGCCGACTACCGCCTGGCGGACGCGGAAGAAGCTCTCGCGTGCGCCCGCGAGCTCGACGATCCGGCGTTGTTGCTACGAGCACTCACCGCGTGCGGCAGCTCAGCCGTCTACGACCCCGAGGTGGCTGGACGCTATTTCACGGAAGCGATCGGAATGGCTCGCAACCTCAGCGACCACTGGAGGTTGTCCCAGATTCTCGGGCAGCAGGCCCAGGTCGCTTTCGTCGCGGGCGACCCTATGGCGGTGCGTGCAGCCGCAGAAGAAGGACGCGACCTTGCCGATACCATCGGTGACGGCTTCAATTCGCGGCAATGCCGGTGGCGGCTGGCCGGCGCCTACCTGTTCGAGGGTGATCTCACCCGAGCGATCGCCGAGTACCGCGCAGTAGAGGCAGACGCAGATGCCGATCACGACGTGATGTCGCAAGTCACTGCGCTCATGATTCTGCCGCATGCGCTCGCCTTCCACGGAGAGGCAGGGGCGGCCAGGCTCGCCGCCGAGTCCGCCATCGAAGCCGCCACAGAACTCGGGGGTGTCTATCTCGGTGGGATTTACATCTCGTTGATGACCTCGCACCTGGCCGCCGGCGATATCGCACTGGCATCGGACGCGGCCGATGCCGGCTGGTCGCACCTCAGCAACCTGCACGGGACCGCGTCGATCAACAGCGTCTACATTGCCCAGCTCAACCTCGCGCGAGGGGATCTGGCCGCGGCGCAACGGAGAGCCGACGACGCCGTCGCTGCAACAGCGGGATGGATACGAGGATGGGCGCTGACGATACGTGCGCGCATCGAGATCGAACAACGTGAGCTCGAACAGGCAGAGCGCGACGCGTACGAAGCCCTCGCTTGCTTTTCCGACCTCAAGGCGTACCTCGGGGCGTCGAACACCTTCGAGTATCTCGCGGATATAGCCGGCAGTTCCGGCAGCCACCGCGAAGCGGCCAGACTCTTCGGCGCCGCGGACGGCATTCGCCGGCGAACCGGCGAGATCCGTCTGCCGTTCTACCAAGCCGACTACGACGCGTCGGTCGAGTCGCTTCGAAATGCCATGGGCAACAGCGACTTCAATGCTGCATGGGCAGAGGGCGCAGCGCTCTCCACCGAGGAGGCCATCGCCTACGCGCAACGCGGCCGTGGTGGACGCAAGCGGCCGTCGAGCGGTTGGGGCTCGCTGACTCCGGCCGAGCGAGACGTGGTACGGCTCGTCAGCGACGGGCTCGGCAACAAAGACATCGCCACGCGGCTGTTCGTTTCGCCGCGGACCGTGCAGTCGCACCTCACCCGCGTCTATACGAAGCTCGGACTGTCCTCCCGCGTCCAGCTCGCGCAGGAAGCCGCCCGCCGGTCGCCCGCCACAAATAGCTGAATCGCCCAACGGACGGGCTCTGTACTGATAGTTGTCTCATCATGGCGAATGACAGCTCGCGGGTGCCCAAGACCGTCGAGGCATGGGCCTTCGTGCAGAAGATGATCGGCGACATCACGAACATCGTGGCCGCGGACGCCGAGAACGAACGCGAAATGCTGGAGGGCTTGGGCGTCGTCTCGCGGGTCACCGCGCTGTGCTCGGAGCTCACCGTCGAGGCCGACCCGGATCTGCCGTGGTTCTTCGACATGTGCTCACCCACCCGGCTGGTCGGCGGGCCAAACCCCGATGGGCGGTACCTGCTGGCGATGATCCGCGGCGACCGCTCCTACCGGGTCACCGGAACGCGGGGCACCACCGCGTATCTCGGTCTGCAGGTGCTGGCAGGCACCGGTATGACGCCCCGTCGCATGGCCGCCTATGTCAGCGATACCGACCTGAAGCTGAATGACGGCACGTTCGCGCTGGTGTTCTCGGCGACCGAACCGTCAACGGCCGAACTCGACGGAGCGCAGTGGGTGCAGATACCGCACGACGCGACGTCGATCGTCGTCCGCGAATACATCGCCGACGCCGCCACCGAGCAGTCCGCGACGCTCGATATCGAGCCGCTGACCGCACACCCGCCGCAGACGATCACCGATGACGAGGCGGCAGAACAGTTCACCGCGATGGCCTGGACCATCATGAAGCTGACCACCCTGCACCGCACCATCAAACCCGAGCTGATGGACCAGCCCAACACGCTCGTCACCTCGGAGGCCGCCGATCTCGGCGAGGCCGACACCACACCGGACAACCTGTACATGCTCGGCACGTTTCGGCTAGCCACCGACGAGTCGCTGGTGCTCGAGTTCGAACCGCCCGACACCCGCTACTGGAACGTCACGCTGGAGAACATCTGGCACGAGTGCCTCGAACCGCGCAGGCGACACAGCTCGGTCACCAACAAGGGTGTGGCACCCGATGCCGACGGAGTGGTCCGAATCGCCGTCGGCGCCAATGATTTCGGCCATGGCCACTGGCTGGACACCGGTGGCAGGCACCGCGGCTTCGTCGTGTTTCGCTGGCTGGACAACCCCGACCCGCCGAAGATGTCGGTCAGTGTGCGCGGGGCAGCACGGTGAGCGCCGCCGACCGGTTCGACCCCGCCGCATTGATCGAACAGGCCTGTCAGTGGGCAGGCAGCGAGGACTTCGGAACAGAGTTCGACGAGAAGGAGACGTGGCGCGAGGGGTTGGGCCTACTGTGCGACGGGTTCGTGGCCGAGGCTCGACTCAACGACCTCGGTGTCGAGATCGCGGCGCTGGATGTGGTGCGCGCATTGAAGAATCGGCTCCAGGTGGTGGATTGGCGCAAGGTACATCCGGAGATCGCCGAGGAGACGGTCGAGAGGCCGATCTTCATCGTCGGGCAACCCCGCACCGGCACCACGATCCTGTTCGACCTGCTCGCACAGGACCCGGCGCTGCGCCCGCCGCTGACGTGGGAGGTCGACGCCCCCCTTCCGGTGCCGCGGCCCGACACCTACGAGACCGACCCGCGGATCGCCGAAACCCAGGCCAGCCTGGAGATGAGCGAACAGATCATTCCCGGGTTCATGAGTTGGCATCCGATGGGCGCGCAAGTCGGGCAGGAGTGTGTCCGGATCACCGCGTCGCAGTTCTGCAGCATGATCTTCTCGGTCCAATACCGGCTGCCGACCTACTACAAGTGGCTGCTGTATGAGGCGGATCACCGCCATGCCTACCGGTATCACCGAATCTTCCTGCAGCACCTGCAATCCGGCGTCCGCGGCCAATGGCTTTTGAAATCGCCCGCCCATCTGTGGACGCTCGACACCTTGCTGGAGACGTACCCCGATGCGGTGATCGTGCAGACGCACCGTGACCCGTTGAAGGTCATCTCGTCGGTCAGTGCGCTGACCAATCACCTGCGCCGGATGGCATCCGACGAGACGAGTATCGCCGACTGCGCGGTGCAATCCTGCGAGGAGATCGTGGTCGGGTTGCAGCGCGGAATGACGCTGCGTGAATCGCTTCCGCCGGGCCAGGTGATCGACGTCCAGTTCGCCGACTTCATGCGCGACCCTTTTGCGACGATCAGGTCGCTGTACGGTCGGCTGGACCGCGAGCTGACGCCCGTCGCCGAACAGAGGATGCGCGACTACCTTGCCGGCCATCCCGGCGACGGCGGCGGCGGCCGCTACAGCTGGGCCGACACCGGCCTGGACGCCGAGCAGTTGCGCGAGCAGGTCGCCGCCTACCAGGAGCGCTACGACGTTCCCACCGAGCCGCTGAAATAGGTTTCAGGCCAGGTAGCCCGGCGGCAGGCCTTCGAGCATGCCTCGCGTCATCCGCACCGCGTATTCGGAGCTGCCACCCCCGACGATCAGCGCGGCGAATGCCATGTCACCGCGATAGCCGGCGAACCAGGAATGCGAGCCGCCCTCGAATTCGGCTTCACCGGTCTTACCGCGCACGTCGCCCATGCCGTTGATGTCTTTGGCGGTGCCGTTGGTTACCACGAGCTGCATCATCGGCCGCAGCCCGTCGATCATCTTCGGGGTAATCGGACTCTGGTCGCCGGTGACAGCGGTCTGACGGCCTTCGATCAGTTGCGGCACAGGGGTTTTGCCTGCGGCGACCGTCGCCGCCGCCATCGCCATACCGAACGGGCTGACCAAGACCTTGCCCTGCCCGAAGCCGTCCTCCGTGCGCTCGGCCAGGTTGACCGTAGGCGGCACCGACCCGGTGACCGTATTGATCCCTTCGATCTGGTAGTCGGGACCGATCCCGTATTGCGCGGCGGCCTGGGTCAGGCCGCGCGGCGGCATCTGGCTGGCGAGTTCGGCGAATGTGGTGTTGCACGAACTGGCGAAGGCACGCGACATCGGCACCGTGCCGAGATCGAAGCCGCCGTAGTTCGGAATCGTCCGGTGCCCGATGTCGACCGTGCCGGGGCAGCCGAGAAGTGTGTTGGGCGTTGCCATGTCGCGTTCAATGGCCGCGCCCGCGGTGACGATCTTGAACGTCGAGCCCGGCGGGTAGAGACCCGTCGTTGCGGTGGGCCCGTCGGCATCTGCATCGGCATTCTGCGCGACCGCGAGGATCTCACCGGTCGACGGTTTGATCGCGACGATCATCGCCTTCCTGCCCGCAACGCCGTTGACGGCGTTCTGCGCGGCGTCCTGAACGGCGCGGTCCAGGCTGATCGTGACGGACGGCGCGGGCGCCCCGGCCACCTCGTTGAGAACGTCGACATCCACGCCGTTCTGGTTGACGCTCACCACCCGCCAACCGGCCTGACCGTCAAGGTCGTTCACCACCGCCTTCTTGACTTCACCGATGATGGCAGGCGCGAAATGATCGTCTGTGGGCAACAATTCGGCCTGCGGCGTGATGACCAGACCCGGGCGGTTGCCGAGGACGGCGGCCACCTGGTCGCGATCGGACTGGCGCAGGGTGATCAAGTTCAGCGGCCCGGTGGACGAACTGGCCTCCTCCGCGAGCCGCTGCGGGTCCAAGGTGTCGTCGAAGGGCCGCAGCGCGCCGACGACCGCCGTTGCCGTCTGCATCAGGTAGGCGCCGGCGGCCTTGGCGTCCAGCGCGAATTCATAGAGGTTGCCCGGCACCAGCACATCGGTGCCGCCGCGTTCGTTGACCGATGCCCGCCGTGGGGGGTCCGACCGCAACGCAAACGTCTGGTGCTCACCGAGTTTCGGGTGCAGACCGGTCGCGGTCCAGCGCACCTCCCATTTCCCCTCGTTGCGCACCATGGAAAGCTGGCCGTCGTAGGACCACGTGCGGTTCTTCGGCAGGTGCCAGGTGTAGCGGTAAGCGACGGAGCCGGTGTCCTCGGCGAACTTCGAGCCGAGCACCTGCGCGTCCAGCGAGGTGGCCTGCAGACCCGCCCATGCCTCGTTGAGCGCGGCCCTGGCGTCCTCAGGACGGTCGGTCAGCTGCGACGCGCTGCCGGTGTCGCCCTTGGCCAGCGCCGCGAAGAACTCGTCGGCGGCCGGTTGCGGCCCGTTGGGTTTCGGAGTGCACGCGTTCAGTGACGCCGACAGCGCCACGATCGTCAGCAGGCTCGCCAGACGTGTTGCAGATGAGAATAATGTTGCCATTGGGGCGAATGTTACGAACCCGAGACCTCAAAGTGGCGGAGGCGCGGCGCCCAAACCGAGGTTTCGCAGAAAAAGTGCGAGAGAAGCGCGCCAAAACGTCGATTTCGGCGCGAACGCCCGTCCGTCAGGCGCCCAGCGGCCCGGCGGCCGGCGCGCGCACCACCAGCGGCACCGCGGGGAAATACGCCGCCATCTCCGAGCGCGACTTTCGCAGTGCGGCAGTGCCGTAGCCATGCTTGCGGAATGTCGGGCGGATCCAGATGCGAACGTTGACCTCGCCACTGGCCAACTCGCCGAACACCATGCCGACCTTCTCGGACCCGTCGATCGCCACCAACCACACCGCCTCTTCGGCATGCACCCGGCCGACGGCGGCGCGGATCTCGTCATCCAGATCGCCCGCGGGCGCCCCCGAACCGTCACCGGCCGCGCGGACATCTTCTGTGCGCGCGGCGAAAATGTCGCGGTCGGCGTCCGCCGAGAACGGCCGCAGCACCAGGCTCTCGCCCGGGGCGGGCTGCCGCTCCCCTGTGGTGAAGCTCAGCTCGTGGTTCAGGTCGGCGAGTTCGTCGCGAATCCGCCGCCGTGACACCTTGGTCAGCCGATCGAAGGACAGCCGAAGCACGGCCTCACCCCCAGCAGAGGTCGTGCCGAGCATGGAAGCGATCGCCTCGACGGCCGCGTCGTGGTCCTGGGACTCCACGATGACGTCAAGAAGCTCATGGCGTCGTTCGAGCGCGCGGACCAGCGTGTCGGCGATCTCTCTGCGTTCGGTCTTCTGCGCGTCGTCGTCGGTCATGCCGTGAAGCGTAACCAACGCGGTGCGGGCGCCCTAGTCCAACAAGACGGTGGCGAAGGTGCCCACTTCGGCGAAGCCGATGCGGCGGTAGGTGGCACGGGCCACGGTGTTGAAGTCGTTGACGTACAGGCTGGCGATCCGCCCGCTGCGCACAACGGCGGCAGCGAGAGCGGCCGTGCCCGACGTGCCAAGGCCGCGACCCCGGAAGTCGGGATGCACCCACACGCCCTGGATCTGCCCGACGGCGGGCGACTGCGATCCGACCTCGGCCTTGAACACGACCCGCCCGCGCTCGAAACGTGCCCACGCACGCCCGGCGGCGATCAGGCCGGCGACCCGACGCCGATACCCTCGGCCACCGTCGCCGATGCGGGGATCGATCCCCACCTCGCCGATGAACATGTCAACGGCGGCCACCAGGTAGGCGTCGAGTTCCTCCATCCGCACCGGACGCACCGTCGGGTCAATCGCGCATTTCGGGGTGGTGGCCAGTGCCATCAGGGGTTGACGGTCGCGGACGTCGCGGGCCGGGCCCCATGTGCTTTCCAGGCGGCGCCACATCGGCAGCACCAGCTCTGCGCGCCCGACCAGCGATGAGCAGCGCCTCGCGGCGCCGACCGCCTTGTCGGCGAACGCGTACAAGTCGGCCGCTTCGCCCCGCAACGGGATCAGGTTGGCGCCGGCGTAGCACAGCGACTCCATGGCGCCGCCGCGCGACCACAGTTCGCCGCCGATCGCGCTCGGGTCGACCCCGTGCTCGGCCACCCGAGAGGCCACCATGCAACTTCCGACCGGATCGGCGTCGAGTACCTGATGGACCGCCGTTGCGTCGCGCACGACCGAGACCCGTCGCTCGTCGACGAAGCGGAAAAGGGGTGGAGCCGACATCGGGACTCTTTCTGCGGCCTCAGGTCGTGGTGATTCCAGTCACAGGGAACACGTTCAGCTTACGGTGACGACGGGCGAACCGCTGGCATCATCGGATCCGCGTTCTGATTCCGTCTCGCTGGCGATCCGCATCGCCTCTTCGATGAGCGTTTCGACGATCAGGTGCTCCGGGACGGTCTTGATGACCTCACCCTTGACGAAGATCTGACCCTTGCCGTTGCCGGACGCGACGCCGAGGTCGGCCTCGCGCGCTTCGCCAGGACCGTTGACGACGCATCCCATCACAGCGACGCGCAGCGGAATCTCCATGCCCTCGAGACCCGCGGTGACCTCGTTGGCCAGCGTGTACACGTCGACCTGCGCGCGTCCGCACGACGGACACGAGACGATCTCCAGCCCGCGGGGACGCAGGTTCAGCGATTCGAGGATCTGGTTGCCGACCTTGACCTCTTCGATCGGCGGCGCGGACAGCGACACCCGGATGGTGTCGCCGATGCCCTTGGAGAGCAGCGCGCCGAACGCGACGGAGGACTTGATCGTGCCCTGAAAGGCCGGGCCGGCCTCGGTGACGCCGAGGTGCAGCGGGTAGTCGCAGCGCTCGGCGAGGAGTTCGTAGGCGGCCACCATCACGACCGGATCGTTGTGCTTGACGCTGATCTTGATGTCGCCGAACCCGTGATCCTCGAACAGCGACGCCTCCCACAGCGCGGACTCGACCAACGCCTCCGGCGTCGCCTTGCCGTATTTCTCCATGAAGCGCTTGTCGAGCGAGCCTGCGTTCACGCCGATGCGGATCGGGATGCCTGCCGCACCAGCCGCCTTGGCGACCTCCTTGACCCGGCCGTCGAACTCCTTGATGTTGCCGGGGTTGACGCGTACGGCGGCACAGCCCGCGTCGATCGCGGCGAAGATGTATTTCGGCTGGAAGTGGATGTCGGCGATCACCGGGATGTTCGCCTTCTTCGCGATCGCGGGCAGTGCGTCGGCGTCCTCCTGGCGCGGGCATGCGACACGGACGATGTCGCAGCCGGACGCGGTCAGCTCGGCGATCTGCTGCAGCGTGCTGTTCACGTCGTGCGTCTTGGTGGTGCACATGGACTGCACCGCGACGGGGTGGTCGCTGCCGACACCGACGTCGCCCACCATCAGCTGACGAGTTTTTCGCCGCGGCGCCAACGTTGGTGCCGGAGGTGCCGGCATGCCTAGCCCGATTGGGGAGCCGGAGGTCATTGAATGTCTCCTATTGGAAAGGTCTGATCGGATTGACGAAGTCGGCGGTCACGGTCAGCGCCATGTAACCGATCACAAAGACCAGGATGACGTAGGTGGCGGGCATCAGCTTGAGATAGTTCACCGGCGCCGCGGCCACCAGACCACGCGAGCGTCGGATCAGGTTGCGGATCTTCTCGAAGAAGGCGACCGCGATGTGACCGCCGTCGAACGGCAGCAGAGGCACCAGGTTGACCGCGCCGAGCACGAAGTTCAGCTGCGCCAGGAAGAACCAGAAGGCCAGGTAGAGCCCGCGCTCGAAGGCGTCGCCGCCGATGATCGACGCGCCGACGACGCTGATCGGCGTCTCCGGGTCGCGCTCGCCGCCGCCGATCGAGTGCACAAGCGCGCCGATCTTGGTCGGGATCTTCGCAAGCGCCTTGCCCAGTTCCACGGCCAGATCGCCGGTGAACGCCACCGTGCCGGGGATCGCGGTTATCGGGTTGTAGTGCGTGTATTCGACGGGCCCGAACTCGGCGGCCGAGACGCCGACAGCGCCGACAGTGGACGGGGCCGATGCGGTGTCGGACGTGTAGCGCTGGGTCTTCACGACGTCGACGACCGTGGTGATCTGCTTGCCGTCGCGTTCGACGACGAACGGTGTCGGGCCGTTGGCCTCGCGGACCGCGGCGACCATCTCGTCGGGGTTGGCCACGTCGGTGTCGCCCACCTTGACGATGACGTCGCCCTGCTTGATACCTGCGGCGGCCGCGGGTCCGGCACCCGCGCAGTCGGCGAGCTTGTCCTTGCTGATCGCCGGTGCGACACAAGAGGTTTCGCTGACGTAGGCGGCGGGCTCCGGTTTGAGGTTCGGGAAGCCCCAGTGCAGCGCGATGCCGTAGAGGATCACCAGGCCGACGATGAAGTTCATGCCGGGTCCCGCAAGCAGGACCGCGGCGCGCTTCCACGTCTTCTGCTTGTACATGGCGTACTGGCGATCTTCTGGCGCGATCTCGTCGATCGACGTCATCCCCGCGATGTCGCAGAATCCGCCGAGCGGGATCGCCTTGACGCCGTACTCGGTGTAGCCGAGCTTGTTGGCTCGTCGGGTGGACCACAGCGTCGGGCCGAAGCCGACGAAATACCGGCGCACCTTCATCCCGGTGGCCCGCGCCACCCACATGTGCCCGCATTCGTGCAGTGCCACCGACACCAGGATGGCCAGCGCGAACAGCGCCACACCGATGACCCACATCATTTGGTGCTGACTACCTCCCGCGATACCGCGCCCCTCGCCCTGTCTCGGGCCCAGCGTTGCGCGTCAAGTACCTCTTCCACGGTAGCTGGTTCGGCGGCCCACTGGTCTGCGGCATGCAGCACGTCAGCGATGGTCGCAACGATCGTCGGGAACCGGATCCGGCCAGCGAGGAACGCCGCGGCGGCCTCCTCGTTCGCGGCGTTGTACACAGCGGTCAGGCAGCCGCCGCGCTGGCCTGCCTCCCTGGCCAGCTCGACGGCCGGGAAGACCGCCGCGTCCAGCGGCTCGAAGTCCCAGGTCGACGCGGTGCTGAAGTCGCAGGCGGGCGCGGCGGCGGGCACCCGCGACGGCCAGCCGAGCGCCAGTGCGATGGGCAGCTTCATGTCCGGCGGGCTGGCCTGAGCGATCGTCGAACCGTCGGCGAACGTCACCATCGAGTGCACGATCGACTGCGGGTGGACCACTACGTCGATGCGGTCATACGGAACGCCGAACAGCAGGTGGGTTTCGATCAGCTCGAGGCCCTTGTTCACCAGCGACGCCGAGTTGAGCGTGTTCATCGGGCCCATCGACCAGGTGGGATGCGCGCCCGCCTGGTCGGGTGTGACGTCGGTGAGGCGCTCGGCGGTCCAGCCGCGGAACGGGCCGCCCGACGCGGTCAACACGATCTTGGCCACCTCGTCTGGGGTGCCGCTCCTGAGGCACTGGGCGATCGCGGAGTGCTCGGAGTCGACGGGCACGAGCTGACCCGGTTTCGCGGCCTTGAGCACCAGCGGTCCGCCGGCGATCAGCGATTCCTTGTTGGCGAGCGCCAGTCGGGCGCCGCTGGCCAGTGCGGCGAGTGTCGGCTTCAGGCCCAGTGCGCCGACGAGCGCATTGAGGACGACGTCGGCCTCGGTGTTCTCCACGAGCGAAGTGGCGGCGTCGGAGCCTGCGTAGGTGACGTCACCAACCTTCTCTGCGGCCCCTGGGTCGGCCACCGCGATGTTGGTGACGCCCGTTTGCGAGCGCTGCCGCGCCAGCAGGTCGGGGTTTGCGCCGCCTGCGGCAAGGCCGACCACCTCGAAGCGGTCGGGGTTGGCGGCGATGACGTCGAGCGCCTGGGTGCCGATCGACCCGGTACTACCGAGGATCAGGACGCGCACCCTGTTGCTCACCGTCCTATTGTGCCGCGCCACGGCGAGCAGACGGAAACTCGCATAAATCCGCAGTGGAGAGTGCGAGTTTGCGTCTGCTCGCGGTGTGGGCCCGGCTCACGGCGAAATGTGACCCGAATCTGACGTCAACGGCCCCGGCCAATCCGTGATCACCGTCACGCCGAATGCCGAGTGTCAAGCCAGTGGGCGGCACATGCCCGTCCGTGACCAAGGAGTCGAAGCGCGAAATGAGAAATGTTCACCGCAGCACACTGACGGCGGCCACCATCGCGGCGATGGCGGTCCTCGGCCTTGCGGCGTGTGCCACCGACAGCTCGACCAGCGCTTCAAGCTCATCCGAGGCGACGACCTCCGTGGAAGCGACGTCCTCCGCTGCGGCCATGACGTCCGCTGCGGCCGACCCGGCGGCCAACCTGATCGGTACGGGCTGCGCGGCCTACGCCGAGCAGGTGCCGCAGGGCCCGGGTTCGGTGGCAGGCATGGCGCAGGATCCGGTGACGGTGGCGGCGTCGAACAACCCGATGCTCAAGACGCTGACCCAGGCGCTGTCGGGCCAGCTCAACCCGAACGTCAACCTGGTCGACACCCTCAACGGCGGTGAGTTCACGGTGTTCGCCCCGACCGACGATGCGTTCGCCAAACTCGACCCGGCGACGATCGGGAAGCTCAAGACCGACTCGGATCTGCTGACCAGCATCCTGACCTACCACGTGGTGCCCGGCCAGGCCAGTCCCGCGAAGGTCGTCGGCACCCACAAGACCGTGCAGGGCGCCGACGTCACCGTCGCCGGAGAGGGAGACGCGCTGAAGATGAACGACGCCGGCCTGGTGTGCGGCGGGGTTTCGACCGCCAACGCACAGGTCTACATGATCGACACGGTGCTGATGCCGCCCGCCAGCTAGCGCGAGCAGACGCAAAAGTCCCCGACACGCCGAGTGTTCGGGGACTTTTGCGTCTGCTCGGCGTGGGCCTAGCTCGGCGCGGGCCCAGCTCGGCCAAGAGCGTGACCCATCCAAATGTGTTGTGACTCCGAATAACTGACATGTTCACGCTTGCGCTGATCGGCTTCTTCGGCGGCCTGATAACGGGCATCTCGCCGTGCATTCTGCCGGTGCTGCCGGTCATCTTCTTCTCCGGTGCACAGGGCGCGCGCCCCGATCCGGTCGCCGAATCCGACGGCGGAACCGCGGTCGCCGTCACAATCAAGCCCGCCCTTTCGGAACGGCTGCGGCCGTACCGGGTGATCGGCGGGCTGGTGCTCAGCTTCAGCCTGGTCACCCTGATCGGAACGTCGCTGCTGTCGCTTCTGCATCTCCCGCAGGATGCGATCCGCTGGGCCGGGCTCATCGCACTGACCGTCATCGGCCTCGGGCTGATCTTCCCCCGATTCGAGGAGATCCTCGAGAAGCCGTTCAGCCGCATTCCAGCGGTTCAAATGACCGAGGGCAGAAGCGGTTTCGGGCTGGGACTTGCGCTTGGTGTGCTGTATGTGCCGTGTGCAGGACCGGTTCTCGCCGCGATCGTGGTCGCGGGCGCGACGGGATCCATCGGCTTGGACACCGTCGCGTTGACCGTCTCCTTCGCGATCGGCGCCGCCCTTCCGCTGCTGTTCTTCGCGCTGGCCGGTCAGCGGGTCGCCCAACGCGTCGGCACATTCCGGCGCCACCAGCGTCGCATTCGCGTCGCAGGCGGCATCGTCATGCTGGTGTTCGCGGTCGCGCTGGTGTTCAACGCGCCCGCCAAGCTGCAGCGGGCGCTTCCCGACTACACGAGCGGCCTGCAAGACGCGGTCGTCGCCTCCGATGAGGTTCAGCAGAAGCTCAACCTCGGCGGACTGGTCAACGACCAGAACCGTGAGCTGTCGAACTGCAGCAATGGCGGAGAGAAGCTCGAAAGCTGCGGCACGGCACCCGATATCAAGGGGATCGCCGGCTGGCTGAACACGCCCGGTGGCGCTGCGGTCGACCTGAAATCGTTGCGCGGCAAGGTCGTCCTTGTGGACTTCTGGGCGTACTCATGTATCAACTGCCAACGTGCCATTCCGCATGTGGTCGACTGGTACGACAAGTACCGCAATCTCGGCCTCGAGGTCATCGGCGTGCACAGCCCCGAGTACGCGTTCGAGAAGAACCCGCGCAACGTCGCCAGCGGCGCCGACGAATTGGGCATCGCCTACCCGATCGCTCTCGACAACACCCTGTCGACCTGGACCAACTATCGCAACCGCTACTGGCCCGCCGAATACCTGATCGACGCGAACGGCACTGTGCGCCATGTCAAGTTCGGTGAGGGCGACTATGCCGTCACCGAGCGCCTGATCAGGGAACTGCTCGTCGACGCGGATCCCGACGTGGAGTTGCCCCCGCCGAGTGATTCGGCAGACGAGACACCTGCCGCCGGTCAGACGCCCGAGACGTACCTCGGTGTCGGCAAGATGGTCAACTACGGCGGCCCCGACACCTACAGCGAGGGCACCGCGGACTTCACCTACCCGAAGAAGCTCGCCGACGACAGGTTCGCCTATCGCGGCCGATGGAAACTGGATTTCCAGGGCGCGATAGCCGAGTCGGACGACTCGCGGATTGCCTTGAAATACAACGCGAAAAACGTCTACATCGTCGTCGGCGGAGAGGGCGATGTGACGTTGACGAGCAACGGCAGGACGACGAGGGTGCCGATCGCTGGCGCGCCGACGTCGCACCAGCTGGTGTCGGGTGACTCAGTGGCGCGCGGGGAGCTCGAAGTTCGGTTGAGCAAAGGACTACAAGCATTTTCGTTCACATACGGCTGAGTTTTCGTCCACCTCACCCATCCGCAGGCGCACCCGCTCCGAATGACCGGTGGAAGCACAAAGAGGTGAGGCGGCTGCTGCTGTCTTCCGATACAGAAGGTGGATGACCGATGAAGAACATGAAGAAGACGTTTGCGGTAGCGGGCCTGGCCGCCGCAGCGGCGATGGGTATGTCACTGACCACCGCGAGCACCGCGTCGGCCGAACTGGTTGGACCCTCGTGTACCGCATACGCGGAGAAGGTACCGACGGGCCCCGGTTCGGTGGCCGGGATGGCGATGGATCCGGTCGCGGTTGCGGCGTCGAACAACCCGATGCTGACCACGCTGACCAAGGCCGTGTCGGGCCAGCTCAACCCGAACGTCAACCTCGTCGACACGCTCAACGGCGGCGAGTTCACCGTCTTCGCCCCGACCGATGACGCATTCGCCAAGCTCGATCCGGCGACGATAGAGAAGCTCAAGACCGACTCGGATCTGCTCACCAGCATCCTGACCTACCACGTGGTTTCGGGTCAGGCCAGCCCGGCACAGATCGTCGGCACACACAAGACCGTCCAAGGCGCCGATGTGACGGTGACCGGGATGGGCAGCAACCTCAAGGTCAACGACGCGTCGGTGGTGTGCGGTGGCGTCTCAACCGCCAATGCACAGGTGTACATGATCGACACCGTGCTGATGCCGCCAATGAATTAACCTAGACCACAACAGAATACGCCGGAGCGGCCCGATCGATCACGATCGGGCCGCTGCCGTCGGGTCCACGCTTGCTTCAATTTTGAACACGCGGTTGTGGCGCATCGTGAGCACGATGACGGCGAACAGCCGCCGCTCGGCGAAGGCAAGCAGGACCGGTTCGCCGACCGGCCCGCTGACAAGCGTCGCGCCATGTCCGAGATAGCGAAGCAGGTTGCGGGCGACCTCATCCGGGCCGTGGTTGATGTTAGGTGGCGGAGCGTCCTCGCCCAGCACGGTGCCGACCCCCCACACCGCGGGATCCAGCACAGCAGTCAGCCCATCGAGGTCACCGTTGGCGCACGCGGTGATGAATTTCTCTGTGACGAGCTGATGTTGGGCATCGGTCACGTCGACAAGTCGGGGGGAAGCGGCGGCGAACTTGCCGCGTGCGCGTCGGGCGAGTTGACGACAGGTGCCAACGGGCCGGCCCACGGTCGTGGCGATCTCGTCGAACGGGATCTGGAAGACATCGTGAAGCACGAACGACACACGCTCACCCGGCGACAGCCGCCGCAACAGGTCCAACATCGCTTCGCGGACCTCGTCGTCGAGTGTGACCCGGTCGGCTGGGTCCGGCGCCGTCGCAGCAACTGCTTCGTGCGTTTCGACGTCCTCGGGGTGTTCGTGGCGGGCGCGGGCGGACCGCAGGTGGTCGAGGCACAGCCGCCCGGCGACCACCGTGAGCCACCCGCGAACATCGTCGATGCCACCGAGGTCTGTTCGCGAGAGCCGCAGGAATGCCTCCTGCGCGACGTCCTCGGCCTCGCCGACGTCGCCGAGCATCTGGTAGGCGAGGTTGACCAGGTAGGGGCGATGGCTGCGCCATGCCGCTTCCACCGACGGTGATTCGGTCATGTACTTACGACGATGCGGCCGCGAGAAAAGTTACGGCAGAGCCCGCGTAACTTTTGCGCTCGTCGCCCCGTCCTTGGTTGCATGAACACAATTCTTGTCACCGGCGCAACCGGCAACGTCGGGCGCCCTCTGGTCAACCAGCTTGCCGAAGCCGGCGTGCAGGTGCGCGCCGTCACCCGTGCGCCCGATTCCGCGCCGTTTCCCGCTGACGTCGAGGTGGTCGGATCCGCCGCCGAAGGCATCCACGACGCATCCGCGGTGTTTCTCAATTCCCGGGCGCTGGGCGACGAGCTCGCGACGGTGGTCGACCTCGCGCGCCGCGCAGGCGTTAGACGGCTTGTCGCGCTCTCGGCCATCAACGCCGACGACGACTTCTCGCGTCAGCCATCCCGCTTCCGCGGCGACCGCAACGCCGAAGTCGAACAGCACGCCGTCGACTCCGGCCTGGAGTGGGTCAGCCTGCGTCCGACCGTGTTCGCCACCAACTTCTTTGGAATGTGGGCAGCACAGATCAGAGCCGGTGATGTCATCAACGGTCCGTACGCGCAGGCCTCGACGGCGCCCATCGTCGACGCCGACATTTCGGCGGTGGCCGTGCACGCACTGCTGCGCGACGACCTGGTGGGCCGCAAGATTCCGTTGACCGGTCCGCAGGCCCTCACCAACGCCGAGCTCGTCGACGTCATCGGCGATGTACTCGGCCGCCGGCTGCGCTATCGGGAGGCGCCGCCCGATCTCGTCCGCCGGCGCTTCATCGACATCGGGTTCTCCGCGGAGTTCGCCGATGCATACATGGCGCTCCTCGAGGCCACGGTGTCCACGCCAGCGCTGGTCACCAACGAGGTGGAGAAGATCCTGGGCCGCCCACCGCAGTCCTTTGGCGACGCGATCCGCTCACACCGCGACCTGTTCGGCAATTAGCAAAGGAGACAGCACATGTCAGAACTTCGGCCGCCCCGATACCTCAAGCCGATGAACAGAATCGTCAAGGCGATGCAGAGGCTGGGCATTCGAACCGGGCCCGCGATGATCCTGACCGTGCCCGGCAGGAAGACGGGCAGACCGCGCAGCACCCCGATGACGCCGTTCACCTATCGCGGCGACATGTACACCGTCGCCGGTTATCCCGGCGCGGACTGGGCGGCGAACGCGCGGTCCGCGGGTACCGGCACTCTGTCCCGTGGCCGCAAGTCGCAGACGATAAGGATCGTCGAACTCGACGCCGAAGAGTCGCGACCGGTGCTTCGCGAGTTCCCGGCGCAGGTTCCCGTCGGTGTCGGTTTCGCCAAGCGCTCAGGGCTGGTGCGCGAAGGGACCCCGGACGAGTTCGAGGCGCTGGCAGGACAATTGGCGGTGTTTCGGTTCGACCCGGCCAACTAGCCTGCGACGCCCGCGGTGGCACGTTGCACCGCGATGTCACCGGAGCCCGTCTTCACGTTCACGGTGAGCGTCTCGTCGCCGTCGGCCGGGCCGTCCGCCGACTGCAGGCCGTTGCGAACCTTGCCCGAATGCGTCCTCAGGTCGAGCCGGGCCGCGGTGCCCTCCGCGACCCCGACCTCGGTGTCACCACTGCCGGTCTGCACAGAAACCTCACCGGTCATCGCGTCGGCAACGACGACGTCGCCCGATGCGGTCTGCGCGTTGACCGCGCCACGGAGCCGCCTGATCGTCAATGAGCCGCTGGCCGCACGGAACTTGACGTCGCCGGTCAGCGCTTCGACGGCGGCGTCCCCCGACGCCGTCGAGATGGCTGCCGTGCCCTTGATGTTCTCAACCGTGATTCCACCAGATGCGCTGTCGGCCTTGATGTTTCCGGTTACGGATCCCACGGCGGCATCTCCGCTGGCGGTGGAGAACCGGCAGTCGCCGAAGTCACCTTTGGCACGCACCCGCGCGGACACCGATGACACCTGCAGCCGTGATCGCGACGGGAGTTCGATGTCGACGACGACGGAGCCGCCGCGGCCGAGGGAGATGAACCGTCTTCCCGCCGACACGGTGAGCGTGCCGTCGCGGAAGTCGACGCGCGCGGCCTCGGCTATCCGGATGTCGGAGGTTCGGTTCGGATCCCGTGGGCTGATCTGCACCACCGTGTCCTCGCGGTCGGTGGCGGTGACGTGTACCGCGCCGCTGACCACCTCGACGGAGGCGTTGATCGGTTCTGGCGTTGCGAATGTCGGCATCGTTCCTCCTGTCGTGAATTCTTGGTCAGCGGACCCAGCCGCTGAACTGCTTGTCGGTGTTGGCTCGCGCATGACGTTTGCCTCCGAGCGCCGACGCGACGGCGCGAACCAGCCACGCGTTCACCGACAGCCCTTCGACACGTGCCGCCGCATCGACCGGCGACCTCAGGCTCTCTGGCACCCGCAGCGTCACCCGCCACGTGCCGCCGTCGTCGTCGGCTTCCGGCACCGCGGAAACCGGTGCGGGCTCGTCTTGGACCGCGGGGCTGACGGTGAACTCCGGGTCGCGGCCGCGCAGTCGGACGTGCACCGATCGGGGTGCCACTTCGCGGGTGATCTCCTCCGCCGCATCCGACAGCGCTTCGAGCAATGCGAGACGAATCGCCGAATCCAGCGGCGCGGTCAGTCGATCCGCGAGCGCCTCGGCTTCGGGACCGGCTGCGGCGGCTGCCACACCCAACTCGTGACGCACCCCGTCGACGTACGGTTGCAGATCCATGACGTCATGGTGACATCAATATGGTGTCACCACAAGTGTCACACTGGTGCACCGATCGCTACCTGCACTTTTCGATGAAATCCTCGGCGAACCGTTCGATGGGCTCCCGGTAGCTCTCGACGCCTGCACCGGAGTCCTGCCCCAGCCACGGCCTGCACATGACCGCGGTGATGCCCGCGTCTTCGGCGCGCCGGTATGTGTCGACCGACGGAGGCTCCAGCAGCGCCAGGACGATCTCGAACGGTTCGTGTTCGCGTCCGTACTCCCGGCGCAGCTCGGTCAGCCGCGTCGCATATCCGACCGACTCGTCCCACACATACGCGTATCCGACCCAGCCGTCGCAGAGCCGTGCCGCGCGACGCAGCGCCACTTCTGACTCACCACCGCACAGAATCGGCACAGGCGAAGGCGGATGCGGTTCGAGCATCATTTCGGGCACTCGGTAGTGCTCACCCTGCCAGGACACCCAGCCGCCCCGCCACAGCGCCCGCAGCGCCGGGATCATCTCGTCGAGCCGCTTGCCGCGGTCGGTGAAGTCCTGCCCCATCAGTTCGTACTCCTCGCGCATCCAGCCGATGCCTGCCGCAAGGGAAACCCGCCCATGGGAGACCACGGACGCGGTCGCCACCAACTTGGCCACCTCGAGCAGGGGTCGCGCTGGAGCAACGTAGATCGCGTTGGAGAACCGAAGCCGGGTCGTCACCGCGGCCATCGCACCGATCAGCACCCACGGGTCGGGCCACGCGGTGTCTGGCTCCCATCCCGGCTTGCCGTCCACGGAGTCGGGGTAGGGCGAGGACAGCTCGCGCGGATAGATCATGTGGTCGGAACACAAAATGCCGTCGTAGCCTGCGTCGTCGAGCATCCTGGCAACCGGCACAGCCTCCAGCGGGTCCATGAACGCGGTCCCCGACCAAAACTGCATACGTCATCCTTCCGTCAGCGAAGCCCTTTGTTTCTATAGCCGGAATTCGGGCAGCATCAAAGGATGCCCACTTTGTTGTGGTTCAGGCGGGATTTGAGGCTGCGCGACCTGCCCGCCCTGCTGAACGCCGCAGAGTCAGACGGCGAGGTGCTGGCCTGCTACGTCCTCGACCCTCGGCTGAAGGCGTCGTCGGGTCCGCGGCGGCTGCAATACCTCTACGACGCGCTGCGCGAACTGCGCGATGCGCTTGACGGCAGGCTGCTGGTGACGCGTGGACAGCCGGAGAAGCGGATTCCCGCACTGGCCAAGTCCGTCGGCGCCTGCGCCGTCCATGTGTCGGCCGACTTCTCGCCGTTCGGCAGGCGCCGCGACGATGCCGTACGCGATGCACTCGGCGACATTCCGCTGGACGCATCCGGGTCGCCATATCTGGTCTCACCCGGCCGGGTGGTCAAGGGCGACGGCGAACCGTACAAGGTGTTCACCCCGTTCTACAGCGCATGGCAGAAACACGGTTGGCGGGCGCCGGCCAATTCGGGACCGAAGTCGGCGAGCTGGATCAACCCCGACGACGTCGACGGCGGAGGTGTCGAAATCCCCGACGCCGGCGTGGAACTCGACCTGCCCGCGGGCGAGCAGGCGGCGCTTCGGCAGTGGAAGAAGTTCGTCGACGACGATCTCGCCGATTACGCCGACGGCCGCAACCGGCCGGATCTGGCAGCCACCAGCCGAATGTCTGCCCACCTGAAGTTCGGCACGATTCACCCGCGCACCATGGCCGTCGACCTCGGCCACGGCAAGGGTGCGCAGGCTTACTTGCGGGAGTTGGCATTTCGAGACTTCTACGCAGCGGTTCTCGACGAGTGGCCCGACAGCGCATGGTGGAACTGGAACAAGTCGTTCGACTCGATGCAGACCGATGACGGCGCCGAGGCGAAGAAGGCGTTCGAGGCATGGAAAGCGGGTAGGACGGGCTACCCCATCGTCGACGCCGGAATGCGTCAGCTCGCCGAGACCGGCTGGATGCACAACCGGGTCCGGATGATCGTCGCTTCGTTTCTGGTCAAGGACCTGCACCTGCCGTGGCAGTGGGGCGCTCGCTGGTTCTTGGAGCAGCTCGTGGACGGCGATATCGCCAACAACCAGCACGGCTGGCAGTGGGCCGCGGGCACCGGCACCGACGCGGCGCCGTACTTCAGGGTCTTCAACCCGACGACTCAGGGCGATAAGTTCGATCCCAAGGGCGTTTACGTTCGGCGCTGGATTCCTGAGCTGAACGACGACGACTATCCCGACCCGATCGTCGACCACAAGGCCGAGCGGGTCGAGGCGTTGCGCCGCTACAGCGCGCTCACTTGAGGGTCAGCCCACCGTCCAGCGGCAGGGCCACGCCGGTGAGATGCCTACCGGAATGGCCACAGAAGTAGACGATCGCATCGGTGACCTCGGCGGGGTCCATCGGCGGCATGGACAGCTTCGGCTGCTGAGCGTCGCCGAACTCGGGTTGGTCGCCGACCAGGCGCCCCATCGCCTCGTTGATGATCATCGGCGTCGCAACGCCGCCGGGATGTACCGAGTTGACGCGAATGTTCTTCTCCGCCAGTGAGGTTGCGTAATGACGCATCACACCGATCACAGCGTGCTTGGAGGCGGTGTATCCCGCGGCGCCGTGACTCATGGTGTCAAAGGTGGTGCTGACCGATTTGAACCCCGCGGCAGAACTCGTGATGACGATGGCACCACCCTCGCCCTGGTTCAGCACTGCGGGCAGCGCGGCCTCGATTGTGAAATAAACACCCTTCAGGTTCACGTCGACGGCGTCGACGAACGCCGTGATGTCGAGCCGCTGTGTCCCCGCAGCGGGAAAGATCCCCGCGTTGGCCAACACGAAGTCGAGCCTGCCGAGTTCCGCCACGCCGTTGGCCACGACCTCCCTGACCCGCTCGAAGTCGCGCACGTCGGCCTGCTCGGCGACGATGCGCCGACCGGTCTTCTCGACGAGGTTGACCGTCTCGTCGAGATCCTCTCGGCTCGGCATCGGGTAGGCCACGCTGTCGATCTGTTCGCACAGATCGAGGGCGATGACGTCGGCGCCTTCCTCGGCGAACCGAACGGCGTGCGATCGCCCCTGACCTCGCGCCGCCCCGCTGATGAAGACCACTTTGCCCTCGAACTGTCCTGCCATGACGCACCACACTACGTCGATGCGTAGTAGACGTGTAATGATGTCGGCAGCGCTAGGCCCGACCTCAAGGAGCAGCCGTGGTGAGCACCGAGTTGGACAAGACCGACGGTGTCGACGTCGAAGATGTGCCATCGGCGGCGTGGGGCTGGTCCAAGGAGAACCACAAGTGGATCCAGATCGGCGGCATCGTCTCCGCGCTGTTCATCTTGGCGATGCTGCGCGGCAACCACGTCGGGAAAGTCGAGGACGTCTTCGTGATCGTCTTCGCGATAGTGATCCTCGGCGTCGTCGCGCGCGACTGGTGGCTGCGCCGCCGCGGCTGGACCAGGTAGGTCAGGTAGCCGCGGCCACCGGCAGCGCCGATCCGACCGGTCTCAGCTCACCGGTGATTCCGGCCGCCGTCCGGATCTCATTGAACGCCTCCAGCATTGCGTCCGTCGCCTCGTGCGGATCGTCCAGCGTGCGGTCGTCGGTGAGCACCGAGATGGCCAACTGGTCGACATAGCTCCAGACGGTGATGTTCATCCCGCTGCCACTGACTACAGGCCCGACCGAATAGATCTCGCTGACCGTCGCCCCCTCGATGGTGCCGCGCTCCCGCGGTCCGGGGACATTGGAAATCGTCAGGTTGAAGACGCTCGCCGACTCCAGGCGCCTTGCCTGTGCGCGGAAGAACGACGGCGCCAGCGACGGCGGAAGATAGGACATCCACGCGGGCAGCAGCATCGGCCCCAGCAATTGGTTGTTCTCCTTGGCGATGCCAGACGCCGCCGAGGCCAGCCTGACCCGCTCCAGCGGGTCTTCGATGTGGACGGCCAATGAGGGCGTCATGTAGGTGAACTCGTTGCCCGCCAACCTTTCCCGCGACGGGTTGGTGCTGATCGGCACCCCTGCGATCAGCGGAGCGTCGGCCTTGCCGTCATAGCGCAGCAGCAGCTTGCGCAGCGCTCCCGCCGCCATCGCCAGCACCATGTCGTTGATGGTGACCCCGAGATGCTTGCCGGTCTCCTTGACGTCGGCCAGTGCCAGCGGCGCGGTCGCGAACCGGCGGCCCGCCGTCACCTTGTGGTTGATGAAGCAGTCCGGCGGCGCAAAGTTCTTGGCGAGGTCGGGCTGCTCTCCGCGCTCCTTGGACCGCCGCCTGACCCGGGACACCCCGGTCGCCGTCTCGTTCACAAGACGGGGCAGCTTGCGGATGAGCCCGACGTGGTCACGTGCGGCGGCCCGCAGCAGCGCTGGACTGGTCCTGGCGATGTCGGGCTCTTCGAACATCCCGACCACTCCGGTCGGCCCGTCGGCCGAGATCGCCATGGCCATCTGATTGGCCGACGCCAAGCCGTCGGCCAGCACGTGGTGGACCTTGTGGATGATCGCGATGCGGTCGTCTGCCAGCCCTTCGGCGACGTACATCTCCCAGAGCGGACGATTGCGGTCAAGCGGGGTGCTGGCGATCTCGCCGATCAGCTGGTCCAGTTCGCGGCGCCCACCTGGCGCGGGCACCCTGGCCTGGCGGACGTGATAGTCGAAGTCGATGTGGTCGTTGAGCACCCACATCGGGTGGTGCAGCTTCATCGGGATATCGACGAGCTGATAGCGAAGCGGCGCCATCGCCTGCAACCTCGGGAATGCCACGGCGCGAAACAGGTCGAAGTCGTAGCCGCCGACGTCGGACACATCCAGCACGCCGATCTTGAGCGTATGCATGTGTATTTCCGGTGTTTCGGTGTAGAGCATCAACGCGTCCACACCATTGAGTCGCTTCACGCCCACCCCATTCGTCGACGGCCCCGACCTGTGTACCCGCCATTGCACTCCTTCCGTCGGCGCAGCAGGCGACTTCGAGAAAAGTGCACCCCGGGGCGTGACGGTCGGCCCGGGATTTGTAAAGCTTTGGCGATGAGTCTTGTCACCGGACGCGGTCCACTGAGCAGGGACCCGGTGGGCTGGTTCTCGCCCCCGTTGCCCGACGGCGTGGTGTTCGTCGAGCCGCATCCGCGGCGTGTGCAGGCATTGCGCGACGGCGTCGTTGTCGTCGACACCGAGCAGGCACTCCTGGTGCACCGTGCGGGCCGACCGCTGAACTTCGCCTTTCCCGCCGACGCGGTCGGCGGGCTGCCACACGACCCCGTCGCGGAGGCGCCGGGCTATGTGCAGGTGCCATGGGACGCGGTGGACACGTGGATCGAGGAGGGCCGCAGGCTCGTGCACTACCCGCCGAACCCGTATCACCGGGTCGACTGCCGTCCGACGAACCGTGCACTTCGGGTCGTCGTGGCCGGCGCGACTCTGGTCGACACCTCCGACACGATCATCGTCTTCGAAACCGCGCTGGCGCCCGTTCTCTATGTCCACCCGTCGCATGTGCGCACCGACCTGTTGCATCGCTCGACTTCGAGCAGCTACTGCAACTACAAGGGCTACGCCACGTACTGGTCGGCCGTCATCGGTGCCACCGTGGTCGACGACGTGGCATGGAGCTACGGTGACCCGTTGCCCGAAACTCTGCCCATCAAGGGATATTTCAGCTTCGACGCGGCTCGCGCGGACGTCGTCGCCGAAGTCCCCATATCAGCGATTTCGGCGCGCTGACGTGCGCTCAGCGACTGCTAGCGCGCCGAAATCGCTACCAGACGCGTATCCAGTCGACCAGCATCTGCACGGGATACGTCCCGGGACCGGGATCACCGCCACCGGAACCGGCGACCGCGAGGTTCAGGATCGGATAGACCTTGTACCCCGGGTTGTTGAACGGCCAGTCCGCCAGCGAGTTCGCAGGCACGGTGAAGTATGGCGCAGCCCCGTCGGAGTAGTCCTGCCAGAAGCTCATGCCCGAGTCAACCCACTTGACTCGCCAGGTGTGCCAGCCGCTGTCCAACGCGAGGTTGTGCGTCGCCCACTCGGAGCCGTTCGCTTTGGCGTGCACGGTGGTTCCCGACGGCCACTTGCCGTTGCCGTACCACTCGATGATGTCGATCTCTCCGTCGGCGTCACTGGACAGCCAGAAGGCGGGCCATGCCCCCGGCGTCAGGCAGTCGAATTTGATGCGGGCTTCCCAGGTGTAACCGATGCCGCCCTCCCACCTGGTGTTGATCTTGCCCCCGTAGTAGGTATCGCCGTCTTTGAACGCCTTGATGACCAGGTTGGACTTGCCGTCGAGGAACACGTTGCGACGGTCGTCACGATACTGGCCGACATTGCCGGGCAACTCCCAGAACGTCGGGTCCTTCATCGATTCGCGGGCCTTCGAAATCATCCACTTCGAGGAGTCGGGCGCTGAGCCCGCAGGGCCGTCGAAGTTGTCCTCGAAGACGTAGGGTCCGGCGGCGCGGGCGGCCGGCAGGGGCATCACCGCTGAAAGCAGTCCGATCCCACTCATCACCATCATGCTGCGTCGATCTAATTCAGGCACAGCTAGACATACAAGCCGCAACGTCGGACGGGATGCAAATTGGCTGACTCCGCCTGCTCAGGCGGCGCCGTCCGGATGCTGGAAACTGTCCAGGTCAGGCAGCAGCCACAGGCAGACTCCTCGGGTCTCGTTGGCAGAGATTGTCAGTGTTGAGTCTTTCGTCAGAACCTATTGACTGATACTGTCATCCCATGTGACGATTTCGTCAACTTTGCTAGGGGAGGTTCTGATGAGCGGCACTGTCGGCGCCCATAACGAGCTGCACAGCGAGCAGGGCGCGCTGCCGGGGGAACACTCCGGACGGGGGCGCAATCCGGTCATCAAGGTCGCCGACATCGCGTGGCTCGAGTTCGAGAAGCCCGATCTGGACCGTGCCGAGGCGTTCGCCCGCGCGTTCGGCTTCGCGATTGTCATGCGTACCCCCGACGAGCTGCAGCTACGCGGCGCCGACGCCGGTGCGCCGTGCGTGCTGCTGCGCCGCGGTGATCGGTCGCGGTTCGTCGGGACCGCATTTCGGGCCGTCGATGAGGTCGACGTGCTGCGGCTGGCCGATGTCGCGCGGGCACCGACGAAGCCACTGCCGGAATCCCTCGGAGGAATCTGCGTCGATCTCGTCAATCCGAGCGGACTGCCCGTCCGCGTGGTGGCGGGCACGCACGAGCTTCCCGAGCTGGCGCATCAGCAGCCGCACGTCTTCAATGTCGGCCGCGAACTCAACCGCACCAATGCCACCCAACGCCCGCCCCGGGTGGCGGCACGTGTTCAACGGCTCGGACATGTCGTGCTGCAGACGACCAGGTACACCGAGACGCTCAATTTCTACCTCGACACCCTCGGAATGATCGTCAGCGACTTCCTCTTCTACCCTGGCCAGCGCGCCCGAGGGCCGGTGATGAGTTTCATCCGCTGCGACCGCGGCTCGGACCCCGCCGACCACCACACTCTCGCGCTCGCGTTGGGACCGGCCGACCGCTACGTGCACTCCGCCTATCAGGTGTGCGACCTCGATGCGCTCGCAGCCGGCGGTGAGTACCTCGCAGAGCTCGGCTATTTCCGGTCCTGGGGCATCGGCCGTCACATCCAGGGCAGCCAGCTCTTCGACTACTGGCGTGATCCCGACGGCTTCCTGGTCGAGCACTTCGCCGACGGCGACATGTTCGACAACACCCTGGAACCCGGATGGGCGCAATTCACCGCGACGGGCCTGGCCCAGTGGGGCCCTCCGGTCACCAAGGACTTTCTCGGCATCAACCCCAGTGCGCTGCCGCACGAGGCGCGCGCGGTCGTCAACGCACTCCGCAGCAAGAACGAATTCTCCCTCACCCGCCTGCGCGGCCTACTGAAAGTAGCCAACTCATGACCACTTCCATCCTCCGCACCGCCGACGCCTGGTGGGTCCAAACCCCCACTGGCGCCTCGAAAGTCGCGACCACTGCGACGACCACCGCGGACCTGCTCGCCGACCGCGCCGCCGTCGACGCGGCAGCCCACAGTCGCGATACCGTACCCGTCGAAAGCCTGACGCTGGCAGCACCCGTCACGGCGCCGTGCCGCGTCGTCGCGCAGATGACCAACTACGCGTCACATGTGAGCGACTCCGGGATGAACCCGGCATCGATCCCGCTGACGTTCTTCCGCAAGACATCCGGGTCGATCAGCGGGCCCGTCGACGACATCGTCAAACCCGCTCACGTCCGCCTCCTGGACTACGAGGTGGAGATCGGTCTGGTCATCGGGCGCGAGTTCCCGGTGGGCACAACCGTCACCGAGGAGAACCTGCCCGACTACATCGCCGGCCTCGTCGTCACCAACGATGTGTCCGCCCGTGACGTCCAGCTCCCCCAGACCCAGTTCTACGAGGCCAAGTCCTACCCCTCCTTCACGCCGGTCGGCCCCGCCCTTGTGCTGCTCGACGCCGACGAGCTCAAGCGATTCGGCGATCTGAGACTGCAGCTGAGGGTCAACGGCGAGGTCCGGCAGAACATGGTCGTCGGCGGCGACATGATCTACCGCCCGCTGCAGGCACTGCAGGCACTTTCCCGTTTTCAGCGGCTGGACGCAGGCGATCTGGTGATGACCGGTACCCCCGCGGGCACCGCGCTCAGCGCCCCGCCCAAACCAATCGAGATGATCGGCAACCTGTTGCCGCCCGCCGTGAAGTGGAAGGTGTTCTTCAAGCGGCAGGCCAGCAACCCCAAGTACCTTCGGGCCGGCGATGTCGTGGAACTCGGCGTCGCCACCGATGACGGTGCGATCGATCTGGGCTCCCAGCGCACGGTCGTGAGATACGAGTGACGCTCGGCGTCGCCCGAGTGCCGGTCGTGATCGTCGGCGCAGGCCCGACGGGCGTCACCGCCGCGACGCTGCTCGCACAGTACGGAATCGACAGCCTCGTGCTCGACCGATGGCCCGACGTGTACCCGCAACCCCGCGCCGTTCACCTCGACGACGAGATCTACCGGATCGTCGCCCGCCTCGGCATCGCCGACGAGTTCGCCGCGATCTCGCGACCCGCTCACGGACTTCGACTGCTGGACGACACGATGCGCGTGCTGGCCGAGTTCCGGCGCGACACCGCGCGGAGCGCCAACGGATTCCCGCAGGCCAACATGTTCGACCAGCCGGAGTTCGAAGTGCTGCTGCGCAACAACCTCAAGCGCCACCCGCATGCGACGCTTCGCGGTGACACCGAGGTCACCGGGATCACCGACCAGGGCGACGGACGCGTCCGGGTTGCGTTCACCGACCGTACCGACGGCCGCGAACACGTGGTGGAGACCGACTATGTGCTCGGCTGCGACGGCGCCAACAGTGTCGTGCGCGCCGGGATCGGTTCCACCATGCGAGATCTGAAGTTCCAGCAGCGCTGGCTGGTTGCCGACGTCGCCACCGACGCCGACCTCGACCAGTGGGAAGGCGTGCACCAGGTGTGCGACCCCGAGCGCGCAGGCACTTATATGCGGATCGGTGACACCCGTTACCGCTGGGAGTTTCGGTTGTTGCCCGGCGAGACCGCCGACGACTACGCAAGCCTGACGGCGCTCAAACCTCTCATCGCGCCGTGGACCGCGCACGCCGCGGACGACGAACTGGAGCTGATCCGCGTCACGGAGTACACGTTTCGCGCTCAGATCGCGGATATGTGGCGGCGCGGCAACGTGTTTCTGCTCGGCGACGCCGCCCATCTCACCCCGCCGTTCATCGGGCAGGGCATGGGGGCCGGCCTGCGAGATGCGGTGAACCTGTCGTGGAAGCTGGCCGCCGTCCTGGCCGGTGACCTTCCCCAAGACGTTCTGGACAGCTACGAGCAGGAGCGCAAACCACACACCCGCGCCCTGATCCGACTGGCGCTCAACGTCGGACGGTCGATGACGTCGGGCGGGAAGCTCGGCAATCTGATTCGCCGCGTCGTCGTTCCGCGGATTCACCGCATCCCCGGCCTGAGCGACAAGGTCGTTGACAGCAGCACGCCTGCGCTGCGCCGCTCGGCGCTTGTGCACCGATCGCGCAGGCGCGGGGGGCTGGCGGGAAAGCTATGCCCGAACCCGGTTCTTCCCGACGGCCGACGGCTGGACGAGACCCTCGGCAGCGGCTTCGCTCTCATCTGCGCGGTGCCGGTTGGTGCCGAGCAACGAGCGCGCCTGCAGCAGCGCGGCGCCGCATTCCACATCGCCGGGGCAGACACGGATCTCGCCGACTGGCTGCGGCGCGGTCACGCCGCCGCAGCGATCGTTCGGCCGGACCGAACGGTGATGCGGGCGGGTGGGCAGATCGACGAGCTGTGCGACGCGGTACCGCGCTTCACACTGCCAGGAGGGCAAAAGTAATGCGCACCAAGGTATCCAACGACGTCCCCGCATACCCGGCGAACATCTACACGACCGACGCGATCATCGATCCGTATCCGCACTATGCGCGGCTGCGCGAACACGGCCCCGTCGTCTGGCTGTCGCGGCACCGGCTGTATGCGCTTCCTCGATACGCCGAGTGCAAGGCCGTGCTTCGCGACGACAAGACCTTCATCTCGGGCGATGGAGTCGCGCTCAATCCCTTCACCAACCGGTTGTCCCGCGGCACCACGCTCATAAGCGACGGCGCCGAACACGATCAGCGCCGCAAACTGGTCGCCCACCGACTGCTCCCCCGTGCTCTGCGGACCATCAGCGAAAACGTCGACCGGTTGGCGGCCGATGTCGTCGACGCCGCACTGCAGCGCGGCGAGGTCGACGGTGTCGCCGATCTGGCCTCCGCATTGCCCCACGCGGTGGTGCCCGACCTCGTTGGCTGGCCGCGCGACGAGCGCGACAACCTATTAGCTTGGGGCGCAGCGACATTCAACGTCATCGGGCCGCTGAACAAACAGTCCGTCAGATCGATTCCGGCAACTCTGCAGATGCTGAGGTTCGCCCGCCGGGTGGTACGCAATCGAAGCGTCATCGAGGGGAGCATGGCCCACGAGCTGTTGGCCGCAGCGGACGCGGGCAAGCTGTCTCACGCCGAATGCGCGCCGCTGATGATCGACTACATTGCGCCGTCACTCGACACCACCATCAGCGCCATCTCCGGCGCGCTGTACCTGTTCGCGACCCACCCGCAGCAGTGGCAGCTCCTCAAGGACGATCCGTCACTGATCGCGAACGCGGTCAACGAGATCATTCGTTTCGAGTCCCCGCTGCGTGCGTTCGCCCGCCACACCGGCTTTGACACAGAAGTGGCCGGTGTCCCGATACCGGCGGCCGCGCGTGTGCTGGTGATCTACGCGTCGGCCAACCGCGACGAACGCGAATGGGAGAACCCGGATACATTCGACATCCGCCGCGACGCCAACCGCCATCTCGGTTTCGGCCAGGGCGCTCATGCATGTGCCGGTCAGAGCCTGGCGCGCATGGAGACCTCGGCGATGCTGCGCGCACTGGTGGACCGCGTCGACCGGATCGAGCTGACGGCCGAGCCGACATGGGCGATCAACAACATCATCCGGCGCCACGAACACCTGCCGCTCAAGCTCGTCCTCAACTGAGCCTCCTCGGTCAGTCGTCGGGGATGCCTGCGCCTGCGAGGGCACGAACGTCGTCCTCGCGGTGCAGCAGCGACCGGACGCCGTTGCGGAACTGGGCGAGCTTGTCGACGATCGTCTGTCCCTCGGGGGTGTGACCCCAGATGCTGATTCCCTGGTATGTGGTGGGCTCCCAGGTGGTTTCGTCGACGACGATCGGGTTCCACCCGACCTCCCATTCGAAGCCCGACGGCGTCATCGCGTAGTAGGACAGTTCCTTGTCGTTGGTGTGCTGCCCCACGGCCAGCGCCATGTCGAAGCCCAGTTCCTTGACTCGCTGATAGGACGCGGTCAAGTCGTCGAGGTCGGCGACCTGAACGTTGACGTGCTGAACACGGGTGCGAATCGGGTTGATCGGCAACCGGTTCACCGCGGCGATCGCGACGGAGTGATGGCGCTCGTTCACCCGAAGGAACCGGATCTTGAACTTGACGCCGCTGATCGTCTCGTCGATGTAGTCGGAGAGCCGCGCATCGAACACGGTGTTGTAGTAGCCGCGCATCTGGTGGGGCTTCGTCGACGTGACGGCGACGTGGCCGAGCCCCGACTCCCCCGTGACGAAGCCTGCCCGCGTTGCCATCTGAAGAGGCGCCGTGCCGGTGTGCGCCCGGGTGAAGACCTCTTGGAAAAGACCGTTGGGTCCGGGGAAGCGGACCAGTCGTTCGACGCCGCGTAGGGCGGCTTCGTCGTCGGTTCCCTCGGTGACGGGCACACCGTGGCCGGTGACGCGGGCCAGGACCTCGTCAAACGTGTCGTGGTCGTCGAGCTGCCAGCCGAGCGCGGTGACGTCCTCGGCGGGGCCACGCCGCAGCAGGAACCGGCACTCGTTGTCGTCGAGCCGGAACCGCACCGTGTCGTCGAGGCCGTCGTCCATATGCATGCCGACGGCGTCGCGGCCGAACCTCCGCCAGTCGGAGAACTTCTCCGTCTCGACCACGACATAACCGAGATGGACGTTGCCGAAGACGTCAGCCATTGCCCAGCCTCGAATCCGAGCTCAAGAAATCGGCGACGAGTTGGTTGAACAGCTCGGCGCGTTCCCACTGCATCCAGTGGCCGGTGTGTGATGTCATCACCAGCTCGGCGTTCGGCATCAAATTAGCCAGCTTCGGTCCGCCGGACGGACGGTTCACCTTGTCGTCGCGCCCCCACAGCACCAGGGTCGGCGTCTGAAGCTCTTTCAGGCGGCGGTCGCGGGTGAGGTCCATCCGCCACAGCGTGCGCAGCGCCGACGGCCCCGAAGGTCGGCGCAAGGGCGGGTCGGCGACCACCTCGGGATCGATCGACGCCGCATACCGCAGGTCGATCAAATCGTCTGGCACCGAGGCGCCGTCGTACACCAGGTACGTGCGGATGAACGTTTCCAGCTTGGCGCGACTCGGCCCGTCCCCGCCGTAATACGACATCAGGCTTTTCAGTCCCGCGGTCGGCAGCCCCCTTGTGGTGCCGATGCCGCCGGGTCCCATCAACACCAGCTTGCCGACGCGCCAGGGGGTGCCGAGCGCCAGCCGCAGGGCAGCAGCACCGCCCAAGGAGTTTCCGATCAGGTGCGCGGTGTCGATGCCGAGTCCGTCGAGCAGACCGCGGATCGCGGCGGCGAGGTAGCCGAACGGGTCATCGTGGTCGACGCCCTTCGCCGAACGACCGTAGCCGGGCATATCGGGGACGATGACGCGGAAATGGCGGGCCAAAGCGTCGATGTTGCGCGAGTAGTTGGAGACGCCCGAAGCACCGGGTCCTCCGCCGTGCAACATGACGACCGCTGGCCCGGTTCCGGCTTCGGCCGCGAAGATCGGCTTTCCGTTGACCGTGACGGTGTGTTCTGTCAGGTTCGAGGTGGTCATGCGGCGACTCCGGTTCTGATCGAGGTGACAGCGCTAGGCCTTGGCAGCGGCTGCGCGGATCGACTTGCGGCATATATGAATCCGTCTGGACGCAGCACGACGGCGTCGGCCTTCCTTCGACGCAGCCAGCGGACCAATGTGGGTTCGGTGACACGGATCATCGGTGCGCCCAGTTCGGCCCAGGCTTGCGCGCCGGCCGGCGGTGAATCGGTGTACAGGACGGCCCACTGCCCATCGAGGATGTCGTCGAGGCGGACCTTGACGCCGTCGGGGCCCGTCACCCACGGTTGCGGTATCTGCCAGCCGACCGCGGGGTGGTCGCTGTCGGCGAGGAAACCCTCGCGGTAGCGCGCGTCGGGGATCCAGGTCATCTTCACGAGAGCGGAGTTCACACCTGGCAGTCGCGACAGCGCACGGAACACGTGGTTTCGCGCCGTGGCGAGGATCCGGTTGCGCTCGGTGATGATCCTGCCCATCAGGCATGCCCGCCGCGTCACCTCGGTGACGTGCGGTTTGCGTTCGCTTTGGTAGGAGTCGAGCAGAGAATCGGGCGCATTGCCGCTGCGCACCGCGGCCAGTTTCCAGCACAGGTTGGCCACGTCGCGCACACCGGCGGACATGCCCTGGCCGATCCAAGGCGGCATCGCATGCGCGGCGTCACCAGCCAGGAAAACCCGTCCCACCCGCCAGCGGTCGGCGACCCGCACATGGTGGCTGTAGATCACGGCCCGCAGGATCTTCACGTTCTCGGGCGTGATGCCCTGGTCGCCGAGGACCTTCCAGATCGCCTCCTCGCGCAGCAGGCTCTGCTCGTCTTCGTCGGTGCGCGCCGGGTACTCCCACCGGTGGTGACCCAGCGGGGTTGGGCAGTCGACCGTGGGACGCGTTGGGTTGCAGTGGAACCGGAGCCGATCGTGGGCGTCCCACTCCTTCAGCACTTCGGTGTCGATGACGACCCATCGCTCGGTGTACGTGCGGCCCGAATAGCCGACGCCCAACTGGCCACGGGTCGGCGACGAACCACCCTCGGCGGCAATGACATAGCACGCGTGGATCCGCTTGAAGGAGTCTGTGCGCAGGTCGGCCACCATGAGCTCGACGCCATCGCCCTTGGTCAGCACGCGCAGGCATTCGTGTTCGAGCAGCACCTCGACGTTCGAGAAGCGGGCGACGCCGTCGCGCAGCACAGCATCGACCGCCGGCTGGTAGAGGAACTGCTGGGGTGGATGCCCGGTCCCGCGCGAGGCGATCTTCATGTCGATGAACGGCGCACATTCGGCATCGACGAAGTTCAACGGCCGGTTGGGCAGCATGTCCTGCTGAAGTCGGTCGGCCAAACCCACCGACTGCCAGATCCGCATGACCTCGTCATCGGTGGAGATCGCCCGTGCGCGGCCGTAAACGTCGGGATCGCGCTCGATCACGATCACCTTCAACCCCATTCGGCCCAGCAGGTTTGCCGCCGTTGCGCCGGTCGGCCCGTAACCGATAACCGCCACGTCGTAGGTGTCCGCATTGCTCATTTCGTGCTCTCTCGCCGGGAAACTTGTTCTGTAGTGATCGCTACGGTAATGTAGTGATCACTACAGAGTCAAGACCCCAGGAGATGTCAATGACCAAGCCCCGCCAACGGCGAGCTGACGGCGAGCTCTCCCGCGAACGGATCCTCGATGCCGCCACCGTGATCGCCGCCGAACGCGGCTACGAGGGCACCAGCATCGGGCTGGTCAGCAAGACGTGCGGACTGCCTGCCAGCTCCATCTACTGGCATTTCAAGGACAAGGACGACCTGATCGCCGCGGTGATCGAACGCAGCTTCGGCGAGTGGCTGTCGGCTTGGCAGCTGCCCGAGTACGGGGATGCGAAGGAAAAGTTCGAAGGCATTGCGACGCAGACCGCAAAGGCACTACGGGACTCGCCCGACTTCATCCGGCTGGGGTTGATGCTTGCGCTCGAGCGCCGACCGGTGGAAGCGCGTGCCAGGACGATGTTCATCCAGGTCCGTGCCAAAGCATTTGACCAGCTGGTTGCGAATTTCGCCGGGGTAATGCCCGAACTGTCCGACGCCGACGTCCATCAGCTGGCGACGTATGCGATGGCGGGCGCCGACGGGTTGTTCATCGCCAATGAGATCGGCGGCGACACCGTGGATCTAGTAGCGCTGTTCGAGCTGCACGGCCGCGCGATCTACGACACCGCCCGGCGACTGGTGACGGAAAGCAGCGCGAAGCGATGACACCGTCACCCGAATGGCCGGTCGCCATCGTCGGCTCGGGCAATATCGGAACCGACCTGATGATCAAGATCCTTCGCAGCGACGGTCCGCTGCGCGTCGCCGCTATGGTGGGGATCGACCCTGACTCCGACGGCCTTGCCCGCGCCGATCGGATGGGGGTGCCAACCACCGCCGACGGTGTCGACGGGTTACTGGCGATGCCGAACTTCGACGACATCAAGCTTGTTTTCGACGCGACCTCGGCAGCAGCGCACCGCGCGAATTGGAGCAAGCTACTGCACACCGGCGTGCGGATGCTCGATCTCACGCCTGCCTCGATCGGGCCGTTCTGCGTGCCGGCCGTCAACCTGGACGAGCACCTCAACGCTGAAAACCTCAACATGGTCACGTGCGGGGGGCAGGCGACCGTGCCCATCGTCGCAGCGGTGACGAAATGCGGGCCCGTCTCGTATGCCGAGATCGTATCGTCGATTTCCGCGAAGTCCGCGGGACCGGGAACACGCGCCAACATCGACGAGTTCACCGAAACCACCTCTACCGCACTACAGGTCGTCGGCGGCGCACTCCGCGGCAAGGCGGTGATGGTCCTCAACCCGGCCGATCCGCCGATTCTGATGCGCAACACGGTGTACTGCCTCGTCGACGGAGACTCCGATCATCAGGCCATTGAGCAATCCATCACCGAGATTGTCGACAAGGTCAACGGGTATGTGCCCGGGTATCGACTCAAGCAACGGGTGCAGTTCGAAACTTTCGGTAGCGGCAGCCCACTTCACATCCCTGGGACCGGAAAGTTCACCGGTACCCGGGTCACCGCGATGCTCGAGGTGACCGGGGCGGCGGACTACCTACCCGCCTACGCGGGAAACCTCGACATCATGACTTCGGCGGCGACCGCGACCGCCGAACGAATCGCCAGACACAGCACCCAAACAGCCGGAGCCCGATCATGACTCAAGAGCTGTACATCAGCGATGTCACTCTGCGCGACGGCATGCATGCCGTGCGTCATCAATACAGCGTTCGACAGGTTAGTGCGATCGCGGCGGCACTCGATGCGGCTGGCGTCGACTCGATCGAGGTCGCCCACGGCGACGGCCTCGCCGGCTCCAGCTGCATCTATGGCTTCGGGGCCCATACTGACCTGGAATGGATTGAAGCCGTGGCGGGCGCCGTCCGCCGCGCCAAGATCGCGACCCTGCTGTTGCCCGGTATCGGCAGCGTGCACGACCTCAAGGACGCTCACCGCGCCGGCGCTACGGTCGTACGTGTCGCGACCCACTGCACCGAAGCCGACATTTCCGCCCAGCACATCGCGGCCGCGCGCGAGCTCGGTATGGACACCGTCGGGTTCCTGATGATGAGCCACATGTCCACCCCCGCGGCGCTGGCCGAGCAAGCCAAATTGATGGAGGGCTTCGGCGCGACATGTGTCTACGTCGTCGACTCCGGCGGTGCGATGGCCATGTGCGACGTCGTTGACCGCGTTGACGCGCTGCGCCAAACCCTTGCTCCCGCGACGGAAATAGGAATCCACGCCCACCACAACTTGTCACTTGGCGTCGCGAACTCCGTCGTCGCCGTAGAGCACGGGGCGATTCGCGTCGACGCATCCCTGGCCGGAATGGGCGCGGGCGCCGGGAACGCGCCGCTGGAGGTCTTCATCGCGACCGCCAGTCGCCTTGGCTGGAGCCACGGTTGCGACCTGCACGCGTTGCAGGACGCCGCCGACGATTTGGTTCGCCCGCTGCAAGACAGACCGGTCCGCGTAGACCGCGAGACGTTGACGTTGGGCTATGCCGGCGTTTATTCGAGCTTTCTGCGGCACGCGGAATCGGCAGCCGCGCGTTACCACGTCGACGCACGGACATTGCTCGAAGAGGCTGGCAGGCGTGGCATGGTCGGCGGTCAAGAGGACATGATCGTCGATATCGCGCTCGACCTACAGGCGAATGGCGCCCGCTGACATCCGGTGGGAGGATTGCCGGCCAGCTTTACAAATTATGGCCTAAGTGTCACCCTCATCGCCATGGATGACAGCGCCACCCTGCTCGAGATCGAGGCGATCAAACACCTAAAGGCCCGCTACTGCAGGCTGCTCGACACCAAGGACTGGCAGGCCTGGCGCGACCTCTTCACCGACGACTTCCGCAGCGACACGTCAGCTGCCGGCGGCAAGGTGATCCGCGGCGCCGACGAATTCGTCGCCTTCACCCGAAAAAGCCTGCGTAACCAGGCGACCGTTCACCAGGTCCATGCTCCAGAGATCGAGTTGACATCCCCGACGACCGCGCGCGGCGTGTGGGCATTGGAGGACGTGGTCCGGTTCGGGCCCGGCGTGAATCTTCGCGGCTACGGCCACTACACCGAGACTTACGAGAAGGTCGACGGGCGGTGGGTCTTCACCAGCTCGACGCTCACCCGACTGCGCGAAGACGTGTTCAACGGCCTTGTGGCCATCTACATTTCCGATCGCATCCGATGGATCCTCGAGAAAGTGTCGCGGCGGGTGATGAAGTGACCGAAGCACCCATCGCGTATCCGCCGAACACCGCTCTAGGGCGATTCGGCATTGCGCCGATCGTGGACAGCGCCGATCCGTACGTCAGCTCGATGCCGCTGGCCGGCCTGATCAATCCGGTGACCGGCGCACCGACCGTTGGCCCCTTGGCGGTGCTGGTCGACCACGCAGCCGGCCTGGTCAACCACTACCGTCGTGGCTCCGACGAGTGGACGCTGACCAGCGAGTTGACGCTGGAGCTCACCCCGGACGCCCTGCAGGTCGTCGGGGACAACCCGGAGCTGCCTGCGGTCGCAACCGCCCGGCCCACGGGCGGCAGGGGCCCGACCTCAGCGCTCGGCTGTTGCGAAATCACCATCGGCGACACGGTGATCGGCATCGGAACGGTCCGATCGGTGTACATCAGCCACCCCGGCGAATTCCCTCAGGAATGGCCGACGGAGCTTGTCGACGGCCGGCGGCCGACTGAGCTGGTCGAGATCATGGCGATCAACGTCGACGATGCGAACGTGATCCACCAGCGCGAGAATTCGGTGCTGAACAACACCCTCGGTATCGTGCACGGCGGAGTGTCGGCCGCGGGACTCGAGCTGGCGGCCTCGGCCGTCCTCAACGCAGGCCGCGCCGAAGCGCCGCTGCGAACCGCGTCGCTTCGGGTGAACTATCTGCGCCAGTTCGTCAGCGGTGGCGACTCCCGCTACGCGGGCACCGCGCTGCGCGTCGGCAGGCGCAGCGGCGTCGCCGAGGCAAAGGCTGTCGGCGCCGACGGTCAAGTCGCACTGATCGCGAGGATCACCGCATACGCCTGAGCGTCACGCGGAGGCGATGACCGAGCTGCCGAACAGCCCGATCGCTTCCACCGCATGCTGGAGGCTGTCCCCCGGCACCTGCACCTGGACCCAGGTGACACCAACCGCCGCAAGCTTTTCCAGCCCGGACATATAGGCGTCGGCGTTGAAGTGGTCGTCGCCGGGCGACCCGCCACCGAGATTGCTGAAGGTGATGTCGATCGTGGACCAGTCCCTGCCCGCGGCGTCGCAGCGCCGCCGCAGATCGGCGATGCCGTCGGCGAGCGCGTCAACGGAGTCCAGTGCCGCGGTGCGAGCGGTTTGAGCAAGAACGGCGGGGGCGGGGAACGGACACCAACCGTCACCGAATGCCGCAACCCGCTGCCGCGCGGCGCCCGTGTTGCCGCCGATCCAGATCGGCGGATGCGGCTTGCTCACCGGACGCGGGTGCGCGGTGATGCCCTTGGCGGAGAAGTGACGTCCCTGAAACGAGTAGTCGTCGGTGGTCCAGATGCCGCGGATGACCTCGAGCGCCTCCTCGAAAAGCGCAGCCCTCTCGTCGTATTCGACGCCGAGCGCGGCGAACTCACGCTTCAGATAGCCGACACCGACGGCGAGGGTGAACCGGCCATTGGAGAGGAAGTCCAGCGTCGCACCGGCTTTCGCGACCACGAACGGGTTGCGGTAGGGCAGCACCACGATGTTGGGGATCAGCCGAAGCGTCGTGGTCCGCGCCGCGGCGAACCCCATGGCCACGAACGGATCGACGGCGTCATGTCCGCCGGCCTCCAACCACCGCTGCGACGGCGCCGGATGGTCGGTGAACCCGAAGCCGTGGAACCCCGCGGCCTCCGCCGCCGCCGCGACCGTCGCGATACCCGCCCCTTGGACCAGCTCCGGGTTGTAGGGGTGGCTGTGCATCGGGTGGGTGAACGTGAACCGCATCAACGGCCGCCTTCCAGAATTACCTTCTCCAAACGTGAGAATGTCGTTACCATGCCACTCATATGACGGTCAACCCCGGGCGGCACGGCCCGTACCCCGGGCACCTGGATCCCGAAGCCATTTCGGCCTACGCCGCGGCGACCGGCGACGACACCGCGTCGGTGGCGGCCGGGGCGGCGGTCCCGGCGATCTTCCCCGTCATCCTCGTCTTCACCGCCGTGGAGACCGCGAGGGCCGACATACCCGAGGAGGCCTGGGCGCGGGTACGCGGCGGCGTGCACGGTGAACACGACATCGTGCTGCACAGACCGCTCGTCCCCGGGGAGTCGTTGACCACCTGGTCGCAGATCTCGGGGATGCGGGCATCTCGGGCGGGGACCCGGGTCACGGTGCACCTCGAGCAGATCGACGCCGACGGCCTGCCGGCGGTCGAGCAATGGTGGACGATGGTGCTGCTCGGCCTCGACGGACTGCCCGATCTCGGCACGATGCCCGCCGAGCACCGCTTTCCCGATACCGCACGAGCCAACCCGCTCGGATCGACCAGTCACCGCATCGAGGGGCAGACCGCACACCGCTACGCGGAGGTGTCCGGCGATTGGTCGGCACACCATTTCCACATCGAGGCGGCGCGCGCCGCTGGATTCGACTTCGTTTTCGCCCACGGCCTAGCCACGATGGCGATCTGCACGCACCGCATGCTCGGCATACTCGGCGTCGACGATCCGGGCATGGTCGCACGCGTGGCGGTGCGATTCGCCTCTGCCACCCCGTTGGGGTGCGACCTGACGGTGAATGCCTATGGCGTCGAACAACGTTCGTTGGCTTTCGAGGCGACCGCAGGTGGCGCCACCACCATCACCCACGGAAGGTTGGAACTACGGAGATGACCCCAAAGGCGAGCGCGAGTGAGGATCGCAGCGAGCGGGAGGCGAGGCAGATGACCAGGGCCGAGATCGGCGTGTACCTGCCGCAGATGGGCTTCAGCTACGCCGACGTCTTACATCGCGCGCTGCGATGTGAAGAGCTCGGCATCGACTCGCTGTGGCTCTACGATCACCTGTACGGGCCCGGTGCCCCCGACTATCCCTCGCTCGAGGCGTGGACACTGGCCACCGCATTGCTCAGCAGCACCGAACGCATCCAGGTCGGACACATGGTGTTGTGCAACCAGTTTCGCCATCCCGCGGTGCTCGCGAAGATGGCGACGACCCTCGACCAGATCTCGGCCGGACGCCTTGCACTCGGCATTGGCAGCGGCTCCATCGAGGATGAACATGCCCGCGTCGGCCTGGACTGGGGCACGTTCGCGCAGCGGTCCGAGCGGCTCGGTGAAACGCTGGAGATACTGCACCAGGCATTCGCCGACGAGCGGGTCGATTTCGCGGGCAAGCATTTCACCGTGCGGGACATGCCGATCAAGCCCGGCGCGGTTCGGCAGCCAAGGCCACCGATCGTGGTGGGTGGCGTCGGCGAGAAGTACACGCTGCCCCTGGTCGCGCAGTATGCCGATGTCTGGAACGTGCCCACGTACGCGCTCGGCGAGCTTGACCACAAAATCTCGGTCCTTAAAAAGGTCTGCGACGACATCGGCCGCGACCCCGCCACGATCGTGATGTCCATCGAGGCGGTGATGGCGCTCGCACCCGACGACGCGTCGCTGCCGGGTGTGCAACAGCTCGCCGAAAAACGGTTCGGGATACCGGCGTTCGGCCTTCACGAGGCCGGCTTGATCGGCACGCCGCCAGCCATCGTCGAGCGCCTTCGCGAACTGCAGGACATGGGATTCGGACAGATCGTGCTGTTCACCCACGATCGCGGATCCGACCAGACCCTCGAACTTCTGGCGTCGGAAGTGATCGCCGGGCTCTAGAGGGTCTTCTTCACCGGCGGCGAGTAGTTCGGCCTGCCGAGGCCGAGCGCGTGTTGGGCGATCATATTGCGGAACACCTCGAGCGTCCCTCCGTAGATCCCCGTCGGGCCTGCCAACCGGAACACGTACTCGGCTGCACCGTCGCCGATCGCACCCTTCTCGCCGACCGGCAGGCTGGACGCCACCCCCATGATGTCCATCAACTCGGGTGCGACATCGCGCATGATCTGCGCATTCGCAACCCGGCCGAACATGTCGGGTGTGCTCATCGCCGCCTCCATGCGGGCAATGCCGCGGCCCAACCGGTACTTCACCGAGTCCTCGTCGGCCGCTGAGGCGGCCACCTTGTCCGCGGCCTCGGCAAGCAGCAGAACGTGTTCGGACATCACCGCCACCTTCTGCAATCCGTCGTCGAGGCGCTCGACCGTGCCGTGCTCGTCGTTGAGCGCTTCGCGCAGCACCGCCCAGCCGCCGTTCACCTCGCCGATCCGGTATCGATCGTCGATGCGAACGTCGCTGTAATAGGTGATATTGGTGCGGTCACCGTCGACCGTTCGGAGGGCCTGGATCTCGACGCCGGGCGAGTCAAGCGGGACCAGAAACATGGTGAGGCTCTGGTGTTTCGGCGCATCGGGATCGGTATTGGTCACCAGGAAGACATAGGAGGCGTTGTGCGCATTCGAGGTGAACATCTTCGAGCCGTTGATGATCCAGCCCTCGCCGTCGCGCACGGCACGCGTCTTGCAGGTCGCGACGTCGGAGCCACCCTCGGGCTCTGTGTATCCCAGGCACAGCCGGAAATGGCCGGACAGGGTCTTCTCCAGCACCTCATCCTTGAGCTCGGCCGAGCCGAACCGGTCGACCGCCCGCGCGACCATCGCCGTCGTCCCCCAGTGAAACCACGGCGTGCGCGCGCGGCCTATCTCGAGGTCCCAGATGCGTTTACGCAGCCGGCTGAAGCCGCCATCTGCTTCGGACTTGAAATCGGCGGCCAGGTAGCCGGCGGCGCCGAGCGCCATGTGCACGCCCTCGTCGAAGTTCTCACCGGTCTCCCGGTCGCGCGCAATGACCTCGTCGGTCACGATGTCGTTCAGGAACGACCGGAGGTCGTCCCTGAACGATTCGTCGTCTTCGGACAGCGCAACTCTCGAGAAGTCCATCCCCGCTAGCGTGACACTTTCACGCCTATCCGTAAAGTCGGGTCAGTTCCCGAACTGTGCGCCGAAGAAGTTGAAGCAGGCGGGGCCGTTGCAGTTGCCTTCACCGGCGCCGGGGAAGATCGCGACATTGAACAGACCGTTGTTGTTCCCCGCGCCGTCGACTCCTCCGCCGATCAGCGCGAAGTTGAATACGCCGCTGTTGTTCCCTGACCCGTCAGCCCCATCGCCCACGAGCGCGATGTTCTGGGCGAATCCGCCGAACAACGCAGTGTTGTCGTTGTTTCCCGAGCCATCAGCGCCACTGCCGATCACCACGAAGTTCTGCGCGAAACCACCGAACAACGACGTGTTGGCGTTGTTGCCGGAACCGTCGCTGTCGTTACCGACGATACCTAGGTTGTTGGCGAAGCCACCGGTGCCGATGAGGGAATTGTTCCCCGAACCCGCGCTGTCGTGACCGATGAACGACATGTTGTTGCCGAGGTTGCCGATGCCTGCGACGAGGTTGTTCCCTGAGCCGTCGCTGTCGGTTCCGGTCAAGTGCATGTTGTTACCGAGGTTGAACGCCCCGAGCATGATGTTGTTGTTCGTGCCCTGGTTGTCGTCGCCCATGAACGAGGTGTTGTTGCCATAGCTGAACAGACTGCCGACGAAGTTCGTGCCCGACGGCTGCAGCGACACCAAGTTGAGGTTCAGCAGATCGTCCAAATCGGTGTTCAACGCGGCGCTGCCGTTGTCGTCGCCCATCTGCGCGAAGTTGGTGCCGAAGCTGGTCGGGAAGATCACCTGGTTACCGGCCAATGTGTTGCGATTCCCTGCGAAGACGGCTTGCAGGCCCGTGCCGAGGTTGTTGCCGGTCAGGACGTTGTTGTCGCCGATGTCGTAATAGTTGAGCCCGAATGCGTTGTTGCCGGACAAGACGTTGCCGCTGCCCCCGCCGCCGAAGCTCGGTGGAATCCCGACGCCGTTGGTCAGGTCGGTCGGAGCAAGAGCTGGAGCCACATCTGCCTGCCGAACATTCGCATCCGGCACCACCGCCGCCTTGGGTCGGTCCGCTTGAATGAAACCGCCCGATGACGAGACAGACGTCTTGGGCGCCTTCGGAATGAGTGAGGACGTTCCGTTGCCACCGGAACCGACTTGCAGCGCGCCGCTCGCGGTCCGCTGGAACGAGTCGCCGACGTCGCTCACCGTCTTCGCCACGGAGTCAACTGCGCCCCGCACCGCGCCGACCGTCTTGCTGACGGGGTTCGAGCCCGCATCGCTTTCGGCGCCTTCGTCGGCGTAGGCGACTGGAGCCGCCCATCCCGCGAGCGCCGATGCAGCTGCCGCCGCGACCACGATTTGCCCGCTGCGTACGCTGCGCCGCGCTTTATTGTGCTTCCCCATGACAGAGCCCCCTCAGAGTGAATTGATATCTAGCTAACCCCCACCTGACGGTAAGCCTCGCACGCCGATCGATAAACAACAAGGAAAATGCTGTTTTGGTTCGTTTGCCGGATGGACAACGAAGGTCGAGCCGGATGAACCGACCATTCGCTTTTTCGATGATCATGATCGTTATTTCGGTTCATCCGGTGCTCGTTTTAGTGAACCTGTACCAGCTGGGCAAAATTGTCGGGTGCCGGCAGGCGAGTTAACTGTCCAAACGTGGGAGAGCACTCGTCCGATGCTGGTGGGGACCGCAACGGTGGAAATGTGGTGTGGCGGGGCTGGGACGAACTCCGGTCGCGGATACGACCTCCCGCACTCCGCGATTCAACGGGCACTTCGACCCCACTGATCTTGAATTATCCGTCGGCAAAGCGATCTTGAATGTCCACGCGACCCGAGGAGGATTTGGTCGGCAAGATCGTGAAGTCAGGGGGTGGATCACTGGTCGCACTCGGCGGCGATCCCGACAACCGTTTTCGGCCCGAGCGCCGTGGGCCCATCAACGCTCCAGCTTCGGATGGCCAGCAACGCGCGTAACGGCGCGGATTCGCGTGCTCGCCTCGCCGATGCCGGGGTAACCGTCGCGCGAGAGGCATTCCCCGTACGATGCAATTTTTTAGATCGTCATTTCGGTGACTGCTGCCGCCATCGCCTGAATATTCAATTTGCTTGAGCCTTACTTCTTGCAGACCCGAAACAGACTGCTCAATTGTGCTGGCGTACGAATTTAGCAAACATCGATGGACAGGTCGGTGCCGTCACACTCTTCTGCTAACCTGCAAAGCCGCATCACCCCCGCACACATCGACGCCGGTCACGAGGCGATCGCGCGGGAACTCGACCGTTAGCGAGGTGCGCCACGTTTGACGAATACGTAGCGAGAATCCGGTCGGGTGCCGTCACCGCAGCCGACGCCGCCGAGCTGCTGATCGCGGAGATGGACGACGACGAGCTGTTGTGGCTTCTCGACGGTGACGTTCCGCTGCGTGCCGTGCCCCGATTGGCGGGGATGATGAGATCCGGTCCGGTTGCCGGCGGCGCGATTGCGCGGCTCGGAATACCGGGCATCCGGTTCAGCGATGGCCCGCGCGGCGTCGTCATCGGACGCTCGACCGCGTTTCCGGTGACGATCATGCGGGCGGCGACGTGGGACCCCGCGCTGGAGGAGCGCGTCGGCCTCGCGATGGGCCGTGAGGCCCGTGCCCGAGGCGCGAACTACTCGGGCGCGGTGTGCGTCAATCTGCTACGTCATCCCGCATGGGGCCGCGCACAGGAGTGCTACGGCGAGGACCCGGTGCTGACAGGGCAGATGGGCGCGGGGCTGACACGGGGCCTGCGTCGCAATGTGATGGCCTGCGTGAAGCACTTCGCACTCAATTCGATTGAGGATTCCCGCTTCACCGTCGACGTGGTTGTCGACGACCACGCACTGCACGAGGTGTACCTGCCCCACTTCAAGACCGTCGTCGATGCCGGAGCCGATTCGGTGATGAGTTCCTACAACTCGGTCAACGGCGCCTTCGCGGCCGAGAACGACGTGCTTCTCACCGAGATCCTCCGCGACGAATGGGGTTTCACCGGCTTCGTCACCAGCGACTGGGTCGCAGGCACCCACGATGCCGTGAGTAGCCTCGACGCCGGCTTGGACATCGAAATGCCCCTGCGCCTTCTGCGTGCCCGCACCCTGCCCGCCGCGCTTCGTGACGGTCGGGTGTCGCGCGAGACCGTGCTCCGCTCGGCGCGTCGCATTCTGGGCACGTGTCTTGCCCATTACGCACAGCGCGACGAAGCCGAGCCGTCACCGGCGCTCGTCGCAGGCACCGACCATCGCGCGTTGGCCCGCGAAGTCGCGGTGGCGGGCAGCGTTCTGCTCAAGAACGAACCCGTTGACGGAACACCCGTGCTTCCGCTGCCTGCGTCGCTGCGCCGCATCGCGGTGATCGGCTGGCTCGCTGATCAGCCGAATACCGGCGATCGCGGGTCGTCGCTTGTGCATCCGCCGTCCACCGTTTCCGTGCTGCAGGGTTTACGCGAGGCGTTGCCCGGCGTCGAGGTCGTACATGCCGACGCCGATGCCGACGCCGACGCCGACGCCGTCGTCGTGGTCGTGGGACTGGGCGCCGACGACGAAGGGGAACGCCTGTTCGCCGAAGGCGGGCCAGGGTTGCATGTGCTCGGCTTCCCGTTCACCCTCCGCCCTGTCCGGCACGTGCTCGACAAGGTCACCGAGAAGGTCGCAGGGCTGTTCGGCCAGTTCGGCGGCGGCGGTGACCGCGCTTGCCTGACATTGCGCGCCGAGGACGAATCTCTGATCGCGGCGGTCGCCGCGGCAAATCCACGCACAGTGGTGGTCGTGATCGGCGGCAGCACCATTCTGATGGAGGCCTGGCGCGACGCGGTTCCCGCCATCCTCATCGGTTGGTATCCGGGCATGGAGGGCGGCCACGCGATCGCCGACGTTTTGACCGGCGCGCAAGAGCCGGGCGGGCGACTACCGGTCGCCATCCCCCGTCGAGCCGAAGACCTTCCGGCCTTCGATGCGAAGGCGTCGACGGTCACCTACGACTCCTGGTGGGGCCAGCGCAAGCTCGACAAGGACGGCAATTGCGCGGCCTTCCCGTTCGGTTTCGGGCTCGGCTACACCACTTTCGAGATGACTCTTCTCGACCACACGTTGAGCGAAGCGGACGGTGTGGCAACCGTGCGCGTCGCCAACACCGGCACTCGGGCAGGCTCGACGGTCGTGCAGATCTACGCCGCGAACTCAGAATCACATCCCGCCGTGCCGCAGTTGATCGGCTTTCGTCGCGTCGAGCTGCCCGCGGGTCACAGTGACACCGTCGATGTCCAGCTCGACCCGACACCGACCATGGAGCGCAACAACGGCACCTGGTCGCGGCGTCCAGGCACATGGCAGATAGTGGCGGCTCCGCACAGCCCTCAGGTGTGAAGCGCCCGTCGCAGCGCCGCGCCCTGGATGTCGAACAACTGCTCCGACACTTCCCAGCCCGGCACAAAGGCGTCGAAGCCGTGGCAGGTGCCTGCGAACACGTGCAGTTCGACCGCAACACCCGCCGACATGAGCCGTCGCGCGTAGTCGATCGCCTCGTCGCGGAGCGGATCCAGCTCCGAACAGGTGATCAATGTGCTTGCCAGACCGACCAGTTCGGTGGCGCGGGCCGGAGCCGCATCAGCCGAAGGCGCCTGTCCGGCGAGGTAGTGCTGCCACATCAGCGTGACAGCAGGCGCGTCGAACCCAGGCGTCGTATCGAATTCGTTCTTCGACGGCGTCGGCCGGTCGTCGAGCACCGGCTGGTGCAGCAGACCGAAGACGACCCGCGGGGCCGACCCGGCGGCCGCCCGCTGGACAAGGCGCGCCGCCAGCGCCCCGCCCGCACTGCTGCCCGCGACGGCCAACCGGGATGTGTCAACGTCCAATTCGGTGCCGTTGCCGACGACCCAATCGAGAACGGTCGTGGCATCCTCGAGCGCTGCGGGAAACGGGTGCTCGGGCGCCAGCCGGTAGTCCACCGAGATCACGGTGCACCGACCGCGAACGGCGAGCTCCACGCACTGCCGGTGGTCCACATCGAGGTTGCCGAGAACGAAAGCTCCTGAGTGGCAATACACGACGACCGGTGCACACGATGGTCCGCCACGATAAATGCGCACCGAAACACCGGCCGCACGTTTCTCCTCGATCACCACCGCGTCGGTGTCGAGCGTGGCCGCGGCAACGGCCCGACGCTGGTTCAGCGACTCACGAAGTGTGTGCAACGCCTCTGCCGCCAGGTTGGTGCGAGCCGCTTCGAGATGGCGCAGCGCCGGGTCGAGCCGATGCGCCGCGCTCGTCAACGGTTCGCCGCGCTTCGGGCATCCACGTGCGGACCGGTGCTCTGCGATGGCGGATCAAAGGTGTAGTCCGGCGCGGTGAAGCGTCTCGTCATCCACCAGAACACCCTCGCGCTGCGCGGCCACTGCGTCACCACTCGGCCGTTGGCGGCTCGAAAGTAGTTGCTGCATCGCGTCAGCCAGACGGTGCCTTCCATCCACTCGTCGATCTTGGCGATGAACGTCGCCATCGCGTCCGGCCGCACCGCTACGTAGGACTTACCCTTGCGCCGCATGTGTTTGAGCGTGCGCACGATGTACCGGGCCTGCGCCTCGAGCATGAAGATGACGCTGTTGGAGCCGACGTTGGTGTTTGGGCCGTAGAGCATGAAGAAGTTCGGAAAGCCGGGAACGGCCATGCCAAGGTATGCATACGCCCCGTCGCTCCATGTCTCATGCAGCGAGGCGCCATCTTCGCCGACGACATCGATCTGGCCGAGGTAGTCGGCGGCGGCATATCCGGTGGCGCATAACACGATATCGACGTCGAGCTCGGCGCCATCCTCTGTCACCAGCGACCGCGAGCGCAGATATCGCGCCGGGCTGGAGATCACCTCGACGTGCGGCTTGGTGAGCGCCTGCAAATAGTCGGTTGCGAAAACCAGTCGCTTGCACCCGAACGGGTGGTCTGGGGTCAACCGGCTCCGCAACTCCTCATCGGCTACCGTCGCCTGGAGTTGACGCAGGGCAATCCCCTTGAATTCCTGGGTCTTCTCGCTCCCGTTCTCGATCACACCGATGTTCGACTCGCTGCGCAGCCACAGCCGCGTCCGGTACAGCTTCTTGGCGAACGGGATGCGGGCGAAGAGCCACTTCTCGCGCTCGGTGTAGGCGCGGTCGGGCTTCGGAAGGATCCACGTCGGGGAGCGCTGAACCGAGTACACCTTCTGCGCGAGCTTGGCAACCTCGGGAATGAGTTGCGCCGCAGTAGATCCCGTGCCGAGGACGGCGACACGTTTGTCGCGGAGATCCACGGAGTGGTCCCAACGCGCTGTATGCATGAGCGTGCCGGTGAACGGCTCCTCTTCGACGAGGTCAGGTAGCGCGGGCTGGGTGAAGAGGCCGACCGCTGAAACGACGATGTCGAAGGCATGCCGCTGCCCCGTTTTCGTCGTCAACTGCCACTTGGCGGCGTCGGCGTCCCACCGCGCGGAGATGATCTCGGTGTTCAGCTTGAGATGCGGGCCAAGCCGGTAGGCATCCGCGCAGCGTTCGAAATACTCGAGGATCTCGGGCTGCCCCGACCACAGCCGCGACCAGTTCGCATTCAGGTCGAACGAATACGAGTACAGGTGAGACTTGACGTCGCAGGCCAGCCCCGGATAGGTGTTGATGCGCCAGGTACCGCCGACGCCGTCCTCCCTGTCGAAGATGGTGAAGTCGCGAAAGCCCGCCTTGCGCAGAAAGATTCCCAGCGCGAGCCCGCCAGGACCGGCGCCGATCACACCCACGGAGACTGATTTGGCCACTGGCATCATCCGATCTGCAGGATTTGTCCGCCGTCGATGACGAGTTCCGAGCCGGTGATGAACGATGCGTGCTCGGATACCAGAAACGCGACCGCGTCGGCCACCTCCGACGGCTTTCCGATGCGCCCGAACGGCGCCCGGTCCGCGAGCCGGGCCTGCGTCGCCTCGTCGAGCATCGGCGTCTCGATGGGACCCGGGAACACGGCGTTCACCCTGATGCCCGACGGTGCAAGCTCGGCGGCGGCGACCTGGGTGAGACCCCTCAGCGCCCACTTGGAGGACCCGTACGCGGCGTGGTTGGGAAACGCCCGCATCGCGCCGGTGCTGCAGGTGTTGACGACCGCCGCCCCGGCTGCCGCTCGCAGGTGGTTCAGCGTCGCACGGATTCCGAGGAACGGACCGAAGCAGTTGAACCGCCAACTGCTCTCGAAGCGTGCCGGTGTCTCCTCCGCAAGTGGCGTGCGGTGCAGCACGCCCGCATTGTTGACGAGGGTCGTCGGGCTCCCGAATCGGGCCACGATCTCGTCGACTGCCGCGGCCCATTGCTCCTCGGAGGTGACGTCGAGGTGCACGGCGACAACCGCACCGTCGTCCAGGGATTCGACGGAGGCCTTGAGCTCGTCGTCGCGCACATCGCAGGCGGCGACGCGGAACCCGTCGCCGAGCAATCGCCTGACGATCGCCGCGCCCTGTCCGCGTGCGGCACCGGTGACCAGCGCTACTCGCTCCGTCACTGCGCCTCCTTCAGATGCTCGGCCGCGCCGCGCCGCAGCGCCTGGGATTCCGAAGCGAGCGTGATCATCCGAAAGCCCATCTCGGCCATCGCCTTTCCGGGTTTGCCTGCATTGGCGTGGATGGCGGGCACCAGGCCAGCCTCCGACGCAGCGGCCTGGATTCGAGCCACCGCGTCGACGACCACAGGCGTGGCAAGGGCGTCCAGCGGCGCGTGCCCCAACGAGATCGCCAGGTCCGCGGGGCCGACATAGACGCCGGAGAGCCCTTCCACGGCGCAGATCTCGTCGAGGGCGGCGAGCCCTCGTGCCGTCTCGATCATCGCGAACACGCTCGTCCTCGCCTCGTGGGCCGCCGGGTCGACACCCAGGCTCGCGCGAAGCGGGCCGAAACTTCGCACCCCGGCGGGCGCGTAACGGGTGGCGGCCACCGCCTCTGCGGCCTGTTCGGGTGATTCGATCATCGCGATGATGACCGCGTCGGCGCCCGCGTCGAGCACGCGGCCAATCGGCGCGGCGTCGGGCGTCGGTAGGCGCACCGCGGTGGCGACCGGCACGTGTTCGAGCCTGCGCAACAGCAGAGCGACGTCGGCGTCGTCGAGATAGCCGTGCTGGACGTCGAATCCGACGTAGTCGTAGCCTGCCGCGGCGAACTCCTCGGGTCCGATGATGGTGGGTCCGACCACCCATCCGCCGAAGATCCGCTCCTTGGCCGCCAGCGCGTCCCGAAGTCTGCTTGCCGTCATGACACGATCGCGATCTTGATGCGTTCGCGCGCAGGCCTTGCGGCCAGCTCGAACGCGTCCTGGACCTGGTCGACGCCAAACGTGTGGGTGACGTAGGCGGGAAGCAGATCGGGGTGGTCGCGTGCGAACTCGTTGGCGGCGCACAGCATCCGACGACGGTCCAGTGTCACACCAGATTTCAGCGTCAGGTTGTTGCGCAGCATGGTGCGCATGCTGATCGGATAGCTGTCGTCGTCGGCGACCCCGAAATAGAAGACCGTGCCTCCCAACGCCGCCGCCTCGATCGCATGGCCGAGCGTCGCCACTTGGTGACCGACAGCCTCGATCACGATGTCGGGCTTGTCGTGCGGTTGCAGATGGCTGACCCACCGGTCGCTCGTCGCACGAACCACGGTGTCGACCCCGAACTCCGTGGCGACGGCATCGCGGTCGATCGGATCGACGCCGGTGACGCGGCGTGCGCCAGAAGCCTTTGCCGCGTATGAGAAGAGCAGCCCGATCGAGCCTTGGCCGATGACGGCGACATGGCGGCCCTTCAGCTTCGGAAGCTGCTCGAGGGCATACAGCACGCAGGCCAGCGGCTGCAGCGCCACCGCATGCTCGGGGGCCAGCGCCTGGTCGTACGGCGCTAGACCGTCGCCGTCGGCGGCGACGTACTCCATCATGCCGTCGAATCCGGAGGCCCAGCCAACGACGCGGTCACCGGTCCCGTGACTCCGGTGTCTACTGGCCACCACCTCTCCCACGATTTCGTGGATCGGAAAGCCGTCCATCTCAGCGGCACTCGTGCCGGTGTCGCCCGGCAGCCTGCCCTTCGCCCCGCGGAATCCCGGCAGGTCACTGCCGCACACCCCGGCAGCGAGGAACCGGACGAGTACCTGCCGGTCCCCAAGCGACTCGGGCGTCTTCTCCGGAATATCCACCCGCTCAAAGGTGTACGGCGCCACCAGCCGATACGACCACACGTCAGACCTCCACCGGGACCTCAACAGGAACACTGTTCCAGCCCCATTGGAAACTCGACGGCGGTCGCGAAGCCGCGTCGCCGAGGATCCGGTAGTCGGGCACCCGCTTGAGCCACTCGGACACCATGATCGCGATCTCCAGCCGGGCCAGGTGAACACCGAGGCAGAAGTGCTGTCCGCGGCCGAAGGCCAGCAGCCGTTCGATGGGCCGGTCCCAGACGAACTCGTCAGGATCGGGATACTCGCGCTCGTCACGGTTGGCCGATGCCAGCAGGGTGATGATCCGCTGTCCGGGCTCGATCGTGGTGTCGTGCAACGTGAACGGCTCCCGAAGGGTGCGGGCGAACCATTGAGCCGGCGCGCAGTACCGGATCATCTCCTCACGCGCCTTGGGCACGTTCGCGTCGAGGTCGGCGTGGACCGCGGCCAACTGGTCGGGTCTCCTGCTCAGCTCCCACAGCCCGTGCGCGACGATCTTGGGCACCGTTTCGGTGCCGCCGATGAAGACACCGAGCATCTGGGTGGCGGCCTCGATGTCGGTGAAGGCCGAGCCGTCCGGCAACCGGTAATTGATGAGGCTGTCGGCTACCGGCAGCCCGCCGTCTGCTCCCTCGGCACGGCGGCGAGCCACAATCGGCACCAGATATTCCAGATATCCGGGCCTGGCATTGGCCACTTCAACGCCGCTGCCCGGCTCGGCGAGGCTTCCCGCATTGACGGTCCCCAGTACCTCGGGCGCCAGATCGACTGGTAGACCAAGCAATTCGCAGACGACCGACGCGGCGACGATTCCCCCGTAGTCCTGGGTGAGGTCGAAGGAGCCGCGCGGCAGCAGTTCGTCGAGTCGTTCGTTGGCCAGCTCACGAATCCGGTCGGCGAGTTCAGCGACGGGTTTCGGCCGGAACTGACCGGACGTGCATCGCCGGACACCGTCATAGATCGGGGCGTCGAAGTTTGCGTGGAACGGCATGGGGTGCAATGGCGGATCCGGCACCGGACCGGCGTTGTGTTTGGCCAACACCGTTGCCGCGGGCAGGGTCCCTTCCGAGGCCACGAACGTCCCGTCGTTGATCTCCAACACTCGCCAGATATCGGAGAACCGGGAAAGCGCGTAGGTGTCCCACTTCTCGACGTAGTAAACCGGGTGCTCGTCGCGCAGCACGCGATAGTACGGCAACGGATCGGCCATCACGGCAGGATCGAACGGATCGTAGGAGAAGTCAGCCAGCACAGGTGTGTTCATTGCAGCGGTGACGGTGGTAGTGCCTGCAGTATCGAGTCCTCCCAGCCGTCGCGCAGTGCCGGTGCGACGCTCATCCAGGTGACGATCTCCGCGGGCGGGCTCTCTTTCCATGACGGGTAGTGGTTTTCGAAGCAGGCCCATTCGCCTTCGAGCGCCCAGTAGTGGATGACCTCGTTGAACCGGAAGGTGGTGATGAACGAGCCGAGCCAGCGCTTGCCGGTGCTTTCCGACCACGGCACGTACAGCCGCTCGAGCTCACGGATGTAGTCGTCCTGACGTCCTGGTTTGCTCTGCATGATCTCCTGGATGACCAGGCCCGCGGAGAACTTCTCGTCGCGCAGCTGCGCGAGTGTCTTGTTGCTCCTGCCCGCGTACATGATGCGGCCCTCGCCGGATGCGCCGATCTCGGAAAGGAACTCAGACCACTTCACGAACGCGGCCCGATGGCTGCCCCCACGCGCCTGCGCCCTGCCGATTCGCGCGTAGTCGGCGAAGGCGTCGATCTCCCAGATGACGGTGACCTGCGGCCAGTGCCCGTTGAACGGCGTCGTCTCCCAGATCGCGAACAGCCGCGCACCGAGCTCTTCCATCATCGGCTGGTAGACGTCGCCGAACACGTCGGTGAATTTCTCCTCGCGCGAGCCCAGGTCGATCGTCTCGTGCAGGTAGAGAAGCGTGTGGCTGTGGTACTTCTTCATGTTCATGCCCAGCACCTGTTTGACATTGGCACGTAGCGAGCGTGACACTTGTGGCGTGTTTTGTAAAGGTGCGGCATGAGCTTGCTGCCGCTGGCCAAGGGCTTCTGTTTCGGAGAGGGCCCGCGCTGGTTCGAAGGTCTGCTGTGGTTCTCCGACATGCTCGGCGAGGCCGTGCACACGGTCAACCTGGCGGGTGTCCTCACCACGCTCCCACTGGCCGGCCACGCCCCCTCCGGACTCGGATTTCGTCCTGACGGATCGCTGCTGATCGCCTCCACGCAGCGTCGCGAACTGCTGAGCTACGACGGCGACACCGTCGAAGCGATCGTCGATCTTTCCGACATCGTCCCGGCGAGCATCGGCGATATGGTCGTCGACGACCGTGGCCGCGCCTATGTCGGTTCGCAGGCGTTCGAGGGTGGCGTCATCGCGCGGGTGGACCCCGACAACACCGTCGCCGTCGTCGCCGAGGACCTCGACTTCCCCAACGGCATGGTCATCACGCCCGACGGAGGGACGCTCATCGTCGCCGAGTCGGTCGGTCGACGGTTGACCGCATTCGCCATCGGCGCCGACGGGTCGCTTTTCGATCGACGGGTCTTCGCCGACGGGCTCGACGGCCCGCCCGACGGCATCACCCTGGACGCAGAGGGCGGGATCTGGGCCGCGATGACGTTGGCTCACCAATTCGAGCGAATTGTGGAGGGCGGCAAGGTCACCGACCGTATCGACATCGGCGACCGCACCGCAATCGCCTGCACGCTGGGCGGTCCGCAGCGCCGCACCCTGTTCCTGCTTTCGAGTACCGACGCCTATCCCGAGCGGCTGATCGGGACCAAACTATCGCGGCTCGATACGGTCACCGTCGACATACCTGGAGCAGGCCTGCCATGAGCGATTCGTACTACGAGCTCCTCGACGAGGATGCCAACGGCGAACGGTTTGTCGCGACCGACTTGGTACGCAGCACCTGGTCGGCCGCGATCCAACACGGCGCGCCCGTGTCGGCGCTCCTGGTTCGCGCGTTGGAGCGCTGCGACGCACGTGACGACACCCGACTGAGCCGCGTCCTCATCGACCTCCTCGGACCCGTGCCCGCCGAGGGCGACCTGTGGGTGCGCGCGAAACGCGAAAGGTCCGGCACGCAGATCGAGTTGATCGGGGCGGAGATGCTCGCCGTCGGTCCCGACGGCAATCCCCGACCCGTCGCGCGGGCAAGCGGGTGGCGATTGCAGACCATCGACACCGAGGCCGTCGCGCATGCGTCCGCGCCTCCGCTGAGGCCGGTGTCCGACGCGTGGAGCCGAGACATGAAGAAGGACTGGGACCGCAACTACGTGCACAGCCTGGACTGGCGGTGGCTGACCAAACCGCTCAGCGACGGGCCGGGCGAGTCGTGGATCAAACCCGAGGTCGACCTCGTCAAGGGCGAGAGCATGACGCAGCTCGAGCGGCTGTTCGCGGTGGCCGACGACGCCAACGGCATCGGCTCGAAACTCGATATCGGCAAATGGATGTTCATGAACACCGACCTGGTCGTACACGTGCACCGGATTCCCGAGGGCGAGTGGACCGGCATCCGTGCCGAGACCAGTTACGGTCCCGACGGCATCGGGACGACGATCGGCACGCTGTTCGACGAGTCCGGCGCGGTGGGCGCCATCCAGCAGTCGGTCTTAGTCCGCCCGATGCCCGGCCGCTAGTCGATCAGGCGCAGCGCCGCTGCGGGACACTGCGTTACGGCTTGTTGCATGCGGTCGCGGTCGGAGTCAGGGCGGTCGGCCCCCTCGATGCGCACGGTGCCGTCGTCCTGCACCTCGAACACGTCCTCGGCGATCGACTCGCAGATACCGTGCCCGGTGCACTTGTCGAGATCGACTTCGACCCGCATTGCCGCCGCCTATCGAACGTGGGCCGGTAGGCGTTTGACGCCGTGAGCGAAGAAGCTGTAGAGCAGGTCTGGCTCGCCGAACTCGACAGACTTCAGTCGAGTGAGAAGCTCGCGGAACAGGTTTCGCAACTCGGCCTTCGCCAGCTGATTGCCGAGGCAGAAGTGCGGGCCGCCACCGCCGAAGCCGAGGTGCGGGTTCGACGCCCGCGTCAGGTCGAATGCGCCTGCATCCTCAAAGACGGTCTCGTCGCGGTTGGCCGAGCAGTAGAACAGGCCGACCTTGTCGCCGGCGGCGACGGGTTGACCGTTGATCTCGGTGTCCTCGGTGACGAACCGCGCGAACTGCAACACCGGCGACGACCACCGCACGAACTCCTCGATCGCCTGGCCGATCCGGTTCTCGAAGTCGGCCATCAGCCACTCGCGCTGATCTGGGTTGTCGACCAAGGCCATCATCGCGTGCGTGGTGGTCTGCTTGGTGGTGTCGTTACCAGCCGAGGCCAGCAGGATCAGGAACGCGCCGATCTCCTCGTCGGTCAGCCGGTGACCGTCCACCTCGGCGTTGACGATGCTGGTCATCAGGTCATCGCCGGGATTCTTGCGCCGGAACCGTGCCAGCTCCACCCCGGTGTTGTTGAGCAGCATGATCTGTGCGGCCGGGTCGTTCGCCTGCTCATCGGCCGTGCTGTACTCCTCGTCGCTCATGCCGAAAAGCTTCTCGGCTGCGTACGCCACCGACGCCTGATCCGCCGACGGCACACCGAGCATGTCCATGATCGTCAGCATCGGCAGCCGCGCCGAGCAGGCGGCAACGAAGTCGATGTCGCCCGCCCCGACGAGATCGTCGACGATGCCGACCGCGTTCCGGTGGATCTGCTCTTCGATTTGGCGGACGTTTCGCGGCGTGAACGCCGAGCTGATCAGCCGTCGGTAGACGGTGTGCTGCGGAGGATCCATGGCCAAGAAGAACGAGGCGAACCGCTGGATCTCGGCGGGCATCGGGTTCAACGCGACACCGTCGGCTGAAGTGAACAGCTCGGGATGTTGGCTGACATAGACGATGTCGGCGCGGCGCGTCAACGCCCAGAAGCCGGGCTCCTCGATGCCGAACATCGACGGCCATGGATGGTGCCAGCTGAGCCCGTCTGCGGCGCGCAGCTGGGCGAACGCCTCATCACGCACCGCGAAGGGCTGATCCCAGAAGTCGTGTGACGAGATATCGACGGGGCTGTATTCGCGTGCCTGCACCGGGGCTGCTGTCACCGAAACAGCGTGACATTTGCGCGTAATTTTGTAAAGCTATGTCAATGCAGGATGCGGCCGTCGAGGACGACAACTCGACGCGTCAACGCATCCTGGCGGCGACCGCCGAGGTACTGGGCAGGCACGGCATGACGAAACTGAGCCTCTCCGAGGTCGCGCTGCAGGCCGGCGTCTCGCGGCCCACCCTGTACCGGTGGTTCGCCTCCAAGCGAGATCTGCTCGACGGCTTCGTCGTCTGGGAAAGGCAGTACTACGAACGCGCAGTGGCCGAAGCGACCGCGGGCCTGCCCGCAGGCGAGAAACTCGACGCCGCCCTGCGCGTGATCGTCGAGTACCAGCAGTCCTATCCGGGACTGCGGATGATCGACATCGAGCCCGCGCAGGTCATCAAGCGGCTGTCCCGGGTCATTCCGCTGATGCGGTCACGTCTGGAACGCCTCGCGCAGGGACCCGATGCCGCGCTGGCGGTCGCCACCGCAGTGCGCGTTGCGGTTTCGCACTACCTGGTGCGCAGCGACGACGACGACCAATTCCTGACGCAGCTTCGACACGCCGCGGGCGTCACCAAATAGCGACTTCGGCGCGCTCACCGACGCTCAGCGCATGCGAGCGCGCCGAAATCACGAGGATCGCGAGGTGTGCAGCTCGTCGAGGATCTCGTCGGAATGCTCGCCGATGCCCGGCGCCATCGCGCGCGGAGCCCACGGGGTGCCGTGGAAGTCGACCGGGGTGGCGATCATCGGCACGCTCGAGTCGCCATCGGGAACGTAGACGATGCCGCCGGCCGCGTGAAACTGCTCGTCGGCCACCACGTCCTCGATCGAGTTGATCGGCGACCAGAAGAAATCCGGTTCGGCGCCAAACAGTTTCGCCCACTCGTCGAGTGGCTTGGTCGCAAAGATCTCGTCGAGCTCGGCGATCAGGTGCCGGGAGTTGGCCGCCCGGTCGCGCGGTCTCGGGTAGTCGGTAATCCAGTCTCGACGGCCGACGACTCGACACAGCGGGCCCCAGTGCCGGTCAACCTGCAGTCCCACGATCCAGAACCGGCGGCCGTCGCCTGCCATGTAGTTGTTCATGCACGGGTTGCCCATGGACTCGCGTTCCCCGATCGCGATGACGTGGCCGGTGAGCAGAAAAGTGTTCAGGTCGAAGCTGATCGTGTAGGCGCCCTGCCGGTACAGCGACGTGGACACCAGCTGGCCGGTACCGGTGCGGGCCCTTGCGACGAGGGCGGCGCAGACCGCGGCGGCCAGCGTCATGCCCGCGGTGTGGTCGCCCATGCCGCCCCGCTGAAACGGCGGGGTGTGGCCGGGGCGGGTCAGCAGATGAGCCAGTCCCGCTCGGGCCCAGTACGCCGCGACGTCGTAGGCGGCACGGTCGGCATCGGGTCCAGCCTCGCCGTAGCCGGTGATCAGGCCGTACACCAGACGTGGATTGGCGATGGCCGTCGTTTCGAAGTCCAAGCCGATGCGCCGCAGCGCCCCCGGGCGGACATTCGTGATGAAAACATCGGCGCCGCTGAGTAATTCGAGCGCAGTGGACCGGCCTTCGTCCGTCGTGACATCGAGCACGATGCTGCGCTTGCCGCGGTTGTCCATCTCGAATGGCGGACTCTGGTCTCCGTCAAGGCCGAGCATGCGGCCGAACGTCCGGGCCGGGTCACCTGTCGGCGATTCGATCTTCACGACGTCGGCTCCCCAGTCCGCCAGGATGCCGCCCGCGGCCGGGCCCGCCACCCAGACGCCGAGCTCGACGACCTTGATGCCATCCAACGGACCGGTCACAGTCCCACCCTTCTCGACTGCATTTACAAACTGCCAATAGTTTGTAAAGCTTCCCGCACGCTCTACGCCACACTAGGAGGCGCGACGGTGGTAATCACACCCCAGCGGGTAGCGCCGACGCTGCGCATGGCGGCACACCTCGGTCGCGGAATGCAGCGCGTGGCGACCGACGCCGCGATCGGCCGCCTCCGATCGGTTCCGCGCACGATTCGCGATCTCGACGCGGCAGCCCTTTCGCAGATTATGGGGTGCACCGTCACGTCGGTGTCCCTGATCGGTGGTGACGCGGGCACCTCGTCGAGAGCGCGGCTTGCGTTGACCGGCGACGGCGTTCCTCGTTCGGTCTTCGTCAAGATGGCGGCTCAAACGGCCGCCACCCGGCTGATGGGCGAGATCGGAATCCTCGGAGAGACCGAAACGCGCTTCTACCGAGAGTTGTCGCCGGAGTTGAGCGGTGTTCCCAAGTCTTACGGATCCGCATTCGATCCGATGACAGGCCGATATGTGCTGGTTCTCGAGGATCTCGCGGTCGAGGCCTGCGAGTTCCCCGACACCCTGCACCCACTGACCCAGGACCAGGCGAGCCTGGTCGTCGAACTCCTCGCCCGCCTGCACGGCACGTTCTGGGGGCGCCCGCCCGATTGGGCGTACGCCGCGTCGGCCGACAAGTTCACCGCGCTCACCCAGCCGCTATTGAAGACATCGCTGCGTCGGCTCGCGGGCGTGGCAGGTGTGCCCGTCGACAAGGGGCGCTTCATTGCCGAGAACTACGCCGCGGTGGCCCGGCTCATCGACGAGCCGCCGCACACCGTCATGCACGGCGACGCCCACCCCGGCAACGTCTACTTCCGTAACGGCGAAGCCGGCCTCCTGGACTGGCAGGCCGTCCGGCGCGGCCACCCCGGCCGTGAGCTGGCGTACACGCTGGTCACCTGCATGACGCCGGCGGACCGGAAAGCCCACCAGCAGGACTTGCTCGAGGTCTACCGCGATGTCCTCGCCGCCGCAGGCGGCCCGAAACTGGACGGCGACGAGTTGGGGGACCGGTACCGCAAAGGTGCGCTGTATGCCTATGTCGCGTCACTGATCACGACCGGGATGGGCGGCATGCAGCCCGACGACATCGCGTTGGAGGGGCTGAGGCGAAGCGTGGCCGCGCTCGAGGACCTCGACACGGTCGCGCTATTGGAGAAGTCGCTGTGATGAAGGAACTACCATCACTTGGACCAAACGATTGAGGCCCTGACGTGAATGAACCGCTCCGCGCCCGGCGGGACGCATCCGAGAACGCCGAGGACACCTCGACGCGACACCGGATCCTCGTCGCGACCGCGGAAGTGCTTGGCCGCAGCGGGCAGACGAAGCTCAGCCTCTCCGAGGTGGCGCTGCAGGCAGGCGTGTCCCGTCCGACGCTCTATCGCTGGTTCGCCGACAAGAGTGAACTGCTCGAGGCGTTCGGTGTCTACGAGCGTGAGGCGTTCGACAACGGTATCGGCAAGGCGACCGCTGGTCTACGCGGCACCGAGAAGCTCGACGCGGCACTGAGATTCATTGTCTCCTACCAGCATTCGTACTCCGGTGTGCGGCTGGTCGACATCGAGCCCGAGGTCGTCATTGCCCAGCTTTCGTGGATCATCCCGGTGATGCGGGCCCGGTTGCTCAAGCTGCTCACCGGAGCCAACAGCGGGGTCAAGGCCGCCACCGCGATTCGGGTCGCGGTGTCGCACTACATCGTTCGCAGCGACGACGACGACCAGTTCCTGGCGCAGCTGCGGCACGCCGTCGGCATCAAACCGGCAGGCTGATGGAACTTCAACGCATCAGCGACGAACTCGAGATCGCCGCGCTGCTGAACAGGTACGCCCGTGCCGTCGACACCAAGGACTGGGAGCTCTACCGGTCGGTCTTCACCGACGACGCCCACATCGACTACTCGGCCGCGGTCTTTCGGGGCTCGCTCGACGAGGCAGTCGAGTTTTTCGACGGGGACTTCTCGGCGTTGGTGACGATGAGCATGCACCACATCACCAACGTCGAGTCCGACATCGAAGGCGACACGGCTCGGGTGCGCGCGATGTTCTACAACCCGACGCAGATAACCGGAGCCGAGGAACTGAGTGTGTTCGGCGGCTACTACTTCCATGAACTGGTCCGCACATCAGCCGGTTGGCGCAGCAGGCATCTCCGCGAGGAAATGGTTTGGACGGCCAACTCCCCGCGCGACGGTCAGGCCTGAGCCGCCAATTGCCCACAGGCAGCGGCGATTTCGCGGCCACGAGTGTCACGCACTGTACACGACACGCCACGCTCACGCACCCGCCTGACAAACTCCCGTTCGGCCGCCTTTGGGCTGGCGTCCCACTTGCTGCCCGGCGTCGGGTTCAACGGAATGAGGTTGACGTGCACAAGCGGACCCAGCGCACCGTGCAGCCGCTTACCGAGTAGGTCTGCGCGCCACGACTGGTCGTTGATGTCACGGATCAACGCGTATTCGATCGATACCCGCCTGCCCGTCACGTCGGCGTAGTAGCGCGCGGCGTCAAGGGTTTCCGACACCTTCCAGCGGCTGTTCACCGGGACGAGCGTGTCGCGAAGCTCGTCGTCGGGAGCGTGCAGTGACAGGGCAAGCGTGACACCGAGCCGCTCGTCGGCCAGCTTGCGAATCGCAGGCGCGAGCCCGACCGTCGACACCGTTACCGAACGCGCCGAAATGCCAAACCCGTTCGGCGGAGGCGATGTGATGCGGCGAACCGCCGCGAGAACGCGACTGTAGTTGGCCAGCGGTTCGCCCATGCCCATGAACACGATGTTCGACAGCCGGCCGCCGCGCGCAATCCCATCCCCGTCGCGGTCGCGCAGTTCGACAGCGGCGGCACGCACCTGCTCCAGAATCTCGGCGGTCGACAGATTGCGCTTCAGACCGCCCTGTCCCGTCGCGCAGAACGGGCACGCCATCCCGCAGCCCGCCTGTGACGAAATGCACACGGTGTTGCGCTGCGGATAGCGCATTAGCACCGACTCGAACGTCGTCCCGTCCACCGCCCGCCACAGCATCTTGCGGGTCTCCCCCGCGTCGCACTCGATCTCCGCAGCGGCGTCGAGCAGTCGGGGAAACAGTGCCTCGGCGACCTGCTCGCGCACCGCAGCGGGCAGATCGGTCATCTCGTGAGGGTCGGCGATGAACCTGCCGTAGTACTGGTTGGCCAGCTGTTTGCCGCGAAATGCGGGCAGCCCGAGTTCTGCGACGGCGGACGCGCGGCCTGCCTCATCGAGGTCGGCAAGATGGCGCGGCGGCATCGCACGTCGCGGCGGGTCGAAGACCAAGGGCAGGGATGTCGGCATGGGCTTTTGTCAGTATCCCATCCAAAGTCGGCGGAAATTGATTGGCAATGTGGGGCGTTGGTGGCAACCATGGGAGCTGTGGCCATGCCGACCATGCCGTTTCGCACTGCGTTCGTGCTGACGTTTCTGTATGCGCTTGGCTATCCCATTGGCGCGCTTGCGGTTTCGGTGATGTCACCGATGGCGGTCCTGGTGTTCCGGTTCGGGCTTGCGGGCGCGATCCTGGCAGGCTGGGCGATCTTCACAGGAGTGACGTGGCCGAAAGGGCGCACCCTGATTCATGTCCTGATCAGCGGGTTGCTCGCCCAGGGCCTGCTGTTCACCTGCCTTTACGTCGCGCTGATGCACGGCGCCCCCGCCGTGCTGGGCGCGGTGATCATCTCGATGAACCCCGTCGTCACCGCGGTGCTGGCAGCCATATTTCTCGGTGAGGGCCTGACACCCATGCGGGTGGCTGCGCTCGTGCTGGGAGTGCTCGCGGTGCTTGCGGCATGCGCTGGGCGGCTGATGATGGTCGGCGGAGTCGACTCGGTCGTTCTGCTGCTGCTGGTGTCGCTCTTCAGCGTCGCCGCCGGGGGCGTCTACCAGCAGAAGTTCTGCCGCGGGGTGGACTTCCGCGCGACCGCCACGCTGCAGAACGCGGTGTGTGTGGCCCCTGCGGTCCTGCTGGCGGCGTTGATGCCGCTGACCGTTACAGACCCGTGGAAAGCCGCGGGTGCAGTGGCCGCGGTGGTGCTGCTGAACGCCACCCTCTGCATGTCGATGTACGTCAAGGCCGTCAACGACTACGGCGCTGCCGCGGTCGCCATGCTGTTCGCCGTCATCCCCGCCGTCGCGGGCCTGCTGTCCTGGCTGATGCTCGGGCAGCGGCCCGATGTCGGCATCGCGGTCGGCCTTGTCGTCGGCGCACTCGCCTGCTGGCTGAACTCCCGCTCACGCCGGCGTCAGGACGCCGAACCTCCGACGGCGTCCATCATCCGGGCCAGCTCACCGGCGACGTCGGGACCTGCGGGCTGATAGACGAGTTCGGTGACTCCGCCCGCCTCGTATTCGGCTGCCCGCACCCGCAACTGGTCCACAGTGCCGCTGAACGTGAACTGCGGGAGCAGATCGGCCGCAAGCGCGACAGCCTCCTCGTCGACGGCCGTGAGCCGCACGAGATGACCCTCATGGGTGACGAGGTGGCGCGCGGCGGGCGGGATGGCCTCGATCGCCGCGACCCACTCGGGACCGCCGGGTAGCCCCTGTACGGCGTCGGGGCCGTTGCGTTCGTACAGCGCGTGGAACACCACCGCCAGACCGTGCCCGGCCCTTTCCAGGACGCGCTCGCTGTGCAGATCTACGCCGTCGTCCAGAACCGTGCCGAACTGCAGCAGCGAGTAGGGCCGACCCGCGGCCGCCGGATTGGGGACACCCGCGGCGAACACTCCGTCGCCGACGCGTTCGGCGACGGCGGTGCCCTTCGGCCCGTCGGCTCCGATGAGCACCTCGACGTCGACGGGCCGGTCCGCGACGAACCCTCCGGTGTGCAGCATGCGTATCGGGGCGCCGTCCCACGTCACGGTCTCGCCCCGAAGCAGCGCCCGCAGCGCGGTCACGTACTCCTCGACCACGGCCCACCGCAGCGGCCGTTTCCCGAGCGTGTAGCGACCGGTGAACCCCGACCCGACGGCCACGGCGACCCGACCGGGGGCGATCGCGGCCAGGGTGGCGATGGCGGCCGCGTTGGTCATCGGGTGGCGCAGGCTCGGCACGAGCACTCCGGGTCCGAGCCCGATCGTCGACGTCCGCTGCGCCGCCAGCGCCAATGCGATCCACACGTCCGACGTGATCGCGGGCGAGTCGTACAGCCAGGCCCGGTGGTAGCCAAGGCGTTCCGCCTCGGCGATCAGTTCCGGCGAGTCGACGTTGGTGACCAGGGCGCACGACAGGAACATGTGCGCAAACGCTACCGCCCCATGAACTCCGGCCGTTTGTCGGTGTTCGAATGTATGTTCGAATCATGTCGGTGACGGCGGTGCACGAAGCGGTGGCGAACCTGCTCGCGGCTTATGAAGCCGTGGATGTCTGCGATGTCGAGGCGTTGACTGGCACCGAATTGCTCGCGGTGATCGACGATCTGGAAACGCTGGCCTGCCGGATGCCGACCCAGACCCATCGGCTGCTGACCCGGCTGCGGGCCGAGACGACACCCGCCCAGATGGGCGCCAAATCCTGGAACGAGGTCCTGCGGATCCGCTGGCGGCTGTCGACAGCCGAAGCGTCACGGCGTCTGCACGAGGCTGCCGACCTCGCCACGCGCACCAGCCTGATCGGGGAACCGTTGGCGCCGGTGCTGCCCGCGGTCGCCGCCGCCCAATCCGCAGGCTTGATCACCCATGAGCACGTCACCACCATCCGCGACGCCGTCAAACAGCTACCGTCGTGGGTCGACCTGATCACCCGGACGCAGTTCGAGGTGGACTTGGTACGCGTCGCGGTCGGCGTCGGACCCAAAGAACTGCGCGACACCGCCGCCCTGCGGTTGTTCCTGCTCGATCAGGACGGCCCCGAACCCGACGACAACGACCGCGCACGCAAACGCCGAGTCACCGTCGGTCGGCAGGGCCGTGACGCGATGACCCCGCTGACCGCCGATCTGACCCCCGAAGCGTGGGCGGTGTGGGAAGTGATCTTCGCCAAATACGCCGCCCCCGGCATGTGCAACCCCGCCGACGAGGAACCGTGCACCTCGGGCACCCCGACCCAAGCCCAGATCGACAACGACACCCGCACCCTGGGCCCAACGCCAGCACGACGCCATGCTGGTGATCGGACGCATCGCGCTGATGAGCGGCGAACTCGGCCAGCTCAACGGACTCCCGGTGTCGGTCATCATCCGCACCACCCTGGCCGATTTGGAAAGCCGCGCCGGGATCGGTGTCACCGGCGGCGGCACCAAGGTGCCGATCGCCGACGTCATCAAGATGGCCGCCCACGCCCACCACCACCTCGCCGTGTTCGACGGCGCGACCGGCCAAGCGCTCGCCCTGTATCGCGCCAAACGTGTCGCCTCGGCTGCGCAGCGGATCATGCTGATCGCCCGCGACGGCGGCTGCACCAAACCGTGCTGCACCGTCGGCGCCTACGGCTGCCAAGCCCACCACGCCACCCGAGACTGGCGCCACGGCGGCAACACCAACGTCGACGACATGACCCTGGCCTGTGGCGGCGACAACCGCGCCGTCGACGACCACGGCTGGACAACCACCATCAACACCCGCGGCGAATGCGAATGGCATCCGCCAACCGCCCTCGACCACGGCCAAGCCAGAATCAACTACCACCACCGCCCCGAAGCACTCCTCAGACCACCAGACGGCCAGCCGCCACCCGAACCGACACCGCTGAAACCCCAGCAGCTCAACGACAACAACGTCAAGCCACGAGTACACGACCCCACCCAAACACCCGGCGGACCCGAACCACCCGACAACCAAGCCGCCTAGACCACACCAGTGGCGGGTGGCACCTCACGAAACTTCTCGACGGTGCACCGCAGAATCTGAACTCCGAACTGCCTGGCCGACAACGCATTGCACTGCAACCAGTGGCGCACCGCAGGATCGCGCGCGCCCACCGTCGATTACACGTGCCTGAGATCTCTCAAGTCAGTCCACCTATGCCAGCAGCGTCAAGACGATCCAGCCCGCGACGGCCGACGGCAGCATCGCGTCGATGCGGTCCATGATGCCGCCGTGGCCCGGCAGCAGCGTGCCCATGTCCTTGATGCCGAGGTCGCGCTTGACCTGAGACTCGACCAGGTCGCCGAGGACACCGGTGATGACGAGCATCAGTCCCAGCGGCACGCCGACCCATGCGGGGCGATCCATCAGGAACGCGACCGACAGCACGGCTGCCGTCACGCCGAAGAGCAGCGAGCCGCCCAATCCCTCCCATGACTTCTTCGGGCTGATCGCGGGCACCATCAGGTGCTTGCCGAACAACACCCCGGCGACATAGCCGCCGATGTCGGCGAACACGACCGTGACGATCACGGTGAACGTCCGGCTGCCGCCGTGGTCCTGGAAGATCAGCAGCGCACTGAAGCTCGCGAAAAGAGGGACCCAGCTCGCAAGCAACACCGTGGCCGAGATGTCACGCAGGTAGTTGACCGGTGCTTCGCGAATCCCGTGGCCGACCAGCCGCCAGACCATGCAGACGACGATCGTGCCGCCGTAGGCACCCAGCGATCCGGCCGGACCGTAGAACGTCAGCCAGATCATGGCCTGCCCGCCGAGCAACAACGGAATGGCGGGCAGATCGTAACCGGCGTCGCGCAGCCTGCGAATCACCTCGTAGGTGGCGATCGGGATGAAGACCGCCAGCACGGGCAGCCAACCGATCGGCCAGAAGTTCAGAATGCCGATCGCCATCGCGCCGAGCACGACGCCGACGCCGATGGCCGCCGGGAGGTTACGCCCGGCCCGCGATGCCTTCTTGGGCGGCTCCGAGGTCTCGGCCACTGGATCTGCTTGCTGGTCGGCCATCAGACCTCCAGCAGTTCGCCCTCTTTGTGCCTCACCAGGTCGTCGATTTGGCTGGTGTAGGTGTGTGTGGTCTTGTCGAGTTCCTTCTCGGCGTGTTTGACCTCGTCCTCGCCTGCCTCGCCGTCCTTCTTGATCCGGTGCAGCTCCTCCATCGCCTTGCGGCGGATGTTGCGCACCGACACCCGGGCATCCTCACCCTTGGCCTTCGCCTGCTTCACCAGATCGCGGCGACGCTCCTCGGTCAGCTGCGGGATGGCGACGCGAATGACGTTGCCGTCGTTGGACGGATTGAGGCCGAGGTCGGAATTGCGGATGGCATCCTCGATCGGCTTCAGCTGCGACTGCTCATAGGGCTTGATGACGACAAGCCGGGCTTCGGGGACGTTGATGCTGGACAGCTGGGTGATGGGCGTCGACGAGCCGTAGTAGTCGATCGAGAGGCGCGAGAACATGCCGGGGTTGGCGCGGCCGGTGCGGATGGAGGACAGGTCGTCGCGGGCGACGGACACCGCCTTCTCCATCTTTTCCTCAGCGTCGAAGAGAGTTTCCTCGATCACGGCTTCTCCATTTCAGGTCAGTCGGTGGTGACCAGTGTTCCGATCTTCTCACCCGCGACCGCCCGCGCGATATTGCCGTCGGTGAGAAGGTTGAACACCAGGATGGGCATGCCGTTGTCCATGCACAGGCTGAACGCGGTGGCGTCGGCGACGGCCAGGCCCCGTTCGATGACCTCGCGATGGGTGATCGCGGTGATCATTTCGGCGTCGGGATGGAACCGTGGGTCAGCGGTGAAGACTCCGTCGACGGCCTTGGCCATCAGCACCACCTCCGCGCGGATTTCCAGGGCACGTTGAGCGGCGGTGGTGTCGGTGGAGAAGTACGGCAGGCCCATGCCCGCCCCGAAGATGACCACGCGGCCCTTCTCCAGGTGTCGCTGGGCGCGCAGCGGGATATAGGGCTCGGCGACCTGGCCCATCGTGATGGCGGTCTGGACCCGGGTGGCGATGCCTTCCTTCTCCAGGAAGTCCTGCAGCGCGAGGCTGTTCATCACCGTGCCGAGCATGCCCATGTAGTCCGAACGGGTGCGCTCCATGCCACGCTGCTGCAACTGGGCGCCGCGGAAAAAGTTGCCGCCGCCGATGACGACGGCAACCTGGACGCCGCTGCGGACCACCTCGGCGATCTGGCGCGCCACCAGGGCCACCACGTCGGGGTCGAGGCCTACCTGTCCGCCACCGAACATTTCGCCGCCGAGTTTGAGAAGCACACGGGAGTAAACGGGTCGGATTGGGGATGCCTGGGCGCCGTTGGTGGTGGTTGCCTCCGCCATCCGACTCCTTCGGGGTCCTCGCTTGAGCTCACCCCTAATCCTGCCTCATAGCGGCATCGCAGCCGCTATGGGGTGGGCCCGCATCGGTGTCAGCCGAGGTGCGCCTCCAGCAACCAGGCGCGCATCGACTTGCGACCGTTGGGCTCGTCGCGGACGCCGATGCCGCCGAACCCTGTCAGGACCTCGGCGACCGCTTCTGGCACATACGCGTGGATACGGGCGGGCCTGATGTCGTCGATCTCCCAGTACTTGGACACGACGTCACGCAGTTCGTCCCGGGTGACGGCGTTGACGGGCGAGTCGGCAGGCATCCCTGCCGCGTCGAACACCAGGACGAAGTACGCCGCACCCGGCGCGGCCGCACGCACGATCGACCGCTGGTAGCCCTCGCGCAGTTCGACCGGCATCGAATGGAACAGGGTCGAGTCGATGATGGTCCCGAAGCGGCCGTCGTAGCCGGTGAAGTCGCTGATGTCGGCGACGTCGAACGTCGCGGTGGTCAGGCCGCGCTTCTCGGCCTCCTTGCGAGCGAGCTTGATGGCGGTCTGCGACGAGTCGAGTCCGACGGTCGTGAAACCCCTCTCGGCAAGGTGCAGGGCGGTTGCTGCTTCCCCGCAGCCGGCGTCGAGCACGTCGCCGTGGACCTTGCCCTGGTCGATCAAGGCCTGAATCTCGGGCTGTGGCTCGCCGATGCTCCACGGCGGCCGAAAGCCCTGAAACTCCTCGGATTCGCCACGGTATGCCGATTCGAACATCTCTTGTTCCGGTTGTGTCGTCATATCCCCGGTCTATCAACTTAGTTGATACATGTCAACCTCGTTGATATATGCTCGTGCGTCATGAGGGGATTCACCGAGGACCCGCCGCTCGGTTACCTGCTGGCCCGTGTGCACAACGCGCTACGCGCAGAGGTGACCGCGACGGTGCTGGAACCGCTCGGTCTGGCGTTCCCGCAATACATCTGCATGCGAATTCTGTCCCGGTTCCCCGACCGCTCGAACGCCGAACTGGCACGCGACACCAGTGTGTCGCCACAAGCGATGAACATGGTGCTGCGGGGGCTCGAGGACCGCGGGCTCGTGACGAGACCGGCCAGCGTGTTGTCGGGACGGTCGCTACCCGCCGCGCTGACCCGCGAGGGCGAGGAGCTGCTCGACAAGACCGACGCCGGTGTCCGCGCAGCCGAGGACCGGCTGATGGCCAACCTGTCCAACCGTCAGCGCGCCGACTTCATGCAGATCCTGGCCTCCCTCGGTTCCGACCCGTTCTAGTGGTGGTGACACGCCTTCGGCGGTGACGGCGGGAGGTCCAGCGCGGGGTTGCCGTCGAAGAATCCGAGCGGCTTGAGGTGGAAACCCGTGTAGGCGCACGGCATCACCGGCCAGTCCTCGGGTCGCACGACGTGGTGTGCGCCCAGCGTGTACCAGAGCACCACGTCGGTGTTGTCCAACGGCGCGTCGTCGGCGACGAACTCCGGCAGTCCCTGCGCATCCTCCGACTGGTACATGTAGTCGCCTGCGGCGAACTTCTCCGCCGCGTCGTACTTGGTCACCCAGAGGTTGTGCTGGACGAATCGCGCCCGGTCGTAGATGTAGGAGCCCTCCTGCACCATCACCGGCACGATCTCCTTCGGCACCAGCTTGTAGGCGACCGGGCTGCCCAGTTCGTTCTTCTTCGACGGGTTGGCGACCTTCCAGTACCGGCCAGTCGACCAGTTCCAGTCACGCGCCCCCTCGGCTTCCGATGCCACCAGCGTGTCCTGCGTGATCCACGCATTGCGGTGCGGGTTGCGCGCCGGATCCGGCTCGGGTATCGAATCGACCTCGTAGACACTGTTATCCGCTCCGTCGACGCTCATGTCGAGCCGGAAGTTGAAGAAATGCTGATGGTTCGGGCCGTAGATGTTGGGCGCAACCATCTTCCCCCACCGCGGCTCCTCGCCGTCGGGAACCGAACCGGTGGTGAGCACACCGGAGAGCTTGACCTCCACCTCCATCGACGCGTCGTTGTAGAAATACCAGAAGAACCCGTATTCGTAGTTGCCGACAGTGCAGATCATCGAGATCACCAGGCGCCGGGACCGACGCACCTCGACCTCCTCGGTGCGGAAATCGGTGTGCTTCCAGGAGATCCCGAAATCCTCCTCGTGCATGCAGATCGCGTTGGGAATCGTGACCGCATTACCGGAGGAATCGTTGAGCGTGGCATCGAAGTAGTGGATCTCGCCGAGGCAGTCACAGCCGAGGGTCAACGGATTAGCCGAGAACCCCATTCCGACCTCGCCCATGTCGAAGACGTTCTTGTTCCAGTGCGTCGGCTGTGAATCTCCATACGGGACGACCATTTCCGACAACGAAGCCCGGTACACGATCGGTCGCTTCTCGCCGCGATCGGTGTAGGTGATCTCGTTGAGCACGATGCCTTCACGCGGATTGAAGCCGATCCGGATGGACCACTTCTGCCACTGCACCTTCCAGCCGTCGACCGTGAAACTCGGTCCGTCGGGCTGGGTGATCTCGATCGGTTTGACGTCGTCGCGAAACTGCGTGAACGCAGGCCGATTGTCCGGTTCGAACATGAACTTCTCGGCGTAGTTGCCCGCCGTCGGAGGAAGCGGGACCACCCCGTGGTCCTCGATGTCGATGACCTCCATCTCGTCGAGGTTGAATGTCACGATCAGACCTTCGACGGGGCGCGCGTAGCCGTGCTCCGACGGTGCGGCCCGCATGAACGTCAGCGGACGACAGATCAACGCGGAGTTGTCGTAGTGATCCTGCGCGCCGTAATACCCTGCGGGCCAAGGGTCGATCATCGCGAGGCTGAAGTCGGTGACGCCGCGCTTGCGCATGGCCTCCTGCCACCGCGGGTCTTCCCTGACCTTCTCCTCCACTCCCGTCATGTGCTCGACAAGGTAGGACGGAAACCGGCCGGGGATCGGTTTCCACGAGTCGATCACCCTGGCCGTCAGATCGACGACGGCCTCGTAGACCATCTTCGCCGCGGCGTCATACATCGTGACGAATGCGCGCCGGGGAATGTCGGCAAGACCTTCGAAGGTGAGCGCGGCGTTCTTGTCCGGCTCGGCGAGCTGGATCATCACGAACCTGGTTGTCGGAGTGGAGTACTCCGAGTCCGTGATGATCGCAGCCGCGGACTCGATCTCCGCACCGGTCAGCGGGTCGAGCGGGTACGGCGTGCCGTCCCCCGTCGTGCCCTCATGCAGTTCAGTGCTTTCCATCGTCATGCGCTTCAGGCCTCCGACTTCGTTTCGGATTTGGTCAGATCGAGCACCGCGAGGTGCGCCAGTGCGTCCTCAGCCGACGTCTTGTGCGCTGAACGCCTGCCGAAGAAGTACACGACCACACCGAGGGCCACCATGCCGAGGCTGATGCTGCCGACCCACATCATCCACTCGGCATCCCCGACGCCGGCACTCGTGAGCCAGGATTTCGCGAACGAGTAGTAGATGCCGCCGATGGTGCCGATGGTGCCGACGACGACGGTGATCCAGACGCCGACCATGCCGCCCGGGATCCGCCAGAACGTCTCGTTGGCGTAGCGATCCGCGTACTTCTTTCGGGCGATGATCACTGGGAACAGGAAGAAGAAGCCGGAGATCAACCACACCGTCGAAAGGCCGCCCTGCAGGAAGATCGTCGTATTGACCAGGCTGCTCTGCGAGTACAGCCCGATCAGGATCAGAGACGAGATCACGCCCTGGATCAAGATGGCGGACACTGGGTTACGCGTACGAGGGTTCAGGTGGGTGAAGATCCTGGGTAGGTGGCGTTCCAAGCCCGAGACGAAGATCAACCGGGAGTACGCCACCTGGTAGGTCATCAATGCCACGATGACGATCAGGGCCAACACGATGGCGCAGATCTCCATCAGACCGGGGAAACCGGCGACGTCCAGCATGCCGATGACGCCTGTTACGGCGTCGATCTCGTCGGTGGGCAACGCCATCATGGTGCCGAGTGTCGTCAGCAGGTAGATCACCACCAGGGCCGTTGAACCCCAGAGGATCATCCGCGGGCCGCTCTTGCGCACCGAGAGGAACTCCGCGCCCATGTTGTACGGGGTCTCGACGCCGAGCAGGTACAGCAGCACAGTGCCGTAAAGGAAGCCCGACACCGCGAAATTCGGAATAGTCGCGTCCGACCAGCTGAACGGCGTCGCCGAGCCGTTTTTCACGGCGAACAACAGCCCGCAGATGAAGATCGTCAGGGCGAGTATTCCGAAGATGACGAAGACCACGTTCATGATCCGTTGGTTGGCGGCCAGTTTCGCCAGTGCCAGCCCGACTACCGTCCATAGGATCACCAGCTGCAGGATGACGCTCGTCATTACCCCCAGTTCGGCGTGAAAGGCCAGCAGGAGGAACGACAGCACCACTGCTGGCGAGGACGCGGCGTTGAGAATCACCGGAACCCAAGACAGGTAGCCGCCGACGAAACCCCATGTCTCCCCCATCGTCCTGGTGGCCCAGATGTAGACGCCACCCTGACCGGGCCACAGGTTTCCGAGTTCGACCACAGCCATGCCTGCTGGCACCAGGAACGTGAGGATGCCGAGAATCCACATCGGAATGGCGGTCCATCCGCCGGTGGCCATCACCGACGAGCCGGTGATCCAGCAGATGATGAAGACGTAGGCGGCCGTCAGGCCGAACGTGCTCATCACCTTGGGCAGGATCTGTTCGGGGACCAACTCCGTGGTCATCAGTTTGTCACGGTCGGCGGTGCCGACCATCCCGTTCTTGTCGGCGGATGAGGGCGGCGTCGCCTCGAGCTCTTGTGTCATTGCTGGTCTCCCAAAGTCTTTGGGCCTATTGGAGGATTTGTCCGTCTTTCATCCGGACGACACGGCTCGCTTCGTCGGCCACCGTGGGGTCATGGGTGCTGGCGACCACCGTGACGCCGAGCGTCGAACACAGGTCGCGCAGCATGCGCACCACCGTCTCCCCCGTGCGGTGGTCGAGGTTGGCCGTCGGTTCGTCGGCGAGGACGAGCGTCGGGTTGCTGATCAGTGAGCGGGCGATGGCGGTGCGTTGCTGTTCGCCGCCCGACATCTTAGTGGGCTGGTGGTCGACCCGATGGCCGAGCCCGACGAGTTCGAGAAGCTCCAACGCCCTCTTGCGCAACGACTTGCGGTCGTAGGGCTCGAACATCAGCGGCAGCTCGACGTTCTCGACCGCTGACAGGAACGGGATCAGGTTGTAGCTCTGGAAGATGAAGCCGATGGTGTCGTGGCGCAGCGCGGCGAACTGGCTCTCGGTCAGGGCCGACGTGTCGCGGCCACCGACCTTGATGGTGCCCTTGGTTGGTCGATCGAGACCGCCGATCATGTTCAGCAGGGTCGACTTGCCGCTGCCGCTTGGACCCATCAGGCAGACGAATTCTCCTGGCATCACGGTCAAGTCGGCGGCGACGAGCGCCTTGACCACCTCGTCGCCGAGCTTGTGCAGCTTCCACACGTTCGATATCTCGATGACGGGTGCCCGCTCTTCGTTTTCGAGGGGAAGTACCGTCGTTTCGGTTCTGTCTTCGATGGCGGTCATATCAGCCTCCCGCTGTCAGAGATCGGATTGGTGGCCGCGAGGCCGCGTTCCAGGTGGGCACGAAGCTGGTGATGGCGGCCGCAACGATGCTGACTCCGAGCGCGATCCCAACGCCGAGGCTCAGGCCCGCCGTCGACACCCCCGTTGCCACCACCCCCGTCATGGCGAGCACAACTCCGGTCAGCGCCGCCAGGGCGGCTCCCGCGAAAGCTCCCAGTACCGAGGAGATGACGGGTTCGACGAGCAGCGCCGCAATGACGGGCTTGCGCGGCACGCCGTTGGCGCTGAGCACGCCGAGCTCGCGGGTCCGGTGGGCGACGGTCCTGGTTGTGATGACCGCGACCTCGACCACACCGACGAGAAGTACTGTGACCGCGATCAGCACGACGGCACGCCCGATTTCGTCTGCGTGCCCAAGGGATACCGACTGTGCGCGGATTCCTTCGGACATGCCGAAGACGATCACCACGAGGAATGCGCCGGTGGCGGTGGTGACGACGGGCAGCACCATCTCGGCGATTCGCCGGCGTGCCGATAACCAGCCGTAAGACAAACCTTTACGGATCATCAGCGGTCCCCCAGGAGGTCGACGGGTCGTTGTTGAAGCAGTCGGTGCACGGGAACGAGCGCCCCGACGATCGCCATGGCAGGCAGAAAGGCGGCTACCATGGCCGAAGCCTGCAGCCACGCCGTTGGTGTCGCAATCCCCGGAATCACCAGTGCCACAGCGATACCCGCGCCGAGAATGCCGACCAGATAGGCGGCGACGAACACGATCGCCGATTCGACGAGAAAGAAGTACAGCACCTCGTCGGCCAGACCGATGCTCGACATGATGCCGAACTCTCGTCTGCGCTCCTGCACCGCGGCCAGGAAGGACGACACGGCGATCACGAAGCCAAGGCCGAGGCCGATCATCGAGATCAGGCCGAGCGTCGAACTGGTCACCTTGCCTGAGAACAGCGCGGAGAAACTCTGCTCGAATGTCAGCGGGCCGGTTCCGCCTACTGTGTCGTAGATCAGCCCGTGTCCTGCGGGGTCCGGCATGACCGACGGATCCGGCGTCGACTCGAGGCCGACCTCGGCTGCGAACGTCCGGCCGAGATCGCGCTTCTTCTCGTCACCGGGCGGCGCGAAGATCAACCACCAGCCGTTGCTGCCGACGACGGTCTGTGCGAGCGACGAAGCGACCGTCATCGACTGACCGCTGCCGGATACGTCGACGACCAGGCTTCGTCCCCCGACCACGACCCGATCGCCGGGCCTCAGGCCGAGTCGTTCGGCGAGCGGAGCACCCAATATCGCTTGTCCGCTGGGGGTTTCGTCGTTGCCACGTAATGAGACCCGCTGCCCGTTGATCTCCGCGATACCCGAAAGCGTGCGGGCGACCTTCCAACCCTTCGGCGCTGCGAACGCAGGAGCGGGGCCGTTGGCCACCAACGCCTGCGCGTCGGCGTCGTACTGCACGCCCGTGGCGGGAACCGCCCACAGTTGCGCTCCGCCCAGCACGTCGGTCACCGAGTCGGCCCCGGTGATCGCGAAACTGGAGGAGATGGTGCGCACGACCGTCACACATGCGATCGCAAGCGCGATGCCGAGGACCGACAGTAGGAACCGCTCGGGCCGCCTGCGGATGTTGGCCAGCGCGAACCGGACAAGACACATGAATGTGTTGCCGGAAGCGGTGGCGATCGTCGGTGACCGAAGTGTGGTGGGCGCAGAGGTCTCCACAGCAAGGATGGTCAGCCCGTAAAGTTTCGCCGACTTCCACGCTGAATGTCGGCGTTGTTAACTCAGGCGGGTTCCCGTTACGGCGCTGTGTCCAATACGCAACGGATTTCGTTGTCTTATCCGTTGATGCGCGACCAGGGCCGAGCCGCTTCGAGCTCATAGGCCAGTTCAAGAAGTCGGGTTTCGTTGCCCCTCACCGTGGACAGCATCATTCCGACCGGAAGACCCGCGGCCGATTCCGCGAGCGGAAGCGAGATCGCCGGGTCGCCGGTCGCGTTCTGCAGCGGCGTGAAGGCCACCCAGTCCATCAGCCGGTCCATGATCTGTTCATAAGGGGCGGTCGGATCGAGGTGGCCGATGCGCGGCGTCTCGTGAGCAAGCGTCGGCATGAGCACCGCATCGAAGGTCGCCGACAGTCGGGCAGTGACCCGTCGTGATGCCGACAATCGCGCGATCGCCAGCGGCAGCTTGTATAGACTCCGCGCCGCACCGCGATCGAGACCCAGCGTCAGATTGTCCAACTTGGTCCGGTCGAAGCTCGGCCCGACCATCCGACGTCCACCGCGCACGATGGCGAACGCGAGGAACTGCCAGTAGAGAAGGAAGTCGTCCTTGAAGCGGGCCGGCACCGGGTTGTCGATCTCGGTTACTTTGTGTCCGAGCTCCTCCAGCAGCGCCGCCGCCTTGAGGGTCAACTCCCGGACTTCCGGGCTTGCCTCCCTCACAACGGATTTCGTACAAACCGCGATGTGCAGCCGCTGCTTACCCGGGTGGGTGACATCCCCGACGGGAGGTAGTTTCGGGTTGCTGTACGCGCGCTCCGCCTCGCGCAGGAACGCCGCGGTATCGCGGACAGACCGGCTGACCACCCCGTTGGCGACGAGGTGCAGCGGCATCTGGGCGGCTTTTTCGTCGAGCGGCAGCCGACCCCTTGTGGGCTTCAGACCGACAAGCCCGTTGCATGCCGCCGGGATTCGAATAGAGCCACCGCCGTCGTTGGCGTGTGCGATGGGCACCACGCCAGCCGCGACGAACGCACCGGCCCCCGACGAGGACGCGCCTGCGGTGTGGTCGGTGTTCCACGGATTCCGAACGGGCCCGATCCGCGGATGTTCAGCCGATCCGCTGAAGCCGAACTCCGACATCTGGGTCTTGCCCAGCGGCACAAGGCCAGTGGACAGAAAGACCCGCGCGAATGCACCGTCGGCCCGCATCGGCCGTGGCTCCCACGCGTCGGTGCCCTCCATCGTCGGCATGCCCGCGACGGCGACGTTGTCCTTGATGAAGGTCGGCACGCCGTCGAAGTAGCCGCCGTAAGGGCGCGCCGCGTCGGCACGGCCGCGCGCACGGTCGAACGCCTCGTACGCGAGACCGTTCAACGCCGGGTTGACCGCCTCGGTGCGGGCGATCGCCGCCTCGACGAGCTCTGCCGCCGAGACGTCGCCCGCGCGGAGCGCGTCGACGAGACCTACTGCGTCATGGTCGCCGAGGGCGTCGTCGCCGAAGGCGTCAATACGGGCCATTCAGTGACGGTACCAAGTCGTACCGCTGCCGGTTAGGCCGTAACCTCTGGTTGGTGCGCCTTGGTGAGGCGATGCGGGCTGGCATCGCCGCCGTCCGAGGGCGCCGCTATCGGGTGCAACAGTGGGCCAACCTGTATCCGACGGCCGGCACCTCCCACTTGTATGACGTCGGGTGAGGTTTGACAGTTGTTCGGTTGATTCTTGGACTTCCTTAGATGTACCGCGCCGAGGGATATGTCGGTGGCGGCGTCACGCTCAACTTTCCGAGGTGGATTGAGGAGCCACCGGAAGAGCGTGGTCGGCGCGCAGGATGTCGACTGCTCGTTCGCCGATGACCACACAGGGAGCTTGAGTGTTTCCGGTGGTCACCCGTGGCATGATGGAAGCATCGGCGATCCGAAGCCCATTGATTCCGTACACCTTCAGACGCCCGTCAACGACAGCCAGGGCGTCGGTGCCCATCTTGGCGGTGCCGGATTGGTGCCAGTAGGTTGAGGCCGCGTCCCTGACGAACCGTTCCAGTTCGGCGCCTTTGAGGGGGCCGGGCATGATTTCGCGTTTGGTGAACGGTCTCAGCTCTGCTGAGTTCCCAATTTCTCTGGCCAGCTCCACAGCGGTAATCGCCGCTTGGACATCGTCGGGGTGTGACAGGAAGTTGGCGTCGATGTCGACCGGATCGCTCGGCCTTGCACCGGTCAGTCGAATCTCGCCGCGGCTCTTGGCTTGCACCAGTCCGGGGAACAGGTTCCAGCCGGCTTCGGGCGGGCTGAATCGCCTAGTGTTCTCCGGGCTGGACGATTTGGCGAATTGCGCTTGGCATGTCTGCAAATCTGGGGAGTCCAGGCTCGTGTCGCTGCGCCAAAAGTAGGTTGCCTCCACGCCGTTGTTGTGTGGGGTGATCGGCTCGGCGGATTCCCACAGGCAGTCGAACCCGACGTGGTCCTGGAAGTTTTGGCCCACTCCCGGCAGGTGCTGAACGATTGGTATGCCGTGCTGACGAAGGTGGACGTCTTCGCCAATGCCGGACTGCATGAGGAGTTTGGGGGTGTTGATCGCGCCCAGGGAAAGCACCACGTCGCTGCCTGCATCGGCACGGTAGGTCGCGCCGCCGTGAACGAATTCCACACCGCTGACGGTGGTGCCGTCCAGTACCAGCCTGGTAACCAGCGCCCCTGAAAGCACCGTCAGATTGGGTTGACCGCGGTACGGGTGGACATATGAGCGGTAGGCGGATTCGCGGTATCCATCACGTACGCGCAGGTCGAGAATCGACGCACCGCCGGAGCGTTCCATCATCTCGCCGTTGTGGCTGTCGAAGGTGGGGATACCGGCTGATTTCGCGCTTTCAACCGCGGCGTAGGCGATCGGGTGGGGGTCGGGCGCCGTCTGGACGAACACGGGACCACCTGTTCCCCGGTACCGGGGGTCGGTCGCGCCGTGCCAATCCTCGATGCGGCGGTAGATGTCGAGCACAGATTCGTACCCCCAAGCCGGATCGCCAGACTGTGCGGCGAAGTAATCCCAGTCGTTGCGGTGCCCCCAGGCCCAAATCATGGTGTTGATACTCGACCCGCCGCCCAGAACCTTTCCCATCGACATCGGTACCGAGCGGCCGTTCACCCACCTGCCAGGGCTGGCATGGAAGTTCCAGTCCCGCTCCGTGCCTAAGTTCAACGGCCACTGGGCGGCCATCCGAACGGGCGGTGTCTCGTCATCCCCTCCGGCTTCGAGCAAGAGCACGCTGACGTCGGGGTGTGCGGCGAGCCGGCCTGCCACAACCGATCCCGATGAGCCGGACCCGCACACGATGAAATCGAAATGCGGCGTGGCGTTGGACGCCGAGAAGAACTCGGTGAAACCGTCACTGATGGTGCTCATCTGGTGATGCTCCTGTCTAGTGCTGGCGCGAGAACTCGGAGCCGCTTGTCCGGTCCGCGTTCGGCCACGGAGGTCTGGCAATCCATCGACATCAGTGTCGGCATCCCGATCGCTTGGGCTTCGTGGGGGTTCTGCGAAGTAGTCATCGACGAACCGCGCGATGTCGCGTGCTTGACCCAGACGGGAAATACCATAGGATCACGATCGTGATATAACGAACTCTATTTCATAGGTGTGAGGGTGTCAAGGTGGTGACCCGATAGATCCGCCGATGTAGCCAGAGCGCCGAAGTTGCGGCCCCTGCCACTGCGGCCCGCTGTACAATAGCGATGGCTATCCAATAGCAGTGTTTGTTGTGAAAACACTGACAGCACATTTGACGAGGAAGATATGCGATATCCACCGGATCAGAAGGCCAAGGCGCGCCGCGCGCTATTACAGGCAGGCATGCGATCGATGAAGGCGGCGGGCTTCAACGGGATAGGCGTAGATGGCCTTGCGGCTGCGGCGGGTGTCACCTCAGGAGCGTTCTATTCGAACTTCGCGAACAAGGAAGAGATGCTCGAGGCGATTGTCGAGACCGCTGTTGGTGAACCGTTTCTCTCGGACACCGAGACCGCAGACAAAGTTGAATTGCGAAGAGAGATAAGACAATTCCTTGACGAGTACCTCACGATTCCCCACGTTGCGAACCCCAGCGAGGGTTGCCCCACAGCGGCGCTGAGCGTTGACGTCGGGCGGGCGGGGGCGTCAACACGCGTAGCGTACGAACGAAAGCTCACCGCCTGGGCAGCCCGGATCGCGGACAGCCTTGACGGGCCGCGACGGGGCCGTGAGCAAAGGGCCTGGAGCATTCTGTCGCTCATGGTGGGAGCAATCTCGATCGCGCGCGCCATGTCGAACGCCACCGCGCAAACGGCAGTCGTCGACTCGGCCCGGCGCACGGCCGAAAGGCTGCTGAGTCCAGTCAAGTAAGAGACTCTCAAACCGAGGACCGCGCGATATCCAGGTCGCCACCCTCAAGGCGCACCCTGGACCGCAAGTACGTCCCAGCGGCCCGGCACGCCCTTGAGCTCGTGATGCCCGCGATCGCTGAATGTGATGCGCGATCCGAGCACCAGGGGCGGTACGGCTTCGGAGACCAACACCTCTCCCGGTTGCGCAAGTGCCATGATCCGCGCAGCGATGTGCACGGCAATGCCATGCGCGTCATTGTCGACCATCGCGACCTCACCGGTATGCATCCCGACACGAATCGTGAGCCCAAGCTCTCGCATTGAATCTCGAATCGCACACGCGCACGAAATCGCTCGCGCGGGTCCGTCGAAGGTGGCGAAAACACCATCGCCGGTGAACTTCACGACCTTTCCTTTCCAGCCGGTAACGTGCGTTTCAACGACGAGGTTGTGCTCGCGAAGCGCTGAGGTCCACGCTTCGTCGCCGAGCGCCGCTGCGAGCGAGGTCGATTCGACGATGTCGGTGAACAGGACGGTAGCCAGCACCCTGTCGCTCACGGCGACACTGCGCCTCCCGGTGACGAAGGCCTCGATCTCGTCAAGCGCAACATCAGCGTCACCGGCGAACCACATGTGATCTTCGCCTTCCAGATTCAGTAGGCGGGCGTGAGGGATCTGCTTGGCAAGATACCGCCCATGATCCGCGCATACATGGCGATCACCGCGGCGCTGCAACAGAAGTGTTGACGATTGAATACTGTCGAGCGCTGGTCGCACGTCACTGCGCATATACAGATCGAAAATCTGCTTGAAGTATCCGGGACCACCAGAGACACGCTCGCCGCGCGCCCACCAACGTCGCCGTTGGCCGTGATCAATCCAGCTGGGCGCCAACACATCCGCGATAGCGCCGCTGCCGAAGGCTTTGCCAACGGCATCCACATATTTGCTGAGCGTCGGCCCCGGCATGCCGAACGGGTAGCCCGGCCCTCTGGAGAAGCGCGCAAAGGCGCCCCACAGGACAAGGGAGCGAACGCGATGGGGATGGCTCGCGGTCAACAACATCGCGGGGAGAGCGGATTCGGCCGTCGCGAACACGGTGGCGCACTCACTTCCCGCCGCATCGAGCACCGCGATGAGTCCGTCTATCCATGACTGCAACGCGGGCAGATCCCCGGTCGACACTGCGTCGGAGCTGCCGACCCCAAGGAGATCGGTTGTGATGAGGCGACTGAACGACGCCAGACGTCGAAGATATGCAGCGACAGTAGGCTCGTCCCAGAGCAAGTCAATCGGAGTCAATGCAGTTGGGATGAAGAGCAGATCGGGCCCGCGGTCACCGACAACCTGATAGGCCAAGTGCGCGTTACCACTTCGGGCATATGTCGTCTCGGGTATTCCTGCCATCGTCGGAACATTCCAGAAGTACTCGGCGCCGCTCGAGTTCGTTGCCGATGTTTCGTCCGCTGCGGATTTCGGAAGGCCGTCGATGAACTTCACATCTCCAATCCTTCTGTAGACCGAATTTGTCCGGCCAATGAACTCCATCGTCGCAACCGTTGTCAGTTGCACCGACGGCTGGATGACGACGAATACCCTCGAAATCTCTTCACGAGATATCGATCTGTCACGCCGAGGCGGGTACGAGGATGTCAGGGAAGGGACTGGCGAAATTCATTGTGTTCCACTCTCGATGTCAGAGTCCGTGCCTGGCCAACCAGGATTCGATGTGGTCGGCGGCAACCTGCCAACCGGGTTCGAGCATCACCTCGTGTCCCATGCCGGGAAGGATCAATGGTTCCGTGTTGTAAGCGGCGGCGGTGCGACGCACATCGTCGGGTGTGTAGACCCGGTCCGCCTCTCCGCCGAGGACCAACATCGGGGTGCGATTCCGGCGAGTTCTGACCAGATTGCCGATCACCGTGTCGAAAAGAATCACCCGGCTACTATCTGAGCTCATCCGCGCTGCGAACTCCTCAACCACGCGATCGGATGCCTGATCGCTGAAGAATAATTCCCGCACATCGGCCGATGTTCTGCATAGATCCGATGGGTTACCGGTACACGTGAATTTTGTTGAGCGCCAAGGATACCGACGAATCGATCTCAACAGGGAACGCAGCTGGCCGCCACGGGGCGGCGTGGAAGCAATCAAGACTGCGGCGGCTGCATCACGTGTCTCGAGATACTTCTGGACCACGAATCCCCCCAGGGAATGCCCCACCAGGACGGGGGTTGAGGAGAGCGTCTCGATGACAGAGCAGATATCGCTGACGTAATCCGAAACTGAGCAGACCCGGAGGGGCTTGCTCGTTGGGCTGCGTCCGTGGCCGCGCAGGCTCGGCGCCAGGACACGGAACCCGCGTTCGACGAAGTGGTCGAGGAAGTGCTCTTCCCAACACCAGCCGGCATGCCAGGCGCCGTGTACGAACAGAATTGGATGCGGGTGGCTTCGGCTCGCCTCCCCCTTGTCGATGACGTCGAGCATATCGCTGCTCATACGCGAGTCCAGGCACACGTCTGCGGAACAAACTCGATCTGACTGTTCATCTCGCATGCAGCGCTCTGCATGAGATCAGCCATTGTGTCGATCTGAGCCTGTATTTCGGCTTCGGTACCGTCGGCAAATACTTGGGGACAGACTTCCCGGGCCAACTCCATCATCCATGGCAACAGCGCGGTGTCTTCGCCGCCTTCGACGAGCGTCTGGGAGAACAGCTTCGGTGGCGGCAGCCCGGCATCGGCGAATACCCGCACGAGTCGTCCGCCGACGTCGAAAGCGCCGCCTGCCCGTAGGAGGGTGTCGGTCACGGCGTCGTAGATCTCATGCAGTCGCGGCACCCGCGGGTAGGACTGGATCCCGCGCGTGATGTCCATTTCGTGAAGCGCTATGACGCCACCGGGGCGGACAAGTCGCCTAGTCGCCCGGAGGAACTCGCTTGGGTCCACCTGATGGATAAGGACGTATCGGCATACCGCAGCATCGAACGTCGCTGAGGCGTCGTAGGTGTCGACCCTGTCCACCAAGAACTCGACATTGCTGCGGCCGAGTTGAACGCACCGCAGGCGGGCGGTATCGATTGCTTTTGCGCTGGGATCGATGCCGATGACCTGTCCCGCCGGACCGACAAGATCAGCGATCAACATAGAGACATCTCCTGGGCCGCAGCCGATGTCGAGAACACGCATGCCGCTCTCGACACCGGCGCTGACCAGCAGTCGCTCCGTGATGGGTCTCAGCATTTCCGCTTGTCGCTGGAGACGTTGAATCTCGCGGTTAGAGTGACCCAGGGTGTAATTTCTGTCCGGCACGGTTTGCCCTATTCGATCGGTGTCAGTCTCGGCTAGGCGACGGCGGATCGGAGTCCGAGAGTGGTGCGCAACCAGCTGCCCATCTCTGCGATCGCTTGATCGACTTCGGGAACGCGCCCGGCACCGATGATGAAGGAGTGCTGGCCCTCATCGACCTGTCGCACGGTGATCGCGTTTCCTGCCTTCTTCGCCCGGGCCGAGAAGGCGATGGCGTCGGAGGCAAGTAGTTCGTGCTCGCCGTAGTAGACGGCGATGGGCGGTAGATCGGATAGCGTGGCCTCGAGCAGATTGACCTGGGGATCAGTCCATTCCACGTCCGTCCCATCGAGCCAGCATGAGCGGAAGAGTTCCATCAAATCGCGTGACAGCAGCTTGTCGCGATCGGCGTTGGTGTCGATCGATGCGCCCGACAGCGTGATATCGGTCCACGGAGAGATCGACAGGATCGACGCAGGCGGCGCCTCCCCGCGATCACGCAGTCGAAGTGCCAGGGCGATCGCGAGGTAGCCGCCGATTGAGTGGCCGACGCTGGCGATTTTGTCGTGCTTGTAGCCCCGCTCCAGCAGCCAGTAGTAGGCATTGCAAACGTCCTCGACCTGCGCCGGATACTTGTGCTCGGGTGAACGGCGGAAGTTCAGCACCAGCGACCGCACACCCGCTGCTTTCGCGATGTGCGCAGCGGCCTTTCGGTCGGAGTGCATGGACATGAGCACACTTCCACCCATGTGGGTGTGCACGATCGCCGCGTCTGACGCGGCGCCTTCGGGGATGCACCACATCGCCTCTACCCCACCTGCGTCCACCTCCGCATAGGTGACACCTTCGGGTTCTTTCGTTGCCACATGAATGTTCTCGGCGACATCACGAATCGTAGACAGTTCGAAGTTGGGATTAGCCGCTCGACGGCTCAGCTCTGCCAAGAGATTCTTGAAGTCGACTGCTTGTTGACTCGCCATGGACTTTCCTTTCGTGGATAGGAGACGCGCTGGCGCGGGTCGCCGAGGTACCGACCGGGTTGTGATCGACGTTAGAATAACGATCGTAATCTAGAAACCGCCGCTCCAGCGTTTCCCAAGCCAAACCACAGGGAGTTAACATGACCCGTGGGAGATCGGTTGGTTGTCAGCCTATTTCGCAAGGATCGCGGTGCCCGCTCCTCACTCGCCCCACGCGGTCCGCCGTCTCAACCACCTACCGGCCCGGCCAGACCGAGCGGACCCTAGGGCTGGTAGTCACGCCACTACTCGGCGAGTATCCGCTCACTACGCCACCGAGATCTCCGTCCCCGTGGTCACAGCCGAGAAACGCTCCCCAGCAGGCTATTTGGCCATCGCTTCTTAAGATGCCGCGACGCGGGAGATGAAGCGGAATGAGGCCGCGGATCCCGCACCTAGTCGTCGATGTGAATGACGTAAGGCCCGGCAGTGGCGGGGATCTCGAGACTAGCCGCCTGCGCGCCAGTATTTTTCATTGCGCACCGGCACCGAAAGCCTTCGGCTCGTGCAATTGCCGGGCAGCACCCACAGGTAGTGAGCACTGATGCTGAATGAGGGAATGAAAGGCGGCCTTCCGACGTCGTATGTACGCAGTGACCCCGGCGCCGACGCATTCCGCTTCGCGACGCCGCGCGGTTACACCGTGAATCCCCGCGTGCCGGCGGACAACTCGATGTGCTGCACAGATTCGGTCGGTGGTGGGGTCGCCCAGACCCATAACGAGCCGCCAAGTCCTCAACCCCTTCTGGGATCAACTGTCCGGCTGGCAGTCCCACGCATACCCGAGTAGAAACGGCAGAAGGAGACAGATATGCAGATCCAGGGATCGGTTTGCCTAGTGACTGGCGCCGACCGCGAGCTGGGACGCCGACTGACCGAGGAACTGCTGCGTCGCGGCGCAGCCAAGGTCTACGGCGCCGTCGGCGCCCCCAATGGCATGACAACACCAGGAGTCGTGCCACTTCAGATCGACATCACCGACCCCGCCTCCGTGACAGCCGCCGCGCACGCGGCGCGCGACACTACGCTGCTGGTCAACAATGTCGGAACCTACGGCGTCGCATCGCTTCTCGACGGCAACATAGAGGACATCCGCGCATTGATGGACAGCCACTACTTCGGTACGCTCACCGTGACCCGGGCGGTTGCGCCACACCTCATCGCCAACGCACCGAGCGCCATCCTGAATATCGTCTCGGTGCGGTCGTGGTTGCATCCCCGAGGTGGAGCTGATGCATACGCCCTTGCCAGAACCGCCCTGTGGGCTCAAACCAACGCCGTACGGGCCGAACTCGAGCCCGATGGCGTTGCGGTGACGGCGCTGCACGTCGGGCACATGGGCACCAACATGGCCACCCAATTCGAGTCCGACAAAGCCAATCTCACGAGGGTCGCTGTTCAAGCACTCGACGGTGTCGAACATGGACTCATCGAGGTCCTCGCCGACGAGCTCAGCCGGTAGGCCGACAGTGATGCTCGGAAGCTATCGCCCCGCGCCCGATTGGGTATTGGGCCGGCTTCGGTGCGCTGTGGAAACGTGTTCGCTGCAAGCGATTTGAAGGGTGATGAGATGGTGCGTGAGGACGTCGGGGTTAGTTCCGCGAGATCCTCGGCTCTATGTCGATCCGTCGGCGGTTCGCACCGACATGTTGAGGCGAGCCGACACCAGCACCTACTGCAATTACCAGGGCAACGCGACGTACACCGGCGGCGGTGCTCGGCGACACCGTCGTCGACGATGTGGCGTGGTGCTATCAGGACCCGCCGCCCGAATGTCTGCCCATCAAGGCGTATCTCAGGGGGCACCGGCGGGGTGTCGGGGGTGTCGGTCAGAAGCGTACAAACAGCAAACTAAAGCGGCCCCGCAGTTTCCGGGATTGCCGGAAAAGTCGCGGGGCCGCTCGTAGCAGGTGGTCAGGCCTGGCCGACCTCGAAGCGCGTGAACCGCGTGACGGTCACGCCCGCCTCGTCGAGCAGCGCCTTGACCGTCTTCTTGTTGTCGGACACCGACGGCTGATCGAGCAGCACGATGTCCTTGAAGAAGCCGTTGAGGCGGCCTTCGACGATCTTGGGCAGCGCCTGCTCGGGCTTGCCCTCCTCCTTCGCCGTCTCTTCGGCGATGCGCCGTTCGTTGGCGACGATGTCGGCAGGCACCTCGTCACGCGTCAGGTACTTCGCCTTGAGCGCGGCGATCTGCAGCGCGACGGCGTGCGCGGCGTCCTTGTCGGAGCCCGTGTACTCGACGAGCACACCGACCGCAGGCGGCAGATCGGCAGCCCGCTTGTGCAGGTACGTCTCGACGGTGCCGTCGAAGTACACGGCGCGACGCAGCTCGAGCTTCTCGCCGATCTTCGCGGACAGGTCCGCGATCGTCTGCTCGACCGTGGTGTCACCAATCTTGGCTGCCTTGAGGGCGTCGACGTCGGCGGCCTTGGATGATGCAGCGGCGGCGACGATCTCATCGGCGACCGCCTGGAATTCAGCGTTCTTCGCGACGAAGTCGGTCTCGGAGTTCAGCTCGATCAGCGCGCCGTCCTTGGCCGCGACCAGACCCTCGGCAGTGGCCCGCTCGGCGCGCTTGCCGACGTCCTTGGCGCCCTTTATGCGAAGCAGCTCGACAGCCTTTTCGAAATCGCCGTCTGCTTCGACAAGCGCGTTCTTGCTGTCGAGCATGCCTGCACCGGTCAGTTCCCGCAGTCGCTTGACGTCGGCAGCGGTGTAGTTCGCCATGTCTTTTGTTTCCTAAGAGGTCGTCGGGGGCGTCGGTTCGGTCTGCGCGTCGGCCTCGGGCGTGCCCGGCTCGACGGTGCTTGTTGCGGTGGCCAGCAGCTCCTGCTCCCACTCGGCCAGCGGCTCGGCGCCGGCGGCCTCCGGCTTGTCGCCGTTACCGCCCGCGCCCGCGCGGGCCTGCAGACCCTCGGCGATCGCGGAAGCGACCACCTTGGTGAGCAGCGCAGCCGAGCGGATCGCGTCGTCGTTACCGGGGATCGGGTAGTCGACCAGATCGGGATCGCAGTTGGTGTCCAGGATCGCGATGATCGGGATGTTCAGCTTGCGGGCCTCCGCGACGGCGAGGTGCTCCTTGTTGGTGTCGACGACCCAGATCGCCGACGGCACCTTGACCATGTCGCGGATACCGCCGAGGCTGCGCTCCAGCTTGTTCTTCTCCCGGGTCAGCATCAGGATTTCCTTCTTGGTGCGACCCTCGAAGCCACCGGTCTGCTCCATGGTCTCCAGCTCCTTGAGGCGCTGGAGGCGCTTGTGCACGGTGGAGAAGTTGGTCAGCATGCCGCCCAGCCAGCGCTGGTTCACGTAGGGCATGCCGACGCGGGTGGCCTCTTCGGCGATGGACTCCTGCGCCTGCTTCTTGGTGCCGACGAACATGATGGACCCGCCGTGCGCGACGGTCTCCTTGACGAACTCGTACGCCTTGTCGATGTAGGTCAGCGTCTGCTGCAGGTCGATGATGTAGATGCCGTTGCGGTCGGTGAAGATGAACCGCTTCATCTTGGGATTCCAGCGACGGGTCTGATGCCCGAAGTGGGTGCCGCTGTCAAGCAGCTGCTTCATGGTTACGACAGCCATGGTTGGCTTTGTCCTTCAGTTGTCGGTTGCCGCCCGGCATCGGGTGATACCAGGCCCTAGCGTCTGCTGCATGCCGGACCCGATGTTGATTTCTCTACAGTCGGGACCGCCCGGCATGCTGGTGCAACCCTGGTGGATCGGGGCTGCGGCGCAGGCGCGCGAAGTCAATCCGCTGGTGCGAATTGCGGATTTGAGTTTACACCGTGCCAACAGGTGCTTTGTCCACACTGCCGGGCTGATCCCCAGGTGAGCACTTCACACCTTCCCGAACCGGATGCGGCGCGCTGAGCTGGGCGTATGCGACTCGCGACTGTGATTGTGCTGCTTGCGGTCATGTGCGCGGCGCCGGTGAGGGCCGACGACGGCAGGCTGACCTGGCCGTTACGGCCGCGACCGGCGGTTATGCGCGAGTTTGATGCACCGTCGCCGAACTGGCAGCGCGGACACCGCGGGGTTGACCTGTCCGGAGCGCCCGGTCAGCCGGTGTACGCCGCAGGGCCAGGGACGGTGGTGTTCGCCGGGGAGCTCGCCGGTCGGCCAGTGGTGTCGGTGGCCCACCCCGGTGGCCTGCGGACCAGCTACGAGCCGGTTTTGGCTTCAGTGCGGCCCGGGCAGTTGGTGGCTTCTGGCAAGGCACTCGGCGAGCTGGCACCCGGACACCAGGGCTGCCCGGCGCCGGCCTGTCTGCACTGGGGGGCGATGTGGGGCCCCGCCGCCAACGCCGATTACGTCGACCCGTTGGGGTTGCTGGTGACGACCCCCATCCGGCTCAAGCCGCTGCACGGCTGACCTTTGCACCGCGAACGTGCGTGTCTGCACACGACACGCCGCGGAACTCTGTACAACTGCGCACGCTCGCGCTGCGAGGCGCTCCGGCCGAAGCTGTCCGTAGGCTGGACGGCGATGAGCGTCGCTCCCGAAACCACGGTTGTCCTTGGCAACCGATTCGCCACTGAGCTGCCCGAGCTCGCGGTGCGCTGGCAGGCGGAATCCACCCCCGCGCCGCGACTGCTTGTCCTCAACGAGCCGCTTTCGGCCGAGCTGGGAATCGATCCGGCATGGCTGCGCAGCGCCGACGGGATGGGCCTACTCGGGGGAACCCGGGTGCCCGCGGGCGCCGAACCGGTCGCCCAGGCCTATGCGGGCCATCAGTTCGGCGGGTGGGTGCCCCGCCTCGGCGATGGGCGCGCGCTGCTGCTCGGCGAACTCGTCGACACCAGGGGCCGACTGCGAGATCTGCACCTCAAGGGTTCGGGGCGCACTCCGTTCGCCCGCGGCGGTGACGGCTTGGCGGCCGTCGGCCCGATGTTGCGCGAATACGTCGTCAGCGAAGCGATGCACGCCATGCACATCCCGACCACGCGCGCCCTGTCCGTCGTGGCCACCGGCCGCCCGGTGCGACGCGATACGGTGCTCGACGGCGCCGTCCTGGCCAGGGTCGCCGCCAGTCACCTGCGCGTCGGCAGCTTCGAATATGTCTCTGCTGCAGGCGAACTCGACGTTCTGCGCCGACTCGCCGACCACGCGATCGCCAGGCACTATCCCGCCGCCGCCGACGCCGACAACCCGTACCTGGCGCTGCTCGACGCGGTCATCGCCGGACAGGCCTGGCTCATCGCCCAGTGGATGCTCGTCGGGTTCGTGCACGGGGTGATGAACACCGACAACATGACGATCGCGGGCGAGACGATCGACTACGGGCCGTGTGCGTTCATGGACGCCTTCGATCCCAAGACGGTGTTCAGCTCGATCGACGCCCGCGGCCGCTACGCCTACGGCAATCAGCCGACCGTCGCCGGCTGGAACCTCGCCCGCTTCGCAGAGGCGCTGCTGCCACTGATCGCCGACGACCAGGACCGTGGGATCGCTCTGGCGACCGCGTCACTGCAGGATTTCGCGCGGCAGTACGCGGCGGCGTGGACGGCGGGCATGCAGCGGAAGCTCGGCCTGCCCGACGACATCGACGACAGCGTCGTCGCGGAGCTCGCCGACGATCTGCTGGCGCACCTCGAACGGGACCAGGTCGACTTCACGTCGTTCTTCCGCAGGTTGAGTGCGACGGCTCGTGGCGATGCGGCACCGGCATTCGACGACGACTGGGTGGCCCGCTGGCTCGCGCTGGGGCCGGACGCCGACGGAATGGATGGCCTCAACCCCGTCTACATCCCGCGCAATCACCTCGTCGAGGAGGCCCTCGCCGCTGCGTCGGCCGGCGATATGGATCCCGTCGAACGACTACTGGTCGCGATCACATCCCCGTACACCGAGCGACCCGGGTTCGAGCGCTATGCCGAACCCGCCCCGGATGACTTCGGTTGCTATCAAACCTTCTGCGGCACTTGACCTTTGGTAGCGATTTCGGCGCGCTCACGTGCGCTGAGCGTCGATGAGCGCGCCGAAATCGCTTCATGCGCGCGGGTGGGCCTGGTCGTGCACGGCCCGCAGCCGCGCAACCGTGACATGCGTGTAGAGCTGCGTGGTGGCCAACGTCGAATGGCCGAGCAGTTCCTGCACGATGCGCAGATCCGCGCCGCCCTCGAGCAGGTGGGTGGCCGCGCTGTGCCGCAGCCCGTGTGGCCCGATATCGGGTGCTCCGTCGACAGCGGCGACGGTCTGGTGCACGACGGTGCGGGCCTGCCGTTGATCGAGGCGACGGCCGCGGGCACCGAGCAGTAGCGCAGGTCCCGAATCGCTGGTGGCCAGCGCGGGCCTGCCGTCGGTCAGCCACGCCGTCAATGCGGCCTGCGCCGGCTCGCCGAACGGCACTGTGCGTTGTTTGTTGCCCTTGCCGAGAACACGCAGAAGGCGCCGGGGCATATCGATGTCGTCGACGTCGAGGCCGCACAGCTCGCTGACCCTGATGCCGGTGGCGTAGAGCATCTCGACGATGAGCCGATCCCGAAGTGCCATCGGATCACCTTGTTGCGCACCTGAATTGGCCGCAGCCATGGCATCCAGCGCCTGGTCCTGACGCAACACCGCCGGCAGTGTCCGCCGCGCCTTTGGCACCTGAAGGCGGCTGGCCGGGTCGGTGGACAGCAGCCCCCGCCGGGTCGCCCACGCGGTGAACGTTTTCACCGCGGAGGTCCGGCGCGCGAGCGTGGTGCGCGCTACACCCGCGGCGGCCTGGGCGGCCAGCCAGGACCGCAGCACCGGCAGGCTCAGGCTGCTCAACTGAGGATTCGGCGCCCGCTGCGACAGGAATTCGAAAAGCGACCGTAGGTCACCGAGATACGCGCGGCGGGTGTGGTCGGAGCGGCCGCGCTCGAGAGCGAGATGCTCGTCGAACTCCTCGAGGATGGCCTGCACTCGCCCACCGTGGCAGACGAGTAAGGGGCGACTCAGATGACGCGCCGAAGCGTGTCCGGAGTGAGATCTTTGCGGGTCGGATAGCCGTCGACGGCCATGATGAGGTCGGTCTCGGCCAACAACGAGCGCAGCACGTGGACCACGCCGTCGGTGCCGCCCAGCGCGAGCCCGTACGCGTACGGACGCCCGATACCCACCGCGGTGGCACCGAGCGCCAGCGCCTTGATGATGTCGGCGCCGCTGCGGATGCCGGAGTCGAAAAGCACAGGAACCCCCTGCGCGGCTTCGACGACACCGGGCAGGCAGTCGATCGCGGGGATTCCGCCATTGGCCTGGCGCCCACCGTGATTGCTGCAGTAGATGCCGTCGACACCGCCGTCGATCGCGCGCCGGGCATCGTCGGGGTGGCAGATGCCCTTCACGATCAACGGCAGCTTGGTCAGCGAGCGCAGCCACGGCAGATCGTCCCAGCGCAGCGGATTGCCGAAGACCTGCACCCAGCGCAGCACGGTGGCCTGCGGGTTCTGCTCGGGCGGCTGATCGAGGCTGGCCCGGAACACCGGGTCGCTCGTGTAGTTGCTCAGGCATTTGCCGCGCAACTGCGGGAAGTTGGAGGTCGACAGGTCGCGGGGCCGCCAGCCGGGCACCCAGGTGTCGAGGGTGACGACGACGCCCTTGTAGCCGGCCGCTTCGGCGCGCTGCACCAGGCTCGCGGCCAGGTCGCGATCGGTGGGCGTGTAGAGCTGGAAAAAGCCTGGGGTGTCGCCGAATTCGGCCGCGATGTCTTCCATCGGGTCTTCGGTCAGCGTCGAGATCACCATCGGCACACCCGTGCGCGCGGCGGCGCGGGCGGTGGCCAGGTCGCCGTGCCCGTCCTGTGAGCACAGCCCGATGACCCCGATCGGCGCCATGAAAACCGGCGACGGCAACGTCAGGCCGAAAAGGTTGATCGACAGGTCGCGTTCCTTGGCGCCGACGAACATCCGCGGCATCAGTCCCCAGTTGTCGAACGCGGTCCGGTTGACGCGCTGGGTGCGTTCGTCTCCCGCCCCTCCGGTGACGTAGGACCACACCGACGGCGGCATCGCGGCCTCGGCCTTGGCTTCCCAATCGGCGTACGCCATCGGCAGCGACGGGACGATCCCCGACAGGCCCTGAAGGTAGATCTCGAGTTGGTAGTCACCGAACGCCATGGCATCAGCGTGCCAGGTCGAGGCTCAGGCGTTGGCGCCTTCCTCGGCTTGGGCGAGTTCGCGTTTCCACTGCCGGAACGTCTCCTCGGTGCGGCCGCGCCGCCAATACCCGGAAATCGAGTTCGCCCACTTCGCTTCCACGCCGCGTTCTTTGCGGATGTACGGCCGTAGGTTATGCATCACCGTCTGCGCTTCACCGTGGATGAAGACCTGAACCTGACCGGGCAGCCAGTTGGCCTCCTTGACCGCCGCGATCAGCGGTGCATGGTCACCGGCCCTGTCCTCGGACACCAGGTCGGCCCGCCCGCCGCGATAGATCCAGTTCACGCCGACTCCTTCGGGCGCCTTAAGCGGGATCTCGTCCTCCGGCCCGGCGACCTCGATGAAGACCTTGCCGACAGCGTTGTCGGGCAACGCCTCCAACGCGGCGCTGATCGCGGGTAGCGCCGCTTCGTCACCGGCGATCAGGTGCCAGTCGGCGGCGGGGTCGGGTGCGTACGCACCACTTGGGCCCATCAGGAAGGCGCGCTTTCCCGGCGTGGCGGCCGAGGCCCACGGACCTGCCACGCCGTGCTCACCGTGCACGACGAAGTCGATGGTGAGTTCACGCCGCTCGGCATCGGCGTTGCGCACGGTGTAGGTACGAACGGTCGGCCGGTGCTCGGCGGGCAACTCGTTGAAGCTGTCGAGTGTCAGCGGCTGCGGCAGCGCGCTCACGTCGACGTCGTCGCGGACGAACACGATCTTGACGTAGGCGTCGGTGTAGTCGTTGGGCGTGAAGGTGTCGAATCCGCCGCCGCCGAGCACCACCCGAACGATGTGTGCGGTGAGGTTCTCGGTGCGCAGCACCTCGAAGGTGTGCACGGGACGTCCTGCCACTGGTCCTCCAAACTCCTGGCCGGTATTCGTTAGCCAGTCTCAACGACTATACGAGCGGTGGCTATTCCTCGGTGGCCTACCTTCTGAGCTTCCAGTAGCCCTCGTCACGAATAACCAAACCGCACACTTCCAGCATGGATAGGGGTCCCAACACTTGGGTCGGCGGCAGGCCCGACGCGACGGCGATCTGGTCGGTCGTGCGGCGGCCGCGGGCGGGCAGCGCCTCGTAGACCAGCTGTTCGGCTTCGCCGAGTCCGTCGAGCGCCGACACGGGCCGCTGTTCGTCTGGCGCGAGTTCACCCACCCGGCCGATGAGTTCGACGACGTCGGCGGCACGGGTCACCAACACCACGGCCTCGTCGCGCAGCAGCGCGTGACACCCGATCGACGCCGCGGAGGTGACCGGACCGGGCACTGCGCACACCGGGCGGCCGAGCGCCCGTGCCCACGCCGCGGTGTTCGCCGCGCCACTTCGCGCGCCCGCTTCGACGACCACCGTGGCACCCGACAGCACGGCGACCAGCCGATTGCGGGTCAGGAATCGATGCCGCGCCGGACGTACACCTGGCGGGTACTCGCTGACGGCCAGGCCCTGCTGTCCGATCCGATGCAGTAGCCCGGCGTGGCCTGCCGGGTAGGGGACATCGATGCCGCCCGCGAGCACCGCCACGGTGAACCCGTCGGCGGCAAGCGTGGCGCGGTGCGCCGCGCCGTCGATGCCGTACGCGCCGCCCGACACCACCGACACCTCCCGCTCGACGAGGCCCGCGGCCAAGTCGGCAGCGACATGCTCGCCGTAGGTGGTGCACGCTCTGGTCCCGACGATCGCGACGGCGCGCTCGGCCATGTCGTCGAGGCGGGCCGAGCCGACAACCCACAGCGCCATGGGCGGATGGCCCTGTGGCCGCAACAGGTGATCCACGCCTGCGAATGCCGTGAAGGACAGCAACGGCCATTCGTTGTCGTCGGCGGCGATCAGGCGGCCACCGCGACGGTCGAGAACATCTAGATCGGCTGCTGCGCAATCTATCTCGCGACGCGCTTCGGTGCGGCGGGCAAGATCCGCTGCGACATCTCCTGTCTTGATCCGGGCGGCGGCCTCGACCGGTCCGACTCGACTGACCAACGCAGTCAGGTCCGGACATGGCGGCTCGGCCACCCGAGACAGGTACGCCAACGCGAGTCGTGTCTGGTCCCTCATTGCACACCGTCGGGTTGGCGAAAACTCAATGCGGTGGTGACGTCGCCGCGGCAAGGCGATGTCCGCCCGGCCAGGTCGGCCAGCGTCCACGCGACGCGCAGCGTCCTGTCCACGCCACGGATGCTGAGCACGCCGCGGTCGGTTGCCGTCCTCAGCGGGGCCATCACGTCGGTTGACAGCCGAAACCTACGTCGTAGCAGCACTCCGCTGACCTCCGCATTGGTCCGGACACCGTGATCACGCCAGCGCTCCGCCGCCGCGTCGCGCGCCGCCTTCACCCGGTCTCGCACCGCCGCGGTCGACTCCCCCGCTTCGGCGGCAAACGCTCCGGCTTTCTCGCGGTGCATGAACACCCGCAGGTCCACCCGGTCGAGAAGCGGGCCAGACAACTTGCTCAGATACCGGCGCTTCTCGGCGGACGTGCAGATGCAGTCGTGTGGATCGGGTGACGCACACGGGCACGGATTGGCCGCGAGAACCAGTTGGAAGCGGGCTGGATACTTGGCAACGCCGTCACGCCGGGCCAGGCGAATCTCGCCGTCCTCCAACGGTGTTCGCAATGCCTCCAGCGCGCTGTTCCCGACCTCGGCGTACTCGTCGAGAAAGAGCACGCCGCGGTGTGCGCGGCTGACAGCGCCCGGTCGCGCCATGCCCGATCCACCCCCCACGAGTGCCGCAACGGTGGACGTGTGGTGGGGCGCGACGAACGGTGCGCGGGTGATCAGCGGGGTGTCGCCGGAAAGCAGGCCCGCGACCGAATGGATTGCAGTGACTTCGAGCGATTCGCCGTGCGACAACTCCGGCAATAGGCCGGGAAGCCGTTGCGCCAGCATTGTTTTCCCGACGCCGGGCGGACCTGTGAGCGTCAGGTGATGCGCACCGGCGGCCGCCACCTCGACGGCGTACCTGGCATGCACCTGCCCGACGACATCGGCGAGGTCCACCTCGGGCTCCGGTTCGGTCGTCGGCGCCTCGACCCGCCCGGCCAACTGTGCCTTGCCCGAGAGCCAGGCACGTAGCTGCCCAAGCGTTCGTGCGCCGAGCACCTCGACGCCGTCGACGAGGCTGGCTTCACGGAGGTTGTCGACCGGGACAACGACGGCCGGCCACCCCTCCCGCTTTGCGGTCAGCACCGCGGGCAGCACACCTTTGACCGGGCGCACCCTTCCGTCGAGGGCCAACTCGCCGAGCAGCAGGTTCTTTTCGAGCCGCACCCATTCCTTCTTGCCGTGTGCCGAAAGCACCGCGGCAGCCAGGGCCAAGTCGTACACCGAACCCATCTTCGGCAGCGTCGCAGGCGAAAGGGCCAACGTCAGGCGCGCCATCGGCCAGTCACTGCCGCAGTTGGTGATTGCGGCCCGCACGCGGTCACGCGATTCCTGCAGCGCGGTGTCGGGCAGGCCAACGAGATGCACACCGGGCAGCCCCGAGGTGATGTCAGCCTCGATCTCCACGATCTCGCCTTCCAGCCCGCGCACCGCGACAGAGAACGCCCTGCCAAGCGCCATCAGACGACCGCCTGCAGATGGGTGATCTCGGGGGTGCGCTGTCTGCCGATGCGCACACCGATGACGTCGATGCGCACCGCAGCCCAGCCCTTGTCCTGACCGGCCAGCCACAACCCGGCCAGCCGGCGCAGCCGCCGGACCTTGTCCGGCGTGACCGCCTGCTGCACTCCCCCGAAGCGATCGCTGGTGCGTGTCTTGACTTCGACGAATACCGCGGTGCGCGTGGCGTCGTCGGCCGCGATGACGTCCAGTTCGCCGTAGCGGCAGCGCCAGTTGCGGTCCAGCACGACCAGCCCGAGCGTCCTCAGATGCTCGACCGCGAGTTGCTCACCCAACGCACCGATCTCGGCACGAGTCAATGAAGTCATGTCGTCACGGTGCACTGCGAGGCGGACAACGTGACCCCGCAGGGGCAGGGTTATCCACAGTCGGCATTTCATCCACAACGACAGCGCTACGGCAGGCTGATCAGCACCACGCCTGCGAGCACCACGCCCGCGGCCATCGCGCGGCGAGCACCGAGCCGCTCACCGAGGAACACCGCGCCGATCAACGCGCCGAACACAATGCTCGTCTCGCGCAGCGCCGCGATGGGCGCCAACGCACCGCTGGTCTGGGCCCACAAGACGATGGTGTACGCGACGATCGAGATGGCGCCGCCCGCAAGACCCGGCACCGCCGACGCGCGGACGGCCGAGGGTAGCGCGCGGCCGCGTCGGATAGCGGCGAGCACCGCGATCGGTGGACCCTGAAGCAAGAACATCCAGCCGGTATAGGCGAACAGCGGGGCGTGCATCACCCCAAGACCGTCGACCACCGTGTAGGACGCGATCGCCAAGCCGGTCAAGACGGCCGCGGTGATTGCAGGCAGATCCCGGCGGCCCGGCCGCCCGCCGATGAAGACCAGCGCGATCAGTCCCGCGGAGACGGCCAGCACCCCGGCCAGTTCGGCGACGGGCAGTTCGCGACCGAGAATCACCACCGAGACCAGCGCGACAACCCACGGCGACGTGCCTCTGGCGAGCGGATACATCTGGCTGAACTCACCCAGTTCATAGCTGGCCAGCAGCAGAAGGTTATACACCACGTGCAGCGCCGCGGAGGCGACGATGAACGGCCACGCGCCGGCCGGGGGCATGCCTGCGAACGCCACCATCAGGCCGCCACCCACAGCGTCGGCCACGCCGATCAGCGCGAATCCCACAAGACGGTCAGAAATGGCGTGCGCCAACGAGTTCCAGGTCGCGTGCAGCAACGCCGACAAGAGCACGGCGAAGACGATCGACAAACTCACCCAGTTAGCTCCTCGAGTGAAACCCTACGTAGCCGCCGTCATTCACCGCAGTAGCGGGTCACGGGGGTCGCCGGCGGTAACCGCACCTATTGGTTTCGGGAGCGTCAAAAAGCGGTACTCGGCCTCGCAAAGGAGGTCGACATGAGCAACACGTCAGTCCACGGTGCGGTCGACAAGGCAACCGATAGCAAGGCGTTCGAGTACACCGCACGGATCGGCTTCGCGGCCAGCGGCGTCCTGCACCTGCTCGTGGCGTTAATCATCCTGCGCCTCGCGTTCGGCTCCGGTGGGGGCAACGCCGACCAGTCCGGCGCGCTCGCCACCGTTGCCAAACAACCCGGAGGCTCCCTCATGCTCTGGGTCGCGGCCGTCGGGCTGGTGGCCCTCGGCCTGTGGCGCGTCGCCGAGGCGGTGGTCGGATCCAAGCCCGGTGAGCGCTCCGGACAGCAGAAGGACGACTCGCCGGCCTGGAAGCGCGCGAAGTCAATCGGCCTGGCCATCGTCAACTTCGCAATCGCCTTTTCCGCGGCGAAGTTCGCGATGGGCAGCGGACAGTCCAGCGGCCAGCAGAACGCCGGGATGTCCGCCGAGCTGATGCAGTCCGGCTGGGGCAAGACCCTGCTGATCGCGGTGGGGTTGGGAATTGCAGCGGTCGGCGGTTACCACGTCTACAAGGGCGCGTCGAAGAAGTTCCTCAAGGACCTGCGTGTCTCCGGCGGGACCGGTATCACCGCCGTCGGCATTACCGGATACGTCGCCAAAGGCCTGGCACTGGCCGGAATCGGCGTGCTGGTGATCATGGCGTCGCTGCAATCCGACCCGTCGAAGTCAACCGGTTTGGACGCGGCGATCAAGGCGGTTGGCGCGGCGCCGTTCGGCAAGATCCTGCTGATTCTGGCCGCGCTTGGGCTGGCCGCCTTCGGCGCCTACAGCTTCGTGCGCAGCCGGTACGGCCGCATGTAGCGCTGGGCTACTGGAACGACTCGACGAGCGCCGCCAACTGACCGGGGGACACTCCCATACCGCATTGGTTGCGCAGGTCCGTCAACGGTTGGGCGATCCGTTTCAGGTCCAGAAACTCACCGGGGTGGGCCATGAAGTAGGACTGGACGCTGGCTTTGGCCTCGTCCGTCGGCTGCGACCCCGCCTTCGTCAACACGTCGTCGGCGCCGGGATGGGCGGCAAGGTAGGCGCCGGCGTCGGCCATCACCCCGCTGCCCGTGCTGGCCAACCCGCTCGCCGTGCATGGCGCAGCACTTGCCGTCGGCAGCGCGATCGTGGCGGCCGAGACGCCGCCGATGACGAAGGCTATGACCGTGCCGAGGACTCCGCGGCGCGTCACAGATCCGGAGCTTTTCATGGGCAAAGTCTTACACGCCGAGGTGGCCGTTGGCCGTCCGAAGTTGCTGGGTCTGTGACCTTGTCCTCTGGCCCAGCCTCGGCCAGCGGATTCACAGTCGATACGTGGGAATGGGATCACGAAGGGGCGGCCGGTTCGAAGGCGGTCGAGGGGTATCTTCATTTAGGTTACCCTCAGCTAAAGGCGCCCGCGGGCGCGGGAAGGACCGCCTGGATGCGAACCCGTTGGAGCCGAATCGCCGCCCTGATGTCGGCCGTCACCGTTGTTCTCGGAATGACAGCTTGCTCGAGTTCGGGTGGCGGCGATGAACTCCTCATCTACAACGCCCAGCACGAATCGCTGACGAAGGAATGGATCGACGCCTTCACCAAGGAGACCGGTATCAAGGTCACCTACCGTCAGGGCGGCGACACCGAACTGGGCAACCAACTCGTCGCCGAGGGCGACGCCTCGCCAGCCGATGTCTTCCTGACCGAGAACTCCCCCGCAATGGCCGCAGTCGAGAAGGCCGGGCTGTTCGCCGACCTCAACGCCGACACCCTCGATCAGGTTCCGGCGCAGTACCGTCCGGCCACCGGAAAATGGACGGGTGTCGCGGCGCGCAGCACCGTGTTCGTCTACAACAAGACCAGGCTGGCGGCCGACCAGCTGCCGAAATCCATGACGGATCTGCAGCAGCCCGCATGGAAAGGCCGCTGGGGTGGAGCTCCGGCCAAGGCCGACTTCCAGGCCATCGTCTCGGCCTATCTCCAGCTCGAGGGCGAGCCGGCCACCGAGCAGTGGCTGGCGGGCATGAAGGCCAACGCGAAGATCTACAACGACAACATCGCAACCATGAAGGCCGTCAATGCCGGTGAGGTCGACGGCGGCATCATCTACCACTATTACTGGTTCCGCGACCAGGCCAATACCAAAGAGGGCAGCGGCAATACGGCGTTGCACTATTTCAAGAACTCCGACCCCGGCGCGTTCGTCAGCCTGTCCGGCGGCGGTGTGCTGAAGTCCAGTAAGAAGGCCGAGCAGGCGCAACAGTTCATCAAGTTCGTCACCGGTAAGGCGGGACAGGAGGTGCTTGAGAAGGGCACCTCGTTCGAGTACCCGGTCGCCAGCGACGTTCCCGCGAATCCGGCCCTGCCCCCGCTCGATTCGCTGCAGGCGCCCAAGGTCGATCCCTCGACGCTGGATGCGCAGAAGGTGACCGACCTGATGACGAAGGCGGGCTTGTTGTAGGTGATCGCTCCCGCTCCCCCCGTCTCGCGCCCCGCGGCATCGGTTTCGCGGTCTGAGTCGACGGCCCGCCCCGGCCCGCTGGTTTCGGCCACGGTCGCGATTCTGGTTGCCGCCACGGCCATCCCGCTCGGGTACGTGGTGTGGGGCGCGGTTTCGGTCGGGTGGGACAGGGCATACGAACTGGTAGTCAGGCCACGGGTCGGCGAGCTGTTGGTGAACACCGTCGCGCTGGTCGTCGTCACCGTGCCGCTGTGTGCGGTCATCGGAATCGCGGTGGCCTGGCTGGTGGAGCGGACCGACCTGCCCGGCCGGGCACTTTGGCGTCCGTTGTTCGTTGCGCCGCTTGCTGTTCCGGCCTTCGTCAACAGCTACGCCTGGGTAGGGGTGATCCCGTCCCTGCACGGACTGTGGGCGGGGGTGTTGATCACGACGCTTTCGTATTTCCCGTTCATGTATCTACCCGTGGCCGCGACGCTGCGCCGGCTCGATCCGGCCGTCGAGGAATCGGCCCGCGCGCTCGGATCCGACTCCGCGGGGGTGTTCTTCCGCGTGGTACTGCCGCAACTGCGGTTGGCGATCCTTGGCGGTGCCCTGTTGATCGGCGTACACCTGCTCGCCGAATACGGTGCCTTTGCCATGGTCCGGTTCGACACCTTCACCGTCGCGATCTTCCAGCAGTTCCAGGTCACCTTCGACGGTGCGGCGGGCAGCATGCTGGCAGGCGTACTCGTCCTTCTGTGTCTGGTACTCCTGTTAGCGGAGGCGGCCGCTCGCGGCAAAGCGCGGTATGCCCGAATCGGCTCGGGCGCACCGCGCGCTGCCGTGCCGGTCCGTCTGGGCCGCAATGTATTTCCCGCGACGACTTGTCTGGCGGTACTGGCGGCGCTGGCGATCGCCGTCCCGGTGTGGACGATCGTGCGGTGGCTGTGGATCGGCGGCACACGAGTTTGGGACTTCGGCGAGATCGCCAATGCGCTGGGCCAGACCATCGCACTGGCCGCCTCTGCGGCTGCGCTGACGACGGTGCTGGCCTTCCCGGTTGCCTGGGTAGCCGTGCGGTCGAACGGCGCGTTGGCGCGCGCGGTGGAAGGCGCAAACTACATCACCAGTTCGCTTCCCGGGATCGTCACCGCGCTGGCGTTGGTGACCGTGGCCATTCACTTCGCCCGCCCGCTCTACCAGTCCGTGCCGCTGATCGTGTTCGCGTATGTCCTTTTGTTCATGCCCCGAGCGCTTGTCAATGTCCGCGCGGGCCTGGCCCAGGTCCCGCCTGGCCTCGAGGAGGCGTCGCGCTCGCTTGGCAGTTCTCCGAGCGCCACCTTCCTGCGGGTGACACTGCGGCTCACCGCGCCTGCCGCAGCCGCCGCCGCGTCCCTGGTATTCGTGGCGGTGGCAACGGAACTGACGGCGACCCTGCTACTCGCGCCAACCGGCACAAGGACGCTGTCGATGCTGTTCTGGTCATTCAGCAGCGAGCTGGACTACGCGGCCGCCGCGCCGTACGCCCTCACCCTTGTGTTGCTCGCCATTCCCGTGACGCTGATTCTGTTCCGGCAGTCGACGAAGGTGGCCGCGCTGTGACCACCATGCTCGACATCCGCGGACTGGCCAAGTCCTTCAACGGCCACGCCGTCCTCGACCACATCGACCTCACCGTGGCCGCAGGCAGCACCACCGTCGTCGTAGGGGCATCGGGCTGCGGCAAAACCACGCTGCTGCGACTCGTCGCCGGATTCGAAAACCCCGACGCCGGAACGGTCACGATCTCCGGCAGACAGGTCGCAGGCGCAGAACGGTCGGTTGCGCCGCACCGCCGCAGCGTCGGCTACGTCGCCCAGGACGGGGCACTGTTTCCACACCTGACCGTCGGACAGAACATCGCGTACGGCCTTTCCGGCGGTCTACGCAGCCGCCAAGTCCGCAACCGGGTCACCAAACTTCTCGAAACCGTTTCTCTGGACGCCTCATTCGCGTCCCGTCGACCTCACCAACTCTCCGGCGGCCAGCAACAGCGCGTCGCGCTGGCCCGTGCGCTGGCGCGCGAACCGGTGCTGATGCTGCTCGACGAACCTTTCAGCGCACTGGACACCGGGCTGCGGGCATCCACCCGTAAGGCGGTTGCCGGGTTGCTCACCGACGCTGGAGTCACCACTTTGCTCGTGACGCACGACCAGGAGGAGGCGCTGTCGATCGCCGACCAGATCGCAGTCATGCGCGACGGACGCTTCACCCAGGTCGGCGCCCCCCAAGACGTCTACCGTCGGCCAAACGACCGCTTCACTGCCGAGTTCCTCGGCGACTGCATCGCCCTGCCGTGCACCGTCGCGGCCGGCTTCGCCGAGTGTGCCCTCGGCCGGATACCCGTTGCGACTTCGATCAGCGATGGACCTGCGACCCTGGCTCTTCGGCCCGAACAGCTTGTTGCGACGGTGGTTTCCGACAGCGCCGCGCACGTCGAGAGCAGCGAAGACGGAAGCCGCAACGGCGTTGGCACAGTCATCGGCACCGAGTTCCTTGGACATGACGTGCTGCTGACGATCGACCCCGCAGGCGACATCGCACCGATCATCGTGCGACAGCACAGCCTTGACCCGCCGTCAATCGACGCCAAGGTCCACATCAAGGTGATCGGCGACGGGGTCGCCCTCAGGTGAACGAACTCGTCACCCATCTGCACCACCATGGCGACCGTCTCGCTGTGCTGACCGAAACCACGTCGCTGACCTATCACGAACTCGCCGACCGTGTCGCCGCCGTCGCCTCACAACTCGGCGAGACGCGCAGGCTCGTACTGATCGAAACGCGCAACGACATTTTCACGATGGTGCACTATCTCGGGGCGCTGGCAGGCGGTCACGTCGTGCTGCCGATGTCCGCAGCGCGTGGTCACTCGGCCGTCCTTGGGTCCTATGACCCCGACGTCGTCATCAGCGACGACGGCATCGACGAACGCAGGCCCGGCAGCGCCCACCGACTGCATCCGGACCTGGCGTTGCTGATGTCGACATCGGGCAGCACGGGTTCACCGAAGCTGGTTCGGCTGTCCCGCCGCAACCTGGTCGCCAATGCCAATTCGATCGCCGACTATCTCAATATCGGCGAAACCGATAGAGCCGCGACCACTTTGCCGTTGGCATACTGCTACGGCCTATCGGTTGTGCACAGCCACCTGCTCCGTGGCGGCGGGCTCATCCTCACAGATCGTTCCGTCGTCGACGACGAGTTCTGGGCACTGTTCCGTCGATGTGGCGGCACATCGTTCGCCGGGGTGCCCTACACCTTCGAGATGCTGGAGAGGATCGGCTTCGACGACATCGACCTTCCCGATCTGCGCTACATCACCCAGGCCGGTGGGCGGCTGTCGCCGGAACGTGTGCACAGCTTCGCCGAGCTCGGCGAACAGAAGGGCTGGCAGCTGTTCGTCATGTACGGCGCCACCGAAGCCACCGCCCGAATGGCCTACCTGCCACCTGAACTCGCGCGGACAAACCCCGGCTCGATCGGCCTGCCAATCCCCGGTGGCTCCTTCACGCTCGAGCCGCTGGAGGGATGGTCCGATCCCGATGTGGGTGAGCTGGTCTATCAGGGGCCGAACGTCATGATGGGCTACGCGCACGGGCCGGCGGATCTCGCGCTCGGCAAAACGGTCGACACCCTGCACACCGGCGACGTGGCGCGCCGCGACCCCGAAGGGCGTTACGAGGTGATCGGCCGCAGCAGCCGCTTCGTCAAGCTGTTCGGCCTTCGCATCGATCTGCAACGGGTCGAGGCCGCGCTTAGCAAGGCTGGCGTGACGGCCTTCTGCATCGATGACCATGAGCGACTGGTAGTCGCCGCCGCGGGCTCTGACGACCATGCCGTGCAACGCATCACGGTGTCGGCCTCCGGTCTTCCCGCAGCCGCCGTTCGGGTGCTCTCGATGGCCGAGTTGCCACTGCTCCCGTCGGGCAAGCCTGACTATCAGACCATCCGCGGCCTCGCTCGGCGGACCGGCGGACCGGCGAAACCGCCCGGCGACTTGCGCGTGCTGTTCGCCGATGTACTGCAGATCGATTCGCAGACGATTCGTCCCGACCAGAGCTTCGTCGACCTCGGCGGCAACTCGTTGTCCTACGTGGCGATGTCGGTTCGGCTGGAACGCGCACTCGGCCGACTCCCCTCTGACTGGCAGCAGCGATCGCTGGCCGAGTTGGAGCAGACGCAACCGGCACGGCGCCGGTCCTTGCCGGGGCTCGGCGCGACGCTGGAAACCAGCGTTGCGCTGCGCGCGGCGGCCATCGTGTTGATCGTCGGTTCGCACGCCACGCTGTACGAGATGTGGGGCGGCGCCCACCTATTGCTCGGAATCGCGGGGTACAACTTCGGCCGATTCTGTCTGACCCCCGTCGCCCGCACCGACCGTGTTGCGCACCTGCGCAAGACAATTGCGTGGATTGTCGTGCCCTCGCTGCTATGGATCGCCCTCGCGTTGGTGATCACCAACGACTATCACTGGACCAACCTGCTGCTCGTCGAGAAGTTCTTCGGACCCGACGACAGCATGACCGCCGGGCGGCTGTGGTTCGTCGAGGTGCTGGTCTGGATTCTGCTCGCGCTCACCTTCGTGTGCTGGCTGCCCGTTGCCGACCGGCTGGAGCGGCGTCGCCCCTTCGCGTTCGCGGCGGGCTTCCTTGGCATCGGGTTGGCACTGTGCTACGACCTGTTCGGCCTGGACTTCGGCCGCGACGCATGGTTCACGATCCTGGCCTTCTGGTTCTTCGCCGTCGGGTGGGCGGCGGCCAAGTCGTCGACGGTGTGGCAGCGCATGGCGGTGACACTGGTATTGGTCGTGAGCCTGCACGGCTACTTCGACAACACCAACCGGGAAGTGCTGGTACTGGCCGGGTTCCTGCTGCTGATCTGGCTACCCGCGATCCGCTGCCCGGCCTGGTTGACGGTCGTCGCGGGCACGGTGGCGGAGGCCTCGCTGTACACCTACCTGACGCACTACCAGGTATATCCGCTGTTCGACGCGCATCCGCTGCTTGGCGTCGTCGCGGCCATCGTCGTCGGCGTGCTGCTCACCAGGATGCTGGACGCGACGCGCACCTGGTTGCGCGAGCGCAACGAGCGCGCGGCTACTGCGGATTCGGTTCCCGCTCTGCAATAAGCCCTTCCTGCACGAGGGTTGCCGCGATGACGCCGTCGGCACGCACCAGGGTTCCGGTGACGACACCCCGCCCGCGCGCGGCGGCAGGCGACCTGGTTTCCAACAGATTCCATTCGTGCGCGCGGACCTGCTGGTGAAACCAGATCGACGAATCGGTCGTCCCGCTGCGATGAGTGCGGGCCTTCATCGAATACCCGTGCACCTGCAGGGCGGGGTCGATCATGTACACGTCCGTCACGTATGCCGCCATGAGCGTATGGATCAGCGGGTCATCGGGTATCGAAACCGTCGCCCGCCACCAGAACCGCCGCACGAACTCGCCGCTGGTGGTCGCGTCGGCGATCCGAATGTCCAGTTCGTCCAACGGCATCGACGGAGCAGGCCCGGCGGGCCCGGTCTCCGGCAGCGTGCCTGGGTGGCCGGGAAGTCGCTCCCAGTGCCCGTGTTCGGGCCCGGGCAGGTCAACCGCGAAGGACACCGACGCCGTCGTCAACAGTCGGTCACCCTGGCGGGAATCGACTCGGCGGGCCGCCGACGTTCGCCCGTCGAACACCGGTGTCACCGAATATTCGACGGGATCCCCCGCCTGCCCGCCGCGCAGGAACTGCAGGTGCATGTTGGTCGGCATTCGGTCGGGGCCGACGGTCCGGCACGCCGCGGCGAGGCTCTGCGCGACGAACTGACCTCCGTACGCGCGCTTGCCCTCTGGGCCGCTGGCCGGGCCGATCCAGCTGCCGTCGTCGCCGCCTTGGGCAAGCTCGAGCAGGTCGCACAACCGGCTCATCGGACGGTGCCGGAGTCGGTCAGCCGGCCGATTTCTGTCTCGCTGAGCCCCAACCACTCGGCGAGCACGCCGCCGGTGTCGTCGCCGAGCGCAGGCGCTGGGACCGCCCTCGGGTAGTCGCCGTTGATCGCGACAGGAAGACCGGGCGCCAGATACTCGCCGATTCGAGGCTGGTCCAGTTTGGTGAACATCGGGTTGGCCGTCACCTTTTCGTCGGCGACCACTTCGGCGAAGGTGCGATACCGCTCCCACAGGACAGACGATGCCGAAAGCGCCTCGCTCACCTCCGATGCGGTGTGCGCGGAGAACCAGTCGGCGAACAGCCCGGTCAGCGCGTCGCGGTGCTGATAGCGCTCACCCTCGTCGGTGAAGTCCGCGTCGAGCGTTTCAGCAAGTGCGGCAACGGCGTTCGATGTCCCGGTGAGTTCGGTCAGGTCGCGGAAATGGCGTTTCGTGAGCGCAACGATCATGAACGACGCCCCATCGCTGCTGGTGAACTCTTGACCGTACTGGCCGTAGATCGAGTTGCCGATCCGTTCTCTGCTTGTCCCGTTCACCATGGCCTCGGTGAGGAAGCTGAGGTTGCCCGCCGTCGCCAGCGCGACGTTCTCCAGCGGAATGGAGATCCGCTGGCCCTGCCCGGTGGCGTCGCGGTGCCGCAGCGCGGTGACGACGGACAGCGCCGCATAGATCCCGCATGAGACGTCCCAAGCGGGCAGCACATGGTTGACCGGTGAGGCGAGTCCGGCCGGACCGGTCACCATCGGAAACCCGAGTCCGGCGTTGACCGTGTAATCGACGCCGGTTCCGCCGTCGGCCCGCCCTGATACCTCGAGATGGATCAGGTCGGGCCGCAACCGGGTCAAGGTGTCGTAGGAATGCCATTGTCGCCCGGCCACATTCGTGATCAGCACACCGCTGTCGGCGATCAGGCGCGCCACGAGGTCCTGGCCCTCCGGCGAGAGGATGTCGGCCGCCACGGACCGCTTGCCCTTGTTCAGCCCCGCCCAGTAGATGCTCGTCCCGGCGTCGGTGACGGGCCAGCGCCGGTAGTCGGCGGCACCGTGGATCGGATCCACCCGCACCACCTCGGCGCCGAGCTGGCCGAGCGTCATGCCTGCCAGCGGCACCGCGACGAAGCTGGAGATCTCGACGATCCGGACGCCGGCCAGTGGACGCGCGGCATTCGGGGCGACAGTCACCGGCTCAAGCTATCAAGCGCGACCCAGACCCCCGCGAGCCTGCTGGCAGATCACGAAAATGCCGATGGCCCTAGCCGGCCAGTTTGACGGCCGCGGCCTCGATCGTCTCCTCCGAGAGCAGCACCTCCAGCGCGGCGTCGCCGAGCGGGATGAAGCTGTCGGCGCTGGCGACCCGGTCGACGGCGCCGGTGTAGCCGTGCTCGAGCAGGGCGGCGAGGATGCCCTCACCGACTCCCCCCGTCTGCCGGGTTTCGTCGACGATCAGCGTCTTACCGCTGACGTCCGCCTCGCGCAGCATGTCCTCGACAGGAAGCGGCGCCAGCCAACGCAGGTCGACCACGCGGGCGGTGATGCCGCGGGATTCCAGCCTGCGGGCGACGCGCAGGCTCATCCGCAGCCCGTTGGCGAAGGTGAGGATCGTCAAATCCGTTCCGTCGCCGTAGGTTCGGGCCCGGCCGATCGGAACCCCCGCTGCGGGGTAGGTGGCCAGCCACTGTTCGTCGCCGTCCTCGTGGAGGTCGCGAGTGTGGTACAGCGCAATGGGCTCGAGGAAGATGCACACCGCACCCGACATATTCGCCGCGGCGGCGCAGGTGTGCAGCATCGCCGCGGCGTCGTCGGGACGCGAGGGCGAAGCGATGACCACTCCGGGGATGTCGCGGATCGCGGCAATCGAGTTGTCGTTGTGGAAGTGTCCGCCGAAGCCCTTCTGATAGCCGTAGCCGGCTACCCGTACGACCATCGGGTTGCGGTACTGCCGATTCGAGAAGAACTGCAGCGTCGCGCCCTCGCCGCGAATCTGGTCGGCGGCGTTGTGCAGGTAGGCGAGGTACTGGATCTCGGGAATGGGAAGCAGCCCGGACACCCCTGCGCCCAGCGCCAGCCCGAGGATGGACTGCTCGTCGAGCAGCGTGTCGAACACGCGCGCCGAACTCGTCCGGTTCAGCAGCCCGCGGGTGACCCCGTAGACGCCACCTTTTCGGGCGACGTCTTCGCCGAAGACAATGGCCTCTGGATAGCGGTCGAGCAGGTCGGCGAGCGCGCGGTTGATGCCGACCGCCACGGTCATCGGCGCATCGGGATCGCCTGCTCGAACCGATGCGGCCAGCGAGGCGGGCGCGGCGGCCATCGCGTCCTCGCGGCCAAGCGCAAGGGGCGCCATCACCGCGTGCGCGCTGTCGAGCTGCGCCGTGTCCATGACTTCTTCCGCCAGCTCCATCACCTCGGCACGTTTGGCCTCGTAGCGGTCCATCGCCTCCGACGGCGTCAGCACACCCTCGGTCACCAATAGTCTGGCGGTGCGCACCACGGGATCTTGTTCGTAGTCCGCAGCGATCTCGTCGGGCCGCCGATACGCCGGTTCGTAGTCCGACCCGGCATGCGCCATCAGCCGGACCGTCCGCAGGTGCAGGAACGCGGGCCGTCGACGGGTGCGCACCCAGTCGGCGGCCGCCGTTGCGGCGTCGAACGTCGCTGGCAGATCGCACCCGTCGGCGCCGAAATACGCCAAGCCGTCTCTGTTTCGGTAACTCTGCTCGATCCAGCCGCGGGGGGTCTTCACGCTGATGCCGATCCCGTTGTCTTCGCAGACGAACATCAGCGGCATCGGCACGCCCTGATACGCGGAGTGCAGCGCGGCGTTGATCGCACCCACCGCGGTGGAGTGGTTGACCGACGCGTCGCCGAAGCTGCACACCGTCACCGCGTCGTCGGGCCAAGCGCAGGTCACCCCGAGCTTGCGTGCGCGGGCGATCGAGAACGCGACGCCGAGGGCGCGCGGCAGATGCGACGCGATCGTCGACGTCTGCGGAATGATGTGCAGGTCATGGCGGCCGAACACCTTGTGCCGTCCGCCCGAAATCGGCTCTTCCGTCGCCGCGACCAGGCCTAGAAGCACATCGCGCAGCGGCTCGCGCCCGTCGACGAGGACGCCGCGGGCCAGGAAGAAGGCACCCGACCTGTAGTGCAGAAGCGCCGGGTCGGTTGGCCGTAGCGCGGCCGCGACGGCGGCGTTGCCCTCGTGACCCGACGACCCGATGGTGTAATAACCCCTGCCTTGGGCCCGCAGCCATCGGGCGGCGAGGTCGAGATGGCGGCTACCGAGCTGAACATCGAACAGCGCCAAGCACACTCGCGTCGTCAGAGACGTGCCGTCCCGCACCGGCTCGTCGTCGCCGCGTCGGCGCGTCGAGCTGCTCATCGCCGCGATGGCGGCGGTGAAGTACTCGTCGATCGGTTCGGCCACGGGACTCCTGTGTCAGCGACTGATCGTAGGGCGGGCCACTACGTTACGGATGAACGCCACGATCTGCGCCGCTCCGGTTCTGTTCGGGTCCTGGTCCGGATCGTAGATCGCGATGCTGCCCCCGATGCACGACGCCGCCGTGGTGAACAGCGCCATCACCAGATCGGTCAGCTGTTCCCACGTCAGGCCGCCGGGCTCGTCGGGAAAGTCGGGTAGCCCCTGGGCGGGGAACACGACGGGGTCGAGCACATCGAGGTCGATGTGCAGCCACCAGCGGTCGACCTGCGCGGCCAACTGCTCGATGGCGCGGCGCCCGGCGCCTGCAGGGTCGTCGGCGACCTCGGCCAGCGGCGCCACCCAGACTCCGTTGTCGGCGAGCGTGCCGACGTTGAACTGCCGCCGCCACGCGTCGTCTCGCGGGCCGAGCACGACGAGCCGGTCGCGGCGCAACGCCGGGAGCCGATCGCCGAGTTCGCCCCCCAGCGTGCGCCCGGTCACGCCGAGCAGCAGCCCGAGTTCGGTGTTGGCCGCTTCGCCGTCCTCGGACACGTCGAGAGGCATGGTGTCCTCGTGTCCGTCGATGAAGACCAGCCCGACGTCGCCGATGTGATCGCGCAGCCCCGTCACGATGCCGAGCAGCGTCGAGCAGTCACCGCCGTAGACGATCGGCAGCCTGCCAGCGCCCACCGCCGCTGCGACCTGCTCGTTGAGCGCGCGCGTCATCGCCAGCACCGCCCGCTCGTTGATCAGGGTGGTCGGCCCGCGCGACGGGTCTCCGGCGGGCAGGTCGAGATCGCGGTGGCCCACGACGTGGTGATGTTCGAAGGCGTCGAGCAGTCCGGCGTCGCGCAGCGCGCCCGCCGCGCTCGCCTGGTTGCCGGGTCGCCCGTAGCCGTCGAACGGAACCCCGATCAGCTCGATCTCGGCCACTCCCCGAACATAGGTCGTCCAGGGCCCGAATCAAACCAGCTCGATGGCCTCGGCGATGCTCGGGAGAATTCGGCTGGGCCGGAACGGATAGCGCTCGACCTCGTCGCGGGTGGTCGACCCGGTCAGCACCAGGATGGTCTCCAACCCCGCCTCGATACCCGCAACGACATCGGTGTCCATCCGGTCGCCCACCATGTAGGTGTTCTCGGAATGCGCTTCGATGCGGTTCAGCGCGCTGCGGAACATCATCGGGTTGGGCTTGCCGACGAAGTACGGCTCCCGTCCGGTCGCCTTGGTGATCATCGCCGCGACCGATCCCGTGGCGGGCGTCGGGCCTTCCGCCGACGGCCCGGTGACGTCCGGGTTGGTCGCGATGAACCGTGCGCCTGCCAGGATGAGGCGAATCGCCTTGGTGATCGCCTCGAACGAGTAGGTGCGGGTTTCGCCGAGCACGACGAAGTCCGGGTCGACGTCGGTCAGGGTGTAGCCGACCTCGTGCAGCGCGGTTGTCAGGCCCGCCTCGCCGATGACGTACGCCGACCCGCCCGGCAACTGGTCGCCGAGGAAATCGGCTGTCGCAAGCGCCGACGTCCAGATCGCCGACTCGGGCACAGACAGGCCTGACCGGGCCAGTCGCGCCGACAGGTCGCGCGGCGTGAAGATCGAGTTGTTGGTCAGGACCAGGAACGGCCGCTTCTTCTCGACCAGGCGTTGCAGGAACTCGGCGGCTCCCGGTAAGGCACGCTCCTCGTGCACGAGGACGCCGTCCATATCTGTCAGCCAGCATTGGCGCGCGGATCCCACGGACCCAGTCTGCCAATTCCCTCCGCCCGGTCTCGGGCCACCCGGCCCATATTTTGCATACTCGTGGTAGGTTAATACCTACTCGAAGTATGTTTATATCTAGATCGGAGCAGCCATGTCCCCCACCGCCACCACTGTCGTCGACCTGAAAGCGATCTCGGAGCGCTATTTCGCCGCATGGGCGAACCGCGACCCGGACGCCATCGTCGCCCTCCATACCGACGACACCCGGTTCTGGATCCATCTCGGTGACGAGGCGGTCGTCGGCCGCGATGCCGTCCGTGCCACCTTCGCCGAGCTCTTCACCGCCTTCCCGGACTTCTCGTTCGAGACCTACCGAGTGCTCTATGGGGAGGATCACTGGGTCCTTGACTGGGCGCTGATATCCGGCGACATCCGGTTCGACTGCCTCGACGTGGTCGTGGTGTCACCCGAGGGGCTGGTTGCCCGCAAGGACACGTTCGTCGATGCCGTTGCGATGCGGGCCGCCATGGGCACGGTGACCCGATGACCGCCGTGGTGACGCACAGCGAAACACCCGCAGACCAGCTGCCGCGCTTCGACCGGCTGCCCGCCGAACACCTTTTCGACATGCACGTCGAACTGCAACCGGCACAACTGATTTCCACGACAATGGGCACCAGGCTGACGTTCATCACCAACGGTGGCGTGATCGACGGCCCAGCACTGCAGGGCGAGATACTGCCGGGCGGCGGCGACTGGTTGGTGGTCGGCACCGATCAGATCGGCCGGGTCGACGTGCGCGCCACCCTGCGGACCCACGACGACGCGTTGGTCCACTACGAGACCAGAGGCGTCATCAAAATCCCCGCCGACGGCCTCGAACGGCTGGCCGCTGGGGAAATGCTGCCGTACGAGGAGACGTATGTACGAACGACGCCGAGGTTCGAGACCGCAGACGATCGATACGGCTGGCTCAACGAGATCGTCGCCGTCGGCTACAACGTCCTGTCCCCCGACCACATCGACTACCGCGTGTATCGCCTGCTGTAGCGGTGTCGCGCGGAAGCCATGCTCTGACCGGTAGCCGTTATCGTGAGTTCGTGCCGGCCAAGCAGGCAAGACGAACGCAAGCGGAGCGCACCGAGGCGACGACGACCGCTCTGGTCGACGCCGCACGCGAACTCTTCGCCCAAGACGGCTACGCGGCGACCTCGCTGGACGCGGTTGCGGCCAAGGCACGAGTCACCAAAGGCGCTGTGTACCACCACTTCCAGGGTAAGCAGCAGCTGTTCCAAGCCGTGTTCGCGCGCGAAGTCGAGCGGCTCTGCACGGTGCTGGCTGATGTCTACGCATCCGAGCGCGACCCGTGGGATGCATTCGAGGCCTGCAGTCGCGCCTTCCTCGAGGAGTGTCTTGAGCCGGGTCTGCAGCGGATCATGCTCCTCGACGCATTGCCCGCGATGGGATGGGATGGCCTGCGTCGCACAGAGGCGCCGATGATGGAGCTGATGGAGATCGCCATCGCCGCGGCGGTGCAGGCCGGAAGGATAGCGCCGCGGCCCGCCGGTCCGCTCGCCGTCTTCCTCTACGGCGCGCTCTGCGAGACGTCGATGTCCGTCGCGCGCGCCGACAACCAAAAGGCCGCCCACCGCGCGGCGCTCACCGAGCTGCGCCACGTACTGGACGGCCTTCGACTCGACTGAACGATTTCAGCAAGTTTGAACCACGTGCGGGACTACTCCGTTATCCCCGACAGGGACCGTGACGACGGAGTCATGGCGCTGGAGTTCGGCATCCGGGGGCCGGGAGTAACACTGTCAACTTTGTCTTCAACTGCGCAAACCGGCGTACCGCTTGTGCTACTGCATCCGTTGGGCTCAACGGGTGCGATGACATGGGCCTCGCTCGCCGCATCGCTTCGGGGTGCGGGCTACCGCGTCGCAACACCCGACCTGCCAGGCCACGGGAGCCTTCGGGATGCCCCGTTCACCTGGGAGGACGCCAGTACGACGATTCGCGCGGCCGCCGAGAGTTTCGCGCCGGACAAGCCGGTTCTCGTCGGCCATTCCCTAGGGGCTGCCGCGGCGATCTACGCCGCCCAGCGCATGCCGGGCAGCTTCGCCGGTCTGGTTCTCAGCGGTGCGGGGGCCTGCTGGAAAGACCGGTACGTCAGGTGCGGCTTAACGGTGGCAGCGGCGCTCGGTGCGCTCTCTGCAGCAGTTGGCCGCCGCGAATTACTCGCCCACGCCGCAGGCATACGCGGCGCCAACATCGTGACGGCCGCCCGCGCTGCAGATGTTGCTCCCGTCCAACTCTGGCGCGCCGCACGGCGGTTGGTGCGCTTCGATGTGCGCAACACACCCCCGCCGCCGATTCCGTGCGCTGTGATCGTGCTCACCGATGACCGGCGGATGCCACCGGGGCTGCAGCGGGGACTCGTCAGGTACCTGGGCGCGCCCTACGTCGACGTCGCAGGGGATCATGACGCACCGGTCCGCCAGGCAGACCGATTCTTTGACGGCGTGCAGAGCGCGCTCGCACTGCTCGGCGTCAACGACGCGACGAGGCTCCGCCGGCCTCGGCCGGTGGCCCTTGTCGGCCAACAAAGATGGGAACGCCGATGATCGCACGCACGCAGGACTACCGCGATGCGGTTGTTATCGGGGCCGGGCCATCCGGTCTCGCCGTCGCACGTGAGCTTGAACACAAGCACGGCGTCGAGACCATCGTCGTCGACCGGGCAGCCGCCCCGGCGTTCTCCTGGCGCACGCGGTATGACAACTTCCGCCTCAACACCACTGGGTTCCTGTCACATCTTCCCGGACAGCGGATACCGTTGACCGCAGGCCGTTGGCCCACCCGAGACGACATGGTTCGGTACTTCGACGACTATGTTGCCCGGCAGCACATCAAGCTCGAATTGGGCTGTACGGTAAACGAAGTCGTCCCCGCCGCAGGCGGCTGGCTCCTCGAGACATCGTCGGGGGCAATCCGAACGCGGGCCGTCATCCTGGCCACAGGTAACTACCGCACACCAACCATCCCGCCGTGGCCGGGCCTGAGTCAGTTCACCGGCGAGGTCGTTCACTCCGGGAACTTCAAAAACGCATGGCCGTTCCGCAACCGCGACGTCCTCGTCGTCGGCGCAGGCAACTCCGCCGCCGATATCGCCGTCCAGCTCGCCAACAACGGTGCGCGCCGGATCTGGCTTGCTGTCCGCACTCCGCCACATCTGGTGCGGCGTGCCATAGGTCCGCTTCCTTCGGACATCCTCCTCGAGCTTTTCGCCTGGGTACCTGCGAAGGCGGTCGATCCGATAATCGGCCTCTCCGAGCGGCTTATGTGGGGGGATCTGTCGCCCTACGGCTTCGGCCGGCCGCCTGCGGGGCTCAAGGCGACGGTGGAACAGACAGGGCGTATCCCGACACTGGCCGACGAGCTCATCGCCGCGGTGCGAGCAGGCCGAGTCGAGGTCGTACCTGCTGTCGAGGCCATCGAAGCCGATCGGGTGATTCTCGCCGATGGCAGCGGCCCGTCGCCCCAGGTGATCATCGCCGCCACCGGTTTCAGCAGGGATCTCGGCGGCCTGGTTGGTCAGCTCGGCGTCCTTGACGCACGCGGTGGACTACCCGGCGGATTCGCCTCGCACGTCGGCAACGGAATGTTCGCCATCGGTTACGGCATTCCGCCCAACGGCCCGCTGCGCGCAATCCGCCGCGCGGCCTCGCCGCTGGCCCGCGAAGTCGCCGCCCACCTTGCCGCAGCGTCTTGCGCCACAGCAGTCCACGCCTGACGAACGGCCGTTGCATCGCGGCCTGTGACCTCAGCCACTCCCGTTGAACGAGCCCCGCTCAATGGCCGTCTCAATGGATAGCCCGAAACATAGCCGAATCGAGGGAACTCAATGGTTCTTACGTCTGTCGAAAAGAGCGAAAAAACCTACCGCCGTGGCGAACCTGGATATGAGGAAGCCCGTCGGGCAACGGTGTGGAATGGCCTACTGCCGGATCGCTTTCCCGACGTGATCGTGCAGGCTCACGACACCGACGATGTGGTCGCAGCGCTGCGCTATGCACGCGCCAACGGCCACAAGGTCGGCGTCCGGTCAGGCGGACACAGCTGGGCGGCCAGCCACCTGCGGGACGGGGGGTTGCTGCTCGATGTCAGCCGCCTCGATCACTGCACGGTCGACACGGCCGGGATGACGGCGGACGTCGGGCCGGGCAAAAGCGCCAGCGATTTCGCCACCGAGCTCGATTCGCAAGGGCTCTTCTTCCCTTCGGGCCACTGCGAGGGCATTCGCCTCGGCGGCTTTCTCCTGCAAGGCGGATACGGCTGGAACAGTCCGGCGATTGGCCTGGCATGCGAGAGCGTGCTCGGGCTCGAGGTCGTGACCGCCGACGGTGAACGAATCTACTGCGACCCCGAGAACCACCCCGACATGTATTGGGCCGCCCGTGGCGCGGGACCGGGTTTCTTCGGTGTGGTCACGGGTTTCAAGCTTCGGATTCACCGGCGTCCTGCGGTCGTGGGCACCTGCCTGTATATGTATCCGATCGAGTTGGTCGACGAGGTGTACACCTGGGGACGCGAAATCAGCTCGGAGGTCGATAAGCGGGTCGAGCTGCAAATCCTCGCCACGCAGGCCAATCCGGCAGCCGCAATCGACCACCCGACCATCACGATCGCGTCGCCGGTCTTCGCCGAATCAGAAGAGGAGGCGGCGAAAGCCCTTGCCCTGCTTGGCACCTGCCCGGTCGCCGATAAATCGATGATCAGTGTCCCGTATATGCCGACGACGTTGGCGAACTGGTACACCGCGGTGATGACCAACTACCCCAAGGGGCATCGCTACATCGTCGACAACATGTTCACGTCGGCTTCGGCCGCCGAACTTCTGCCTGGCATCCGCAAGATCATCGAAACGATGCCGCCGCACCCGTCGCACTTCATCTTCACCGGCTGGAACGCATCACCGGATCGCGTCGACAAGGTTTACGGCCTGGAGGACGAGATCTATATGGCGCTGTACACCGTCTGGCAAAATCCGTCCGACGACGAAAGGTACCGCGACTGGTCGGCCTCGAACATGGCGGCGATGTCGCATTTGGCGACCGGCATCGCGCTCGCCGACGAGAACCTCGGCAGGCGCCCGGCGCGTTTCATCACCGAGCCGAACATGGCGCGCCTCGATGAGGTGCGTTCCGCCTACGATCCGGAGGGCCGTTTCCACAGCTGGATGGGCTACGAAGGAAAATGACTGTACGGCATCGAGATTCGGATAGCACACGCGCGGAGCGGACCCTCAAGCCGAACGCGCTTCGAATCCTCGTGGTCGGCGCGGGAGTGGCAGGCATTTCCATCGCTCGGGGACTACTCCGAGACGGACATGACGTGTCCGTCTTCGAACGGCGGCCGGATATGCGGCCCGGTGGTGGTGCGGTGACCATCTGGTCCAACGGCTCGACGGTCTTGGATCAGCTCGGCGTCGATATGGAGGGGGCCGGTCAGCTGCTGTCCACTGTGCGGATTGCGACGTCGACCGGCCGCCGGCTGGTCAATATCGATGTCTCCACGATCATGGACCGCCTGGGCGGAGCCGTTCGGATGGTCCCTCGTCGGGTTCTGCTCGAGCGTCTGCTTGATGGCTTTCCCGTCGATCGAATCCGCTGCAATTCCCGTGTGGTCGGGGCGGTAAGTACGCGCGATGGGGTGCGGATCGAATTCGAGGACGGCAGCTCAGTCGAAGGCGATCTGGTGATCGGTGCGGATGGCCTGCACTCGAAGATCCGAGGTATCGCCGGTGCGCCACCCGCGAAGCCGACCGGGTGGTGTAGCTGGCAGGGATTGATCACCCTTCCCGACATTGCCGAAAAGGACGTCGCAGTGCAGATCATCGGGCCGCGCGGAAACCTTGGCCTGTGGCCTGCGGGCGGCCGTGACCTTCAGTGGTGGTTCGACTTGCCGTGGTCGCCCGGCTTCGTCAGACCGGAGCACCCGATCGACATGCTCCGATCCAATTTCGCGGGTTGGTCCGATTTGGTCGACGATGTACTCGCGACGTTGACCGACGACGATCTTGCGCCTTCGCCCTTTCCGCATTTTCGGCATCCGATACCCAGCACCCCGCGCATGCGCGCAGTGACGCTGCTCGGCGATGCCGCACACGCGATGCCACCCATCCTTGCCCAAGGCACCAACCAGGCACTGCTCGACACAATGGTGTTGTGCAAGGCGCTTTCGGATTCGCAGAAGGAAGCAAGCGCAGGCACCGCTGATCTCTACCGCGCGCTGCGCCGGTACGAGAAGACCAGGCGCCGTAGGCTTTCCGCGGTGTCCTGGGTGACATCACGGCAGATGTCGCAGAGTGAGTCGGTACTGAAGCCAGCCGCCATGATCTCGGATTCCTTTGGCACATGGGCGATGACGACGTTCATGCGTTGGCTGAGCCACCGCCGGATATCCGCTGAAGTCAACCGAGCCCTGTCAAGCCAGTTGGTCCAAAGCCGATGACCATTCCCACGACTCTGAGGGGTCAGTCGATGTCTACGAGCGCCAAGGTGCCACCAGCCAAGCTGGCCCGCGCCGTCGAATGGAGTCGTCACCACCTGTATCGGCTCCATCAACGACTCACGCCCGCGCCTGCGGCGGTGTTGGAGATGATCGTTGCCGGCTGGACGTCGCAGGCGGTCACGGTCGCGGCCCAGCTCGGCGTCGCCGACGCCCTCGCCGACGGCCCGTTGTCCATCGACGACTTGGCTGCTCGGGTGGACGCCAACCCGGATGCACTGCGCAGACTGATGCGGGCGCTGATCAGCCGGGGCATTTTTCGGCGTCGCCGCGACGGGCGGTATGAGTTGAACACCTTGGCCCACGCGCTGCGTTCCGACGCGCCCGTGTCAATGGATTCAGCGGCGCGCTTTTACGGCTCGCAGGAGCAGCGCGAACGCTGGACCCTGCTGGTGGACTCGATCCGAACCGGGGACGGCGTCGTCGCGGCATTGCGCGGAAAGGAGAGCTTCGACTACTTCGACGAAAACCCCGAGCTTGCCGAGCTTTTCAACCAGACCATGACGAGTGTTTCGAAGCTGACGGATGCAACCGTCGTCGCCGGCTACGACTTCAGCGTCTACCCGACCATCGTCGATGTCGGCGGCGGGCATGGCCCGCTGCTGGCCGCCATCCTGGCGACGGCGCCTGCGTCACGGGGCGTCCTGTACGACCTGCCTTCGGTCGTCGCGGACGCGCCAGGCGTGTTGCGGGCGCAGGGAGTCGCCGACCGCATTCAGATCGTCGAGGGTTCGTTTTTCGACCGCGTTCCCTCCGGCGGAGACGCTTACATCCTCAAGAACATCGTTCACGACTGGCCCGACGAGAAGGCGGTGCAGATCCTGCGCAATGTTCGCGCCGCAGTCGGCTCGCGAGCCAACGTGTTGCTGGTCGAGTTCGTCATCCCCGAGCACGACCGTGACTTCCCGGGAAAATGGGTGGATCTCGAGATGCTGTTGAATTTGGGGGCCCGCGAACGCACCGCGGCCGATTACCGAAAACTGCTCAGCGAAGCCGGATTCCGCATGACGCGGGTCGCCCAAACGGCTTCGCCCCTCAGCGTGGTCGAGGCCAGACCGGCGTAGTAGCCGCAGGCAGAACGACCCCTACGCCACGGGCACGGTGGTTGGCGAGCTCACCTTTTCCTCTTCGCCCTCGCGCAGGCCGAAGCGGTCGTGCAGCCACACCAGAGGTTTCGGTGCCCACCAATTCCATTTGCCCAGCACGTGCATGGACGCAGGCAGCAGCAGCATCCGCACCAGCGTCGCGTCGACCAGTACCGCCAATGTCAGGCCGAGCCCGAGCATCCGCATGAACTGCACGTGAGCGCCGAAAAGGGCCGCGAACGATATCGACATCACCAGGGCCGCGGCGGTGATGACCCGGCCGGTGCGAGCCAACCCGAGAGCCACACTCCTGTCGTTGTCGGCACGAGTCCGGCCCGATTGCAGCCAGTACTCGCGGATTCGTGAGAGCAGAAATACCTCATAGTCCATCGACAGCCCAAAAGCGATGCAGAACAACAGCACCGGGATGTTGGCGACCAGAGTTCCGGTGGATGTCGTTCCGAGCGCACCAAGGTGACCATCCTGGAAGATCCACACCAAAGCACCGAACGCGGCGGTCAGCGACAGCACGTTGAGCACCAGAGCCTTGAGCGGCAGCACGATGCTGCCGGTCAGCAGGAACAACAGTCCGAATGTGATCACCGCTATCAGCCCCAGCACCCTGGGCAGCCGCGACGTGATGGCGTCGACGCTGTCGCGGTTGGTCTGCGCGGTGCCGGTCATCTCGGCATGGCGGCCTGCGGGCCCAGGCACCGCATGAAGCCGGTCGAGTTGGGTCTCCGAGCTATCGGAGAACAATGGGGCCGTGCTGCCGACGGTGAGGAACGCACTGCCTTGCGCCACTCCGGTGGCCGCGGACGGTGTCCCGACTCGAACCCCGGCGACAAACGTGCCCGTCGGCGCCGACACCGCCGAAACATCTGGGACGCGGGACAACTCAGCGGCGTAGCGCTCGAGATCGTACGATGTCAGGCCACCGGCGTCGGGGATGACCACGGTGACGGCTGTGGCCGTGTTCTCGGCGAAGTCGTTGCGCAACTGATCGCCGACCTGATGCGACGACACCGTTGTCGGCAGCACCCGGTCATCGGGGAATCCCCACTTGACCCCGAGGAAGGGTGCGCCCAGTAGCAGGAGCAGTGCGACGACGGCCAGGCCGAGCGGCAGGGCACGGCGCATGACGAACATCGTCGACCGGTACCAGAACTGCGCTTCGATCGGACCGCGGACAGGGTCGGGCCGACGCAGCAGCCGCCGCGCTAGCCGTCGGACATCCAAGGCGTTCAGCCGGTCACCGAGCAACACGATGGCCGCAGGCGTAATGACAACCGCCGCCACGGCGGCGAAAACGACGGTGGCGACACCGGCGTAGGCGAACGACTTCAAAACGTGCATCGGGAACATGAACAGCGCCGCCATCGACAGCGCCACCGTGGTCGCCGACACCAGCACCGTGCGCCCCGCCGTTGCCATCGTGCGGACAAGGGCGGTGTTCGGGTCGGCGCCGTCGGCCAGTTCGTCGCGATAGCGACTGATGATCAGCAACGTGTAGTCGATTGCGAGGGCGAGGCCCATCGCGGTGCTGAGGTTGGGCGCGAGATTCGAGACATCGGTGCTGAAGGTGATGAGGCGAAGGACCGCCATCGAGCCCGTTATCGCCATCAGTCCGACCGCAACGGGCAGCGCCGCCGCCAGCAGACCGCCGAACACCCAAACCAGCACGAGGAAGCTCAACGGAATTGCGATCGACTCCATCAGCAACAGGTCGTGCTGCAGCTGGGAGGTGATCTGCGCGTTCACCATAGCTACCCCGCCGGATCGGACGGTAACGCCCGTCGACCCGTCGCGATGATCGCGCACGACCTCGTCGGACAGCGTTTGGGCGGATGACTGCGCAACACTCTCTCCGCCGCCGAGACCCGCGACGATCAGTCCCACCTTGCCGTCCTTGCTGACGAGATTGCCCGCCTCCGACGGCGGGGCGCTCCACGCCGACGTGACCCCGGTGACGATCGGTGCTCGTCTCAGCTCATCCACGATGCTCAAACCCACCGCGCGGGCGGCCGGACCGGTGGCGCTGTCCGCAGCGGTGACGGTGATCAGCATCTGCATGTCGCCCTGGTGGAACTTGTCGGTCAGCAGTTGCGCCGCCCTCGCCGACTCCGAGCTGGGATCCTGAAATCCACTCGAGGACAGGCTCTTGGTTACCGGGACACCGAAGATCCCCGCTGCCAGCATGACCAGCACGGCCGCCGAGATGACCCAGCGCGGCGCTGCGATCGCCAGCATTGCGATTCGTTGCAGCACGTCGCGTCCTCCTTTTGCCCGTGGACGCAAGATCCGCGGCAACATTCTCGGTCAACTGTGAAACGAATGGGCGCTTCGCAGGGTTCATCCGCGCCCCGCCGCAGCCTGTCTCGAGAAGGATTGCAGTTTCCGGGCATGCCCCCGCGCGGCCTCGTTGCGAATTACTGTGAGCTATCTCAAGGCGAGCAGCGAGGTGCACAGCATGAGTGACCGACCGGTTCGATCCCGACGGGCGACGAAGACCACCGCCAAGAAGGCCAGTCCAGCCAAGCGCGTGAAGCGCCCCGCCAAGACCGTCGCCGCCACGGCCGCGCCGGCCAAGCGACCGACGAAAGCGTCCGCCAAGCCCACGGAGGTCAGCGTCGGCACCGATGCCGCCTTCGCGCCCGGATCCGGGCAGACTCGGCGCCGGTTGAAGAACATCTCCGAGGTGCGCCACTACTTCCGGACCAACGATGTGCCGATCCTGTTCTTCGGCGCCACCCCGTTCAACCTGCTCGGCCTTGATCGCTGGATCCGCAACTTCACCTACATCACGTACTACGACGCATGGGACGGCGCGCATCCGCGGGTGTTCACGCCGATCGACAAACCGTACGAGGAGTTCGAAAGCGGCGAGGAGATCAACAACTGGCTGCTGACCAACCCCGAGGTGCGGGCGCACATCGACTCGGTGACGCCCCGCGGAATCCGGCCGAAGGTCGTGATGGTGTTCTTCAACAGCGAGACCGAGGACATCTGCAAAGACCTCGGCTACGACCTGATCCTTCCGCCTGCCAGCCTGCGCGAGCGCCTCGACTCGAAGATCGTCACGACGCAGCTCGGCAACGAGGCGGGCGCGCCGAGCGTGCCGAACGTACTGACCAGGGTCGACGACTGGGCCGGACTGCAGAAGGCGGCCGAAAAGGCCGGTCTCGGTGACGAACTCGTCGTTCAGACGCCCTACGGCGACTCGGGCAAGACCACCTTCTTCATCTCCTCGGAGGCGGACTGGCGCAAGCACAGCGCCGACATCGTCGGCGAGGAGATCAAGGTGATGCGTCGCATCAACAACCGCCCCGTCGCGGTCGAGGCCGTCCTCACCCGATGCGGCACCGTCGTCGGACCGTTCATGTCGGAGCTGATCGGCTACAAGCGGCTCACCCCGGCGCGCGGCGGCTGGTGTGGCAACGAGATGTTCCCGGAGGTGCTCACCGGCGAAAGCAGGGGCATCGCAACAGAATTGGTGCGACGCCTCGGCGACCGGCTGGCCAAGGAAGGCTACCGCGGCTTCTTCGAAGTCGACGTGCTCGTCGACACCGACTCAGGCGAGATCTACCTCGGCGAGCTCAACCCGCGCATCAGCGGCGCGTCGTCGATCACCAACGTCACCGCGGGCGCCTACGCGGACGTGCCGCTGTTCCTGTTCCACATCCTCGAGTACATGAACGTCGACTTCGACCTGGACATCGACGAGATCAACGAGAGGTGGGAGGAGCTGGCGTCGGGCGATCTGTGGAGCCAGATGGTGATGAAGGAAACCGACGACATCGTGCAGCGGCTGACGGCCACACCCAGCACGGGGCAGTACTCGCTGGACGGCAGCGGCGCGCTGGTTTTCCGTCGGGCCGCCCTGGATTGGCACCAACTCCAGAACGAAGCGGAGGCGTTCTTCCTGAGGATCTATGGCCCAGGCGACTACCGGTGGAAGGGCGCCGACCTCGGCGTGCTGGTCACGAAGGGCCGGCTGCAGGTCGACTCCGCCACCGGCAAATCGGCGCTGACCATTCGTGCCCGCCACCTCATCGACTCGATCCGCGCCCAATACGCAGGCACGCCGATCGCCAAACCCGCAGCCCCGGCCACCAACGTGGCGGTCAAGTCAGGCTGAGCTTCTGGCCGCTGCGCGGCGGCCATTACAGTCATCGCCATGACTCTCGGAGGCGACACCGGACGCGTGCCGTCGGACGTGACTCTGGACAACTGGCAGTCCGCGGCCCAACTGCACTGGACGTTTCAGCACATCGCCGACTTCCTCCCGACGGCGGCGATCTCCCGCGGTACGGGACCCGTCGCCGAGTTGCCGTCGAGTCCGGTCGAGCTGACCGACATCCCGCTGTATGACCGGACGAACGGAAAGCGCACCACCGTCGGCGACGTGATGGCCGCCACCGTCACCGACGGCTGGATCGTCACCCAGCACGGCAAGGTGCTCGCCGAGCACTACTACGGGGGCATGCACGCCGACTCGTCGCACCTACTGATGTCGGTGAGCAAGTCGCTGATCGCCATGGTCGTCGGTGCGCTGGTGAGCGACGGCACCGTGATCCCCGACGCGGCTCTCACCCACTACGTGCCTGCACTGGCCAACTCCGGATACGCGGGCGCGACGGTGCGAAACCTGCTCGATATGCGTTCGGGGATAAAGTTTTCCGAGGATTACCTCGACCCCGTGGCCGAGGTGCGATTGATCGAGCAAGCCATCGGCTGGGCGCCGCGCACGGTGCCCGACCTGCCATCGACGATGTATGACTTCCTGGTGACCCTGCAGCAGAAGGCACCGCACGGCGGGCCATTCGAGTACCGGTCCTGTGAGACCGACGTCCTGGGCTGGGTCTGCGAGGCGGCCAGTGGGCTGCGGATGCCCGAGCTGATGTCTGCGGTGCTGTGGGCAAAACTCGGTGCTCGCACCGACGCGACCATCGGCGTCGACTCGGTGGGGACCGGGATGTTCGACGGCGGCATCAACGCCTGCCTGTCCGATCTGGTCAGGTTCGGTTCGCTGTTTCTGAACGGCGGTACGTCGCTGACCGGCCAGCGTGTGGTGTCGCTATCGTGGATCGCCGACACCTTCGCAGGCGGGGTCGACTCGCGAGCCGCCTTCGCCGCCAGCCCCGGCGACAACCGCATGCCCGGCGGGATGTACCGAAACCAGTGCTGGTTTCCGCGTCCGGGCAACAACGTGTTGCTGTGCCTGGGAATCCACGGCCAGATGATCTACGTCAACCGGGCAGCCGACATGGTCGCCGCGAAGCTCTCGAGCTGGCCGCTTCCGCAGGATGCCACGATGCTGTTCCCGACCATCGCGGCATTCGACGAGATCGCCGCCAATCTGTCATAGCCCGCAATGTCGCAGCCCCTGAAGGAGAACGCGTGCAGACCGTCACGATCAATGCCCCGGCCGGCCCGATCGACGCGCTGCTGAGCGTGCCGGACGGCAACGGGCCATGGCCGGGCTTGGTGCTGGTCCACGATGCGATCGGCTACGGGCCGGACAACGAACGAATCTCGCGGCGGGTCGCCGCGGCCGGGTACATCGCCATCACGCCCAACATGTTCGCCCGCGGCGGCCGGGCCCGCTGCATCATCCGGGTCTTCCGGGAGCTTCTGACCAAACGCGGCCGCGCGCTCGACGATATCCTCGCCGCCCGCGACCACCTGCTCGCCCTACCGCAGGCCTCCGGGGCCGTCGGCATCGCCGGGTTCTGCATGGGCGGCCAGTTCGCACTGGTTATGTCCCCCAAAGGGTTTGGCGCCTCGGCTCCGTTCTACGGCACGCCGCTGCCAAGCAAGCTGAGCGAAACACTTGACGGTGCATGTCCCATCGTGGCCAGCTTCGGCCGTCGCGACCCCATCGGGATCGGCGCGGCAGCCAAGTTGGAAAAGGTCGTCGACGAGAAGGACATCCCCGCCGATATCAAGGCCTACCCAGGCGCAGGGCACAGCTTCGCCAACAAGCTTCCCGCGCAGCCGTTGATCCGCATCGCCGGATTCGGCTACAACGAGGCCGCCGAGGCCGATGCCTGGTCGCGGGTCTTCGCCTTCTTGGGCGAGCATCTTGGGGCGCCCGCCGATTGAGGACTACTCGGGCAGCCGCAGTTCGGGCTTCTCGACCTCTTCGATGTTCACGTCCTTGAAGGTGATCACGCGCACCTGTTTGACGAACCGGGCCGGCCGGTACATATCCCACACCCAGGCGTCGGCCAGCCTCAGCTCGAAGTACACCTCGCCGTCGGCATTGCGGGGCACCAGCTCCACGCTGTTTGCCAAGTAGAACCGCCGCTCGGTTTCCACCACGTAGCTGAACTGTCCCACGATGTCCTTGTATTCGCGGTACAGCGAGAGCTCCATCTCGGTTTCATACTTTTCGAGATCTTCGGCACTCATCGCTTCAGCAGTCCTTCGTCGTGGTCTGGCACTCGGCTCTCGCGCAAGCGCTCATCGCTTTACCAATCTTCCCCTACCCAACTTCGCCTCGCTGCTCCGGTACACAGTCGGCCACGAGCTCGGTCACCACCTTGGTGCCGGTCGCGGTGGCCACGCGGCGGACGTTGATGAACGAATATCGGTGCTGGGTGCAGGGCCCGAGCCGGGCCAGCGCGGCCCCGTGCGCAGGCGTGCTGTAGCCCTTGTGCTCGGCGAAGCCGTAACCAGGGTGTTCGGCCTCCATCTTCACCATCAAGCGATCGCGACTGACCTTGGCCAGCACGCTCGCCGCGGCGATACAGGCCGCTGCCGCGTCACCACCCACCACCGGCAGCGACGGCACCGGCAGGCCCGGCACCCGGAAACCGTCGCTCAGCACGTAACCCGGCCGCAGCGAAAGGCCCGCGATCGCCCTGCGCATCCCCTCGATGTTGGCCACATGCACCCCACGGCGATCGACCTCGACAGACGGGATGAACACCACGTGATATGCCAGCGCATACCGCCGGATCAGGGGAAACAGCCGCTCGCGTTCCTTCTCGGTGAGCTTCTTGGAGTCGTCGAGCGCCGACAGGCTCTCCAACCGGTTTGGCCCAAGCACGCACGCCGCGACGACCAGTGGACCGGCACAGGCACCGCGCCCGACCTCGTCCACGCCGGCCACCGGGCCCAGACCGTTGCGGTACAGCGCCGATTCCAGAGTGCGCAGCCCAGAGGACTTTCGAATCACCGTTCGGGGCGGCCAGGTCGCCGGCAACTAGGCCTTCTCCTCTTCGCGCAAGACGCTCATCGCAGGGCCAACCTAATCGGTCTGCGGATCCACCGAGCTAACCCCGCCCCACCGCGACGGCGGCCAGGCGATGAACCGCGCCTTACCGATGATGTTGTCCAGCGGAACCGTCCCGGCGTTCGGATCGCCGGTGCACTTGATCCCGCTCTGGAAATCGGCCGCATTGTCGGCGCAGTGCACCCGCGAATCCGCCGAATGGGTCCGGTTGTCCCCCATCACCCACACCCGGCCGTCGGGGACATTCACCGGCCCGAACTCGAAGCCGAAACACCTGTACCTGTCGGGATCGGGCACGTTCATCGTCTGAAGGTCGAGGTAGGGCTCGTTGAGGGGTTTTCCGTCGACGGTCAGCCCGGTGCTCTGGCGACATTCGACAGTCTGTCCGCCCGTCGCGATCACCCTCTTGACAAGGTCGTTCTCATCCGGCGGCACGAAACCGACGAACGAAAGTGCGTTCTGCACCCACCGCACCGCGGGGTTGTCGGAGCGAATCGACTTGTACCCGGCGTTCCAGTTGGGCGGGCCCTTGAACACGACCACATCGCCCGGACTTGGCTTGGTGAACCGGTAGCTGAGCTTGTCGACCATGATGCGGTCGCCGACACAGCCGGCGCAGCCGTGCAGCGTCGGCTCCATCGACTCCGATGGGATGAGGTACGGACGGGCGATGAACGTCAGCATCAGGTAGTACAACCCGACCGCGATAACCACAAGGATGACGCCCTCGCGTACCGCGCCGCGCCTGCGCTTCGACTTGTCTGCGGCCTCGTCGGCCTGTTCGTCGATCGCCTCTTCGGCGTCGTCGTCGAGCGTGCGCTCGGATGAGGAGTCTGGGGAGTCCGGGGTTCCGCTCACGGGATCAGCGTAGCCACGACAAGCAGGACGGAGTCAGACGACGCGTCGCCCGCATCACAGGGACGGCGCCGAGTCGCGTGCGACGTCAGCGCTTTTCCTTGATCTTCGCCTTCTTGCCACGCAATTCACGCAGGTAGTAGAGCTTGGCGCGACGCACGTCGCCGCGGGTGACAACGTCGATGTGGTCGATGTTGGGCGAGTGCACGGGGAACGTGCGCTCCACCCCGACGCCGTAGCTTTCCTTGCGCACGGTGAAGGTCTCGCGGACGCCGCCGCCCTGGCGACGCAGCACGACGCCCTTGAAGACCTGGATGCGCTCTTTTGCACCCTCGATGACCTTGACGTGCACGTTCACGGTGTCGCCGGGGCTGAAGTCCGGAATGTCGTCGCGTAACGACGACTGATCGACGAAGTCCAGCGTGTTCATCGGTGACTCTTCCTGTCTTGCTGTTCGCGTCGGCGGACCGGCGGCGGATACGCGTCGCCGCGCCGACGGGCTCGGGTGTATCTGGTGCATCCTGTGATGGACGGGCCTGCCATCCTCACGTCTCGCCCAGACAACTGGTCAATTGTGCCAGACGGGGCCGCGTGCAGTGAAATCGCCGGCCGCGGTCAGCAGCGCACGACCGATGCCGACCCGTTAGGCTCACTCCTGGCGGGCGGGCGGCGGTCAGCAGCCCCCGATCCCCGATTCTGGTGACTTCTGGAGGAGACGTATGCGTCGGCGGCCGTCGAGGCTGGTCGCAGTGACCGCAGCGGTGCTTGCCCTGACCGGCTGTGAGGCGCGGGTGTACGGCACGCCGCCGCCGGTCAACCCCGGTGCACCGCAGCTGACGGTTGTCGCCCCGCAGGGCCCGCTGGCCCCCCTTCCCGAAGCCGCGCCCGACGAGCCCGCCTCGACCTTCGAGGGCCTCGAGAGTCGCACCAACCAGGCCACAGCGGAGGCCGCCGCCAAAGGCGCCGACATCACGACCGTCGTGCTGGACCGCTCGACCGGCCAGCGAGTGACAAACGGCAACGGCAGAAGCATCGCCATCGCGTCTGTCGTGAAGCTGTTCATCGCCGACGACATGCTGCTGCGGGGGCCGCCGCTGACGCCCGACGACGAGAAGATGTTCGAATCGATGCTGCGCTCCTCGGACGACAGTGCGGCGCAGGTCTTCTGGGACCGAAACGGCGGCACAGCGATTGTCACGCGGGTCGCGGCCCGCTACGGGCTCTCCGGCACGCGGCCCAACGGCCTGTGGTTCAACACCCTGAGCACCGCCGCCGACCTTGTGCGCTACTACGACATGATGCTGTCGGGTGCGGGCGGCCTGCCCCGGGACAAGGCCGACATGATCGTCGACAACCTCGCCCAATCCACGCCGACCGGAATCGACGGCATGATGCCGGGCGGCGTGTACCCGCAGCGATTCGGCATTCCCGAGGGCCTGTACGGCGAGCCGGTCGCGGTGAAACAGGGCTGGATGTGTTGCATCGGCTCCGACTGGATGCACCTTTCCACCGGCATCATCGGCTCCGACCACCGCTACGTCATGGCGATCGCCTCGGATCAGCCTGCGACCGCGTCCGCGGCGCGCGCGACCATCACGCAGGCCGTCAAGACGATGTTCCCCGGCGGGCGGATCTAGCCGCGCGTATTAGGCTGGGATTGCCGACGAGCGCAGGTGCATGCCGCATTGCGGTTTGAGCATCGCCTCCCCGGGTAAGGATTTGATTCATCGTTCCTAGAAGGAGAGCCATGCGTGGGCGGCCGTCTGGTCCCGTGGCGGCGATTGCGGCGATCGCGATTGCGGGGCTGGTCGTTGCCGGTTGTCAGGCACAGAGTCACGGCACTCCGCCGGATTCGGACACGCCCCAGGTGACCGTGGTCGCGCCGCAGAACAACGCCCTCCCGATGCCGCAAGCCCCACCGGAGGCGCCCTCCGCCGGGTTCGACGGCCTCGACGCCCGCACCAAGCAGGCGATCGCCGATGCCGCGAAGGCGGGTGCCGACATCTCGGTCGTCGTGATGGATCGCACCACCGGCCAGACCATCTCGGGCGGGGACGGCTCAACGTTTCCGATCGCCTCGGTGGTGAAGCTGTTCATCGCCGACGATCTGCTGTTGCAGGAGTCCAAGGGCCAGACGACGCTCTCTCCCGCAGACCGCAAAGCCCTCGACGTCATGCTGCGGTCATCCGACGACGGCGCGGCACAGAACTTCTGGGACCGCCTCGGCGGCAACGCCGTCATCGCCCGCGTCAAGGCGCGTTACGGGTTGTCGGGCACGACAGCCCCCTACAACGGGCACTGGGACGTCACGACGAGCACCGCAAGCGATCTCGTCCGCTACTACGACATGCTGCTGGACGGCAGCGGCGGCCTCCCACCCGAGCAGGCCAGCATCATCATGGGCGACCTTGCACAGTCGACGCCGACCGGAATCGACGGCTATCCCCAGCGTTTCGGTATTCCAGAAGGGCTGTTCGCCGAGCCGGTCGCGGTCAAGCAGGGCTGGTTCTGCTGCTGGAACGGCGGCAACCAGTTACACGTCTCCACCGGTGCGATCGGACCCGACCGCCGCTACGTGCTGGCGATGGGCTCGCTGGACCCAACAGGTGCCGCGGCGGCGCGCGACAGGATGACCCAGGTCGTCAAGACCATGTTCCCAGGCGGGAAGATCTAGCCTTCCGCGTCGTCACCGATCAGGTCGGGGCGACGTGCCCTGGTGCGTTCCAGCGCCTGATCCCGTCGCCACGCCGCCACCTTCGCATGGTCGCCCGACAGCAGCACGTCCGGCACGTCCAAGCCGCGCCAGGTCGGCGGACGCGTGTAGCTGGGCCCCTCGAGCAGGCCGTCTGAGTGCGAATCGGATTGGTGCGAAGCGGGATTGCCCAACACGTCGGGAAGCAGCCTTAGGACGGCCTCGATCATCACCAGCGCCGCCGACTCGCCGCCGGGCAGCACGTAGTCGCCGATCGACACCTCTTCCACACGCATGCGCCTTGCGGCGTCGTCGACCACGCGCTGGTCGATTCCCTCGTAGCGCCCGCAGGCGAACACCAGGTGCGACTCTGCAGTCCAGCGCTGTGCGTCGCGCTGGCTGAACAGCCGGCCCGCCGGCGTCGGAACGACGAGAAGCGTTTCCTGCGAGCATATTTCGTCAAGCGCCTCGCCCCATACCGGCGCCTTCATCACCATGCCTGGGCCGCCACCGTAGGGTGAATCGTCGACGGAACGATGCACGTCGTGTGTCCACCGGCGCAGATCGTGCACCCGCAGGTCGACGATGCCCGACTCAATCGCCTTGCCGGGCAGTGACTGCCGCAACGGATCGAGATACTCGGGAAAGATCGTCGCCACTTCAATGAGCATGCGTCAGCCCAGCTCCAGCAGACCCTCGGGCGGGTCGATCACGATGGTCTGGTCCGCCAGCGACACCTCGGTGACGATTGCGCTGACGAACGGAACAAGCACTTCTGCACCGGTCTCCGAGGTCACCGACAACAGCTCCCCCGCCGCGGTATGCAGAACCTCTTTGACATTGCCGACCAGGCGCCCGTCGGCCGTCACGACCCGCAGGCCCTCGAGCTGGTGGTCGTAGAACTCGTCGGGGTCGTCGATCGGGGGTAGCTCTTCCGAATCGACGAGAAACAGGTTGCCCCGCAACGCATCCGCTGCGTTTCGGTCGGCGACACCGGTCAATCTCACCAGCAGCCGCCCGCTGTGCTCACGCGAAGACTCGACGACATAGCTGCGCTCCGGCCCGTTCTTCGGCCGTGCCCGCAATCGGGTGCCCGGCGCGAAACGCGTTTCCGGGTCATCGGTGCGGACGTCGACGACGAGCTCACCGGTTATCCCGTGTGCCCTGACGACCCGCCCGACTACCAGGTCCATCGGTCCGCTACTGGTCGGTGTCCACCACGTCGACGCGGATGCCCCGACCGCCGATACCTGCGACCAGGGTGCGCAGCGCAGTCGCGGTGCGGCCGCCGCGGCCGATGACCTTGCCGAGGTCCTCGGGGTGCACGTGCACTTCCACGGTGCGGCCGCGCCGGGATGTCACCATGTCGACCCGGACATCGTCGGGGTTGTCCACGATGCCGCGCACAAGATGCTCGACGGCGTCGACGACGACCGAGCTCACGATTCGTCGGCCTGCTCGGCGGCAGCGGCATCCGACGGCGCCGACGCATCGGCTTCGGGAGCTGCATCCGCGTCAACCGTGGCAGCCTTCTTGGCGGGCGCCTTCTTCTTCTTGGCGGTGGTGGCCTCGGTGCTGGGGCCGCCGTCGGCTTCCGCGAGCGCGGCGTTGAACAGATCCAGCTTGCTCGGCTTGGGCTCCTTGACCTTCAGCGTGCCCTCCGCGCCAGGCAGACCCTTGAACTTCTGCCAGTCGCCGGTGATCTTCAGCAGTGCCAGCACCGGTTCGGTGGGCTGGGCGCCGACGCCGAGCCAATACTGCGCGCGCTCCGAGTCGATCTCGATGAGGCTCGGATCTTCCTTCGGGTGATAGCGGCCGATGACCTCGATGGACCGGCCGTCACGGCGGGTGCGCGCGTCGGCGACGGCGATGCGGTACTGGGGATTGCGGATCTTGCCGAACCGGGTGAGTTTGATCTTTACAGCCATGGTGAAGCGAATTCTCCTGATGATTGCCACGCTGCAATTCAGCGATCGCGGGCGGAGGTGCCCGGATCCGGTTTTGCCTTACGTGTGTGACCATCGCGGGGCCGTAGTCCCGCGGCAGACAGCCGCCCATTGTGCCAGAACAGCCGCTACCGGGAGAAATCGCGCCCGGTCAGGGTCACAGGATCTTGTCGTAGCACTTGATCTCGACGCGGCGGGAGAACCGCCAGCCGTCGGCGGTGCGGACGAACTCGTCTTCGTACCAGACGCCGACCTGCATGACCTTGGGTTTCTCGCCCTTGAGCACCATCGGGTTGAAACAGAAGGTGCGGGCGGTGGCGGTGTCACCGGCGAGCTTGATGGCGGGCAACCCCAGCATGTGGGCGTTGCGCTCGAAATAGGTGGGCAGCGTCTCGGCCAGCCACGCCTTGATCTGCGGGTACCGGCCGTCGATGCCGCCGGTATCGCGGTAGTCGACATAGGCGTCTTGCATGAAGAGCTGGTCCAATTCGTCGAACTCGCGGCGATCGATGGCTTCGGAGTAGCTGATCAGCAGGTGTTGCAGTTCGAGACGGTCGGAGATCTCTTCGAGGCTCAGCATCCGTCCATACTGCCCGCGCGAACATTGCATGCACGAGAATCAGGGTTAGGCTGCTGGACCCATGGGGCGGTTTTTCACTGTCAGTGCTGCGTGCCTGAGCCTGGTTTTCCTGTCCGTCGTGCCGTTGGCCGACGCAGAGCCCGACATCCAACCCGTCGGCAATGTGGCACCCCCGGACGGACCTGCGCCCGCATGGATCGTGGCCGACATGGACACCGGCCAGGTGCTGGCCGAGCGTGAGATGGACGTCGCCCACCCGCCCGCGAGCACGATCAAGACCCTGCTGGTGCTGACCGCGCTCGACGAGGTGACCAACCTGGACGCGACGGTCGTCGGTACCGAGGCCGACACCCACGTCGAGTGCAGCTGCGCGGGGATCGAGCCGGGTCGCACCTACACCGCGCGCCAGCTACTCGATGCGATCCTGCTGATGTCGGGCAATGACGCGGCGAATGCGCTGGCAGACATGATCGGCGGCTACGAAACCGCGGTGGCCAAGATGAACGCCAAAGCCGCGTCGATCGGCGCGCTTGGCACGCATGCGACCACACCCTCGGGGCTGGACGGGCCCGGCGGTGCCGGAGCCACCACTCCGCGGGATCTGGCCGTCATCTTCCGCGCCGCAATGGCCAATCCGGTGTTCGCGGCGACGATCGCGCAGCCGGCGGCGACGTTCCCGACAGCCGAGGGCGATAAGCCGATCGTCAACGACGACGAGCTGTTGCACCGCTATCCCGGCACCCTCGGCGGCAAGACCGGGTTCACCGACGCGGCGAAGAAGACGTTCGTTGCGGCGGCGGACCGCGGCGGGCGCCGCCTTGTGATAGCCATGATGTACGGGCTGATCAAAGAGGGTGGCCCGACGTACTGGGATCAGGCAATTGGCCTGTTCGACTGGGGCTTCGCCCAGGACCGGCAGATGAGCGTCTCGTCGCTGTAGACGCGACGTCACTAAAAGTTGTTGATCCGCAATGGATCCGAGACCTCTGCGCGGCTAAAACCAGTGATTGCACGGGATACGCTCAGCCTCCGTGCGAAAAATGTTGGCTGCGTTGGTAACCGCGCTCGCGTTGACGAGCTCGGCGGTGGCCGTTCCGACCGCGACGGCTGAGCCCGGCGTCCAGCCGCCAGGCGCTGTCGCACTCCCCGACGGCCCCGCGCAGGCATGGCTGCTGGCCGACCTCGACTCCGGACGCATTCTGGCTTCCCAGGATCCCTACGGGCAGCACGCGCCCGCCAGCACCATCAAGCCGTTGCTCGCCATGGTGGTACTCGACAACCTGCGGCCCGACAACTTCGCGCGCGCAAATCAATCGCACACAGAGGTCGAATGTTCCTGCGTGGGACTGAAACCGGGCCAGGCCTACACCACACAGCAGCTGCTGTCGGCCCTGCTGATGGTGTCGGGCAACGATGCGGCCAACATGTTGGCCGACATGCTGGGCGGGCAGCAGGTCGCTGTGGCCGCGATGAACCGCAAGGCGGCGATCATCGGCGCCAAAAGCACGCGGGCATCCTCGCCATCGGGGCTCGACGGGCCGGGCTGGGAGTCGGTCACCACGCCGCACGACCTCGCGGTGATCTACCGCGCCGCCCTGACCTATCCGCTGATAGCCCAAATCTTCCAGGCGCGCTCGGCACCGTTCCCCGGAAAGACGATCAACGCTCAAAACCAGTTGCTGACCCGATATCCGGGCACCATCGCAGGCAAGACGGGGTTCACCAACCTCGCCCGCAACACCTTCGTCGCCGCCGCTGCGCGGGGCAACCGCCGGCTGATCGTGGTGGAGATGTACGGCCAAGGCGACCTTTACGGCCAGGCCATTGGGCTGTTCGACTGGGGTTTCGCCCAACCCTAGGTTACTTGCCCATTACCTCGGCCGGCGGCGGGCACGCGAAATGATCCTGCAGGTCCTCGCCATGGCCGCCGCCCGCGCTGTCGGCACGACCCGCGAGCAGAACGAAGCCCGGTCGCCCGTCGGCTCCGTTGCTGCCCACGACGACCAACGACTGTGCACCCATGGTGTCCCCCACGGGCAAGTCGTCGGCAAGCAGCCGAAACGGGTTGACCGCATCCAACTCGTCACCCGATATCGACATCGCCCGGTACTGCTGCCCGGCAAGCCTTCCTGGGAACGGCCGCCACGTCGCGCCGATCTCGTCGGCGTGCACCGTCAGCGCCTGCCGCACGTCGGCCCGGACACAGTCGATGTGAATGTGCAACTGGTCCTGCGACCGCGCATCCGCGGAGTTGATTGCCAGGCTCAGCCAATCGCGGGGCAGGTCACGCCCCGCGCGCTGTTCAACGAAGGACCGCGCCCGCCACGCGTCGGCGAAGTAGTTCGGCGCGTCGGCGGCCAGGATCTGTGAACTCTCGATTCCCGCCATACGCCCGGTCGGGATCAGCAGGAACTGGGTGGCGCCGACGAGGTCCTTGAGCACCGCATAGCCACGCTGTTCGCCGCCGTCGAGGTCGACCAGCGCGCACGGGGCAGGGTCACCATTGTTGCGCTGATCGGGTACGCACTGGCCGTTCACAATGGCCCACAACGCATTTGGGTCGGCTACGGCCTGCGGAGCACAGGCCGTAATCGCGAGTGCGGCCGCGAGCGCGCCCGCGACCCGTTGCAGCCACGCCCTAGTAGGCACGGCCGCGCAGCACGACAAGGGCCGGATGGTTGATGACGACCGCACCCGTACGCGGGTCATCGGCGTAACAGACCAGATCCGCGGACGCGCCGTGCTCGAGTGACGGCCTACCCAGCCAGTCGCGGGCGGCCCAGCTCGCCGCCCCGAGTGCCTCCGTCGGTGTCATGCCGATCCGCTTCAGCGCGTCGACCTCATCGCCGATGCGGCCGTGCGCGACCATGCTGCCCGCATCCGTGCCCGCGAATATCGGCACACCGGCTTCGCGCGCGGCGGCGAAGCGCGGGCCGCTGCGCCGGTAGAGATCGCGCATGTGGCCGGCGTAGGCCGGGTACTTCGCAGCGCCGTCGGCGATACCGGGAAAGTTCTCGATGTTGATCAGCGTCGGCACCAACGCCGTTCCGTGCTCCACCATCAGCGCGACGGTGTCGTCCGTGAGGCCGGTGCCGTGCTCGATGCAGTCGATACCCGCCCTGATCAGGCCTGGCAACGCGGCCTCGCTGAACACGTGGGCGGTGACGCGGGCGCCCTCGGCGTGCGCCGCCTGCATCGCCGCGACGAGCACCTCGTCGGACCACAGCGGCGCAAGGTCACCGACGTCCCTGTCGATCCAGTCGCCGACGAGCTTGACCCAGCCGTCGCCCCATCGCGCCTGCTCGGCGACTGCGTCGGGCAATTGCGACTCGTCTTCCAACTCGATCGCGAAATTACGCTCGTAGCGCTTCGGCCGAGCCAGATGGCGACCGTGCCGAATGATGCGGGGCAGGTCGTCGCGGTCGTCGAGGGCGCGGGTGTCGATCGGCGACCCGCAGTCGCGCAGCAACAGAGCGCCGACCCCGCGTTCGGTCTCGGCCTGCTCGATGCACTCGTCGAGGTTTTCGGCGGGGCCGTGCGCGCCGAGGCCGACGTGGCAGTGCGCATCGACGAGCCCGGGCACGATCCACCCGCTGTCGAAAACGGTCTGCGCGTCGGCGACCGGTTCGGCGCTCAGCACGCCGTCGACGATCCACCACTCCACCGGCTCTTCATCGGGCAGCCCGAGGCCGCGCACATGAAGGCTGGGGTGCCGCATCAGTTCTTTGGGAACTTCAGATTCGACAGGTCGATGTCGGCCAGGCCCGGTGGCAGCTCGTTGAGACCCTTGGGCATGTTGGACAGGTCGGGGAAGCCCTCCGGCACACCCGCGCCGAACGGACTGCGCACCTTCGGCGGCGTGGGACCCCGTCCCCCCTTCTTCTTTCCGGCCTGCTTGTTCTTGCCCTTGCCGGCCTTGCGCGAAGAACCCTTGCGGCCGAACGGCATTCCCATCTGGCCGGCCATCTGCGACATCATCTTGCGGGCCTCGAAGAACCGATCGACGAGCTGGTTGACCTCCGAGACCGTCACGCCGGAGCCGTTGGCGATGCGCAGCCGCCGTGAAGCGTTGATGATCTTCGGTTCGGCGCGCTCCTGCGGCGTCATGCCGCGGATGATGGCCTGCACCCGGTCGAGCTGGCTGTCGTCGACGGCGGCCAGCGCGTCCTTCATCTGCCCGGCGCCGGGCAGCATGCCGAGCAGGTTGCCGATCGGACCCATCTTGCGGATGGCCATCATCTGCTCGAGGAAGTCCTCCAGCGTCAGCTCGCCCGAGCCGATCTTGGCGGCGGCCTCCTCGGCCCGCTGCGCATCGAAGACCTGCTCGGCCTGCTCGATGAGGGTCAGCACGTCACCCATGCCGAGGATGCGGCCTGCCATCCGGTCGGGGTGGAAGACATCGAAGTCGTCGAGTTTCTCGCCTGCTGACGCGAACAGGATCGGCACGCCGGTGACCTCGCGCACCGACAGCGCCGCGCCACCGCGAGCGTCGCCGTCCAGCTTGGTCAGGACGACGCCGGTGAACCCGACACCCTCGCGGAACGCTTCTGCGGTGGTCACGGCGTCCTGGCCGATCATCGCGTCGACGACGAACAGCACCTCGTCGGGGTCGACGGCCTCGCGGATCGACGCGGCCTGCGACATCAGCTCGTCGTCGATGCCGAGCCGGCCGGCGGTGTCGACGATGACCACGTCGAAGTGTCTGGCCCTGGCCTCGGCGAGGCCGTCGCGGGCCACCTTCACCGGATCGCCGGGGGTGGCGTCAGCGGCCCCTTCGCCCGATGCGCCGGGGTGCGGCGCGAAGACCTCGACGCCCGCCTGGCCACCGACGACCTGCAGCTGATTCACCGCGCCGGGGCGCTGCAGGTCACACGCCACCAGCAGCGGCGTATGGCCCTGTCCACGAAGCCATTTGGCGAGCTTGCCGGCAAGGGTGGTCTTACCGGAGCCCTGCAGACCGGCGAGCATCACGACGGTCGGCGGTGTCTTGGCGAACGCCAGCTGACGGGTCTGCCCGCCGAGGATGCCGACCAGTTCGTCGTTGACGATCTTGACGACCTGCTGGGCCGGGTTGAGGGCGGCGGACACCTCCGCACCGCGCGCGCGTTCTTTTATGCGGGCGACGAACGCGCGCACCACGGGCAGCGAGACGTCGGCCTCAAGCAGCGCCAGCCGGATCTCGCGGGTGGTCGCGTCGATGTCGGCGTCGGTCAACCGCCCCTTGCCGCGTAGCCCCGAAAGGACACCGGTCAACCGGTCGGAAAGGGATTCAAACACGCGTCAAGACTAACTGGCGTCCGAAACGGCGCAGTGTGTGACGGTCGCTGCCGCGGTCGAGCCGCAGTGTCGGGTCTAGTGCGGGCACCGAGAACATAGGCGAACACCCTATTTCGATGACCACCTCGACAGCTTTGGGTCGGCTTCTGCCCGCCACGCTGCTGGCGACCGGCCTGACGATCGCCGCCGCCGCACTCGGTGGCCTCACGGCAGGAGCCCAACCCCGTGAATGGGATATCGAGGTATACGACGCCTGTGTAGCCCAGCAGAACTGGCACGACGCAATAGCAAACGTGCAGGGTCTCACCTACTGCTGCCTGAAATCCGGTGGTGTGGCGGACACTCACGGTTATTGCTCCGCTCCGCCCGCCGAAGCGGTGTCCAGCACGCCGCCGACGCGTAGTCCGGCTCCCAAGGTCCCCGTCGCACCGCAGCCGGCGGCTCCCGTCGGCTGACCACCGCCGCCACGGTTCTAGCTGGCTTCCTCCACCGGCTTCGGAGGCGGCGGGGTGGGCAACACCGCGTACAGGTCGCGTTCCAGCTCGTCGCGGATCGGGCTGCCGTCACCCGCGGCGGCCGGTATCACGACACCGAAGAGGTCAACCACCGATGAGCCCAGCGTGGTGACCTTCGCCCATGCGATGTCTACGCCGTCGCGCTCGAACACCGCAGTCAGCCGCGCAAGCAGGCCCGCGCGGTCGGTGGACCGGATCTGCACCACCTGCTCGCCGGGCTCCGCGCCCTCCGACCACAGGATCCGTGGCGGCGCCGTGGCGTGATTGATGGGCACCGCGGCGGGTACGTCGCCCGCCCGCGCCGTGCCGTACTGCGCGGCGTCGCGGTCGCGGCGATCCAGCGATGCGAGCACGTCGAGTTCACCATCGAGGGCGAGGATGAGCTGCTGTCGCAGTAGCTCGGCGGCGGGCGGCGAGCCGAAGTGCGGTGAGACGACAAACGTGTTGATCGCCGAGCCTTCGTGACCGTTCACCGAAGCCGAATGCACCCGAAGCGAGTTCAGCGCAAGCACACCGGCCGCCTTTGACAGCAGTCCGCGCCGATCGGGCCCGATCATCGTCACGTGGTAGATGTGCGGGCTGTCCCCCGGCGTCATCTCCACATGCACGCCCACCGTCGATGCAAGCGAAAGATGGCGCGGGTCAACGGGATCGGGCTGCGGCAGCTCCTCGCCCGCCATGACGAGCCTGCAGCGCCGCACCAGGTCGCCGATCAGCGACGCCTTCCAGTCGCCCCACACACCGGGCCCGGTCGCCAGCGAGTCGGCCTCGGCAAGCGCGGCCAACAGCTCCAGCAGGACCGTATCGCCTTCCAGCGCGTCGACAACGGCTTCGATGGTTTTCGTGTCCTGCAGGTCACGTCGGGTCGCGGTGTGAGGAAGGAGGAGGTGGTGCCGCACGACCTTGGAGAGCACCTCGACGTCCGACGGCCACAGGCCGAGCCTGGTGCCGATCTGGGTGGCCAGCTCGGCGCCGATGACGCTGTGGTCACCGCCCCTGCCCTTGCCGATGTCGTGGCAAAGCGCACCGAGCAGCAGCAGATCGGGTCGTGACACTCGAGTGGTGAATGCGCTTGCCCGCGAGACGGTCTCGACAAGATGACGGTCGACGGTCCAGATGTGCACGACGTCACGGGGCGGCAGATCACGCACAGCACCCCACTCTGGGAAGAGCCTGCCCCACAGGCCGGTCCGGTCGAGCGCCTCGATCGTGGCCACCGCCGTCGGGCCTGCTGCCAACATCACCAGCAGGTCCTTGAGGGCCTGCTGCGGCCACGGTGTGCGAAGTTCGGGGGCGGATTGGCCGAGCCGGGCCAAAGTGGACGCCGCCATCGGCAGGCCGGTGCTCGCCGAGGCGGCGGCGACGCGCAGGATGAGGCCGGGGTCGCGCTCGGGGCGCGCGTCGCGGGCAAGGATCACCTCGCCACCGAATTCGATCACTCCTTCGTCTAGCGGTCGCCGCACAGGTCGTCGCAGCGCGGCGAATCCGCGGCGCGGCAACGCATTACCAGCGGTGCGCAAACCGGCGTCGACATAGAAGCTGATCGTGCGCGCGGCGTCGGAGAGCATGCGGGCCAGATCGAAGCGGTCACCGATGCGCAGGGCCGCGCCGATCTCGTCGGCATGCTGGGCCAGCACGAGCTCTCGGCCACGGCCGGACACCCGGTGCAGCTCGGTGCGGACGTTGAGCAGCGCGAGATGCGCCTCACCGAGCGTTTCGGTGGGCGAGGCCAACGACCGGCTGGGGTAGACGTCGGCCAGTTGGGCGATCGCCAGCGCGTTCAGCAGCTGCACATCGCGCAAGCCACCGCGGCCGGTCTTCAGATCCGGCTCGGCACGGTGGGCGATCTGGCCGCTGCGTTGCCACCGCTGCTTGGTGTGTGCGACGAGCTCGTCGAAGCGCGAGGCGATCCCGGTACGCCACTGTCGACGCGCACCACCGACCAACAGCGTCGACAGGTCGGCATCGCCCGCGATATGGCGCACCTCCAACATCGCCAGCCCGGCCGAGATGTCCTCGCCTGCGACCTTCATCGCCTCGGCTACCGTTCGTACGCTGTGGTCGAGCCGAATATTGGCGTCCCACAACGGATACCAAAGGTTCTCTGCGACCTCACTGACGACCTTCGCCGGCAGGTTGTCGTGCAGCAGCATCAGGTCGAGATCGGAGTACGGCAGCAGTTCCCGGCGGCCGAGGCCACCGGTGGCGACGATCGCGAAGCCGCTGGTCTCGGTTATTCCGATGTCGGTGGCCTTCGACGAGAGCCAGAATTCGTGCAGGTCGAGCAGGGCGTCGCGCAGTGCCGCGGCGTCCAGGTGATGGCTACCCGATAGCAGGTTCTCGCACGCCGCGGTCAGGTCTGTCGCGGCGTTCGAAGAGACCGCCGCCGGAACCCCCGATGAGGGGGCGCCGGCGGCGGAATCTCGTTTCTGCTCTGTCATTTTCATATCCTCCCCCGGCCCTTTACCTGTTAACGCTCACGGTGCCGCGCCGGGAGACGACGTCTCAATTCACCTGCGGATCAAAGGGCGTCGGTCCCCCGCTCGCCCGTGCGGACCCGAACCACGGTGTCGACCGGGCTCACCCACACCTTGCCGTCGCCGATCTTTCCGGTCCTGGCGGCCTGCACGATCACGTCCACCACCTTGTCGACCGCCGAGTCGTCGACGAGCACCTCGATGCGCACCTTGGGCACGAAGTCCACGGAGTACTCCGCACCGCGGTACACCTCGGTGTGGCCCTTCTGGCGTCCGTAGCCCTGCACCTCGCTGACGGTCATTCCGAGAATTCCCGACTGCTCGAGGCCCGTCTTGACGTCTTCGAGCGTGAACGGTTTGACGATCGCAGTAATCAGCTTCATTTCCCTCATTCCTCCGGGCTTGGTCGACCGAGAACCGAACTGCTGCCGACCGTAGCGAAGTCGTAGCCGGATTCTGCGTGTTCGGCTTCGTCAGGTCCGGTGGATTCATCCTCCTCGTCAAGACGGAGCCCCACGGTGAACTTCACGATGAAAGCCAAGATAGTCGTGGCGACCGCGCAGTAGACGAAAACGGCGCCTGCGCCCACTGCCTGGCGCCAAAGCTGGTCGAATCCGCCTCCGTAGAACAGACCCGCGACACCGTTATAGGTCTCGGGTGCGGCCACCAGGCCGATCATCAGCGTGCCGATAAATCCGCCGACTAGGTGGACACCGACAACGTCGAGCGAATCGTCGTAACCCAGTTTGTATTTCAGGCCCACGGCGAGTGCACACAAGATACCGGCGACGAAGCCGATCACGAGCGCGCCGACAACGTTGACCGAGCCGCAGGACGGCGTGATCGCGACAAGACCCGCCACGATGCCCGAGGCGGCACCCAGCGAGGTGGCCTTGCCGTCCCGAATTCGTTCCGTGAGTAGCCATGCCAGCATGGCCGCGGCCGTGGCGACGGTCGTGGTGATCATCGTCGAGCCGGCCGTGCCATTCGACGAGGTTGCCGAACCTGCGTTGAAGCCATACCAGCCGAACCACAGCAGGCCCGCGCCGAGCATGACGAACGGCAGGTTGTGCGGACGCATCGGTGTCGACGGCCAGCCCTTGCGCTTGCCGAGGATGATCGCCAGCACAAGACCCGCCGTACCCGCGTTGATGTGAACCGCCGTGCCACCGGCGAAGTCGATCGCTGCGAGTTTGTTGGCGATCCAGCCACCGGTCTCGGCGGTGCCGCCGTCGAAGGAGAACACCCAGTGGGCGATCGGGAAGTAGACGAACGTCGCCCACAGCGCCGAGAACAGCAACCAGCCGCCGAATTTGAGGCGATCGGCCACCGCGCCGGAAATCAGCGCGACGGTGATGATCGCGAACATCAGCTGGAAGGCGACGAAGACGGTCGCAGGGAATGTGAACACCAATGGAATCTGGACCGCGTCGGCGGCCTCCACGCCGGCTGCCGGGTCGGCGACGACTGCTTCCGCAGCGTTTCCGCCTATCAGACCCTTGAGCCCGAAGAACTGTGTCGGATCTCCGAAGAGATTTCCGACGTCATTGCCGAACGCTAGCGAATAGCCGTAGAGCACCCACAGCACCGTCACGACGCCCATGGCGCTGACGCTCATCATGATCATGTTGAGCACGCTCTTGGCGCGAACCATGCCGCCATAGAAGAACGCCAGGCCCGGTGTCATCAGCAACACCATCGCGGAGCTGACTAGCATCCACGCGGTATCACCGGTGTCCGGTATGCCCAAAGTCGGGAATCCATCCACTCGCAGTTTCCTCCTTTGACGAGGCAGGGCCGCAAAGGTTTTTACGACCGTTGACCTGGTCCAGAACAATGCTGAGTGGTTGTTTCGTCTAAGACGCCTGTGTGTTTCGCTCGTGTGAACGGATACGCCGGTTACGTTTCGGCGGTGTTACATCGCGCGGTTTTGACACGCGTTCGTTAACCGAGGAGTGCGTCGACGAAGGCTTCGGGCTCGAACGGCGCGAGATCGTCGGGCCCTTCGCCGAGGCCGACGAGTTTGACCGGCACACCCAATTCCTGTTGCACACGGAACACGATTCCGCCCTTTGCTGTGCCGTCGAGTTTGGTCAGTGCCACGCCGGTGATGTCGACGACGTCGGCGAACACGCGGGCCTGTGCCAAACCGTTCTGACCGATGGTCGCATCCAGCACCAGAAGCACCTCGTCGACCGCCGCACGCTTACTCACCACACGCTTGACCTTGCCGAGTTCGTCCATCAACCCGGTCTTGGTGTGCAACCGCCCTGCGGTGTCGATGAGGACGACGTCGGCGCCCGCCTGGATGCCCTTGTCGACGGCGTCGAACGCCACGGACGCGGGATCGGCGCCCTGCGCGCCGCGCACCACCTCGGCGCCCACTCGCGAGGCCCAGGCCTGCAGCTGATCGGCAGCGGCCGCGCGGAAGGTGTCGGCGGCGCCGAGAACCACCCTGCGCCCGTCGGCGACCAGCACACGGGCCAGCTTGCCGACCGTGGTGGTTTTACCGGTGCCGTTGACGCCGACGACCAGCATCACCGCCGGGTGGTCGTCGTGTGGCAGCGCCCTGACCGAGCGGTCCAGCTCCGGGTGCAGCTCGGCGACAAGCACCTCACGCAGCACCGCGCGGGCGTCCGCCTCGGTGCGTACCCGGCCGCTGGCCAGTCGCTCGCGCAGCGCGGTCACCACAGAATCGGTGACGACCGAGCCCAGATCGGCGATCAGCAGCGTGTCCTCGACGGCCTCCCAGGAGTCCTCGTCGAGATCGCCGCCGCCGAGCAGCCCGAGCATGCTCTTGCCCAGCGCGTTCTGCGATTTGGCCAGCCGCCCGCGCAGCCGCTCGAGGCGGCCTTCAGTCGGGGCGATGGCATCAAGTTCACGAGAGGCCGGTTCGGCGGCCGGCTCGGGCAGCTGGATGTCGGCGATCGGCCGCTTGGGCGCGTCACGCGGGATGGTGGCGTCGTCGCCGACGGCGGGCAGGCCGCTGGTGTCGAGGCGTTCCGGCGGCGCCTTGGCGGGCGGCGGCGCTGTCGCAGATGCTGACGATTGTGTGAACGAGATGCCAGAAGACGCGGTGTATCCGCCGGACCTGTCGACGGGTGTGGCAGTGTCTGTGCTGGTGGACGAGTCGAGGCTGATCTTGCCGCGGCGCGATCGGACCAGGCCGAACACCACGACAGCAGCGACGACCAGAACGGCGATGACCGCGATTGCGATCCATAGACCCTCGGACACCGTGCCATTGTCCCAATGTGGGTAGACGGTGAGCATGCAGCCCACCGCGGACGCGAGGAGCAAAGCGACCTTGGCTAACGGAATGGAGTCCCGTAAAGCCAGGCACATCGACGTGTGCCTGACCGAGGCGGTGGACTACCAGACCGTGACGACGGGCCTGGAGCGCGTCGCGCTGCCCTACAACGCGCTGACCCAGACCAATCTGGGCGCCATCGATCTGCACACCGACTTCCTTGGCGTGCGGCTCGAGGCGCCGGTGCTGATCGGGGCGATGACGGGCGGCGCCGAACTTTCCGGTGTCATCAACCGCAATCTGGCCGCCGCCGCGCAGAAGCTCGGGATCGGCATGATGCTCGGCTCGCAGCGCATCATGTTGGGCGACGAGGTCGCGGCGGCGAGCTTCGCGGTGCGCGACGTCGCGCCCGATGCTCTACTGGTCGGCAACATCGGGTTGGCGCAACTGTCCGAAGAGCTGGTGCCACAGCTGGTCGACGCGCTTGATCGCGTCGGCGCGAATGCACTTGCGGTACATACCAATCCGCTGCAGGAGGCCATGCAGCGCGAGGGCGACACCGACTTCTCCGGCTCGGTCGATCGGCTCCGGGAGATCGCCAGGTCGATCAACTACCCGGTGATGCTCAAGGAGGTCGGCCACGGCATCGGGGCGACGGCAGCCGCCGAACTGGTGGGCTGCCCGATCGCCGCCGTCGACGTGGCGGGCGCGGGCGGCACCTCGTGGGCGCGTGTCGAGCAGTACGTCCGCTACGGCGAGATCCGCTACCCGGCCCTTGCCGAATGGGGCATCCCCACCGCGCAGGCGTTGCAGGAGGTGCGTCAGACGCTGCCCGACGTATCGCTGGTCGCATCGGGAGGAATCCGCACCGGCATGGACGCCGCCAAGGCACTTGCGCTGGGCGCCGACGTCGTCGCGGTGGCGCGTCCACTGCTCGCACCGGCCATCGAATCGACTGCGGCCGTGCTGGATTGGCTTGTCAACTTCATCGCCGAGTTGCAGATCTGCCTGCACGGTTGCGGTGCGGCCGACCTGGCGTCGCTACGCCACCGAGGCGTCACACCCGTCTCCTAGCGCGCCGAAACTCACGTTTCGGCGCGAAAATGCGAGTAGTTCGCGCCTAAACGTCAATTTCGGCGAGGCACATCAGCCCGCGGTTACCAGTTCTTGGCCGCGCATGCGCTGCGAGATCACCGCGGTGATGCCGTCGTCGCGCATCGTCACGCCGTAGAGCGCGTCGGCGACCTCCATCGTCGGCTTCTGGTGGGTGATGACGATCAACTGCGAGCGTTCCCGCAGCTGCTCGAACAGCGAGATGAGGCGGCGCAGGTTGGCGTCGTCCAGTGCGGCTTCCACCTCGTCCATCACGTAGAACGGCGACGGCCTGGCCCGGAAGATCGCCACCAGCATCGCGACCGCGGTCAACGACTTCTCGCCGCCCGACAGCAGCGACAGCCGCTTGATCTTCTTGCCGGGCGGGCGCGCCTCGACCTCGATGCCGGTGGTCAGCATGTCGTTGGGATCGGTGAGCAGCAGCCTGCCCTCACCGCCGGGGAACAATGTCGAGAACACTTGCGTGAACTCGCGTTCCACGTCGACGAAGGCCTCCGTGAACACCTGCAGGATGCGGGTGTCGACGTCGGTGATGACGTCGAGCAGGTCCTTTCGCGCGCCCTTGACGTCCTCCAGCTGGGTGGACAGGAAGTTGTAGCGCTCCTCGAGCGCGGCGAACTCCTCCAACGCCAGCGGGTTGACTCGTCCGAGCTCGTTGAGTTCGCGTTCGGCCTTCTTAGCCCGGCGTTCCTGGGTGGAGCGATCGAACGGCATCGGGGCGGGCGCGGTGACCTGCTCGCCGCGTTCGCGGGCTTGTTCGTATTCGGCCATCTCCAGTTCCGACGGCGGCAGCGCCACGTCGGGTCCGTACTCGGCGATCAGGTCGTCGGTCGCCATTCCGAATTGGTCGAGCACCTGCTGCTCGAGCTGCTCGATCCGCAGCGCCGCTTGGGCTTTGGCGACCTCGTCGCGGTGCAGCGCCTCGGTGACCGCGGCGATTTTCGAGCTGAACTCGGCGACCTGCTCGCGCACCTTGGCCAGTGCGTCGATCCGTTGACGGCGCTCGGCGGCCACCGCGTCACGACGGCGCGATGCGACCCCGACCGTCGCGTGCAGACGCTGCGCGAGGACACGCCCCGAATCGGCGACCGCCGCCGCGACGGCCGCGGCGTGTTCGCGAGCCTCCCGCGCACGCTGGGCCCGCAGCCGAGCCTCCCGTTCGGCGGCCGCGGCACGACGTAGTGAATCCGCCCGCCCGCGAACGGCGTTCGCCCGCTCCTCGGCGGTACGAACCGTGAGTCGCGCCTCGACTTCGGCGGACCGGGCGGCCTCGGCGGCCGCGACGGTGACCTGCCGGTCGGTCGGTGCGGCGTCCATCAAGGGCGCCTGCTCGGCGTTGTGCAGCCGCTGCTCGAGTGCGGCCAGTTCCTCGACGGTCTGCACCCGACCGATCTCCAGCTCGTCACGCCGCCGGATCAGCCGCTGCCATTCGTCGTCGGCGGTGCGGGCGTCCTGGCCGAGCCTGCCCAGTTGCTCGTAGATCGCCGAGATCGCGGCGTCGGACTCGTTGAGCGCGGCCAACGCCTGCTCGGCGGCGTCCTGGCGGGCCTTCTGCTCGGCCAGCGCACCGGACAGCGCGGCGCTCAGCTCGCCGGCCTGCTTTTCCGCGGCGGTCAGCTCGCCGCGGGCCTTCTCCACCTCGGAGGTGATCTCCAGGGTGCTGGGTTTGCGATCCGACCCGCCGCTGACCCAGCCCGCGCCGACGAGATCGCCGTCGGCGGTGACCGCACGCAGCTGCGGGCGCGCCGCCACCAGGTCGAGCGCCGCGGCCAGATCGCGCACCACCGCGACACCGGACAACATCGCGGTGAGCGCGCCGCGCAACCGCGACGGCATGTCCACCAGATCGGTCGCCCACAGCGCGCCTTCGGGCGGCAAGCCCGACTGCACGGTCGCCTCGACGGGCCAGTCGCCGAGCACGATCGCCGCGCGTCCCCCGTCGGACGCCTTGAGCGCGGCGACGGCCGAGCGGGCGGCACCGAAGCTCTCGGCGGCGACGGCGTCGGCCGCCGCACCCAGCACAGCCGCGATGGCCGCCTCGTAGCCGGGTCGCACCTTGACCAGATTGGCCACCGAGCCGAAAAGCCCTGCGCCGGAAAGGTTTCTCTGCAGCCACGCGGCGCCGTCTTTGCGGTCGAGGCCGACCGCAAGGGCGTCGATGCGGGCGCGCAGCGACGCGACGTGACGCTCTGCGCTTCGCTCCCCGGCCTGAAGCTCGGCGACGCGTTCGTCGGCGAGCCGCAGCGCTGTCACGCTGCGGTCGTGTTGCTCGTCGAGCCCGACCTCGCCCGCGTCGAGCTCACCGACGCGGCCCTGCACCGTCTCGAACTCGGCCTTGGCCAGCTGCGCGCGGGTGCCCGCCTCTTCGATGTTCTCGGTCAGCCGCGCGACGGTCTCGTCGATGGACTCCACGCGGGTGCGCATGGTGTCGACCTGGCCAGCCAGCCGGGCCAGCCCTTCGCGGCGGTCGGCCTCGGCGCGCACCGCCGCCAGGTGTGCGCGTTCGGCTTCAGCGGCGATGCGCTCACGTTCGGTCAGCTCGTCGCGGGCCGCGGTGAGCCGCTCGCGGGACTCACCCAGCTCGGCGAGCAGCTGCCGCTCGCGCGCGGCGATCTCGTCGGCCTCGGCCTCGAGTGCGTCGGGGTCCGCCCCGCTGGACGCCTCCTGCTCGGTTTCAAGGTGCTGGGCCCGTTCGCTGGCGATCCGGACCGTCGCGCTGACGCGTTCTGCCAGCGCGGACAACCGAAACCAGCTCTGCTGTGCGGCCTCGGCGCGCTCGCTCAGCCCGGCGACCGCCGATTCGTGGGTGTCGAGCTCAACGGTGGCGGCTTCCAGCCGGCTGGTCATCTCGTCGTGTTCGCGCCGCAGCGATGTCTCGGCCTGGTTGGTGTTGTTGAATTCGCCTCTGCGGGTGACCAGGTCGTCGGCTGCCAGCCGCAGCCGCGCGTCGCGCAGGTCGGCCTGGATGGTCTGCGCGCGGCGCGCCATCTCGGCCTGCCTGCCCAGCGGCTTGAGCTGGCGGCGCAACTCGGTGGTGAGGTCGGTCAGCCGGGCCAGGTTCGCCGACATCGAGTCGAGCTTGCGGACCGCCTTCTCTTTGCGCTTGCGGTGCTTGAGGACACCTGCGGCCTCTTCGATGAATGCCCGCCGGTCCTCCGGGCGGGACTCGAGGATCTCCGAAAGCTTGCCCTGTCCGACGATGACGTGCATCTCGCGGCCGATGCCCGAGTCGCTGAGCAGTTCCTGCACATCCATCAAACGGCAACTGCTGCCGTTGATTTCGTATTCGCTGCCACCATCGCGGAACATCCGGCGGGTGATCGACACCTCGGAATACTCGATCGGCAGCGAATTGTCGGAGTTGTCGATCGTGACGGTGACCTCGGCCCGGCCCAGCGGTGGCCGCGACGATGTGCCCGCGAAGATGACGTCTTCCATCTTGCCGCCGCGCAGGGTCTTGGCGCCCTGCTCGCCCATCACCCAGGTGAGCGCGTCGACCACGTTGGACTTGCCCGAACCGTTGGGTCCGACGACGCAGGTGATGCCCGGTTCGAAGCGCAGAGTCGTCGGCGAAGCAAAGGACTTGAAGCCCTTCAGCGTCAAACTCTTGAGGTGCACGATGGGCCACACTACAGCCGAGAAGGCTATCGCTCGGTGAAGCCCGCTATCGCGTCGCCGACTTCAGACCAATCCGCGACGACTTTCTCGACGCGGCCCGGCGTGTTACCGCTTTCCAGCAGGTCAAGCAGGCGCTGGCAGTTGTCACGAGGCCCCTGCGCGACGACCTGTACGCGCCCGTCGGACCGATTCGACGCGTACCCCGTCAACCCCAGCTCCAGGGCTCGCGAGCGGGTCCACCACCTGAACCCGACGCCCTGTACGTAGCCGTGCACCCATGCCGTCAGCCGAACGTCAGCTAACTCCTGCACCACTAACCCCAAATGTCACTTTGGTCCCGGATCTCAGGGTGCGGCCGACCGTGCACACCTGGTCGATCGCCCGCTCCACGACGGTGAGCACCCGCGCCACCTCGTCGTCCGACAGCCCGGACAGGTCGAGTTTCATCCGCTCGTCGAGGTGTGGGTAGCGCTCCTGGTCGCGGTCTGCCGCCCCGGACACCTCGATCGTCACCTGGTAGTCCTCGCCCAGCCTGCGTTGCAGTGGTGCGTCGCTGGCCATGCCGCTGCAGGCCGCGAGCGCGATCTTCATCAGCTCACCGGGGGTGAACACCCCCTCGACGTCCTCGTTGCCGACGAGCACCTGCGCGCCCCGGGTGCTGCGCCCGGTGTAGCGGCGCACGCCAGTGCGCTCAACCCAGAGTTCCGTCATGACTCCCCTTGCCGCGCGAACGTGCGCAGTTGGCCGCAATTTCGCGGCGTGTCGTGTGCAAACACGCGCGCTCGCGGGGCGAGTCTAGTCCCGGCGGACGCGCGGTCTTGGTTGGCACCGTGGGCAGTAGAACGACGACCTGTTCATGAACTTCTCCCTTCGCATCACCGCACCGCAGCGCCTGCATGGCTCACCCTCGCGTCCGTAGGCGTCAAGCGATCGCTCGAAGTACCCGGATTCGCCGTTGACGTTGACGTACAGCGAGTCGAACGACGTGCCGCCGTGGCCAAGCGCATCGGTCATCACCTCCGTTGCGGCGTCCAGCAGCGCGCCGAGCTGCTTGCGGCTCAGCGACGACGCCAGCCTGGCTCCGTTGATCTTGACGCGCCACAGCGCCTCGTCGGCGTAGATGTTGCCGATGCCCGACACCACGGTCTGATCGAGCAATTGGCGCTTGATCTCGGAATGCTTGCGCCGCAACACCGTAACGACGCCTTCACGGTCGAACTTCGGATCCAACGGGTCGCGGGCGATATGGGCGACGGGCACAGGAACGTCGGTGCCGTCGACGGTGACCACGTCGGTCAGCATCCACCCGCCGAACGTGCGCTGGTCGACGAAGCTCAGCGTGGTGCCGTCGTCGAGCAGGGCCGCGATCCGCAGGTGCCCCTCGTTGGGGACCGGTCCCAACAGCATCTGTCCGCTCATCCCGAGATGGACGACCAACGCGGAGTCGTCGTCAAGGGTGAGCCACAGATACTTGCCGCGGCGGCCGGTTCCGGTGATGCGCACGTTCAGCAGCCGCGCCGTCAGATCGACGGGTCCCGCCTCGTGACGGCGCACGGCGCGGGGATGGTGCACCCGCACGGCGGTGATGGTCTTGCCCGCCACATGTGCCTGCAGGCCCCGCCGAACGACCTCCACCTCGGGGAGTTCAGGCATCGACGTTTGAGGCCGACAGCGCCGTCCATGCCGAGGCCGCGGCCTTCAACTCGGCTTCCTTCTTGGTGCGGCCCACGCCCCTGCCGTACTCGGTGTTCATCACGACGACCGTCGCGGTGAACTCCTTGTCGTGATCGGGTCCGGTCGCGGTCACCAAATAGGACGGCGCGCCCATGCCGCGCGCGGCGGCCAGCTCCTGCAGGCTGCTCTTCCAGTCCAGACCCGCACCGAGGGTCGGCGCGGTCTCGATCAGCGAGCGGAACAACCGCAGGATCACCTCGCGAGCACCCGATAGGCCATGCTCGAGATAGATTGCGCCAAGCAGGGATTCGACGCCGTCGGCCAGAATGCTCGACTTGCCTGCACCGCCGGAGTTCTCCTCTCCCTTGCCAAGCAGGAGGTAGGTGCCGAGCCCATCGTCCGTCAAGCCGCGACCGACGTCGGCCAACGCCTGGGTGTTGACGATGCTGGCGCGCAGCTTGGCCAGATCGCCCTCCGAGCGGTCGGGATGCCGGTGATAGAGCTCCTCGGTGATGGTCAGCCCGAGCACGGCGTCGCCGAGGAACTCGAGCCGTTCGTTGGTCGGCAGACCGCCGTTCTCGTAGGAATAGCTGCGGTGCGTGAGCGCCATGGTGAGCAGCTCGTCGGGCAGCTCGATCCCGAGCGCCTCGACCAGAGCGGCACGATCACCCGTCACTTATCGTCGGTCTCCAGCATCGAGGAGAGCTTCGCCCAGCGCGGATCGATCTTCTCGTGATGGTGGCCGGGCTCCGCGGTCGCCATCGGGATGCCGCAATCAGGGCACAGCCCTTGGCAATCCGGTCCGCACAGCGGCGAAAACGGCAGTGCCAGACCGACGGCGTCGATGACCGGCTGCTCGAGGTCGACGGAGTCGTTGACGACGTGTCCGACCTCGTCGGCGTCGGTGGTCGCCTCCGTCGCGCTGTCGGGGTAGGCGAAGAGCTCGGTGAGGTCTATCTCGACGTCCCCGGTGACCGGCGTGAGGCAGCGCGCGCACTCCCCCGTCGTCGGCGCCGACATCGTCCCGGTGACCAGCGCGCCTTCCGACACCGACTCGATCCGCAGGTCGAGCTCGAGCGGTGCGCCCTCGGGGATCGCCGCCAGCTCGAGACCGATGCGCGCCGGGCTTGGCACCGTCTCCTGGAACGTCATCATCGAGCCCGGCCGCCGGCCCAGCCGGGCGATGTTGATGACGAGCGGCGAGCGGGAATTCCTGTGCGTCGCCATACTGACGATCCTACGACTCGTATTTGGCAGGCCCGCCGGCTATGCCGCGGTGGTTAGCGCGTGACGTAGTCGTGCGTACCTGCGGCGGTGCGCAACTGGTGGCGGCCGCGGCCGACCGAACGGATCGTTCCGTTGAGGAACTCCTCGAACTCCGCGAGCTTGCTGTCGACGTAGATATCGCATTCGCCGCGCAGTCGGTCGGCCTCGGCATGGGCCGCATCGATGAGCCGGGTCGCCTCGGCGTTGGCGGACTGCACGGTCTCGGTCTGCGACACCAGACGCTGCTGCTCCTTGATGCCCTCCTGGACGGCCTTCTCGTAGGAGAGGTTGCCGTTCTCGATCAGGCGGTCCGCCTCGGCCTTCGCGCGGCCTGCGCTGGCTTCGTACTCACGCTTTGCCGTCGCGCTGATGCGGGCGGCTTCCTCGCGGGCTTCGCCCACCATTCGCTCGCTGTGCTGACGCGCCTCGGCGACCATGCGGTCGGCCTGCGCCTTGGCGTCTGCCAGCAGCCGGTCGGCCTCGGTACGGGCGTGGTTGAGCATCGAGTCGGCCTCGGCGCTGGCCGTCGCCACCATCGACCCGGAGTGCTCCCTGGCCTCGTTGAGCAGCTGGTCACGCGCGTCGAGCACGTCTTGTGCATCGTCGAGTTCGCCGGGGATGGCGTCCTTGATGTCGTCGATCAGCTCGAGCACGTCGCCGCGGGGCACCACACAGCCCGCCGTCATGGGAACTCCGCGCGCCTCTTCGACGATCGCGCCAAGTTCGTCGAGAGCCTCAAATACTCGGTACACGGCACACCCTCCAGGCGTAGTTGTTGTTACCAGTGTGCCTGGTGTTACCTCTGTGACTACGCTATCGCCGCCGGTGTGTCGCCGGCCGACTTCCAGTGGCACCACCCAGGCCCGCCCTTATATCGGCCACATTATGTCAATACCGGCGCGATCGGCATATCGAGCATGCACAAAGACCGCCGCCGGAATTAGCTCCCGGGGGCGGTCTTTGCCTGGTCAATGAATTCGTTACGCGATCGCGCTCTTAATCGCGTCGCGAGCGCGGTCGAGCATCGACGCGAATGGACCGACGGCGAAATTCAGCTTGGCCGATTCGACGCCGGCATGGGGGCGCGTCGGCGCAATTGCCTCGGCGGCCATCACGGCCTTGGCCATCCGGCCGAGGTCGTCGGCGTCCAATTCACGTTGTAACTTGCTGAACTCCTCGACCTCCTCGCGCTCGGCATGGTCGATCACCGCGCCGCGGAACAGCGTCAACTCGTCGAGGAACTCCTTGGAACTGATGTCCATCGCCTCGAGCGCCGATAGTTGTTCCTTGGCGTCGTGCTCCTCGATCAGACGAGCGTCGACGATGATGTCGCCGCCCTCGACTTCGTTGCGAACCCTGGGGTGGACGACCATTTCCTCGGCGGTCTCGTGCACCGCGAGGAGTTGACGCAGTTCGGTGAAGGCCTTTCGGCGCGCGTCGTCCGACGACGCCGAGAACACCTCCTCGAACATGTCCTTGATCAAGTTGTGCTGGTCTTTGAGAAATTTGACGACGTCATCGGTCGACTGAACAAATGTTTGAACCACGGCAATATCTCCGATTAATTCGGTGGGTTGGTCGGCGCAATGGGCTGTGCGCCACTGCCGTGGTTACCCGACTCGCGCTCAACTAACCCTTGAGCTTGGCCTGCAGCCGTCGGTTCACCGGCTCGGGCAACAACTCAGACACGTCCCCGCCCATCGAAGCCACCTCTTTGGCCAGCGACGACGACACGAAGGAGTACTTCGGCGCGGTGGTGACGAAGAACGTGTCCACACCGGCGATGTGCTTGTTCATCTGGGCCATCTGCAACTCGTATTCGAAGTCGGTGCCGGTGCGCAGCCCCTTGACGATCGCTGTCAACCCGCGGGTCTTCACGAAGTCGACTACCAGACCCTGGCCCGATTCGACCCGGAGGTTGGGCAGGTGCACCGTCGACTCCTCGATCATCGCAATGCGTTCGGCGAGATCGAACATGCCCGTCTTGTTGGGGTTGACCAGCACAGCCACCACCACCTCGTCGAACTGGGCGGCCGCGCGCTCAAAAACGTCGACATGGCCGAGGGTCACCGGGTCGAAAGATCCCGGACACACCGCGCCGCTCATGGATGACGACGCTATCAGGGCAGCTCAGGTCACGTTCGGAGCCGCGCTGGCGGCGACATCGAGTTAACGAGCCGCGCTGGCGGCGACATCGAGTTAACGAGCCGCGCTGGCGGCGACATCGAGAACCGCCATCTCGAGTCGGGTGTCGCCGTAGCGGCGGGCCCGCCATGGCTGCCAGCCGTCCGGCCAGGTCAGTTCAGGCCCGGACGCGGCGCGTTCGACAACGACGACGCTGCCTTCGGTCGTCCAGCCGCGACCGGTCAGCGCGATCAGCATCTCGTTCACCTCGGCCTCCCCCACCTCGTAGGGCGGATCGGCGAGCACGAGTTGGGCAGCCGTCTCGGTGCCCGCCGCCAGCACCGACGCGACGGTACCGCGGCGCAGCGTGGCGCCCGTGACCCCGAGGGTGTTGATGTTCTTGTCGATCACCGCCGCGGCCCGCTGGTCGGATTCGACGAACGTCGCGGTGGCCGCGCCGCGCGACAGCGCCTCGAGGCCCAGCGCACCGGAGCCGGCATACAGATCGAGCACCGACACGCCGTGCAGGTCCATGCGGGCGGCCAGCACGTTGAACAGCGACTCTCGCACCCGGTCGGTCGTCGGGCGGGTGCCCTGTGCGGGCACCGCGATGCGCCGCCCACCAAGGGTGCCTGCGACGATGCGGGTCAGCTCACCACCACCAGTAGGTCGCCACCCTCGACCTGCGCGGTCTCCGATACGGCGATGCGGCTGACGGTCCCCGCCTTCGGGGCGGTGATGGCCGCCTCCATCTTCATTGCTTCGATGGTGGCGATGGTCTGTCCGGCTTCCACCTTGTCCCCGGACGCGACGGCAACGGTGACCACGCCCGCGAACGGCGCGGCGACATGGTCGGGGTTGCCGCGGTCGGCCTTCTCCGCGGCGGGCACATCGCTCGCGACGCTGGCATCGCGCACCACGACCGGTCGCAGTTGCCCGTTGAGGATGCACATCACCGTGCGCATGCCGCGTTCGTCGGGTTCGGAGATCGCCTCAAGCCCGATAAGCAGCTCGACGCCGCGCTCCAGCTTGACGCGGTGCTCGTCCCCGCGCCGCAGCCCGTAGAAGAACTGGTTGGCCGAAAGGCTCGAGGTGTCGCCGTACAGATCGCGGTGCGCGTCGAATTCCTTTGTGGGACCGGGAAACAGAAGGCGATTCAATTCTGCCTGACGCTCCGGGCCCGCCAGCGCGAGGCCCGCTTCATCGTCGGGTGTGAGCTCCTGCGTCGGCTTGGCAGGTGGCCGACCCGCCAGCGCCTTGGTGCGCAGGGGCTCCGGCCAGCCGCCCGGCGGGTCGCCCAACTCGCCGCGCAGGAACTCGATGACGGAGTCCGGGATGTCGAATCGCGCTGGGTCGGCGGCGAACTCGTCGGCGGTCACGCCGGCCCCGACCAATGACAATGCAAGGTCGCCGACCACCTTCGACGACGGCGTCACCTTCACCAACCGGCCGAGGATGCGGTCGGCGGCGGCGTAGTTCTCCTCGATCTGCTCGAACCGGTCCCCCAGTCCGAGCGCGATGGCCTGCTGGCGCAGGTTGCTCAGTTGGCCGCCGGGGATCTCGTGGTGATACACCCGTCCAGTCGGTGCAGGCAACCCAGACTCGAAGGGCGCGTAGACCTTTCGCATCGCCTCCCAGTACGGCTCGAGCTCGCAGACCGCGGCCAGTGACAGCCCGGTGTCATATTCGGTGTGCGCGGCGGCGGCCACGATCGAGGACAGCGCGGGCTGACTGGTGGTACCGGCCAGCGGCGCTGCGGCGCCGTCGACGGCACTGGCACCTGCCTGCCACGCCGAAAGATAGGTGGCCAGCTGACCGCCCGGAGTGTCATGGGTGTGTACGTGCACCGGTAGGTCGAACCGGCTGCGCAGCGCGCCGACCAACGCGGTGGCCGCCTGCGGACGCAGAAGCCCGGCCATGTCTTTGATCGCCAGCACATGCGCACCGGCATCGACGATCTGCTCGGCGAGCTTCAGGTAGTAGTCCAGCGTGTACAGGTTCTCGCCGGGATCCGACAGATCACCCGTGTAGCTCATCGCGACTTCGGCTATCGCCGTGCCTGTTTCGCGTACGGCGTCGATGGCGGGACGCATCGACTCGACGTTGTTCAGCGCGTCGAAGATGCGGTAGATGTCGATTCCGGTGGCCGTGGCTTCCTCGACGAACGCCTTGGTGACCAGCTCCGGGTACGGGGTGTAGCCGACGGTGTTACGTCCGCGCAGCAGCATCTGCAGGCAGATGTTGGGTACCGCCTCCCGCAGTGCGGCCAGCCGCTCCCACGGGTCTTCCTTCAAGAACCGAAGCGCCACATCGTAAGTCGCGCCGCCCCAGCATTCGATGGACAGCAGCTGCGGCGTCATCCTGGCGATGTAGGGCGCCACCATCAACAGCCCATTGGTGCGCACCCGCGTCGCCAGCAGCGACTGATGCGCGTCGCGGAACGTGGTGTCGGTGACGCCGACGGCCTTGGATTCGCGCATCCACCGTGCGAACCCCTCCGGGCCGGCCTCGGTCAGCTTTTGCTTGCTGCCCGGCGGCGGCGAGGTCGCCAGATCTATCTCGGGCAGCTTGTCGTGCGGATAGACCGTGGAGGGACGCGGGCCGTGCGGCTGGTTCACCGTCACATCGGCGAGGTAGTTGAGGATCTTGGTGCCACGGTCGGCAGGCGTGCGCGCGGTCAGCAGATAGGGCCGCTCATCGATGAACGATGTGGTGACCCGGCCTGCCCGGAAGTCGGGATCGTTGACCACCGCCATCAGGAAAGGGATGTTCGTCGAAACGCCCCTGATCCGGAACTCGGCCAGCGCGCGCCGGGCCCTGGCGATGGCCGCGGCGAAATCGCGTCCGCGACAGGTGAGTTTGACCAGCATCGAGTCGAAGTGCGCGCTGATCTCCGCGCCAAGGTTGGTGCCGCCGTCCAGCCGGATCCCCGCGCCGCCGGGACTGCGGTAGCCGGTGATGCGGCCGGTGTCGGGACGGAAGCCGTTGGCCGGGTCCTCGGTGGTGATCCGGCACTGCATCGCGGCGCCATGAACCGTCAACGTCTCCTGCGAAAGCCCCAGCGCCTCGAGCGTTTCGCCGTCGGCGATGCGCATCTGGCTGGCGACCAGGTCGACATCGGTGATCTCCTCGGTGACGGTGTGTTCCACCTGAATCCGCGGGTTCATCTCGATGAACACATGGTGGCCGCGCTCGTCGAGCAGGAACTCCACGGTGCCGGCATACGAGTAGTTGATCTGGCGCGAGAACGCCACGGCGTCGGCACAGATCTTTTCCCGCAGCTCCTCGGGCAGGTTCGGCGCGGGCGCCAGCTCGATGACCTTCTGGTGTCGGCGCTGCAGACTGCAGTCACGCTCGAACAGGTGCATCACGTTGCCGTGCCGGTCGGCCAGGATCTGGACCTCGATGTGACGCGGGTTGAGCACGGCCTGCTCGAGATAGACCATCGGGTCGCCGAAGGCCGATTCGGCCTCCCGGCTGGCGGCCTCGATCGCCTCCGGCAGGGCGGCGGGGTCGGTCACCCGGCGCATGCCGCGGCCGCCACCGCCGGACACCGCCTTCACGAACAGCGGAAACTCCATCTGCGCGGCGGCGCTGACCAGTTCATCCACTGAAGCCGACGGCGCAGACGACCTCAGCACCGGCAGCCCCGCGGCCCTGGCCGCGGCGATTGCGCGGGCCTTGTTTCCCGTCAGCTCCAGCACATCGGCGCCAGGCCCGACGAAGGTGATGCCCGCCTCGGCGCAGGCCGCGGCCAGATCGGGATTCTCCGAGAGGAACCCGTATCCGGGGTAGACCGCGTCGCAGCCCGCCTGTTTGGCTACCCGGATGATCTCGGCGACCGACAGGTACGCGCGGACGGGGTGGCCGGTCTCGCCGATCTGGTAGGACTCGTCGGCCTTCAGTCGGTGCTGGGAGTTGCGATCCTCGTAGGGATACACCGCGACGGTGGTGATCCCCATTTCGTAGGCGGCGCGAAACGCCCGGATCGCAATCTCTCCGCGGTTGGCCACCAGGATTTTCGAGATCACCCGCGTACCCTAACGCCGACTCACTGTGCGGCGGTTAGATCAGCGTCGACCAGTAGTTCCAGAACCGCACCAGGATCATCAGGATCACCGCGGTGAACCACAGCGTGACCAGCGACCAGCGCCACTGGTGGATGATCCGCGCCATCCCGCTCCCCAGTTGTGGCTGCAGTGCGATGGACGACACCACGACCAGAAGCGGAATGGTGACCGCCCAGACCACCATGCAGTACGGGCACAGCGCACCGATGCGGTACAGGCTCTGGAAGATCAGCCAGTGGATGAAGCCGGCTCCAAACAGCGTGCCGACGGCCAGCCCGCCCCAGTACCAGCGCGGCAGCGCGACCTTGGCGACCGCAAGCACGCCGGTGACGACGACGACGGTGAAGGACACGATGCCGATGAGCGGGTTCGGGAAGCCGAACGCGGAGGCCTGCGGCGTGATCATCACCGAACCGCAGGACAGCACCGGGTTGATGCTGCACGACGGCACGTAGTCGGGGTTGATCAGAAGCTCGATCTTCTCGACGGTCAGCGTCAGTGCGGCGGCGAGTCCGGCAACGCCCGCGATCAGCACCCACACCGCACTCGCGGTGCGCACCTCGATGCCCTGCCGCGACTCGCTGGTCGCGGGGTCGGCCGGGCTGTCTGCGGTGACGGTCACGGCGCCCCTGGCGGCGCGGTCGGGGTCGGGGCTTCCGGCTTGGACATCAGGCCGGGCACGTCACCGACGATCGCCTTGACCGCAGCGACCAGGTCGTCAGGTGTCGAGTTGCTGACGTCGAATTCCTGGCCATTGATCTTGACCGTCGGGGTGGATTGGATTCCCGAAGCGCTGGCCAGTCCCTCGACCATCGAGACGTACTTGCCCTTGTTGATGCAGTCCGGCACGGTGCCGCCGGCACCCGCCTGCCTGGCGACCTCGATAAGCCGGGCGTCGTCGGGGAAGCTCGTCCCGGTTTCTCCTGGCTGCTGTGCGTACAGCGCGGAGTGGAAGCGACGGAATGCGTCCTTCGATTCGTCGGCGACGCAGTAGGCGGCGCCGGCGGACCGCGACGAGTAGTTCCCGGTGCTCGGCGAGTCGAGGATGGCGACCATGTAGTAGTCCGCTGCGATCGCTCCGCTGTCGACGAGCTGGCTGATCGTCGGCCCGAATTTCCGCTCGAATTCGCCGCAGTGCGGGCACAGGAAATCCTCGTAGAGCGACACCACGGCCTTGGGCTCTGTGGTGCCCTCCTTGGTGATGAGCTTGCTCGACGACACCTGGATCGACTTTGTCTCGCCTGCGGCCGGTTTCTTATCGGCGCCCATCACTATGTAGAGCACCAGCCCGACGCCGAGCAACACCACGATCGCGGTCAAACCAACCTGAATGAACAGGTTGCGCCTGCGGTCGGCGGCGTTGAGGTCGTAGCGGGCGTTCTTCTTGGAATTCGTGGCCACGGGGTCAAGGGTACCGGCGAGGTTATCTGGGTTCGTCAGCTGCGGTTCAGATGCGCGCGCAGATCAGAAATGATCTCGTGGGTCGCCGCGGCGCTGCCTCCGCCGAGACAGAAGAAATTAGGGAACGAGTGAATCAGCGAACCGTATTCGCGGGCGTCAACCGAGTTACCCGCGGCGCGCAGTGCCTCCGCGTACTGGCGGCCCTCGTCGCGGAGTGGGTCGAAGCCTGCGGTGATGAGAAAGGCGGGTGGCAGGCCGGACAGATCGTCGGCGAGCAGCGGCGACAACCGGGGATCGGCTGGGTCGACACCGGAGCCCCCGATGTACTTGTCGTGAGCGAAGTCCATGTCCCAGCGGCGAAGGAAGAACCCGTCGGCGAACAGGCCCATCGATCTGGTCCGGCCCGTGAAATTGGTAATCGGATACAGCAGGAACTGCAGAACGGGCGGCGGAGCACCGTCGTCCCGCGCACACCGCGCCACCACCGTGGCGAGGTTGCCCCCTGCGCTGTCGCCGCCGACGGCGACCCTGGCCGGATCAGCGCCGAGTTCGGCGGCATGCTCACGCGCCCACAGGTACGCCGCATACGCATCGTCGAGGGCCGCGGGCGCCTTGTGCTCGGGCGCCAGCCGATAGCGAACGAACAGCACATGGACGCCTGCGTCCTGGCAGATGACCTCGCACAGGTTGCCGTGCGTTTCGTAGCCGCCTTCGACGAAGCCACCGCCGTGGTAGTAGACGAGCAGCGGCGCCCCGTCATCGCCCGTCGAGCGGATGTGAATCGCCGGGATGTCACCGCCGGGTCCCGGCACGGAGACGTCGGTCACTGTGACATCGGTCTTTACCCGGGGAAATTGCGACGCCGTGAGATTCAGGCGGCTGCGGGCGGTTGCCACATCCTCGCTGAGGAACAGCCCTTCACGACCCGACAAGCGCGAAGTCGCCAGCATCAGTTGCAGCGTGGTGTCCAGGGTGTTGCCGTCGATGGTGATCGAACGCCCGCCCAGCAGCAGGCGCTTGATCCGGTCGGGTATCCGGGCGATGGTGTGCATCGTCGGCGCGCCGACGACCTTTTGCACCCTGTCCGCGAAGTCGGGCTTCAACGACGCGGATCCTGCGCTATCGGAAGTCACAGGATGCACTGGCAGACTCCCAGTCATGGCTTCTCCCTTGATAAAGCTGAACGACGGTAACTCGATCCCGCAGGTCGGACTCGGCGTTTTCCAGACGCCACCCGATGACACGGTACGAGCCGTGGCGACCGCGCTTGACGCGGGCTATCGGCATGTCGACACCGCATCCATCTATGGGAACGAGGCCGAGGTCGGCGAGGCGCTCGTTGAATCCGGAATTGCCCGCGACGACGTCTTCATCACGACGAAACTCTGGAATGCCGACCAGGGATACGACAGCACATTGGCGGCGTTCGACGCCAGCCTGCAACGCCTCGGCATCGACCGTCTCGACCTGTACCTCATCCATTGGCCGACGCCCGCCAAGAACACGTTCGTCGAAACCTTCAAGGCGTTCGCCCACCTGCACGATCAGGGGCGGATCTCGTCGATCGGGGGGAGTAATTTCGAGCCGGAGCACCTGCGAATCCTGATCGACGCGACCGGGATCGTTCCCGCCGTCAACCAGGTGGAGTTGAATCCGCGGTTGCAGCAGGAGGAGCTGCGCGAAGCGCATGCTCAACTCGGCATCGCCACCGAGGCGTGGGCTCCCCTGGGCCAGGGCGCACTATTGGACGACCCGACGGTGACCGCGGTTGCGGACGCGTATGGAAAAACGCCTGCACAGGTACTGATTAGGTGGCATATCCAGCTCGGCAATATAGTCATCCCGAAGTCGGTGACCCCCGAGCGGATTGTGAGCAATTTCGACGTGTTCGATTTCGAGCTGACCGAGCAGGACATGTCGTCCATCTCGTCGCTGGGCGATGGAACTCGGTTGGGTCCCGATCCACGGACTTTCAATTAAGCCAACCAAGCAGGGATAGGTGACATGACGTCGGCGGCTGCAATTCCTTCCGTCACTCTCAACGACGACCACACGATGCCGGTGATCGGTCTTGGGGTCGGTGAGCTCTCGGACGCCGAGACGGAGCTGGCAGTGTCGACGGCGCTGGAAGCGGGCTACCGGTTGATCGACACCGCGGCGGCGTACGGCAACGAGGCTGCCGTCGGACGCGCCATCGCGTCGTCGGGGGTGCCGCGCGAGGAGGTGTTCGTCACCACCAAGCTGGCCACCGAGGACCAGGGCTTCCAGTCGTCACAGAATGCCCTGGCGGCCAGCCTTGAACGCCTCGGTCTCGACTACGTCGACCTATACCTGATCCATTGGCCCGCCGGCGAGCAAGGTAAATACATCGACAGCTGGGGCGGGCTGTTGGCCTGTCGGGGCGTGGGCCACGCCCGGTCGATCGGCGTCGCCAACTTTAACGAGGAACACCTGTCCAACGTCGTCGACCTGTCCTTTGTCGCCCCCGTCGTCAATCAGATCGAGCTGCACCCGCTGCTGAATCAGGCTGCGCTGCGGGCCGTCAACGCGAGCCGTGACGTCGTCACGGAGGCATACGGCCCCCTTGGGGTCGGCCGGCTTCTCGATAACCCGACGATCGTCTCGGTCGCTGAGGCGCACGGCAAGACGCCCGCGCAGGTGCTGATCCGGTGGAGCATCCAGCTCGGCAACGTGGTCATCGCGCGGTCGTCGGAGCCGGAGCGGATCAAGTCGAACCTCGAGGTGTTCGACTTCGAGCTGATCGACGACGAGATGGCCACCCTCAACGGGCTCGACGACGGGACGCGGTTCCGACCGGATCCCGAAACCTACACCGGCACTTAGGAACCGGCGCTTACGTCATATTTGTCGGCTGCGAGATCGTCACCTAGCACCACAAGTAGCGACGTGCCGAACGCCGGATAGAGCACCCCCACGGCGATAGTCAAGCCTCACGAGCCGTAGGTGTTCGCCGGGGCCGGGATGGGGATGACGCTGGACACCTCGACGGTGGGGATGGACGACGTGCCCGAATAGTGTTGTCCCGCTGGGACGATGCCCTGGACTCGCACCCAGGTGTTGTCGGGCAGACCAGCTGCGACCGATACTGCGGATCCTGACAAGTGGAGCCGCGCGAGCTGCGCATCGGCGGCACAGCACACGATAACGATCTTGGCCAGATCGACCCGATCGGCTTCTTTCATCGTGAAGCCGGTGATGGTGATCAACCGGCCATCGATGCCGCCGGCTGGTCCGACGGCAATGCGCATCAAGACTTCTGGCAACGGGATCGCCGGTGCCCCCCCGGGCGGCAGGGCGGCAAAGGGCTTCCGGGTGTTGTCGGACAATGGCGCGGCCGATCCGCTCAGGGCTCGGGGATTCAGCGCTGGCGGCGCCACGAAGACCAGGACGACGATGGGGACGACCATCAACCAGGTAATGCCGCGGCCGTGCTGGTGCTGGTGCTGGTGCTGGTGAGACTCCGCAGCAGGATCGAACTGCCTTATGTCGCGAATCATCGCGCTGACGCCAAGAATGATGAGCACCGCCGCCGACGCGAACAGCCACGGCAGCAACGCCGGTCTCACGTATCGGGTGTAGACGCCGGTGATCGCGATCATCAACACGCTGACCCCGAGCAGGAACAGTAGGACATTCTCGGTGCCGCGTCTCATCAGCGACCACCCAGAACGAGCAGGCCGATGACGGTGGCCGACGTCGCGGCGACAACCATGGTGAGCGGGGCGAACCGCAGCGCGAACGCACGCCCGAACAGACCTGTCTGCATTGCCACCAACTTGACGTCGACGGCAGGCCCGACCACCAGAAACACCAGTCGTGGCACCAGCGGGACCATGGTCAGGCTCGCCGCGACGAACGCGTCAGCCTCTGAGCACAACGCCAGGACGAACGCCAGCAGCGCCATCACAAGGACGCCAACGATCAGATGGCCGGCGACGTGTTCAAACACCCACGGCGGCACCGCGACCCGCATCGCCGCCGCTGCCGCCGCTCCGATCACCAAATAGGACGCCGCCTGAACAAAATCATGGCGCGCCGCCTCGCTGAATACCGTCCACCGGGACGCGGTTTCGTCGTCAGACCGTGGGACGGGCTGGGTGATCCAGGCGGGGCGACCCCATCGTGACCACGCAGCCCCCATGATCACCGCGGTCGCCAGGGAGGCCGCACAGCGAGCGACGACCATTCGCGGCTCACCCGGAAACGCAACCGCTGTCGCGACAAGCACGACCGGGTTGATCGCGGGCGCGCTGAGCATGAACGCCAGTGACGCCGCACCGACCGCCCCCCCGTCGCCGAAGAGCCGTCGCGCCATCGGAACCGAGCCACACTCGCAGCCGGGCAACGCCGCCCCCGCAATCCCGCCGACCAGCACAGCGGCGCCGTGTCGTTGCGGCAGCCAGCGGGCCAGCCGCTCCGGCGGCAGGTAGGCCGCGATCAGACCACTGACCAGCACACCGAGTACGAGAAACGGCAGGGCTTGGACGAACACACCGCAGAAGACGGTGCCCGCGGTGGCCAGTGTGACGTTGCCAGCAAGACCTTCGCGCAGCCACACCCCGAGCACCGCACAGAGCAACAGGCCGACAAGCAACGCTTCGGTGGACGTGGGCACCCGGCGTCGGTGCGGGCTGACCGTCACCGTGTCATCCTGCCAGGCATCCGACGACCCGCTGTCTGGTCCTTGCTGCGTGACGACGCGGCAGGCACAGCCATGCTTTGGCGCCACGGTACAGACAGAGGCCGTGCGCGAGTGCGGCGACGGGCACGGGCGTCAGTTCGCTAGCCATTGCTTCGGCGAGTCAGCAGCACTGACCCGGCGACCCCGAGGACGTCACGCATTGCGGTCGCGGGGTCTGCGTGGCGATTGCCGCCGACGCGCGCGTAGAGAGTTCGCAGTGTCGCGGTTTCGTAGATGTCAGCGTTCACAGCCTCAACCGCCGCCGACGAACCCGTCAGTGGTGCGCGAGAATTCTGTCGGCCGCGTTGTTTCCGGCGACCACGGCGGACTCCTGTCCGGATGTCGCCAAGTAATCGCCGGCGACCTGGACTGGTTCATCTGCCGGGTAACTGTTGAGGAATTGCTGAAGGGCCGTGTAATAGCCGACTTCACCCCGATGCGACGCGTACGACCACCGAGTGAGGCGGCCGGTGCGGAAGGTGCCGCAAAGTTCCGTGAAGAGGCGCTCCACAAGCTCGCGGACGACTCCGATCAGACGATCATCGTTCCATGCGGCGAAGTCGTCGGAATGGGTTGGGATGAAAGCGGTGATATGGCTGGTGCCTGCTGAAGCGCCGTCGGTCGCCTCGACCCTTTCGATGAACAGCGTGCCCACCTCTTGCGACGACGCCGTCGGCACCATGATGAGAAACGGGTCCTTGTCGGTTTTTCTGTCATACGTGAGTCGCACCGTGATGCAACCTGCGTCCTTCGTCGCTTCGAGAAGCTCTGCCCCATGTTCTTTCAGCGGAGCGTAAATCTCGACGGCATCCCGAAAAACAGTTGCGATCACACACGCGTCAGCCTGCACCTGAGCCGGTGCCCCAACCTTGTCCTGGTACTGGATTTCGACACCGCACTCGTTGCGGTGGACGGCGGTGACCGGCGAGTCGAGGTGCACATCGAGCAGGTCGGCCAACCGGTCGGGCAAGAGCTGCAGCCCACCCCTTACCGTCTGCATCTTGCCCGACGCGAGCACGGCGCCGGCGAAGAACTCGATCACCGACGCCCGGTCGCGTGAACTTGTTGCCATGGTCCGCGCCAATCCCTCAATCAACAGATCGTTGATTTCACGTCCGAAGATGCGGTCGGCGTAGGACTCGATGGACTCGTTGTCGTACTGCACTCGGTTGCTCACGTCGTAGGGGCTCATACCGAACAGGGGTTTCATCAGCCGCACCCCGCTGGTCACTAACCGCACTTTCGCCCGCGCAGGCAAGAGCTTGGTCGTGAGAAAGGACCTAAGCGGTTTACGGGTATCGAGAATGTGAAGCTCGTTGCCGTTGACCACGCCCATTTGCGGCGCGCAGTCGACGACCTCGTCAAGCAAGCCCACGCCTCGAACAAGCTTCATGTACTCGGTGTACTTGTCCGTGATGATGACCGGTCCCACATCGAACACGAAGCCGTCCTCGGACTCCGAAAGCACCCGGCCACCGACACGGTCGGCAGACTCGAAAACTTTTACCTGCCAACCCCGCTCGCGAAGCCGGTATCCGGCGCTCAACCCCGCCAGCCCGCTACCTACTATGACAACTCGCTTCATACGACGTCCCATCCGGGTGTTCGGTCGCCGTCGTAACCCACTGCCGTGAAGATTCTGCGCCGAGCTTCCCCAACAGGCAGGCTACGGTCGAGGTTCAGGCCGTGGGACACGTTTCGACCGCGTCACGCAGCACGGGCACCGAGGGTGCGTCGACGGGCAATTCGTAGCCGCGCAGCACCGCGACGAACTGCACCGCATACTGACACCAGAACGCGCGATTCGGCGGCATCCACACAGCCGGCTCCCCGTCGCCCTTGTCCTGATTGACATCACCGTCTACGGCAAGGAGATTGGCGGGATCGTTGGCGAAGCGCAGCCGCATCTCGTCGGTCCAGCCGCGGGCACCCATGTCCCATGCGTAGGCCAATGGCACGAGATGGTCTATCTGCACTGCCGCACCCGTCTGGTTTCCGCGCACAAGATTGATGGTTTCGCTTGTGTAGGGATCGTGCAAGGTACCCGTCGCCACCGCGTTGGGGCACCGGCTGATCGCGACATACGTCTTGTCGACGAGATCACGATCGAGAATGTCGTTGCGGGTGTCGCAGCCGTTGTGGCCGCCCGGCGCCGGGTTGTCGTCGGTCCACGCGTCTCCGAACGCTGCTCGGCGGTAATCGAACCCGCGGATGCGCACCGGTATCTGCGCAATCCCGGCCAGGACGTCGACACCCGCCGCCACGGCGGGGGCGTCTGCCTGAGCGACGAATGATGCTGCACGCTGCGCCGACGCGACCGTCTGATAGGCGACGACGACGGTCAGCATCACCGCCATCGCGAGCAATACCAGCCGCTTACGGCTCATGACTTGTCCAGGTATTCGACGCGCTCGGTATCGGTGAATTCGGCTGCCAGAAGAGCCAACCCGGGGTCGGCGGGATCCTTCTCGTAATGCGCTCGGCAGAAGTCGCGGGCGGTTTCGATGATCTCGCGGTGGTCGAACAGCGAAAGGAATCGCAGCGAGATGGATCGGCCGGATTGGCTGTAACCCAACACGTCTCCCTCGCGGCGCTCCCTGAGGTCGAGGTCTGCCAGTTCGAAGCCGTCCAGCGTGCCTGCCACCGCTTTCAGGCGTTCCCCTGCCTTGGACGCCGCAGGCAATCGGGTCGCGAGCAGACACAGGCTGGCGTGCTCGCCGCGGCCGATGCGGCCCCGCAACTGGTGCAGCTGGCTGATGCCGAACCGGTCGGCATCCATCACGAACATCACCGTCGCGTTGGGCACGTCGACGCCGACCTCGATGACGGTGGTACACACCAGAACATCGATTTCACCAGCGCGGAACGCGGCCATCACGGCATCCTTTTCGTCGGCAGACAGCCTGCCGTGCATCAAACCGAGCCGCAGCCCCGACAGTGGCCCGTGGCGTAGATGCTCGAGCAACTCGACGACTGTGGTCGCCGGTGGTCCGGTCTCCTTCGTGTCGGCCTTGTCGGTCTCGTCGATGCGCGACGCCACGACATAAGCCTGGCGGCCCGCCTGTACCTCCTCGGTGATGCGCGCCCACGCCCGGTCCAGCCACGAGCGTTTCTCGGAGATGAAGATGGCGTTGGTCGCGATCGGTTGGCGGCCGCGCGGCAGTTCACGCAGTGTCGAGATCTCGAGGTCCCCGTAGACGGTCAGCGCCACGGTACGCGGAATCGGGGTGGCGGTCATCACCAGCAGGTGGGGCGTCAGGCCCGCGGGTGCTTTGGCGCGCAGCCGATCTCGTTGTTCGACGCCGAACCGATGCTGCTCGTCGACCACCACCATGCCCAGGTTGTGGAAGTCGACGGCGTCCTGGAGCAGGGCGTGTGTGCCGATGACGATTCCCGCCTCGCCCGCGGCGACCTCGTCGCGCACCTGCTTCTTCTGCTGCGGTGTCATCGACCCGGTCAGCAATGCCACCCGAGTCGCGTTCTCCGCACCCCCGAGCTGACCCGCCATCGCCAACGGACCGAGAACGTCGCGCACCGAGCGGGCATGTTGGGCGGCAAGCACTTCCGTCGGCGCGAGCAATGCGCATTGGTAGCCCGCGTCCACCATCTGCAGCATGGCCAGCACCGATACGATGGTTTTCCCGGAACCGACCTCCCCCTGCAGCATCCGGTTCATCGGACGGGTGGTGGCGAGCTCGGCAGACAGCGTTTCCAGCACTTCCCGCTGGCCCGCTGTCAGTTCGAACGGCAACCGCTCCATCAGTTCTGCGGGCAGCCCATCGTTCTTCCTCGGCGCCTGCGGCCCCGACGCGCCGAGTTCACTGTTCCTGCGCGCCGCCAGCGCCCACTGCAGCCCGAGGGCTTCGTCATAAGTCAGGCGCTGTTGTGCGCGTTCACGGTCGGCTGCACTCTCAGCCAGATGGATATCACGCAGTGCGCGGTCTTCGGAGATCAGATCGTGTTCGCCCACAAACGGTGCCGGGAGCGTTTCGGGAACCGGATCGAGCACGTTGAGGACCTGACGGACGCATGCGTAGATATCCCAGCTCTGCACCTTCGCGCTGGCCGGATAGATCGGGAAGAAGTCCCGCTCGAAACCCGAGAGTTCCAGGTCGCCGTCGCTGGTTCTGGACGTTTCCGCGATCTTCGCCAGAGATCGGGAACCCTTGCCGGAATTCAGGACCAGGAAGGCGGGATGCGTCAATTGCATTGTGCCCCTGAAATATCCGACTTCCCCGGACAGCATCACGCGGACGCCCTCGACCAGCCCCTTCTTGATGAACTTTGCGTTGAAGAAAGTCGCCGTCACCTTGGGTCGGCGGTCACCAAGGGTGATGACGAGATATTCACGCTTCGGCTTGCGGTTCGTCCACCGCACTTCGGCCTTGGTGATCGTGTCCACGAAGGTGATGTGTTCACCTTCCTCGGGCGGATCGCTATCCTCCCCGAGCACCGTTGTGCCCGTGCTGTACTTCCGCGGGTAATGCCGAAGCAGATCGTTGACCGTACGGATGCCGAAGTGCTGCTCGAGGGGACCTGCAGACTTCGTCCCGATGACGTAGTCGAGCCGGTCGGTTAGCGCAACCACTGCTACTCGACCCCGATCAACAGAGCGTCTCCGCGATGGCCGGTGTGGTAGGTCACCAGCTCGGCACCGAGATGCTCGCGGTGCACATGCCCGGAAAGCGCTTCGCCGACAGCGGGATCCACGTCGGCGCCACTGAGCACGGTGACCAGCTCGCCGCCCGCGACGAGAAGCAGGTCGATCAATCCCGCTGCGGCGGCTGTGATGTCCTCGGCGACGATCAGCACTTCGTCGCCTGCGATGCCGAGGCCGTCGCCGGGCTGGCAGGCGCCCGCCCATGTCAGCGCCTCCTCGGTGGCTCGCCGAACCGAACCGTGCCGCGCACCCGCCGCCGCGCGGGCCATGGTGTAGCCGTCGTCGACGGCCTCCCGGTCGGCGTCGTGAACGGCCAGTGCCGCCAGTCCCTGCACCATCGAACCCGCGGGCACCGGAACCACGTCGATGCCCCAGCCGATCGCCGCTGTGCAACCCGCGACCAGTTCCTCGGCGGCGACGAAGCCGTTGGGCAACACCATGATCTGGGCCGCGTCCGTGTCGACGAGGCCACGCAGCAGCTGCTTGGCGGTCACCGCGGACGTCGGGTCGGTCGCATTGGGATCAGGCCGCAGGACGTAAGCGCCCTCGCCCGCGAACAATTCGGCGGCGCCGTCTCCGTCGACGACCGCCAGCACGGCGCGGTCGCGTGTCCAGCCGCCAGGTGCAAGCGTTGCGCCCCCTGCCAGCGAGGTGATCTGGATCCGGCTCGGTGTCCCGAACGTCAGCGCGGCCTCGATGGCGCCGCCCGCATCGTCGGAATGCACATGCACCGAATAACGACCGCCGCCGTCGGACGCCGACGCCGCGATGGCGACCGAGTCACCGAGTTCGTCGAGGCGTTGACGGAGCTGTTCGACACCGTCGGGCTGACAGCCGGTCAGTAGGTACATCACCTCAAAACGCGGACCAGGTGCGGCGACGGTGTTGCCGATGTCGGGCGGGGCAGGCAGATACTCCTGGCGGGCCTGCGCATGGCCGGACACGGTCTTGGCGAGCGCGTCGAGCAACACCAGCAGCCCCCTGCCGCCCGCGTCGACCACGCCCGCGTCGGTGAGCACGTCGAGCTGCTCGGTGGTCTTGTCGAGCGCGACCACCGCCGCGTCTCCCGCTGCCGTCACCACCCCGCCGAGTTCGATGTTCTCGGCGACGGCGTCTTCTGCGGCTCCGGCGGCCGCCTGCAGCACCGACACGATGGTTCCCGGCACCGATTCGCCCATCGACGCCACGACCAGGCCGACGGCGTGGCGCAGCGAGGCGGCGAGTACAGCCCCGTCGACCTCGGTCAGCTCACCCCCTCGCTCGGCGGTGGCTTCGGCGGCGACGTCGGCGAGGGCGCGCAAAATCTGCGAAAGGATCACCCCGGAGTTGCCCCTGGCCCCGTGAAGCGCGCCGTCGGCCATTGCCGCGGCCACAGCTGCGACGTCGCCGCCTGTTCCGGCGTCCGCCTTGGCCCAGGCCGCGCGCATCGTGAAGAGCATGTTGGTGCCCGTGTCGGCGTCGGCGACGGGGAAGACGTTCAGCCGGTTGATCTCGTCGGCGTGCACGATCAGGTCACCGACGGAGGTGTGGGCCCAGTCACGCAGGGCAGATGCGTCCAGCCGTCGACCAGAACCGGCCATCCCTCACCCGCCTCCCACCCGATAATGGAACACCCCGGTGCGCGTCAGCCTATCCATTGGGCGTGACATCACCGGTCACATCGACCGGCCTGTTCCGCACCCGGTGGACAGCGTTTTGGCGTTCGGTTTGCGGCCCGGTATCCTGGTCAGGTTGTCGGGTCGAACCGCGATCGGTTCCATGGAAATGACAAGGCCCCCGAAGCACTGATTCAAGGAGTTCTCGATATGGCTGCCGTCTGCGATATCTGCGGGAAAGGCCCCGGCTTCGGCAAGTCGGTCTCGCACTCCCATCGCCGGACCAGCCGTCGTTGGAACCCGAACATCCAGAGCGTGCGCGCCGTGACCCGTCCCGGCGGTAACAAGAAGCGCATCAACGTCTGCACGTCCTGCATCAAGGCGGGCAAGGTCACCCGCGGCTAGAGCCGCGATCAGGGCAGCCGCCAGTCGATCTGCTCGGCACCCATCTGCTCGAGTAGCTGATTGGCGCGGCTGAACGGCCGCGAGCCGAAGAATCCCCGCGACGCCGACAGCGGCGAGGGATGCGCCGACTCGATCGCCACGCAGTCGCGGCCGTCGAGCATCGGCTTGAGCGTGGCCGCGTCGCGGCCCCACAGCACCGCGACCATCGGTTGCGACCGTGCCACCAGCGCCCGGATCGCGCACTCGGTGACGGCCTCCCAGCCCTTGCCGCGATGCGACGCCGGGGTACCCGGCCGCACGGTCAGCACCCTGTTGAGCAGCATCACCCCGCGCTCGGCCCACGGCGTGAGATCGCCGGTGGCCGGAGGGGGATAACCGAGATCGGTGCCGTACTCCTTGTAGATGTTCTCCAGGCTGCGCGGCAGCGGCCGCACGTTGGCGGCGACCGAGAAGCTCAGTCCCACCGCGTGCCCCGGCGTCGGGTACGGGTCCTGCCCGACGATCAGCACCCGCACCTGATCGAACGGAAAAGTGAAGGCGCGCAACACATTCTGTCCAGCGGGCAGGTAGTGCTGGCCGGCCGCGATCTCCGCCCTGAGGAACTCCCCCATCTGCGCGACCTTGGCGGCGACGGGTTCCAGCGCGCGCGCCCAGCCTTCATCGACCAACTCATTCAGGGGGCGTGCGGCCACGAGAGATGAACCTAGCGGCTCGGCTCAGTCAAATGACTGCCAGCCCGTACTTCCGTGCCACTCGTCGCCATCGACAAGCACCCGCGGCGCCCCGTCGATCACCGTGCCGATCACTCGCCAGCCCCGCGGCGGCGCGCCGGAAAAGGTCGCGACCAGCGCGTGGTCTTCTCCGCCGCCGAGCACCCAGGCCCACGCATCGACGTCTGCGACCGCGGCGGCTTCGGCAAGCGCACCATGATCGTCGGCCAGCGCCGCGGTGGACACGTTGATACCGACGCCGGACGCATCGGCGATGTGGCCGAGATCGGCCAACAGCCCATCGGAGACGTCGGTCATCGCGGTCGCGCCACCGTCGGCGGCGACGCGGCCCTGACCGTACGGCGGCTCGGGAACGAGGTGTGCGGCCCGCAGAGCGGGAAAGCCGCCGATGTCGTTGTGCCACAGGTGGTATCCGGCAGCCGACCGGCCCAGACTGCCAGCGACGGCCAACGTGTCACCCACTCGCGCCCCGGATCGCAGCACCGGTGCGCGTCCCGCCAGGTCGCCGAGCACTGTCACCGAGATCACCCACTGCGGAGCGCTGACCAGGTCCCCGCCGACGATCCCGGCACCGAACCGTCTGGCCTCCTGCCACATTCCGTTAGCAAGTTCCAGCGTCTCCGCGGCCGACGTCTCCGCAGGCGCGCCGAACGCGACGACGAACGCGGTCGCCGCGGCACCCATCGCCTCGATATCCGCGGCGTTCTGGGCGATCGCCTTGCGGCCGACGTCGTGCGGCGACGACCAGTCCAGCCTGAAGTGTCTGCCCTCCACCAGCATGTCGGTGGACACCACCGTCTTGCCGTCGCCCGCGACCACCACGGCGGCGTCGTCGCCAGGACCGACGGCGACGACGGCCGGCTGGTCCCGCTCGGCGACCAACATGTCGATGACGGCGAACTCCCCCAGCCCCGCCAGGCTGTCGGCCGGCTCCTTGCTGGCCATGGCACCTCCTGCCGACCATCGTTCGTGCGCTGAACCCCGGGCAATCCTGCGGTACTTTTGGGGTCCCTGCGGCGTGGAGTCTATGCAGCGGAAACGGAGGAGACACCGGGTGGTCGAGGCTTTCGTGCTGATCCAGACCGATGTGGGCCGCGCCGAGGTCGTCGCCAAGCAGCTGGCCGGGTTGGCCGGAGTGCTGTCCGCCGAGTACGTGACCGGCCCGTATGACGTCGTGGTGCGCATCGGAGCCGACACCATGAGCGACCTGCAGGACACGGTCGTGCCGAGCGTCCGCCAGGTCGCGGGCATCACGCGCACGCTGACCTGCCCCATCGCCAACGGAGCCGGCCCCTAGAGTTGCCCCCGTGGCACCGTCGACCGACAGCAGCGGAGATGGACCGCCGCGCTCCCTTCTCATCGCCGCGATCGGCCTGGCCGTGGCTGCGATCGTCGCGGTGCTGGCGATCGCCGTGCTGCGTCAGCCGCCACCGCAGCAGCAGACGGTGCCCATCGCGACGGTGCCCGCCCCAAAGGCGACAAGCCCCGAGTGCAATGCGTTGATGGCTGGGTTACCCGAGCAGCTGGGCGACTACCGGCGCGCACCGGCGGCCGACCCCGCACCACCTGGTGCAGCCGCGTGGCGAGCAGAGGCAGAATCCGAACCGGTCATCCTGCGCTGCGGGCTGGACCGGCCCGCAGAATTCGTCGTCGGCGCGCCAATCCAGGTGGTCGACCCGGTGCAATGGTTCGAGCTGACCGACGCAGACAGGAGCACCTGGTTCGCGGTGGATCGCCCGGTATATATAGCCCTCACGCTGCCGAGCGGATCCGGCCCGACACCGATCCAGGAGATCTCGGAGGCGGTAGCCAAGGCGATGCCCGCCAACCCGGTCGACCCAGCGCGTGCTGGTTAACGCAGCCCGGTTCCGCGCGCCAGCGCCGTGTCCACCATCGCGCCAAGCAGGGTCGGGTAGTCCACACCGCTGGCCGCCCACATCCTGGGGTACATCGAGATCGTGGTGAACCCCGGCATGGTGTTGATCTCGTTGACCACCGGGCCGTCGTCGGTCAGGAAGAAGTCGACGCGCGCCAGGCCTTGGCAGTCGATCGCACGGAACGCCCGAATGGCCAGCCGGCGTACCTCATCGGCGACCTCGTCGTCGACCTTGGCTGGCACGTCCAGTTCGGCGGCGTCCTCGAGGTACTTGGTGGCGAAGTCGTAGAACGCGTCCTCCCGTCCGCGCACGCCGGCCACCCGGATCTCGCCGACGGTGCTCGCCTCCACCCTGCCGTCGGGGAATTCCAGCACGCCGCATTCGAGTTCGCGCCCTGGCACAGCCGCCTCGACGATCACCTTGGGGTCGTGTTTACGCGCATCGGCGATCGCGACGGCCAGCTGATCCCACGCCGTGACCCGGTTGACGCCGATCGACGACCCGCCACGCGCCGGTTTGACGAACACCGGAAGGCCGAGGCGCTCGCGCTCCTCCAGTTCCAGCGTCTGCCGATGCGGTCGAAGCACCACATGGTCGCCGATCGGCAGGCCGTCGGCCACGAGCAGCTTCTTGGTGAATTCCTTGTCCATGCCCGCCGCGCTGGCCAGTACGCCCGCTCCGACATACGGCACGCCGGCCAATTCGAGCAGGCCCTGGATGGTGCCGTCCTCGCCGTACGGTCCGTGCAACACCGGAAAGACCACGTCGACCGAGGCCAGCAGCTCCCCGGCGGCGCCATGACCCAGCGACAGCAGCTGACCGCCGCGACCGGGGTCGGCGGGCAGGGCCAGCTCGGTACCCGACGCACCGCTGACTTCCGGAAGCCGGCCATCGGCGATCGCCAGGGTGTCGGGGTCGGCGTTGGTCAGCACCCAACTGCCCCCCGGCGTGATGCCGACCGCGACCACCTCGAAGCGCTCTGGATCGAGGTGGCGGAGGATGCTACCTGCGGAAACGCAGGAAATCGCATGCTCGGAGCTGCGTCCGCCGTAGACAACGGCAACACGGACGCGACCAGCGGAGCCGACTTGGTGGCGGGCAGTCACAACCTAGAGAGGCTACCGCCCCGTCCGGAAGTCGCACGATCTGCGGCGGCGACCTGGGCTTTGGCGAACTTTCGGGCGCCGTTTCTCATCGCGGGGCGCTCGATCGTCACGGGCGCGCCAACGCGTGTTCGATGTCGGCGATCAGGTCGTCGGTGTCCTCGATGCCCGCGGAGATGCGGGCGAAGCCCTCGCCAACCGGGTCGCCCCAGCGGGCCCTGCGATCCACCGAGCTGTGGATACCACCGAAGCTGGTCGAGGAGACGAACAGATCGCTGTTGTGCACAAACCGATGGACGGCGGCCGCGTCCTCGAGCTCGATCGAGACGATCCCGCCGAAGCGCTTCATCTGCCGGTTGGCGACCTCGTGCGACGGGTCGTCGGCCAGGCCCGGGTACCGCACGGAACGCACGGCCGGATGCGCGCGCAGCGTCAACGCCATCGCCAGCGCATTTTGGCACTGCCGCTCGAACCGCAGGCCCGCGGTGGCGATGCTGCGCAACACCAACCAGGCTTCGAACGCTCCGAGGATCGGGCCCGCAATCCGACGCTCGTGTTCGATCGCCGCCATCTGGTCGACGTGACATCCCGCCACGTATCCCGCGAGAAGGTCGTGGTGACCCGACAGCGACTTGGTTGCACTGGCCACGACGAGGTCGGCTCCGAGCGACAACGGTTGCTGCCCCAGAGGTGTCGCGGTGGTGTTGTCGACGATGAGCGTCGCCCCGCGGCCACGGCACGTCATCGCCAGGGCATGAAGGTCGACGACGTCGAGGCCGGGGTTCGACGGTGTCTCGGCAAGCACCACGTCGGCACCCGTTGCGGCATCGATGATGTCCGCGCATTTCGCCTGTATCACCGTGATGCCTTGGGGGGCAAGATATTCAACCGCATAACGACGCACCTGGTAATAGCCGTCGGCGGGCACGACCAGCGTGAGGCCCGGTTTGGCGAGGGCTCGCAGCACCGACGTTATCGCCGCCATCCCCGATCCGAAAGTCAGTGCTGTTGTGGCACCTTCCAGTTCGGCCAATGCTGATTCCAGTTGACGCCAGGTGGGGTTGTGATAGCGCCCATAGCTGTCGAGTGAATCGTCCTCGCTCGGCGGAATATGATATGCGGCCGCAGGAACGGGCGGCTGTGCGACCGGCGCCCCCGGAACCGCGTCCGCTGCAACGGCTTTGACGCTCCTCGTGGAGTCTCCGTACGGGCCTGTCACGTCCTACTCCGGCTTGGTGCTGCGGCCGAGAAGCAGCGCGACCGCCTCGGGCACGGACAATCCTTTGTGGCACACCCGATGGACCGCGTCGGTCAACGGCATCTCGACGTCGTAGCTCGCCGCGAGGGCCAATACCGATTCGCATGATGTGACGCCCTCGGCGACGTGCCCGCCCGCCGCCAGCTTCGCCGCTTCCAACGACTCCCCCGCCCCGAGCCGGGAACCGAACGTCCGGTTGCGCGAATGCGGTGATGTGCACGTCGCGACGAGGTCACCGACCCCGGCCAGCCCGGCCAAGGTGGCCGGTTTGGCGCCCAGCGCGATTCCCAGCCGCATGATCTCGGCCAGCCCGCGGGTGATGATCGCCGCAACCGAGTTCTCGCCCATCCCGACGCCAGCCGCCATACCGCAGGCCAATGCGATGACGTTCTTGCATGCGCCGCCGACCTCGGCACCGATGACGTCTGCGTTGGTGTACGGGCGCAAGTACTTGGTGGAAAGCGCGCGCTGCAATGTCACCGCTCGCCCGGAGTCGGAGCAGGCGACGACCGTCGCCGCTGGTTGCTCTTCGGCGATCTCGCTGGCCAGGTTGGGGCCGGTGACGACGGCGACTCGGGACGGGTCGGCTCCGGTCACCTGAATCACCACCTGGCTCATCCGCATCAGCGTGTCCAGCTCGATGCCCTTGGCAAGGCTGACCAGCGTCACGTCGTCGCCGAGCTGGGTGGCCCAGTCCGCGAGATTGGCTCGAAGCGTCTGCGACGGCACCGCGAGCAGCACCGTGCACGCGCCGTCCAGCGCCGCGGCGGAGTCGCTGGTGGCGCGGATCGACTTGGGCAGTTCGACGTCGCCGAGGTATTCGAGGTTGCGATGGGTGTCGTTGATCTCGTCGGCCAGTTCCTGGCGGCGGGCCCACAGCGTGACGTCGTTGCCCGCATCCGCCAGCACCTTGGCCAGCGCTGTCCCCCACGCACCGGCCCCCATCACCGCCGCATTTACCACCGTTTCAGCCTAGCGGGGCGACGATCAAGCGGCGTGAGCCGCGTTGAGGAGGCCCGCCATCCAACCGAGCGGGGCGACGATCAAGCGGCGTGAGCCGCGTTGAGGAGGCCCGCCATCCCATGCAGCGGGGCGTGGTGGCAAGACGCCGCGGCAGCACAGCCGGCCGCGACTGGCAGGATGGAAACTTATGAGCGGCACGCATACGGGCGCGCCGGCCGACATTGGACTGGTCATCGCGGTCAAGCGGCTCGCGGCCGCCAAGACGAGACTCGCTCCGGTGTTCTCCGCGGCGACCAGGGAAGCCGTGGTGCTGGCCATGATGGTCGACACCATCAGGGCCGCGCTCGCGGTACCCGCGCTACGGTCGGTCACCGTCGTCACCCCGGACCAGGTTGCTGCCGACACCGCACTGGAGTTGGGGGCGCAGGCACTCACCGACCCAACGCCGGACGGTCACCACAATCCGTTGAACAACGCGATCGCCGCCGCCGAGGTGGTCGTTCGCGAGACGACACCGAATGTCGTTGCGCTGCAGGGCGATTTACCTGCCCTTCAACCACAGGAACTCGCCGACGCGATCGCGGCCGCCCGCAGCTACCCACGCAGTTTCGTCGGCGACCGGCATGGCACCGGCACCTCGGCGTTGTTTGCCTTCGACGTTCCGTTGGAACCTCAGTTCGGGGCCGACTCGGCCCGCAGACACCAGCACTCCGGAGCCATCGAGTTGACCGGCGCCTGGCCGGGTTTGCGCTGCGATATCGACACGCCCGACGACCTGATGGTGGCCCGCCGATTGGGCGTTGGCGCTGCAACGGTGCAGGCCATCGGGGGACGACCAAGGTAAACAGCACTTGAGGATTTGGCCGTCGGTAGGAGTTCCGCTCGCCGATGAGGAATGATCGAGGGAATGACCGAAGCCGAGGCACAAGTCCGACCCAGCGACACCGATATGGTGCCGGGTCATTCGGCGCCGGAGGCGCCACCCGCGGCGACGGCGCCGACCGTCGACAACGCATTGCCCGAGGAGCGGTACCTCAACCGCGAGCTGAGCTGGCTGGACTTCAACGCCCGGGTGCTTGCACTGGCCGCCGACACCTCACTTCCGCTGCTGGAGCGGGCGAAGTTCCTCGCGATCTTCGCCTCGAACCTCGATGAGTTCTACATGGTTCGGGTGGCGGGCCTGAAACGTCGAGACGAGATGGGTCTATCGGTGCGCTCGGCGGACGGGCTGTCCCCCCGCGAACAACTGCGCCGAATCAGCGAACGCACTCAGCAGATCGCCAGCAGGCAGGCGCATGTGTTCCAGGACTCGGTGCGCCCCGCGCTCGCGGACGAGGGAATTCTGATCGTCACGTGGCTGGAACTCGACGACGACGAGCGGGGCAGGCTGTCGACCTACTTCCACGAGCAGGTGTTCCCGGTACTGACACCGCTGGCCGTCGACCCATCACACCCGTTCCCGTTCGTGAGCGGGCTCAGCCTGAACCTGGCCATCACAGTCAAGCTTCCCGACGACGGCGGCCAGCATTTCGCCCGAATCAAGGTGCCCCCCAACGTCAACCGGTTCGTCGAACTGGACAGCCGCGACGGTGCGTTGCGCTTCCTGCCGATGGAGGAGCTGATCGCGGCGTTCCTGCCGGTGCTGTTCCCCGGCTTGGAGATCGTCGAACACCACGCGTTCCGCATCACCCGCAACGCGGATTTCGAGGTCGAAGAAGACCGCGACGAGGATCTGTTGCAGGCACTGGAGCGCGAATTGGCCCGTCGACGCTTCGGCTCGCCGGTGCGGCTCGAGGTCGCCGACGACATGACCGAGAACATGTTGGAGCTGCTGTTGCGCGAGCTCGACGTGAACCCCGGTGACGTCATCGAGGTGCCGGGGCTGCTGGACCTTTCGTCGCTGTGGCAGATCTACGGCGTCGACCGGCCGCAGTTGAAGGATCCGCCGTTCGTGCCAGCCACCCCACCGGCGTTCGGCGAGCGGGAAACACCGAAAAGCATCTTCGCCACGTTGCGCGACGGAGACGTCCTTGTCCACCACCCGTACGACTCGTTCTCGACCACCGTGCAGCGGTTCATCGAGCAGGCGGCCGCCGACCCGAATGTGTTGGCGATCAAACAGACGCTGTACCGAACGTCGGGCGACTCCCCAATAATCAATGCACTCATCGACGCCGCCGAGGCCGGCAAGCAGGTCGTGGCACTGGTGGAGATCAAGGCGCGGTTCGACGAACAGGCCAACATCAAGTGGGCGCGCGCACTCGAGCAGGCCGGCGTGCACGTGGCATACGGATTGGTCGGCCTGAAGACCCACTGCAAGACGGCGCTCGTGGTGCGACGGGAAGGCTCGGCGATCCGGCGCTACTGCCATATCGGCACCGGAAACTACAACCCGAAAACCGCTCGGCTGTATGAAGATGTCGGCCTGTTGACCGCCGCCCCCGATATCGGCGCCGATCTCACCGACCTCTTCAACTCGCTAACCGGCTATTCACGCAAGGACTCCTACCGCAACCTGCTCGTCGCGCCGCACGGCGTTCGCAGGGGCATCATCGAGCGCATCGAGCGCGAGGTCGCTGCCACGCGGGAGGGCGCCGAGGGCCGAATCCGCCTCAAAGCGAACGCGTTGGTCGACGAACAGGTCATCGACGCGCTTTATCGGGCCTCGCAGGCCGGTGTGCGGGTCGAGGTGGTGGTACGCGGCATCTGCGCACTGCGACCCGGGGTCGACGGCTTCTCCGAGAACATCGTGGTGCGCTCGATTCTGGGCCGATTCCTCGAACACTCACGAGTTATTCACTTCCGCGCCATCGACGAGTTCTGGATCGGAAGTGCCGACATGATGCATCGTAATCTGGACCGCCGCGTCGAAGTGATGGCGCAAGTGAAGGATCCGAGGCTGAAGACGCAATTGGACGAGGTATTCGATTCGACGATGAATCCGGCCACCCGGTGCTGGGAACTGGGAGCTGACGGAAGCTGGACCGCGAAACCTCATGAGGGCCAGACCGTGCGCGATCACCAGGTGTGGCTGATGGAACGCCACCGGCATCGCTGAGGTTCCCGCGGTTTCAATGAGCTGCAGGAGTTGAGGTGGGAAGCGATTCCTCCGCCAGTGACGTGGCGCCGCCGAAGAAGGTCGAGCTCGCGGCGGGCGCGGTCGTGTGGCGCCCCAGCGACGACGGCACGGAGCCCGAAGTCGCGGTCGTTCACCGGCCGCGCTACGACGATTGGTCCCTGCCCAAGGGCAAGGTCGAAGCCGGAGAGAGCGAGCCGGTAACCGCCGTGCGCGAAGTGCACGAGGAAACGGGTTACACCGCGCACCTCGGCAGACGGCTGACATCGGTGACCTATCGGATCGAGACGCAGGGCATCAAGAAGGTGCAGTATTGGGCGGCCCGCATCGTCGACGGCGAGTTCACACCGAACGACGAAGTCGATGAATTGAAATGGCTGCCCGTTTCGGCGGCGATCAAGCAGCTCCAGTACCCATCCGACCGGAAGGTGTTGCGCCGGTTCGCCAAGCTGCCCGCCGACACCAAAACCATGTTGATCGTCCGACACGGCACCGCTGGCAGCAAGTCCCGATACAAGGGCGACGACCGGTTACGCCCTCTGGACAAGCGCGGCCGCGCCCAGGCCGAGTCATTGGTGGGCCAACTGCTTGCGTTCGGCGCTGACACGCTCTATGCGGCCGATCGCGCGCGCTGCGAGCAGACCCTCGAACCGTTGGCTGAAGAACTCGGTGTCGCGATTCACAGCGAACCGCTGCTGACGGAGGAGGCCTACGCGGACGACCGCAAACCGGCCCGCCGCCGCATCCTCGAGATCGCCGCCGCGGGAGGCACACCTGTGATCTGCACCCAGGGCAGGGTCATACCGGATCTGATCGCGTGGTGGTGTGACCGCGAAGGTGTGCGTCCCGACAAGTCACGCAACCGCAAGGGCAGCACGTGGGTGATGTCATCATGGCAAGGCCATTTGGTGGCCGCCGACCACATCGGAAGTCCGCTCGCCTCCAGGAAGTAGCGCTGCGCGACGGGCCGCAGTCCGCGGATGCGGTCGCCGAGACCGTCGACGCGAATCCAGACGCCGTGTATCGACTGATGCGGCTACTCGCCAGCCGCGGGATTCGATGCGCGGCTATGTGTTGTTCGTCGGTGATCCGTTGCACTGGGAACACTGGGGCCAGCTGTCGCAGTCGGTGCGCACGGGCCGGTGGTCGTGTCCGCGTACGACTTTTCGCGGTTCGGCACGATCGTCGATGTGGGCGGCGGTCACGGCCTGTTGCTCTCGGCGATCCTGCGTCAATCACCGAACAGCCGTGGGATTCTGTTCGACGCCGAATCGGTTGTGGAGGGCGCACCCGCCGTTCTCCAGCCCGCAGGCGTATCGGATCGATGCACCGCTGTAGGGGATCTTTTTCGAGTCGGTGCCCGGCAGGCGGCGACGCTCATGTGCTCAAGCACATCATTCACGACTGGGACGACGAGAAATCGTTGCAGATCCTTCGCAATGTGCGCGCCGCGATGAATCCCGACGGAAAAGTGTTGATCGTCGGAACAGTGGTGCCCGACGACGATCATGAGCACCTCTCGAAACTGCTCGACCTGGAAATGCTCGTCGCGGCGAACGGCAGGGAGCGCACGGAAGCGGAGTACGCCAAGCTCTTGAGCGAGGCCGGCTTCCGACATACCCGAACCATCGGAACGGTCGGACCGGCATCGATCGTCGAAGCCGCAGGGGTCTAGCCGATCCCGCTACGCGCAGATACGCCGTGGGTCGCGAAGACCCACGGCGTATCTGACTAAAAACTAGCGACGGCCCTTCTTGGCCGGCGCACGACGCACGGCCTTCTTGGCCGGGCTGCGCTTCACTGCCTTCTTGGCGGCGGTGCGCTTGGTCGCCTTCTTGGCGGCGGCAGCCTTCACCGTCTTCTTGGCGGCTGCACGCTTCACCGTCTTCTTGGCGGCTGCACGCTTCACCGTCTTCTTGGCGGCTGCACGCTTCACCGTCTTCTTGGCGGCTGCACGCTTCACCGTCTTCTTGGCGGCTGCACGCTTCACTGCCTTCTTGGCGGCGGTACGCTTCACCGCCTTCTTTACGGCCGCCTTCTTGACGGCCTTGCGGGCCGTACCGGTTCCACTTCCACGCTTCACTGCAGGTCCTTCCGCCGAGAGGCGCTGTGCGCCAGAGACAACCGCTTTGAATTGAGCACCGGGCCGGAAAGCCGGCACGGATGTTGGCTTCACTTTCACTGTCTCGCCGGTACGCGGATTGCGCGCGACCCGAGCTGCACGGCGCCGCTGTTCGAAGACGCCGAAACCGGTAATGGTGACACTGTCACCCTTATGCACCGCACGCACGATTGTGTCGACCACATTTTCGACCGCGTCCGTTGCCGTCCGGCGATCAGTGTCGAGCTTCTTCGTGAGTACGTCGATCAGCTCTGCTTTGTTCATGCAAAACCTCCACACCAGTGATCCACCTTGGATCAACTAGTAGGACACGGTAATACGTCACACCACTGATTTCCAAGAGCCACGCGCAATTTCAAGCGTTGCTGGCACCATTTTTCGCAATCCGGTTGCCGCGCTTGACCGCTGGCGGGGGGGTCGGCGGAGCGGTTCGGTGACCCCTAATTTCGGTTGCTTTCGCCGCTATCCGCGGGCGGGCAGGGTGTGTGGTTTCCACTCCGGGCGGTTGGATTCATACAACTCGATTTTATCGAGTTTCCGCAGGCTAAGCCCTATATCGTCAAGTCCTTCGAACAATCGCCAGGCCGTGTAATCGTCAATCTTGAACGGCAGCATGACCGTTCCTGCGGCCACGTTCCGATCTTGAAGGTTCACAGTGATTTCCAGACCCGGCTGTTGCTCGATCAGCTTCCACAGCAGTTCCACATCATCTTGTGAAACTTCTGCCGCCAACAACCCCGCCTTGCCCGCATTCCCGCGAAAAATGTCGCCGAATCGAGATGAGATAACCACCCTGAAGCCGTAGTCCATGAGCGCCCACACCGCGTGTTCGCGCGACGAACCCGTACCGAAATCGGGTCCGGCAACCAATACCGACCCCTTGTCGAACGGGCTCAGATTCAAGACGAACGACGGATCGTTACGCCACGACGCGAACAGTCCGTCCTCGAAACCCGTTCGGGTGACCCGCTTCAAGTACACCGCCGGAATGATCTGATCGGTGTCGACATTGGACCGGCGCAGCGGAACACCGATGCCCGTATGCGTGCGGAACGGCTCCATGGTGTGTCTCCTTTTAAAGGTTCAAGTCTGCGGGCGAGGACAACGTGCCGCGCACAGCGGTCGCGGCGGCGACGGCGGGCGACACCAGATGCGTTCGCCCACCCTTGCCTTGGCGGCCCTCGAAATTCCGGTTCGATGTCGCCGCGCACCGTTGTCCCGGCGACAGCTGGTCGGGGTTCATGCCGAGACACATCGAGCAACCGGCTTGTCGCCACTCCGCGCCCGCGGCGGTGAATATCTCACCCAGACCCTCCGATTCGGCCTGAGCGCGCACCCGCATGGAACCGGGCACCACGAGCATCCGCACACCGTCAGCCACCTTGCGGCCGCGCAGTACGTCGGCCACCACACGCAGGTCTTCGATCCGCCCATTGGTGCACGAACCCACGAAAACAACGTCCACCGGGATATCGCGCATGGCCGTGCCGGGTTGAAGATCCATATACGCCAATGCCTTCTCGGCGGATTGACGTTCGTCGTCGGACAACATCAACTCGGGGTCGGGCACGGCTTCCGACAGCGGCACGCCCTGCGCAGGGTTGGTGCCCCACGTGACGAACGGGCTCAACGTCGCCGCGTCGAGATACACCTCGGTGTCGAATTCGGCGCCCTCGTCCGTGCGCAACCGGTCCCACGCCGCGACGGCCGCATCCCAGTCCGCACCAGTCGGCGCGTGCGGACGTCCGCACAGAAATTCATACGTCGTCTCGTCGGGTGCGACCATGCCTGCGCGCGCGCCGGCCTCGATGCTCATATTGCAGATCGTCATCCGGCCTTCCATCGACAGCGCCTCGATCGCACTGCCCCGGTATTCGATGACGTGACCCTGTCCGCCGCCGGTGCCGATCTTCGCGATCACCGCGAGAATGATGTCCTTCGCGCTGACTCCGGCAGGCAGCTTGCCGTCGACGTTGACCGCCATCGTCTTGAACGGACGCAACGGCAGCGTCTGTGTGGCGAGCACATGCTCGACCTCCGACGTGCCGATGCCCATCGCGATCGAACCGAATGCACCGTGGGTGGACGTGTGACTGTCACCGCAGACGATCGTCATACCGGGCTGAGTGAGACCGAGTTGCGGTCCGATGATGTGCACGATGCCCTGCTCGAGATCGCCCATCGGATGCAACCGGATGCCGAACTCTTCGCAGTTGCGTCGCAGCGTTTCGACCTGAGTGCGGGAGATGGGATCGGCGATCGGCTTGTCGATGTCGATCGTCGGCACGTTGTGGTCCTCGGTTGCGATCGTCAGATCCGGTCGCCGGACGCCGCGGTCGGCGAGCCGAAGCCCATCGAACGCCTGTGGGCTGGTCACCTCGTGGACGAGGTGTAGGTCGATGTAGATCAGATCGGGTTCGCGGGCCTCGCCGGTGCCCTCGCCCATCGCGACGACGTGGTCGTCCCATATCTTCTCCGCCATCGTGCGTGGCCGCGCGTCACTCGTCATACTTGACTGTCTCACAATCTGGAACGCTAGTATCTCCTTGTGAGACAGGATAGCGGAATCGGCGTGCTCGACAAAGCGGTGGGCGTGCTGCACACGATCGCCGAATCGCCGTGCGGACTTGCGGACTTGTGCGAGCGGACGGGTCTGCCGAGGGCCACCGCGCACCGACTCGCCGCGGGCCTGGAGGTTCACCGGCTGCTCGCCCGCGACGACGAGGGCCGCTGGCGGCTCGGGCCCGCACTCGTCGAGTTGGCCGGTCAGGTCAACGATCCGTTGTTGGCTGCGGGCGCCGCCGTGTTGCCGAGGCTGCGGGAGATCACCGGCGAGAGCGTGCAGCTATACCGCCGCGAGGGCACGTCGCGAATCTGCGTTGTCGCTTTGGAACCACCTGCGGGCCTGAGAGATACGGTGCCCGTCGGCACCCGCCTGCCGATGACGGCTGGGTCGGGAGCCAAGATCCTGCTCGCCTACAGCGATGCAGCCACCCAGCAGGCGGTGCTGCCAACGGCCAAGTTCACCGATCGCGCTCTTGCGGAGGTGCGCAAGCGCGGCTGGGCGCAAAGCGTCGCAGAACGCGAGCCAGGCGTTGCGAGTGTCTCTGCGCCGGTGCGCGACGGGCGCGGCCAGGTGATCGCGGCGGTGTCGGTGTCAGGTCCGATCGACCGGATCGGCCGCAGGCCGGGAGCACGGTGGGCGGCAGACCTGTTGGCGGCCGCCGACGCGTTGACAAGAAGGTTGTAAGAGTCTGCCCGTCGGCTTTAACTCTTGTGATCCTCGCGCGTTCTCCGAACGCGCTCGTCAACAAGCTCAATCGCCTCGGACACCGAGAGCAAGCTCTCGTGTCTCTCGGCTCACTCGCTTGTACCCCCGATGGGATTCGAACCCACGCTACCGCCGTGAGAGGGCGGCGTCCTAGGCCGCTAGACGACGGGGGCTAGAACTTTCGAAGGGTCAGCATAGCTCAGGAGCCAAAGCCGACCCAATTCGTTCGCGCTGCTGGGGTACCAGGACTCGAACCTAGAATGGCGGTACCAGAAACCGCTGTGTTGCCAATTACACCATACCCCATCGGCCGCCTGTAACCGCTGGTCACACGCTATTTTCCGACTCCGCAGACAGTTGAAGGGCAACATGCCTGTGATGCCGGGCCGACGTGCAGATTACCAAAGATTCCGGATCGGTTTTCTCACCCGTCGGCCGCTGCCGCCGCGGCACGTTCGCGACCTGCGGCGAGCCGGTGCAGGCTGCGGTCGCGGCCGAGCAGCTCGAGCGACTCGAACAGCGGCGGGCTGATCGATGCTCCGGTTGCGGCAACCCGGACCGGGCCGAAGGCCTTGCGCGGCTTGACCGCCAAGTTCTCCAGCAGCGCAACCTTGAGGGCCTCTTCGATTTTGTCGGTCTTCCACTCGTCGACGCCCCCGAGTGCGCTGATCGCGGCGTCGAGCACCGGGCCCGCCTCGGCGCGCAGCTCCTTGGCCGCCGCCTTCTCGTCGAGCGCGAACTCGTCGTCGTTGAGGAACTTCAACAGGTCCCACGCGTCGGCGAGCACGACGATGCGGGTCTGCACCAGCCGCGCGGCCTCGGCGAACTGTTCATCGTCGCATCCGGTGTCATACGCGTGGGCCTCGAAGTACGCCCTCAGCCGTTGGGTGAAGTCCTGCTCGCTCAGCAGCCGAATGTGATCGGCGTTCAGCGCATCGGCCTTCTTCTGATCGAAGCGGGCCGGGTTGGAGTTGACGTCGGTCACATCGAAGGCCGCGACCATCTCGTCGAGGCTGAACACGTCGCGGTCGTCGGCGATCGACCAGCCCAGCAGCGCCAGGTAATTCAGCAGCCCCTCGGGGATGAAGCCACGGTCGCGGTGCAGGAACAGATTTGACTGCGGGTCGCGCTTGGACAGTTTCTTGGTGCCCTCGCCGAGCACGGCGGGCAGATGCCCGAACTCCGGGATGCGTTCGGCCACACCGATGCGCATCAGCGCCCGGTACAGCGCGATCTGCCGCGGCGTGGACGACAACAGGTCTTCGCCGCGCAGCACGTGGGTGATCTTCATCAGCGCGTCGTCGACCGGGTTGACCAACGTGTACAGCGGATCCCCGCTGCCACGGGTCAGCGCGTAGTCCGGCACGGTGCCTGGCGCGAATGTCGTTTCGCCGCGGACCAGGTCGGTCCAGGTGATCGCGTCGTCGGGCATCCGCAGCCGCAGCACCGGCCTGCGGCCCTCCTTGCGCAGGGCGGCACGCTGTTCATCGGTGAGGTCGCGATCGAAGTTGTCGTAGCCGAGTTTCGGGTTGCGGCCCGCGGCGAGATGGCGGGCCTCCACCTCCTCGGGTGTGGAGTACGCCTCATACACCTCCCCCGCCGCAACCAGTCGCGCCAGCACGTCGCGGTAGATGTCGCGGCGCTCGGACTGGCGGTAGGGACCGTGGGGTCCACCGACCTCTGGGCCCTCGTCGTAATTCAGCCCAAGCCAGTTCAGCGCGTCCAGAAGCGCGAGATAGCTTTCCTCGCTGTCGCGTTCGGCGTCGGTGTCTTCGAGCCGGAACACGAAGTCGCCACCCGTGTGGCGTGCGTACGCCCAGTTGAACAACGCGGTGCGGATCAGGCCGACGTGCGGTGTGCCGGTCGGCGACGGGCAGAACCTCACCCGAACTGTCGTATCGCTGCGTGCTGCGTCCGCAGCTGTCATGGCTTCGCCTTGCGCACAACGGGATTGGTCAACGTCCCGATCCCCTCGATGGTGATGCTCACGGTGTCGCCGTCCTCGATCGGTCCGACGCCATCGGGCGTCCCCGTGAGGATGAGGTCACCGGGCAGCAGCGTCATCACCGCCGAGATCCATTCCACGATCGCGCCGACGTCGTGGATCATGTTCGACGTCCGGCTGTCCTGCTTGACTTCGCCGTTGACCTCGGTGCGGATCGCGAGGTCGCTCGGATCGACGTCGGTCGCGATCCAGGGCCCGACGGGACAGAAGGTGTCGTGGCCCTTGGCGCGAGTCCACTGGCCGTCCTTTTTCTGCTGATCGCGTGCCGAAACATCGTTGGCGATGGTGTAGCCGAGGATGTTCTGGGCCACCTGGGCTGCGGGCACGTCCTTGCACGGCCTGCCGATGACAGCCGCCAGCTCCCCCTCGAAGTGCACCGGGTTTGCGTCGGCGGGCAACTGGATCGGTACATTCGGCCCGACGATCGCGGTGTTGGGCTTCATGAAGATGATCGGGTCGGCGAACTCACCGCCGCCCATCTCCGCGATGTGTGCGGCGTAGTTCTTGCCGATGCAGACCACCTTGCTGGCCAGGATCGGCGCGAGCAACCGGACGTCGGCCAGCGGCCATTGCCGCCCCGTGAAGGTGGGGTTGCCGAACGGATGCTCGGCGATCTCCCTGACGACGGCTGCGGGGTCGTCGGGCGATCCCTCGACACTGACGAAGGCGACCCCGTCGGGGCTGGCGATTCGGCCTAGGCGCATCGTCCCAGCCTAGTGGGCGGCACCGCGGCCGTCGGCAGCCACTCCTTGCTTCGCTGTTCTCACTATTTGAGATTGCTGTTCAATATGCTGAGACGCTTATGCGACGATATTCGGCATGACGGTGGAGAACATCGGCACCGCGCGGCGCTGGTCGATGCTCGCGATCGCACTGACGGCGACGTTGTTCGCGAATGTGTTCATCAACGGTGCGGCATTTCTGATTCCGACGTTGCACACCGAACGCGGACTCGACCTGGCCGCGGCGGGCTTGTTGTCGTCGATGCCGAGCTTCGGCATGGTGTTCACCCTGATCGCGTGGGGCTATGTCGTGGACCGGATAGGCGAACGCGTCGTGCTGGCCGTTGGCTCCGCGCTGACCGCGGCTGCGGCGTTCGCGGCGGCATCTGCGCACTCGCTGGTCGGGGTCGGCGCGTTTCTGCTTCTGGGTGGAATGGCGGCAGCAAGCAGCAACACCGCCAGCGGCCGGCTGGTGGTGGGTTGGTTCCCGCCGCAACAGCGCGGCCTCGTGATGGGCATCCGGCAGACGGCCCAACCGTTGGGAGTAGGCCTGGGCGCCTTGGTGATTCCACGGCTGGCGGAGAACTACGGCGTTTCGACCGCACTGCTGTTTCCGGCCGTGGTGTGCGCGGTGGCCGCCGTGGTAAGCGCGGTGGCCGTGAAGGATCCGCCCCGCCCGCCGCGCGCGGAGGCCGCCGAGCACGAGCTCGCCAATCCGTATCGGGGCTCGACGACACTGTGGCGTATCCATGCGGTATCGGTGCTTCTGGTTGCGCCGCAGGTGGTGGTATGGACGTTTACGTTGGTCTGGTTGATGGTCGAACGCGGCTGGTCGGCGAGTTCGGCAGGCCTGCTTGTGACGCTCGCGCAGGTGCTCGGCGCGGCGGGCCGGATAGCGGCGGGCCGGTGGTCGGACGTCGCGGGCTCGCGGCTGAAGCCGATCCGCGTCATCGCGCTCGCCGCGGCCGCATCGATGGGCCTGTTGGCGGTGACCGACTGGCTGAACTCGCCGATCAGCGTCGCGATGGTGATCGTCGCATCGGTGATCACCGTGTCCGACAACGGGTTAGCGTTCACCGCGATCGCCGAGATCGCCGGACCGTTCTGGAGCGGGCGGGCCCTCGGCACGCAGAACACCAGCCAACTCCTGACCGCGGGCATCGCACCCCCGTTGTTCGGCGCGTTGATCGGCGTCGCGGGGTATGCCGCCGCGTTCGCGGTGTGCGCACTCTTCCCGGTGATCGCGATACCGCTGGTTCCCGTCGCTGCCGATCCGCTTAGCGATCGCGGCTAGGAGACCGGCGCGTCGGGACCATGTAACTGTCGCAAATAGTCCAAGGTTTGTGATCAGACTGCACACCAGCGTCGACACGATATGGCAGAGTGCTCCGCAAACGTAGTGGCAATAGCCCGCACTAGGAGGTAGCAATGCGGCGACTTGTCGGTTCGATGGCGTGGGCCGCTGCTGCGGTGGCGACCGCAGTGGCGTGCTCCTTCTCCGCCGGGAGCGGCGTCTCGGTGGACAAGAACGACCTCGCCAAAGAGATCTCGGCCCAACTCGAGAAACAGGTCGGGCGAGCGCCCGAATCCGTCGATTGTCCCGACGACCTCAAGGGCGAAGTCGGCGCCACGACCCGCTGCACCCTCAACGACGCGGGCAAAACCTACGGCGTGGACGTGAACGTGACCAAGGTCGAAGGCACCGACGTCAAGTTCGACCTCAAGGTGGACGACAAGCCGCAGTAGGACACGCCTACTCGGCCTCCAGGTTTTGAGCGCACCGGTCAAGGGATGCACTCAGTTGGCGTTGCGCACTCACCGAGATTCCCTCGAGCATGCGCGATTCCACCGCCATCACCGCGGTGTGGGCCGCGCTCAGCGCGTTGGCGCCGGTCGGAGTCAACTCAAGGGAGCGCGCGCGACCGCGCGGTGGCACCTTGGCATCCCTGACGAATCCCGACGACCTCAAGCCTGCGAGCAGATCCTGTAGCGATTGTCGCGTCACGAAGCACAGCCGAGCCAACTCAGAAGCCGATGCTTCCGGATGATCGGCAAGCGCACGCATCGCGGCGTACTGGGCCATCGAAAGTCCCGTTGGCCGCAGCGCGGCATCACATCGGCGGCGGACGGACTGTTGCACGCGTTTGACGAGATACCCGACTGCTCGTTCGGTATCGGACACCCTCATGACAGGAACCTTACATCAGTGGTACCGTGATGTTGTAAGGAACCTGACATAGGAGCGAGCATGACCACAATCCGCGAGAACAGCGACTGCGCAACCCTCATCAACGTTTTCACCGTCGATCCGCAAAGGGCAGACGAGCTGGCCACGTTGTTGGCGTCGGCGACCGAGGACGTCATGGCGCATCAGCCGGGGTTTCGGTCGGCCAACATCCACCTGAGCACCGATCGCACCCGTGTCGTCAATTACGCGCAGTGGGACAGTGCCGAGGCCTACCAAGCGATGTTGTCCGACGCCACCGCGCGCAAGCACATGGCGACGGCTGCCGCATTGGCGGTCAGCTTCGACCCGCACCTGTACACCGTCGAGTCCGTGCACGAGCGCTAGCGTCGGCCTGCGTCTTTGGGCTCAGTTCCTCGCGGCAGCACCTCCAGCGCCGCCACCAGGAAACACAGTGCACCGACGAAAGTGCCCGCGTTGGCCAACACCGCGTCCTCGGTCACACCGGAGTCGGTGACGAACGCGCCGAGCGCGGAGACGCCGAAGGCCACGCAGCCGATCATGTTGATCCACTCCGCTTGCCAGTCGCGGGATTTCAGCTCGATGTATCCGACGACCGCCGCCACCGCAACGACCCCGAGCACTCCGCTCACCAAGAAGGCGAACGAGCCGAACATGTCGGGCGCCCACACCAGTCGCCGTTCGGGTTCCACCGCGTGTGCCCACAGCGAAGCGCCGGTGCTGATGTTGAACAGGATCGTGCCGACGAATTGCGTTGCCGCCGAGAACCACCCGATCCCGAGCGCAGGCCGGGCCAATACCAGCTGCATCCATCCCGCCGTCGTGAAGAACCATGAGCCGATGAAACACAGCAGGTTGCACAACCCGGCACCCACAGTCGCAGACATCCCAGGCAGCGTGGCGATCGCGAACAACGTCGAACCGATCGCAAACAGCCAGCACTGTCGCCGCAGCGTCGCCACCGGCGCGCCTACAGGCTTGCGATGATCCGTTCGCTGACCTCCGTCGTCGACAACTTCGCGTCACCGCGAGTCGCCAGATGTTGCTCGACGGCCTTGTCGACACGCGCCGCGGCGTCGGCCTCACCGACATGCGATAGGAGCAGAGCCACCGATGTGATCGCCGCCGTCGGGTCGGCGATACCCTGACCGGCGATGTCGGGCGCGCTTCCGTGCACGGGTTCGAACATCGACGGATTGGTGCGGGTGGCGTCGATATTGCCGCTGGCCGCCAGCCCGATACCGCCGGACACCGCGGCGGCCAGGTCGGTGATGATGTCGCCGAAAAGGTTGTCGGTGACGATGACGTCGAACCGGCCCGGATCGGTCACCATATGGATGGTGGCCGCGTCGATGTGCTGATAGGCGACCTCGATGTCGGGATAGTCGCGGCCCACCTCGTCGACCACGCGCGACCACAACCTGCCCGCGAAGCTCAGCACGTTGGTTTTGTGCACCAGCGTCAGGTGCTTTCGGCGCGCAGCCGCGAGCGCGAAGGCGTAGCGGGCGACGCGCTCGACACCGAACGCGGTGTTCAGGCTGACCTCGGTGGCCACCTCGTGCGGTGTGCCGACACGGATGACGCCACCGGTGCCGGTGTAGGGGCCCTCGGTTCCCTCGCGCACGACCACGAAGTCGATCGGCGGATTACCCGCCAGCGGGCTGTCGACGCCCGGATACAGCTTGGATGGACGGAGATTCACGTGGTGGTCGAGTTGGAAACGCAACGTGAGCAACAACCCGCGTTCGAGCACACCGCTGGGCACGGAGGGATCGCCGATGGCGCCCAACAGAATCGCGTCATGAGCCCTCAGCTCGTCGACAACACCATCTGGCAGGGCCTCCCCCGTCGCGTGGTAGCGCCGAGCCCCGAGGTCGTACTCCGTCTTCTCGACGCCGGGCAGCACCACGTCGAGCACCTTGAGCGCCTCGCCGATGACCTCAGGTCCGATACCGTCGCCGGCAATCACCGCCAATTTCATGCCAGGTCCACCACTTCCAGCAGGTTGGCACCGACGGCGTCGGCGATCTCCGCACGCAGATCCGCAGGGACGTCCCGGTCGATGCGCATCAGGATCGTCGCGCTCTCACCCTCGGTGTCCTCGCTGAGCTGTGCGGCGTGGATGTTGACCCCGGCGGAACCGAGCAGCGTGCCGATCTTGCCCAGCGTTCCCGGTTGGTCGTCGTAGTTGATGATCAGGTTGATGCCCTCGGCGCGCAGGTCGAAGTTGCGGCCGTTGATCGCGACGATCTTCTCGACCTGCTGCGGACCCGACAACGTGCCAGCCACATTGGCGACCTGGCCGTCGGAGCACACGGCGCGCACGTCGACGACGCTGCGGTGATTAGGGCTCTCGGTGGCGGTGCTGATACTCGCCTCGACACCGCGCTCGGCGGCCAACGCGGGTGCGTTGACGAATGTCACCGGGTCCTCGATCACCGAGGAGAACAGCCCACGCAACGCTGAAAGTCGCAGCACCCCAACATCTTCGGCGGCAAGTTCACCGCGCACCTGAACCGAAATCGACACCGGCAACTCGGCCGAGAGCACGCCGATCAGGAGCCCAAGCTTGCGCACAAGGTCCAGCCACGGCGCCACTTCCTCGCCGACGACGCCGCCGCCGACGTTCACCGCATCCGGCACGAACTCGCCTGCCAGTGCCAGCTTCACACTTTCGGCGACATCGGTGCCGGCCCGGTCCTGCGCCTCGGCTGTCGATGCGCCGAGGTGCGGGGTGACGACGACCTGCGGGAGGTCGAACAGCGGGCTGTCGGTCGTCGGCTCGCTGGCGAACACATCCAGCCCCGCGCCACGAACATGACCGCTGGAGACCGCTTCGGCGAGCGCCTCCTCGTCGACGAGACCTCCGCGTGCGGCATTGACGATGATGACCCCCGGCTTGGTCCTAGCCAGGGCCTCCTTGCCGATGAGGCCGGCGGTCTCCGGCGTCTTCGGCAGGTGCACGGAGATGAAGTCCGACCGCGACAGCAGCTCGTCGAGCGACACGAGTTCGATCCCGAGCTGCGCGGCGCGGGCGGACGACACATACGGGTCGTAGGCCAGGATGTGCGTACCGAATGCCGCAAGGCGCTGGGCGACGAGCTGCCCGATCCGTCCGAGCCCGACTACGCCGACGGTCTTGCCGTAGATCTCGGTGCCCGAAAACGACGACCGCTTCCAGGTGTGTGCACGCAGCGACGCGTCGGCGGGGGCGATCTGGCGCGCGGCGGCCAGCATCAGCGCGAGCGCGTGCTCTGCGGCGCTGTGGATGTTCGACGTCGGCGCGTTCACCACCAGCACGCCGCGCGCGGTGGCGGCGTCGACATCGACGTTGTCCAGGCCGACGCCGGCCCGCGCGACGATCTTGAGTTTGGGCGCCGCGGCCAACACCTCGGCGTCGACGGTGGTTGCGGAGCGGACCAGCAGCGCGTCGGCCTCTGGCACCGCGGCCAGCAGCTTTTCGCGATCGGGGCCGTCCACCCAGCGGACCTCCACCTGGTCACCGAGCGCTGCCACAGTGGATTCGGCCAGTTTGTCGGCAATTAGTACAACGGGAAGACTCACCCGGCCAGCCTAATAGGCTCGAATCTTTGGTCGGGGGGCGGGAGAATCACAAGCGTGGACGTGACCGTCGTCGGCAGTGGACCCAACGGCCTGGCCGCGGCCGTCATTTGCGCGCGAGCAGGCCTGTCGGTGCGGGTGATCGAGGGACAGCCGACCGCGGGTGGTGGTGCCCGCAGCGCGCCCGACCCCGAATTCCCCGGCGTGCTCCACGACGTCTGCTCGGCGGTGCATCCGCTGGGGCTGGCCTCGCCGTTCTTCGCCGAGTTCGACCTCGCGGCGCGCGGCGTGCAGCTCGTCGCACCGGAGACGTCCTACGCCAATCCCCTGCCCGACGGGACCGCCGCGGTGGCCTACCGATCGCTGGATCGCACCTGTGAGGAGCTCGACGACGGCGCGTCGTGGCGACGACTCTTCGGCCCGTTGACCGAACACGTGGACGGAGTGCTGGGATTCTTCCTCGGCGACAAGCGGTCCCTGCCGCCGGATCTGCCGACGACGGTGCGCGCCGGTCTTCGGGTGCTCACCCAGGGCAGCCCCGCATGGAGTCTGCTGCGCGGCGAGGACGCCCGTGCACTGTTCACCGGCGTTGGCACGCACGCCATTTCGACGATGCCGTCGCCGGTCAACAGTGGTGCGGGGGTCATGCTGGGCACGTTGGCGCACACGGTGGGCTGGCCGGTGCCGGTTGGTGGAACGCAGATGATCCCCGACGCGTTGATCGCCGATCTGCGCTCCCACGGTGGCGAACTGGTGGTGGGTGAACCCGTCACCGCCCCGCCAGAGGGCGTGGCGATCTACGACACCGCACCAACGGCGCTGCTGGATATCTATGGCGATGCTGTTCCGTCACGGTATGCGAAGGCATTGCGCCGCTATCGATTCGGGCCCGGCGTATGCAAGGTCGACTTCGTGCTGTCGGGCGAGATCGGATGGCGTGACACGCGGGTCGGCCAGTCGCCGACCGTGCATCTGGGTGGGACGAGGGCACAGATGGCCCTTGCCGAACGTGAAATCGCGGCCGGACGGCACGCCGAATGGCCGATGACACTGGTCGCGCTGCCGCACCTGGCCGACCCGTCGCGCATCGACGATCAGGGCCGCAGGCCGTTGTGGACGTATGCACACGTGCCATCGGGGTCAACCGCCGACCTCACCGAGACGATCACCGGGATGTTCGAGGACGCCGCTCCGGGGTTTCGGGATCTGGTGGTTTCATCGCATTGCGTGCCCGCCTCCCAGATGTCGCATCACAACGCGAATTACGTCGGAGGCGACATCATCGTCGGCGGCGCTACCCTGTTCGCCGCGATGATCGGGCCGACGCTGCGCATGAATCCGTGGACGACCCCGATTCCGAAGGCGTACCTGTGCTCGTCGGCGACGCCACCCGGCACCGGCGTGCACGGCATGGCGGGCTACTACGCCGCGCGCACGGTGTTGCGGAAAGAGTTCGGTATCGGAGCACTGCCGAAGCTGGCACCGTGACGGCCGACCGGGAGGACCTGTCGTGGCAGTTGTTCGGTTCCGCCGCAGACGAATTGGCGGCAGGCGTGGCAGCAGACGGCTTCGCGCCCGACCTCATCCTCGCGGTCGCGCGCGGCGGACTTTTCGTTGCGGGCGCGCTCAGCTACACGTTGGGCGTGAAGAACGTCGCCGTCATGAACGTGGAGTTCTACACCGGGGTGGATGAGCGCCTTGACGTGCCGGTCGTGCTCCCACCGGTACCCAACACCGTCGACCTTGCCGGCGCGCGCGTGCTGATCGCCGATGACGTCGCCGACACCGGCGAGACGCTGCGTCTGGTGCGCGATTTCTGCGCCGACCATGTCGCCGACGCCCGCTGCGCGGTGCTGTACCAGAAGCCGCGGTCGAGCATCGACTGCGAATACGTCTGGCGCCACACCGACCGCTGGATCAACTTCCCGTGGTCGTCCCCCGCCTGATTGCGATTTCGGCGCGCTCATCGACGCTCAGCGCACGCGAGCGCGCCGAAATCGCTGAGACGGCTACGCGGTTTCGGTGATGGGGCGGTCGACCCAGCTCATCAGGTCGCGCAGCTTCTTGCCGGTCACCTCGATCGGGTGCTCGGCGTTCTGCTTGCGCAGCTCCTCGAGCTGCTTGTTGCCGCCCTCCACATTGGCCACCAGCTTCTTGACGAAGGTGCCGTCCTGGATCTCGGAGAGGATCTGCTCCATCCGCTTCTTGGTGTCGGCGTCGATGACCCGCGGACCCGAGAGATAGCCGCCGAACTCCGCGGTGTCAGACACCGAGTAGTTCATCCGGGCGATGCCACCCTCGTACATCAGGTCGACGATCAGCTTCAGCTCGTGCAGCACCTCGAAATACGCCAACTCGGGGGCGTATCCGGCCTCCACCATCACGTCGAAGCCGGTCTTCACCAGCTCCTCGGTGCCGCCGCACAGCACTGCCTGCTCGCCGAACAGGTCGGTCTCGGTCTCGTCCTTGAACGTGGTCTTGATGACGCCGGCGCGAGTACCGCCGATGGCTTTGGCGTAGGACAGTGTGAGCGCCTGGCCCTCGCCCTTGGGATCCTGTTCGACGGCGATGAGGCACGGCACGCCCTTGCCGTCGACGAACTGCCTGCGCACCAGGTGGCCCGGCCCCTTCGGCGCGACCATTCCGATGGTGACGTTGGCCGGCGGCTTGATCAGGTCAAAATGGATGTTGAGGCCGTGCCCGAAGAACAGCGCATTGCCGTCCTCGAGATTCGGCTCGATGTCGCTGGAGAAGATTTCGGCCTGCGCGGTGTCGGGTGCCAGCAGCATGATGACGTCGGCCCACTTGGCGACCTCGGCGGGGGTGTCCACGTCGAGGCCCTGGTCGGTGACCTTCGCCCGGGATTTCGAGCCTTCCTTCAGCCCGACCTTCACCTCGACGCCCGAATCGCGCAGGCTCAGCGAGTGCGCGTGACCCTGGCTGCCATAGCCGATGACGCCGACCTTGCGCCCCTGGATGATCGACAGGTCCGCGTCGTCGTCATAGAACATCTCAACTGCCACTGTATTTCCTTCTCTTCCAACTGATTTCGGGTTACTTGATGGTGCCGATGCCGCGCGGGCCGCGCGATAGCGACACCACTCCGGACTGCGCGAGTTCGCGGATACCGTATGGCTCCAGCACTCGCAGAAACGCTTCCAGCTTTGCAGGCGTGCCGGTCGCCTCGATCGTCAATGACTCCGTCGACACGTCGACGACCTTGGCGCGGAACAGGTTCACCGCTTCGATCACCTGGCCGCGGGTGGTGGCGTCGGCGCGCACCTTGACCAGGGCCAGTTCGCGCGAGACGTTGTTGTCATCGTCCTGCTCGACGATCTTGATCACGTTGATCAGCTTGTTGAGCTGTTTGGTGATCTGCTCGAGCGGCGACTCGTCCACGCTGACCACGATGGTCATCCGCGACATGTTCTTCTGCTCGGTGGCGCCGACGGCAAGCGACTGAATGTTGTAGCCGCGCCGCGAGAACAACGATGCCACGCGGGCCAGCACGCCGGGCTTGTCCTCGACGAGAACCGACAGCGTATGTGTTGGAGCTGTGCTCATGCCGCGACTCCCACTCGTCCTCGGGTGCTCATCACGCGTGCCCTTCTTCGGGATCGTCGAACAGCGGCCGGATTCCGCGGGCGGCCTGGATCTCGTCGTTGCTCATACCTGCGGCCACCATCGGCCACACCTGCGCGTCGGCGCCGACGATGAAGTCGATCACCACCGGCCGATCGTTGATGGCGCGGGCCTGGTTGATCACGTCGACGACGTCTTCGGCGCGCTCACAACGCAATCCGACGCAGCCGAGGGCCTCGGCGAGCTTGACGAAATCGGGGATGCGATGGCTGTGGGTGGCCAGGTCCGTCTGGCTGTACCGCTCTCCGTAGAACAGCGTCTGCCACTGGCGCACCATGCCCAGGTTGCCGTTGTTGATGATGGCGACCTTGATCGGAGCGCCCTCGACAGCGCAGGTGGCCAACTCCTGGTTGGTCATCTGGAAGCAGCCGTCCCCGTCGATCGCCCACACCTCGGCATCCGGGCGTGCGAACTTCGCGCCCATCGCGGCGGGAACCGCGTAGCCCATGGTGCCGAGGCCGCCGGAGTTCAGCCACGTCCGCGGATTTTCATACTTGATGAACTGCGCCGCCCACATCTGGTGCTGCCCAACACCTGCCACGTACACGGCATCGGGACCGGCGATCTTGCCCAGCTGCTCGATCACGTACTCCGGCGACAGGCTGCCGTCACTCTGCGGCCCGTAGCTCAGCGGGAACGTCGACTGCACGCCGCGCAGATACTCCCACCAGTTGTCCATCTTGATGGACCCGACGACCGTCCCGTCGCGACGCAGCGCCTCGATCAGATCGGTGATGACGGCCTTGACGTCACCCACGATCGGGACGTCGGCGTTGCGGTTCTTGCCGATCTCGGCGGGGTCGATGTCGGCGTGAATGACCTTGGCCTCCGGCGCGAACGAGTCCAGCCTGCCAGTGACCCGGTCGTCGAATCGAGTGCCGAGCGCAATCAGTAGATCGCTGCGCTGCAGCGCGGCCACCGCGGCGACCGTGCCGTGCATGCCCGGCATGCCGAGGTTCTGCGGGTGGCTGTCGGGGAACGCGCCACGCGCCATCAGGGTGGTGACCACCGGGATGCCGGTCAGCTCCGCCAGATCCATCAGCTCGTCGGTGGCTTCGCCACGGATGACGCCGCCGCCGACGTAAAGGACGGGCTTGCGGGCCGCGGCGATGAGCTTGGCCGCTTCGCGGATCTGGCGATTGTGCGGCTTGGTGTTCGGCTTGTAGCCCGGCAGCTCGAAGCGCGGCGGCCAGCTGAACGTGCACTGCCCCTGCAACACGTCCTTAGGAATGTCGACCAGCACCGGACCGGGACGCCCGGAGCGGGCGATGTGGAAGGCCTCGGCCATCACCCGCGGGATGTCGTCGCCGTTGCGCACCAGGAAGTTGTGCTTGGTGATCGGCATCGTGATGCCCGAGATGTCGGCTTCCTGGAAGGCGTCGGTACCGATCAGGGCGCGTCCGACCTGACCCGTGACCGCGACCACAGGAATCGAGTCCATGTGCGCGTCGGCGAGCGGCGTCACCAGGTTGGTGGCGCCGGGCCCCGACGTCGCCATGCACACACCGACCTTGCCGGTCGCGTGAGCGTATCCACTGGCCGCATGTCCCGCGCCCTGCTCGTGGCGGACGAGGACGTGACGGAGCTTCTGCGAGTCGAAAAGCGGATCGTAGACCGGCAACACGGCTCCGCCGGGAATGCCGAAGATGACCTCGACGTCGAGCTCCTCCAACGACCGGATGACCGACTGAGCTCCGGTCAGTTGTTGCGGGGCAACCTTCTTGGGCTGGCTTGACTGGCCGTGACCGGCTGCCTTCGCCGCGGATTGCGCAGCGTTGGCCTCGGCCAAATCCCCGTACGGCGGGTTCGCCGACCGATCCGGGGGTCGTGTGGTTGGTGCGCTCACGATGTCCTCATTTGCTGGAACTGCCTGGATTTTTTTGTGGACTCTCAAATCACTGCTGGGGCAACAAAAAACCCCCGTCAGCGAGGCCGCTGTACGAGGGTTGCGCGCTGATACTTGTGACTATGCCCGAGTCAGGGCTAGCGCGGTATCAACGCGCAACCCAATTACTACGAGCAAGCCCAGGTTCTGCACAACAGATGACCGTAGTCTCCGCACTGGTCAGCCGTCAAATTCCGTGCTGCGCGCGACGCAATGCGACGATGGCAGGCGTGACTTCGCAACCGCCGTCTGCATCTGTTGACCCGGTCGTGATCCGGATATCCCCGATGGCGCACTTCGCGGTCGGTTTCCTGGCGCTGGGCCTGCTGGTGATCGTGACGGGCGCCACCTGGACCGCGCCGCTTCTGATCATTCCCGTGATTCTGTCGGCCTACATCGTCCGTCTGCGCACCATCGCCAACGGTGACACCGTGACCGCGCGGGGCCTGCTCGGCGGCCGAACCGTGCGCTGGGAGGACATCGATGGCCTTCGATTCACCAAGGGTTCCTGGGCGCAGGCCCAGCTCAAAGACGGCGGCGAGCTGCTGCTTCCCGCGGTGACCTTCGCGACGCTGCCGCAGCTGACCGAGGTCAGTGCGGGCCGCGTGCCCAACCCGTACGACTGAGTGAGCCTCAGCCCAGTGGGTTGGCCCCGTTGAGGAACACCCAAAGCGCGATGCCGCCGCCGATGCCGATCAGCAGCGCGGCGAAGGAACCGACAAACGGTCGACGGGCCCAACCGCGGCCGGCGTCGAGCCCGTATCGGCCTGGCCCGGCGAGGATGATCGCGACGACCGCGGCGACCAGAATCACCCTGTACTCGTGTCCGTCGGTCAGGAAATCCGACAGCCGGGCGTCTTGGTGGGCCGCGCTCACTTCCACCAGCAGGCCGTTGAGCAGGTACGCCAGCGCGCCCGCGGCGGCCAACGGCGTGAACAGACCCAGGATCAGGAGCACGCCTGCGAGGATCTGGCCGCCGGTGGCGATGTAGGTCAGCATGTCTGCGTATTTGAAGCCGGTCGCGGTCAGCGAGTCCTCGAAGCCGTCGAGGCCGGGTCCGCCCCACCAACCGAACGCCTTCTGCAGGCCATGTGCGACCAACAGTGCGCCGACGGCCCAGCGGAGCAGCATCAGGCCGAGATCCTGGGTACCGCGCCGGTCGTCTGCGCGATGGTCGTCGTAGCCGGGCGTGATATCGGCAGGTCGGGCGTAGGTGCCCATGGAATGGCTGTCGCCCGACTGCGCGTACGGCAACGGTTCGGGGTCACCGATCAGGCCGAATCCGGGCTGGGAGCCGGTCTTGTAGTTGGGGATGGCGGTGGTTTCGAAGTCACCGGCGTAATTGGACGAGGGCAGATCGTCCTCGGGGTCGACCAGGCTTGCCGACGTGGGCCGGCCCAGGTCGTCGGGCCGCTGCCAATTGGGATTACTGGTCACCAGCTCAGGGTAAGTGCTGATGACCGGTGAATCGAGGATTGGCGCGGCGCTTCGCCCGCCGTGTTCGCGGGTCGACAAGGCAGGCACGAACGCACCGGCGTGGCGCGCACCGCGCAACAATCCGTAACCTGGCGGGCATGAGACTGCGCGGGCCCATGCGATGCTTCGCCGCATTGTCGTGTGCCGCGTTGCTCGCGGTGTCCGGGTGCGCGCGATTCGACAACGCCCAGTCGCAGCCGTTCACCACGCAGCCCGAGTTGCAGCGGGGGCCCAGCTCGACTCCCCCGCCGCCCCCTCCGCTGCCGCCCAAGCCGTTTCCCAAGGAGTGCCCGGCGCCCGGGGTGATGCAGGGTTGCCTGGAAAGCACCAGCGGGCTGGTCATGCTGCCCGACAGCCAGTCGGCGTTGGTCGCCGAACGCGTGACCGGCGCCGTCAAAGAGGTCTCCGTCCGGGCAGAACCCAAGATCAAGACCATGATCCCGGTCGACGGGAGCGGTGACGGCGGGCTGATGGACATCGTGCTGTCGCCGACGTACTCGCAGGACCGGCTGATGTATGCCTACATCAGCACGCCGACCGACAACCGGGTGGTCCGCATCGCCGACGATGACATCCCCAAGCCGATATTCACCGGCATTCCCAAGGGTGCGACCGGCAATATGGGCGCCCTCCAGTTCACCAGTCCCACCACGCTCGCCGTGCTCACCGGCGATGCCGGCGACCCCGCATTGGCGGCCGATCCGGCGTCGCCGGCTGGCAAGGTGCTGCGCATCGAGCAGCCCACGACCGTCGACCAGGCACCTCAGACCACCGCATTGAGCGGGCTGGGTTCCGGTGGTGGCCTGTGCATGGATCCGTCGGACGGCTCCCTCTACATCACCGACCGCACGCAGACGGCGGACCGGCTTCAGCGCATCACCAAGGACTCGAAGGTCTCCACCGTGTGGACGTGGCCCGATAAGCCCGGCGTGGCGGGCTGCGCCGCGCTGGACGGCACGGTGCTGGTCAACCTGATCAACACCAAGCAGACGGTGGCGGTGCGGCTGGCACCCGACACGGGTTCGGTCACCGGCGAGCCGGAAGTGGTCCGCCAGGACGTGCACGGCCACGCATGGGCCCTGCAGACGTCACCGGACGGCAACGTGTGGGGCGCGACGGTCAACAAGACCGCAGGTGACCCCGAGAAACTCGACGACGTCGTGTTCCCGGTGTTCCCGTCGGGCGGCGGCTTCCCGCGCAGCAACGCCGACAACACGTAGAGCCGCGCGCCGGCTGGGTCGATCTCGCAGAGAAACGGCGTGAGGTGGCGATTCCGCTAGCCGGCGCCGAAGTAGCGGACACGCGATACTCCAACTGCCGCACTGCGGATTTCACAGAAAACCACACCGCGTCCGGCCGGGGTTTCCACAGAGACGCTGACGGTGTCTCCGGTGGCGATCATCTTGAACCACCGGCCGCCGCGCACGCTGTCGACGAACTGACCGACCGCGATCGATGTGTCTTCGCCGAGGCTCACGACGGCGCCGTCGCACAACGCGCGCCTCGCCGCAAGCTCATCACCCGCGGCAGCAGCGTCGAGAAGCATTGCGACACAGCGCCTAACGCGACGTCCTGGCCGCCGAAAACCCGCCAGATATCCAGCGCTGCCACCCAGCCCTTGGTTTCGGAGCAGTTCACGGAGCAACCGCAGGGACGGCGGCAGCGACTTCACGCCGTGCCGCAGCATCGGAAACACCATCGTCGGTAGCTCCCAATACGCGCGCAATCGCTCGATGGCCCAATCCCCGTTGGACCGTCGAAGGTCATAGCGCAGATGCATCGCAACATCCAAAGCCACTTCGGGGGCCATCACGATTTCGAGCGTCAGGTCGCGCACCACCGCGGCGCCGACGGTCACGTCGACATCGCGGTGGAAGATGATCTGCCGCGGAGCGATGAAGGTGTCGTAGAACCGGCCGATCTCCTCATGCCCGACGTGGGGTTGGGACCCGTACGGGTCCTCGACACGAGCATCGATTGTGAATATCTCGACCCAGGCCGAGCGGTCGTGGGCGGCGGTTGCGGTTGGTGAGCGCTCCACCGCCGCAATCAGTTCAGCGTCGAGCGCCGCCACTAGGTGCAGGCCGCCAACACCAACTCGCGCACGCGCGCCGCGTCAGCCTGACCCTTGGTCGCCTTCATCACGGCGCCGACGATCGCACCGGCGGCTTGGATCTTGCCGCCGCGAATCTTTTCTGCCACATCGGGGTTGGCGGCAAGCGCTTCGTCAACGGCTGTCTGGATCAGCGAGTCGTCTCGCACCAGTTCCAGGCCGCGCGCCTCCATCACCTCGGCGGGCTCACCCTCGCCAGCGAGCACCCCCTCGATGACGCCACGGGCCAGCTTGTTGGACAGCTTACCCTCGTCGACCAGCACGACGACCGCGGCAACCTGTGCGGGCGTGATGTTCAGCCCGTCGAGCTCGACGCCCGCCTCATTGGCCTTCTGCACCAGGAAGTTTCCCCACCAGGCCCGCGCGGCCTCGCTGGATGCGCCCTGTTCGACGGTCGCGGCCACCAGGTCGATGGCACCCGCGTTGACGAGGTCACGCATGACCTCGTCGGAGATGCCCCACTCCTGTTGAATGCGATTGCGCCGCAACCACGGGTACTCCGGAATGGTCTTGCGCAACTTCTCGACGAACTCCGCGTCGGGTGCGATCGGCTCCAGGTCGGGTTCGGGGAAATAGCGGTAGTCCTCCGACGTTTCCTTGCTGCGGCCCGGCGATGTGTAGCCGTCCTCGTGGAAGTGCCTGGTCTCTTGGTGAATCTTGGCACCCGAGTCGAGAACCGCTGCCTGTCTGCGCATCTCGTAGCGGACGGCGACCTCGACACTCTTCAGCGAGTTCACGTTCTTGGTCTCGGTGCGGGTGCCGAACTCGGTCGCGCCGGTCGGTTTGAGCGAGACGTTCGCGTCGCACCGCATCGAGCCCTGGTCCATCCGCACATCGGAAACGCCCAAGGCGCGCAACATGTCCCGTAGCGCGGTCACGTAGGCGCGGGCGATCTCGGGCGCACGCTCACCGGTACCCTCGATCGGCTTGGTGACGATCTCGATCAGCGGCACGCCGGCCCGGTTGTAGTCGATGAGCGATGTTGTCGCGCCCGCGATCCGACCGGTGTCGCTGCCGAGGTGGGTGAGCTTGCCGGTGTCCTCCTCCATGTGCGCGCGTTCGACCTCCACCCGCCAGGTGGAGCCGTCGTCGAGCGGAACGTCGAGGTACCCGTTGATCGCGATGGGCTCGTCGTACTGCGAGATCTGGTAGTTCTTCGGCATGTCTGGGTAGAAGTAGTTCTTCCGCGCGAACCGGCACCACGGCACGATCTCGCAGTTCAGCGCGAGCCCGATCCGCATCGCCGACTCGACGGCGAGCTGGTTGAGCACAGGCAGCGAGCCGGGCAGGCCGAGGCATACCGGGCACACCAGCGTGTTGGGCTCGGCGCCGAAGCGGTTGGCGCAGCCACAGAACATCTTGGTCGCCGTCGACAGCTCGACGTGCACTTCGAGGCCGAGGACCGGGTCGAAACGTGCGACGACGTCGTCGTAGTCGACCAGTTCGGCCGTGGATGCAGCGGTCATGGTGGCGAGTTTAGTGGGACGGCCTAGACGAGTTTGGGGTGTACACCCGGGATCAGCCCTGCCGCCGCGGACATCCGCTGCAGGTCGCGCAGCACGATCTTGCGCTCTGCGGCGGTGAGCGACGCGGTGATCTCGTCCTCCTGGGCGCGCCCCTCCGCATCGAGTGCGGGCAGCAGCTTACGGGCCTTGTCGGTCAAGGTCACCGCAAACGCGCGCCGGTCCCCCGGGTGCGGCATCCGCTTCGCCAGTCCCTGGTCTTCCAGTTTGTCGATGATCGCGACCATCACGTTGCGATGGATGCTGAGCTGGCTGGACAGCTGACGCTGCGACTGCCCGTCGTCCTCGATCAACGCCTTGAGAACCGCATATGTGCGGGGTTCGACGCCGAACGGTGCCAGCCGGCGGACAAAATCGTCAGCGAGATAGACGCCCAGCTGAGACAGCAGAAACGGGATGCGCTGGTGCAACTCGGCGATGCCGGTCGGGCGTTCGGCCATCCGCAACTCTAGCACCGTGAATGATAGTCACGTAATGTGATAATCACTTACTGGGACTAATGAGGAGTACCTGATGCGGATAGTGATCTTCGGCGCCAACGGGCGCACCGGCCGACTGGTGACGCGACTGGCCCTCGAACACGGTCATCACGCCGTCGCCGTGACGCGGCGTCCGAATGAGTTCCCGTTCACCGACCATCGGCTGACGGTGGCAGGTGGCGACGTGCGGGATCCCTCGTCTCTGACCGGCATCCTCGACGGCGCCGACGCGGTGTTGTCGAGCCTGGGCGTGCCGTTCAGCCTTCGCCGCCTGGACACCTACTCGGTGGGTGCGGCCAACATCATCGGCGCAATGCGTGACACGGACGTGCGACGCGTGGCCGTCGTAAGCTCGACGGGCGCCTATCCCTATCCGAACCGCATCGATCCGCCCGCGGCTCTGCGATTCGTCGAACCCGTCATCACCCGCACGATCGGCAAGAGCACCTACGACGACCAGCGCCGGATGGAGGACGTCGTCCGCGGCAGCGGCTTGAACTGGACGATCGTGCGGCCGTCTGGACTGTTCGACCTGCCGAAACCAACGAATTACGTTGCAGGCGATGTCGATCCGGTTGGCGGCTATACCGCTCGGATCGACCTGGCGGACTACCTGGTCACGCTCGCTGCCGACAGTTCCTGCGCAGGCAAGACCGTCGTCGTCTCCACGACGAAAGACACCCCGACGATGTGGCAGATGATCCGTCGCGAAGCCTTCAGTACCGCGTGACGGCCGCTTGACTACCCGAAGAATTCCGCGGCGTCGTCGTATCGGCTCTGCGGCACCAGTTTCAGCTGGCGGACGGCATCGGCGAGCGGGACGCGGCCGATCTCCTGGCCCCGCAGCGACACCATCGTGCCGTATTCGCCCGCGTGGGCGGCGTCGGCGGCGTTGACACCGAAGCGGGTGGCCAGCACACGGTCATACGGGGTCGGCGTGCCGCCGCGCTGCACGTGGCCAAGAACGGTCACCCGCACCTCTTTGTTGATCCGCTTCTCGACCTCGTAGGCCAGCTGCTGGGCGACGCCGGTGAACTTCTCGTGCCCGAACTCGTCAACACCGCCCTCGCGCAACTTCATCGAGCCCTCAGAGGGTTTGGCGCCTTCGGCCACCACACAGATGAAATGCGCATCGCCGCGCACGAAGCGCTGCTTGATCAGCCGGCACACCTCCTCGACGTCGAAGGGCTGCTCGGGAATCAGTGTCATGTGCGCACCAGAGGCCAGACCGGCGTTCAGCGCGATCCAGCCGGCGTGGCGCCCCATCACCTCGACGAGCATCACCCGCTGATGAGATTCGGCCGTGCTGTGCAGCCGATCGATCGCCTCGCTGGCGACACCCAACGCGGTGTCATGGCCGAACGTGACGTCGGTGCAGTCGATGTCGTTGTCGATGGTCTTTGGCACACCGACGACGGGAACGTTCTCCTCGGACAGCCAGTGCGCCGCTGTCAGGGTGCCCTCGCCGCCGATCGGGATCAGCACGTCGATCCCGTTGTCGTCGAGCGTCTGCTGGATCTGCTCGAGGCCCGCCTTCAGCTTGTCGGGGTGCACCCGCGCGGTGCCGAGCATCGTGCCGCCCTTGGCGAGCAGCCGGTCGTTGCGGTCGTCATTGCGCAGCTGGATGCGACGGTCCTCGAGCAGACCGCGCCAACCGTCGAGAAAGCCCACCACCGAGGAGCCGTACCGCACGTCACACGTGCGGACGATTGCCCGTATCACCGCGTTCAGGCCAGGACAATCGCCGCCGCCGGTCAGAATTCCGATGCGCATGGTGTTTATCTTGCCCGGTAACCGGCGGCTTCACACGGCCGCGGGCAGTGGCCCGCGGGCCGCCTCGTATGCGGCGCCGACGCGGTAGAGCCGGTCGTCGGCCAGCGCAGGGGCCATGATCTGCAGTCCGACCGGCAGATTGTCGTCGGGTGACAGACCCGACGGCACCGACATCCCGCAGTGCCCGGCCAGGTTCAGCGGCAGCGTGCAGAGGTCGAACAGATACATCGCGAGCGGATCGTCGACCTTCTCCCCCAGCGGGAACGCGGTGGTCGGGGTCGCCGGTGAGACCAGCACGTCGACCTTCCGATAGGCCTCGTCGAGATCACGGGCGATCAGCGTGCGCACCTTCTGAGCCTGGTTGTAGTAGGCGTCGTAATAGCCCGCCGACAGCGCGTATGTGCCAATCATGATGCGGCGCTTCACTTCTGGACCGAAACCGGCCGCGCGCGTCAGCGCCATCACCTCCTCGGCACTGTGTGTCCCGTCGTCGCCGACCCGAAGGCCGTACCGCATGCCGTCGAACCGGGCCAGGTTCGACGACACCTCCGACGGCAGGATCAGGTAGTAAGCGGGCAGCGAGAAGTCGAAGTGCGGGCAGTCGACTTCGGACACCTCGGCGCCCAGCTCGGTGAGCTTGTCGACCGCTGCGTTGAACGACGACAGCACGCCTTCCTGATAGCCGTCACCTCGCAGCTGTCGGACCACGCCGACCTTGACACCGCGCAGGTCGCCGCCTGCGCCCGCCTTCGCCGCGGCAACGATGTCGGGCACCTCAGCGTCGATCGAGGTCGAATCCCTCGGGTCGTGACCGGCGATCACCTGGTGCAGCAGCGCGGTGTCGAGCACCGTGCGGGCGCACGGGCCGCCCTGATCCAGCGACGACGCACACGCGATCAGGCCGTAGCGCGACACCGTGCCGTAGGTGGGTTTGACCCCGACCGTCGCGGTCAGCGCGGCGGGCTGGCGGATCGAACCGCCCGTATCCGATCCGATCGCCAACGGGGCCTGGAACGCAGCAAGCGCCGCCGCACTGCCGCCGCCGGACCCGCCGGGCACCCGGTCGACGTCCCAGGGATTGCGCGTCGGCCCGAACGCCGAGTTCTCGGTGGACGAACCCATCGCGAACTCGTCCATGTTCGTCTTGCCCAGGATCGGGATCCCCGCGGCACGCAGGCGCGTCGCGACCGTCGAGTCGTAGGGCGACGTCCAGCCCTCGAGGATCTTCGACCCGCAGGTGGTCGGCATGTCGGTGGTGGTGAAGACGTCCTTGAGCGCCAACGGAACACCGGCGAGCGGTGACGGCAGCTCATCTCCGGCGGCGACGGTGGCGTCCACGTCGGCGGCCGCGGCCAGCGCCTGCTCCTGCGCGACGTGCAGGAAGGCCCGGTACCGGCCGTCAGTTTCGGCGATCCGGTCCAGGTAGGCCCTGGTCACCTCTACCGACGACAGCTCCTTTGCGGCGATCTTGGCCCCCAGCGTTGCCGCGTCGAGCCTGGTCAACTCGGTGCTCATGCCTCGACTCCCGCTCGCTCCGGTGCTCGCTGCGCTGCGATCCTCACTCGCGCTCGCCTTCGGGTGCTCATTCGGCCTCCCCCAGAATCCGCGGTACCGCGAATCGGCCCTCGGCCGACTTCGGCGCCTGCGCCAGCGCCTGCTCCTGCGACAGCCCAGGCTCGACGACGTCCGGCCGGGTGACGTTGACCGATTTCAGCGGGTTGTCGGTGGCCGCGACTCCGGTCACGTCGACGGCCTGGATCTGACCGACATGCTCGAGGATGGCGCCGAGCTGGCCGGCGAAGCTTTCCAGCTCGTCGTCGGTCAGGGCGAGTCGAGCCAGGCGGGCGAGGTGGGCTACCTCGTCTCGGGAGATCTGCACGACTCCCAAGCCTAGTCAAGCGCCGCGCACGGCTGTCGACTCCTCCCGCAAGCGGTCGTCGGCCGGAATGCCGACCCCGTGCCCCTGTGCAACAGTGTGCGCGTGCCTTCGTATCTGCTGCGGGTCCAGCTGGAGGATCGACCGGGCAGCCTCGGCTCGCTGGCCGTGGCGCTCGGCTCGGTAGGCGCCGACATCCTGTCCCTCGATGTGGTGGAGCGCGGCGCGGGCTTCGCCATCGACGACCTGGTCGTCGAACTGCCACCAGGGGCGATGCCCGACATGCTGATCACCGCAGCGGAGAACCTCAACGGGGTGCGGGTGGACAGCATCCGGCCGCACACCGGGCTGCTTGAGGCCCATCGGGAGCTGGAACTGGTCGACCACATCGCCGCCGCGCCGGACAGGCACGCGAGACTGCAGGTCCTTGCCGACGAGGCGCCACACGTGTTGCGTGTCGGCTGGTGCACCGTGGCGCGGCTGACCGAATCGGGCATCGAGCGCATCGTCGGCAGCCACGGCGCCCCGGAGACGCACACCGATGAAGTGCCGTGGTTGCCGATCGAGTCCGCCACGGCGCTCGACGGTGACGCCGATTGGGTGCCTCAGGTGTGGCGGGACATGGGCACGACGTTGGCCGCCGCGCCGTTGGGCGATCAGCACACCGCGGTGGTGCTTGGCCGGCCGGGCGGTCCGGCGTTCCGGCCGTCGGAGGTCGCGCGGCTGGGCTACCTCGCCGGGATCGTCGCGACTCTCCTGCGCTGAGCCGTCACACCCCGTCCGGGCCGCTCTCCAGCAATCGGGCGAAGCCGGCCTCGTCGAGGACGGGCACGCCGAGCTCGACGGCCTTGTCATACTTCGAGCCTGGCGAATCGCCTGCCACCAGGTACGCCGTCTTCTTCGACACCGAACCCGCCGCCTTTCCCCCGCGTGCGACGATCGCCTCCTTGGCGTCGTCGCGGGAGAACCCGGTCAGCGAACCGGTCACCACGATGGAAAGACCCTCCAGCGTGCGTTCGATGCTGGCATCGCGTTCATCGGCCATCCGCACGCCCGCGGCCTTCCATTTGTCGATGATGGCTCGGTGCCAGTCGACGGTGAACCACTCGGTGACGGCGGCGGCGATGGTCGGGCCAACCCCTTCGACCGCCGACAACTCCTCCTCGGAGGCCGCCATGATCGCGTCGAGGCTGCCGTATTCGGTTGCCAGCGCGCGCGCAGCCGTCGGGCCGACGTGCCGGATCGACAATGCGACGAGCACCCGCCACAACGGTTGCGCCTTGGCTTCGTGCAGGTTCACCAATAGGCGCTTGCCGTTGGCCGACAGGTTGCCGTCCTTGGTCGTGAACAGCTCGGTGCTCAGCAGATCCGCGCTGCCGAGGGTGAAGAGGTCCCCTTCGTCGGTGATGACGCCGGCCTGAAGTAGCGCGACCGCCGCTTCGTAACCAAGGCCTTCGATGTCGAACGCTCCGCGCCCCGCGACGTGGAAGACCCGCTCCCGCAGTTGCGCCGGGCACGACCGGGTGTTGGGGCAGCGGATGTCGGCGTCGCCCTCCTTGGCCGGGGCAAGCTTTGTACCGCACTCGGGACACGCTGTGGGCATGACGAATTCGCGTTCGGAGCCGTCGCGCAGGTCGACGACGGGCCCAAGCACTTCGGGGATGACGTCGCCCGCCTTGCGGATGACCACCGTGTCGCCGATCAGCACCCCTTTGCGCTTGACCTCCGATGCGTTGTGCAGGGTGGCCTGGCTGACCGTCGACCCGGCGACCTTGACGGGTTCCATGAAGGCGAACGGCGTGACCCGGCCGGTGCGCCCCACGTTGACCTTGATGTCGAGCAGCTTGGTGGTCGCCTCTTCCGGCGGGTACTTGTAGGCGATCGCCCACCTCGGCGCCCTCGACGTCGACCCGAGCCGCCGTTGCAGCGCCACCTCGTCGACCTTGACAACCACACCGTCGATTTCGTGTTCGACGTCGTGGCGATGTTCGCCCCAGTAGGCGATGCGTTCGGTGACGGCGTCGATGCCCTTGACCTTCGTGGTGTGATCCGACACCGGCAGGCCCCACGACTTGAGGGCCAGATACGCGTCGTGCAGCGTCTTCGGGCTGAAGCCCTCCGAATGACCGAGGCCGTGGCAGATCATCCTGAGCTTGCGGCGCGCAGTGACCGCGGGGTTTTTCTGCCGCAGTGAGCCGGCGGCACTGTTGCGCGGATTGGCGAACGGCGGCTTGCCCTCTGCAACCAAACCGGCGTTGAGGTCCTCGAAGTCGGCGACCCGGAAGAACACCTCGCCGCGCACCTCGAGCACCCGCGGTACCGGGAACTCCTTTGAGCCGCTCAGCTTCTCGGGTATGTCGTCGATTGTGCGGGCGTTGAGCGTGACGTCCTCACCGGTGCGGCCGTCACCGCGGGTCGCTGCGCGCTGCAGCTTTCCGCCTCGATACACCAATGCAAGCGCGACACCGTCGATCTTCAGCTCGCACAGGTAGTGGGCGTCGTCTCCGATCTCACCCCTGGTGCGCGCCGCCCACGCCGCGAGCTCCTCGGGAGTGAAGACGTTGTCCAGGCTCAGCATCCGCTCGAGATGGTCGGCGGAGGTGAATTCGGTCGCGAAGCCCGCGCCGCCGACGAGCTGCGTCGGCGAATCGGGGGTACGCAGCTCGGGGTGGTCGTCTTCGAGCGCCTGCAGTTCGCGCAACATCGTGTCGAACTCCGCGTCGGAGACGATCGGCGAGTCCCTGACGTAGTAGCGGAACTGATGGTCACGCACCTCATCGGCAAGTTCCTGCCAACGGCGGCGCAGATCGGCGTCGGGGGCGTCTTCGGACTGCTCGGCAAGTGCCTTGCGCGCGTCGGTTGCCTTGGGGCTCACCCTCGCAGGCTATCGGAGGACTGTGACACGAAAGTCCACCAGACCAGACGGCTCCACCTGCGCATTTGACATTATGCAGGTAAATACCTGCATAATGATCGGGTGGCGGACGACCAGATGGACATGGTCTTCAAGGCACTCGCGGATCCGGGCCGCCGGTTGCTGCTGGACCGGCTGCGTAAGGACAACGGCCAGACGCTTGGCCAACTGTGCGAGTACCTCGAAATGGCACGCCAGTCGGTGAGCCAGCATCTTGCGGTGCTCGAGTCCGCCAATCTCATCAGCAGCGTGCGGCGTGGACGGCTCAAGTTGCACTACTTGAATCCCGTTCCGCTGCAGGAGATTACATACCGCTGGATCCAGGAGTTCGAACACCAACGGCTTCACGCGCTACGCGCGCTGAAGCGACAGGCAGAGGAGGCGGAAATGGCCGCGACGGACGGCAAGCCATCGTTTGTGTACGTGACCTACATCCACAGCACCCCCGAGAAGGTCTGGGAGGCGCTCACCGACGCCGACCTCACCGCGGATTACTGGGGACACAGCAATGTGTCGGACTGGCAGCCCGGATCGCGTTGGGAGCACCGGCGCACCGACGGTTCGGGCATCGCCGACGTCGTCGGCGAGGTGATCGAGGCGACGCCGCCGCACCGTCTCGTCATGACGTTCGGCGGCTCCGACGAGTCGGGCGCGCCGTCGGTGGTGCGCTTCGACATCGAGCCGCACCACGACATCGTTCGGCTCACTGTGACGCATGACGGGCTCACAGACCCGTCCGACCTGCGGGCCGTGTCGGCAGGCTGGCCCGCGGTGCTGTCGAACCTGAAATCGCTTCTGGAAACCGGCCGGGTGCTGCCGCAGGCGCCGTGGGAGATGCACGAGGACATCCGCGCCGAGCAGATGTCGCGCAACGGGTAGCTTGTCGGCATGCCCCACCCGGTCATGTTCCGCGACGACGACCTCGGGCTGGCGCAAGTGCGGACCATCGCCCTTGGTTTCCCCGACGCGTTCGAAAAGGTCTCCCACGGCAGGCCCGCCTTCTTCGTGTCGAAGATGTTCGCCATGTACGGCGGCAGCGTCAAGCCCGAGACCAAGGGTGACTACATCCAGTACCCGCACTCGATCATGGTCAAGGTCGACGAGAGCGACCGCAGGGCACTCGAGCAGGACAAGCGATTCTTCTACCCGGCGTACCTTGGCCCGTCGGGCTGGCTCGGGCTGGATCTCAGCGCGACGAAGAAGGTCGACTGGGGCGAGGTGCGCGAGCTCATCGATGCGTCGTTTCGAATGGTCGCGCCGAAGAAGCTCATCCAACGGCTCGACGAAGTCTGAACCGGCGCACGGCCGACATGGTTCTATCGAGGCCATGAGCTTCGCGAGCCCGTTCCCCGACGTCGAGATCCCGGCAGCCAGCGTCTACGAATACCTGTTCGGCAACATCGACGACATCGACGCCGACCGCGTCGCGCTGGTGGATGCGAAGACCGGCAGCGAAACCAGCTACCGCGACGCAGTTGGCAAAATTGATTCATTCGCCGGTGCGTTGGCTGATCGCGGCATCGGCGTCGGCGACGTAGTCGGATTGCTGGCGCCGAACAGCACGGCGTTCGCGATCGCATTCCACGGCATCCTGCGCGCCGGTGCGACCGCAACCACGATCAATGTGTTGTTCACCGCCAAGGACATCGTCAAGCAGCTGACCGACTCGAAGGCCAAGATGCTCATCGTCGTCAGCGCGCTGCTCCCCCAGGCCAAGGAGGCCGCCGCGGCGTTGGGCATGTCCGACGACCAGCTGGTGGTGCTCGACGGCGCGGACGGCCACCCGAGCGCCGCGGACCTTCTCGGTGCGGGGGCGGCCGCGCCGGAGGTCAACTTCGACCCCGCGACCCACCTTGCCGTGCTGCCCTACAGCTCCGGCACGACGGGCAATCCCAAGGGCGTGATGCTCACGCACCGCAACCTGGTGGCCAACGTCGCTCAGACCCGCCCTGTGCAGGACGTCCAGCCCGACGACGTGGTGATCGCGATCATGCCGTTCTTCCACATCTACGGAATGACGGTGTTGCTCAACGCCGTTCTGCATGCGCGGGCACGCCTGATCATGATGGGAAGCTTCGATCTCGAGGAGTTCCTTGCCAACATCGCCAACCACAAAGTGACGGTTGCCTACATCGCGCCGCCGGTGGCGGTTGCGCTGGCCAAGCATCCGCTGGTGAACGACTATGACGTGTCGACGCTGCGCGCGGTGCTGTCCGGCGCCGCACCGCTGGACGAGGATCTCGGCCACGCCGTCGCCGACCGAATCGGTTGTCGCGTGGTGCAGGGCTACGGCATGACCGAACTCAGCCCCGTCAGCCACTGCACTCCGCTGGACGGCGGTCAACGTCTCGTCGGGTCCGTCGCCCCCATCGGCGCCGCAGGCTGGACCGCGGCGAACTCGGCCTCCAAGCTCATCGACCCCGACTCCGGCGATGAAATCGACCTTCCCGCAAAGGGTCTCAGCGAGACCGGCGAACTGTGGTTCAAGGGCCCGAACGTGATGGCCGGCTACCTCGGCAACGACGAGGCCACCAGCGAAACCATCGACGACGACGGTTGGCTGCGCACCGGAGATATGGCCCGCGTCGATTCCTCCGGCTGCGTCTACATCGTCGACCGGCTCAAGGAACTCATCAAGTACAAGGGCTACCAGGTGCCGCCTGCCGAACTGGAGGCGCTGCTACTCACCCATCCCGCGATCGCCGATTCCGCGGTGATCGGGGTGCGCGACCCCGAATCGGGTGAAGAGGTGCCAAAGGCGTTCGTGGTCAAGCAGTCAGGAGCCGAGCTGACCGAGGACGAGGTGATGGACTTCGTCGCCGCCGAGGTCGCACCCTACAAGAAGGTTCGTCAGGTGGCGTTCATCGACGCGATCCCCAAATCGGCATCGGGCAAAATCCTGCGCAAGGATCTGCGCCAAGACTCACGTGCGGAGTGAGTCCCGCAACGACTGGGCCGCCCTCGCCTGCCGGAAGCCGAGTACCGCCCCGATGGCCGGTAACAGGATCAACCCGGCGAGCCCAGCCAGCGGATCGGTCACCGTGTCGGTCGTCGAGGTACCCAACTGCCCGGTGACCATCTCGGCAGGTCCGATGAACTCAACCGGCGGCAGCGGTGGCGGCAGGGGCGGAATGTTGATCTCGATCGCGGCGGGCGCGGGTGGCGCGGCCGCCGGCGAAACCAGGGTGTCGTGCAGAAGTACCGCGCTTGGCGCGGGACCCGGCCGCCGAACGTGCGTACCGGGTGTACGGCCGTTGCCGATGGTGACCCGCGGTGCCTGGAACGACGTCACGGGCCGGCCCGAATAGCCGCCCCCAGAGCGCGGTGCGGCGGCGGCTACGTTATCGCCTGCTGGCGCCGCGACCACGGCCGCAGATCGCATGGCGATTGGCTCTTCGGCAGAGAAGCTGCTCACGGTGGGGACGTCCTCGAGAACGCTGCCGCCGGTTCCGAGATCCATCGGCGGAGGATCGAGATTCGGTTTCGGGTCTTTATCCCCGATCCCCAAAACGCTGGGGACGTCGTTGACCCAATTCGACACGGGACGTTTGAGGCCGTTACTTTGGCCGCTCGAGCCGATGTTCTGGTAGTCGTCGTTGGCGTACGGGCCTAGGGCGTGCCCGTCGGCCTGCGCCTGCGCGGGGTTCGGGCCGCCGATCAACAGAGAGGCGACGACGCCGGCTCCCGCCGCAAAGCGAACAGTCGAGTGCGCCACGATCCCTTTCCTGACCCACTGGGTTTTGCCAAACCCAGGTTCCCCGGTTGCATTGTCGCACAGACCTTTGCCTGGCAAACACTATTTCAAGATCGCGGCGGGGTCGTCTGCGATGGCGTCGGCCGCCTTCTGTGCGAGTTCGATCGCGGTGCGGGCCCATTGGGGGGTCGCGCCTGCCATCCCGCATGTCGGCGTGACGCCGACCCGGTCAGGCAGCGACGCACGGGGGAAGCCAAGTCGATCGGTGAAGTCGACCACCAAACCGGACACCTCCTCGGCGGACGGGCGGTTGCCGGGCGCAGCGGTAGGCACGACGCCGAGCATCACAACGCGACCCGATTCGACGAACTCGCCAACGCCGTCGAGGTCGGCAGCCGTAAGTGTCGACAGGTCGAACGACACCGCGCGCAGAGCGCTGCGCCCAAGCATCGGCCAGGGCAGCCCGCCCGAACAGCTGTGCAGCGCCACCTCGCCACCGACCACCGCCGCACATTCGTCGAGCAGCGCGGCCGCCACCGGTTCGTCGACCGGGTGCACCGGCGACAGGCTGGACACGCCGGTGAGCCTGCCCGCCAGCGCCGCGGGCAGTGACGGCTCGTCGAACTGGACGACGACGTGGCATTCCAGTCGGCGGGCAACCTCGGCGCGGTGTGCCGCCACGCCTTCGGCCAGCGACCGCGCCAGGTCGCGCACGGCGCCTGGATCCGTGATCGCCCGGTGGCCGCCGCTGAGTTCCAGGTGCGCGGCGAGCGTGATCGGCCCCGGCGCCTGCACCTTGATGGTGCGCTGCGCCCCGCGCAGGCCAGCCTTCTCCCACGCCTCCTCGAGTGCGTCGATGTCTTCGGCCAGCAAGCTGGCCGCCCGCCGGGTCACGGCACTGCGCCCTGCGGCGACGCGGTAACCACGGGGCACGGTGTCGATGGTGATGTCGACGAGCAAAGCACCGGCCCGCCCGATCAGGTCGGCGCCGATTCCGCGGGCCGGCAACTCCACCAGGTGCGGCAGTCGATGCAACTCACCGACCACGATCTCGGCGGCCTCCCGCGCCGATGCGCCCGGCCAGGATCCGATGCCGGTACCCGCGGCGAAGGCGTGTTCGGGAGGAGCGAGATCACGATCTTCAGTCACTTCACCAACACTATTCGCCACACGCGCCACACGCGTTAGTCTGCGAAACAGGAAGGAGCCGACTCCATGTCCTCTGCGGCAGCCCGACTGGCGGCGTTGAGTGCCGCCACCCTGCTGGCCGCCGGGTGCGCGCAGACCATCGCGGGCTCGGCAACGCGGGCCGCTCCCGGCATCGACGACGAATCGCATTCGCCCGTGGACGTCGAGTCGGTGATGCTCGACCAGGCTCAGATGCGGGCGATCACGGGCGCGGGCGAGAGCCTAACGATCGTGCCGAGCATGGACGGCAAGATCCCCGTCGACGTCAGCGACCTGATGAACGGCACGCCCAAGGAGTGCCAGTGGTACTTCGCCGAGACGCAGACGTTCGGCCAGGAGGTCGAGGAGTTTCACAAGACGACCTTCCAGAATCCGCCCGACGGCGGGCTGATCTCCGAAGGCGCCGCCGCATACCGCGATCCGGAGACCGCGCGGCACGCATTCGCCGATCTGGTCGGCCGGGTATACGACTGCGGGTCAACGGAACTCGGGTCGACATTCATCGGTGACTGGACAGCCGATGCCAACACGCTGCGGATGCGGTCTTCGGGTACGTGCGGTCGCGACTACCGAATCAAGAACGTGGTGCTGGCCGAGGTTTCCTTCTGTTCTTTCCCCGACTCGGTTCCCGACATCATCATGACGAACATCATGGACAAGGTGCCCGACTAGGCACTGCGCGCGATCGTGGCGCTGCCGATCACTTCGTCGCCCTCGACATCGGGGCGGTAGAGCACCATCGTCTGGCCCGGGGCAACACCAAGCAGCGGCGCGCGCAGATCGGCGACCAAGTCGCCGTCGCGCAGTTCGGCAACGGCGTCGGCGATGCCGCCGTGCGCCCGCACCTGCACCGAACACTCCACGGGTCCGCGCGGCGCGGCGCCCGAGGTGAACACGGGGTTAGCGCCGGTCAGGGCCCACACCTCGAGGTCGGCGGCGGCGCCGACGTGCACGGTCGCGGTGTCGGCGTCGATGGCCGTCACATAACGGGGCCGCCCGTCGGGGCCTGGGCCTGCAATACCGAGACCCTTGCGCTGGCCGATGGTGAAGCCGTGCACGCCGTCGTGTTCGGCGAGCACCGTTCCGCCCGCGTCCACCAATGTGCCGCGGCGCACGCCGATTCGGCTTCCGAGGAATGCCTTGGTGTCGCCGGACGGGATGAAGCAGATGTCGTGACTGTCGGGCTTCTCGGCGACAGCCAGGCCGCGGCGTGCGGCCTCCTCGCGGATCTGCGGCTTGGGCGTGTCACCGATCGGGAACAGGGCATGGCGCAGCTGCTCGGCGGTCAGCACACCGAGTACGTACGACTGGTCCTTGTCACCGTCGACGGCGCGCCGCAGCCTGCCATCCGACAGCCGCGCGTAGTGCCCGGTCGCGACGGCGTCGAACCCGAGCGCGAGCGCGCGGGCCGATAGCGCGGAGAACTTGATCCGCTCGTTGCACCGCACGCAGGGGTTCGGGGTCTCTCCGCGGGCATAGGACGACACGAAATCGTCGATGACGTCCTCTTTGAATCTGTCCGCGAAATCCCATACGTAGAAGGGAATTTCGAGAATATCGGCGACCCGGCGCGCATCGCCCGCGTCTTCTTTTGAGCAGCACCCCCGTGAGCCGGTGCGCAATGTTCCCGGCGCCGCCGACAGCGCCAAGTGCACGCCGACCACATCGTGGCCCGCGTCGACCATGCGTGCGGCGGCCACAGACGAATCAACGCCCCCACTCATCGCGACGAGAACCCGCACTACTCGACCGCCCCCGAGCTGGCCAGCGCCGCCTGCCGCGCCCGGTCCACCGCGGCGGGCAGCACATCGAGTGCGGCGTCCACATCCGACTCGATGCTGGTGTGGCCCAGCGAAAGCCGCAGTGATCCGCGGGCACTTGCCGGATCGGCGCCCATCGCGATGAGCACATGCGAAGGCTGCGCGACACCAGCCGTGCACGCCGAACCCGTCGAGCATTCGACGCCTTTGGCGTCCATCAGCATCAACAACGAATCACCCTCGCAGCCGCGGAACGTGAAGTGCGCGTTGCCGGGAAGCCGGTGCGCACCTGTCGCGCCGTTGAGCACTACATCGTCGATGCTCGACAACACCCCGTCGACAAGGCGGTCGCGCAGCGCCTGCACGCGGGCGCTGGTGGACTCCATGCTTTCGATCGCCACCTCTGCGGCCTTGGCCATCGCCACCGCGCCTGCAACATCCGGTGTGCCCGAACGGACATCGCGTTCCTGACCGCCGCCGTGCAGAAGCGGCACGCACGCGGTATCGCGTCGCAGCAGCAGCGCGCCGACACCGGTCGGGCCGCCGAACTTGTGCGCCGCGATGCTCATCGCCGACAACCCGCTCGCGGTGAAGTCGACCGGTATCTGGCCGACTGCCTGCACCGCGTCGCTGTGCATCGGAACATCGAATTCTGCGGCCACCGCGGCCAGCTCCGGTAACGGCATGATGGTGCCGACCTCGTTGTTGGCCCACATCACCGATACCAGAGCCACATCGTCGTGCTCCTGCAGGGCGTCCCGGAGTGCGGCGGGGGCGACCGATCCGTCGGATGCGATCGGCAGCCAGGTCACCTCGGCGCCTTCGTGTTCGGCCAGCCATTCGATCGAGTCGAGCACCGCGTGATGTTCGACGGCGGTGGTGATGATGCGCCGACGACGAGGTTCGGCGTCGCGGCGCGCCCAGTAGACGCCCTTGATCGCCAGGTTGTCGCTCTCGGTGCCGCCCGCGGTGAAGATCACCTCGGACGGCCGCGCGCCGAGCAGCTTGGCTAGCTTCTCTCGCGATTCCTCCATGCGCCGGCGCGCCGCGCGGCCAGTGCCGTGCAGCGACGAGGCGTTGCCGACCGTCGCGAGCACGCCCGTCATCGCCTCGATGGCAGCGGGATGCATCGGGGTGGTGGCGGCGTGATCCAGGTAGACCGGCGATGAGTCGCTTGCGCGAAGAGCATCGGGCCGAGTGTCGGTGGTCATAACCGTTCCATGCTAGCCGCCGCACGGCGACCGCCCTGACTCCCCGCTCAGGCGACCAGCGCGTGCCCGTGTGCCGGTCGCCCGGTGCCCCCGCGAACCGCGGCTTCGCAGCGGGTGGCCAGGTCACGTCGGTCCGTTCCCGGTAACTGCAGCGACTCGACCTGCACATGCACGATGGTGCGGCGCGCGGTGACGAGGCGGCGGATCGACGCAGGCAAGGTGTCATCGCCCACGTAGGCGGCCACCGTGGACGGCGTGCCGTCGCGGTGGTGGTAGGCCAGCCGCAGGGGCTGAACCGGCCTGCCCGCGTCGACGGCGGCCTGGAACATCGCGGGCCGAAACGATCCGTAGGCCAGGCCGCACCACGTGGTGCCCTCGGGGAACGCCACCACGGTCTGGCCCGCGCTCAGTCGCGTGGCGACCATCCCCACGACGTCGGGCAACCGCCGCAGGCTCGCCCGTTCGATCGGGATGACCTTCATCAACCGCGCCGCGACACCGAGGCCAGGCCAGCTGATCATCTCGGCCTTGGCAACGAACGAACCGGGCATCACGGCGCCGATCGAGAAGATGTCCACCCATGACACATGGCCGCTGACCACCAGCACACCGCGCAGATTGCGAATTGGCCCGCCGGACACCGTGATTCGAACGCCGAGCGCGCGCAGCATCAGCCGGCAGTAACCGCGCTGGATGTGTGACCGGCCGGGCATTGGGATCGCCAGCAGCGGAACCGCCGACAGCAGGACGACCGCGAGCGTGGCCCGAACCGCCACCCGTACCGCCACGACGATCGGCCTGCCGCTTGGCGCGCCGCCCGCGGCCACGCAACTGGCGTCGCATGTCGCGCGCGGCACCCATGGGCTGGTAACGGCGGTCACGACGCGAACCCGTCGGCCATCTCGCTCGCCGCGGCGACCGACCGCAGCCGTTTCAGGTATCTCGTGTCGGCCCTGCGTTTGTCGAGCAGTGCCGGGAAGTCGCCGACCCCGAATTCGGGGTCGTGAGCGGGTTCACCGCACACCTGGGCACCGAGGCGCAGATAGCCGCGCATCAGCGGAGGAACGGCCACCCGTGCGGGCGGATCGATGGCGTCGAGACCCTTGCCGCCGACCATCACCGGCCGGTAGGGGTGCACGGTGTACTCCGAAGGGGCGGCGTGCCTGCGCAGCACGAAATCCCTGACACCGCGGATCTGGCTGCCGGGGGCGTCCGAGCTGCCCGGTGCGTCCGAATCCTCAACGGGCACCGAGACGCAGCCGGTGACGTAGTCGTAGCCGCACCGGTCGAGATAGGCCAGGATGCCCGCCCACATGAGCAGCACCACGCCGCCGTTGCGGTGGTCGCCGCGGACCACGGCGCGGCCCATCTCGACCAGCGACGGCCGCAGCCCATCCAGCCCTGTGACGTCGAATTCGGTTGCGGTGTACAGCCCGCCTGCGGCGATGGCGCCCGGCGGCGGAAGCATCCGGTAGCAGCCGACCAGCTCGCCGGTGTTGTCCTCCCGGACCAGCAGGTGATCGCAGAACTCGTCGAACCGGTCAGCATCTCGGCCGTCGCTCGCTCCTGCGAGCGCGAAACCCGGTTCGGTGGTGAACACGTCATGGCGAAGGCGCTGAGCGGCTTCGATGAGCGCGGGGTCGGTGGACAGCAGCAAGGTGTAACGCGGCGCCGACGACGAGGTCGTCGGTCCGCTCGGTTGGTCAGCGGCTATCAGAACAGAGGCGGTGCTCACGACTGCACGGTCGCCCAGCCGCCTCTCGAAACGGCATCGTCGCGGTGACGTGTCCGTGCACGCTGGGTGACGAATTGAGGCGATCCGACGTCAGCTGTCCAGGAACACCACGTTGTTCTCGACGGGATTGCGCGGTACCGCGAGGTAGTTGCCGGGAAATGTGGGGTCCGGGTAGCCGATGGCAAGGCCGCAGAGCACGGTCAGCTCGTCGGGTATGTCCAGCTGTTCTCGCAGCGTCTCCGGGTAGGCGGCGATCGACACCTGTACGCAGGTGCCGAGACCGCGTTCGGTCAAGGCCAGCACCAGCGTCTGCAGGAACATGCCGACGCCGAGGCTGTCGACCGGTCCGAGATCGCGGTGCATGCACACGACGGCACCCACGGGCGCGCGAAAAAACTCCCAGTTGCGCAGCTGGGCCATCCGGCGTGCTTCCGCGTCGTGCCGCCGGATACCCATCGAGCCGTAGACCAGTGCACCGAGATCCCGCCGCAGTGGAAGGAATGCCTCCGGAAGGCCGGTAGTCACCGGCAATTCGACGGATGCCTCCTCGAGCAACGCTTCGACCAGCCGGTCGCGTCGAGGTCCCGATGTGATGAATATCCGCCACGGTTGGATGTTCGAGTTCGAAGGCGCGCGCATCGCGAGCGACACCGCTTCGTCGAGCAGCTCACGAGGCACCGCCTTGTCCCGCAGGAACATCCGCGTCGAGCGGCGTCCCCTCACGACATCGCCGAGTTCTGTCATGTCGAGGGTTGTCTCCGATCGGATTCAGGTCGGGTCAGCGCGATCCTCATACGCCCAGCCTGACGCGCGCAGCGCGCGGTCGAACCCTTGAAAGTCCTAGGCCTCGTCGGACGCTACGGGGCGATTGGCTCGTATCCGCGGATGGCCTCGACCTTGTCGGCCGACCTGCCCTGCGGGTCGAATTCATATCCCAGCCACTCGCGGGCGAGCCTGCGAGCCAACTCGAGGCCGATGACCCGCTGGCCGAGGCACAGCACCTGGGCGTCATTGGACAGCACAGATCGCTCGACCGAGAAGCTATCGTGCGCGGTGACCGCTCGGATGCCGGGCACCTTGTTGGCGCTGATGGCGACCCCGAGGCCGGTGCCGCAGACCAGCAGGGCCCGGTCGGCCTTGCCTTCGGCGATCAGCCGCGCCGCCGCGACCGCCACGTGCGGATACGCGGTGTCCTCATCGGCGCCGACGCCGACGTCTGTGACCTCGGCGACGCGGGAGTCGGCCCGCAGGTCGCCCTTGAGCGCTTCCTTGTATTCGTAGCCGGCGTCGTCGGAGCCGACGACGACGCGCAACCCACCCTGTGAGCTCATCAGCCATCTCCTTTTGCGGTCAGAGCGAAGCAGTCGGCGACGGTGTGCGCGCACATCGCCAGCGAGGTCGCCCCCGCATCGGGGGTACCCACGCTGCGCTCGGCCAGCGGGCGCGCCCGGCCCACCTTCGGACGCATTTCCGAGGTCGCGCGGGCCGATTCGGTGGCGACGTCGGCCGCCAACCGCCACGCCTCCTGCCACGGCTGGCCGTCAGCCACCCGTCGTTCGAGGTCTTCGACGAACGGCAGCAGTGCGTCGAGCATCGTTTTGTCGCCGGGCGATGCGCCGCCGAGCTGGGTCAAAGCGTCGTAACCGTCGCGCATACCCGCCGCGACGGTCTCGGAATCGGGCCTGCCGGTATCGCCGAGCCTGGCTCCGAGCGCAGACAGCATCGCCCCCCACAACACCCCGGATGTGCCACCCGCCTTCGCGGCCCATGCCTTGCCTGCGGCGGTCAGCACCGAGCCCTGTCCCGCACCCTCCTCGACGGCGTGCGCCGCCGCATCGCGCGCCGCCGCCGAACCCTTGACCATGCCGCGGCCGTGGTCTCCGTCGCCTGCGACGGCGTCGATACGGCCGAGTTCATCTTCTGCGTCGGCGAGCATGCCTGCCATCGCCTCGAGTGCGCGCGCGATCAGCTGGCCACCGCGACGGCCATCGTCGTCGGCGAGCTCCGCGACATCCCGCGACGGGGCGGCGGCCTCCGCTTCAGCATCGGAGCGTCGCTCCCCCTCCGCTGCAGAACTGGTCGCTCCCTTGCGGTACGCCGGGCTGTCTGCAGGCGCGCGCCAATACTTTTCCAGCTCCTCGTCCAGCCACATCACGGTCAGCGAACACCCGGCCATGTCAAGGCTGGTGACGAGCTCACCGACTTCGGGTTCGACGATCTCGTATCCGCGTTCGCGGATCAGTGCCGCTGCCGCACCCCATACGACGAAGAGTTCCTCGTACTTGGTCCGGCCAAGACCGTTGAGTATCACCGCGATTCGCGTGCTGTCGGTGCTGGGCTTGTCAGCGAAGACACCCTCGACAAGGGTGGCCGCCAACTCCGCCGCCGACGGCATGTCCTCGTCGGAGACCCCCGGCTCACCGTGAATGCCGAGTCCCACGCCCATCTGGCCGTCCGGCACCGTGAACAACGGCCCGTCGGCGCCGGGAAGCGTGCAGCCGTCGAATGCGACGCCAAGTGTTCGGGTTGCGGCGTTCGACGCCTCGGCGACGCGGATCACGCCTGCCAGATCGAGGCCGTCCTCGGCTGCCGCGCTGGCGCACTTGAACACGGTGAAATCACCCGCGATGCCCCGGCGTTTGGCTTCCTCGCCCTTTGGTGCGCTTGCGATGTCGTCGGTGACGGCGAAGTAGTGCGCTTCGATACCTTCGCTGCGCAACTGCGTGACGGCGAGACCGAAGTTCATCACGTCACCCGCATAGTTGCCCGTGGTCAGCAGCACGCCCGCATCACCGTGAGCGGCACGTGCAACGGATGCGGCCTCCTGCGCCGACGGAGAGGTGAAGATGTTGCCGACCACCGCTCCGTCGGCGAACCCGGCGCCCACGGTTCCACAGAACGCCGGGTAGTGGCCGGAGCCGCCGCCGATGACCACGGCAACCTTCCCGGGTGGGGTCTTGTTCGCGCGGACCACCCCGCCTGGGACACCGACGACGTATTGCGGATACGCGTCGAGGAACCCGACGAGCATGTCCTCGGTGAACCGGGCCGGGTCGTTGAACAGTTTTGTCATCGCAGACGCACTCCTGTCTCGACATCGAACAGGTATACCCGCTCGGGCGGAGCACTCACGACGACCTTCTGCTCGGGTTCATACGATTGCTGCGCGGGTGTCTGGACTACGACGCCCTCCTCCATACCCGCGACCGTGGTGGTGGCAAGACCGAACTCGAGCAGGTGCTCGAAGTAGGCGACGGTGGTGGAGATGCCCTCCGCCCCGGAGCCTTCGGCGCTCAGCGAGCAGTCCTGTGGCCGGATCCCGACCGTCACCCGCGTTCCGTCCGCGACCGAGGTCACCCCGGTCTCCAGAGATCCGCTGTCCGCGCCGATCTCGACGCGCGTCTTGCCGTCGGTGACCTTGGCGACTCCACGGATGACGTTGATCTGGGGTTCACCGACGAATTCCGCCACGAACAGGTTGGCCGGGTCGTCGAACACCTCGTCGGGTGTGCCGAACTGTTGCACCACCCCGGCATCCATCACAGCCAGCCGGTCGGCAAGCGACAACGCCTCAACCTGATCGTGGGTGACGACGATGGTCGTGTAGCCGAATTCGCGCTGCAGCACCTTCAGTTCACGCCGCACGCGCTGGCGGGCTGACGCATCGAGGTGGCTCAGCGGTTCGTCGAGCAGCAGCACGGGCGGGTTACGCACGAGTGCACGGGCCAACGCGACACGCTGCTTCTGTCCGCTGGACAGTCCGGCGGGCCGCAGCTCGAGCATGTCGTTCATCTCGAGCCGGTCGCAGATCGAGGCGACCATCTTTTCGGCGCCCTTGACCTTGCGGGCCTTGAGGCCGTACAGCAAGTTGTCGCGCACGGACATCGGCGGATACAGCGCATAGCTCTCGAAGCCGACCCCGATGCCACGCTTGGAGGCGGGGAGTTGCGAAACCTCCCGGTCACCGATCTTGATGGAACCGCTTGTCACCGTTTCGAGCCCGGCGATCATCCGCAGCGTGGTGGTCTTGCCGCAGCCGGACGGGCCGAGCAACGCAACCAGCTCTCCCGGTTCGATGGCGAGGTCGATGCCTTTGACGGCCGTGACCTGCTCGCGGCCGCGCGACGCATAGGTCTTCACCAGATCGGCCAGCGTGAGGCTCTGAGCCGTCTTCGGCCCCGCAGTGGGCTTGTGTGGAGCTTCTGTAGTCGTGCTCATTGTGCCGTCTCCAAAGTCTTGTCGGTCGCGGAACCGAGCCGCTCCGTGTCGCCGTCGCCGGGGGCGAATACGTGCACGTTGTCGTCGGCGACGCTCATGGTGATTTCGGTGCCTTCGTCGACGCCCTCGCGACCCGATGCCAGCACGATCACCTGCTCGCCGCCTGCCTTCACGGTCAACTCGACGTTGCGGCCCAACCGCTCGGCGAGCGTCACGGTCCCCGCCATGTGCGCCGATCCCGTTGCGGTTCCGACGTGGATGTCGCAGGGCCGCAGTCCTACTCGCACACGATCACCGCGATCACACGCGGTGCCCGCAGGGATCGGGACGTCCAGCGACCCGTCACCGAGGCGAATGCGGCCGTCGTCGACCACCCCGTCGAGGATGTTAATCTCGGGCTGTCCGAGCGAGCGGGCCACAAAGGTGTCGGCCGGTCGTCGCCAGATCTCGTCGGGCGTGCCGATCTGGACGAACCGCCCCTTGCGAAGCACCGCGATGCGGTCGCCGAGCGCCAGTGCTTCCTGGTAGTCGTGGGTGACGTAGATAGTCGTCGTGTTCGACATCGCGCTGAGCTGTTTCAACTCGGCGCGCATCGCGGCACGTAGCTTGGCGTCGAGGTGGCTGAGCGGTTCGTCGAGCAGATAGATGTCGGCAGGCCGGACCAACACCCGGCCAAGCGCCACCCGCTGGCGCTGTCCGTTGGACAGCTCACGAGGAAAGCGGTTGAGCAGGTGGTTGATTCCGAGCGTGGTGGTGACCTGGTCGATCCGTTCGGTGCGCTGTGCCTCTGAGTACTTACCTGTCCTGCCCGACTTCAGCGGCGACGCCAGGTTCTCAGTGACGGTTTTCTGCGGGTACAGCGCGTAGCTCTCGAACGCCATCGCCACGTTGCGGTGGTACGGCTCGACGAGGGTCATGTCGACACCGCCGATGTGCACCGATCCCTCGTCGATGTCCACTAGGCCGGCAACCGATTTCAGCGTGGTCGTCTTGCCTGCACCGCTGGGGCCGAGGATGACGAAGAACTCGCCGTCGGCGATGTCGACCGACAGGGCGTCCACTGCGACCGTTTTACCGAACGTCTTGCGCAAGTTGGCAAGAGAGACTGTCGCCATCAGGCTTTCACCGCCCCAAAGGAAAGGCCCCGAACCAGATACCGCTGAATAGTCAGGGCCAGTATCAGCGGTGGCAGGGCAGCTATGATCGCCGCTGCGGCGGTCAGGTTGTAGTACGCCTGGCCGCCACCGCCGAGGAACTTGGTGATCGCGACGGTGACCGTGCCCGCATTGCTGTCGGCCAGGATCAGGGGGAACACGTAGTTGTTCCAGGCGAAGATGAAGGCCAGCAGCGCAGCGGCCGCGATGCCAGGGCGCACGATCGGCAGTGCCACCATCACGAAAGCCTTTCTGCGGGTGTAGCCGTCGAGTAGCGCGGCCTGCTCGAGATCCTCAGGCAGATCCTCGAAGTAGGACCGAAGGATCCAGACCACCAGCGGCATGGTGACCAGCTGGAGCACCCAGATCATCCCGACCTTGGTGTCGAAGAGCCCGATCTGGTTGTAGATCACGAACAACGGCACGATCACCATCAGCTCGGGTGCGAACCGGAAGGACAGCATCTGGAACATCAGGTCGTTGCTGCCCTTGTACTTCCACCGGCCTGCGGCGTAAGCGGCTGGAATCCCGATCAGCAGCGAGACGATCACCGCGCCGCCACAGTTGATGAGGCTGGTCAGCAGCGAGGTCTTGAAGTCGACGCTGGTCATCTGAGTGCCCTTGTCGGACACCACGGTCGCGAAGTTCGACCACGTCGGGCTGAACTGGAAGTACGTGGTGGTCTGCTCCTCGGCGTTCTTGAGCGCCAGGATCACCATCCACACGATCGGGAACAGCGAAAAGATGAACCAGCCGATGAGGCCGATGTCGGCGGCCACCGGCCCGATGCCCAGCCTTCGCTGTCCCGGAAGGAGTTCGCTTCTGCGCAGTGAAAATGCCATGGCCTATGACTCCGCTCCGGCAGCACGACGCTGCGCCTTGCCGAGCACGCTCACCAGGTAGCGCGCGGTGATGAACACGATGATCCAGAGCAGCAACATGTAGGTACTGCCACGGGAATAGTCGAGGTTGATGATCGAGTCCTCGAAGGCGCCGATCTGCAGCGTCCTGGTTGCCACGCCGGGACCGCCTGCGGTCAGGACGTAGATGTGGTCGAACACCTTGAGGTTGTCCATGAATCGGAAGATGACTGCCACCAGGATGTAGGGCCACAGCATCGGCAGCATCAGCTTGCGGAACATGTAGAACCAGCTCGCGCCGTCGACCTCGGATGCCTCGAACGGCTCCTTGGGCAGCGAGCGCATGCCAGCCAGCACCAGGATCGCGACGAACGGCGTGAAGATCCAGAGGTCGACCAGGATCACCGACCACAACGCGGTCCCACTGGACAACCAGTCGAAGGTGTTTCCCAGTCCCAGAATGTGATTGAGGATCCCGAACTGCGGGTTGAACATCAGCTTCCAGATCACGCCCGCGATCACCGGTGCGATCATCAGGGGAAGGATCAACACCTTTTCGAAGATCTTTCCGACGATGGACGACCTGTTCAGCAGCAGCGCCAGGCCGACGCCGAGAACCGTCTCCACCGCGGTCGCCAACACCGCGAAGATCGCGGTAACCTTGACGCTCTGCCAGAAGACCTGGTCGCCGAGGACTGATTTGAAGTTGTCGAACCAGATGAAGTGCGGGTTCGGGTTCACCGCGGCGTAGTTGAGGAACGCGTAGTAGGCGCCAACCACGAACGGGTAGAGGATCCCGATCACGATCACCAGCGCGGGGATGGACAGTAGATAGGGCCGCAGCTTGCGCCGCCATCTCGGCACCTCGGGCAGCGTGCGGCGGGGCGCCTTCGGCTGCTGCTCCGGCGAGGTGGCCGTCGCCTTGTCGGTCTGAGTCGTCATGTGTGCCAGAGCTCCTAGAGGTTGACCTTGGAGGTGTTGGTCTTCGCGAGACTGCGCAGGCGCGAGGCGGCGTCATCTCCGCCGTAGATGTCCTGCAGTGCGACGGCCCAGTTCTGTGTGGTGTCGAAGAACTTCTTCTGCGGCGTGAACTGGATCTTCGACTGACCGATGACGGTCTCGAACGTCTCCAGGTAGCCGAACTGATCGGCGGCGACCTTCTTGAAGGTGGTGTCGAACACCGACTTCCGTACCGGGTCGGCGTAGGTACCGCCCTGGACGGCCTTGTTCATCGACTCCTTACCGGTGGCCCATTGGATGAACAGCCACGCGGGGAGCTTGTTGCGCGAGTTGGCGCTCATCGCCCAGCTCCATGTCCACAGGTTGGTCTTGTAGTTGCCATCTGGTCCTGCGGGCCCCGGATACCACGCCAGGTTGCCGGCTTCCTTGCTGGCGCCGGGCTTGTTCTTCGGGTAGGTCGCGCTGTCGGCGTCGAACACCATCATCGCCTTACCGTCGCCGAGATCGCCTGTGGCGTTGGGATAGTCGTAGGTGGTCCACGACGTCGGCCCTGCCTTGTGCTGCATCTCGATCCACTTCTCGGTGAACGCGATCGCCTTGTCGCTGTCCATCTCCGCGATCAGGTCGGATCCGTTGAACGTGTAATCCACCGCTCCCTCGCGGGTGTACTGCGTCATGAACCCGGGGTGGATGGTGGCCCACGATTTCGACCCGCGGGTCGAGATGCCGTACCGGTTCTGCGAACGATCGGTCAGGTCGACGGCCAGCTGGATGAAGTCGTCGAGCTTGTCGGGCAGCTTTGTGATGCCCTTCTCGTCGAAGATCCGCTTGTTGTAGGCCACCACGTTGTTCTCGAATCCCCACGGGATCGCCCACTGACCGCCGGTGCCCAGCGGGTTGCCGAGGGTGAAATCCCAGCGGGTGGAGGTACGCAGGCCGTCGAAGATGTCCTCGAAGTCATACTCGGCGTTGGTCGCAGAGCTGTTCTTCAGCCATGGGTCGAGATTCTCGATCCAGCCCGGTGGGCCGTACTGCCAGATGAAGTAGGCCCCGAGCATGAACGCGTCGTGCTTGCCTGATCCGCCTGCCAACTCGGTGTTGAGCTTGGTGAAGTAGTCCGCCTCCGGCACCAGGTCGACGTTGACCGTGATCCCCGTGAGCTCGGTGAACTCTTTGAGCAGCGGCTGATACGACAGCTGGTAGGGGTGCGGGGTCTGCAGGATGTTGATCGTCGAGCCCGATGCCTTCTTCCAGTCGAATCCGCCGGTGACGGCATCGGCACCGTTGGGCAGACTGGCTTTCCCACCTACGCCGCAGGAGCTCAGGATCGGGGCGCTCGCAGCGGCCGCGCCGGCAATGCCCAATGCCGCCAGCATGTTTCGCCGCGACATCTGCGGCCCGGAGAATCCTCGACTCATCTGCTTAGGCCCTTCGTATCGGAGGTCACGCCGGGATCAGCGAGACTTTGACCGATTCCTTGCCGCTGGCCACCAGATCGAGGCCTTGCTGGAATTCGGTGAGCGGAAGCTGGTGGGTGCAGATCTTGTCCATCGGCAGCACGCCGGATTCGATCATCTTGATGGCCGCGGGCCAGCAGTAGGGGCCGAGATGCGCGCCGAGGACATCGAGTTCCTTGTCGTCGCTGATGATGCTCCAGTCGACCGAGACGTCGCTGCCGAAGACGCCGTACTCGACGTAGCGACCCAGCTTGCGCAACGCGTTGAGGCCCTGGGGAACCGCTGACGGATGGCCGGTGCCTTCCAGGTAGACGTCGGCGCCGTAGCCGTCGGTCAGATCCTTGATCATCGCGACGGCGTCCTGTTCGGCGATGTTGATCGTGACATCCGCGCCGCAGCCCTTGGCCAGCTCCAACTTTTCAGGGGCCATGTCGAGCGCAACCACGCGCATGGGGTTCTTGGCCCGCGCGCCGGCAATCATGCCGAGGCCGATCGGTCCGCAGCCGGCCACCACAACGGTGTCCTCGAAGGTGATAATCGCCCGCTCGACGGCGTGCAGCGAGCAGGACAGCGGCTCGGCGAACGCGGCGTGCGCGGGCGGGATGTCGCCGGAGACCTTGTGCACCAAGGCTTCCACCGGATAGGTCATGTAGCTGGCCATGCCCCCGGGGGTGCGGCGCTTGAACCCGTAGAGGTCGTGCGGCTGGCACATGTGGTACTGCCCGCGCTTGCAGAAGCGGCACTCCCAGCAGGGCACGATCTGCTCGGACACCACCCGGTCGCCGACGGCGATCCCCCACCGGGATGCGGCCTCGTCGTCGAGTTCGACCACCCGGCCCGCGAATTCGTGGCCCGGTATCACCATCGTCTCCGCCCATGCGGGGCGGTTCTCGTCGCCCCAGAACTTCGCGGCGCCGTGGTAGCACTTGAGGTCGCTGGCACAGATGCCCACGGCTTCGACACGGACCAGCGCCTCGCCCGGTTTGCGCACCGGGACCGCCACTTCCTCGAGTCGGTAGTCCTCGGGCCCATGACAGACGACGGCCTGCATTTTTTCTGGGATCTGGTCGGTCATCAGCAGCTCCTTCGACTGTGGTTGGAGTCACACTATCGAGGCGTTGCACATTTGTCCAGAACGATTGTTCAGCAAGATTCTTTCCAGAACCGATGTTCAGATGCCATACTCACCTCATGCCTCGATCGGCCACGCCAGCTACGGGTGAACAGGCCCGGGACAGTGGCGCGGACACCGGCCTGGCCGAGGCCGAGGGCAGCCACTTCTCCGCGTCTCTGCTGTACACCGCCGCGCGCCTCTACTACGAGGACGACGCCACCCAGGCCGAGGTCGCCGCGAAGCTCGGCACCAGTCGGGCCACCGTCAGCCGGCTCCTCGCGGAGGCAAAACGGCAGGGCATCGTCCGGATCGAGGTGGTGCCACCGGCGGAGGCGCGCGCAGGCGATCTTGCCGATCAGCTGGCCAGGGCGCTGCATCTGGAGAACGTCTACCTCGCGCCTCCCCTCACCGCAGCGGGCGCGGGGCGATCATTGGCCGACGAGATGGGTCGCCCGCTGGCCCCCGCTGTTGGCCGCGCGCTCAGCGAAGCCGGACTGCTGCCCGGCGACATCCTTCTGGTGTCGTCGGGCCGCACCGTCTACGAGGTTGCCCAGCACGAACTGACCCCTTTGCCGGGCGTCATCATCGCTCCGACGGTAGGCGGCAACGATCAGGCCGAGGAGTGGTATCAGACCAACGAGATCACCCGACTGGTCGCCAATCGAGTCGGCGGCAGAGCGAATTACCTCTTCGCCCCTGCGTTGCCCGGACCCGAGCTTTACCGTTCGCTGCTCAACGATCCCAGCATCCAGCGCGTGCTCGACCTGTGGCCGCACGCGCGCTGCGCTCTGATGGGTGTCGGCGCTCCTCCGCTGATGCGGTCCGACATCCCAGGGTTCGTGCCGACCGCGTCGTCGTCGCTGCGATCCGCGGTCGGCGACGTGTGCTCGCGATTCTTCGACCGCAACGGAGAGCCGGTCAGCTTCGAGGGCGCCGAGCGGCTGATCGCGGTGGAACTCGAAGCGCTCAGACATATCCCGGTCACCGTGGGGGTGGCCGTCGGCAAAGAGAAGGTGGAGTCCATCATCGGAGCAGCGCGCGGAGGATACTTCAACCGTCTGGTCACCGACCCCAAGACTGCGGCCGACATCCTGGCCAGTCCGAACGTCGCCGAACAGGCATCGTGACATGACGACAATCCGCGTCGACGGCAAGCGAGCCCTGATCACAGGCGCCACCAAGGGAATCGGCGCCGACATCGCAAGGGTTTTCGCCGCCGCAGGGGCGACGCTGATCCTCAGCGGCCGCGACGAATCAGAGTTGGCCGCCATGCGCGACTCCCTCATCGACGAGTTCGGTGTGGAAATCGACACCGCAGCAGTCGATCTCGCCGAGACCGATGGGCCCGACCGGCTGGCGGGTATCGCGGTCGCCGCCTTCGGCGGGCTTGACGTCCTGGTCAACAACGCAGGGATCTCGCACCCTCAGCCCGCCATCGACACCGACCCGGAGCTGTTCGACGCGACTATCGCGGTGAACCTTCGGGCCCCCTCGCTGTTGGCGGCCGCGGTGGGCAAGTCGATGGTCGAGCAGGGCACCGGCGGCTCGATCATCACCGTGGCCTCGGCCGCGGCACTGGCGCCGCTGCCCGACCACTACGCGTACTGCGCCTCCAAGGCGGGTCTGGTGATGGCGACGAAGGTGCTGGCCCGCGAGCTGGGCGCGCACGGCATCCGGGCCAACTCGGTATGTCCGACAGTGGTGCTCACCGAGATGGGCCAGCGGGTGTGGGGCGAAGAGTCGAAAGCCGCCCCGATGCTTGCTCGTATCCCGTTGGGCCGCTTCGCCGTTCCACGCGAAGTCTCCGATACCGTGCTGTGGCTGGCCTCCGACGCGGCGAGCATGATTTCCGGTGTCGATGTGCCGGTCGACGGCGGCTACACGATGGGTTGATCAGCCAGTCGGTGCACGACCGTGCGGGTAGCCGGGTACAGCTGCTGCCAGGTGGAGTACAGGTCGTCATAGAGGTCTCGGTGCCGCGCGTCCGGGGTGACCTCACGCGAGATCTTGGCCCAGTCGGTGTCCGCGGGCACAAGCCCGCTTCCGATCGCCGCCAGCAGGGCGTCACCGTAGCTGGCGCCGATCGCCTGCTCCGGCACCTGCTGGGCGCGTCCGGTCACGTCGCTGACCGCCTGTGCCCAGATCGGGCTGCGAAGTCCGCCACCAACGGCGACCGTGCGCAGGCCCGCGTGCGCGTCATCGAAACGCTCGAGAATTTCGCGGATGCCGAATGCGATTCCCTCGTAGGCGGCACGGAACAGGTGACCACGCGTGTGCCGCAGGGTAAGCCCGGCGAAAACGCCCCGCGCCAACGGATCGAACACAGGAGTGCGCTCTCCGGCGAGATAAGGCAGCACGAGCAGTCCCTCACTTCCCGGGCGGACTTTCTGCGCTTCGGCCATCAGGACGTCGAAATTCGCACCGCCGGTGACACTCTGCAGCCAGTTCACCATGCTGCCCGACGTCGACGTGCCTGCTGCGAGCGCCAGCGAATCACGCTCAACGCCGGCCGTGGTCCACAACACCGGATCGCTGTAGTAGTCGTCGATGACCTGAACCAGAAACATCGTCGAGCCGTACATCAACATCTGGTCGCCGGGATGGCGAACACCGACGGAGAACGCTTCAGCGTAGGCATCGACGGTGCCTGCCATGACAGGAGTGCCGATCGGTATTCCGGTGACTTCGGCAGCCTCCGCATGCACCGTGCCGACGACGTCGGCTGGCCAGACCAACCTCGGCAACGGCAGATGGCCGCAAATGCGCTGCGCCCATGCGTAGTTCCAGTCGAAATCGCGGATGGCGTAAAGAGGATCGCACTGACTGGCGGTGTGATGGTCCATCACGTATTCGCCGGTGAGTTTGGCGGCGATGTAGGAGTTCGACCCGTACCACCGCGTTGCCTTTTCGAAGACCTCGGGCTCGTGGCGACGAACCCATTCCAGCTTCGGGCCCACCGCCTGGCTGGAAAGTGCCGTGCCCGCTTTGGCCAAGATTTCGTCGACGCCCAACTCCGCAGTCAGCGAATCGATTTCCGAAGTCGCCCTGGTGTCCACGCCGTACATGATCGCGGGGCGCAGCGGGCGCACCGTCTCGTCGCACAGCACGAGGCAGGGCCCCACTCCGCTGACGCAGGCGCCGGCCAGCGCCGCACCCCTCGGGATCTGCGAGGTCAGCTTTGCCGCGATGGCGCAGATCTCACCCCACCAGGTGGCTTCGGCATCCATCTCGACCCATCCGGGCCGAGGCAGAGCCATGGCGTGAGCAATCGTCTCGGTCGCCAAGACGTCGCCCGAGGCATCGACAAGAACACCCTTGGTACTTCCGGTGCCGATATCGATGCCGAGCAGCACGTTCACGCCGCCACCCTACGTCGAGGGCGAGGTCGGCGTGGACGCGATCGGAGCGCGGGACCGCGCCAGGCCTAGCCCTTGCGGGCCTTGACCGCGTCGGTCAGCTGCGGGGCGACCTTGAACAGGTCACCGACGATGCCCAAGTCGGCGATCTCGAAGATCGGCGCCTCTTCGTCCTTGTTGACCGCGATGATCGTCTTGGACGTCTGCATACCTGCGCGGTGCTGGATGGCACCGGAGATGCCAAGCGCGATGTACAGCTGCGGCGACACGGTCTTGCCGGTCTGGCCGACCTGGAACTGGCCCGGGTAGTAGCCGGAGTCAACCGCGGCACGCGACGCCCCGACGGCGGCACCCAGCGAGTCCGCCAAAGCCTCGACGACGCTGAAGTTCTCGGCGCTTCCGACGCCGCGGCCACCGGAGACCACGACCGTGGCCTCGGTGAGCTCGGGACGGTCGCCTGCGACCGCGGGCTCGCGCTTGGTGATCTTCGTGGCGTTCTCGGCCTGTGCGGGCACCTCGACGCTGACGACCTCGCCTGCGCCGTCGGCGGGCACGGCATCCACCGCCCCGGCGCGCAGCGTGATGACGGGCACGTCACCGGTGGCCTCCGCCTCGACGGTGAACGCACCACCGAAAATGGAGTGGATGGCCTTGGCGCCCTCCTTGACGTCGACGACGTCGGAAAGGACACCGGAGCCGATTCGGGCGGCGAGCCGGCCCGCGATCTCCTTGCCATCGGCGCTGGAGGACAGCAGCACGGCGGCCGGGGAAGCCGACTCCACCAGCGACGCCAACACGTCGACGTACGGAGTGATCAGGTAATTCTCTGCGTCGTCCGACTCGGCGACGTAGATCTTGGCGGCGCCTGCGGCCTTGAGGCCGTCGATCAGGGGCTCTGCGGTGCCCGCCTTGCCGACCACGACGGCCGACGGCTCGCCTACGACGCGGGCGGCGGTGATGAGTTCTGAGGTGGCCTTCTTGATGGCACCTTCTGCGTGCTCGACGAGCACAAGTACTTCAGCCATGAGTATCAGTCTTTCGGGAGTCTCTTGGATGCGGGCGGAGTGATCTGTTAGATGATTTTCTGAGCAACCAGGTACTCGGCGACCTTGGTGCCGCCGTCGCCTTCGTCGGTGACCTTCTCGCCTGCCGTCTTCGGCGGCTTCGGGGTCGACGCGAGAACCTTCGTTCCCGCGTTCGCCAGGCCGACTTCGTCGCCCTCGACGCCGATCTCGGCCAGGGTGAGGGTGGTTACTTCCTTCTTCTTGGCGGCCATGATGCCCTTGAAGGACGGGAAGCGCGGCTCGTTGATCTTCTCGGTGACGCTCACGACCGCGGGCAGCGACGCCTCCACGGTGAACAGTCCGTCGTCGGTTTCCCGCTCACCGGTGACCTTGCCGTCCTCGACGCTCACCTTGCGCAGGTGCGTCAGCTGTGGCAGGCCCAGGTACTCGGCGATGATCGCAGGCACTGCACCGCCCGTGCCGTCGGTGGCCTCGTTACCGGCGATGACCAGCTCGGTGCCCTCGATCGTGCCCAGTGCGCGCGCCAGCGCCCAGCCGGTCTGCACCATGTCCGATCCGTGCAGGCCCTCGTCGAGCAGGTGGACGGCCTTGTCGGCGCCCATGGAAAGGGCCTTGCGGATCGCCTCGGTCGCGCGCTGCGGTCCGGCGGTCAGCACGGTCACCGTCGAGTCGCCGCCTTCTCTTTCCTTGATCAGCAACGCCTCTTCGACGGCGCGCTCGTTGATCTCGTCGAGCACGGCGTCGGCGGCCTCGCGGTCAAGGGTGAAGTCGTCGTCGTTCAGCTTGCGCTCCGACCACGTGTCAGGGACCTGCTTGATCAGGACCACGATGTTCGTCATGAGTCTGGTTCGTCCTCCTCGTAGGGGACCGCCGGTCGGCCCCCACTACCACGTATGAAGCAGTCGCCACCATGTTACTCATCGGTAACTTACGGTGGTTCGCAGGAACACCATAGCTGGTCGAAGTTTGTGCTCTGACGTCCCCGTAGTCGCCCTGAATCGGCCCAACCGTTCGCGAACCGGCCACCGACGCTTCTCCTGGGTTAGCCTGCCTTTGCAATGAGCTCATTTGTTACCGACGGTCCGGCCGGGCCGGAGGGTGCTCTGCCTCTGACCGGGGAGCGCACGATTCCCGGTTTGGCCGAGGAGAACTACTGGTTCCGCCGACATGAGGTGGTCTACCAGCGGTTACGCGACCGGTGCGAGGGTCTCGACGTACTGGAGGCCGGTTGTGGCGAGGGGTACGGCGCCGACTTGATCGCCGACGTCGCGCGCCGTGTGATCGCACTGGATTACGACGAGGCCACGGTGGCCCACGTGCGTGCCCGCTATCCGCGGGTGGACGTGCGGCATGGCAATCTCGCGGAGCTACCGCTGCCGGACGCCTCGGTTGACGTTGTGGTGAACTTCCAGGTCATCGAGCATCTGTGGGATCAGCCACAGTTCGTCGCCGAATGCCTGCGGGTGCTGCGGCCGTCGGGGCTGCTGCTCATGTCGACGCCCAACCGGGTCACCTTCACCCCCGGCCGCGATACGCCGATCAACCCGTTCCACACCCGTGAACTCAATGCCGGCGAAATGACCGAGCTGTTGGAGTCGGCCGGCTTCACGCTCGAGGCCATGCAGGGCGTGTTCCACGGTCGCGCGCTGACCGAGCTGGACGCCAAGCACGGTGGTTCGATCATCGATGCGCAGGTGGCCAGGGCACTCGCCGATGCGCCGTGGCCCCCCGATCTGTTGACCGACGTCGCCTCGGTCGGCACCGGCGATTTCGACCTGACCGACGCGGGCGACCGCGATATCGACGAAAGCCTTGACCTGGTCGCAATCGCGGTGCGGCCGTGACGGACTCGATCCCCGGGTCGCTTCGCTCTCCCCTACCCTCCGGGTGTGGGCCCAGCCCGCCGGACCCGGTTCCGGGACTCTTCACCCTGGTCTTGCACACCCACCTGCCGTGGCTGGCCCACCATGGTCGCTGGCCGGTCGGCGAGGAATGGCTCTACCAGTCGTGGTCGGCGGCCTACCTGCCGTTGATGCGGGTGCTGCGAACGCTGGCCGACGAAGATCGTCACCACCTGGTGACACTCGGAATGACGCCGGTGGTCACCGCGCAGCTGGACGACCCCTACAGCCTGACCGGCATGCATCACTGGCTGGCCAACTGGCGACTACGCGCCCATGAGGCGACCACACTGCAAGAACCGTTGCGCGAGTTCGGTATTCGCGAGGTCGCCGAGGCTGACCGAGAGCTCGACGAGTTCACCACATTGTGGCGGCACGGCGGCAGCCCACTGCTGCGCGAGCTGATCGACGCGAACACCATCGAGTTGCTGGGTGGACCGCTGTCGCATCCGTTCCAGCCGTTGCTGAATCCGCGACTGCGCGAGTTCGCGCTGCGCGAGGGCCTTGCCGATGCCAACCAGCGGATGGCGCATACGCCCGCAGGCATCTGGGCGCCGGAGTGCGCGTACGCCCCCGGCATGGAATTCGATTACGCCGCAGCCGGTGTGGGGCATTTCATGGTGGACGGCCCGTCGCTGCACGGCGACACGGCGCTCGGACGTCCTGTCAGCGAATCCGATGTCATCGCGTTCGGTCGCGATCTGCAGGTCAGCTACCGGGTGTGGTCGCCGAAGTCCGGCTATCCCGGTCATGCCGCCTACCGCGACTTCCACACCTACGACCACGTGACCGGTCTCAAACCGGCCCGCGTCACCGGCCGCAATGTGCCCTCGGACGCCAAGGCGCCCTACGACCCGGTGCGCGCCGAGCACGCGGTCGACGGGCACGTCGCCGATTTCGTCGATGTGGTCCGCCGCAGGCTCCTCGCGGAGAGCGAGCGGATCGGCAGGCCCGCACACGTGATCGCGGCGTTCGACACCGAACTGTTCGGCCACTGGTGGTACGAGGGGCCGGTGTGGCTGGAAAGGGTGTTGCGCGCACTGCCTGCCGCAGGCATCCGGGTCGGCACGCTGTCCGATGCGGTTGCCGACGGGTTCACCGGCAGCCCGGTCGAATTACCGCCCAGCTCTTGGGGTTCCGGCAAAGACTGGTCGGTGTGGGCGGGCGAGCCGGTCGCCGACCTGGTGCAGTTGAACAACGAAGTCGTCGACACCGCGCTCAGCACCGTGGACAAGGCGTTCGAGCAGAACGCGTCGGTGGGCGAGCCGGTCGCTCGCGATGTCGTCGCCGACCAGATCCTGCGGGAGACACTGCTGACGGTGTCGAGCGACTGGCCATTCATGGTCAGCAAGGACTCGGCGGCCGACTACGCCCGTTACCGAGCCCATCTGCACGCGCACGCCGCCCGCGAGATCGCAGGCGCGCTCGCGACGGGCCGTCGCGAGCAGGCCGAGCGGTTGGCAGCGGGCTGGAACCGCGCGGACGGCCTGTTCGGCGCTCTCGACGCACGCCGGCTGCCCCGCTCATGACCTCGCCCCGCACGGCGAGCGTGCGTGTCTGTACACCGACACGCCGTATCTTGCTGTCATTCTGCGCACGCTCGCGCAGGGGCGGGCGATCGTGAAAATCCTTATGGTGTCGTGGGAGTACCCGCCGGTGGTGATCGGCGGGCTCGGTCGGCACGTCTACCAGTTGGCGACGGCGCTCGCCGCCGACGGGCACGAGATCGTCGTGCTCAGCCGCCGCCCGTCGAACACCGACCCGAGCACACATCCGTCGACCGACGAGGTGAGCGAGAGTGTGCGGGTCGTCGCCGCCGCCCACGACCCGCACGAATTCGATTTCGGCTCGGACATGATGGCGTGGACGCTGGCCATGGGTCACTCGATGACGCGAGCCGGCCTGGCTATCAAGACGTCGGGCCGACGGTCCAAACCCTGGCGCCCCGATGTCGTGCACGCACACGACTGGCTGGTCGCCCATCCGGCGATCGCACTGGCCGAGTTCTTCGACGTGCCATTGGTTTCCACCATCCATGCCACCGAGGCGGGTAGGCACTCGGGCTGGGTGTCGGGCCCGATCAGTCGGCAGGTACACGCCGTGGAGTCGTGGCTGGTGCGTGAATCCGATTCGCTCATAACGTGTTCGAGATCGATGAGCGAGGAGATCACCGAGCTCTTCGGTCCAGGGCTGGCCGAGATCAGGGTGATCCGCAACGGAATCGACGCGGGCCTGTGGCCGTTCGCAAAACGACGCCCACGCGAGGGGCCCGCACAGTTGCTCTATCTCGGCAGGCTGGAATACGAGAAGGGCATCCACGACGCCATCGCGGCCCTGCCGCGCATCAGGAGAACCCATCCCGGTACGACGCTGACCATCGCGGGCGACGGCACCCAACATGAATGGCTTGTCGAGCAGGCCCGTAAGCACAAGGTGCTCAAGGCCGTAACGTTCGTCGGGCGGGTCGATCACAAGGGCCTTGTGCAGTTGCTTCACAGCGCCGACGCCGCGGTGCTCCCCAGCCACTACGAGCCGTTCGGCATCGTGGCTCTGGAAGCGGCGGCCACGGGTACGCCGCTGGTCACGTCAAACGTCGGCGGACTCGGCGAAGCGGTGATCAACGGGCGCACCGGCATGTCCTTCCCGCCGCGCGACATCGCAGCACTTGCCGCGGCGGTGCGCGCGGTGCTCGACGATCCGGCGGCGGCCCAGCAACACGCGATCGCCGCGCGGGAACGGTTGACGTCCGACTTCGACTGGCACACGGTCGCGGGCGAAACCGCACAGGTCTATCTGGCCGCCAAACGCGGGGAACGACAACCGCATCCGCGTCGGCTGATCGTCGAGCATGCGCTGCCCGACCGCTGACAGGCGCTGATTCTGCAACAACGGCGTCGGCTGCAACGAAAGAACGCAGTGTCAACGAAATGTCTAGCGGGACGCCTTCTTGCGCTCGATGTCGGCGAGCGCGGCCGCCAGCTTGGCACGTTCGGCCGCCGACGTGTCCCACGCCAGTTTGCGGTTCTTCACGACCTTGGCGGGCGCACCGACGGCGATCGAATAGTCCGGGATGTCGCCCTTGACCACCGCGTGCGAGCCGAGCACGCAGCCCTTGCCGATGGTGGTGTTGCGCAGGATGGTGACCTTGGTGGCGATCCAGGTGTCAGGCCCGATCCGGACCGGGCCCTTGAGGATGCCCTGGTCTTTGATCGGCAAGTTGATGTCGTCCATCCTGTGGTCGAAGTCGCAGACGTACACCCAGTCCGCCATCAGCACCGAGTCGCCCAGTTCGATGTCGATGTAGGTGTTGATGACGTTGTCGCGACCCAGCACCACCTTGTCGCCGAACCGCAGCGATCCCTCATGGCAGCGGATCGTGTTCTTGTCGCCGATGTGAACCCAGCGGCCGATCTCCATCGTCGACAGCTCGGGGGTGGCCTGAATCTCCACACCCTTGCCGAGGAAGACCATGCCCCTGGTGATGATGTGCGGGTTGGCCAGCTTGAACTTGAGCAGCCGCCAGTAGCGGACCAGATACCAGGGCGTGTAGGCGCGGTTGGAGATCACCCATTTCAGGGACGCCACCGTGAGGAACTTGGCCTGGCGCGGGTCGCGGAGCCGGGAACCTCGCCAGCGCTTGTGCAGCGGCGCTCCCCACATCGTCGTCATGGCCGGAAAGCCTACGCGAGCACTCCCAACCCGAACGGTTACCCTCACGTGGGCCCGAAGGAAAGGAAACCGTGTTCCGGCGACTCATCGCGCTGACGTCAACGGCGCTGATCACGGGTGCTCTGGCCGGTTGCGGTAACACCGACTCCTGGGTCGAGGCGCACGCGGCCGACGGCTGGGCCGCCCAGTACGGCGACGCCGCCAACAGCAGCTATTCCGATGTCGCCGGGGCCGAGGCACTCGAATTGGAGTGGAGCCGCTCGGTCAAGGGCGACCTCGGCGCAGCGGCGGCGATGGGGTCGGGACACTATCTGTCGGTCAACGCGCAGACGCCTGCCGGTTGCTCGCTGATGGTGTGGGAAGCCGACAACAACGCGCGCCAACGCTGGTGCACCCGGCTATGGCAGGGCGGCGGATCGTCGAGCCCGCTGTGGGACGGCTTCGACAACCTCTACATCGGCCAGCCCGGCGCGATGCTGTCGTTCCCGCCGACGCAGTGGATTCGGTGGCGGCAACCGGTGATTGGAATGCCAACCACCGCAAGGATTCTGGCGCCGGGCCAGCTTTTGGTGGTGACGCATCTGGGTCAGGTACTGCTGTTCGACGCCCACCGCGGCACGGTGATCGGCACCCCGCTGGATCTGGTGGAAGGCATCAACCCGACCGATTCCCAACGCGGTCTGGCCGACTGCCCGCCTGCGCGGCCGCGTTGCCCGGTCGCCGCCGCGCCCGCCTTCGCGGCGAAGGCAGGCGTAGTGGTGGTGCCGGTGTGGCAGCCCGGCGCCCCCGCCTCGGTGCTCGTCGGGCTGAAGTACAACCCCGACCGGAACCCCAAGCTGGCGGTCGCCTGGACCAGCGACGCGGTCAAGGCCGGCACGGTGGCCAGCCCGGTGGCCTCCGCCGACGGGTCGACGATCTACGTCAACGGCCGAGACAACAAGCTGTGGGCCATCAATGCCGACAACGGCAAGCCGAAATGGTCGACACCGCTGAAGTTCCTGTCGCAGACCCCACCCTCGGTAACGCCGAGCGAAGACGTCATCGCGGGCGGCGGACCCGACACGAGGCTGGTCGCGATCAGGGACCGCGGCGACCACGCCGACGTGATCTGGACCCGCGATGACGTCTCCCCCTTGACGACGTCGAGCCGGGCAGGCGAACACGTCGCCTACACGGTGGTCGCCGACGGCGAGGACGGCCAGGCGCTGCTGGTGTTCGACCCTGCCGACGGGCACACCGTGAACAGCTATCCGCTGCCGGACGCCGCGGGCTGGCCGGTCGGGGTGTCGATCGGCCACGACCGCCGGGTCGTCGCCTCGACAAGCGCAGGCCAGGTGTACGGCTTCGCGCCCGTTTGATCGTCCCTCAGCTAGGCGATCATCCTGTCCACCGGTGGCCGCGGGATCGTCACCGACAGGGCGCCTGCCGACTCAGGCAGGATCGCGCCCTGTCCGAAGAAGAACATCAACGTGTCGTTCTGTATCGCGAAGTTCTCGTAGGTCGCCGGGTTCAGCCCCACCTGGGGTGCGATCGCCGGCTTGGTGCCCATCTGCTTCTCTAGGTCGGCCTCCACCAACGGGAAGATGATCGGCCAGGGGCTGGTGCCCGGCTGGAACAACGGCTGGATCTTCTCTTGGCCCGCCGGGTCGAGCACGATGGGCCTGCGCAGACCCTGATCCCAGTTGAATGCCTTATAGAAGGTCTGCGGCTTGGTCCCGCCCACGTCCTGGTAGATCTTGAACACCACCGACTGCGTGCCGCGCGGCGGCACCGCCGAGTTGTACTCGGTCGGCGTGACCTCCAGCTGATAGGGCATCGTGCGCGAGTCGCGCGATTTCGCCACGTTGACGAAGCCGTCCCTGGTCTGTTTGACCCAGTCGAAGACCGCCTGCACATCCGGATAGCCGGCCGGATAGGTGATGCTCAGGTTGTATCCGGTATCGGCTTCCTTGATCACGCAGTTCTGCCCGACGAGGCCGCCCTTGAGGTCCGAACACTTCGGCGGCGCGGCCGACACGGGTACCGCAGCGACAACGCTGCAAAAACCGAGCAAGACGGCTGCAGTGGCAGCGAGAACCGACGTGGAAATACGCATCGATGAAATCCTCTTCGAGCCAGAGCGGCACCGTAACCGCCGACGACACGATACAGGCGACAGCAAACCTACCGTCAACGCGAGGGGTGACAGATGAATGCCGTTGCCCGACTTGCCGTGCCGGACCCGATGCGGGTGATCACCACCGACATTGCGGCGGACCCGCGCAGCTTCAGCCGCTTCCGCAACGCGTCGGGGTCGACGTCGACGCCGCGCACCAGAATCTCGGCGGCGCCCGCGTCGTGGGCCGACAGCGCCTGCCGCAACCGCTTCTCGCTGAAACCCAGCTCGTCGAGCACCTCGAAGCCGCGGACACCGTCTGGCAGCCGGTCGCCGGACAGGTAGGCGATGTCGGGGTCGAGCTGCCACAGCCCGTGCCTGGCCGCGTAGTGGCGGACCAGCCCGGCGCGGACGACCGCACCGTCCGGGTCGACGATCCACCGGCCCGCAGGCGCCACCGGGCAGTCGTCGGGCTCGGCGTCGGTGACCTGCCCGGCACCGTTGAGCATGGTGGCGCGACGGTGCACGCCCGCCTCGGCGAGGCCCGACGACCACAGGCACGCCTCGCGCACGCTGCCGTCCAGCGATGTGATCTCGATTTCACCGGCGAACCCAAGTCGCCCGATCTCGGCGAAATCGATTCCAGGCGAACACTTTACGACGTAATCCCGATCGGAATAGACGTCGAGCAGGCGGTCAAGGGGTGGGATGTAGTCGCGCGGGTCGAACCGCCGCCGACCGGATCCCCTGCGGGCGGGGTCGGCTAGCACGACGGCATCGCGGGTAATCGGACGCAGCGCGTCGGCGCGGCACAGCGGCACGTCGCCTACGTTGTGCCGCGCCATGGCGAGTCGGGTCGGGTCGATATCGCTGCCGACCACGAAGCCGGCCGACGCGCGCAGCGAAGCGAGCTCGGTCCCGACCGAACAGGTGACATCGTGCACGGTCGCACCGACGAGCCGCCGCGCCCGATGCTCGGCGACCGCCTGCGCGGTGGCCTGTTGCAGCGCGTCATCGGTGAACAACCACTGCGACGGGTCGTCGAATTTCGCGGCCGCCCTGCGGCGTAGCAGCACAGTCTCGACGAGTACCGCTGCGCGGTCACCGAATTGCCTTCGTATCGAAGCGATGTCGGCGATGCGCGTGGCGTCTGTCAGTTCATAGCCCGCAACATCGCGGAGCGCCTGCGCCCCGGTCTCGCTACCCAGATAGGCGACCGCGTCGAGGTCGAACTCTACGACGGCTTAACCCCGGTCACCATGACGTTGTAGAACCATCCCTTCGGGACGACGTGGCGCCAGACGTTTTCGTCCACCCACGACAACGTCGTCCAGCTGCCGAACGCAAACTTGGCCCAGCCCCAGCCCAGCTTGCCGGGCGGCACCGTCGACTCAAAGGTTCGCACCGGCCAGCCGAGCATCGCCGCAGTGAACTCGTCGGTGGCGGTGCTGACCTCCACTGCGCCCGCGCGGCTCGCCATCTTCTCCAAGTCGGCCGGGTCGAAGGTGTGCAGGTCGACGATCCACTCAAGGGCCGCGGCGCGCGAGTTTTCGTCCAGCTCGGCCTGCGGGCGCCGCCAGCTGCCGAGGCCGGGCAGCTTCATGGCGCGAATCGTGACGTTCCACGTCAAGTTCGCCAGCGTTCGCGCATAGCTGTTGCCGACGGTGGTCGGCTCACCGGCGAACACAAACCGTCCGCCCGGCTTGAGCACCCGCACCACCTCTCGCAGGGAGAGCTCGACATCGGGGATGTGGTGCAGCACGGCATGCCCCACCACCAGGTCGAAGGTGTCGTCGTCGTACGGGATGCCCTCCGCGTCGGCGACCCGGCCGTCGACGTCGAGGCCCAGATTCTGGCCGTTGCGGGTCGCCACCTTGACCATCCCAGGCGACAGGTCGGTGACCGAGCCGCGCCGGGCCACGCCTGACTGAATCAGGTTGAGCAGGAAGAATCCGCTGCCGCAGCCCAACTCCAGGGCGCGGTCGTAGGGCAGTTTGCGCTGCTCCTCGAGGGGGACGATGGCGTCGAAGCGACCGCGCGCGTAGTCGATGCAACGCTTGTCGTAGGAGATCGACCACTTCTCGTCGTAGGACTCGGCCTCCCAGTCGTGGTACAGCACTTGGGCGAGCTTGGTGTCGTGGCGGGCGGCCTCTACTTGCTCTTCCGTGGCATGCGGGTTGGGAGCCGGTTCGAAACTCATGCAGGGCAGCCTAACGGCCGTCACCAAATCGAGCCTTGGCGGCGGCCAGTACCTGCCGCGGATGGTCGACCAGGCGTTTGGCCCATGCCATGGCCGCGTCGTAGACCGCGTCGGGGGCCACCATCTCGTTGATCAGGCCGAGGGCCAGGGCCTCCTTGGCATCCACGAACCGACCGGTGAACACCAGGTCCTTGGCCTTGCTCTCGCCGATCGTGCGGGCCAGCCGGACCGTCTCGCCGGGCGGAAAGCCCGACAGGATCTCGGTCGCACCGACTTTGATGTTGTCGCCCGCCACCCGCCAGTCCGCGGCCAGGGCCAGCGTCAACCCGCTGCCGAGTGCGTAACCGGTGATCGCGGCGACCGTCGGCTTGGGAATCGCGGCAATGGCGGCGACGGCCGCGCGACCCACCTCGGCGGCGACCTCTGCCTCGTCGGCCTTGAGGGTCTGGCGCACCGTCACGTCGTCGCCTGCGCAGAAGATCTCGTGTCCGCCGAACAGGATCGCCGCCGCGATGTCATCGCGCTCGCCCAGTTCGGCTGCGGCGGAGATGATTTCGCGACACATCTGACGTGTCAGCGCGTTGGTCGGCGGCCTCGACAGCAGCAGAGTGGCGATGCCGGGATGCTCGTCGAGGGTGTGAATGCTGACGAACTCCCTCACGGGGTGCGGCCTCCCAGCGCCTGGTTGTAGCGCTGCCCGTCGAAGAACTCGAACTCCAGGTTGCCGTCGATCATGCTCATGTTCGGCGAGATGGGAACGATCCGGCGTTCGACGGCGAGCACCTCGGCCACGGTGCGGCCGGCCAGCGCGTCGAGCTGTGTCCACGTCGGGGGCAACAGGAAGCTGCGCTGCGCCGAGAAGTCCTCGAGCGCGGCTTCGGGCGTGATCCAGTCGGCCTGGTCGGATTCGGTGTTGTCGCCGTCGGCAAGCTGCCCGTCCGGAAGCGCACCGACGAAGAAGTACGTGTCGTAGCGGCGGGTGCGCTCCTCTTTGGGGGTCACCCAGTTCGCCCACGGCCGCAGCAGGTCGGCGCGCAGCATCAGCTGCTCGCCGCGCAGGAACTCGCCGAAGGACAGCTCCTTGCTCACCAGCGCTGCCCGATGGTCGCGGTAGCTCGACGCGTCGTCGACGAGCAGGTCCGGGTCGTCGGCCGCACCGGCGAACAGCACACCGCATTCCTCGAACGTCTCCCTGGCCGCGGCGCACACGAGGGCCTCGGCGAGGTCGGCGTCGGTCCCCAGCCGCTCGCCCCACCAGTTCTTGTCCGGCCCGTGCCACGCGATATCGGCGTTACGGTCGCGGTCGTCGACCCCACCGCCGGGAAACACCATCACGCCGCCGACGAAGTCCATCCTGCGGTGCCGCCGCATCAGGAAAACCTTGATGCCATCGGCTGTGTCCCGGATCAGCATCACAGTTGCGGCGGGCCGCGGGACGAGTGGATCTGGAACCGATTCCCCAGTCGCGTCGCTCCCACCCTCCGGAAAAGACATCAACGCCTCCTGTGCGCCGCCCGGCTTCTCGTGCGCCGGGCGAAATAGCGGCCGTCGATGATCTCGAGGGCGATGGACTGGCCGAATGCCTTCGACAGGTTCTCGGCGGTCAGCACGTCGGTCAGCAGCCCGGCGTCGACCACCCGTCCCTCCGACAGGATCAGGGCGTGACTGAACCCGCGGGGGATCTCCTCGACATGGTGGGTGACCAGCACGATCGCCGGTGCGTCCGGGTCTGCGGCCAGATCCTCGAGCCGCGCAAGCAGTTCTTCGCGGCCGCCGAGATCGAGTCCGGCGGCAGGCTCGTCGAGGAGCAATAGCTCCGGGTCGGTCATCAGGCTGCGGGCGATCAGCACCCGCTTGCGCTCGCCTTCCGACAGCGTCTCGTAGGTGCGCTCGGCCAGGTGTTCGGCGCCGACGCTTTCGAGCATGTCGATCGCCTGCTCGTAGTCGACCTCCTCGTATGTCTCCCGCCAGCGGCCGAGCACCGCATATCCGGCCGAGACGACGAGGTCACGGACCAACTCCCCCTCGGGCACGCGTTGCGATAGCGCTGAGCTGCTCAGCCCGACGCGGGAGCGCAGTTCGGACATGTCGGTGCGGCCGAGTCGTTCGCCCAGCACATAGGCCGTGCCCGCCGACGGATGCTCCAACGCGGCGGCGATTCGAAGCAGCGACGTCTTGCCCGCGCCGTTGGGCCCGATGACAACCCAGCGTTCGTCGAGCTCGACAGACCAGGTGATCGGCCCGACGAGATTTTGTCCGCCGCGTCGCAGCGTGACCCTGGCGAAGTCGATCAGCAGGTCTTCCTCGACGCTGTCGCTTCCGGAGTCGGCCACTTGCTCATCGTAGTGTGGTGATTTCGGCGTGTTCGGTTGCGCCCTCGCACAACCAGCCACACCCAAATCGCTGGCGTCAGGACGAAATCAGCCAGCCGGTCAAGGGTGTCGGATTGGGCGGCCGCGCGCTTCATCCTCGACATCGCCCGCATCGATGCCGCGCTCGTCTACGCGATCTCGGCGTGTTCGGTTGTGCCCAGCGCAACTTTCCACGCCCAAATCGCTGGCGTCGGCGACGGACGACCAGCCGCTGCGGGCCAACACCCTTTTCGGGGTGATCCAGACGAAAAGCTGAACAAGTGGTCCGATCCCGAACGCGTACAAGACGGTGCCGACGCCGACGGTGCCGCCGAGCAGCCACCCGACGGTCAGCACCGTGGCCTCGATCGAGGTGCGGACCAGCCGGACCGACAGGCCGGTGCGGACCACCAGGCCGGTCATCAACCCGTCGCGCGGGCCCGGGCCCAGCCCGGCGCCGATGTAGAGCACGGTGCTGATCGCGTTGAGCACCACCGCGCCGACCATCATCGCGATGCGTACCGGAAGTGATGTCGGCGTGGCCAGTATCGCCATGCCGGCGTCCACGGTGACCGCGATGACGATGACGTTGGCGATGGTGCCGATGCCGGGCCTGGTGCGCAGCGGGATCCAGGCCAGCAGCACCGCCACCCCGACGACGGCCGACGCGACGCCGATCGTCATCGGTGTTCTCAGCGCCAGGCCCTGGTGGAAGACGTCCCACGGGTCGAGGCCGAGTTCGGCGCGCACCATCATCGCCATCGAGAAGCCGTAGCCGATCAGCCCGAGCAGCAGCGCGCCGCCGCGGGCCGCCGCCTCACGCATGGTGCGGGAAGCGGATCCGTATCAGCTCGATCTCATTGCGCACCCGTTCGGCGTCGCGGTCGGAGAACTCGGCCGGGATGCGTTGCGCCGGTCGGAAGATCCTGCCCAGTGGGCGGGCCAGTTTTGATGTCCAATTCATGCTCATGCCTCGATAATGCGAGCAAGTGGCTTGTTATTCCATATCCAGTTAGCGCATACTGGCTTGCGATGACAGTCGAAATGCACGCCAGAGCGCTCGATGTGGACCTTTTGGCCCGCGAGCTCGGCAACTGGCGCACATCCAGTCGTAGCGGTCCGGCCTATTACGGGCTGGCCGACGCCATCCGGCTGTTGATCGTCGACGGACGCATTCCCGTCGGCGCGCGGCTACCAAGCGAACGCGCGATGGCCGACACGCTGCGGGTTTCCCGCACCACCGTGACCGCGGCGTATGCCCAACTGCGTGAAGACGGCTATCTCAATGCCCGCCGCGGCGCCCGCAGCACCACCGCGCTGCCGATCGCATCGACCGCGGCCGCACGTGAAGAGATCGCGGCACCGGCGATGAGCCTGGCCGCCGCCGCGTTGTCCGCCCCCGCCGCCGCGGTGAGCGAAGCGTTCGTCGACGCCGTCCACGACGTCACGCCATACCTGCACAGGGTGGGCCACGAGCTTGTCGGCGTCGACGTGCTTCGGGAAGCGATTGCCGAAAGGTACTGCAGGCGCGGCCTCGCCACCGAACCCGACCAGGTTCTGGTGACCACCGGTGCGCTCCATGCCTTCAACCTCATCCTGACCACGTACGTACAGCCCGGCGACCGCGTCCTCGTGGAACAACCCACGTATCACGGCGCATTGACGTCGATCACCACCGCAGGGGCGCGGCCCGTTCCCGTCGCGATGACCGAGAACGGCTGGGAGCTCGACGCATTGCAGGCAGCGGTGCAGCAGCTGTCGCCGACCCTGGCCTACCTGATACCGGACAACCAAAATCCCACCGGGCTGACGATGCCTGCGCACGACCGAAAGCGGTTGGCGGGCATCATCGCCGAGACCAGGACCCGCACCGTCATCGACGAAACCATCCTCGATATGTGGCTGGACGAAGCGATGCCGGAACCGATGGCCGCCGCGATGACGACGCGACGCGACCTGGTGCTGACGGTCGGCTCGATGTCGAAGTCGTTCTGGGGTGGCCTGCGGGTCGGCTGGATCCGCGCCGAACGCGCCACTATCGCCACCATCGCCGCATTGCGCCCGTCGATCGATATGGGCACCCCTGTTCTCGAACAGTTCGCCGCCGCAAGGCTTCTCGCACAGCGCGGCGACATTCTCCCCGAGCGGCGCGAGATTCTACGGGCCCGACGCGCGTTCCTGCTTTCACTGCTTGCTCGGCATCTGCCCGACTGGGAACCGGGCGGCGGCTATGGCGGGATGTCGCTGTGGGTGCGGTTGCCCGCGCCGATGAGCACGGCGCTGTCGGCGGCCGCGTCCAGGATGGGGCTGGAACTGCCCGCCGGACCGCGATTCGGCGTCGACGGAACGCTCGAACGCTTCGTGCGGGTGCCCTATGCCCTGCCTGAAGAGGAGCTGTCGGCGGCCATCGAGCTGTTGGCCCGCGCGTGGCACAGCGTTACCGGTTCCTCCGCACCGGAGCCCGCCGCGGTCGTCGTCTAGTCGTAGGCCTCGTCGTCAGGTATCTCGACCCTGCGGAACGTGCCGTCGACGGCGTCGGCGGCCTCGATCTCGCCGCGGGTGATCCCGAGGATGAACAGGACGGTGTCCAGGTAGGGATGGCTCAACGATGCGTCGGCCACCTCGCGCAGCGCGGGTTTGGCGTTGAAGGCCACCCCAAGGCCGGCCGCGGCAAGCATGTCGATGTCGTTGGCACCGTCGCCAACGGCGACCGTCTGCTCCATCGGCACACCCGCCTGCTGCGCGAAATCCCTCAGCGCCTTGGCTTTTCCCGGCCGGTCGATGATCTGCCCGACGACTCGACCGGTCAGCTTGCCGTCGGCGATCTCGAGGTTGTTGGCGGCCACGAAGTCCATCTCGAGCTCGTGGGCAAGCGGTTCGATGACCTGACGGAAGCCACCCGAGACGATCCCGCAGTGAAACCCCAAGCGCCGCAATGTCCGTATCGTGGTGCGCGCCCCTGGCGTCAGCTCGATCTGCTCGCCGACCTCCTCCAGCACCTCGGCAGGAAGGCCCGCGAGCGTCGCGACGCGACGGTTCAGCGACTCGGCGAAGTCCAATTCACCGCGCATGGCGGCCTCGGTGATCTCCGCGACGGCCGCGTGCGCACCGACCTTGTCGGCCAGCATCTCGATGACCTCACCCTGGATCAGCGTCGAGTCGACGTCGAATACGATGAGCCGCTTGCCCCGTCGGGCCAGGCTGTAGTCCTCCAGCGCGATGTCCACGCCCTCGTCGACGGCGACCCGAGCCATCGCGGTCTGCAGTTGGGTGTAGACGCCGCCGGGTGGCACCGAGACCCGCAGCTCCAATCCCGTTACCGGATAGTCGGATACGCCGCGGATGAAGTCGATGTTGACCCCGAGTTCGGCCGCCTCGCGGGCCACCACTCCGAATGCCTCGGCGGTGATCGGCCTGCCCAGGACGACGATGGTGTGGGTGGATGGCTGCCGCATCACCGGCATCTCATCGCTGCGCTCGATCGTCACGTCGAGTCCGAGGCCGTGGATGGCGTTCTCGACCTCGTCCGGCAGCTCGCGACCTCCTGCCGCTTCGGCCGTGCCCGATACGAGCACACCCAGCGTCAGGCGCCCGCGGATGACGACCTGTTCGACGTTGAGCAGGTCCACCTTGTGCCGCGAAAGCACCTCGAACAGCGCAGACGTGACGCCCGGTTGATCGACTCCGGTGACGGTGATCAACAGCGATGAGCGCTTGCGCGAAGAGCCGACAGGCGCAGCCACCCCTCGACTATTCACGCCTTGCTGGCCCCCCGCGCCGACATCAGGTTCGGACGTTCTCACCGTCTAGCCGCGTGACGTCACCGTCCGATGGCCCGTGGCTGCGTCCGATATGTGCCTCGGCGCGCATTCGATCGACCATGTGCGGATAGTGCAGCTCGAACGCCGGCCGCTCGGACCGGATCCGGGGCAGCTCGGTGAAGTTGTGCCTCGGCGGCGGGCAGCTGGTGGCCCACTCCAGCGAGTTGCCGTACCCCCACGGGTCGTCGACGGTCACCGGCTCGCCGTAGCGCCAGCTCTTGAACACGTTCCAGACGAACGGAATCGTCGAGACGCCGAGGATGAACGCGCCGATCGTGGAGACGATGTTCAGCGTGGTGAAGTTGTCGGTCGGCAGGTAGTCGGCGTAGCGCCGCGGCATGCCCTCGTTGCCGAGCCAGTGCTGCACAAGGAACGTCGTGTGGAAGCCGATGAACGTCAGCCAGAAGTGCAGCTTGCCCAGCCGCTCGTCGAGCAGTCGGCCGGTCATCTTCGGGAACCAGAAGTAGATGCCTGCGTAGGTGGCGAACACGATCGTGCCGAACAGCACGTAGTGGAAGTGCGCCACCACGAAATAGCTGTCGGTGACGTGGAAGTCGAGCGGCGGGCTGGCCAGCAGCACACCCGAAAGGCCGCCGAGCAGGAAGGTGACAAGGAAGCCGACGGAGAACAGCATCGGCGTCTCGAACGTCAACTGGCCCTTCCACATCGTGCCTATCCAGTTGAAGAACTTGATGCCGGTGGGCACCGCGATCAAGAACGTCATGAACGAGAAGAACGGCAGCAGCACCGCGCCGGTGGCGTACATGTGGTGCGCCCACACCGCGACCGACAGCGCCGCGATGGACAGCGTCGCGTAGATCAGCGTGGTGTAGCCGAAGATCGGTTTGCGGGAGAAGACCGGGAAGATCTCGGTGACGATGCCGAAGAACGGCAGCGCGATGATGTACACCTCGGGGTGGCCGAAGAACCAGAACAGGTGCTGCCAGAGCAGCACGCCGCCGTTGGCCGGGTCGTAGATGTGTGCGCCGAGGTGGCGATCGGCGGCCAGCCCGAACAGTGCGGCGGTCAGCAGCGGGAAGGCCATCAGCACCAGGATCGACGTCACCAGGATGTTCCAGGTGAAGATCGGCATCCGGAACATCGTCATACCCGGTGCGCGCATGCAGACCACCGTGGTGATCATGTTGACGCCGCCGAGGATGGTGCCCAGACCACCGACGGCCAGGCCCATGATCCAGAGGTCGCCGCCGGCGCCCGGGGAGTGGATGGCGTCGGTCAGCGGGGTGTAGGCGGTCCAGCCGAAGTCGGCGGCGCCGCCGGGGGTGATGAAGCCGGCGATCGCGATCGTCGCGCCGAACAGGAACAGCCAGAACGAGAAGGCGTTCAGCCGCGGGAACGCCACGTCGGGAGCGCCGATCTGCAGCGGCAGCACCAGGTTGGCGAACCCGAACACGATCGGCGTCGCGTAGAACAGCAGCATCACCGTGCCGTGCATGGTGAACAGCTGGTTGAACTGCTCGTTGGACAGGAACTGCAGGCCGGGCAGGGCGAGTTCGGTGCGCATGAACAGCGCCATCAACCCGCCGATGAAGAAGAAGATGAAGCAGGCGACGCAGTACATGATGCCGATCAGCTTGTGATCGGTGGTGGTGATCAGCTTGTAGATCAGGCTGCCCTTGGGGCCGAGCCGCGCCGGGAATGGACGACGGGCCTCGAGTTCTCCGACCGGGGGCGCTTCGGCAACCAACACGTCCTCCAAACGTCTCTTGCGAGCAAGCCCGCAATGTTCCGCCCAAATCCTATCTCTCGAAGCTGCCGATGTCGGCTTGGGTCCTACAAACGGTCGTAATTGATTTGGCGACGTCCTCGACTGTGACAGATGCGGGTAGCTGTTACCGTCGGCGACGTGCTGATCCGCCGTCTGCGGTCTTACGTCGCCGGCCGAGCGGCTCCGGCGCCACGTCTGATCGCGGCCGCGGCGGCCCTGCTGACCGCCGTCGTGGCGACCGCGCTCGGGGGCTGCGGCCAGCTGGGTGGTGGCGCTGCCTCCCCCGTCGACGAGCCGTCGGTCATCACCAGCACCACCAGGATCGCGGGAGCCGGTGTGCTGGGCAATCAACGCAGACCAGACGAGTCGTGCGCACCCAATCCGGTGCCAATCGATCCGGGCGATGGCGACAGGGAGGTCCGCCACGACGCCGGTATCACCGTGGTTCCGGCGGAACCGCAGAAGATCGTGGTGCTCGCGGGCGACCAGCTGGACGCGCTGTGCGCGCTCGGCCTGCAGTCCCGCATCGCCGCCGCCGCCCTGCCAGACGGCGCCGAGACCCAGCCGTCCTATCTCGGCACCGTCGTGCACGATCTGCCACCGGTGGGCTCCCGCAGCTCGCCGGATCTGGCGGCGATCCGCGCCGCGCAGCCCGATCTGATCCTGGGGTCGCAGGCCCTCACACCCGATGCGTATCGGCAGCTGTCGGCCATCGCCCCGACGGTGTTCACGGGCGCACCCGGTGCCGTATGGGAGGACAACCTTCGGACGGTCGGCGCGGCGACGTGGCGTTCCGCCGCCGCGAACGGGTTGATCGGCGACTTCAACGCGGCCGCCGACAAGGAGGGTGCGAACAACGACGTCACGCACTTTCAGGCATCGGTCGTGCAGCTCACCGACACCACGATGCGGGTATTCGGCCCGAAAAGTTTCCCCGGCAGCGTGCTGGCCATGGTCGGGGTGGATCGCCCTGCGGCACAACGCTTCACCGATAAGCCCTATGAGGAGGTCGGCATCACCGAGGAAGATCTCGGCAACTCCCCCGACTTCTCGATAGCCGACGGCGACATCATGTACCTCTCATTCGCCTCACAGGCGGCCAAGGACCGGGCAGGCGAAGTGATGGGCAGCGATGCATGGAAGAAGCTGTCCGCCAACAAGGACAACCGCGTCTTCGTCGTCAACAACGAGGTGTGGCAGACCGGAGAGGGCATCGTCGCCGCCCGAGGAATGCTGTCCGATTTGAGCTGGATCAACGCACCGATCAACTAATGCTCACCCGGTGCCATAGCGTGCCTGCTGTCCGAACTGATTCGGTTCCAACGACCCGTCGGGAAGCACCAGTTCACCGCTGTCGATCCGGCTGCGCAGATATGCGAACGTCTGTGCTGTCTGAGCGAAGAGGTGCTCACCGGCCAGCAGCGCCGGGCGGGGAGTGCCCGTAGTGGCCGCGAACTTCGGCAGCGGTTTCACCTCGGTGTGATAGTCGACGTTGAAAAACAGCGGGAACGAGTAACGCTCTTCGGTGACCCGACGGACCCGGTGGCTGGTGGCGACGAACTCGCCGTTCGTCCACAGCTCGAGCATGTCGCCGATGTTCACGACGAAGGTGTCGGGAATCGGTGGCACATCGATCCATTCGCCTGCGCCGTTGAGAATCTCGAGGCCTGGCGTGGTCGGTTTGAGCAACGTGAAGCACTCGTAGTCGGTATGCGCACCGATTCCGAGTCCGTCGACGGCATCGGGGTTGTACGGGTAGTGCACCAGCCGCAGCTGACTCGGCGTCTTGGTCGCATGCCGCGAGAACAGCTCGGGGTCCTCCCCCAGCGCCACCGCGAACGCCCACAGCAGCCGGTATCCCACCGCGAGCACAGCTTCGTAGTACGCGGTGACGGCCTCGGCGAACCCGGGAAGATCCGGCCAGGTATTGGGACCCAGCATCGGGTTGCCCGACAGATAGTCAGGATCGTCGGCAGGCAGGTCCAGCGCGGTGTCGAAGGCTTCCTTCAGATCGGGGGTGCCGGTCTCCACCCCTTCCTCGCCGACGGGCACGTAGCCGCGGTGACACCGCGACAGCCCGATGAAGCTGCGCATCTTCTCCTCGACCGGCAGCGCGAAGAACTCTTGGGTCGCGACGAGCAAGCGGTCGAACAGCGACCCGTCGACGCCTGCGCCGCTGATGTAGAGGAACCCGACGTCTCGTGCGGCCTCGCCGATCTCGGCCGCGACCCGCTCGCGTTCGCTTCGATCCGGCGACCGAAGACCGCTGATGTCGACGACCGGCACCGAGGTGAACGACGTTGCACCACTCATAGATCCACGATCCCTTCGGTTCTGGCGATTTTCCACCGACCGCCGCCTGCCCTCAGTTCGGTCTCTGTCAGGTGGGCGCCCAGGGCCTGCCAGTCGGGGCCGTCAACCTCGGCGATGAGCACTTGCGATGAACTCGCCCAGCCGAACAGGCCGCCGACACGCAGCAGGAGCGCGTAGTCGCCGGTCGGCCCACGTCCCATCAGTCCCCAACACGGTGAACGGCCTGCCTCGTCGCGCACCCAGTGTTCCACGTAGTCGGCGTGCACGCCGGATTCGATCAGCGTCGAGCCCTCCCAGCGCATCCGGCCCGCATCGGGATGCTCCGAAGGAGGCTGCAAGTCGACAGCCCTGCTCCACTCGAAGACGTCGCCGCGCTGGCTCAGCCGTCCGGCGAAGCCGCGCGAATCCACGTATGCGGTGATGCCCTGCAGCCACGCCACATCGGTGCTTTCGTCGCGGGATCCGTCGGCCTCGACCAACAACGTGCGGCGCCACAGACCCACGCAGTCGGTCACCACCAACGCCGTCATGATGCCGCCTCCCACAGCGCGCGCAGCCGTTCCACGCCGGCAGCAGTCGGGCTGCCGAACGCCCGGACGCGGGCAATGCCGCCATCCGGATACGCCTGCACCCGCAGCGCCGTGATGCCGCTCGCGTCAACCCGGAACAGCCGCCTGTGGTCAGCGGCGATGCGGGTACGCGGCAGCACCGGTACGTCGAATGGCACACGCGCCCATCCATGTTCATCATCGGGCCGGCCACGGCTCCCGTACACCGCGACTTCTGGGGTTGCGTTGAACACGAAATAGCCGGTGTCGATCTCGAGCCGCTGAAGGTCGGCGGCCACCGCAAACGAAATCATCACCGCATCATGGCTATCAGGCCCGATGTCGCGGCGCCTCCTGGTCTCCCACCCGTCGCCCATATTGCGCGGCCGGTCGGGCGCGATCAGCGCGCTGGCATCGGAATAGAAGCTATCGCTTGACCATTCGACGCGTCCCCCGTGCTCGACGCTGGAGACTTCTACGGTGACGTCGGCCCACAGCTCTGGGTCACAGATCACGTCGCCGTAGACGCGCAGCCGTGCCACTCCCCCGTCCGACGCCAGGCGCAGGCGCAGATGGGTAAATCGGCGTGGGTCGTCGACGGCGAAGAGGTTGTGCGAATCCGGCTTCAGCACCGCGGGTTTCACCAACACAGTCCACCACACATCGGGGGCGGCGGGGTCCGAGGTGGCATCGAGCACAGCGCCCTCGACATGGCAGCCGCTTGGGCTGTTGCCCGCGAACGAGCGGGTGTCCACGTCGACGGCGCGTACCCGGCCCGCGGCACCGAGACGGACGATCGCCCAATCCCCGCACGGTCCGGCATGCCGCCGGGTTTCCCACCCGTCGACCACTTCACCGCGAAGGTCGTAGGTGCCCGGCGTGTACGCAGGCTCGCCCGGGTCTATCAGCCGTTCCTTGAAGCCGAATGATTCGTCGCTGGCCGCTACCACGCTGCCCCCCAGCGTCTTGCACGCCAGATCCACCCCACTCATTCACCCAACTCCAATGCTTTCGACTCCAATGCCTTCGACAACGGCCAATGACTGCGCGGGTTGTCCGGTCCCGGCGCGTAAACCCCCGCCTTGCTGGTGGACAGCCCCAGCCCGACGACTGCCTGCGCCAGCGCGACGGCGGCGGCGATTCCGTCGATCGCGGGAACCCCGACCTTCGCGGTGATCGCCGCGCAGGCCCCGGCCATCCCCGCACAGCCAAGGCAGATCACGTCGGCGCCGTCCTCGCTGACGGCGCGTGCCGCCTCCTCGGCGATGGCGGCCACGGCGCCGGTCGGGTCGGCGTCCACCTCTGCTGTGCCGAGGCCGCAGGCGCGCACCGATACGCAGTGGGCGCCAAGGCCTGCCAGCAGCAGCCGGTCCTCGATTGGGGCGATCGAGCGGGTCAGCGTGGTCACCACCGAGAACCGTCTACCGATGAGATGCGCCACGTGGGCTGCGCACTCGGCGATGTCAAAGACCGGCACCGACAGCATTTCCTGCAGCGCATCCTTGCCATGCTCGCCGAACCCGGCCAGCACGACAGCGTGATAATCGAAGCGCTTCTCGGCGATCAGTGCCGCCACGGTGTCCATCACGCCGACGGCGGAAAGGTAGCTCTCGGCCGCCGAATCGATCGCACTGGCGCCGAACTTCGGTGCCATGCAGTCGATTTCGGTCTGCGCCGCGGCTGCCGCGCGGGCAGCCGAAAGGATCTCGGCTGTCATCGAGGCCGAGGTGTTGGGGTTGAGCACGAGGATCCTCACAGCGGCGCACACACCTCGCCGAGCACAGGTCTTCCCGCGACCCAGGTCTGCAGAACGCGGCCGCGCAGGGCGACCCCGTCATAGGGGCTCACCGGATGGCGATGCCGTACAGCGTGCACGTCGACGACGGCCATTGCGTCGGGGTCGAAAACGCAGAGGTCCGCCCGCAGCCCGACGGCGATTCGGCCGCGGTCCGTCAGCCCGGCCAGCATCGCGGGTCGTTCGGACATCCAGCCGCTGAGCTCGGCCAACCCGAAGTCGCGGGTGTCCGCGTGCGTCCAGACCGCGCGCGGTCCGAGCTCGAGCGAGCTGATACCGCCGAACGCACGCCCGAAGTCGCCGTCGCCCTTCAACTCCGGGGCACACGGCGAGTGGTCTGAAACCACCATGTCCAGCGTTCCGTCGACCAGCGCCTGCCAGAGCGCATCGCGGTTGGCCGATCCGCGGATGGGCGGACAGGCGGCGAACTGGGTGCCACCGTCGGGAACGGACTCGGCGGCAAAGGTCAAGTAGTGCGGACAGGTTTCCGCACTGACGAAGACGCCCGACTTTTTCGCCTCGGCGAGCAGCGGCAGCACGGTCGCGCTGGAAACGTGGACGATGTGTGCCCGCGCACCGGTCGCTGCGGCCACATCCAATATCAGTGCGACGGCGTCCTCCTCGGCGGCGTCGGGACGAGAGTCGAGGAACTCCGAATAGCCCCGGCCGCGCGGCCGCGGGCCGGCGTCGATGACGTGTTGGCTTTCGGCGTGCACCAGTAGCACAGACTCCAGATCGGCGATCGCGGACATCGCTTGGCGCAGCTGCTCCGTGGACAGGGGCCCGAAGTTCGGGTTGCCCGAGCCGGTGAGGAAGCATTTGAATCCGGCCACCCCGACGCCTGCCAGCGCGGCGAGAGCGCCGATGTTCTCCGGTACCACGCCCGCCCAGAAGCCCACGTCGACGAGGCAACGATCTTGTGCGGCAGCCCTTTTCACCTCCAATGCCGCGACGCTCGTCGTCACTGGGTCCGAGTCGAGGGGCATGTCCACCAGCGTGGTGATGCCTGCGGCCGCCGCGGCGGCGGTGGCCGTCGCGAAACCTTCCCAGTCGGTGCCCGGCTCGTTGATGTGCACGTGGGTGTCGACGAACCCGGGCATCAGCACCCCGTTGGACGGCACCACCGCCTCCGCGACCGTGAGATGGTCGCTGTCCACCGCGCCGACGTCCACGATGCGCCCGTCGGACACTGCGACGGCGGCCGGTCTCACCTCTCCCTCGAGGAGGACCCGCTCGGCGCGCAGGACCAGATCCATCACCGGGGGCTCACCTCGATACGGGCCCGAACCGGTCGTGGAAGTGCCTGGTCATCTCCGGCCACACGTGGGGGTCATGACCGGGAATCAGCGGGTAGCCCAAGTCACTTGCCAACCGCTTCAGCCTGCGGATGGGTTCGACCGTCTCCTCGGGGTCGACGTCGATGAATCCGCCGATCGCCAACTCGTCTTCGATGTTCTCGGTGAGGTCGGCGGCGTCGAACGCGAAGACATATCCCCTCGGGCCGCCATCGCCGGTGAACGAATCGTCGAGCTGCACCACGAAACTCTGGTGGCCAGGGGTGTGACCGTACGTCGGCACGGCGGTGATCCCCGGCGCGACCTCTGCCTCGCCGTCGGCCAGCCGCCAGTCGATAGTGGGGTCGTCGAAGTCGACACGGAAGATGGCATGTCGTTGGGGCTCCGGATGATTCGACAACCCGTATTCGACCTCGCGGCGCTGCGCATGGACCGGGACCCGGCCCGCGAACAGCTTCAGCCCGCCCGCGTGGTCGACATGCAGATGCGACAACGCGACGAGGTGGATGTCGTCGATGTCGACTCCGATCTCGGCCAGCGACTCCTCGATCGGCTCACCGGGTCCCGGTAGCAGGGGCTGGTATTCCAGAGACGGGAAATACCGACGCCGCAGATGCGGGTCACGGATCAGAGCGGTGTTGAAGCCGGTGTCGAGCAGAACCCAGCCCCCGTCGGTCTGCAGCAGCACACCGGGCACCGGTTCCCGCATCCGTTCGGTTGGCGAACTGCCGTAGACCGAAACGGATTTCGGCAGATCTTCCCAACCCAACGTCAGCAGGACGATGCGCCGGACACCGGACTTCGTCACCAGAGCACCGTCAGCCCACCGAGAGCGCCGCCAGCCGCAGCGTATTCGGATTCGTCACGACGTGCGCCTGTTCGACGCCCTTGAGCCATGGCTGGGCAACCATGAAGTCGTCGACATTGGCGATGTTCAGCCAGCAGCCGGTCTTGACCGCTTCGAGGCCTGCCTGGGAGAACGCCTGATCGGATCCGTCGGGGAGACCCTTGGCGAGCGCCTCCGTCACCGGCGGTGCCGAGCACCCGAAGAAGTTCAGTCCACCGTCGGCGTCCCACGAGATGTGACCCCAGGTGTACGGCGACGGGGCGTCTGGCCAGCCGAGATACGCCATGATCTCGGGTGCGGACGGCGCGTCGGTACCGATCCAGCCGTAGATCTCCGACGTCGGATAGGCCTGCACCTTGGCGTTTAGGCCCGCGGCAGCCAGCTGCGTCTGCAGCAGGTTGCTGATCAACTGGTTGTCGGGGTTGGAAGAGTCATACCCGATCGTGACCGCTTTCTGGTCGGCGGGCAGACCGCCGGCGATTCCGGACAGCACCGAAGGGTCGTGCGTGACGGACTGCTTCCCGAACTCCGCCGCCATCATGTTCGACGGATAGATCTGGTCCGCCTTCTCGCCGCGCCCGAAGTAGGTCTGCTTGACCAGCTCGTCCACGTCGACCGCCTGCATGACGGCGTTGCGATTCTTGGCATCGGTCATCATCCCCTTGCGCGGGTTGATGTAGAGGTAGTTCGACATCATCGAAGGCAGCGAGTAGTGCGAGTACTTGGCATCGTTGAGGTACTGGCCCACTGCCGACGACGGTAGATCGTGCAGGATCGCCGCGAGCTGGCCGTTGTTGAACTGCAATTGCTGTGCCGAGACGTCGGTGATGACCGGCATCTCGACCTTCTCGAAGTAGGGCTTGGCGCCCCAGTAGTCCGCGAACGCCGAAAGCTCGTACTTCGAGCCGACCTCCGCCGCCGTCAGCGTGTACGGGCCCGTGCCAAGGTCGTGATTGGTCAGGTACGTCTGCGCGTTGTCGCTGCCCGCGTTCTTCTTCAGACCCTCGGGGCTCATCATCCGAGGCCCGTACGGGCACGCCAGGTAGTCGAGGAAGGCCGAGTTTGGCGCCTTCAGCGTGATGGTGACGTCGTAATCTCCTTGCGTAGTCACCGATTCGATGTCAGTGACCATGTAGGCGGGGCCCTGGTTGACCGCAGCCCGCCGGTCGAACGACGCCTTGACCGCTGCCGACGTGAACGGCGTGCCGTCGTGGAACTTCACGCCCTGGCGCAACTTCAGGGTGAACACCTTGTTGTCCGGCGAGGCCTTCCACTCAGTGGCCAGAAGCGGCTCCAGTTCCGCCTTGTCGGTGCCCGCCTTGTACTGCAGCAGACCCTCGTAGGCGTTCGTGGTCAGCAGGAGACCCTGTCCCGCGTAGTAGATGTCGGGGTCCGGCGGCTGGCCGGGATCCTGCAGGAAGGACAGATGCAGCACCTTGTCGGTGGGTGCGGCGTTCGGCGCACCTCCACCCGAATCCGAACCGCCGCAGGCGCTCAGCGCCAATACCGCGCTGAGCCCAACTGCGGCGAGTGTGAGACGTCGTGATTTCATCGGGCGGCTCCTTCGAGAACGGGGGTGGCGAGTGCGTGAAACGCGGCGAGGATCTCGTCGCTGGTGCGCAAGGCACCGGCCTGTAGGTACTCCATCGCATCGAGTGCGGCGTCGTGGCGATACTGCGATGAGCCGCCGACGCAATCTGTCACCACGCGCACGTAGAAGTCGCGTTGATGCGCGTCGGCGAATGTGTAGTGCACGCACACATCGGTGAGCCCGCCGACGAGGATCAGCGTCGAGGCCTTCAGCCCGGACAGCACGATTTCAAAATCCGTTCCGATGAAACCGGAATAGCGACGCTTGACGATGTGGAACTCGCCGGGCTCGGGCAGCAGAGCCGGATGCAGCTCGGTGCCCGGCCTACCGTCGACGCAGTGCACGCCCTCGGTGCCGTCGAGTTCGCGACCGAAATCGATCCCGCTGGGCCGGTGCACCTCCTGGAAGAACACCACGGGCACACCGGCCGCCCGCGCGGCGGCCAGTAGCTTCTGGGTGCGCGCGATGCGCTCGGCGTAGCCCGGCATGTGGTCGATACCGACTTCTTCGACCGGCATGTCGCCGCCGGCCTGCATGTCGACCACGACGAACACCGGATTGCCGACTATCAGTGGCTGTTTGGGCACCTAACCTCCTGTGACTGCTATGCGAGGATCGGCCGCCGCCTGCAAGACGTCGACGGCCGTGTTGATGAATACGTAGAGGGCGCCCAGCATCAGCGTGACGCCTGCGATCGCGGGGAAGTCGGCAACCGGGATGCTCTGTGCGATGTATTGGCCGATGCCGGGCCAGCCGAACACCTGCTCCACCACCAGCACGCCCGAAAACATCAGGCCCACCTGCAGACCCGTCATCGACAGCGCCGAGCCAACCGAATTGCGCAGCACATGGCGCGCCATCACCTGGCCTTCCGACAACCCCTTGGCCCGTGCCGTCCGCGCGTAGTCGCTGTCGATGTCGCCGAGCAGGCTGCTGCGCAGCACCCGCCCGATCGCCACCGCAGGACCTATCGCGATCACAAACGCGGGAAGGATCAGGTGGTGAAGTGCGTCGGCGACGACGTCGAATCTGCCGTGCAAGAGGCCGTCGACGGTGAGCAGGCCGGTGGGTCCCGTCGGCGGGTTGGCGATGGCGATCCGGCCGTTGGCCGGTACCCAGCCGAGCTTCTGGTAGAAGACGATCAGCCCCAGGATGCCGAGCAGGAACATCGGCGCAGACGCCCCGGTGAACAGGATCGCCCGCAGCGCTGAAGAGCCGCGCCATTTCAGCGTCGTGCTGAAGGCCAGCACCACGGCCAGGATCAAGGCGATGGCGATGCCGTACAGCGCCAGTTCCAGTGTGGCGGGAAAGAAATCTCCCAGATCGGACGCAACGGCGTGGCGGGTGCGGTATGACGTGCCGAGGTCGCCGGTGACCGCTCCGGTGAGGTAGTCCCAGAACTGCACGAGGACAGGCTGGTTCAGGCCGAGCGCCTCGCGTCGCGCGGCCACCGCTTCGGCCGATGCCTGCGCACCCAGCTGAGCCTTGACGGGGTCAAGCGGAGAGATGTGCTGCAGCAGGAACATCACCGCGGTCAAGGCGATCAGGATTGCCACCATCGCGCCGAGCCGCGTCGCAACAAAGGATTTCATCGGCGTCAGCTCGTCTTCATCAGGTTGCGTAGGCAATCGCCCGCGATGTTGCCGACCAGCGCCAGCACAAGGACGCCGAGGCCGGGCATCACCGGCACCCACCACTGCTGAAGGAAGTAGCTCAGGTTGCGCGCTGAATCGGCACCCAGCTCGGGGGCGGGTTGCGACTGGCCGAGGCCAAGGAACGACAGCGCGGCCAAGGTCAGGATGAGCGTGCCGATGTCCAGGCTCGCCGCGACGAGCGCGTTCGGCACCGCGCCGGGCAGCAGATGCCGCCCGGCAAGCCGAAACGGGCTCACCCCAGCGAGTTTGGCCGCCTCGACGTGCGGCCGGGCGGCCAGCCGAGCCACTTCACCGCGCACCAGCCGGGCGTAGAAGGGCCACCACACGATGGAGACCGCGATCAGCGTGTGCACGAACCCCGGCCCAAGCGCTGCGACGACGGCGATCGCCAGCACCGGCGCCGGCAGGGACAGGAACGCGTCGGTGATCCGCATCAGCAGGGAATCCAGCCAGCCACCCGCCGCGCCCGCGACCAGGCCGACGAGGCCACCGAGGAACAGGCCGACCGCGACCACCACCAGCGCCGCGAACCAACTGGACCGCACGCCGTAGAGCACGCGCGACAGGATGTCGCGACCCACGCTGTCCGTGCCGAGCAAGAAGCCGCCCTTACCGGGTGCCTGCAACGGCATCCCGACCGGCAGCAGCGGATCGTGCGGGGCCAGCACGGGCACCGCAACGGCTATCAGGGTGACGACCAGCAGGAGGGAGAAGCCGAGCCAGTTGATCGATGCCGACCGGAACGCCGGCAACGAAAGCAGTCGAGGTCGCTCGGCCAACACCGCGGGAGCAGGCAGCGCGACGGCCATCAGCCCGCCTTCCGTTCGATACAGGCCACCTGGTGTGGGTCGCCCGGAATGCCTTCCAGCCGGACGTCGAGTTCGGTGTCGCTACACGTGTCGATCGATATCGGGCACCGCGGGTGGAATGCGCAGCCCGTCGGCGGAGACAGCGGGCTGGCCGGTTCGCCTGGCAGCACCCGTGATTCGCGGCCGAGGTCGGGGATGGAATCGACCAACGCCTTGGTGTAGGGGTGCGCCGGTTTGCCGATCACCTGATCGGCGGGGCCGACCTCGACGATCCGGCCCAGGTACATCACGGCGATCCGGTCGGCGACCACCCGCGCGACCGAGAGGTCATGGGTGACGAAGACGACGGACATATCCAAACTGCGCCGCAGATCGCCGATGAGGTTGAGCACCGACGCCGCCAGTGAGACGTCGAGCGCGCTGGTGGGTTCGTCACACAGCAGCACCGACGGCGGCACCACCGTCGCGCGAGCCAACGACACCCGTTGGCGCTGACCGCCGGACAGCTGTCCCGCCCGCGATTTCGCGACATCGGCAGGCAAGCCGACCCGTTCGAGCACTTCGACGACTGCGTCATGGCGGGCCGCGCGCGACATCCCGCTGCCGCGAAGGCGTTCGGCGATCAACTCGCCAACCGACAACCAAGGCGTCAGCGACGCCCCTGCGTCCTGGAACACCATCTGCGGCCGCGGCGCGCCTGCGACCAGTTCCACCGAACCCGAGGTGAGTTTCTCCAGACCAACGATCGTCCGCAGCAGCGTCGACTTGCCCGATCCGCTCTCGCCGACAAGCGCCACCGATTCGCCGTGGCCGACCTGCAGCGAAACTCCCCGCAGCGCTTGCAGTTTGCCGTGGTTGTCGGTGGATCGGTCAAGCCATCGCCGTGCCACGGTGAAGGTCTTGGTGACATTGCGCAGCACCACCGACGGCGGCTGCTCGCCGCGTTCGCCCGGCTGTGCCGCGACCGGCTCACCGGTGTTCGTCGACTTGTCCGCAAAGTCGCGGGCGACCTGCTCGAGGGGCAGGATGCACGCGCTCTCGCGGTTCGGGGCAACGGTGGCCGGGTCGGGCGGCACGGCAGAGCACTCGTCGACGGCGAGCCCGCACCGCGGCGCGAACGCGCATCCCGGCAACGGCGAAATTGGACTGGGTACCGATCCGGTGAGTGCGGCCAACCTGCGGTCGCGCGCGGTGTCCAGCGTGAGACGCGACCGCAGCAGCCCGTGGGTGTAGGGGTGCGCAGGGGTCTTGAGTACCTCTGCGGTGGGCCCGATCTCGGCGATCCGACCGGCGTACAGCACCGCGATGCGGTCCGATATCTGTGCGGCCACCCCTAAGTCGTGCGTGACGAACACGATGCTGCAGCCGATGTCGTCACGCAGCCGTTGCAGCAGTCGCAGAACCTGGGCCTGCACCGTGACGTCGAGTGCGGTGGTCGGTTCGTCGGCGATGATCAGTTCCGGGTCCCCGGCGATCGCGATGGCGATCATCACCCGCTGACGCATACCGCCCGAGAGCTCGTGCGGATAGGCCCGCATGCGGCGCTTGGGTTCGGGGATCCCGACAGCGGTGAGCAGCCGCAGTGCCTCCGCGTCGCTGCCTGCCGCCTCTGCGACCTGCTTGCCGATGCGCATCGTCGGGTTCAGCGATGTCATCGGATCCTGGAACACCGCGCCGAGGTCGAGTGCGCGAACCTTCCGGAGAGCCTTGTCGTCGCGCCGCAGCATGTCGGCACCGACGACGCTGACGGCGCCGTCGACGGCGGCATGATTGGGCAGAAGCCCGAGCATGGAGAAGCCGAGAACGCTTTTACCCGAACCAGATTCGCCGACCAATCCCAATATCTCGCCGGAGGCGATCGACAACGAGACGCCGCGAAGGGCGTGCACGTCGCGCCGGTTGCGGCGGAACCTCACGTTCAGGTCGCTGACGACTGCCACCGGATCGCGCACCGCGTTTGCGGCTTCTGCTTCCGGGTCGACGTCGGATACAGCGGTACCCATAGGAACGCTCCCGGTGTCAAAATCGCGCGCAGCACGTCGACGTGCGCTTCTGTCGGATGACAGTTTTCCCCGCACACCTTCGCGGTTGGTGTCGCTGCTGTAACCAAATGATGGCGCGGGTAACCGGTGCGTGTCGTCAGGTTTCTGTCGTGTGACAGAAACCTGAGTGCTCTCCTTTTCGGCGACATCTTTGGTTCACGATGGGACCATGCCGCTTGCTCGCGCCGGTCGTCCGCGCCTCCACGACCAACGCCGTCCAGGGACGACCGCGCGCGACGAGATCCTCGATGCCGCCGCCGAATTGTTCACCACGCTGGGTTACAGCGCCACGTCGACAAGAACGATCGCGGAGTCGGTTGGCATTCGGCAGGCATCGCTCTATCACTACTTCGACACCAAGAGCGACATCCTCTGTGCGCTGCTCAGCCAAACCGTCACGCCGACGCTGTCTTTCATCGACAGCCTGCGCGGCGCGACCCCGGAACCGACAGCCGTCGAGCATCTGCACGCGCTGGCCGTTTTCGACGGCGATCAACTGCTCAGTGGCCGGTGGAACCTCGGTGCGCTCTACCTTCTGCCGGAGTTGCGCGACGCTGCGCTGGAACCGTTCTGGTCCGAACGCGAACGTCTGCGGGTGCACTACCTCACCCTCGGCAGGACGATCGTCGCCGAGACCGGTGTCCACGAAGCCGCCGCCGAGCTGCCGTTTCGGCTGGTCGAGGCACTGGTGAACATCCGGTCCCTGCCCGCAGGTCCTGCGCCTGCAGATCTGCCCGTCCACGTCGCGGATGCATGCCTGCGCGTGCTCGGCGTCGCCGACAACCCGATCCTGGCGGTCCACATGCACACCACCGACGAGACGGGGCGCTACTCGCCCGCCGGGTAGCGTTACCCCCGTGATCCACGTCCTGAAGTCGACGTACACGAAGCCAGCCGATGTCGTCGAACAGACCCGTCCCGCCCATCTCGAGTTCCTGAACTCCGAGATCGCGGCGGGCCGACTTCTGCTTGCCGGCAGGCAAGAGGACGGTTCGGGCGGGGTACTCGTCACCGCCGACATCAGCACCGAAGAGGCGCAGGACATCGTTGCCCGCGACCCCTACACGCACGCAGGCGTCGCGAACTACGAGCGAACCTCGTTCAACGGCGCCTTCCGAGCCGCAGGGCTTTAGGAGATGCCTCACAGCGACGCCGGGAATTAGAGCCCGGCCGCTGGGGGTTAAGCGAAGTGGGTCGCACCGTCGCGGCCGTTTCACCGAATCATCGTCCAGCGTGTTACCGCATGCATTGAAGAGGGACTTTCATGACGACCGCCGTATCCGCCTACGCCGCGCCATCTGCCACCGAACCCCTGGCCCCGACCACGATCAACCGCCGCGACGTCGGACCCAACGACGTGGCGATCGACATCCACTTCGCCGGCATCTGTCACTCCGACATCCACACCGTTCGAGGCGAGTGGGGTGACGTCGAGTACCCGATGGTTCCCGGCCACGAGATCGCGGGGATTGTCAGCGAGGTCGGCAAGGACGTCACCAGGTACAAGGTCGGCGACCGCGTCGGCGTCGGCTGTTTCGTCGACTCCTGCCGAGAGTGCGAGTACTGCCTCGCGGGCGAGGAGCAGTACTGCGACAACCCCGGGATGGTCGGCACCTACAACGGCGTGGGTCGCGACGGTCAGCCGACACAGGGTGGCTATAGCGGCGCGATCGTCGTCGACGAGAACTACGTGCTGTCCATCCCCGACGCGATCTCGCTGGAGGCAGCGGCACCGCTGTTGTGCGCGGGCATCACCACCTATTCACCGCTTCGGCACTGGGGCGCAGGCGAGGGCACCAAGGTCGCGGTGATCGGCCTCGGCGGTCTCGGCCACCTTGCCGTGAAGCTGGCGGTCGCGCTCGGCGCCGAGGTCACCGTGCTCAGCCAGACCTTGAAGAAGATGGAAGACGGGCTGCGGTTGGGCGCCACCGAGTACTACGCCACCGGCGACAGCGACACCTTCAAGAAGCTGTCTGGCAAGTTCGACCTGATTCTCAACACCGTTTCTGCCAACCTCGATATGGCCGACTACCTGGGCTTGCTGACGCTCGACGGCACCCTGGTGGAACTCGGCATGCCCGAGTTTCCGATGGCCGTCCCGGCGAGCGCATTGATCTTCGGTCGCCGCAGAATCGCCGGTTCGTTGATCGGCGGTATCGCAGAGACCCAGGAGATGCTGGACTTCTGCGCCGAGCACGACGTCACGCCAGAGATCGAGGTCATCGAGCCGACCTACATCAACGAGGCCTACGAGCGAACGGTGGCCAGCGACGTGCGGTACCGCTTCGTCATCGACACGGAGTCACTCCGGTGACGACCGACGTTACGGAGTCACTCCGGTGACGACCGACGTTACGGAGTCACTCCGGTGACGACCGAGGCGCTGCGTTAGCGCGAGCTACGCGTCGTTGGTGCCCGCGAGCGGCCAGCCGGCAGCGGCGAGCTTGGCCGCAACCCTTGCGACGTTCTCGGGCCCCGCGTCGTGATGGGTGACGTCAGAGATGAATTCGGCGATCTCGTCGCGGCTGATCTCGCCGTCGGCCAGCGCATCGGCATCCGTGCCGGTCAGGTTGCGCACCACTTCTTGGAGCTGTTCTTCGGTCAGCGGGGTGGCGCGAAGCAGCGCAAGGAGCGGCACCCGGTCGGGACCCGGCACGCCCTCGGGATAGCCGGCACGCAGCCATCGCAGAACCGACTGAAACAGCGACGTGGTGGTCACGACGTCAAGTTTCCCGCCTGGGAGGCGGCGACGCCACGGTGGGTCGGTACAGTTTCGGACGCATTCACCCGCCGTTCACTTCGGGATTTGCTGGCTCCTCATCGGATCGACGGTCGCCGGCGGCTGCGCTGCTTGTAATCTCACCTTTGCAAGCCGAGTGATCGAATTGATGCGCCGGCCACGGAGCAACACGAGTTAGGGGCTAATCGTTTTCGCCTGGTGGGGTCGAACGGTATATCGCTACCGATTTGCCGTGGTCGCTGTCATGGTGGCGCTGTGCCTTGGTAGTGGCATATACGGCAGCAGCCTGGGCGAACACGTCACCCAGAGTGGCTTCTTCGACGACAACAGCGAGTCGGCGCAGGCGTCGCGCCTCGGCGACGAGCACTACGGCAGGGACACGTCCGGCCATGTCGTGGCGATCTACACCGCCCCGGACGGCAAGACCGTCGACGATCCGGAATTCCGCAAGAAGGTTCTGGACAATCTCGCACAGGTCGAGAAGGACCACCCCGACCAGATCATCCGCTCCATCGGCTACTTCAAGACCCCCGGCCTGCTGAAGAACATGGCTGACCCGTCGAGGCAGCGCGCGTTCATGTCCATCCAGCTCAAGGGTGACAACGACGACCTCATCCTGAAGAACTTCAAGGCGGTTCAGGAGGATCTGTCAGATCCCGGCGTCGACGTGCAGTTGGCGGGACTGTTGCCGTTGGCCAACGAACTGACCGGGACCATCGCGACAGACCAGCAGCGCGCAGAGGTGCTCGCCATGCCGTTGGTGGTGGTCTTGCTGTTCTTCGTGTTCGGCGGTGTCGTCGCCGCGTTCCTACCCGGGATCATCGGCGGGCTGACCATCGCAGGAGCCCTCGGCATCATGCGGTTGACGGCGCTGTCGGTGCCGGTGCACTACTTCGCGCAGCCAGTCGTCACGCTGATCGGCCTCGGCATCGCCATCGACTACGGATTGTTCGTGGTCAGCAGGTTCCGTGAGGAGATTGCCGAGGGCTACGACACCGAAACCGCGGTGCGGCGCACCGTGGTGACGGCCGGGCGCACCATCGCGTTCTCGTCGGTGCTGATCTCGGCGTCCGTCGGCGGCCTGTTGCTCTTCCCGCAGGGTTTCCTCAAATCCCTCACCTACGCCATGATCGCCTCGGTCACGTTGGCCGCGCTGCTGTCGATCACGGTGCTGCCTGCCATCCTCGGGATGCTGGGCCCCAAGGTCGACGCGCTGAGCGTGACCACTCTGCTGAAGGTGCCGTTCCTGCGGGATTGGCACGTCAGCAACCGGATCATCACTTGGCTGGGCGCAAAACTGGAGAAGACCAAGACCAGCGCAGAGGTCGAGAACGGGTTCTGGGGCAAGTTGGCCGACCGGGTGATGAAACGTCCGCTGCTGTTCGCGGTGCCGATCATCATCGGTCTGATCGTGTTGATCCTTCCGCTGGGCAATCTGGCTCTTGGTGGCATCAGTGAGAAATACCTGCCACCGACGAACTCGGTGCGCCAAGCGCAGGAGGAGTTCGACCGAACCTTCCCCGGCTTCCGCGTCGAACCGATCACACTCGTCATCAAGAGCACCGACGGCAGGCCGGTCACCGACGCCGAGGTCGCCCAGGTGCGCAGTGAGGCCCTGGCCATACCGGGGTTCGCTGAGCCCAACAACGATCAGGCCAACATGTGGAAGGAACGACCGTTCCTCGACGGCGCGTCCAAAGATCCGTCGGTGCGGGTCATCCAGAACGGCCTGGAGAACAGACTCGACGCCAAGGCGAAAGTCGATGCGCTGAGGGCGATTCCACGGCCGCACGATCTGACCTTGTTGGTGGGCGGCACACCCGCGCTTGAACAGGACAGTGTCGCAACGATTTCGGCGAAGCTGCCGCTGATGATTCTCATTGCGGTCTCGATGACCACGATCCTGATGTTCCTGGCGTTCGGATCGCTGGTCTTGCCGATCAAGGCCGCGCTGATGAACGCGCTCACACTGTCCTCGACGCTGGGCGTGCTGACGTGGATATTCGTCGACGGCCATCTATCCGGTTTGCTCAACTTCACACCGACTCCGTTGACGGCTCCGGTGATCGGGCTGATCATTGCCGTGATCTTCGGCCTGTCAACGGATTACGAGGTGTTCCTGGTGTCGCGCATGGTCGAGGCCCGCGCGCGCGGCATGACGACCGAGGAGGCCATCCGCACCGGCACCGCCAGCACCGGTCGTCTCATCAGCGCGGCGGCACTAGTTCTTGTGGTGGTCGGCGGGGCGTTCGCGTTCTCCGATCTGGTGATGATGCAGTACCTGGCGATCGGCCTGATTACTGCTCTGTTGCTGGACGCGACAGTTGTCCGCATGTTCCTGGTGCCGTCGGTGATGAAGCTGCTTGGCAACGACTGCTGGTGGGCGCCGCAGTGGATGAAACGTGTGCAGGAACGCATCGGCCTCGGTGAGATCACCCTCGAAGACGAGCGCAAGGCGTCGGAGAAGGTGCCCGAGAAGTTGGACGAATCCCTGGCATTCGGAACGGTTTTGGGCGCCCCCGCATGGCAGAAACCGGTGCATGACCCGTCGCGTCCGACCGCAGCGGCACTCGCTCCTGTTGCGGCTGCCACCGGGGTGGCGCTGGCCGAACGCCCGCCCGGCGGCGGGGACGACGGCGACGACGGTGACGACGGCGACGGCGGTGAGACACCGGCCGAGGAATCGCCGGATGCCGAGGAATCGACGGTAGAAGACATCGGGGAGACCGAGACGACCGACGACGAAGACGTCGACGTCGACGAGGCCGACGAAGAAGCCGTTGCCGACGAAGAAGCCGAGCCGGCGACCACCGACGACGAGGCCGTTGGTGAAGCCGAGACCGACGAAGCCGTCGCTGAGGACGAGGACGAGGACGAGGACGACTAGCTCGCGCGACTGCGGGGAGATCGGGATTTGGAAGGTCTGGGTCGATCTGTGCGCCGTTCGGCGGCGCTTTCTCGGCTGGTCGACGGGTTTCTGAGAGTTCGAGTTGTCGAACAACTCAGGTAGTGCGACGCTCGCTTCGGGAACTGCAGCGTCGCGGACTCCCATGCACTTCATTCGAACGGGAGAGCCGCGATGACAACCGATTCCGCAACGCCCGAGAGCGACATCGAACCGACGCCCGTCGGCCTGAAGAAGGGTGCGATCGGCATCGTCGCCGTCATCTTCATGGCGGTCGCCAACGCTGCGCCGATCACGGCGATGACGGGAAACACCCCGATCGCGGTCGGTTTCGGCAACGGCCTCGGCGCCCCCGCCGGATTCCTGTTCGCCACCATCATCCTGACGCTGTTCGCGCTCGGTTATGTGGCGATGGCCAGGCACATCACCACAACCGGCGCCTTCTACGGCTTCATCAGTCACGGCCTCGGCCAGGTCTGGGGCATGGCAAGCGGACTGCTGGCGACGTTCGCCTACGTCGTCTTCGAGGGCTCGTTGATCGGCGGCTGTGCGTACTTCGCCAACGACGCGGTGAACACCATCTTCGGGGTCAACATCCCGTGGCTGGTTTTCGCCATCGGTGCGATCGTGATCATCGCTGCGCTCTGCCACTTCCATATCAGCCTGACAGCGGCGATCCTGGGCGTCACCCTGGTCTCCGAGGTCATCATCCTCTTCGCGCTGGCGATCTCCGTCATCGTCAAGGGCGGTGGCCCCGACGGCTTCATGCTGAATCAGACGGTAATGCTCAACAATGCGTTCGAGAGCCTGCCGGAAGGTGCCTTCGGCACCGCAGCGGCAGCGGGTTCGATGGCGATCGGGCTGTTCTTCGCGTTCTGGTCGTGGGTCGGCTTCGAGACCACTGCTGTCTACGGCGAGGAGTCACGGAACCCGAAGAAGATCATTCCGCGGGCGACGCTGATCGCCGTCGTCGGCCTCGGCCTGTTCTACACGTTCATCTCCGCCATGGTGCTCGCGGGCAACGGCGCCAAAACATCGGTGGAGACCTCGATCAGCGCATCACCCCTCGACCTTTACTTCGGCCTGGTCCAAGCAAACCTCGGTGGCGTGCTGCTCGACATCTACAAGATCCTTCTGGTGATCGGGTCGTTCGCCTGCGCACTCGCATTCCACAACGCGGCGTCGCGCTACCTGTTCGCCTTGGGGCGCGAAATACCCTCTGCCGCAGTGCAGAAGACGGTAGGCGCTGCTCACCCCAAGCACGGCTCCCCCTACATCGCGTCGGCCGTTCAGAGCGCCATCACGGTGACGCTGGTCCTGCTGTTCGCGATCTTCACGGCGGTGCAGGTTCCAGACGCCGACGGCAACCCGGTCGACACCCCGGCACTGGTGCCTTACACGAACATCTACGGGCTGCTCGCGTTGATCGGTACCGCGGCGATCCTGCTCGTGCAGGCGATCTGCTCAGCGGCGGTCATCTGGTACTTCTGGGTGCGAAAGACGCACCGCGGCAACGTGATCACCACGCTGGTGTGCCCGCTGATCGGCGGCGTCGCGATGCTTTACGTGGTGTGGCTGCTGTGGGACAACCGGGCATTTGCGGCGGGGTATGCGGCCAATTCGCTGGTGTTCAAGACCGGGCCCTACTTCATCCTGGCGGTGTTCGTCATCGGGGTGGTCTACGCGCTGTGGCTGCGGTCGGCGAAAGCGGAGATCTACGCCGAGATTGGCCGCACGGTGATGGAGGACGCACACGAGAGGACCGAGGAAGCGCAGCCAAGCGCTCCCCCGGCCTAGAACTCAGGAGTCCAGGATAGGAGCGGTCGCAGGTCTCAGGACTCTTTCACCTGCGAGTACCAGATCCGGTCTGCGACAGCAACGATGTCGTCGGAGATCGCCGAGATCCGCCGGTAGAACTCGCGTCGGGCGGTGACGACGCTGATATCGGTGACTTCGAGCAGTTCACCGGCGGCTTGGCGATAGATGCGCTCCAAATTGCGCTGCGACTTGACTGCGGCGTCGGCGGCCTCAGTCGCGGGCGGGGCGAGCTTGCTGCGCCGCTCGTCAAGGGACGTGAACGCCGTCTGGAGGTGCTGGGTGCCTTCGGCGAGCAGGACGGCCATGTCTGCCGTCGCCTGGTCGGGCGGGAAGGCCATCGCTTCGGATTCGCGCACGGTGTTCTTGGCGCCGTTGATCACCTTGTCGAGATCTCGCGACAACTGGAACAGGTCCTCGGGCTGCAGCGGCGTGGTGAAGGCCTCGCTGACGGCGTCGACGAGTTTGCGCCGCACTTCGTCGCAGTCGTGCTCGGCGGCGCGGACGTCGTCGCCGCGGGCAGAGTCCCCGCCTGCCCACCCCGCGAAGGCCTCCATACCGTTTACCGTGATCGCCGCCTGCTCCTGGAGCATTCCGATCACGTCGGGGGTTTCGGGGAGAAACCAGCGAATGCCTTTGCGGCTCATAGCGCTCTCCAAACGAGTAGTACGGCGACCGCCATCAGCGCGGCCGCCGGAATCGTGGTCAGCCACGCGATGCCCATCTCGCGCACGATCTGCCAGCGCACGTGCTTCCAGCGCCGCCGTCCGCCGCCGACACCGACGACCGAGGAGGCCACCACCTGGGTGGTGCTCACCGGTGCGCCGATGAGGGAGGCGCCGAGGATAACTGCCGTGGACGACGCCTGACTGGCGAGGGAGTCGATGGGCGTCAGGCTGAAGATGCGATGGCCGATCGTCTTGACGATGCGCCATCCACCCAACGCTGTACCCGCGGTCAGGGCCAGGCCCGTAACGACTTTCGCCCATAGTGGCACCGACATCGTGGTGGTCTGCCCGGAGGACAGCAACAAGACCGCGATGACGCCCATCGACTTCTGGGCGTCGTTACCGCCGTGGCTGAACGAAAGTCCCGCTGCCGCAATCCATCCGCCGCCGCGGACCGGACGGATCCACCGCGTCGTCCAGCGCCGCGACATCATGCGCAGTAGGCGCAGGAGCAGAAACGCGACGGCGAAGCCAAGGAGCGGAGAGATCAGCAGGGCGACCAGAACACCGATGACGCCGGTGGGGTGCCAGCCGTCGAAGCCACCCCATTGGGCGGAGCCGAGTCCGCCGGAGCCCGAGACAATGCCGTCGACAACGGCCGCGCCGGCCAGACCCCCGACCAAAGCGTGCCCCGACGACGACGGTAGGCCCCGCCACCAGGTGATGGCGTTCCAGGCTGTCGCGCCGGCGAGGCCTGCCCCGACCACGGGAATCATCTGGGCCTGCGGCACCGTGACGATCTTGCCGATGGTGTCGGCCACGGCCGTGCCGAGCAGGACCGCACCGCCCATGTTGAACACCGCAGAGAGGACGACTGCCTGGCCAGGGGTCGCTGCCCGCGTCGCTACCAGCGTGGCGATGGCATTAGAGGCATCGTGGAAGCCGTTGGTCAGGGCGAAGGCCACCGCGAAGCCGATGGCGACGACCAGCCCGACCTGCACGTGACTTCTCCCGTTAACGCCGACCGCAATGAATCGGCCGGGTATGCCGGGTGAACATAGCAAAACTGTGGATGAACGGTGGGGTCCGATCACCCGGAGGTGGCGCAGTGACTAGAAGTCCCAGTCCTCGTCTTCGGTGTTGACGGCCTTGCCGATCACGTAGCTGCTACCCGAGCCGGAGAAGAAGTCGTGGTTCTCGTCGGCGTTGGGGCTCAGTGCCGACAGGATCGCCGGGTTCACGTCCGTCTCGTCGCGCGGGAACAGCGCCTCGTAGCCGAGGTTCATCAACGCTTTGTTGGCGTTGTAGCGCAGGAACTTCTTGACGTCCTCGGTGAGGCCGACCTCGTCGTAGAGATCCTGGGTGTACTCCACCTCGTTGTCGTACAGCTCGAACAGCAGCTCGTAGGTGTAGTCCTTGAGCTCCTGCTGCGTGGCGGCGTCCTGCAGTGCCAGGCCCTTCTGGTACTTGTAGCCGATGTAGTAGCCGTGCACGGCCTCGTCACGGATGATCAGCCGGATCATGTCGGCGGTGTTGGTCAGCTTGGCCCGGCTGGACCAGTACATCGGCAGATAGAAGCCGGAGTAGAACAGGAAGCTCTCCAGCAGCGTGGAGGCCACCTTGCGCTTGAGCGGCTCGTCGCCCTTGTAGTACTGCATGACGATCTCGGCCTTGCGCTGCAGGTTCGGGTTCTCCTCCGACCAGCGAAACGCGTCGTCGATGTCGGCCGTCGAGCACAGCGTGGAGAAGATGTTGCTGTAGCTGCGCGCGTGCACCGACTCCATGAAGGCGATGTTGGTGTAGACGGCTTCCTCGTGCGGGGTCAGCGCGTCGGGGATCAGGCTGACCGCTCCGACCGTGCCCTGGATGGTGTCCAGCAGCGTCAGGCCGGTGAAGACCCGCATGGTCATTTCCTTCTCGTGGGCGGTCAGCGTCCCCCACGACGGGATGTCGTTGGACACCGGAACCTTCTCCGGCAACCAGAAATTGCCGGTAAGCCGGTCCCACACCTCGGCGTCCTTCTCGTCCTGCACGCGGTTCCAGTTGATCGCCGAGACGCGGTCGATGAGTTTCATGTCGCCCACTGGAACCCCACTTCACCAGGATTTTGATGTGTCTATAGCGGTTCTATAGCCCGCCCACCGACACTACCCCTGGGGTAGGACAACCACCCGTAACACAACATCGTGTGTCCGCGTGTCGCGCCCGGTTCAGCGCGGCGAACCCACTGCCGCGGGCTGGCCGACGCCGAAGAACTGGTACTCGGACGGCTTTAACTTACGCATGTCGCGCCAGTACTCCCAGGTCATCCCGCTCCACAGCGCCCGGTTGACGCCGTGCTCGTCCAGATACCAGCTACGGCACCCGCCGGTGTTCCAGACGGTGTGGCCGAGCTCGGCCTGCAGTTCGGCGTTTTCCCGGTCCTGCGCGCTGCGCGACGGGGCGAGTGCCTGCGCGTCGTACCGGTCCACCTCGGCGATCGCGATGGCCACATAACGGACCTGCGCCTCGATCATGAAGACGACCGACGTGTGCCCCAGCCCGGTGTTCGGGCCGAGCAGGAAGAACAGGTTGGGCATGTCGGCAACGGCGACGCCGCGGTGTGCCACCACACCTTCGCGGTTCCACCGGTCCACCAGGTCCTCCCCGCCGGCACCCTTGATGTCGACGTAGGTGTAGGAGTCGGTGACGTGAAATCCGGTGGCGTAGACGATGACGTCCACCTTGTGCTCGACGCCGTCGTCGGTGACGATCCCGTCTGACGTGATGCGGGTGATCCGGTCGGTGATGAGCTGGCACTTCGGGTTGGCGACGCCCTGATAGTAGTTGGGCGAGTAGAGGATTCGCTTACAGCCCGCCGTGTACGTCGGTGTCAGCCGTCGACGCAGTTCCTTGTCCTTCACCGAGCGCCTGATGTTGAGTTTGCCGACGAGTTCCACACCACGCAGCAGCGCGGGCCGCCGCGTCATCGCGTAACCGAGGCCCTCGAGAAACCAGTAGATGCCGCTGCGCACCGCCAGGCGCAGGCCCGGGACATAGGCGAACGCGTTCTTTACAGCCTCGGGGAACGGCTTGTTCGGCCGCGGCACCACCCATGGCGGCGTGCGCTGGTACAGCTGCAGTTCGTCGACGTCCTTGACGATCGAGGGCACGATCTGGATGGCACTCGCGCCGGTTCCGATCACCGCGACGCGCTTGCCGGTGAGGTCGACGTCGTGGTCCCACTGCGCGGAATGGAAAGAAGCGCCGCGGAATTCGTCCTTCCCCTCGATGTCGGGGATCAGCGGGATGTGCAACGCGCCTGCACCGGAGATCAGGAACTGCGCAACGTACTCCTGCCCGTCGGTGGTGAACACATGCCAGCGGTACTCGGCGTCGTCCCAGTGCGCGCGGTCGACGAACGAGTCGAACCTGATGTAGCGACGCAGTCCGTACTTCTCGGCGACGCCCTTGAGGTAGTCCCAGATCTCCGGCTGCGGGGAGAACAGCTTGCTCCACGTCGCTTTCGGCTCGAAGGAAAACGAGTACAGGTGCGACGGCACGTCACACGCGCACCCCGGGTAGGAGTTGTCCCGCCACGTGCCACCGACATCGCCGGCCTTCTCCAGGATCAGGAAGTCCACTCCCTGCTTCTGCAGAGCGATGGCCATCCCGAGTCCGGAGAAACCGGTCCCGATGATCAGCGCGCGGGTGTGGACGGCCTTTTGGGTCGTGCCCTCGGGCGCGTGCTCGGCAACGGTCATGAGGCGGGCCTTCCTGGGATCAGCGGTACCGGGTACTTCGCCGACTAGTGTATGCGCGCTAGGTGATGACCGGATTTACCAGACCGTGCTTGAGCGCATACATGCTGGCACCGATGCGGTTGGAGACGCCGATCTTGGCGTAGATCCGCTCGACGTGGTTGCGCGCGGTCTTCTCGCTGATCACCAGTGTCTTGGCGATCTCTTTGTTCGACGCGCCGCGGGCCACCAGGCAGAGCACCTCGATTTCGCGGGGCGTCAGCCCGCCGGGGCGGACGTCGGGACGCTTGGCGCGATGGCCCGCCGCGTGCAGCACCGCCTCGACCGCCGCCGGGTCGAGGGCACCCTCCTTGACCCGGGCACGAACCCGCCTCGCCGCGCCATCTGGCGACTGCGGCTCGCGATAGGGCCTCGGCTCGAGCGCGGATTGGTAACCGACGGCAGCCGCGAGCACTCGGTCGGCCATCGGCAGCGTGGCATCCGACAGCCCGCGTGGGTACCCGCTGCCGTCGACACGCTCGTGATGGTTGCCTGCCAGCAGCGCGACCTGCTCTAGCCCCGCGACCTGGCTGAGGATGCGCACCGTCATGTAGGGGTGCAGCCGCATCCGCTCGAACTCGGCGGCGCTCAGCGGCCCCGGCTTGGACCAGATCTGGTTGGACACCCCGATCCGGCCCAGATCGTGTACGTGTCCCGCGCGCCTGATCAGGGCGACATTGTCGGCCTCGAGACCCGCCGCGGTGGCTGCGTCGGCGGCAAGCGCGGCGACCGCACGCGAATGACCAAGCGTGAAAGGGCATTTCAGGTCGACGAAGTCACCGAGTGCGACGAGCAGCGCGTCCAGCGCGGCTTCGTCGAGGCGGATGTTGCGGTCGGGCGCTTCGCGCAGCGCCGCCGCCCAGACGTCGCCCGCGGGCGGACCCGTGAGGATCTGGTCGGCGTTGGCGGTCACGAGGTCGACCAGCTGGGGGTCGAACTGTCCGCCCCTGCGGGCGCGGGCCATGGCGACGGCGCCCTCGACGCCGTACGACCGCTGGTGCACCTCGAGCATTTCGGCGAGCTGTGCGACGCGCATCTCGATCGGGATCGCGTCTCCGCTTGCGCCGGAGGGCAATCCGCCGCCGTCGAACCGCTCGAACGTGAACGCCAGCGCAGCCTGTACGTCGGCGCTCAGCCCGATCTGGTCGGCCAACAATCCCGCCGATGCGCAGTGGGAATGGATGAGGCGGCTGAAATGACCACGCGCGTTTGACAATAGGGACGCCGTCACGCTCAGCCGCCGCATCAGCGACTGGCCGCGCGCGATGTTGCTCAGCAGGAACCGCTGATACGGCAGCCCCGACCAGTCGACCAGATAGGAGTCGTGGCGCACCGCGATGTCGTCGCCGAACCACTGGGCGTACTCATGGGAGTCGGCGTGACAACCGATCCACATGATCAGCGTGGCGTAGTAGGCGCAGTCCCGCTGGTCACGGGACAGGCCGAAGCGATCGGCGATCCTGGTGGCGATGAGGGCGGAGCGCAGCATGTGCTCGGCCGGTTGACCAAGCCCGAGGTCGATGGCCACCGACAGTGCCGCCAGCACCTCGGCCCGGCTTGGCGCGGGCCGAGGTGTCGGGGCGGTCTGTCGCGACACCATCTGCAAATTGTGCCGGTCGGTAACCACTGGGTCAGCCGATCAGCGCGGTGTCGCCGGCGCGGATGTGCGCGGACTCGTCGAAGTTCTCGAAATGGCCCGTGCCGATCACGCAGATGCCCGATTGCGGCGGACGGAAGTCGGCCAGCTTCGCCTGTTCGGCCAGCCGTCCGATCGGTCCGAGATCCTGCCCGCGAAGCACGGCCCGCGACGCGGACACGGCCCACACCTTTCTGGGCGCAACCATGAAGTGCTGGCCGTTGGGGGCCGCACCGGAAAGCCGAATGTCGCCCGCGCCCAACGTCAAGCCCGCCGTGCGGCCGATGACGCCGAGCATGCTCCGGTTTGTCCACGCGGACTCGGGAAGCCGGCCGGCGATCCTGGTCAGCATCCGGCTCGCGAACGTCGACTTCATGTGCACCGACCAAGCGAGCAGGCCGGGGATCGTCACGCGGAACCACCACGGGGTGATCCAGTCGATTTCGATGTCGCACTGGACGGCGTCGTTGTCGGTGGCCGAGCTGAAGTAGCGAGCGCAGCTCTGCTCGGCCGGGGTGGTGGCGTAGAACGTCCAGTTGCCCGCCGGATCGCGGTGCCACACCGACAGATACGCCGGTGCGAACGATGCGGTCGGGAATTGACGCAAGGCCAGATAATGGCCACTTTCAAAGGGGAGACCCATGACTCCGAATCCGGCGAATCGTTCGTCGTCACCGTCCGGAAGGACGGGATTGTCGAGGACGGCCTTGACGGCGTCGTGGGGGGTATGTGTTTTGTTCATGCACAGATGGTCGGTCTCATGCCCGCATCGGCGCGTGAGGCGATTGCCCCAAATTCCCGGTCAGGCGACGGGTTGCTGCCTGCGCACCGCGGTGTGAATGGGCTGGTCGGCGTCGATCTTGATGCCGAGCAGCTCGCCGGTGCCGTAGATGGCCCCGACCATGATCGTCGTCAGGTGCGCGACGAATCGGTCGGCCGCCATCCGGCGCGGGCTTTCGTCGTTGGCGCCCAACCACCAGTCGGTCGCCGACGCCGCGGTGCCGAAGATCGCGAACGCCGCCAGTTCGAACGCGGCAGGATCGAGCTCCATGTCCTCCAGTTCGCTGCTGACCATGTCGGCGATGGCCAGGGTGATGTCGCGACCCTTGTTCACCGTTGTCATCGCCGCCGCGGATTGATCGGCGAACCTGCCTTGGAGTAGGAAGCGCACGACGTTGGGGTGTTGCTCGACCAACTCGACGTAGTGCGCGACGCCTTGGCCGACGATCTCGCGGGTGGAGTCCTTCTCCACGTTGACCGACGGGATGATCGCGGCCCATAACTCGTCGCGCATCCGTTCGCCGATCGCTCCGAAAAGATCTGACTTGTCGGTGAAGTGTCGGTAGATCTTGGGCTTGGCCGTGCCGGCCTCTTCGGCGATCTCCCGCAGTGACAACTCCGGCCCGAGACGGTCGATGGCCCGGAAGGCGGCGTCGACGATCTCCGCCCGCACCTTCTTGCGATGTTCACGCCAGCGTTCACTGCGGGCGTCGACCTTGACGCCCGGTTCATGACCAGAGCGTGACCTCGACCTTCCGCGCATTCCGATCACTGTACCCGCGTGTGCGTCTCTGACCTGGTCAGACCGTGACGGGACACGCCATTGACGGGCCCAACCGGGTGCTTTGGCCGATGAGATGACCTACGCCGACTTGGGTACTATCTCTGCGACAGCGAAGACAATGAGACGAGAGTTATGACTCAGCGATACGACCTGGTCATCGCAGGTGGGGGGCCATCGGGCTCGGCCGCCGCATGGCAGGCCGCGCAGACCGGCGCCAAAGTGATCGTGTTGGACAAGGCGGAGTTTCCGCGGGCCAAGCCCTGCGGTGACGGCCTGACCGCCCGAGCCGTCAGCTACCTGCAGAAGATGGGCCTCGCCGACGAGGTCGCCACCTTCCACCGGGTCAACAGGGTGACGGTGTTCAGCCCCAGCCAGTGGGAGCTGTCGTTCCCGAAGCGTCCCGGCATGCCCGACCACGGCCACACCGTCAGCCGCGAGCACCTCGACACCTTGCTGCTCAAGCACGCCGAGTCGGCGGGTGCCGAGGTACGGCAGGGCGCCGAGGTGAGCGGTCCCGAGATCGACGCCAGCGGCCGTGTCATCGGTGTGACGCTGAAGGGCGGCGAGAAGGTATTCGGCGACGCGGTCATCGCGGCCGATGGTGCCTACTCCCCTATCAAGCGGGCCCTGAAGGTCGACTCGGAGTACAACGGCTACTCGGCGATCGCGATCCGCTCGGAGATGCACGCCAACCGTCCCGACTCCGATTCGTTGGACATCTACCTGAAGCTGCAGTTCCAGGGCGACCAGCTGCCCGGCTACGGCTGGGTGTTCCCGATGGGCAACGGCGTGTTCAACATCGGGCTCGGCTACGTCAACAGCTACAAGAACTGGCAGTCGATCAACGCGACGCAGTTCCTCGGCGAGTTCCTGCGGACGCTGCCCGGCGACTGGGAGCTGCCGCCGATCGAGGAGCTGAAGAAGAACAAGAGCGTGCGGGCGTGGCGATTGCCGATGGGCTTCACCGCGTGGCCGCCGTGGCGGCCCGGCGTGCTGTTCACGGGTGACTCGCTCGGTGCGGGTAAGCCGGCGTCTGGCGCGGGCATCTCCAAGGCGCTGGAGTCGGGGCTGGCCGCGGGCGAGTGCGCGATCGCAGCGCTGCAGAACGGCGGGCCCGACGACTTCACCAACTACGCGCAGCGGATGGAAGCGGCCTGGGGCAAGGAGTACAAGCGGGGCCGCTACTTCCACAAGCTCGCGGGGATCCCCGCAGTCGCGAACACCGGCATCAAGCTGATCGACAACGGCTTGTTCCGCGACCGGATGCTCAAGGCGCTGTACAAGAAGGCGCAAGGCCCGCAGCACAAGTACAAGTAGCCACCCCCTAATCCCCTAGCGGCGGTGGCGGGCACACCCCGCAGCCGGTCGGGCGAGCGACGGGTCTGCGCCCCGTTTCGGCGATCGCGGCCGCGCAGCACGCTTAGCTGCATGGACATCAAGAGATTTCTCGCGACGGTCGCCATGACCGCCGGCCTGGCGATCGGGCTCGCCGCCACCGCGGGCGCAACAGCCGAGGACGACTTCTGGGAGTGTGTCGGAGACCATCAGGACACCGACGGCATCGGTGTCTGCTGCGTCTTCTACGGCGGCACCTACGACGAGGGGTCCGGCGAATGCTGGGACTACCCCGAGGCCACGGTGGAGCAGGTCGATCCCGGCCCCAAGACCCCTCCGAAAAGGGCTGTGCTGACGCGGGTGGACCGCCTTCCCGTGCACGCGATGGGATAGCGCGACTGGCGGCGAGTGTGGACAAATGACACGGCCACTTCCCCGCGTTGCTTGTATCAAGTCCACACTCGTCCGCCGCGCCGTCCTACAGCATGCAGGACACGCGGCCTCAACTTCGGTTCCCTCCAGCATGCGTGTGATGGGGGGTTCACGTGTGGATTGTTACGGCCTGAGAGTACTTCGCAGTGGCTGTCATGTATTCGTAGGTGACGACAGCCGGGAGCGTCGCGAGTCGCGTGCCGAGGAGAAACGCGAAACCCGCGGGGGCGGCGATAAAAACATGGATCGAATTCAATCCCACCGCCTGCTGACGGAAGTCACGAATCGCATCGATGGTCAGGTGAACCAACGACGCTGCTTCTTCGGCGGTCAACGGCTCGGCCCGGGTGTTCCTACCCTCTGGCGGTTCGATCCGAACTATTCCGCGTAAATCGGGATGGACACTTGGACTTGCCGCGAAAGCTCCGCTGACATTTTCGCTTAGGCTGACGCACACTGCGAGTGCATTAGCCGCAGTATCCAGGTAGGTCGGGGCTCCCGTCCTCCAACCGCACGCCTGGGCACGTTGGCCATCGTTGGCGGCTGTCATCGACCACTCTGTGATCGTCGATCCGTTGGGCTGCAGTTGGAGCCACGTCGGTGGGCGACGGTCTCGCCCCGAGAATGTCGAACCGATGAGTATCGACGCCGGCAACGAGGGCGTGCCGCCGACAGCGATGGCCGTGTCCGGGGCGGTCTCCTGCTTAAGCAACCTGGCGACATCGCGAGCGGCGTCGCTCATTGACTCCCAGTCGCTAGCGTTGGGCACTCCGTCCGCGAAATACTCTGTCCAATCAAGAGTTAGGGCGTCCTGGGTGCCCCGAACCATTGTTCCTCTCGCGTGGACGCCGACATATAACACACGCGGCGAGTCCAGCAGCTTGGCGATCGCGGCGATCCTGTTCTTGAGGGCGAGAACTGCGACGCTTTTGATATCGGAGGGAATGGCCCGGGGCGACGCAACCTTGGTGAGGTTCCAGACACTGAGATCCTCACCGCCAAGAGTGCGAGCGAAGAGCGCGCGGACGTCCGCGTAGTCCAATCCACCCGCGAGGATGACGATTAGCCAAAAAGTGGAGTCTTGTCGACGGCGTCTAACTGCCTCTGGTACCTCGATATCCCTAATGACGGGGCTTTCTTTCACATCGGGAGTCAGCCACAAAATCGCGCCAGACGTGTTCTCGTCGTTCAGGGCAGCACGAATGGCGGCTTCGGTCGGCTCACTAGCCAAGTCATTGATGTCGAGCCAAGTCGGAAGACCTCGATCGTGCATTGCGCGAACAAGTGCTCTAGTTTCCTCGAGCCGGTTCCGCCTGTAAGAGACGAAGACACGGCCGCGGGGATTAGTCATCACCGCTTTTAAATGGCCGGGTCGGCGTGAATAGGGCGGCCGCGCTAATCAGCGCATCACCACTGATTGGGACGTTCTCGCCATACGCCTTAAGCACGAGGTCAGGTAGAAACCTTTGTCTAAGGTCCGAGTATGTTGCCGCGCAACAACGAAACTCTGTGGGGCCGAGTTGTCGGGCGGCTTCAGCGATGTCGGCGGCTTCGATTCCTGTGCCTGCCAGAGCGTCACTCAATACCTGTATCCGCTCAGCCTCGTCTGGTCGCGCAAACGTGAAGATGTGGGCGGCGCGACGAGCGACCGCCGGATCGAGAGCGTCAGGGCGGTTCGTGCACATGATTGTGAGGACTGGGACCCGGTCGCGCCTGAGACTGTCGACACCCCGAATGACCGCGTTTACGCCAGCGCGATCTTCGTGATGCATCTGATCGAGTTCGCGAGACTGCGCGACGGCGTCGGCTTCATCGATAAGCAGAATCGCCGCGTTGCGAACCTTCCCCTGGCTGTCGCGTGCTTGGCCGAGCGACGATCGGACACGGTCGAACGCCTGGGTGACGAGGGTGGTCATCTCCCCTACGAGTCCGCGTCCACGGGCACTCAGACTAAGCGGATACAGGCATAGCGATTCGAGTTCGATACGTCGAGCGATGGGATCGCCAACCGACTCGGCCAGTTCAGTCTTCCCCGTGCCCACATCACCGGCCAACACGATCAACGGCGTGCGTTCTTCGACGACACGAACGAGGTTGAGGGTGCCGCCGTAGTGCTTTGCGCTCCATTGCTCGAGGAAGTGGGGGTCGATCAGCACGCTCGCTTCATCGACCAGCCGTTGCTTTATGTGGTTGATGCCGACGAGTGCAGCGAAACGGCGCTGCGCCCCCGCGTCCGGATACTCCAGAACATCGCCGAACAGGTCACTATCGGCGGTCATAACGGGCGAAACGTCCTTCGCTCCAAGGCGACGCCGCCACTCGTGTAGGTGCGATCCGTCTGCCAATAGCCATTGCCGTCCATAGGAAGCTCGCCGTCGGTGCGCTGCACGTGATGCTCCGCCTTTACTGCGTTTTGTTCTGGCCGTGTCAGAAGAGACCATTTCCAGCTGTATGACATGAAATTGAAGAAGGAGGCATTGGCGACTGAGGCCCTCGCATAGATGCCACCGCTGAGATCATCGCTGCCGCCAACCAGCTCACCCCGAGCATCCACCCGATACTGCCAGGAGACTATGCGCCGATCGCTTCGCTCGAAGCCAAACTCATACTCGCTGACATACCCGTTGGCGAGCATCACCACGAGCTCTTCTTGATATTCGACTATGTCGGCTTCAGTCGGTCGCTCATAGTACGTGTGGCACTGGTACAGATCGCCAATAACCTTGGATGCCAGGTACTTCGCATGCGTACGCGTGAAGGTCTGGGTGACTGTATTCGACTGCGTCATCTCTATCCCCTAAAAGTCGGGCCAAGTAGCGTCTGCCAATCATCGACAGCCCGCCCCTTGGTCGTCGCAAATCGGGCATCGGTCAGTGCGTCTATTGCCCGCTGCGCAGCATCGACGATTCGATCTCTGCCTATGGCGTCATATCGTTCGGCAACGTTGTTTTCTGCGTTGACGGGGTCGAGCACCTCGATAGCAGCGGAGCCGCGTGTCGGGAGCGTGCCGGCAGGCGTGTAATCAGTGAATGCCACTCGCTCTTCGAGGCCAGTCTTCACGATCCAGCTGAAGAACGCTTCCAATGCCTTGGGGTAATCGTGGAGGTCGACACCGCTGTCCACTAGATAACACCAGACCAGTTCGATCATGAAGGATTTGAACTTGAACTCTGCGTCAGCTCGCGTGACCTGGCGCTTCCACCACTTCGTCAACCGGATGAGCTCCAACAACCCCGGGCCGTAGGTCCTTCGGCGGGCGGCGATGAAGTCGATGTGCAGCCGAGTGCTGGTCTTAAGTCGGTCGCCAGAGCCCTTCTTGATGAGATAGCCGATGTCGTCCGCCTCGCCTTCGTACAAGACAGGCACGACATCAACATCAAGTCCCGAGCCCTGGTAATGCACAGTGACGCAATGCGTCTGCTCTTCGAACTGGTCACGTCCCATATTCGTGGTGGCGTCGTAGAGGCGGTCTGCCAGCCACTGCACAAGTTCGGAATCGTCGGAAGGGGCTTCGGCGGCTTTGACGTAGACGGCTAGATCCAAGTCATTGACGGTCCGTAGCGCAGTTCCCTTCGCAACGCTGCCCGCGTGGAGACTCTTGACTAGCCCATAGCTCGGATCGTCAGCGATTTTCTTCGCCAGCCGATCTCTGAGACCGTTCACCTGAGCGCGATGTTTCGTCGCGTCTTCGTGGGGCAAGTTCACACGATCCGCCGCGTACGCGGCGACGTGCTCGTGGATGATCTCGGACACCTGTACCTCTTATTTCTTTGCTATGCGATCCCTCCCCTCATCAGGCGTGTAGCGCCTCGGGTTAGTACTGCATTACTTAACTACTTACAACTCACTACCGACACAGTGGTCCGTGCTGGCGCGGATGAGCTGCGGTCATCGACGCCAACAGATCACAGCATGCAGCTGACGCAACCCTCCACCTCGGTACCTTCCAGCGCCATCTGACGCAGCCGGATGTAGTACAAGGTCTTGATTCCCTTGCGCCAGGCGTAGATCTGCGCCTTGTTGACGTCGCGGGTGCTGGCGGTGTCCTTGAAGAACAGCGTCAGCGACAGCCCCTGATCCACGTGCTGGGTGGCCGCGGCGTAGGTGTCGATGACCTTCTCGTAGCCGATTTCGTAGGCGTCCTCGTAGTACTCGAGGTTCTCGTTGGTCATGTACGGCGCCGGGTAGTACACCCGCCCGATCTTGCCCTCCTTGCGGATCTCCACCTTTGACGCGATCGGGTGGATCGACGACGTCGAGTGGTTGATGTAGGAGATCGACCCGGTCGGCGGCACGGCCTGCAGGTTCTGGTTGTAGATCCCGTGCTTGCCCACCGACTCCTTGAGTTTCGCCCAATCCTCTTGCGTGGGAACGTGAATATCCGCTTTGGCGAACAGTTCACGCACCTTGTCGGTCTTGGGCTCCCACACCTCCTCGGTGTACTTGTCGAAGAACTCGCCCGACGCGTACTTCGAGTTCTCGAAACCCTTGAAGTACGATCCGCGTTCGATCGCGATCCGGTTAGATGCCCGAATCGCGTGATACAGCACGGTATAGAAGTAGATGTTGGTGAAGTCGATGCCTTCTTCAGAGCCGTAGAAGATCCGCTCCCGCGCCAGGTAGCCGTGCAGGTTCATCTGCCCGAGACCGATCGCGTGGGAGTCGTTGTTGCCCTGCTCGATCGACGGCACCGACCAGATGTGGGTCTGATCGCTCACCGCGGTCAGGCCCCGAATCGCCACCTCGATGGACTGCGCGAAGTCCGGCGAGTCCATCGTCTTGGCGATGTTCATCGAACCGAGGTTGCACGAGATGTCCTTGCCGACTTTGGCATAGGACAGGTCGTCGTTGAACACCGACGGCGTCGACACCTGCAGGATCTCCGAGCACAGGTTGCTGTGGGTGATCTTGCCCTCGATCGGGTTGGCCCGGTTCACCGTGTCCTCGTACATGATGTACGGGTAGCCCGACTCGAACTGCAGCTCGGCCAGCGTCTGGAAGAACTCACGCGCCTTGATCTTGGTCTTGCGGATCCGCGCGTCGTCGACCATCTCGTAGTACTTCTCGGTCACCGAGATGTCGGCGAACGGCACACCGTGGACGCGTTCGACGTCGTAGGGCGAGAAGAGGTACATGTCCTCGTTCTTCTTCGCCAGCTCGAAGGTGATGTCGGGGATCACGACGCCCAGCGAGAGCGTCTTGATGCGGATCTTCTCGTCGGCGTTCTCACGCTTGGTGTCCAGGAACCGGTAGATGTCGGGATGGTGCGCGTGCAGATACACCGCACCCGCGCCCTGACGCGCCCCGAGCTGGTTGGCGTAGGAGAACGAGTCCTCGAGCAGCTTCATGATCGGGATGACGCCCGAGCTCTGGTTCTCGATGTTCTTGATCGGCGCGCCGTGCTCGCGAATGTTGGACAGCAGCAACGCAACTCCGCCGCCGCGCTTGGACAGCTGCAGCGCCGAATTGATGGAGCGCCCGATGGACTCCATGTTGTCCTCGATTCGAAGCAAAAAGCAGCTCACTGGCTCGCCGCGCTGCTTCTTGCCCGAGTTCAAGAACGTCGGGGTGGCCGGCTGGAAGCGACCGTCGATGATCTCGTCGACGAGCTTCTCGGCCAGCACGGTGTCGCCCGCCGCCAATGTCAGCGACACCATGACGACCCGGTCCTCGAACCGCTCGAGATAGCGCTTCCCGTCGAACGTCTTCAGCGTGTAGGAGGTGTAGTACTTGAACGCGCCGAGGAAGGTCGGGAACCGGAACTTCTTGGCATAGGCCCGGTCGAGCAGCGTCTTGACGAAGTTGCGCGAGTACTGGTCGAGCACCTCGCGCTCGTAGTAGTTCTCCTTGATCAGGTAGTCGAGCTTCTCGTCGACGTCATGGAAGAACACCGTGTTCTGGTTGACGTGCTCCCGGAAGTACTGGTGGGCGGCTTCGCGGTCCTTTTCGAACTGAATCTTGCCGTCGGCGTCATACAGATTCAGCATCGCGTTGAGCGCGTGATAGTCCGTCTCGCCCGGCAACGCGCCCGGCGCAACGGTGGTTACAGGCTCTGCAGCTGTGACGGTTGGTGACACGTCTGGTCCTTCCAGAATTCTTCCAAACCCGCGCGGACGGCTTGCACGTCGTCCGGGGTTCCCATCAGTTCGAAGCGGTACAGGTACGGCACTCCGCATTTGCGGGAGACCACGTCTCCCGCGTAGGCGAACTCCGCACCGAAGTTGTTGTTGCCTGCCGCGATGACGCCGCGGATCAGCGAGCGGTTGTGCTCGTTGTTGAGGAAGGCGATGACCTGCTTAGGGACATAGCCTCCGTCGTTGATGTTCGGTGTGGCGCGTCCACCGCCGTAGGTGGGCAGCACCAGCACGTACGGCTCGTCGACCTCGATGCGCCCGTGCAGCGGGATCCGGATGGCGGGCACACCGAGCTTTTCGACGAATCGGTGGGTGTTTTCCGACACGCTGGAGAAGTAGACGACGTTGCACCCTGTCATCTCGGCGGCCCTCCTTCCCCTCGACTGTCGGACGGGCGATTATGCGGTGAGTACCCCGGCGCCGTTCAAAGCCTTGATGCGATCGGGACGGAAGCCCGACCAGTGCTCGTTGCCCGCCACCACGACGGGTGCCTGCAGGTAGCCCAGCGCCATGACGTAGTCACGGGCCTCGGAGTCGATGGAGATGTCCACCTTGTCGAAGGCGATGCCCTGCTTCTCCAGCGCCTTGTAGGTGGCGTTGCACTGCACGCATGCCGGCTTGGTGTACACGGTGATGTTCATCTGCGGTACGGCTCCTCTGCGAACGGAACTAGACACTGACTGGCAACTGACCGGGTAAAGCTTCTCGCTCAGGTTCAGCGAGCCGTGGGCCCTCAAAATTCCGGTCGCCCGAGCTGCTTGGCCGACTGGTCGGGACACCGATTCCGCCGGGTTCTGCACTCCGGCCGGCCTCCGAACCGTGGGGGTCTGTCGGTTCGCCAAACACTACACCTAGTGTCGGACAATCCGAAGAGATACCACATCTTCTAAACAACATTTATGGAATTCCCTGGTCGTAAGCCCATCCGCGGCGACACCCCCGGCGTGTCACACATCACATCGAGGACGTGTCGCCCGTCGTTCACCGGTTTACCACCGGGCACCGACAACCAGCCAGGGCCGGATCGTCACGGTGACGTAACAGCAAAGCCGCCAGAAGGTTATGGACGCGACCCGTCGGCGGCGTCGCGACGGCCCTGCAGGATCCCCTCGATATTGCGCTCGGCGAGCGCGGTGATCGACATGAACGGGTTGCAGCCGAGGTAACCCGGGATCAGCGACGCATCATTGACGAAAAGGTTGTCGTATCCCTTGACCCGCCCGAAGCCGTCGGTGGCTCTACCCCGAACGGCGCCCCCAAGCGGGTGCACGGTGTGCGGTGCGAAGACCTTGCCGTCGAAGATGTCGTCGCGGTAGTCGACACCGTTGGCGGCGACCACCTTGTCGAATACGGCCTTCGCCCTGACGGTCAGATTCTCCGTATGGCCTTCCGGCCAGTTGATGCCGACGGCGTCGGCCGCCCTGTCATAGGTGATGTCCGCGCGGTCGCCGGTCCTCACCATCGCGTAGTAACCGAGCGCATGGGTTTCGACCGGAAGAGGGATCGAGAAGACGCTGGCATACACCGGGTTGTCAGGGTCACCGCGACCATCGAGGTTGATCATCCCCATCAGCGACTGTTGGGTCCCTGTCGGGTCGGCTTCGCTCGTCAGATGCGAAACCATGACGTCGCCGTTGTTGCCGTAACCGTGACCGATCTCCTCGCTGAGGTCCGGCAGCGCGCCGGTGTCACGGGCCCGCAGCAGGATCTGCGAGGTGCCGAGTACACCCGCGCTCAAATAAAGCTGATCGCATCCCAGCTCATCGCGCGCCACCTCTGTCCCCCATCGGTCGATTTCACGAATCGACACCACATACTCACCCGAGGGCTCGCGGCGGATCCCGGTTACTTCGGTCAACGGCCGCAGCTTGACGTTGCCGGTCGCCAACGCCGCCGCGATGTAGGTCTGGTCGACGCCGCCGAAGCGCCCGAAATTGTTGCCGTACTGCTGCTCGAAGTCGAGTGCAGAGCGCGGAACCCGGCCGGCCTCTTCCTGCTTCATGTAATCGAACGAATATGCGCTCGCGTTGTAGTCGACGCCGTATCCGGCGGCCTGCGCGTACTGACGCCCGACCCGGGCATATTGGAAGTACGGCGTCTCCTCGAACCAGTCCATGTCACGGTTATTGATCCGCAGCATGTCGGCCGCGCGACCGATGTAGGTGCCGAACTCTTCGGCAGCGATGTCGGGAAAGGCCGCACGAACCTGGTCGACAGTCGGCACCGCGGCGATCGCCGCGTTGATCATCGATCCGCCGCCGACGCCGATGCCGCGGAACACGGTGTGCGCACCGTGTTCCGACTTGTCACAGATACCAGCCTGGACCGGCTGGGGCGACGGGGCATTCTTGGCGACCTGCTCGACGGAGACGCCCATATACGACGGCACAAGGCTGGGCGGGACGTCTGAGAACCAGCCGGCACGGGTGTCGGCAGGCAGCATCCGGGTGAACCGCCTGCCGTCATCGTCGGGTGTATCCCAGTGCCTGCCCTTCTCCAGGATCAGGGTCTGCACGCTGGCCTGGCCAAGCCTCAACGCCGAAACGCCACCGCCGTAACCACTGCCCACCACGATCGCCGAATAGTGGCTTCGCGAGACCGGCGGGGACGGCCGACGACGCATTTCCACGAATCCGGCCCCGACGGCTGCGCCCACAGCAACGCCGAGGGAGGTGCACAGGAACCGTCTCCGGGACAGCGTCCTTTGGGTCAGCTGCTGAGGTGCACGGACCGGGTGTCCGATCGGCAACTTGTCGGTGATCTGCAAATCTGGCGAATATTGCATATTTAACCATAATCGCTAGGTATGGGCCCGGGGAGTCGAGGCACCGGTTCGAATGACGAAGTCGAGCTTGTCGCGTACACCACAGTCTGGACAGTTCCAGTCGTTCGGAACTTCGGACCACGGAGTCCCGGCCGGGAATCCGTCACGGGCGTTAGCTGTGGTTTCACGGTAGCGATATTCACATTCAGGGCATTGCGCCGATATCACAAGCGTCTCCCTTCGTCCGCGAGGCGAGTTTGTCCGCAGGCCACACCGCTACTTCTTTTGGCTACGGGTTGAATACATTAGCTTTCTTTTGTAGTTTGCGATAGTCATGTTGGCAACGAAACGGGAATCATGGCATCACCGTCGCGCACGCAGCAGCAGGAGCATCAGGAGCTCGGTGAGCCCTGCCGCAAAGCCGCAAAGGAAGCCGGGTGGCGGGACAGGAAACGATATTTCTGGCTACTGGCGCCGGTCGTGCCGTCGCTCGTCGCGGATTCGTGGTTCCTGGTGCAGGTGACAGGTCAGGACCTGTTCTGGTGGTTCGGGCCGATCTTGACGTTCCTCGTCATTCCGGTACTCGACCATCTGGTCGGAGCCGATGCCGAAAACCCTCCCGACAGCGCACTGGCATGGCTGGAGAACGACCGCTTCTATCGCTGGGTCAACTTTCTCTACCTGCCCGGCCAATATCTCTCGCTGATCTTCGCGTGCTGGATGTTGGCGGGCGGCGGTTGGGTCGCCATGTCGTTCGTGGACAAACTCGGGCTGATGTTCACCGTGGGGATCATCGGCGGAATCGCGATCAGTACCGCACATGAACTCGGACACCGGCGGGCGGGCCTGGAGCGCAGGTTGAGCAAGATCGCACTCGCACAGTCGGGTTACGGGCATTTCTTCGTCGAACACAACCGTGGACATCACGCCAGGGTCGCCACACCGGAGGACCCCGCGAGTTCACATCTCGGGGAAACCCTCTACGCGTTCATCGGCCGGTCGGTGACCGGCGGTGCGCTATCGGCCTGGCGAATCGAACGTGCCCGATTTGCCCGGATCGGGACGTCGCACTGGAGCCTTCGCAACGACGTGCTCAACGCCTGGATTCTGACGCTCGTGCTGTTCACGGTCCTCGTCGGTTGGTTCGGAGTCGTTGTGCTGCCATGGCTTATCGGCCAGGCGGTCATCGGCTTTTGCATGCTGGAGAGTGTCAACTACCTCGAGCACTACGGGCTGCGGCGGCAGAAGCGCGCCGACGGGCGCTACGAAAGGGTGAGCGCCTCACACAGTTGGAACAGCAACACCATCGTCGCCAACGTGTGCCTGTTCCATCTTCAACGCCACTCCGATCACCACGCCCATCCGCTGCGCCGCTACCAGACACTTCGTCACGCCGACGAGGCGCCGCAGCTGCCATCCGGTTACGCGACCATGATCCTGGTCGCCATGATCCCGCCGCTATGGCGCCACATCATGGACCGGCGCGTGATCGACCACTATGGCGGTCAGGTGCAGCTGGCCGCCCTGAGTCCGCGCTACGCGAAGTGCAGGTGAGGTCAGCCGACTTCGGCGGCGAGCTTGCCCACGATGCTGCGCAGCGTCTCAGCGACCTCAGCGTTCTCGCGCGGGTGCTTTCCGTCGAGCGACTTGAACCGCACCGAGAGCTTGAGGTCCTCGACGATCCGCGGGCCCGCGAACCCGAAGGACTTGCGGGTCTCGTCGTGCGCCCACACACCGCCGTATTGACCGAACGACCCGCCGATGACGGCTGCGGGCTTACCCTTCAGCGCGCCGTTGCCGAATGGGCGGGACAGCCAGTCGATGGCGTTCTTCAGCACGCCGGGAATGCTGCCGTTGTATTCAGGGGTGACGACGAGCGCGGCGTCGGCGTCGGCTGCGGCCTCGCGCAGCGCGACGACGGAGGCAGGCACGTTCTCGTTGTCGATGTCTTCGTTGTAGAACGGCAGGTCGCCCAGCCCCTCGACCACCGTCACTGTGACCCCGTCCGGTGCGGTCTCTGCGGCCAACTCGGCCAGCTGCCGATTGATCGACGCGGCACGCAGGCTTCCTACCAGCGCCAATATCTTGACGTCCGCCATTGCCAGTTCCCTTCGATGTGTTTGCGTTCGGCCAGCCGATCGCCGCGGACCCTCGTGGCCCATCCTCGCACGACCCAACCGGACCATGGTCCGTTTTATTCCGGCTGCGTTAAAGTGCACAAATGAGCATCACGCCGCTGGGCGGGCTGCCGGTGTCCACGCCGCAGGAGCGGGGCGACGCCGCGCGCAACCGGGTCCTGCTGCTCGACGCCGCCCGTCGGCTCATCGCCGAACGGGGCGCGGATGCGGTCTCGATGGACGACATCGCCGTGGCGGCAGGCGTCGGCAAGGGCACCGTGTTCCGCCGGTTCGGCAGCCGGGCCGGGCTGATGATGGTGCTGCTCGACGAGGACGAGCGGGCGATCCAGGAGGCGTTTCTGTTCGGCCCCCCGCCGCTGGGGCCGGACGCGCCGCCACTGGAACGCTTGCTGGCCTTCGGCCGCGCCCGGCTGTGCTTCGCCGACACCCATCACGAACTGCTCTCGGCGGCCAACCGGGATCCGCAGAGCCGCTATGGCGCCCCGGCCATGGTGCAGCACACGCACGTCCGGCTTCTTCTCGCCACCGCGGGCACCACCGGTGACCTCGACGCGCAGACCGACGCGCTGCTTGCGCTTCTCGACGCCGACTACGTCCATCACCAGCTCGCCGACCGCGGCGAAACGCTGGAATCCCTCGGTGACAAATGGGAGAGCTTGGCGCGCAAGCTCTGTGGCAATTGACTCAGTGGATCCTGCACGTCGACCTCGACCAGTTCCAGGCCGCGGTCGAAGTACGCCGCAACCCCGAACTCGATGGCCTGCCGATCATCGTCGGCGGCAACGGTGACCCTACCGAGCCGCGCAAGGTCGTAACCTGCGCGTCGTATCCGGCACGCGCGTTCGGTGTGCACGCAGGGATGCCGCTACGAACGGCGGCGCGCAGATGTCCCGACGCGGTATTCCTGCCGCTGGATACCGACGCCTACGATGCGGCCTCCGAGGAGGTGATGGGCCTGCTGCGCGATTTCGGCCACCCAGTCGAGGTCTGGGGCTGGGACGAGGCCTACGTCGGCGCCGAGCTGAACCGATCCGAGGACCCGATCAAGCTGGCGGAACAGATTCGCGAGGTCGTCGCGGCGGGAACCGGCCTAACGTGTTCGGTCGGCATCAGCGACAACAAGCAGCGCGCGAAGGTCGCCACCGGGTTCGGCAAGCCGGGGCGCACGTCAGGAGCAGATGAAGCACCGGGCATCTACCAGTTGACCGAGTCCAACTGGATGGCGGTGATGGGCGACCGCGAGGTCGACGCATTGTGGGGTGTGGGCCCCAAGACAGCCAAAAAGCTTGCCGGGCTGGGCATTACCACCGTCGCCGATCTCGCTGCCACCGATGCGACCCTGCTGACGTCGACATTCGGGCCGACCACCGGCCTCTGGATCCTGCTGCTGGCCAAGGGCGGCGGCGACGCGACGGTCAGCGCCCAACCGTGGGTGGCCCGGTCCCGAAGCCACGTCGTCACCTTCCCCGAGGACTTGACGCAGCGCGCCGAAATCGACGCGGCCGTGGTCGATCTCGCCAGGCAGACCCTCGCCGAGATCGTCGATCAGGGTCGCGTGGTCACCCGGGTCGGTGTGACGGTGCGCACCAAGACGTTTTTCACCAGGACGAAGATCCGCAAGCTCGCGACGGCAGGCACCGACGGTGACCTCATCACCCAGACGGCGCTGCAGCTGCTCGACCAGTTCGAGCTGGACCGTCCCGTCCGGCTGCTCGGTGTGCGGCTGGAGCTCGCGCCGCCGCCGGGCGGCTACTGAGTCAGACCCGGGCAATACCCTCGGCACATGTTGCACACGATCGCCATCCGGGGATACCGCTCGCTGCGCGAGGTCGTGCTGCCGCTTCGTCGCCTCACCGTGGTCACCGGCGCCAACGGTACCGGCAAGTCCTCCCTGTATCGAGCATTGCGACTGCTGGCCGACTGCGGTCGCGGCGAGGTGATCGGGTCGCTCGCACGCGAGGGCGGATTGGACTCGGTGCTGTGGGCCGGCCCCGAGCAGCTCGGCGGGGCGCGCAGAACCGGGCTCGTCGAGGGCACCACCCGCACGGGGCCCGTCGCACTCGAACTCGGTTTCGCCTCAGAGGATTTCGGCTATCTCGTCGACCTCGGGCTACCTCAGATGGCCGGTCATGGATCGTTGTTCACGCTCGACCCTGAGATCAAACGCGAGGTGGTGTTCGCGGGCGCGGTGATGCGCACCGCCTCGACTCTCGTGCGCCGCACCAGGGAGTACGTCGAGGTGAGCGCGGAGTCGGGACGAGGCTTCGACGAGGTGACCCGGTCGCTGCCGCCGTATCGCAGTGTGCTCGCCGAGTACGCACACCCCGGCGCCCATCCAGAACTGGCCGCGGTTCGCCACCGGCTACGCACCTGGCGCTTCTACGACGGCTTCCGCGTCGACGCGACCGCGCCGTCGCGGCTTCCCCAGGTCGGCACCCGCACACCGGTCCTTTCCGACGATGGGCACGACGTCGCGGGCGCGGTGCAGACGATCATCGAAGCCGGCTTCGACGACCTCTCGCGCGCGGTTGCCGAGGCGTTCGACGGTGCATCCGTCTCGGTGGCCGTGCACGACGGCCTGTTCGATCTCCAACTGCACCAGCGCGGCATGCTGCGTCCGCTGCGCGCCGCCGAACTGTCCGACGGCACGTTGCGATTCTTGCTGTGGGCCGCCGCGCTGTTGAGCCCGCAGCCTCCGTCTCTCATGGTGCTCAACGAGCCGGAGACCTCACTGCACCCAGATCTGCTGTCGCCGTTGGCTTCCCTGATCGCGACCGCGGCCAACTTGACACAGGTCGTCGTCGTCACCCACTCGAGGGCGATGCTGGATTTCCTCGCCACCACACCCGTCGCCGATGTGGACGACGACGCCGCCGCGGTGGAGATTCCGCTGTACAAGGAACTCGGAGAGACGCGTATCGACGGCCTTGGCATGCTCACCGTGCCGCCGTGGGACTGGGGTAAGCGCTAGACCAGAAGCGTCAAGCGCTGACGGCGGTCGCGATCACTTCATGCCAGGCCGCAGCGCGCGGCTGAACACCACGTTGGCCTGCCGCATCGCGACGCTGTAGGGCCACCACGCGACGCGCTTGAACATGTAGAGCGCGCGGATGTCGGGTGAGGTGTAGATGAGGAACCTGTTCCTGACGACGCCGCGCATGATTCGGTCGGCGACGTGTTCCGGCGAAACCGCATGGTTGGCGAACCGGTCCACCCACTGGCTCACGTTCGGATGGTCGCGGTCGACGCCGGCGATGTGAACCGTCTCCACCAGTGGGGTCTTCACCGCACCGGGCACCACCACCGAAACCCCGATGCGGTGGCGCGCCAGGTCGAATCGCAGCACCTCGGAGAGTCCGCGCAGGCCGTACTTGCTGGCGCTGTAGGCGGCGTGCCATGGCAACGCGACCACCCCGGCCGCCGAGGACACGTTGACCAGGTGGCCACCGCGGCGCGCCTCGATCATCGGCGGAACGAAGGCCTCGATGACGTGGATCGGCCCCATCAGGTTGATGTCGATCATCGACTTCCAGTGCTCGTGGCTGAGCCGATCGACCGTTCCCCACGCCGAGACGCCCGCGATGTTCATCACCACATCCATGGCCGGGTGGTTGGCGTGGATGTCGGCCGCGAACTGGGTGACGGCGTCGTAGTCGGAGATGTCGAGCGCGCGGTGCTCGGGCACCTTCGCGCCCAGCGCGAGGGCGTCTGCGACCGTCGTCGCCAAGCCCTCTTCGGCGCGGTCGGTGAGGTACAGCTCGGCGCCCTGTGCGGCCAGCTTCAGCGCAGTCGCACGGCCGATGCCGCTGGCGGCACCCGTCAAGAAGCAGCGTCTGCCGTCAAAGCCGTTGTGCGCCATTGCGACGACCTTACCGACCTAGGTCTTGCGAAGGTCGGTGCGACCCCAGATCGCAGCCACCCACAGCCGCTCGAGGGCATCGATTGCGCGGTTGGGATCTGCGTCACGGCCGACGAACGCGCTGTCCTCCGTCAGCGTCATCGTCGTCGTCGCCGCCAGCGTGCGGACCAGCGCGGGCAGGTCGTCGGAGATCGGTCTCGCCTCGGAATCCTGCTCAAGCAGGGCGATCAGCTTGTCGATGATGCCGTCGTAGAAGTCGTCCATCATCTCGCGGATCTGCGCGTCGGTGTTGCGGGCCACCGCGCAGGCCCTCAGAACAGGGTCGTCGTTGGCGTACACGGCCGCGGCGCTGCCGACCATCCGCTTGGCGAACGCCGCGGGCGTCTCCCCCTGTTCACGCGGGGCGAAATGGTGGGTGAGGCTGTCGAGCAATTCGTCGGCGTCAGCCAGAATCACCGCGAGCACTGCGTATTTCGAGTCGAAGTAAAAGTAGAAGCCGGATCTTGCGACGCCGGCCCGCTCGCTGATGGTGCTGACGGACAGGTCGGCGAAGGAACGCTCGTGGAGTAGTTCGCGGACGGCGGCGACGATGGCGTCGCGCTGACGATCGCCGCGGCTGCGACGAATCTCGTGCGGAGCAGATTCAGCGGACATCGCTGTAGACCTTTGCATTACTGTCCCCCACGTCAAAACTTGACATGCGTCAAGTCTGCCATCCAGTATGAACACAGGAGTGACAACGGCCACAGTCTTTTTGCCCCTCAGGAGCATTTGAATGCCGACGATCAGTACCACTGACTACCTACTCGACAAGGCCAAGCGACGGATCACCACGTCGCCGATGCTGACTGTGCCCGGCATGGGCCTGCTGGAGAAGCGGCTGCTGGCCCGCGACTGGCCCCAGCATGCGATGGCGGAACCGCCCGCAGGCAGCGACCTCAAGGCGGTGATGGGCGACTCCGGGCTGCCGATCATCGGCCACATGGTCGAGATGTTCCGCGGTGGCCCCGACTTCTGGCTGCACCACTACCGCAAGCGCGGCCCGGTCATGCTGCTCGATTCGCCGATCATTCCGACCGTCGCCGCGCTGGGCCCCGACGCGGCCCAGGTCATCTACTCCAACCGCAACAAGGACTACTCGCAACAGGGCTGGACCCCGATGATCGGCGCGTTCTTCAACCGCGGGCTGATGCTGCTCGATTTCGACGAGCACATGTACCACCGGCGGATCATGCAGGAGGCTTTCGTCCGCACCCGGCTGGCCGGCTACACCGAGCAGGTCGACAAGGTCGTCTCGCAGGTCATCTCCCACGACTGGGTTGCCAACGACGCGCGCTTCCTGCTGTATCCGGCGATGAAGGAGCTCACCCTCGACATCGCCTCGATGGTGTTCATGGGCCATGAACCCGGCACCGACAAGGAACTCGTCACGAAGGTGAACAGGGCCTTCACGGTCACGACGCGCGCAGGCAACGCGATCATCCGCACCGGCGTGCCGCCGTTCACGTGGTGGCGCGGACTGAAGGCGCGTGAGTATCTGGAGAACTACTTCGACCAGCGCGTCAAGGAGCGTCGCGGCAAGGACGGCAACGACCTGCTTACCGTGCTGTGCCACTCCGAGGACGAGGACGGCAACACCTTCTCCGACGAGGACATCGTCAACCACATGATCTTTTTGATGATGGCCGCGCACGACACGTCGACGTCCACGGCGACGACGATGTCGCACTACCTGGCCGCCAACCCCGAGTGGCAGGAGCGCTGCCGCGACGAATCCGACCGGCTCGGCGACGGCCCGCTCGACATCGAGGCGCTGGAGAAGCTCGAATCGCTCGACCTGGTGATGAACGAGTCGATTCGGCTGGTGTCACCGGTGCAGTGGGCGATGCGCCGCACCGTGCGCGACACCGAACTGCTCGGCCACTATCTGCCCGAGGGAACCAATGTCATCGCCTATCCGGGGATGACACACCGGCTCGAGGAGATCTACCCCGACCCGTACAAGTTCGACCCCGGCCGCTTCACCGAGCCCCGCAACGAGCACAAGAAGCACCGCTACGGCTTCACCCCGTTCGGCGGCGGTGCGCACAAGTGCATCGGCATGGTGTTCGGACAGCTCGAGATCAAGACGATCATGCACCGGCTGCTGCGCCGGTACCGCCTTGAACTCCCCCGGCCGGGCTACGAGCCGCGCTACGACTACGGCGGCATGCCGGTGCCGATGGACGGCATGCCGATCGTGTTGCGGCCTTTGCGCTAGCTCGCGGTCAGTAGACGGTTCGCACACGCGATGACGGCGCTCAGCGCGGACTGCGTCGCGTCTTCGTCCAGCCCCATCGCCCACTCGACGTGCGCGCCGTTGCTCCCCCGGATGAACGTCGCCGTTTCATCACCGCTCGCAAGCTGGTGAAACGCGGTCATCTCGACCGGGATGCCCTGCGCGTAGAGCATCTCGGTCAGCGCGCCGACCGGGCCCGACGCCGCCGCCGAGGCGACGCTGATCCGGTCTCCGATCGCCAGGGTGGCCTGGTAGTTGCGCGGCTGGGGACCCAGCCTGGTTGCCGGGCACTCGTCGTCAGTGCAGGCCCACTGCCCGAGCCTCAGCGGGCCAGAGGTGGGTGCATACGTGCTTCGGAACTGGTTCCAGTCCATCTGATCGGCCTCCTTGCGCAGGCCTTTGGGCACCCGTGCGGTAAATGATTCCGCCGCAGGGCGCGGCGCTGCGCTGGTTGCGGATTGTGGTGGAGATGTCATGTGCCGGTCTTCGCTCGCTAGAGGGATTGACCGACGATGTAGCAACGACCCACAGCGAGGGGTCGGTCAGGATCAGACCCCGCTGGGGATTGCTACTACGAGTCGCCTCGGCACGTCAGGGATGCTAGTCCTGTTGAAGGCCGGGGCGCAAAGCCTATTCACCAGTCGCCCCTAGACGAGGGCACGGACGAACAGCGGGATGAAGGGTCGGTGGTCGGTGCTGCCGCCCCGGCGAGGCGGCATGCTCTCGGATGAGGCCGCACACCACTCCTCGCGGGTGATCGTCGCCAGGTCGAGCAGGCGTCCGCGCAGCGTGGTCACGATGTGCAGCATCACCATGCCGGTTCGCCCGTTGCCTTCGCGGAACGGATGAGCGTAGTTGTAGTCGGCGTAGAGCCGGGCCAGTTGCGAGGCCAGCGCATCGTCGTGGTGTGAAGGGTCGGTCGCCACCAGCGCCCGCGCGGTCGCCTCGACCTGCCGCGTTCTCCTTTGCACCGACGATCGGCGGGCGAAGACATCGTCGCCGAGGCGCAGTTCGGTGACGCGAAAGTCGCCCGCCCACTCGTAGACGTCGGCGAACAACGCCCGGTGGATCGCCCGCACATCGAGATCGTCGACGCCGATGTCGCCGTCGGCGAGCCTGCGATGCCAACGCACCATCCTTCCCGCGGTGGACACAAACTCGAGGTCGGCGAGCTCTCGATGGGTAGCGGCTCCGAAGTTGTTGCGCAACAACGTTGTTCCCGGGATCAGGTAGGGGGTCCTGCGTCGGTATGGTCGCGGGGCGGTCTCCGGCGCCGACTGGACCAGGTGACGGGACCGGTACGCCGACAGATAGTCGCCGAAGGTGACATCGTCGTTGACCAGCGCCACCAGCGCGTCGAGATGGGCGGCGTCGGGCCGCCAGCCCTCCAACGCCTCGGCGGCGATGGTCTGGTCGACGCAGTGGCGCAGCCGCTGCGGCAGCCGGTCGTTGGCGGGCACGACGTTGATGTTTTCACACGCCCGGCAAACCGTAGGTTCCCTTTCGAAGGTCTGGTGGCATTATCATTGGTCCATGACAACAACCGACGGCCCGATAGCTGCGCCGAGGCCGACAGACGACATGTTCAGCCGCGTCGTTCCAGGTCGCGCCTCGGAGATGATCGTCGACCAGATCCGGCTCCTCATTCGAGACGGACAGTTGAAGCCGGGTGACCGGCTACCGGCAGAGCGTGAGCTCGGCGAACGGTTCGGAGTCAGCCGGGTCACCGTGCGCGAGGCATTGCGTGGGCTCGAGGCCAACGGGATGGTCACCATCAAGGTCGGAGCCCGTGGCGGGGCATTCGTCACCGCGCCGACGAGTGCCCGGATCGGCGAGGGCATCATCGACCTGCTGAGCCTGTCGGGGCTGACCGACAAGGAGGTCACCGAGGCGCGGCAGATCTTCGAGCTCGGCATCATCCCACTGGTGTGCGAGCGGGCCACCGAACAGGACATCGACGAGCTGTTGGCCATCTGCGACCGCGGCGACAAAGCCCTGGAGAACGGCTCATATCCCATGGAGCTCTCGGCTGAGTTCCACACCCGGGTCGCATGGGCAAGCCACAACACCGCGATCGCGTTGCTCGCCGAGTCCTTCCACGGTCCCACCCTGCGATCCATGATCCATGTGAAAGAAGCCCACCCCGAGATGGGCATCCGCGGCAACAAAGAGCATCGTCAGTTCGTGGCCGCGGTCAAAAAGGGCGATGTCGAGAAGGCCACCGCCGTGATGCGCGCCCACATCGGCCGCACCGCCAAGCACGTCTCAAAGGGCAAGTGACGTCAGGAAATCGATGACCCGCGGGGGCGCGGTGTCTGCGGTCTGCCCGGCGACGGGAACATCCCAGTACTGGCTCTTCGGTAGGCATTCGCGCAGATAGCGCGCGGCCGACGGCGCGTGAGAGGTGTCATCGCCCGGCACTATCAACGCCGGAATCTCGCATACCAATAGATCTTCGGGTTCCGGACCGGGCACTGTGTCGCGATCGAAAAGCCGCCTGCTCATGCCTGCGACGATGGTCTGATAGCGGTCGAGATCCAACCTGACGTAGCGGCTTCTGAACTCGGGATCGTGGCGCAGCACCGTCACCCACGGCCCGACTCTGCCGTCATCGGAAAAGCCGGCGTCGGAGGTGAAGGCCAGCTCGGCGACACCGGCGAGCCCATTGGCGCGTACAAAGGCCAGATGGTCGGCAAACCGGCCGTGCTGTTTCATTCGGTACTTCACGCCACCGGCCGGTGAGTAGAGCACCATGCCCGACACCCGCCCCGGGTGCGTCGTCGCCAAAAGCGCTGCGATCGAACAGCCTACGCACGCGCCCATGATGTGGGCCCGGTCGATGCCGAGGTGGTCGAGGAGTCCGATGCCCTGGTTGGCGTAGTCCGACCAGGTCACCTGCTCGACGCGACCGCCCGACTCGCCGGACTCCCGCTTGTCGAAGGTGATGGCGCTGAACTGTTCCTGCAGTTGCGCCAGCATGCGGGTGCGGTGATACAGCCCGTGCTTCTCCCAGGCGTCCATGCTCGCGCCGAATCCGCCTGGCGAGAACATCAACAACGGCGGGCCCGAACCTGCCACCTCATACCGGGTGGCAATGCCGTCGACAACTACCGTCCCCGAGACGCTCATCGCCGGAGTCCGCCCGCAATCTGGCGCGCCGACCGCACATCCTCGGCGTAGGCGGTGATGGCATCGAGGGCGATCTGCGCGACATTGGCGTAGGTATCCGGTGGCGAGTCGAGCGAATCTGCGCTGTATCCGATTGCCGCCGTTGCCATCCGCATCCGGCCATCGAGCCATGGTCCGCCACCGAATCCACCGACGACGGGGATGGACACCGCCTGCGCGACGGCGGGCCCGACGATCGGGCCGGAGTTGGTGAAGTTCAGCAGAGCGGCGCCCGCGTCTTCCAACCGCTTTGCCTCGCCGACCATTTCGTCGAGCAGCTCCTCGGGTATCGCGTCCCCCGCGGTGACCGTCGCACTATAGGTGACGCCGTACTTCAGCGAGGTCTGCGGGGTGATGCCGAACTGAGCGAACACCGGAATGCCTGCCCGGGTCACCGCGGACACCGCGTCCAGGTGATCTGAGGCGCCATCGAGCTTCACCATGTCGACGCCGGCCTCCTTGACGAACCGGATCGCCGCACGCACCGCAGCTTTCGAGCCCTCCTGCACGGGGCCGAAGGGGAAGTCGCAACTGAGCAGCGCCCGCCGCACGCCGCGTCGCACCGCTTGGCACACCACGATCATCTGGTCCATCGTCACCTCGAGGGGGTTCGGCTGGCCCCACAGGTTGATGCCGACGGTATCGCCGACCGACACCACGTCGACGCCGGCACGATCGACGATGCGCGCCATCTGGTAATCCCATGCGACGACGCCGACGATCTTGCGGCCGTCCCGCTTCATCGACTGCAGATCGGTCAATGTCACCTTGCCGCCCACGTCGGCTCCCTTCAGGCTCGCAGTGCGGTCAGCAGGTCGATGACATCGCGCTCGTCACCGGTGACCATCAGCACCCGCGCGTGCGGGCGAAGCGCGGCGACCGCGCCGTCGATTCGCGCCCGATCGCCGATGACCAGGCCCGCTGTCATGATGGCCCGGACCGTGCACGCCGCACCGATGATGGTGGCCGCCGCGGCGTCGGCGCCGGTGGTGGCGACCATCACCACCACGTCGGCGTCATCGAGTTCTGCAAGCAGGCTGGACATTCCGCCATCGGTGTCACGCAACGCCACCGAGTCAGACCCTCGGTCGCCGACATCGCCGACGGGTTCGGCGAGCGACAGAAAACGGGCGTGACCCCACGGGCGGCGCGATATCTGCTCGACGATCGCATCCCCGCCCGCGTCGAGCCCGATGATGCGCGCACCCCTTCGGCCGCGGATCGGGCGGTCGATGCGATAGCGCATCTCGGCGGCCGTTGTCGCTCGCGCGCAACTGCTTCCGAGGATCGGTCGCGACGGGGTGCTCATACCGACGTCTGCCGCACGCCCTCGCGCACCGACAGGTCCTCCCTGCAGGCCTCCACGAACGATGCGTCCCTTGGCAGCACGACGGCCGCGGAGCGGACCCGATGATGGGCGGGATCCACACCGGGAGGCGTTATGCCTTTGTCCCGCAGCGCCTCGACCGCCCTCTTCAGTTTCTGACGCGCCTTGATGATGCCGCTGTCGGCCGATACCAGCATCTCCTTGGTGCGATCGACGATCGGCCCCATACTTTCCTGCAGCGACGCGTCCTGCATGGCGATGCCCCTGACGCCGGAGTAGGTGTCGCCGCGCCGCTGCGCCTCCCGGTCGATCAGATAGTCGTTGTCCTTGTTGGCCTTCGGACGGAAGGTGCCGGGAATGTTCTCGCTGTGCACACCGTGGCCATCCTTCATCGCCTGTACCTCGGTTGCGGTCAGCGCGCGCACCGGATGGTAGTCGAACGAATATGCCCAGCAGTTCTCGTCGTCGATCGGGATCCAGAAGTGGCCGTGCACAGGATGATCGCCACGCGGCGGCACCATCGTGAAACACGGCATGACCCACGGGGTGATGCGCCAGTAGTAGGTGTCTTCTTCGGCGTTGCGACGGGCACCGACGAACAGCCCGCCCTCGGAGTCGGCGACTTCGAAGAAGGGCTTGAGGTCACCCATGTTGTAGTCGTTGCCCTTGGTGCCCTTGAAGAGCGGGTCGGACTTCAAGCCGCCGGCGTGCAGGAACGACACGTGGCTGGAGTCGATCCCGCCTTCGAAGGCCTGCAGCCAGTTGCACTCCTGCCACCGCTTGCTGGTGTAGGTCTGCTCGGGCGGCACGACCGCGAACTCGAATTCGGGCAGCGGCGGCTGCCTTTCGGGGTCCCCCATGTACGTCCAGAGCACATCGCCGATCTTGACCAGCGGGTAGGACGTCAGCTTCACATGCGCGCAGAACGTGCTGTTCTCGGGCTCCGACGGAACCTCGACAGCCTGGCCCGTCACGTCGTACTTCCAGCCGTGGTAGGGGCACCGCAGACCGGACCCCTCGTTGCGTCCGAACCACAGCGACGCCCCGCGATGCGCACAGAACTCGTCGATCAGCCCGTACCTGCCGTCGCTGTCCCGAAACGCGACCATCCGCTCGCTCAGCAGCTTGACCCGAACTGGAGGGCAGTCGTCCTCGGGAAGTTCCTCGGAAAGCAGCGCGGGCACCCAGTACTGCCGGAACAGTTCGCCCATCGGCGTGCCCGGCCCCGTCCTGGTCAACAGCTCATTGATCTCTGCCCGTAGCACTTTCCACCCTCTCAGCCGTCTCGCTCACCCGCGGTGAGACCTTGACCACAATCAAACTAATTGTAATACCATTAGCTCTTAGACACCAAGGGCTCCGGGCAAGAAAGGCAACAGATGATCGGGATCATCGGGGTCGGCGACATGGGGCTGCCCATGTCGGGACACATTGTCGCGGCCGGGTTCGACGTCACCGCGTTCGACGTGGACACCGACCGGCTGGCGGAAGCCGAGAGCGCGGGCGCGCGACCGGCATCGACGTTGTCCGACCTGGCGCGTGACGTCGACATCGCCGTCGCCTGCCTGCGCACCGACGATCAGATGGAAAGTGTCGCCGAAGAATTGGCGACGGTCGGTCGCGCTGGACAGCTGTTGGTCGTTGCGGGCACACACAGCCTGGATTTCATGGCGCGGCTGGCCGGAATCGTGAAGCGCGGCAACATGCGCCTCATCGACGCGCCAGTCGTCTTCGGTGCGCAGGGTGCGCGCGACGGAAACCTGCTGTCGCTGTGCGGCGGTGACACGGAAGACGTCGAACGGGCACGTCCGGTGATGATGAGTTACAGCCGCGGGGTCGAGCATGTCGGTCCGCTCGGTGCCGGTCAGGTCGCCAAGACGTGCAACAACCTCTTGCATTGGATTCACTGCGTCGCCAACTTCGAGGCCCTGGCCATCGCCAAGCGCTACGGCATAGACGCACAGCGAATGCGCGAGGTGCTGATGAAGTGCCCCGGGGACAACGGCACACTGCGGCGCTGGGACAACACGCGATTCACCTGGCAGGAAAAGGACATGGATTTCGTCATCGAGTTGGCCCAGAAGGGCGACCTGGTGCTGCCGCTGTCCGGACACGTCGACCAGCTCATCAAGACGTTGACGGCGGCCGACGTCGCAGCGCTGCTCTACGGGCCGGAATGCACCTACCTCGGGCGCCGGGTTGCACCGCTGGCCCAATCCGACGGCGGCCTATAACGCCAGCCCGGCGCCCTGCAAACGGCAGGTGTAGTGGCGCCAGCGCGACGAGTCGTTGAACGCGGAGCCCAGATCGGGCAGCTCCTGACGGTCGTCATCGGACACGGTGTGCGGTCGTGCACCAAGGCGCGTGAGCTGCGCCGAAATCCGGGACAGCTCAGCGAGATCGAGCGCCCGCATGGTGGCCTGCTCAACCGAATCCCCCACTGTCACAACGCCGTGTCCGCGCAGGATGCCGACACCCGCGTCGCCGATGGCGGCGGCGACCGCCCGGCCCAGCTGCGGCGTCCGGATGAGCACCGACCTGGGATACACCGGCACCCCTCGGTGCGCGAGCCGGGACGCCGGAATGTTGTAGGCCCCGAAGGTCTGTCGTAGCTCGACCCCGGCGAGGTCGGCGATGACCACGTCGCGCGGGTGCGCATGCACGACGGCCTTGATCTCCGGGTGCGCCCGAAACAGCTCCGTGTGGATATGGAATTCGTTGGGCACCGCATATCCGCCGTCGAGGTCGCCGCGACCGTCGAGGTCGATTTCGCGGATGTCGTCGGCGATGGTGAAAAGCAGTCCCCGGTCCTGAGGCCCGCGGCAGCGCAACAGGATCCGATCGGTGTCCAGCCGAACGCTGACATGTCCAAGGACGTCGGCGACGAGGTCCTGCTGGGCCAGGATCCGGCATGCGGTCGCGACGGTGGTGCGCAGGTCGCTCATGCCATTGCGACGGCCGGATTCTCGACCGACGAGAACACAAGGGACTTGATGGTCACCGGCACGGTGTTCGACGGATGGCGGATCCGGCCCAGGTCGACGAAGTCGAAGTCCCGCAGGTCGATTCCGTCGAGAATGACCAGATCATTGGCCACCGCGAGTTCGTCGCGCAGGATCGTGCCGAGTGTCATCGCGATATCGGAGTCGATCATCAGGTAGAGCGGCCTGCCGTCCGCCAGCCTCCGACGCATGCCCGCGACGACTCCTTCGGCGAAGCCGCGCAGCCGCCGATAGCTGGGTGCGCCTCTGAACTCCAACGCCACCGCGATGTCGCCTTGGCTGTCGTGCAGCCCGAACGCGGCCAGGTGGTTGTCGATCGCCGAGCCGATCGTCTCGGGATGTATGTCGTCGCCGATCACGTAGTGGGGCCGGACGACCTGCAGATTGCGTCGGGGCAGGGTCGTCAGCGGGGCGGGGATGAAGCTGGTGATCCCGCTGAGCTGGACGGTGTACTCGGATGCGCCGAGAACTGTCGCGCGGATCCGTTCCTGCGCGGGCAGCAGGGCGGCGGGTAGCAGGCCCGCGCCGATGCGGTCAGCCAACTGAGTCCCGAGCCGGCGGCCGAGGTCGCCGAAATCCCTTGTCTCATGGCCGTACACGAACTCCGCGACACCGCCGGAGAAGATCACGCCGCCCAACGTTCCAAACTCGGCGATGCGCTCGGTGAGAAAAGCATGGTGCGCCCCGGGCTCGCCGCGGATCGCCGCGATCACCAAATCCGCCATCCGCGAAGCGATGTTGTCCAGATCGACCGGCGACACCTGGCTGCCGATGGTGAGGTCGAGCCCCACCGCCGATGCGTGCATCCGGCCACCCGGCTCGATCCGCACCACGGTGTCGCCTTCGACGGCGATCAGCCGTCCACCCACGTGAAACGCGGCGGTCGCCAGCACTCGGCCGTTGTCGATGAGCGCGAGCTTCGTTGTACCACCGCCGATGTCGACGTTGAGTATCCGTGCTCCGGTTTCATGCGACCGCAGCGCCGCCCCGGAACCATACGCCGCCAGCATCGCCTCCATGTGGTGCCCGGCGGTCGCGCACACCAGATCCCCCGCGCGTTCGGCGACGACCGACGCGATCCGTTCGGCGTTCCTGCGGCGCAACGCCTCACCGGTGAGGATCACCACGCCGGTGTCCACGTCTTCCGGTCGCCGCCCAGCAGCGGCGTAGCACGCGTCGAGCATCTGACCAAGAGCGACCGCGTCGATTTGCAGATCGCCGGTGTAGGGGGTGAGCGCCACCTCGGACTCGAACAGCGTGTCCCTGGCCACCACGACGTAGCGACTGGTCAGATCCTCGCCCCGCCTGCGTAGGACGAGCCGGGAGAACGCCACCTGCGTCCCGGCACTGCCGATGTCAACCCCGACGCTGTGCAGCGTGACGTTGTCCTTCTGCCAGATCGGGTTGGCCTCGAGGGGAAGAACGTCCTCGGGGTGTTCGTGGTCGAGGTCGTAGGTCACGGCACCGATTCGCTCACTGGCTTCGCTCATGCCGGCGACGGCACGGGTGCCGCCTCGGCCGGTTTGGGCGGCAGGTCCGCCAGCTCGGCCTCGTATGCCTCGTCCATCTTGGGCACCAGCCCGTTCTCGGCGAGAGCTTTGGCGAAGGTGTCGCGGACTGTCGCCGATTCGTCGGCGTAGTCGATCTGATCACCGCCGATCCGCATGCTGATCCATGCCTTCGGCACGCCCTGCGCATTACGCACCGAGACCACCTCGTGCTTGAAGGCCAGATACCGCGCGGGATCGGCGCCGGTGTTGAAGTGCTGGTGAAACCACATGTTCGGGGGGACGATAAGCGTGCCCGGCTTCCAGTCGTAGCGTTTGGGCTCCTCGCCCTCCGGCCACATCAGCGAGAAGCCCTCGCCGGTCAGGATGATCACGTGGGCACCGGGGCCGTGCCGGTGACCCTTCTTGTAGGTCGCTGTCGCGAACTGCGAAATGTGGCTGTTCATCGAGCCTTTGGCCATCGAGAACCGGATGTGACCGCCGCCAGCGCCACGCTCCTTGGCCGAAATCAGCGGCAGGTCAACCGCATCGGCTACGAAGTTCGTCTTCAGCAGGAGCCCGTCCTGCTCATCCTTTGGCGCGAAGTAGTCGGGTTCGCCCGCGAACCGCCCGAGGAAGTCGTGGGCGGTACCGAACACGAAGTCGACGTCGTCGTAGAGGTTGATGACCGGCGGCATGTTGGTCGAGGACACGAACCGCGCGGCCTCGGTGCCGGAGCCGTTGAAGTGCTGGTGGGTCGCGTTGAGCGGGATGGCGAACAACGAATTCGGTCCCCACTCGAACGTAACCTTCTGCCCCGCGTCGTTCCACACCGACGTCGACCCGTGACCCGACAGCACCAGGATCATCTCCTCGAACAGCTGTCGCTGAGGGGCCAGCTCGCCACCAGCCGGGATCTCGCAGACGTAGCAGTCGTTGGACGTCCTTGATGCCTCGTGGTTGATGAAAACGCCGCGGCCACCGCGACGCGCCCACGGCTTCAACTCGACGGTGTTGAGATCGGGGACGTAGTGGGCGCTGATGATGTCGAGCCCTTCACCGCGCACCCACCGCACATATGGCGAGTCCTTCTCGGTGGCGAACTTCTTCGCCAGCTCATCGGAAACGATTGCGTCCTTGGCCACGAGCATCCTCCATCACATAATTTGAACTAATGGTATTACCAATAGGTGCGGTGTTCAAGCTCAGGTCGGCACGGCGGCTTCCTCCTCCTGCGACACCCCGAGATAGGACCGCACCGGATTCGGCCGGACCATGAACACCACGGCGTACAGCGCCGCAAGGCCACCGCCGATGGTCAGCGCGGTCACGGGCCCGACGGCACCCGCCACCGCCCCGACGAGCGTGTCGCCCAGCGCGGGTCCGCCGCGCGACGACATCTGGTAGATCGCCGACACCCTGCCCCGAAGCTCGTCTGGCGTCTCCAGTTGGACGGCGGCGTGCCGGATCGTCGTCGTCATCGCGTCGAACGCGCCGATGAGCAGTCCCGCACCGACGGCGATCACAAAGATGTGCGCCTGCGCCAGTCCGATATTCGCCAGCCCGTAAAGGACCGTCGACACCAAAAGCACCCGGCCGAGTCGGTGCGTCTGACCCACCGTCTTGAACACCGTGTACGTCGCAAGCAACGCGCCTGCCGAGGGAGCCGCCGACAACAGCCCGTAACCCTGCGGCCCGACGTGAAAGACCGTCGCGCACAGGGCGGGCAGCACAACGCGGTAGGCGCCGAAAAGCGTCGCCGAGAAATCCAGCGACATCAACATCCAGATGATGTTGCGGCCCTTGACGAACCGCGCGCCGTCGACAAGCTGACGCCAAACCGAGGTATGTGAACCGGCACCGTCGAGCTTGCCCAACCTCAGAACTTTCAAGATGACGACCAGGAGCGCATACGTGCAGGCGTCCACCGCATACATCAGGCCGGGTCCCGCGATGCCGATGAAGAGCCCGGCCAGCGCGGGCCCGAGCAGCACCGCGATCTCGCGCGAGGGGTTGAGCAATGCGAACGCCTGGGGCAGTTGCGCGCGTGGTACCAACGCAGGGATCAACGCCTGCCTGGCCGGCTGGTCGAAAGTGGCTGCCGCCGTGGTCAACACGACCGAGATCAGCACCTGCCAGGCCACGACGCGACCGGTCAGAGTCAGTGCCGCGAGCGCTGCGGCCACCACCATCGCCACCGCTTGCGACCACTGAAGCAGCCTGCGACGGTCCCAGCGGTCGGCGAGGACGCCGCCGAGCGGGCTCAATATCAGCAAGGCGACAGCCTGTGCCGCGCCGACCAGCCCGGTCTGGGTGATGGAGCCGGTCAGGTGGTAAACCTGATACAGGTTGGCCGCGACCGTCCCGCGAGTGCCGATCTGGGAGAAGACGACACCGGTCCAATAGAGATCGAAATCCCGGTTCTTCAGTACGGCCGCTACGCGCATCCCAGCGATCAGTCGACGGGTACGAGCGCAAGCTTGGCCGGGTCCATCTCCATATAGACCGTCGTGCCTGGCGCATGGGAGATGTGTGGCAGGCAGCGCGCCCTGATCTCGAGCTTGCCGACCGACACCACATGGTCGACGGCGTCACCCAAAAAGGCACGGTTGGTGACGTTGCCCTCCCACACATTCGCCGAGTCGCCGGGCCGTTCGGTCGTCAGCAGCACCGCCTCCGGGCGGATCGAGACGACGACCTCCGTTCCCGGCGGCACGTCGATTCCGGCATCGAGTGTCAGCCGGCCCTCATGGGTCTCGACGACGTAGCGGTCGCCGTTGCGCGCCTTCACCGTGCCGTCGATGAAGTTCGAGGTTCCGATGAATTCGGCGACGAACTTGTTTTGCGGGTTCTCGTAGATGTCGCGCGGCTTGCCCAGCTGCACTACCTCCCCCGCCCGCATCACCGCGATGGTCGACGACAGCGAAAGCGCCTCGATCTGATCATGCGTGACGTAGATCGACGTGATGCCTAATTCGCGCTGTAGACGTTTGAGCTCGAAGCGAAGTGATTCCCGGAGCTTGGCATCCAGATTGGAGAGCGGCTCGTCCAACAGCAGAAGAGGCGGCTCGATCACGATCGCCCGCGCCAGCGCGAGGCGTTGTTGTTGCCCGCCGGAGAGCTTGGTCGCGTGCCGGTCGGCGTACTGCAGCAGCTCCATCGTCTCCAGGACACGCTCCACCCGCTCGGTGATCTCGCGCTTGCCGGGCCGCTGACGACGCGATCGCACGCGAAGCGGGAAGGCGACGTTCTCGAACACGCTCATGTGTGGCCAGATCGCGTACGACTGAAAGACCATTCCGAGCCCGCGCTTGTTGGCGGGCACGTTCACCTTCCTCTGTGCATCACCGCCGGCGGCGAACAACACCTTGCCGCCCACCGAGACGACGCCCGCGTCGGGCTTCTCCAGGCCCGCGATGGACCGCAGCGTGGTCGACTTGCCGCAGCCCGATGGGCCCAACAGGGTGAACAGGTCCCCCGGCTTGACATCGAAGCTGACGTTGTTGACGGCGAAGACGCGCGCGTTGGCATCGCCGTTGGTCGACTGCTCCTTGCCAGCGCGCCGTTTCTTTCGCTCACCGTCGAAGGTCTTGACCAGGTTCTGGATTTCAAGCACGTCGGTAATTCCTTCCCTACCAGATCAATCCTGCTTGAGGCCGACCTTGGCCCCCAGCTTGTACGCGACGGTGACCAACACGACGAGCGTCAGCACCATGACCACACCGAGCGCCGCCAGCACGGTGAACTGTCCGTTCTCGAACTGTTCGAAAATCAAGATGGACAGCACCTCGTTGCCGGGGCTGTACAGCAGAATCGAACTCGACAACTCCCGGAACGAGACCACCAGGATGTAGATCCAGCCCGCGACCAGGCCGGGCATCAGCAGTGGCAGCAACACCCGGCGGAACGTCTGCCACCAGCTGGCGCCGTTCACCATTGCCGACTCCTCCAGCTCGTTGGAGATCTGCTGCATCGAAGTGACGGAGTAGCGCATCCCGTATGGCAGATAGCGGGTGCAATACGAGATGAGCAGGATGAACAACGTGCCGTAGATCGGTATCGGGCTGCGCAGATATACGAAGCTCAGCGCCAGGCCCATCACCAGGCCGGGCACGACCAGCGGCAGGAAAGCCAACCCGTCCAGTATCTTTCGGCCGCGGATATTGGATCGCACGACGATCCACGCGGCGACCGCCATGAACGCCATCACCAGCGTGGCCGAGGACAGGCCCAGGATCAGGGAGTTCTTCAATGCCGTGATGGCGTCCGAGGTGTGCGCCAGCGCCCGGTAGTTGTCCAGTGTCATGGACTTGAAGGTGTCTTTCGACGGCGGTGCATAGAACTTCACCAGCGAGGTGTACAGCAGCACCAGCAGCGGGGCGACGACTGTCAGCAGGAAGTACAGGATGATCAGCACGCCCGCCACGGGTCGCCACTTACCGAGTTCCATTGGGCGGGGGCGGAATCCCTTGCCGGTGACCGTCTGGTAGTTCTTGCTGGCACGCCCGGCGAAATTGGAGATCGCCACCCCGATTATCGCGATGACCAGCAGGCCGACCGCGAGCGCACCCGCCGCGGACAGGTCGGGGGGATACTGGCGGAGCACAAAATAGATGCGGCTGGTGAACACATAGATGCCGTTCTGCAGCCCCAAAAGCGCAGGGACCTCGAAGCTCTCGAGGCTGCGAACCACCATGATCAGGATCGCCGCCACGATCGCGGGCCGGACCAGCGGAATGGTGATCTTGCGGAACACCGTCCAGCGGCCCGCCCCCGACATCAGGGCCGACTCCTCCAACGACGGGTCCATCGAACGGAAGGCCGCGACCATCAGCAGGAAAACGATCGGCGACAGCTGCAGGCCCTCGACCCAGATCATCCCCCAGATGCTGAAGACATCGATGACCGCGCGCCCGAAGATCGGCTCCAGGTAGTGGTTGATCAGCCCGATGTCCGGGCTGCCCAACAGAATCCAGGCGATCGTGTAAAGGATCCCTGGAATCACCAGCGGGATGATCGACGCGGCGAAGAACAGCGCCTTGAACGGCACGTCGGTGCGCACGTTGAGGTACGCCAGAGCGGTACCGAGCACCAACGACACCGCCGCCGCGCCGACCGCGAACCACAGCGAGTTGCCGACCAGGCTGAAGACTTGATCGTTGCCGTATGCGCGGGTGAAGCCGGAGAAGGTCACCCCCTGCGCGTCGAAGAACGTGCCCCAGAGCAGGTAATACAGCGGCACGATCGCCAGATAGGCGATGACCAGGGCCACCACCCCGAGAGTGAGGAACTTCGGGGTCGGCAGGAACCGCCGCCATCGGCCGGGTTCCGGCGGTCCGGGTTCGGCTGACGGCGCGGGCTTAGCCGGCCGGGTCGGCGTGGCAGTTGTCATGCAATCACCTCATGGTCTTCGACTGGGTCGGGCCAGGACCTGCGGTTCAACCGCCGACCTTGTCACTGCGCGAGAGCAACGAGTCGTAGCGCTCGCTCCACTCCTTCTGCTTGTCCAGGAGCTGATTGACGTCGACCGGAATGACCTCGAGGCCTTCGAGCGGGTCCTTCAGGTTCGCCGGCTCGATCGACGGCGTCAGCCCCTCGTCGACGAACACCTGCTGACCCTCGGTCAGCAGCCAGTCCTGGAACAGCAGCGCGGCGGCGGGATGCGGCGCCGACTTCAGCGGCGCAGCGCCCTGAGCACGGGCGATCACCGGCTGCACGAACGGCTGGTAGTTCACCGGTGCCCCCTTGTTGATGGCCTTCTGGACGATGTAGCTGTAATTGGACGCGGCCACCGAATATTGTCCGGCCGAGAGCATTTCACCCATCACGGTGTGACCCTTGACGACTTTGGCGCCGTTGGCCATGTCGGCGAAGAGCTTGTCGATATCGGCCGTGCTCTTACCTTGCTTCTGCCAGTACTCGTACAGCGTCAGATACCAGTCGTAGTCGTTGAGTTCCATCGCCAGCGCACCGTCCCACTTGGGATCGGCCAGGCTTTCCCATGATGTGGGCGCGGCGCTGGCAGGCACCTTGGTGGTGTTCCAGCTCGGGGCGAACAGGTTGTAGCGATCCGCGGTCCAGTTCTCGAACTTGCCCTGCTCGCCGACCAGGTCCCGGCGCTCGCCGGTGTAGGGCGCGACAAGCTGCTCCTTGCCCAGCGACGCCATCTCCAGCGCATCGGTCTCGACGACGTCGGCGCCCGCGTGGTTGGCGCTGGCTTCCTGGAGGATGCGTTGCAGCACGGTTTCGGAGTCCGCGCGGTACAGGTTGACCTTGATGCCGGTCTGGTCGGTGAAGGCCTTCGTCACGGCGCCGGCGACGTCGCTTGTCATCGACGTGTACAGCGAGACTTCACCTTCGGCTTTGGCGTCCTTGAGAAGGGTGTCGCGGCGCTCCTGGCCCTTCAGCGACTCGTATTGCTGAAATTTCGCCGACGCGTCGCCGGGCCCCGATCCCGAGTTCGATGCGGTCGGCGAGCCTCCGCAGGATGCCAGTGCGAGGGATAGGCCGATAGCGGCGGCGAGTCGGCCGAGTCTGCGTGACATGTGCCTTCAGTCCCATCTGTTCGGGTTGTGACCGTCGGTCCGCGGTGGGCTGCACGTCCCTCTGGATCTCTGGACTATTTGTAAGACCATTGGTGTGATGTCTATCATGTTTTCCCGTTGATGTGAAGATCAGCGGCTGATTTTATTGTCTGTCTTGCGGAGAGATAATGCCAGCTTTTTCTGGACAGCAGAACCCCACACACGTCGCGAAACTGCAGACATCGCTGGTGGTCCGGTCCGGCGACCGCGTGGGCAGGCCGCCGGACCGGAAGTCTTATCGGGCTGACGCGTCGGCCAGCTCGCCCGCAGACTTGGCTGCGCCGGACGCCGGCTCGAAGTAGTGCACGGTGTCGTAGCCGAGGTGTTTGAACACCCGGTTCTGCGCGTTGAACAGCCGCAGCGGGGTGCCGTCGGCCGCGAAGATCTGGCAGACGTGGTTCTGCGGAACGTAGAGCGTGTCGCCTTGCTTGATCTCGAACCGCTTGGGCTCGAGGGCAATCCGCGCGTAGTACTTCTCGGCGATTTCGGCCTCGACCTCCCATTGCAGCGCGTAACCCTCGCCGGAAAGCACGTAGTAGACCTCGTCGGCCATCTTCCAGTACTTGCCCGAGTGGCCACCGGCCTCGATCTCGAGTTCGAACGCGTCGATGCTAAATATCCTGCCGTCGGTGCGCTCCGGCGACGCGATTACGCGCTGCCGCCCCAGCGGCGTCTGTTCCCACACGGTGTCCGACGGGCTGATGACCTTCTTGCGGTCCAGCACGCCCGGCGTCCAGATCTTCGACCAGTCTTCGCGCGGGCCGAACGCCTCCTCGTTCTCGACCGGTCCGCTGCGGCCCTGCTGAATCAGGCCCATGAACATCCACGTGCACTTGGCCTTGACGACCAAGGCAAGGGCCTTTTCGTCGTAAGGGTTGAAGTGGCGGTGCACCGAATCGGTGTGCACGTAGACCAGGTCGTCCTTCGACCAGTCGTAGCGCTGGTCGTCGTGGATCTCATAGCCGCGGCCCTCGAGGATGTAGAAGGCGGCCTCGTTCTGGTGCCCGTGGCCATGGTTCGACGACTGCCCGGGCAGCTCGACGAAATGGACCTGGACGGTCTGGGTGAGGAAGTCTTCGTCGCCGGGGCCGATGCGCCACCACGTGCGTGACTTCTCGCTGTCCCCGGAGTGGGCCACCTTGGCGTCGTCGACGACGAATTCGTCGTCGCGAACCCGCTCGACCTCGAGCTGTTGGCGCCGGAACTCACCGAGGCCGTACGTCTGTGAGGTGAGCCCGCGGACGAATACCCGGCCCTTCTTGCCCATGCTGTCTCCTTCGGACTGGTTTTAACTCCGTTATGTACAATGGTTTTACCATTAGACATGGTAAGCCGCGTCACATCCGATGTCCAGCCGCTACCGCGCCCTGGCCACTGCGACCTGCGGCGTCAGCCCCTCGATCACGTCGTCGAGCGTACGCACGTTGCACATCCGCGGGAAAACCTTCTCCATGAAGAACGCGCGCTGCTCGCGCAAGCCGTGGCAGCACTGCGGGACGATGGTGATCTGGAAATCCCTGTCCCTGGCGTCGTAGGCGGTCGCCGCGATGCCAACGTGCACCGAACCGCCGACGAGCAGGATGGTGTCGATGTCGCGGCTGCGCAACGACAACTCGAGATGCGTGCCGCGGAACGCCGACCAACGGTGCTTGGGCACGTCGTAGTCGCCCGGTTGCGGCGCGAGTTCGGCGAGCACCGACAGCTCCGGTGAGCCCGAGGCGTGATGCGGCATCGGGCGGTACGGGTTGCCCGGTCCCCACGGGCGGAAATGGCTGTCGGTATCGGCAATGGTTCGCGCGAAGTCTGCGCCGTCGCCTCGGTGGTCCGCGCGCGCATAGAAGATCGGAACGCCTGCTCTGCGACAGACCTCGATCAGCTCGCGGGTCGGGCCGATCGTGCCCGCGGCCTCCATCTGGTCGCGGTATGCCTCGAGCATGTCGAACACAACAAGGCCGGTGGCGCGGAAATCGTAGTTGAGAGTTGGCAATTGGGCTCGGTCAATCATTTTCTGCTCCCGGTGTCAGGTAGTCCACCGCGGCGACCAGATCGTCGGCGGTCAATGCGTTGGGGTCGCGGGTGACCTCCTGCCGCAACGCCAGCGCCGACAGCACGAGCTTGCGCACCCGTCGGCCGTCCATCCCCGCGCACGCGTCGGCGAGCTTGGCGTGCAGCCCGTCGTCGTGGGCCAGCGCCGCGGTGCCCGACCACAGCACGGCCAGCTCGAGCAGGCTGTGCCGGATGATCCTGGCGATCGTCGCCTTGTCGGGCAGCGGGAGCGTGAGCACCAGATCCGCACGGGACACGAACGCCTCGTCGACCGCGTCGGCGAAATTGGTCGTCGCCAGGAACAGCACGCGCGGCAGATCGGTGGCCACGGCGTCGATGCCCGCAAGGAGCGCATCCGTGGCCCGGTGGACGTCGACGGGATTGGCGCCGAACGAGGCGGCCGACCGGCTCACCGCGAAGCTTTCCACCTCGTCGACGAGCACGACGGTGTGTGGCCTGCGCGCGGCGAGTTCGGGAATCGTGTCGGTCATCAACCGGGTGATGTTGCGCTGACTTTCGCCGAGGAGCTCCGAAGGAAATGCATGCGGGTCGATCTCCACATACGTCGTCGCGCCGCGTTTTGCCACCGCGCGCGCCGCGGTCTGTGCCAGACCGCGGGCCAGTGAGGTCTTGCCGGTCCCCGGCGGCCCCGACAGGATGATCAGACCGTGCGGAAGGCCGGCCATCGTGGCCAACGCGGGCCCGTGCAGCAACGTGAGAAGGGCGTGGTTGAGCAGCCGCTCCTTCACTCCTGGCGGCGTGACGATGTGATCCCACGGCCCGTCGTGATGATCGGCGGGCAACGCGTGAACCGACAGCACGCCGGGCGGTAGCGCAACGGGCGTCACGGCCATGTCGGCCTGGTGACCTCCGGCCAGTCGACGGTCGCCGGGTCGCCGGCCTGAGCGTCACGGATGTGGTCGGGCGGCTCCTCGAACAGCACCAGCGGATCCAGCAACACGCGCATCGTGTCGAGCAGGCTGTCGAACATGTGGATCCGCACCACTTTCGCGGTCTTCTCCGGGTCATCGTTGAAATGCTGGTGCCACAGGAAGTGGTCGACGACGATGAGGTCGCCCTTCTTCCACGGATGGTCGGTGCCACCTTCGGGCTCGGTGCCAAGGTAGCTGTGCCCGGTGCCCTCGAGCACATAGAGCCATGCCTCGCCTGCATGGCGGTGCATCGACTGCCCCCTGCCGGGCCCGATCTCGAACATCGCCATCGAGATGCCCGACGCCTGGTACCCGATGGCCCGGTCCAGCAGGAAGGTGGTCCGGGTGCCGCGCGGTGTCGGCAGCAACTCGAGCTCGTCCCAGTTCGTATGCAGCCGACCGGATCTGCGGGCACGCTGATCGCGGGCCAGTCGGCGCAATCGCCGTGCGTATGGGTCGTCGCCGGTGACCTCGGGGGTGAACGCCGGCCGCGGGGACAATTCAGCGACGGGCCGGTGGCCCGCGTCCTCGATGACCGACATGCCCATCGTCTCCAACAGCGGCTCGCTGGAGAAGGTGACATATCGCGCCACCGCGTCGCAGTCGTTGCCCGACCTGTGCCACGCCCACGCGGGAAGATGCACCGAATCGCCTGGGCCCCAGTCGATTCGCTCTCCGTCGATCTCGGTCCAGCCGTGGCCCGCGACGACGAGCACCATCGCGTCCCATGAATGCCGATGGATGGTGGACACCACCCCAGGATCGATCTCGTGGACCAGGGCGTCCATCGAACGGGTGGGCCGATCGCCGTCGACACCCACATACACACCGACACGCGTGCCACGCGCGGTCGGCACAAGGGTCACGTCCTCGAGGGCGACCACGGTCTTCTGGTATCCGCGCCACTCATCGATGAACTCAGCACGGCGCCTCTTCTGCACGTGGTAGTGGGTGACCTTGGTCGTCGTACGCGAGGCCATATCCTCCCTCTCTCGGTTTGCCGTCCTTGACGAATTCGCAGGCCCGCAGGACCTAAGCCTTTCCGCCTGAGTCGGTCACGTTCTTGTAGGCGTCGTTCCACTTGTCGGGGTTGTTGAGCAGCTCCTCCTCCGGCACGGTCACCGTCGCAACGCCTGCAAGCGGGTCCTGCGCTGTCGGGATCGCGCCGATCCGGTTCGCGCCGGCAATCGCGTCCTGGCCCTCGGTCAACAGGAAGTCCAGGAACAGCATCGCCGCCGCCGGGTGCTTGGCCGACTTCATCAGGCCTGCGCCGTTGGGCCGCAGCACAACCGGCTCCACCGGCTTTCCGTCGGCCTTCCACGTCACCGGTGCGCCTTTTTCCGCCGCGTTGGAGACAGTGTGCGAATAGATCGACGGCGCGACGTCGAACTGGCCCGCCGCGAGCAGCTCACCCATCACCGTGTGACCCTTGGCGATCTTGGAGTTCGCGGCGAGCTTGTGAAAGAAGTCGTCGACCTCTTGGTCGGACATCCCCTGCGCCTTGTAGTACTCGACCATCGCGGCATACCAGTCGACGTCACCGATCTCCAGCCCGACGCGACCCTTCCACTGCGGCTCAACGAGATCCTTCAGGCTCTTCGGCGCAGTGCCTGCCGGGACCTTGTTGGTGTTCCAGCCGACCACGAATGCGTTGAAGCGATCGGCGGTCCAGCCGTCCTTCTGTCCCTCGGGGCGCACCTTGTCGCGCAGCGCGCCCTTATACGGGTAGAGCAGCTGTTGCTGCTGCATGGCGTTGAGCTCACCCGCGTTGGTCTCGATCAGGTCGGCGCCCTGATACCTTGCGCTGGACTCCTGCAGCACGCGTTGCAGGACCGTCTCGGAGTTGGCGCGGTAGGTGTTGACCTTGATCGGATACTTGGCCTCGAACGCCTTGACGACGTCGTCCATGTCGGTGTTGGAGGTGTAGAGCGACAGCTCACCCTCCTTCTTGGCGAGGTCGAGCACGGTGTTAGTGCGCTCCTCGCCCGACAGTCCGTTGATCTGGTCATAAACCTGCTGTGCGTCCGACGCGGCAGGCGCGGAGGAGCCCGGGCCCGCGGTAGGACTTCCGCCACAGGCAGCCGTGACGACCAACGCCACGCACGCCAACAGGTACCACGCCCAATGTTTTCTCACGGGTCACTCCTCACCGGTCGGGATGTGAATGGACTGACACTCAGACCATTAGTGTGATTTGTACCATGCCCGCCCCGCGTTGGGAAGTCCCTGTTGTCGCAGGCGTCAGATGACGAATGCTTCCGATGTCTCCGGCGCGAAAAGGTCGGCGGCCACGTACCGCGTTCGGGACAGCCCCTGCTCGTGGTGGTAGCGCAGGAACACATCGAGGGTCTTCTCGTTCGCGGCCAGGCCGTACGACCAGTAGTCATGCCCCAGTAGCCGTTTGGACTCCTCGAGGTGCTGGATCAGCCACGGCTCCATGAACCGCAGCGCAGACGAGTCGTAGATGCGGGTGTACGCGTCGTCCCGCGCGAGCCTGCATGCCTTGTACAGCGACTGCGCCACCCACCGGTGGCGCTCGTAGAGTTCTCGGCGCACCACCACGACATGCATGATCGGGAAGATGCCGGTCGCCGCAAAGTACTCCTTCTCGACAGCCACGACGTCGTCGAACAGGCGGCCGACCCTGGCGTCCCCGTCGCGAAACGGGCTCGGCACGCGCGGGGTGTAGAGCGCGTCGATCTCACCGTCGGCGAGCATCCGCGACAGCGTGGCACCGGCCGGTATCGGGCGGATGTCGAGTCCGGTGTCGACCTTGCCTTTCTCGATTCGCCCCGCTGTCTCCTGACCGCCGGTGTAGTACGTCACCGAATCGACTGGCACACCGTGGTGTTCGGCCATTATCCCTCTGATCCACACGCACGCGGTCAACTGGAACTCCGGGGAACCGACCCGCTTGCCGCACAGATCCGACGGCGCCTCGATGCCCGCCTGCGCGTTGAGGTAGATGCCGCCGTGGCGGAACATCCTCGAGGTGAACACCGGAAGAGCGACGAATGGCCGCGGCGACTGGTCCAGTGTCGCGACGTACGTCGACAGCGACATCTCGGCGACGTCGAATTCGCGATGCCGCAGCATCCGGAAGAACGTCTCCTCCACCGGTAGGCGCAGGTAGGTCAGGTCGATCCCGTCCGGGCGCACGCTTCCGTCCTCGAGCGCGCGCGTCCGGTCGTAGTCACCGCAGGCGAACGTGAGATGCAGGCGCGACACTGGTCACCCTTTCTCCGGCCGTCAACCGACGGTCCAGTCGCGGATACACCCGGCGGGCGTTGAGTTCCACCACCGCGCGTCTGTCTTCGTCACTCAGGTCGAGGTTGTCGACGTAGACGAGCGTGTCATCCCAGGCAACGCCGGTCTGCGGGTCGGCGCCGCGGACCGCGCCGAGCATCTCCGAGGCGAACAGCAGGTTATTCGCGCCGATCACCTTGCACAGCAGGTCGATTCCGGCCTGGTGATATACGCAGGTATCGAAGTAGACGTTGCGCAAAAGCTCGGCGGGGTCCGGCCTGCCCAGCCGGGCGGCGAGGCCGCGGAAGCGCCCCCAGTGGTAGGGCACCGCGCCTCCACCGTGCGGAATGACAAACGTCAACGACGGGAACCGCTCGAAGAGGTCGGCCTGCAGGAACTGCATGAACACGCTCGTGTCGGCGTTGAGGTAATGCGCGCCGAGCGTGTGGAAGTTCGGGTTACACGACGTCGAGACATGCACCATCGCGGGTACTTCGAGCTCGACCATGGCCTCGTACAGGGGGTACCAGTACTCGTCGGTCATCGGAAGGGCGGTCCAATAGCCTGCGGTGGGATCCGGATTGAGATTGCAGCCGACGAAACCGAGTTCGTCGACGCAGCGCCGCAATTCGCCGATCACCGGGCCCAGGTCTCCGCTTGGCGTCTGCGGCAGCTGGGCGACAGGCGCAAAGGCGTCGGGAAACAACTCCGTGACGCGGTGGACCAGATCGTTGGAGGCCCGCGCCCATGCCGTCGCCGTCGGCTGGTCGGCGATGTGGTGTTCCATCCCCGACGCCTTCGGCGAGAACAGCATCAGGTCAGCGCCCCGCTCGTGCAGCACTCGAAGCTGGTTGGGCTCCACGCTGTCCCGGATCTCGTCGTCGCTGATCGACGCCAGCGCGGGGTTGCGCCCCGTTCCGTGCTCGAGCGCCGATAGCTGCGCGCGGCGAAAGACCGCTAGTGCATCCGGTGCGGTTGTGTAGTGGCCGTGGATGTCAATGATCACCGGTCGGCGTCCTCGTAGTCGACGTAGCGCAGCCCGAGGCGCTCCAGTTCGCCCCTCATGTCGTACATGTCGAGGAAGAGCTCGCCTCGCCGATAGCGCTCGCGCGAGCGGGCCCCCTTCTCCTCTCTGGCCTCGGCGGCCGCCAGCACTGCCGCCGCATCGGCGCGGGCCACGATCACCACGCCGTCGTCGTCGCCGACCACCACGTCGCCTGGCTGCACTGCGGCGCCTGCGCATGTGACGGGCACGTTGACAGACCCGAGCCGTTTCTTCACCGTGCCTTGGGCCGAAACGCATTTCGACCACACAGGAAACTGCATCGCGGTCAGCTCGGCGATGTCGCGGCAGCCGGCGTCGATCACCAGCCCGCGCACCCCGCGAGCGACCAGTGACGTGGCGAGAAGCTCACCGAAATAGCCGTATTCCGAGGGAGATTCGGGGGCTACCACCAGCACGTCACCATCTCGGCACTGCTCGACGGCGACGTGGATCGTCCAGTTGTCGTCAGGTGGCAGGCTCACGGTCACCGCCGTTCCGCAGACCCTGGCGCCCCGGTAGATCGGCGTCATATACGGCGCAACGAGACCGGTGCGACCCTGCGCTTCGTGGATCGTGGCGACGCCGTAGGTACCGAGCCCATCGCGGACCTCCGCGTCGGCCCGGGGCGGATTGCGCACGACAACCGTCATCGTCAGGAGTCCTTTCCCAGCCATGGCATCAGGGAGATGTGAATGACATCGGCGTCCTCGGTGTCACCGGCAAGCGCACGGATCGCGCGGTCGACCTGGTCAAGACCGAACTTGTGCGTGGAGAGCCGCTCCAGTGGAAACCGGCCGGACGCAAGCTGCGCCAGCGCAAGCTCGCACGCGCGGTAGCTGTGCCCGCGGGCACTCTTGATCGTGATCGCCTTCTCGGTGAGCCGCTTGATCGGGAAGTCGGGGAACGCGGCCAGCTCGCCTTGAATCAGCAGCGTGCCCTCGCGGCGCTTGAGCACGTCGATGCCGAGCAGCACCGGCCCGACACCCGCCCGCGACGTGCAGTCGAGCACGAAGTCCACTCCCCTGCCGCCGGTGTGGTCCATGACCTGTTCATACGGGCTGACCTGGTCGATTTCGATCGCCTCGTCCGCACCGAGGTCGAGCGCAAGCTCGAGGCGCGCCTTGTCTTTGGCGGTGCCGCTGACGAGGATCTTCGACGCCCCCGCCTGCTTGCACGCCACGACCTGGGACAGGCCCTGCTGCCCGGGCCCCTGGATCAAAACGGTGTCGGCGTAGCCGACGCCCGCGGCGATCAGCGCCCACTCGATGCCGTTCGACAGCGGGGTGACCAGCCCCGCGAGCTCAGCGGTGACGCCGTCGGGCACCTTGTGCAACACCGCGTTCCACGGCAGGTACATGTACTCGGAGAAGCCACCCCACAGCGTGCCGAAGTTCTCCGCCGACGTGTATCCGTACCGCCGCGCGTCGGGGTTGGTGCGCCAGTCGGTGGCCTCGCAGTGCCGGTATTCGCCGATACGACACCATTCGCAGTTGTAGCAACCGACGTAGTGTTCGACGAAGACGCGGTCGCCCTCGGTGACGCCGTGCAGCTGCTTGAATCTCTCACCCGCGACGGCGACGGTGCCGACGTTCTCGTGCCCCATGATCACCGGGTCCCCGAACGGCGGCGTGGCATACATCTTGACGTCGGTCCCACAGATGCCGGCCACCTCGACCTTCAGCAGCGCTGCGTCATCTGACAGCTCCGGCATGTCGAGCTCGCGGAGCTCGGTGGTGCTTGGCGCCGTCCGGACAGCGGCGAGGACACGGTCGACCATCGATCACCTCAAATGTTATGGCATTATGGTCATGCCAATGTACCATCGCCGTGTCCGGGGCCACCAGAGGCGGGAGGCGAAATGTCCGATCACGCACTTACAACGATGACTCGAACGCAGGGTGCCAACCAAGCCCTCAAGGACGGCACTGTGACGCCCGCGGGTTACTCGCTGCAGTTCGCCGAAATTCCGGTGCTCGTCAAGGGGTTTCGCAGAATGGTGCGCGACCTGGAGTTCGACGTCAGCGAGATGGCGCTCACCACGTATCTGACCGCGCGCGAGCACGGTGTCGCGTTCACAGCCCTGCCGGTCTTTCTCGTGCGCGGATTTCACCACGGCGCGATCCGCTACAACGTGCGCTCGTCGATCCGCGAGCCGAAGGACCTGGAGGGCAGGCGGGTCGGCGTGAACCGCGGATACACCGTCACCACCGGGGTCTGGGCACGCGGGATCCTCGCGTCCGAGTACGGCGTCGACCTGGAGAAGGTGACGTGGGTGCTCTCGGGCGACGAACACGTCGCGTCGTACGTGCCGCCGGTAAACGTCGAGCCCGCAGGCCAGGGCGCCGATCTCGGCGAGATGCTGATCCGTGGTGAGATCGACGCGGTCGTCGGCGTCGACGTGGACCACCCCGACGTCGCCCCACTGATCCCCGACCCAGAACAGGCGGCGGTCGCCGCGCTGCGAGAACGTTCCTTCTATCCGATCAACCATCTGGTCGTGGTGAAAGACAGCGTCCTGCAGCAGTATCCAGACGCCGGCTCGGCGTTGTTCAATGCGTTCAACGATGCCAAACAACTTTATGTGTCGCGGCTGCGCGACGGTGACGCGTCCACCGACATCGATCGGATGTACGCGAGGGTGTTGCAGACGACCGGCACCGATCCCCTTCCCTACGGCGTCGAGCCGAACCGGCCGATGCTCGAGACGCTGATGGAGTTCGCGTTTGCGCAGCGGATCTTGACCAAGCCGGTCGCCATCGATGAGGTATTCGCCTAAGCCGCAGCTGTCACAGCGATCGACGTTTTGCGGACAAAGTTCGAGACAAACTGTGAACAACGTCGATTGATGTGTCGCGAGTGGTCGGTGTGAACTCCACACGCATGCACATCCAGCCGCCTAGGCCCCGACCGGCTGGGGCACGATCAGCCGCTTCAGTGCCACCGCGCTGTCGGCGGCAGCTTCGGCCGAGATCGTCGAGCCTTGCGTCAGCGCCTTGCGAACCGCCATGTAGTCGCCGGGCGCATTGACGGCGTCCACGGCCAGCAGTGCGCCGTCGCGGTAGTACAGCACGGAGAACGACTCGCCGCCGATGTCACCCCGCACCACGTAGTGGTCGTGTCCGGTTGAAAGGCCGGCAATCTGGAGCTTGAGGTTGTACTGGTCAGACCAGAACCACGGCACGGCGTCGTTGGGCTCGCTTCTTCCCGCCAGTGTCGCGGCGGCTGTCTTGGCCTGGCTGATGGCGTTCTGCACCGATTCCAACCGAACCAGCCCGTGGCCGGTGAGCGGATTGGGCTGCACGGTGCAGTCGCCCGCGGCCACCACGGACGGGTTGCTGGTCCGTGCGAAGCGGTCGACCACGATGCCGTTGTCGTAATCCAGGTGCAGCTGCCTGGCCAGCTTGCTTCGCGGCACCACCCCGATGCCAACGATCACCAGATCAGCGGAAACCCATGTGCCGTCGGACAGCTCGACGGCCTGCACCCGGTCGCCCTCTCCCGCCAACCGCGTCACCCGCGTACCCAGCCGGACGTCGACGCCGCGACGGGTGTGGGCGGCACGGTAGAAGTCCGATACCACCGGCGCCACCGCGCGGCCGATCAAGCGGTCGACGGCTTCGACGACCGTCACCGACTTACCCTGCGCGCGAGCGACTGCGGCGGCTTCGAGGCCGATGAACCCGCCGCCGATCACCACGACAGACTCCGCGTCGGACTGCAGTTCGCGCAGCACGGTCGCGTCGTCGGCCGTACGCAGGTACGTCACGCCTGCCAGCTCGGCACCTGGCGCGTCGAGGCGACGCGGGCGCGCGCCGACGGTCAGCGCCAGCCTGTCGAAATTCAGCACGTTGCCGCTGCGGGTGCGCGCCGAACCGGACGGCCCACCGTCGTCGAGCTCGATGGTCTCGATCCGTTCGGCCGTCACGAGCGAAATATCATTGCCTGCAAGAAATTCCGGAGCACGAAGCCATAGCTGCTCGAGTTCGGTGCTGCCCTGAAGGTAGGCCTTGGACAGCGGCGGCCGCTGGTATGGAGCGTGGGGCTCCTCGCCGATCAACGTGACCGGGCCGGTCTCACCCGCATCGCGCAGCGAGACCGCCAGCTGCAGGCCTGCCTGGCTGGCGCCGACGATCAACGTCCCGGCGTCCACCGTCACTGCTCCTCGGGGATGTGCACCGTGAGCCCATCGCGGTCGTCGGTCACCTGGATCTGACAGGACAGCCTGCTGGTCTCGCGACGGTCAGCGACCCCGAGGTCGAGAAGATCGTCCTCCATGTCCCCCGCCCCCCCGACCTCGGCGGCGTAGTCGTCGGCGACGTAGACATGGCAGGTGGCGCAGCTGCAGTTGCCGCCGCACTCGCCGATGATGCCGGGGATACCGTTGCGCACGGCGACCGCCATGACGGATTCGCCGACGTTGGCGTCGACGACGCGTTGGCCACCGTCGAGGGTGATGAAGACGACCTTCGGCATGTGGGACTCCCGGAAATTGATGGTCTTACCATTCTACCTTAACCGAGTCGGCCGCCCCGCTCAAGAGGTCCGTCCGCGGCTCTATGGTGTTACCATAAGGCCACTATTGCCCCGTTGGCGAGTCATAGGAACCTCCAAATGCGCATAGCGATCGCAGCCGACCACAACGCCGTTTCGATGAAGCGCCGCCTGTCGGCGTGGCTGGCCGAGCGGGGTCACCATATCGACGACCGCGGCGTTCACGATGCGGGTGAGGTCGCCGACTACCCGACGCTGTGTGCAGACATCGGCCACCGGGTGGTCGACCGCGAGGACGACTTCGGCGTCATCCTCGGCGGCAGCGGCTGCGGAGAGCAGATCGCGGCCAACAAAGTCAGGGGCGTGCGGGCGACGTTGTGCCACTGCGTGTTCACCGCTGAGATCGCACGCGCGCACAACGACGCCAACGTCCTGGTGATGGGGGCCAAGGTGGTCGCGCCCGACCTTGCCGAGCGGATTCTCACGGTATGGCTGGGTACCGGGTTCAAGGGCGGCCGCCATCAACTGCGGGTCGATCAGATCAGCGCCATCGAACGCGGCGAATCGCCGGCATGACCCGGGTCCTGCTCCTGCTCCGGCACGGCGAAAGCACGGCCAACGCCGACGATGTGTTCGGCGGCTGGCTCGACTACCCGCTGACCAACCGCGGTCGCGACCAGGCCGCTGCCGCGGGCAGGGTGATCCGCAATGCCGGCCTGACACCGGCCGCGCTGCACACATCGCTGCTCACGCGCGCCATCGACACGGCGAAGATCGCCGTGGCCGAGGCTCATTCGCACGGATTCACCGCACGGCGCAGCTGGCGGCTCAACGAGCGCCACTACGGCGCACTGCAGGGCCGCACCCGCTCGGCGGTGCGCAAGGAGTTCGGTGCCGAGTTGTTCGGCGAATGGCGTCGCTCCTATCACCTCGCCCCGCCTGCCGTCGGCCCAGGCGATCCCATGCATCCGCGCCACGATGCCCGTTATGCCGAGCTGCCCCCGAATGATCTGCCCGCATCCGAGTCGCTGGCGGCCGTGCGTAGACGTCTCATGCCGTACTGGCAGGATGCGATCGCCGCCGACCTTGTCCGGCGGCGAATCACCCTCGTTGTCGCGCACGGCAACTCGCTTCGGGCGTTGTGCATGATCCTCGACGGCCTGACCCCGGAGCGGGTACGCACGCTGGACATCCCCACCGGGGTGCCCCTGCGCTACGACCTCGACGACGCGCTAACGCCGGTTGTGCCCGGCGGTGTCTACCTCGATCCTGCCGGTGCGAACGCCGGTATCGCCGAGGTCGCCGCCAAGGGTGGTCGCTGACTCGTCCTCACCGAACAGATGCGCGACGCGAGCCGTCGACCGGCGTGCCCACCCGGTTGTCGTGACGGCTCCGACGCCCGCCACCGCCAATCCCAGTCCTGCGATCAGGAAGAGTGCCGGGCGGCTGGCGAGCACGAAGCCGTCGGCCAGCGAGCCCGAAATGTGCGAGTTCAGAATCGATCCCACGATCGCGACGCCGAGGCTGGTGCCGATTTGTCGACTGGCCGTGGCGACCGCGGCGGCCACCCCCGCATGGCTGCGCGGCATTCCCGACACCGTGGTGTTGGTGATCGGCGCATTGACCACGCCCTGCCCGATACCGAAGGCGATGTAGCACACCAGCACGTACACCAGCGCCGTGCCTGCGTCGATCCGCACCGCCATCAGTGCGGCGAGGCAGATCATGGCGCCCGCCAGCAGCAACGACGGCCGTGGGCCACGGGTACCGACGACACGACCGGAGATCGGGGACCACAGCAGCACCATCAGGCCGAGCGGAAGCGTGCACAAGCCGGCTGCCATCGGCGAAAGACCGCGAACCATCTGGAGATAAAGCGTGTTGAGAAACAGGAAACCGGCAAACGACGCGAACGAACAGATCGCGATCAGGACGGCACCGCAGAACGGCACGCTGCAGAAGAATCGGAGCTCGATCAGCGGATCGGTACGTCGCGGCTCGTAGATCAACAGCACGGCCAGCGCCGCGGCGGCGAGCGCGAACAACGAAAGCGTTTGCGCGGAAAGCCATCCCGCGTGCGGCGCCTCGATGACGGCGTAGACGCAGCTGGCCAGCAACGCCACCATGGCCAGCTGACCGACCGGGTCGATGCGACGGGGACGCGGCGAGCGCGACTCCGGCACGAACGCACCGGCGGCGACCACGGCGACGATGACGATCGGCACATTGACCCAGAAGATGGACCGCCACCCGACGAGTTCGACAAGAACACCACCGACCAACGGCCCCAGCCCGATGCCGAGGCCGGACACCCCGCCCCAGACACCGATCGCGCGCGCCCGGTCCCGCGGTTCGGTGAAGACGTTGGTGATGATCGACATCGCGACGGGGTTGAGCATGGAGCCGCCGAACGCCTGGATCATCCGGAACGCGATCAGCCATCCCACCGACGGCGCGACGCTGCACAGCAGCGACCCGCAGCCGAACAGCACGAGGCCGGTCTGGAAGGTGCGGCGCCGCCCGATCCGGTCGGCTGTTGACCCCGACAACAGCAGGAAGCTGGCCAGCACGACGATGTAGGCGTCAATCGTCCACTGCAGAGCGGAGATCGGCGCGCCGAAGGCCTGCCCGATCGACGGCAGGGCCACGTTGACGACCGTGGTGTCCATGCTCACGATGAACAGGCTCATGCAGCAGACACCGAGAACGAGAAAGCGCCTGCGAGTCGCCACGAAGGCGACGTTAGCCCGCTAGCGACCTAATTGCCATACCATCATGCCAATTCGATGGGCACCCGCGATCGCAGCTCGCTCATGGTGATGCCGAACGTGTCACGAACCGTTACGACGCCCTCGGCCGGATCGATGTCGAAGATCGCGTGGTGGGTGTAAACCCGGCTCACGCAGCGGAGGCCGGTCAGCGGGCACGTGCACTCCGGCACGAGTTTGGCGGTGCCGTCCTTGGTGAACAGGCTCATCATCACGTAGACGTTCTTGGCGCCGATGGCCAGATCCATCGCGCCGCCGACCGCGGGAATCGCGTCGGGAGCACCGGTGTGCCAGTTGGCCAGGTCCCCAGATCTGCTCACTTGGAACGCGCCGAGCACACAGACGTCCAGATGGCCGCCGCGCATCATGGCGAACGAATCCGCGTGGTGAAAGTAGGACGCTCCCGGCAATTCAGTGACCGGGATCTTGCCTGCGTTGATCAGGTCCTCGTCGACATCGGTGCCAGTCGCCGCCGCGCCCATTCCGAGCATGCCGTTCTCCGTGTGCAGCACCACCTCGGCTTCGGGCTTCAGGTGATCGGCGACCAGGGTCGGTTGGCCGATGCCGAGGTTGACGTACGAGCCTGCAGGGATGTCGCGCGCGATGACGGCGGCGAGCTCGTCACGGTCCAGCGGGGTGTCGATGGTCATCCGTTCACCTCCAGAATGCGGTCGACATAGATGCCGGGTGTCACGACTACTTCGGGATCGATGTCGCCGAGGTCGACGACGCGCGACACCTCGGCGACGGTGAGCGCGGCGGCGGTCGCCATCACCGGGCCGAAGTTGCGGGCGGTCTTGCGGTACACCAGGTTTCCCGCCCGATCCCCCAGGTAGGCTCCGATCAGCGCGACATCGCCGCGAATCGGGTACTCCAGCACGTAGTCACGGCCGTCGATGGTGCGCAGCTCCTTGCCCTCGGCGAGCGGCGTCCCGACACCGGTCGGGCAGAAGAACGCCCCGATGCCCGCACCCGCGGCGCGCATGCGTTCGGCGAGGTTGCCCTGCGGCACCACCTCAAGGTCGATCTCGCCGGCGCGGTAGAGCCCGTCGAACACGTGCGAATCCGATTGGCGCGGAAACGAACAGATAACCTTGCGCACCCGGCCTGCGCCCAGCAGCGCGGCCAGCCCGGTGTCGCCGTTGCCCGCGTTGTTGCTCACGATCGTCAAGTCGGTGGCGCCCTGCTCGATCAGCGCGTCGATCAGATGGATGGGCATGCCCGCCATGCCGAATCCGCCGACCAACACCGTGGCCCCGTCCCCGATCCCGGCGACGGCCGCAGCGGCCGATTCGCAGATGGCTGTGCGGCTCACTGGTCAGCCTCGTTCGCGTCGTAGTCGGCGAGCACCTCGTTGGCGATGCGGAAGGCCGTATTGGCATCGGGTACGCCGCAGTAAATCGCGGTCTGCAACAGCAGCTCCTTGATCTCCTCGTTGGACAACCCGTTGCGGCGGGCTGCCCGCAGATGCATCGCCAGCTCCTCATGATGGCCGCGCGCCACCAGCGCGGTCAGCGTGATCAGCGACCGGCTGCGGCGATCCAGCCCCGGCCGCGTCCAGATGGAGCCCCAGGCGTATTTCGTGATGAAGTCCTGGAAATCGGCGGTTAATTCGGTGGTGGCGGCGACGGCACGGTCCACATGGACGTCGCCGAGCACCTCGCGTCGCACCGCCATACCCGCGGAGTACGCGTCGGGTTGCACGTGTCCGCCGATCAGCTCGGCGACGCGGGGCGGCGCCTCGACGGGGGCCAGGTGCGCGACGCCGCCGAGCACCACCAGCCTGCCGTCCTTGACCTCGGAGGCAATCCTGGCCAGCCCCTCCTGCGGCGTCGCGATGTCCTCGGCGCCCGCGATCGCCAGCACCGGCGTGGTGATCTCGGTCAGCCGCTCGGTGACGTCGAACCCGGCAAGCGCGTCGCAGGCCTGCGCGTAGGACTCGTCGTCGACGTCACGCAACGCATCCAGAAGTGCGGAGGCCTCGTCGGGTCGGCGGTCGGTGAACCTTGTGCCGAACCACCGCTTCGCGGCGAGATCGACCACGGCGCCGGTGCCGGACTCCCGCACCGTCGCTGCCCGCGTCGCCCAGTCCTGTGCCGTGCCGATGACGGCGCCTGTGCACAGCAGCGTCGCCGACTTCACCCGGCCGGGCGCGTCGAGCAGCAGCTGCAGCCCGACCGCCCCGCCGATTGAATCGCCCGCGTAGTGAAACGCGACTCCTGGCGCGATCTCATCGGCCAGCGCCAGCACGGCCGCGGCCAACTCGGCCATTCCGAACGCTTCGGACGCGGGCGAGCGGCCGTGCCCTGGCAGGTCCCAGCCGACCACGTGGACGCGCCGTGCGAGGCGTTCCGCTGCGGCCGACCACAGCGCTTGCGCCGACGTGCCGACCGACGGGCCGACGAGCAGGAGTTCCCCGTCACCGCCGAAGTCGGTGCCGACGATCCGTGGAATGCTCACGTCGTCTCCTCGAGGTGGTGGCGCGCGCGTTGCAGGACGGCTCGCACGATCTCCTCCGTCGCGCCAAGGTACTCCGAACGCGGTGCAAGCCCGGTCAATTCGGTCATCGCTTTTTGCTCGCCCCGTAGGTCTCCCGCGGCGGCCATGTTGGCCGCGGCCCTCTCGACGTCGATTCGCAATCCGGTCAGCAGGTCGGTGGTCTGTGCTGCTGCCACGACCGTACGCCGCGCCAGGGTGCGCAGGGTGGCCCATTCGGCCTGCCACCCACCGTCGGAGCGCTCGTCGACGCTGGCCGCCGACGCCGTGTGCAGGGCCGCACCAAGCGCGGGGGCGGTCATCGCGGCCCGGCGGATCAGCACGGACAACACCGGGTTGCTCTTGTGTGGCATGGTCGACGATCCACCGCCGCGGCCTTCCGACAGCTCACCGATTTCGGGCCTGCTTGCAGTCGCGACGTCGGTCGCGATGTGCGCGAAGGCATCACAGCACCCGACGAGCGCGTCGCCCGCGCGGGTGATCACCGACCGGGTCGTGTGCCACGGCAGCGCGGGCGCGAGATCCAGTGCGCAGGCCAGCGCATCCGACACGGCCAGCGCGTCGACGGGCGATCCGGTCAATTCGGTTGTCGCGGCCAGGGTTCCAGCCGCACCGCCGGCCTGGGCAGGCAATGCCGGCAGGGCATCGAGCGTGTCGGCGGCGTCGAGAACACCGGAGAGCCAGTTCCCGATCTTCACCCCGATCGTGCTTGGCAGCGCGGGCTGCGTCAACGTGCGGGCCGTCATCGCGCTGCTGTGGTGTGTTTCTGCGAGGCCCGTCAGCGTGCGGACCTGCGCGGACAACTCACCGCGAAGCCGAGTCAGCGCGTCACGAAGACACAGGATCAGCGCGGTGTCGACTACGTCCTGGCTGGTGAGTCCGCGGTGCAACCACGTGGCCGCCTCGCCGCCCGCGCGGCCGCGCAACAGCGCGACCAATGCCTTCACGGGGCTGCCGTCAGCTTCGGCCGCTTCCGCGAGTTGCTCGACGTCGACGGACGACACCATCGCCGCGAAGTCCATCCGTGCGGACGGGGGCGCAACCCCGACATCGACCAGCGCACCGACCCAGGCGCTTTCGACGCCTGCCATCGCTGCGAGAAACGCAGCGTCGCTCAGCAGATCACCTGCGCGATGATCGCCGGGCCAGAACAGATCCGTCATGGACGGTGCCCCGGAAAGCGAAGGAACACGGTCTCGCGGTCGCCCTGCAGCCGGATGTCGAACCGCAGGCCCAGCTCGTCGGCCTCGGCGATCAGCGTGTCTCGCCGCTCGTCGTCCAGCGCGGCGAGCAGCGGGTCGGAGGCCGGCTGCACCCCCGGCAGGTACGCACGCGTGAACAGCCGGTTCAACAGGCCACGCGCGAACACCGTCACGGCAAAAAACGGTGCCGAACCAGCCTGCGACACACCAGGTTCGACTGTTGTGAAGCTGTATCGTCCTTCGCGGTCAGTGCTGGCGCGGCCCCATCCAGTGAAGGTCCAGCCGTCACGATGAAGCGAGCCGGTCGCGGTCGGAATGGCCCCTTCGGCGTCTGCCTGCCAGATCTCGAGCAAGGCATCGGGCACGGCGACACCCGCCCCGTCGGTCACAGTGCCGTGCAGTCGAACGGCGCCCGGCGAGCCGGGAGGCACGAGCTCGCTGTCGCGATCGAACGGCAGCGCGTAGCCGAAGAACGGGCCGATGGTCTGACCGGGGGTCGGTGTCAGCGTGCTCATCAAGACTCCATCGGGGTTTCGCGACCGCCGGTGAGCACGATGTCCCACCGATAACCGGTGGCCCACTCGTGGGTGGTCAGGTCGTGGTCGTAGGCGGCGACCAGCCGGTCGCGGGCCTTCTGGTCGGTGATCGACTGGTAGATCGGATCGAACGCGAACAGCGGATCACCCGGAAAGTACATCTGCGTGATCATCCGCTGCGTGAAATCCGTTCCGAACAGCGAGAAGTGAATGTGCGCGGGCCGCCAGGCGTTGTGATGGTTGCGCCACGGGTAGGGCCCTGGCTTGATCGTGGTGAAGCGGTAGGTGCCGTCGTCGTCGGTCAGGCAGCGCCCGGCCCCGGTGAAGTTCGGATCGAGCGGTGCTGGATGCTGATCGCGCTTGTGCGTGTACCGCCCACCGGCGTTGGCCTGCCAGATCTCGACGAGCTGGCGGCGCACGGGGCGGCCGTGCCCGTCAGTGATGCGACCGGTGACCACCATGCGCTCGCCGATCGGAGTCCCGCCGTGGGCGATCGTCAGATCCGACTCGAGTGGGTCGACGTCACGCTCACCGAAACACGGCGCGCCGAGTTCGACCGCCTCGGGGTCGGCGTGGTGCAGGACCTTGGTGGGATGGCGCAGCAGGCTGCTGCGGTAGGGCGGGTAGTCCAGCCGCGGCTGGGTCTCCTCGAGTCCCGCGCGGTGATAGTCGTCCTCGATGCGTTTGATCTCGGCACTGATGTCGTGCTGCGTCACCGTCGTCATGAGCGGACCGTACCTCTGCCCGCAGGCCGCAGTGGAGACACGTCTTCCACTGAGTGGAAGAATAGCGCGAATGGCAGGAAATACCTCGACGCCGGGGGCCACCGTCGCGTCCCGGCTACTGGCGGTGATCGGGGCCTTCGACGAACGGCATCGATGCCTCACGCTGTCGCAGCTCGCGCGCCGCGCGGACATCCCTTTGCCGACCGCGCACCGATTGGTCGGCGACCTCGTCGACGGCGGCGCCCTGCACCGACAGGAGGACGGCCGGTACGTCATCGGCAGGCTGGTATGGGAAGCGGGCCTGCTCGCGCCGGTACAGGGCAGGCTGCGCCAGGTCGCCGAGCCGTTCCTGCACGACGTGTACGCGGCGACGATGGCCACCGTGCACCTTGCGGTCCGCGACGGCGACGAGGTCCTCTACCTGCACCGGATGCAGGGCCGCATATCGGTCCCGATCGTCAGCACGGTCGGCTCGCGGCTGCCGATGCACTGCACCGGTGTCGGCAAAGTGCTTCTGGCACATGCGCCGTCGGATGTCATCGAGCGCGTGCTCACCCGGCTGACGCGGATCACCCCGTACACGATCACCCGGCCGGACATCTTGGGAACCCAGTTGAACCGCATCCGCCGCGACGGCGTGGCGACCACGAGCGAGGAGATGTCGCTGGGCGCATGCTCGTTGGCCGTGCCGGTGGTGCAGGCGTCGGACGGCAGTGTCGTTTCCGCGATCGGTGTGGTGGTCGCGACGCTCAAACGCGACCGTCAGCGGCTACTGGGCGCACTCCAGGTTGCCGCGCGGGGCATCGGCCGGCTGCTCTGACCCGAAGTCGCCACTCACGCCGGCGGGATGTGCTCTAATTTACGTTCAGGTAAACGCTTGGGGAGGAAGCGAACAGCAATGACGCAATCACGGGGTGAAGCCGAGGTCGGCAGCGCGGGTCGGAAGGTCGCGGTTGACACAGCGGTGCGGGTCTATCCGAGGACTCCCAACGAGACCCATGGAGTTGTCATCGAGGACTTCGGGTCCTTATCCGGCCACGCGGTGGACATCGGCAACCACCATATTGCCGATGCGGCTCGCAGGTGGGCTGTGCAACTCGCCGACGGCAACTTGGTATTCGTCGACGATGCAGACGTAGCTCCGTACTGACTCTTCGTGAGTCGATACCCGCTCTGACCTCTAGCGCACCAGCCGCCGCATCAGTGAGGACGCCATCGCGATGCCCGCGACGGCGGCGGCTACCAGCACCGCGACGTCGAGCACCGGATTCGTCGGGGTGCCGATGAGCAGCCCGCGCAACGCATTGACCTCGTAGCTGAGCGGGTTGACCGCCGACAGCCAGCGCAACCAAACCGGCATGACGTCGACCGGATACAGCGCATTGGAAGCGAAGAACAGCGGCATCGTGATGGCCTGCCCGATGCCCATCATGCGGTCGCGGTTGCGCACCAGACCCGCCAACGTCATCGACAGGCAGGCGAAGAACGCCGACCCCAGCACCACAATGCCCATCGCACCGAGGATTTTCAGGGGGTTGACGGTCAGGTGCACTCCGAGCAGATACGCCAGCGCGACCACGCCGATCACCTGCACCACCGAGCGCACACCAGCCGCGAATGCCTTCCCTGTGACCACCGCCGATGCAGGGGCAGGCGTCACCAGCAACTTCGCCAGGATCCCCGCGTCGCGGTCCCAGATGATCTGGATCCCGTAAAAGATCGAGATGAACAAGGCGGACTGCGCGATGATCCCCGGCGCCAGGAACGCGAGATACGGAACGCCCCCGGTGTCGATGACATGCAGCCGCGTGAACGTCTGCCCGAAGATCAACAGCCAGAGTGCGGGCTGCACCATGCGCGTGAACAGCTCGGTGCGGTCGTGACGCAACTTCTGCAGCTCGACGAGTGCGAAGGCGCCGACGCGGACGGCCGACCCGCGGAGCCGACGCCAGCCGCGCGGCGCACGAACGAGCCGTGACTCGGGGCGAGATTCAACTGACACGGCGCGCCGTCCTTCTGGTGGAGCGCATCGTCCGGAAGCTGGCTTGAGAGCTGTCCTCGGCCAAATCGGTTCCGGCGTAATGCCGGAACACGTCCTCCAGGCTCGCGTCGGGCGAGACTTTGCGCTTCAACTCCGCCGGCGACCCAACGGCCTGCAATCGGCCATGGTGCATGAGCGCGACGCGATCACACAGTGCATCGGCCTCCTGCATGTAGTGGGTCGTGAGCAGCACCGTCATGCCGAAGTCCTGCTGCATGCGCTGAACCTGAGCCCAGACGCTGTCGCGCGCAATGGGGTCCAGGCCAACGGTCGGCTCGTCGAGGATCAACAGAGACGGTCGGTTGACGAGCGCCTGAGCCAGCTCGAGCCGCCGTACCATCCCACCGGAGTACGTACCCGCGACCTCATCGGCGACATCGGCGAGCTGCATCGCATCGAGAGCCTCCCCGACCCGATGACCGCGTTCGGAGCGCGGTACGTCGTAGAGCCGCGCGAACAGCTCGACGTTCTGCCTGCCCGTCAACGCGGACTCAATCGAAAGCTGTTGGGGCACATAGCCGATGTTGCGGCGGATATCCATTGTCTGGCGCCGCGAGTCCAGACCGAAGATCTTCACCTCGCCGCGCTGGACGGGAGTCAGCGTGGTCAGCACGCGTACGACGGTCGTCTTGCCCGCACCGTTGGGCCCGAGCAACCCCACTGTCTCACCTGGCCGGACAGCCAGGCTGACGTCGTCGACGGCCGTGAAGTCGCCGTAGCGGTGGACAAGGTGGCGGCAGTCGATTGCGAGCACCTCAGAATCGGTCACGTTTGGGTCCCCTCTTGCAGCTTTCGCGTCATGTCAGCGAGTACCCGCAGGCCTTGCCTCAAGTGCTCGGCTTGCTCGGCGTCGAGTTCGTCGACGACTACGCCAAGCGCGGCCCTGCGCGCGGCCCGCGACTCGTCGGCAATGCGTTGAGCGGGCCTGGTCAGCCTCAGCCGGCCGACCCGCCTGTCGTCAGCGTCGACCGACCGAATCAGCAGGCCGTCGGCCGCGAGCTTGGAGACCAGCGTCGAGGCGGTGTTGGGCACGAGTCCGAGTTCGGCCGCCGCCTGGCGTACCGAGATTCCGGGCTGCCTGCCGACCAGCCGAAGCAGTTCGGCCTGCGACTGGGTGAGGCCGGTGGCGTCGAAGCCTCGCCGGGTCGAGCGGCGCAGCTGACGTCGGAACCGTCCGACCACGTCGAACAGCTCGCCGGTGAGGTCCGCACGCGTCTCCACAACAACCAGGATACCTCTGCTTCAGAGGTATTATCCTCCGCGCGCACGCCCCGCCTCGCGCCCACGAACGTCGGCCAGGCACCATTACCCCGCGATGACTTGGTCCGACGCCGCCTTCCTTCTTGCAGCCGGTGTCATCGGAGGGCTGACCGGCAGCATCGCCGGTTTGGCGTCGATCGCCACCTACCCGGCCCTTCTGCTGGTGGGTCTACCGCCGGTCACCGCGAACGTGACGAACACGGTGGCGATGGTGTTCAACGCGATCGGCTCTGTGTGGGGCTCCCGGCCCGAGCTGACGGGCCTGGGTCCCTGGCTCAAGCGGATCCTTCCGGTCGCCGCGGTCGCAGGCGCGATAGGTGCCGCGTTGCTGTTGTCCACACCGGCGGAGGGCTTCGAGAAGATCGTGCCGATCCTGCTCGGCGGCGCGTCGTTGGCGATCGCGATCCCCCGTAGAGGCAACGCCGCCGCCAGGGTCTCGAGCCACCGGAGGCACACCGCAACGATTCTGCTCGAGTCAGCGGCGATCTTCCTGATCTGTATCTACGGTGGGTACTTCGGCGCCGCAGCGGGCGTGTTGTTGATCGCGCTGCTGCTCCATGTCGGCCATGCCACGCTGGCGCACGCCAACGCCTCCAAGAACGTCATCTCCGGTGTCGCGAATACCGTTGCGGCCCTGATATTTTCGTTCTTCGCTCCGGTGCACTGGCCCGCCGTCTTCGCACTCGGGCTCGGCTGTCTGATCGGGTCGAGGTTGGGCCCCATCGTGGTGCGGCACGCGCCTGCCGGCCCACTGAAGGTCCTGATCAGCGCCGCGGGCCTGGCACTTGCGGTCAAGCTCGGGATCGACGCGTACAGCTAGCCCAGCGCAAAGGGGCTGTCGCCCTTGGCGACCCGGGTCCCCATGTCGATCAGGTTCTGGGCGTTGAAATGCAGCGCCTCGCCCGCGTCTCGGCTCGCCTTTCCCATCAGGTAGCGCGACCAGGTGCCTTCGATGACGACGCCGAGCTTGAAGCATGCCATCGCCGTGTACCAATCCAGTCGCGAAGTCTCGCGGCCGCCTGCGGCCCAGTACGCGTCGAGCAGTTCGCGCCGGGTCGCGAGCCCGCCGAGTGCGCCAAGCTGCGCACCCGCGGTGATGGCGTTGGTGTCCAGTGGCCAGCAGATCAGCATCCAGCCGAGATCGAGCAGCGGGTCGCCGATGGTGCACATCTCCCAATCGACGAACGCCGCCAGCTCCGGCCTGTCGCGCCGGAGCAGCACATTGCTCAGGTGCGGGTCGCCATGCAGGATTCCCGGCTCACCGTCGGGCGGACGGTTGGTTTGCAGCCACTCCGCGAGGTCGGCGACCGCAAGCGACTCAGGATCGTAGTGCTCGTGCCGATAGCTCTCGAGCAGCCGCTGAAACTGCGGAACCTGACGCTCGAGAAAGGATCCCGGCCGTTTTAGCTCTGCGAGCGGCTTGCCCTCCCATGCCACGTTGCCCAGCTGTGCCAGGCTCGCGGCATAGGACAGCCCCACGTCGTGCCGCATCCCGGCATCGCGGACGTACGCCTCGGACATGTCGCTGCCCGGGTTGAAGCCGTCGATCTCCTCCATCAGGTAGAAGACCACCCCGAGCACGTCGAGGTCCTCACAGCCGGCGATGAAGCCGGGGTGTGGAACGGTTGTGCCCGCCAGCGTGCGCAACGCCGCCATCTCACGCAGCATCGTCTTGTCACTGGTGGGCCGCGGATGAAGGGGCGGCCGCCGCAGCACCATCGGACGCCCGTCGACATGGACCCGCACCACGATGTTCTGGGTACCGCCGGTCAGCGGCTCGACGTCGGCGACGGTCGTGCCAAGGCCCTGCCGCCGCACCCAAACCTGCAGGGCGGCTTGGTCCGCCTCACTCAGTGTCGGCAGCAGATACGCGTCATCGGGCATGCAGACATCGTGTCAGGCCTTGCGCGCGGTCAGCAGCAGGTACTCCCACTTCATGGTGTCTTCGCCGTCGAAGAAACCGTCGCCGATCCGCGCGATGTCGGCGTCCAGCGCGGCGACCAGGTCCGCATCGCCCTCGATGTTGCGGTAGGCCGCAATCGTCGGCCCGTACACGTTCTTGAAGTAGTCCCGGAACTGCGCTCCGTCGGCAAAGCGGTCGACCGCCAGCGTGCGAGACACGGCTGTCACGTCGTTGACTCGATCCCCGAAGAGTGCGCGGACGTGGTCTTCGCGTCCCCACAGCGGCGGGGGCTGCGCACCCGGCGGCGGGGGTGGCATATAGGGCTTCATCGTTGCGAAGAGCTGACCGATGTGACCCTCCGGTGTCCAACTGAGCACACCGATCCGACCACCCGTCTTACAAACCCGGATCAACTCGTCGGCGGCGTGCTGATGGAAGGGCGCGAACATCACACCGATACACGACATGACGACGTCGAACTCGTTGTCGGCGAAGGGTAGTGCGTGAGCATCGGCTTCCCGCCACTGCAGTTCGACGCCTCGTTGCGCGGCACTGGCGGCTCCGGCCTGCAACAGCTCGGGGCACAGGTCGCTGGCGGTGACAGAGGCTCCGGCCTGTGCGGCACGGATGGCCGCGTTTCCGGTGCCGGCGGCAACGTCGAGCACCCGGTCCCCGGCACCGATGCCGAGGGCTTCGACCAGTACGGGACCAAGCGGGGCCACCAATTCGACGGCGAGTTTGGGGTAATCGCCCGTGGCCCACATGGCGCGATGCTTAGCGATCACCGCCTGATCGACTGTCGTTGTTTCGGCATTCATAGTGATCTCCTCGGGATCGACTTCTGTTCTGTGAATCGTGCGTCCAGTGGCGCGGGGTATCTAGTTACGGATCTGTACTTCGCCGGTCAGAAGGCAATGGCCAGGACGCAGCTCTCGATCTTGTGCTCGGTCCCGTTGCGGATGTCGGTACGGCGGATGTCGGTACGGCGGATGCCGACTCAATTTGATGTTCAAGGTGTCTCCTTTCGTTCGCGGTCCGTGCAATAAGCGTCGACCCGGCCTGCTTGGCTTGGTAGTCACAGATCTGAACTGGCCGTGATACTGAATCTGTACTAGTCAATTGCCGCGCCATACGATGTACCCATCACGTTTGCTACGCGCCGAAGGAGGTCGGGGCATGCCTGGTTATGGTCAGTTCTGTCCCGTCGCGAAGGCCATGGAATTGCTGGATGAGCGCTGGACGGTGCTCGTGGTCCGCGAGTTGCTTTCGGGCAGTACACACTTCAACGATCTGCGACGCGGAGTGCCGAAGATGTCGCCGGCGTTGCTGTCCAAGCGGTTGCAGACGCTTACTCGCGCCGGCGTCGTGAACCGCTCGGAAACCGATGGCCGCACATCGTATACGCTGACGCCCTGCGGCAAGGAACTCGTCGAGGTCGTCGAGGCGCTAGGCGCATGGAGTGTCCGCTGGATCGGCGAACTCGGCGATGGAGATCTCGATCCCCACCTGCTGATGTGGGACATCCGGCGGACCATTGCGATCGAGGCGTGGCCGCGGTCCCGCACCACCTTGGCGTTTCACCTCGACGGCGTTGCGCCCAAAGCTTCACGCTGGTGGCTGGTGGTGTCGGAAGGCCAGGCCGACGTCTGCGATTTTGATCCCGGTTTCGAAGTGGCGGGCTCGATTCAGACCAGCCTGCGCATTCTGACTCGCATTTGGCGTGGTGACCTCAGCTGGCAGCGCGCACTGGTCGACGAAGCCGTTACGGTGTCGGGTCCGTCAGAAGTGCGCCGCAGGATCCCGACGTGGCTCGGACAATCAACGTTGGCGACGGTGCCGCGCCCCGCGTGACCTAACCCTGGTATTGCAGGCAGGACTCGGCACCGTCCATCACGCCTTGGCGGAAGGCGCGCACCCGCGCGAAGCCGGCTCCCTGCCGCTCGGTGTCGCCGTCGCCGCGGAACACCAACAGCGCCTTGATTCCTTCGTCGAGGTCGCCCGGCGAGATGTGATAGGTGCTGGTGTCGGGGCGGTTGTAGATGATGACGCTCGCCGTGTACCCACCGGCGAGGCAGTCACCGCGCAGGGTCGACGTCTTCTCGTCGGACTCGTCACCAAGGCGCGTCAATGCCGCGAGCCCGTACTGCGTGGCCAGCAGCGTGGCGACGGCGTAATCGCCGCCCTGCCGGTACACCTCGGGCATCGCGGCGACGTTGTCCCATCCGACGTAATCATCTGGTACGCAATAGAACAGCGCAAAACCCTCCGCGGATTGATCGCCGCACATCGGCGGGTTGTCCGGGCTGTACGCCTCGATCCCGGCCACCGGTGGCCAGGCCTGGCCACCGGTCAGCTCCGGGTAGACATGGGTCCAGTAGTCCTCGAGGTCGTAGGGCACGCCGTTGACGATCGAGTCGTAGGGTGCGTCGCCACCTGCGGCCGCGTCCTCTTCGGAGCTGAACGGCAACTCGAGCACCATCGGTTCGTCGTCGCGGTAGTCCTTGCACCGGCTCAGCCCGTTGTCATAGCCGTCCTGGAAGGCGCCGACCCGGTCGAAGCCACTGCCGTGGGCGTTCGGGTCGATGTTGGACGTGCCGGGCGTATCGCGAAGATCGAGGATGCCTGCGAGTGCGGCGTCCAGATCGCCGCTCGTCACATCGAACACCCCACCGTCCTGTGCATGCTTAGACCAGGCGCCCGCGAAGCAGTCGGCCTGCAGTTCCTTGGTCACCGTGCGCGCCATGAAGTTGGAGCGCGCCTGTACCGCGTGCCCCCACTCGTGCGCCAACACGACCGGGATGACGAAATCGCCGTACTTGTCCTTCAATTCGGGAAGGAGGTTTTCGGCGTCCCATGCGACGACGTCCTCCGTCGAGCAGTAGAACGCGTTGCCTGCGACGTCGGCGGCATCGGTCGCGCAGGGCGGAAGCTCGCCCGAGGACGGAACTACAGCAAAGAAGCCGCCCGTGACCGGTTCGTAGTCGCCGTCGTAGACGTTGGAATATTGCTCCGACCAGTACTGCTGAAGGTCGGCGATCGCCTCGATGGCCAGCTTGTTCACCGGATCCGAGGCGTCCCCGACGATCTCGATGTCGCTGGTGTCGGACTTGGAGACGGCATTCTTTTCCGGCAGCTCCGGCTTCGGGCTGCTACAGGCCGCCAAGAGCAAAACCACGGCCATCGCCGACCACACTCGGATGCGCATGGGCAAACATTAGCGGCCAAGATCGGAATTGGCTCGAAAAGCGCACAGCGGGTTGCTGTCAGTCCAAGATCCGCCGGGCGACGTTCGTTGTGACGAGGTCGAGCAGTTCCTCACCCCGGCCGGCGAGGATCGTCCGGATGGCATATAGCGAGAATCCCTTGGCCTGCTCGACGGTGATCGCGGGCGGAATCGACAGCTCTTGGCGGGCGGTCACGACGTCGATCAGGGCGGGGCCGTCGTGAGCGAACGCATCGACGATCGCCTGCTCGAGCTCGGCGGGATGCTCGACGCGGCGGCCGAAGATGCCCATCGCGTTGGCGACGTCGGCGAAGTTGGGGTTGTGCAGATCGGTGCCGTAGTTGACGATCCCGGCCGCCTTCATCTCCAGCTCGACGAAGTTGAGCGATGAGTTGTTGAACACAATCACCTTGACCGGCAACCGATTCTGGGTCAACGTGATCAACTCGCCGAAGAGCATCGTCAGTCCGCCGTCGCCCGCCAGGGCGACCACCTGCCGGTCCCGATAGGCGGTCTGCGCCCCGATCGCATGCGGCAGCGCACAGGCCATGGTGCCGTGGTTGAACGAGCCGACGAGCCGACGACTGCCGTTCATGCCCACATAGCGGGCCGCCCACACCACGGGAGATCCGACGTCGACGGTGAACACCGCGTCGTCGGCGGCCAGCCGGTTCACAAGCCCGGCAACGTATTCGGGGCGGATCGGGGTGCGGTCGCGGTCGTTGACCGCCAGCTCGTCGAGCCGCTTGCGGGTCTTGCGGTAGTGGTTGAGCGACTTGTCGAGATGGTCGCGTTGCTGTTTCCGGCGCAGTAACGGCTGCAGGGCGGCCAATGTGTCGCGCACGCTGCCGACCAGGCCCAGTTCGACCGGCGTGCGGCGGCCCAGGTTTCGGCCGCGGATATCGACCTGAATGATCTTCGCGTTGTCGGGATAGAACTGCTGATATGGAAAGTCGGTGCCGAGCATGAGCAGGGCATCGGCTTCCTTGATGGCCTTGTAGCCGGAGGCGAAGCCGAGCAGACCGGTCATCCCGACGTCGTACGGGTTGTCGTATTCGATGAACTCCTTGCCGCGCAACGCATGCACGATGGGGGCGTTCAACGTCGCCGCCGCGGTGATCACCGCGTCATGGCTGCCCTCGACACCGGCACCCGCGAGGATCGTGACGGCCGAGGCGTCGTTGAGAATCGCCGCCGCCCGCTGCAGCGACTCGTCGTCGGGACGCACCACCGAACGAGCAGCGACGATCGGCCGACTCGTCCACGCGGAGTCGTCAGCGCGTTGCAGGAACACCTCACCGGGGATCACCACCACGGCGACGCCGCGCTCTTCGACGGCCGCGCGCATCGCCATCTCGAGGATCCGCGGCATCATCTCGGGCGTGCTGACGAGCTCGCAGTAGACGCTGCACTCCCGAAACAACTCCTGCGGATGGGTCTCCTGGAAATACTCGGAGCCGATCTCCGAGCGCGGGATGTGCGCTGCGATCGCCAGCACCGGCACACGGCTGCGTTGCGCGTCGAAGAGCCCGTTGATCAGGTGCAGGTTGCCGGGGCCGCAGCTGCCCGCGCAGACGGCGAGCTGTCCGCTCAGCGCGGCGTCGGCGGCCGCCGCGAAGGCGGCGGTCTCCTCGTGACGCACGTGCTCCCAGGAGATCTCGGAAGCCCGGCGGATCGCATCGGTGAAGCCATTGAGGCTGTCGCCGGGCAACCCGTAGACGCGGCGAACACCGCTGAGCGCGAGCGCGGAGATGACATGGTCGGCAACGGTCGCCACCCGGTCACCCTATGCGGCGATTACTTGGGTGCGAAGCGCTGGCCGGCGTCCAGTCGCAGGCACTGGCCGTTGAGCATCGCGTTCTCCACGATCGCGACCGCCAGCTTGGCGTACTCCTCTGGCTTGCCCAGCCGCTTGGGAAACGCGGCATCCTTGGTGAGAACCTCGGCGAACTCGTCGGGAATGCCTTCTGTCAAACCGGTGGCGAACAGGCTCGGCGCGATGGCCAGGACCCGGATCCCCATGCTGCCGAGATCGCGGGCCATGGTCAGGCACATGCCGGCGATGGCCGCCTTTGACGCCGTGTAGGCGACCTGTCCGATCTGCCCCTCGAACGCTGCGATCGATGCGGTGTTGATGATGACGCCACGCTCCTCGGCCTCATCGTCGACCGGATCGTTCTGGCTCATCTGCCAGGCCGCCAAGCGGCTGATGTTGAAGGTGCCGATGAGGTTGAGATCGACCGAGCGCCGGAATGAGTCGAGGCTGTGCGGACCCTTCTTGCTGATGGTGCGTTCACCGATGCCGCCGCCCGCAGTGGTGACCGCGATGTGCAATCCGCCAAGGGCCTCGACCGCCTGGCCAAGGACCTGCTCGGTGCCTTCGAAGTCGGTGACGTCCACCTCGTGGAATGTTCCGCCGAGGGCATCGGCGACTTCCTTGCCCTTCGACTGCGGCCGGTCCAGGATGGCCACACCGGCGCCACGCTGGGCCAACGCCTCGGCGGTTGCCTTGCCGAACCCCGACGCCCCGCCGACGATTACGGCCCTTTTCCCCGCGATCTCCATCTGGCTCCCTTTCCAAAAAGTGCTCAATTCGTAAAGCAACCTATCCGACGTCACTTATCGGTAAGCCTTTCGGGTAGCCGGATCGGTAGCTTGGCGGCATGGCGTCAAGCGGGTCACGGGCGATGGCAGGCATCGCGGCGGCCGCCATCGCGCTCGGCGTCACCCAGCTGGTGGCCGCGTTCGTGGGGCCACAATCCGATTCCCGCACGGCGATCGGGTCGTCGGTCATCGACCTCACCCCCGGTCCGGTGAAGGAATGGGCGATCACCACGTTCGGCACGGCCGACAAGCTGGTGCTGTCGGTGCTCGTGCTGGCCGTCATCGCCATCATCGCCGCGGTAGCCGGTTCGATGGAGAGGCCCCGCGTCCCGATCGGCAGCGCGGCGATCGTCGCCGCGGGGGTGGCCGGATGCGCGGCGGTGCTGTCCCGCGGCGGGCAGCTGCCCGTCGATATCGTGCCCACCGTCGTCGGCACCGTGTGCGGGGTCGTCGTGCTGCGCCTGCTGACGTCGGGACGATTCACCGACGGGCCTGCCGACCCCGACACATCCGATGAGCCCGACCACGGCAGGCGGCTGTCCCTGATAACGATGGGCCTGCTCACCGCAGGTGCGGTCAGCGGCGTTGTCGGCGTCGTGCTGTCGCGGGCGAGAACGTCGGTGGCCGGTGATCGCGACGCGTTCGCCCTGCCCGCGGTGGACGTCGCCGCACCGCCTATCCCGCCGACGGTGCAGCCCAAAGGCGTTGCGCTGCCGTCATTCGTCACAAGCAACGACGACTTCTACCGGATCGACACCGCGTTGACCGTGCCACAGCTGAGTCGCGCCGAGTGGCAACTGAAGATCCACGGCATGGTCGACCGTGAGATCACCTACCGGTTCGAGGATCTGGACCGGTTCGAGGTCGTCGAAAAGGTTGTGACGCTGACGTGTGTGTCCAATCCTGTTGGCGGAGATCTCATCTCGAATGCGAGCTGGACAGGCTATCGGGTCCGCGACCTGCTGGCCGACGCGGGTGTGCACGCCGACGCCGATATGGTTTTGTCCATGTCGAGCGACGGGTTCACGGCTGGGACTCCGGTCGAGGCCCTCACCGACGGCAGGGACGCGCTGCTGGCCGTCGGGATGAACGGCCAGCCGCTGCCCACCAACCACGGCTACCCCGCACGGCTCGTCGTCCCCGGCCTGTACGGGTATGTGTCGGCCACCAAATGGGTTGTCGACCTCGAACTCACGCGGTTCGACAAGGCCGAGGCGTACTGGACGCGGCTGGGCTGGTCCCCGCGCGGACCGATCAAGACCGAGTCCCGCATCGACGTGCCGAGCAGCGGCCAGGACGTCGCCCGTGGGCCGGTGACGTTCGGCGGGGTGGCGTGGGCGCAGAACCGTGGTGTGAAGGCAGTCGAGGTGCGCATCGACAGTCCGAATAAGCAGGGCACCTGGCAGCAGGCGCAGCTGGGTGCGGGCTACTCCAACGACGCATGGCGGTTGTGGAGCTTTCCCTGGCAGGCCGAAGAATCTGGCCTGCACACGATTTCGGTGCGAGCCACCGACAACACCGGCGCGACGCAGACCCAGCAGTGGGCCGACCCGGTGCCCGACGGGGCCTCCGGCTGGCACTCGGTCGACTTCGCCGTCAAGTAGCCGTCAAGTAGCCGTCTTGGTCCCCTTGCACCGCGAGCGTGCGCGTTTGCACACGACACGCCGGAAAACCAGGTGCAACTGTGCACGCTCGCGAGTACTTTGGCGGCCCGTGTCCCCCCTGCCCGCCGAGACCTGGCGCACACTTGTTCGCGCATCGCTGCTTGCTGCCCGCAAGAAGCGTGACTCGACGCGTGCCACCGCCCTGCGCTCTGTGCTGAGCGCCATCGACAACGCCGAGACCCCCGAAACCGTCGTCCCCCCGGGCCGGGCGAGCGGAGCGATCGCAGGCGCCGTCGCGGGCCTCGGCTCCACCGAGGTAACGCGTCGGGAACTGTCGGAAGAGCAGATCCGCGACCTCGTGCGGTCCGAGATCGCCGAGCGGCGCAGCGCCGCGGATCAGTTCACCGCGGGCGGCCACGCCGAACGGGCCGCCGCTCTTCGCGCCGAGATGGCTGTCCTCGCTGACCTGTTGGGAGATGTCTGACCCTCGTGCCAGGGTGAGAATGTGCAGCTGATCGACGTCGCCACCGCATCGGCAGAGGTCGGCGCCTCCTCGTCGCGGCTGGCCAAGATCGCCCGCATCGCCGATCTGCTCACCAGGGCAGGCGTAGACGGCGACGCGCGGCTGGTCGCCGTCGTCGTGTCGTGGTTGTCGGGTGACCTGCCACTGCGCCAGATCGGCGTCGGGTGGGCGGCGTTGCGGTCGCTGCCCGAGCCCGCCGAGGAACCGACGCTGGCGGTCGACGCCGTCGATGCCGCCTTCACTGAGATCGGTGCCGTCGCAGGCAAAGGGTCGCAGTCCATTAGGGCGGCACTCGTCGCGGATCTGTTCTCCGCGGCGACGGACGTCGAGCAGACGTTCCTTCGCCGGCTCCTCGGCGGCGAGCTGCGCCAGGGTGCGCTTGCCGGGGTGATGGCCGACGCCGTCGCAAAGGCCGCGGGCATGCCGGCCCCCACTGTCCGCAGGGCCGCGATGCTTGGCGGCGATCTGCCTGCCGTCGCAGCCGCCGCACTGACCGGCGGTGAGGCCGCCTTGTCGGAGTTCACGTTGCGGGTCGGTCAGCCCGTCGGCCCGATGCTTGCCCAGACCGCGACCGGTGTCGGCGAAGCACTCGATCGACTCGGCGGCGACGCCGTTTTCGAAGCCAAGCTTGACGGGGCCCGGGTCCAGATCCACCGGTCCGGCGACGACGTGTCGATCTACACCCGCAGCCTCGACGACGTCACGGCCCGGCTGCCCGAGGTCGTCGAGGCGACGCTCGCACTACCGGTGACGGATCTGATCGCCGACGGTGAGGCGATCGCCTTGCGAGCTGACGGACGGCCGCACCGGTTCCAGGTCACCGCGTCGCGATTCGGTCGCGGCGGAGGCCGGGGCGGCAAGGACCGAAGCGTCGACGTCGCCGCGGCCCGCGCCGCCCAGCCGTTGTCGGTGTTCTTCTTCGACGTCCTGCATCTCGACGGTGTCGACCTGCTCGACGAACCCACGAGGGACAGGCTGTCGGCCCTCGACGCGATCGTGCCGTCAGATCAGCGCGTTGACCGGTTGTCCACATCGGATACCCAAGCGGCCCAACGGTTCCTGGACGCCACGCTGGCCGCGGGCCATGAAGGTCTGATGGCGAAGTCGCCGTCCGCGCCGTATGAAGCAGGCCGACGCGGCACGGGCTGGCTGAAGGTGAAGCCGGTGCACACCCTCGACTTGGTGGTGCTGGCCGTCGAATGGGGTTCCGGCCGACGCACCGGCAAGCTTTCCAACATCCACCTCGGCGCCCGCGATCCGGCGACGGGCGAGTTCGTGATGCTGGGCAAGACGTTCAAGGGCATGACCGACGCGATGCTCGACTGGCAGACCGCCAGGTTCACCGAGCTGGCCGACGGACCCACCGACGGGTGGGTGGTCAAGCTCAGCCCCGAGCAGGTGGTGGAAATCGCCTTCGACGGGGTACAGACATCGTCGCGGTATCCAGGCGGCATGGCGCTGCGTTTCGCGCGGGTGCTGCGCTACCGGGACGATAAAAGCCCCGGCGAGGCCGACACCGTCGACACCGTCCGGGCATTCTACGAGCGCGAATAGCAGGAATTCGGCCATCTTCGGCAATCCTCTTCAGGCCCGGCGCCGCCTTTGACAGGATCATCTCAGGCGCGAGAACTCCACGCGATTGAGGGAGGAACCAGTGGCTTCACCCACCGCAGAGTCGACGGACCGCTTCGAAGAGCACGACGGCGACATTACCTACGTCCGTACCGAGAAGGATCTGCCGCCGGTCGCGATCATTGATCGATCGCCGATCACCACCCGCCACAAGATCATCTTTGGGATCATCGCGGTGTTGGGCGCCCTCGCGTGGGCGGTGATCGCCTTTTTCCGCGGCGAGACGGTGAACGCGGTGTGGTTCGTCATTGCCGCCGTTTGCACCTACGTGATCGGGTATCGGTTCTACGCCCGGCTGATCGAGATGAAGATCGTCCGCCCGCGTGACGATAATGCTACTCCGGCAGAGCTTTTCGAGAACGCCACTGACTACATGCCGACCGACCGGCGAGTGCTGTTCGGGCACCACTTCGCCGCGATCGCAGGTGCGGGCCCGCTCGTCGGCCCAGTGCTGGCCATGCAGATGGGTTATCTGCCCGGGACCATCTGGATCATCATCGGCGCGGTGTTCGCCGGTTGCGTTCAGGACTATCTGGTGTTGTCCATCTCCACTCGGCGTCGCGGGCGCTCGCTGGGGCAGATGGCTCGCGACGAACTCGGCGCGATCGGCGGGGTGGCGGCCATCGTCGGTGTGCTCGTCATCATGGTGATCCTGCTCGCGGTGCTGGCGCTGGTGGTGGTGGGCGCGCTGGCCGAGAGCCCGTGGGGCGTCTTCTCGATCGCCATGACCATCCCCATCGCTATCTTCATGGGTCTGTACCTGAGGTTCCTGCGCCCCGGCCGCGTGTCCGAAGTGTCGCTGATCGGTGTCGTCCTTTTGCTGCTCGCGGTGGTATCGGGCGGGTGGGTCGCCGAAACATCCTGGGGTGCTGACTGGTTCACCCTGTCGAAGGTGACGTTGTCGTGGTGCATCATCATCTACGGTTTCGCCGCGTCGGTGTTGCCGGTGTGGTTGTTGCTGGCCCCGCGCGATTACCTGTCGACGTTCATGAAGGTCGGCACCATCGCCTTGCTGGCACTGGGGATCCTGCTGGCCCGTCCCATCATGGAAGCCCCGGCGATCTCCTCGTTCGCCGGCAGCGGGACCGGCCCGGTGTTCGCGGGCTCGTTGTTCCCGTTCCTGTTCATCACGATCGCCTGCGGCGCCCTGTCGGGATTCCACGCGCTTATCTCCTCGGGCACCACACCCAAGCTGCTGGAAAAGGAAAGCCAGATGCGGCTGATCGGCTACGGCGGCATGCTCACCGAGTCGTTCGTCGGCATCATGGCGCTGATCACCGCGGCGATCCTCAACCAGCACCTCTACTTCGCCATCAATGCGCCCACCGCCCAGACGGGCACCACCGCGGCGACGGCGGCGGAGTACGTCAACGGCCTGGGGCTGTCCGGCGCGCCGATCACCCCCGAGCAGATCACCCAGGCCGCCACCGACGTCGGCGAGGATTCCATCGTGTCGCGCACCGGCGGTGCACCCACACTGGCGATCGGCATATCCGAGGTGTTGCACCAGGTGTTCGGCGGCACAGGCCTCAAGGCCTTCTGGTATCACTTCGCGATCATGTTCGAGGCGCTGTTCATCCTCACCACCGTCGATGCCGGAACCAGGGTGGCGCGCTTCATGCTGTCCGACGGCCTGAGCAATCTCGGCGGCCCGCTTCGCAAGCTGAAGGACCCCAGTTGGCGTGTCGGCGCGTGGATTTGCAGCGTCGTCGTGGTCGCGGCCTGGGGCGGCATCCTGCTGATGGGTGTGACGGATCCGCTCGGCGGTATCAACACATTGTTCCCGTTGTTCGGCATCGCCAACCAACTGCTGGCGGCCATCGCACTGACAGTCGTCACCGTCGTGGTGATCAAACGCGGATTGCTGAAATGGGCCTGGATTCCCGCGGTTCCGTTGTTGTGGGATCTCGTTGTGACGATGACGGCGTCATGGCAGAAGATCTTCTCCGCCGATCCCAAGCTCGGTTACTGGAAACAGCACAGCATCTGCCAGGCCGCCAAAGAGGCCGGCAAGACATGCCTGACTGCCAAGACGCCCGGCGATGTCGACAAAATCGTGCGCAACACCTTCATCCAGGGCTCGCTGTCGATCCTGTTCGCGGTGCTTGTCGTCGTCGTGGTCGTGGCAGGAGTCATCGTCGCGATACGGGCGATACGCGGCCAAGGGAGTCCACTGACCGAAGACGAGCCAGTGCCATCGCGCCTGTTCGCGCCCTCCGGGCTGATCCCGACCAAGGCGGAACGGGAGGTGCAAAAACAATGGGACGCGCTACCGAACTCGCCCGCCAAATCAGTTGGTACTGGGCCACATTGATGGGCGACAACCACTACCGGCGCTACGTCGAACATCGCCGCCGCTCGCACCCCGATGAACCGGTCGTTTCCGAACGCGAGTACTGGCGGATGCGACACATTGCGACGGAGAGCAATCCCGGCAGCCGCTGCTGCTGACGCCTAGGTAAACGCTGCTGATCGCCTTGCCGTTCACCGGCACCGCCGATCGGCCTTTGCGTCCTGCTAGCGCTTTCAAAGCGGCCACATAGCTCGCTCTTACGAAGCCTCCCTACCGTCGCAAATGGGTCGGGGCGTCTATCGACGTGGAAAGGCCTGTAATGAAAGTTAGTCAGCTATTAGCGGGGGCGGCGATCGGCTGCATGCTCGGCACCGCAGGCATCAGCCTGGGGTCCGGCGCTGCCAACGCCGCGCCGCAATGCCCTCCGGGTGTGCAGTGCCCCGGTGGCGGACCGGGCGGACCGGGCGGACCTCCTCCCGGTGGTCCTCCCGGCGAACGCGGACCCGGTGGTCCTCCTCCTGGTGGCCCTCCCGGCGGTCCCCCTGGCGACCGTGGACCCGGCGGCTTCCCTGGTGGGCCTCCCGGCGGTCCTGGCGGCCCTGGACCGGGCGGCTTCCCCGGCGGCCCTGGCGGCCCTGGACCGGGCGGCTTCCCCGGCGGCCCACCGCCGGGCGACTTCAACCGCCCCGGCGGCCACGATTGGCGGCCACCGTGGGGTCCTCAGGACAACGACTGGCGCGGCCGGTTCCGCGGCGCCCCGTGGGGCGACGGACTGCCGCCGTGGGGCTGGGGCGCACCCCCGCCGCCGCCCTGGATCGGACCGCTGCCGCCGGCATGGGGCCCGCCGCCGCCGCCGATCAACTACTTCGGCTTCAACGAGCAGCCGATCTGGGACCCCGGCTATAACCAGTGGGGCTTCTGGTTCTTCGGGATCTGGATTCCACTCCCGATCTGACAGGCAACCCGGCGAGACGGCCGCCTCGGATAATTTCCGGGGCGGTCGTCAACGCTTCAGCGCAGCGAATAACGGATCGGCAGATGCTTGAGCCCGCCGACGAATGTGGTCGCCACGTGCTGCGGGTCGCCTGCAAGCTCGACGGACTCGAGTCGCGGTAGCAGCTCGGAGAAGAAGCTGCTCACCTCCATTCGGGCCAGCGCGGCGCCGAGGCAGAAGTGCACACCGTAGCCGAAGGCGATGTGCTTGTTGGGATCTCGCGTGACGTCAAAGTGGAAGGGGTCGTCGAAGACGTCCTCATCGCGGTTACCGGAAACATAGGAAAGCAGAACCGATTCTCCTGCTGCGATCGGCACCCCGCGAACAGTGGCGTCCTGGGTGGCGGTCCGCATGAATGCCTTGACGGGGGTGACCCAGCGGATCATCTCCTCCGTCGCAAGTGGTATCAGGTTCAGGTCGGCGGCCAGCCGTCGATGCTGGTCGGGATTCTCGATCAGTGCCAGCATGCCGCCCGAGATGATCGCGCTGGTGGTGTCGTGGCCGGCGGCTGCGATGATCGCGTAGTAGGAGATGGTGTCGATATCGGACAACGGCTCGCCGTCGATGGTGGCGTTGGCGATCGCGGAAGCCAGGTCCTCCGTTGGGTTTTCCCGCCGCGACGCGATCAACGCGGTGAAGTACTCGAACATCTCCAGCAGCGCCGACATCTGATCTTCCCCCTCGACCCCGCGCTTGAACTCGTCGTCATCGCTGCCGAACAACTCCTGGGTGAGCTTCAGCATCAGCGGGAAGTCCGATTCGGGCACGCCGAGGAGCGACATGATCATGTACAGCGGGTAGTTCACGGCGATCTGCTGGGCGAAGTCGCATTCGGGTCCGATCGTGGCCATCTTGTCGACGTAGACCTTGGCGAGTTCGTCCGCACGGTTCCTCAACGCCCGCATGGCCTTCGGCCGGAACCAGTCTGCGCCGATCGCCCGCACGCCGCGATGCTGAGGATCGTCCATGTGGATCAAGGTGCGGACCCCGACGGCCGCCTGTCGCTCGTCGTTCTCGGCGGTGACGAGGACCGGCCGGGGGTAGTTGGTGAACACGTCGTTCGCCCGTTCGATGTCCATGATGTCGGCGTGCTTGGTGATCGCCCAAAAGGGTTTGTAGGACGGCACTTCGACCCATGACACCGGCGCGTTGGCTCGCAGATGGGTCAGCGCGGCATGCAGTCTCGCCTCATCGGCGTACGCCTTCGGCGTCGCGAACACCCTGCCTGCCTCATCCATGATCGGGGTACTCAAGCTCGACTCCTCATCTCGTGCAGCACGTCGGTGACGGTGGCGTCGTCGACCGAGGCCGGAAAGCCCACCATGACGCGGTCGATGACGCCGTCGCAGCGATCACGAACCGCCCGAGCGACGTCGCTCAACGGCGCCACCACCGCGAATTCGTTGAGGATCTCGTCGTCGATGAGCGAACCCATCGCATCCCACTGCCCCTCCTTCGACATCCGGTGTAGGTCGGTTTGCAGGTCTCCCCAGCCGTGCAGTTCGAGAACCTTGCGGTAGGCGGGCGTGGAGGCGTAGAACGCGATCTGCTTGCGCGTGCCGATGGCATTGGTCGCCAATTCGGCTTCGTCGTTGCCCGTCACGACGAACAGCGGGCAGGACAGCTGAAACTCGCTGCGCCTGCGGCCGGACCGCGCCATGCCGCGCATCAGGGCAGGCGTGGTCACCTCTTCGAAGTAGCGCTTGGTCGTGAACGCGTGCGCGAGAAGGCCGTCGGCGACCTCTCCGCACATCTCGGTCATTGCCTCGCCGACCGCGGCGACGAACACCTTCGGGAAGGCGTGCGCGAGCGGTTCGGGGGTGAACATCGGCGTCATCAGCTTGTGGGTGTAGAAGTCGCCCTCGAATGCGAGCCTGGATCCCGTCCGCCAGCACGACCAGATCTCGCGCATTGCCAGGACGAACTCGCGCATGCGTTGCACGGGCCTGCTCCACGGCATGGAAAACCGGTTCTCGATGTGCGGCTTGATCTGCGAGCCGAGACCAAGGATGAAGCGGCCGTCGGAGTACGCCTGCAGATCCCAGCCCACGTTGGCCACCGTCATCGGATTGCGGGCGAACGCCACCGCGATGCTGGTGCCCAACTCGATGGTCGTGGTGTGTTCGGCGGCGAGCACCAGCGGCAAGAACGGGTCGTGGTTGATCTCGGCGGTCCAGCAGCAGTCGTAGCCCCGCTTCTGCAGCCGATTCGCCGCGTCGGCGACGTTCCTAAGTTGGCTCGAGACGGCCCCGTCTACCTTGAGACCGTCGCGGTCAGCCATACACGTGGACGCTACAGTAAGCAATTCAGTATGGTCAACGTGAGCACGCCGGTGCGACGATCGCCTTCAACGACGGGAATTGCGCATGACGAACGAGCAGGGCTGGAAGGAAACGCTGGAAGATCTCGATCTTCGGCGTCAGCGCTCGCGGTCGATGGGCGGCGACGAGCGGGTGGCCAAACACCGCGGTAAGGGCAAGCTCGACGCCCGCGCTCGGCTGGAGCACCTTCTCGACAAGGGCACGTTCCGAGAGTTCGGCACGCTCGTCGGCGGCGACATCGCGGCCGACGGAATTGTTGCGGGCTCCGGAATGATTGACGGCTCACCGGTGATGGTCGGTGCGGAGGACTTCACCACGCTCGCGGGCAGTATCGGACCGGGCGGCAACGCGAAGCGCTACCGGCTGGCCGAGTTGGCGTTGCGCGACAAGGTTCCGCTGGTGATGCTGCTCGAGGGCGCCGGATTCCGGCCCAGCGGAGAGCATTACGGCCGCACCCCCACGGACCTGCTCGCACAGGCTCAGTGCTCCGGCAAGGTGCCGACCGTGGCGGGCCTGCTCGGCCCGTCGGCCGGGCACGGGGCGCTGGTCGCCCCGGTGTGCGACTTCACCATCATGAGCCGTCAGGGTGCGATCTTCACCGCGGGTCCGCCGGTCGTCAAAGAGTCCACCGGCGAGGAGATTTCGAAGGAGGACCTCGGCGGGCCTGGCGTCGCGCTGGCCAGCGGAGTGATCCACAACCTCGCCGAAGACGACGAGGCGGTGCTCGATGACATCCGCCGCTACCTGTCGTACTTCCCGTCCAGCGCATGGTCGTATCCACCCTCGCTGCCCGCCGACGAGGCGAGCGAGCCGCGGCCCACACCCGAGCTGCTCGACATCGTGCCTCGCACCAACCGACGGATCTACGACATGAAGACGGTGCTCGACGTCGTTTTCGACCGGCAGGACTGGTTCGAGGTGCAGCCGAAGTTCGGGCCCTCGATGATCTGCGCGCTCGCGCACCTCGGCGGTCACCCCGTCGCTGTCGTCGCGAACCAGCCGAAGGTCCTTGCGGGCTCTATCGATGCCGACGCCGCCGACAAGGCAGCACATTTCATCACGGTCGCCGACTCGTTCCACCTCCCGATCGTGTTCCTCGCGGACAACCCGGGCATGCTGCCGGGAAGCCGGTCAGAGAAGAGCGGTGTGCTGCGCAGCGGTGCACGGATGTTCGCCGCACAGACCGCCGCGACGACGATCAAGCTGCATGTGACGCTGCGCAAGGCCTACGGATTCGGCTCGATGGTGATGTCGCTGCTGGGATTCGACAGCCAGAGTGCGACGTTCGCGTATCCCGGAGCCACGATGGGAGCGATGAGCGCGGCCGCGCTCAGCCGTGCGTCGCACGCCGCGGAGGACGTCGAGGCAAAGCTTCGCAAGGCGGAGGTGGAGGCGTCCTTCCGGTCGGCGGGCACCCTCGGGTTCGACGATCTCATTCATCCGGAGGAGACCCGCGACGCGCTGTTGTCGGCGCTTCAGCGAGCGATCTACGGCAGGCAGGCCGCAGCAGAACCGGTGAGCCGCACCGTCATCACGCCGTAACTCCGGCGATTTCGGCGCGCTAGCGTGCGCTGACCGTCGGTCAGCGCGCCGAAATCACAACTTGGCCGCGCGGTACGCGTCCACGATCGGTTCGAGTTCGTCGGGCGTCGCACCGTGCATGATCAGCGCGTCGGCGCCGTAGTCGAATTCCTTGCGGATGCGCTCGACGCACTGCTGGGCCGAACCGGTGGCCGAGGGCTCCAGCCATTCGTCGGGGATCAGCGTCGCGATGTGTTCGATCTGCTCGGCGGTGGCCTTATGGTCGATACCGCCGGGTATCGAGGTGACGACGGAATCCTCCCGGAAGCGTTGCAGCACTGCCGGATCCCAATTGTTGGTGGTCACCATCAAATCGCCGTAGCCCTGCAGATAGGTGGCCAACCGGGCGACGGTCTTCTTCAGCCGCAGTTCTTCGGGCAGATGATCGCCGACGGTCGCAAAGCACGACCAGACGCGTACGCTGTCGGGGTCGCGGCCCGCCTTCTCGGCGGCGTCTTTCACCGTCTTCACGCTTCGCTGCAGGGTGTCCGGCGTGAAGTAGGTGTGCAGAACGACGTCGTCGAACACGCGCCCGCCCAGCGCGAGCGTCTTCGGGCCGAACGCCACCAACCCCAACCTGATGTCCTCCTTGAATTCCGGGTCGAGGAACAACACCTGGTACTTCCCGATCGGACCGTCGTGGTTGAAGATGACCTCGCCATTCCAGAGACGACGCATGACTTGTGCGAAGTCCTCCATTTGGGCGGTCGTCACCGATGGGATGCCGAATGCCGCGTACATCGCCGCCACTCCGCGACCAAGACCGAGAGTGAACCGACCGCCTGAGAGGCGATGCATGGTGGTCGCCCACGAGGCAGTTATCAATGGGTGACGGGTGTTGTGATTGGTTGCGGCCGTTGCGATCTGCATGCGGTCGGTAACCGCGCAGGCCGCGCCGACGAGCGAAGACGCTTCCTTGACGTTCCACCGTTCGGAGATGAATGCCGTCCCGAAGCCCATCGCCTCACCGCGCCGGGCCTCCGCCGTCAACGCCGACGGGCCTTCCCCGCCCGCGCCTGCAAGCAGGTAGTAGCCGAGTTCATCGAGAACGCGTTCTGTCACTCCCACACTCCCTGCTTGTAGCCGCAATTCCACACTTCGGTGATCCTGCCGTCGACGACACGGAAGATCTCCATGCTGCCGACGTCGGTCCTGGTGCCGTCCTTGAGCTCCATCGGCGACTGGTACACGATCGCGACGTGTTCACCGTCGTCGCCCGCGACGACGAGGTTCAGGTCGAACCGGATCGTGTTGAACATCTCCCAGTGGTCCACGATCCGCGCGACGGCCTGCTCGTGGGTCAACGTGGTGGCCTCACCCACTTCGTGCCGAATGACGTTATCGCCCATCAGTTCGTCCGCGAGTTCGAAGTTCCGCTGATTCCAGACCACAAGGTTGTAGAGCTCGACCACTTCGCGGGCGGTCCGGGTCACGCGAACACCTCCAGTGCGTCGATCTCGCCAATGGTCGCCACCGCTCTATCGGTCAGCGTCAAGCAGAGCGCCCGGGACCGTTCCGGCAGTGCGTCCCAACCATTCAGCGTGATGACGGGAAGAACCATCAGGTAGGCGACTGCGTAACGGTAATGCCGCCACGCCTCGTCGAAGGGGTATTCGCCGACACCGTACTCGGCCAGCCGCCCGAGGTAGTCGCGGACCAGTTGCTCGTCGTGGCCGCGACGGACGTCGGTTGGCAGCCCCTGGCTGACTAGGTAGGCGATGTCCGCCGCGCCCGCACCACGCGCAGCGAACTGAAAGTCGACCACCTTGACCCGGTCTCCGTCGAAGAACAGGTTGTCTGCCCTGATGTCGCCATGCAGGAGCATGGACCGCTCGGACAGTGCCGTCAGCGCGTCGCCGGCATGTTCTGCGAACTGCTCTGCGAACGCGGCTACCGCCGGAGGCACCTGCGCCGACGATTTCTCGACATAGACCCGCCACCCGGGCTCGAACGCGGGCACGAGCAGATCACGGGCTATCGGGGTGTCGATGCTCGGGAAGCCCTCCAGCGCACGCACATCGGCGTCACGGATCGACCAGGCATGCAATCCAGCCAGCGCATCGATGCAGACCCGAGCCTGATTGATCGACAATCCGGCGAGGTGATCCGCGTTGTCCCAATGCTGCAGATCCTCCAGCAGCAACACGAAATCAGCTGTGCCCGCCACCATCCTCGCGGTGTAGACCTGAGGCGTCTCCATGGGTGCGTGCCCGGCGACCTCTTGGTAGAACGCCAGCTCCCGCCGGTAACCGCCGAGCATCTCCATCGCTCCGCGCGCCTCGGACTGCGCGGGCAGTTTGGCGATCAACGTCGGCGGAACACCGTCGCCGGTCAGGTGGAGTCGGTACAGCAGAGACGAGAACCCGCTGTCCTGCGCGATCTGCTCGGCTTCCACTTCGATGACCGGCGCCCCAAGCGCCGCGGTCAGCCACTGCACGGTCAGGCCGTCGATGCCCGACGGGACCTCCGCCGCGGCTGAAGTCACCATCGACCTCCCGCGCAAGAAATTTGACAGTGCGCAACTAAGTTAGTTGTCGAGCGTCTACTATGCAAGAGTGCCAGCCCGTGCACGCGGCCTCACGCAACCGCAACGCGTTGAGATCTCCAACCGACGATTGATTGAGGCGGCGGCGGCGCTCATTGCCGAAAAGGGTTGGGAGGCAACGACCGCTGCAGAAATCGGCCGACGAGCCGGCTACAGCCGGGCGATGGTTCATGCCCGATACGGGAGTAAGGACGCGATACTCGACGCGTTTTTTCTCGACGATCAGATCAAGCGCCTCAGCCCCGAGCCAGACCCCACCGCATTCGGGCTGGCTGAGGCGATGGGCCACTTCGACCGGGTTCAAGAGCTGTACAACGAAGACCGCGATTTCTTGCGTGCCCTCTTCGTCGCCACCTTCGAAGCAGTCAAGACTACGTCGGCGCTTCGCGGACGCGTACAAGCTCTGCTCGAGCACGGGATCGACAGAGTCGCGGCCGGCCTCCGGCGGGGTGTCGACGACCGGTCGGTGCGCTCCGACATCGACATCGCCCGAGCGACCAACGACATCAGTTCGGCGATCTTCGGTGCCGCATATCTGTGGACGGTGCTCGGCGATGACTACGACCTCGGCCGGGAGCTGAGTTATATCCGGGGCCGGTTCATGGACGACTACGGCGTCCAGTCGTCGAGCTGATCGAGTTCCTCCTCACCACCAAAAGCACAGTTCGCAGCCATACATGCCAACAATCTTGCTTGTATCGTGAGTTTGTGCTCATAATATGAATGCGGTGCACGTCACATCCTCACAAATACTGTGCCGTGTATCACCGAATTCGAGGGGCCGTACGAAGGGGTTTGCCCATGTCAGATACCGCAGTCGTCATCAATACAGCGGTCGCGATCATCGCGGTGGTCGTGATGATCGTGCGGTTCAAGTTCAATCCCGTCGTGTCGTTGGTGGTCGGGTCCGCCTACCTCGGCCTCGCGGTCGGAATCGGCGTTCAAGAGACGGTCGACGCGATCATGACGGGGTTCGGCGACATCATGGCCGAGGTCGGCCTGCTGATCGCGTTCGGCGTCTTGATGGGCGCCATATTGCAGCAGACCGGGGCCATCCAACGTTTGGTGGAGACGCTGCTGAAAGTATTCGGGGCCAAGCGAATGCCCTATGCGATGTCGCTGACGATCGCCACCCTGCTCCAGTCGATCTTCCTCGATGTGCTGCTCGTCATCTCGGCACCTCTTGCCCGCAGCCTGGCGAAGAAGATCGGCAAGAACGGGACCGCCCGGATGGCGGCCGCGATGGCGATCGGTCTCGAGTGCGGGATCGTTCTGACCATTCCCGGTGTGGGCGCGCTGGCACTGGCAGGTCTGCTGGGTGTGCCCCTGGGCAAGATGCTGCTCTTCGGCGTGATCCTTGTGATTCCGACGGTAGCGATATCCGTCGCCGTCATGTCCTTCCTGTTCAACCACGGCTGGTGGAACCCCGACAGCGACGAGCAGGAGTTCCTCGGCGCCGATCCCGACCCCCTCGATGACGAGGACCGCGGAGTCACCGGCCCCACTGACGATTCCGATGACGACGCGTCTGGCGGCGGCGTTGCCACCAAGGCAGTCACCGTCACCCGGGCGCAAAAACCGCTGATCGCGTTGTTCGCACCGATGCTGGTTTCACTGATTTTGATCGCCACCGGAGCGATTCTGGATGCCGCCGATATCCAAAACCCCATCGTGAAATTCGTTTCCTCCCCCGTCATCGCCCTGCTGATCGGCCTGATCGGCACGAGCTTCGTTGGGCGATACACGATGGGCGCCGAGCCGATTCAGCGTGCGATCGCGACCGGCTTCAAGGAGAGCGGACAAATTCTCATTCTGACCGGAGTGGGTGGGTCGCTGGCCGCCACAATCAAGGCCGCGGGTCTCGGCGACATCCTCGGCGAATACTTCACCGCAAGCACCGCAGCACCGCTGCTCGTCGTCTGGGCCATCGCGGCCGCGCTGCACGTCGCGGTCGGGTCGGTGACCATCTCGGCCATCACCTCTGCGGGTATTCTCGCGCCGGTTGCACCCGTCATCGGCCTCGACCCAGTGCTCATCGCACTGGCTGCGGGCGCCGGATCGCTGTTCGCGGTACACGTCACGAGCAATACGTTCTGGCTGCTGCAATCGCTTCTGGGCCAGTCGACGCGAGGCACGTTGAAAACCGTCACGGTGGGCGTCTCCGTCGCGTCTGTCGTCGCAATTCTGCTCATCCTGCCGTTGAGCGCCTTGTTCTGATAGAGCTGATTGATTAAGGAACCATTGTGACCACCAACGACATTCGTCCACTCGCCGGTGTGCGCGTGCTGGAGCTTGGCAACTACATCGCCGCCCCGACGGCCGGTCGTATGTTGGCCGACTTCGGCGCAGAGGTCATCAAGGTCGAGCGCCCCGTCACCGGGGACGAGCTGCGCACCTGGCGGCTCTACTCCGGCGACACGTCGATGCTGTATCGGACGATCAACCGCAACAAGAAGTCGATCGTCGTGGACCTGAAGACCCAACGAGGCCGGCAGATCATCCTCGACCTCGTCGGGCATTGCGATGTGGTTCTGGAGAACTTCCGGCCCGGCACCCTGGAGAAGTGGGGACTCGGGCCCAACGACCTCGATCAGGTGAACCCCGACCTCGTCATCACCCGGATCTCCGCATTCGGCCAGACGGGCCCGATGTCAGCACGGCCCGGCTTCGCGGCAGTCGCCGAGGCGTTCGGCGGCCTGCGCGAACTGGTCGGCGATCCCGACCGGCCGCCGGTGCGCACCGGTGTATCCATCGGCGACTCCATAGCCGGGATCTACGCGGCATTCGGCACCGTGATGGCGCTGTTTCAGCGCGAGCGCGTGAAAGTGCCGCTGTCGCAGCGGGTCATCGACGTCGCGCTCAACGAATCGGTGTTGTCGGTGATGGAATCGCTGGTGCCGGACTACCAGGCCTACGGCGTGACGCGGGAACGCGTCGGCGGACGGATGGAGGGCATCGCGCCGAGCAACGCCTATCCGTGTGCCGACGGCTCCAGCATCATCGTCGCGGGCAACGGGAACGCGATCTTCCAGCGCTATATGCAGATGATCGGCAGACCGGACCTCGCGACGGATCCGGAGTTGCAGACCAATGCGGGCCGATGGCGACGACGTGAGGAACTCGACGCCGCGATCGGCGAATGGACGATCCAATACGGCCGCGACGACGCGCTCAAGCTCCTCGACGAGGCAGGCGTGCCGTCCGGCCCCATCTATACCGCCGCCGATATTTGTTCCGACCCACAGTATGCGGCGCGAAACATGGTTCAGGACTTCGAAGTTGATACCGGCGGGCTGGAGAAGCAGGTGGTCGGATTCCCCGGCATCGTTCCGGTGATCGGGCCCGCCTCCCTGCCGATCCGCAGCGTGGGACCCGACCTCGGTGCGCACACGAGCGAGATCTTCTCCTCGTTGCTGGGCCTCAGCGACGACGAGATCGGAGCACTGACATGACCCGGCCATTCACCCCACCGGCCGACATCCGCGACGTGACCTTGCGCGACGGACTTCAGCTCACCTCCAAGAGCCTGCCCACCGAGCGCAAGGTGCAGATCATCCGCGAGCTGCTGGCACTCGGCATGCCCGCGCTGGAGATCGGTTCGATGGCGCGCCCGGACCTCGTCCCCCCGCTCGCCGACACACTCGACGTCGTCGCCGCGCTGCAACCCGACGAACTGGCCCGGTGCTGGATATGGGTGGCCACCCCGATGCACATCGAAAAGGCCGCGGCCGCAGGCGCACGCAACTTCCAATACTGCTTCTCGGCTTCGGATTCGCACAACAAGGCCAACATCGGCCGATCGACCGAGGACAGCGTCGCGGCGATGCCCGACGCAGTGCGCATCAGCGAGGAAGTCGGCGGCGCGATCCAGCTGTGCATCGCCACCGCGTTCACCTGCCCCTTCGAGGGAGTGACCGATCCGGAGCGCGTCATCGCCATCGCGGCGGACCCACGCACCGAGGGCGCAGCGGACATAGTCGTCTGCGACACCATCGGCCAGGCGATACCAACGCAGGTCACCGACCTGGTCCACGGGATTCGGGAGCGAACTCCGCAGCGCCGCATCGTCTTCCACGGCCACGACACCTGGGGACTCGGAGTGGCGAACACCCTGGCCGCGATCGCGGCCGGCGCCAGGATGGTCGACGGGTCACTCGGCGGCCTCGGTGGCTGCCCCTTCGCCCCTGGCGCAAGCGGCAACACCTCGACCGAGGATCTTCTGTTCGCAACCCGTCCCGCGTGGTTCACGCCGTCTACGCTGGCGTCGATGATCGAGATCACCGACAAGCTGCTGGCGGAACTGGATGAGCCGAACCGCTCCCGATCCGCACAGGGCGCGCGGTCAAAATCGTCGGCATTCGAGTGGGTCATCGGTGACGGCCAGCAGGCATGCGGTGACGGATAGGCCCAACTTTTTCGTGACCTACCCCATCCCCGAACCGGGGATGGGGTCGCTGCGCGCCGCGGGTCTGGTGCATGTGCCCGAAGAGCAGCCGTCGGCCGAGGAACTGCGCGACGCCTGCGCGTCCGGCGACTTCGACGTCGTGGTCGCCCAACTGTCCGACCGTTTCGACGCCGATCTGCTCGGCGCGGCGAAGCTGGCCGGAATCTCCAACTACGCGGTCGGCTACGACAACATCGACGTGCCCGCCGCGACCGGGCACGGCATCCTCGTCGGCAACACACCTGGTGTGCTCACCGACGCGACGGCCGATCTGGCGATGCTGCTGATCCTTGCCACCGCACGGCGCGCAATCGAAGCCGACCAGTTCACCCGGTCGGGTCAGTTCACCGGGTGGAAGCCCGAACTGCTTCTCGGTCAAGATGTTTCGGGGGCGACGCTCGGCCTCGCCGGATTCGGGCGGATAGCGCGCGCCACCGCGCAACGCGCTGTCGCGTTCGGCATGGAGGTGACGTTCTGCTCGCATCCACCCGCGGGGCGAACAGTCACCGATGCGGAACTGGCGGACCTGCCCTACCCGGTCCGCCAGGTCGGCTGGGCCGAACTCGTCGAACGCAGCGACTTCCTGTCGGTCCACATTCCTCTTGCCCCGTCCACCAGGCATCTGATCGGCGCGAGAGCCCTTGCGGCGATGAAGCCGACCGCGATTCTCGTGAACACCGCACGCGGGCCGATCGTCGACGAGAACGCCCTCGTCGACACGCTGCGCAACGGCCACCTCGCAGGCGCCGGACTCGACGTGTACGAACACGAGCCTCTCCTCGCCCCCGGCCTCGCCGACCTGCCCAACGTCGTGCTCTTGCCGCACCTCGGAAGCGCGACGACGAAGGTGCGGGCGCGGATGGCAGAATTGTGCGCCGGCAACGCCGTTGCCATCGCACACGGCCAGGTTCCCCCGCACTGTGTGAACCCGGAGGCGGTAACAAAATGACCGAGGCTGAGGGGCCCGCGGCGTCGTCGAAACAGCAACCGCTGCTGGTGCTCGGCAAGATCACCGAGATTCTCGATGCGTTTACGCTGACGCGGCCCGACATGAGCCTTGGCGAGATACAGCAGGCGACCGGCCTGCCCACGTCAACCGTCCAGCGACTCGTGAGCAACATGGTCACCCAAGGTCTACTAGACCGCCAGGGGGACCGGATTCGCATCGGCGTGCGCATGTCGTACTGGGCAGCGACAGCGCTGAAGGATCTCGACGTGCTGGCCGTGGTGAACCCGGTCCTCAAGAAGATCCGCGACGAGACCGGAGAGACGGCGTGCTTCTTCAAGGTCGAGCAGACCTACCGGGTCTGCGTCGCGGTTGCCGAAACCCACCATGCGCTGCGCCGAGACATGTACGTGGGCAAGGTCATCCCCCTGCACGTCGGCTCGGCATCCCGGGTGCTTCTGGCGTGGAACCCCGAACTCGCCGAGCAGGTGCTTGCCGCGCCTCTGCAACCGATGACCGACTTCACGGTCACCAGCCCCGAAGAACTGCGCGCGCTCATCGCGCAGGCGAAGGCCGACGGTTATGCCATCACTACCGGCGAACGGGAGGATTCGGCGTCGGGGCTGTCCGCGCCGGTGTTCGACGCGGCCGGCGACATTCTGGGCGCGATCACCATCAGCGGACCGACGATTCGGATGCCGCATTCGCAATGCGAGGCGTGGATCGACCTTGCGGTCGGTCACGCCGAGCAGGTCACTCGGACCATCGGCGGCCGCCTTCCGCACTGAGTGCGCCTAGAAACCTCTCGGAGGCGGTCTGCACGCCCCTGGCAAAGAGATGGCCGACATGGCTTCCCTTATGCCAGAACAGCTCTCCTCCCCATCGCTCGTGCAGCTGTTGGGCGGGTTCACGCATCGCCATCCTGTCGTGCCACGCGCCGACGATGAGGCGTCCGCGCGGAGGTGCTGTCGGTGCGACGACGGTGTGGTCGACCGCGGACGCGATGGCCGCCACCGTATCCGAGCCCAGCAGGTCGATGGTGTCGTTCACCGACGGGCCCCACCGACCGAGATGTTGGGAGATCATCGCGTTCAGGCCGAGGATCGGCGTGTACACCGCGACGCCGTCGACATCCTCGAAGTGCGAAACCAGTGCCGCCACCGGGCTTCCCATGGAAACGCCGGACACCGCCATCACGGTCGACTGCGGTCGCAGCCAAGCCACAAGCGCGCGGACCTCGGAGACGGCGCGCATCATCCCGGCGACATTGGTCAGCGGGTCCATGTTCGGATAGGGCGGCCACGCCGTGCGCCGTGATCCGTGGCCCGGCTGAATCGGCAGGGCGATGTTGAAGCCGAGTTCGTCGCGGATTCGCCGGGCCCTGGAGAACAGCAGGTCTATCGGCTGGCCCTGACCGGCACCGTGCACCCACACCAGCCACGGCCTGCGGTCGTCTCCCGTCCGGTACAGGTGCGCGACCGCGGTTGCGGGCCCGCCGAGGCCGGCTGCGGCAAGCGAGTCCGGCAGCACGGGAACGTGTTCGAACTTCAGCTTCTCGTACGTCAGCCGGCCAAGCCGTTGCGACCGAATCGACTTCACGTTCAAGGGTTCCGGGACCGGATGGGCCCGCTCGACGCCCAGTGCGGAGAGCTCCTCGGCGGCGGCCTCGCACGATTCCAGCGACCGCTCCAGCTTGGGTGGCGGCGCCGTCAGCGTCATCCCGGACAGCGCCAGTTCGTCGAGCATCACCTCGCCGAGCTGGCGTGTACCGGTCGGCGACAACGGCTTCCAGTCTCCGGAGCTTCTCAGCGCGGCGTGTGCACGCGGCAACACGCCGGCGAAATCCCGACCGATCCGATAAGCGCGTTCCGAAGCCTTCATCACGCGAGCTTGAATCCCGTGTAGCCGGCCTCGGCGACCTCGTCACACCGTCGGCGATACTCCGGAATTCCTCCCGTGTAGCCCATGTACATCCGTTGCTTGCCTGGCACGTTTCCGCCGTTGTACCAGGAGTTGCAGGACGGGTGGACGAGCACGGTGGGCGCGACGAGGGACGTGATGTGCTCGATCCATTCCCGCTGCGCATCGGGCAGCGCTTCGATGGTCTGATAGTCGTTGGTGCGCAGATGGCTGATGCAGTCACCGATCCACTCGACGTGCTGTTCCAGTGCGGCGACGAAATTGCTTGCAGGCGCGGGGCTTCCTGGGGCCTGGACGATGAAGAGGTTGGGGAAGCCCGCGACCGCCAGCCCGAGGTAACACAGTGGACCGTCGGTCGCCCAGAAGTCCTTGAGCGACATGCCGTCACGGCCGCGGATGTCGATGCGGCTGAGCGCCCCTGTCATCGCGTCGAAGCCGGTGGCGTAGATGATGACGTCGAGATCATAGGAGCCCTGCTCGGTCTCGATGCCGGTCGGCGCCACCGCACGAATCGGACCCTTGCGAAGGTCGACGAGGGTGACGTTGTCCCGGTTGAAGGTCTCGTAGTAGCCCTGATCGATGATCGGGCGCTTGCATCCGAAGGGATGAGTAGACGACAGCGACGCCGCGGTGTCGGGGTCGCTGACGATCCGTCCCACCGCCTCGCCGTAGAGCTTGGCCGCCATCTCGCTGGACTCGATGTCGAAGAACACGTCGCCCCAGCTGAGGGCGCCCATGATGCCGTTCTGTTCGACGGCTCGTACCTGGTCTTCCCGCGACGCGGTCTTAAGCGGCGGATTGGCCATCATCTGGAACATCACCGAGAAGGCCGACAGCCGAGCCGCCCCGATCGGATGTTCTCGTTGCGCGGCGCGGATCTCGCCGTAGTTGGCCTTCATCTCGTCAAACTCGCCCGGCTCGAACGCGCGGACCTGCCACGGCAGGGTGTAGGCGGGTGAGCGCTGAAACACGGTGAGGTGCTCGACGTCCTTGGCGACCGCCGGGATCAGCTGCACGCCGGTCGAGCCGGTGCCGATGACGCCGACGCGCTTGCCGGCGAGGTCGACGTCATGCCTGGGCCAGCGACTGGTGAACAACGAGGTGCCCGCGAATGTGTCCATGCCGGGGATGTCGGGTTCCAGCGGCGCGGAGAGAATGCCTGAGGCGGCGACCACGAACGGCGCGCTGAACTCCTCCCCCGCTTCGGTTTTCACCGTCCATGTCGCCGTGTGTTCATCGAAGGTCATCGAGGTGACCGCGGTGTTGAACCTGATGTCGCGGCGGAGGTCGAGTCGGTCGGCGACGAAGTTGAGGTACGCCTCGATCTCGGGCTGGGCGGCCATCGTCTCCGTCCACACCCACTCCTGCTGGATCTCGTCGGAGAAGCTGTAGGAGTATTCGATGCTCTCGATGTCGCAGCGCGCGCCGGGATACCGGTTGAACAACCATGTTCCGCCGACCTTGTCGGCCCGCTCGACGACCACCGGCCGCAGCCCAAGCTCTCGAAGCCGATGCAAGGCGTACAGGCCGGAGAACCCGGCACCGATGACGATCGCGTCGAAGCGACCTCGAAAAACCACCACGCCTCCTTGCGCCGCCGTTCCTCCGCGAAACTGCCGAAAACTATACTGTAATATCTTCCGTTGGCTAGGTTGACGACCCAGGAGGCCCGTGTGAAAGTCCCCTTCACCTGGAAGGTCACCGGCTGGTTCATGGTCGGCTGGTCGGCCGAATTCACGGCAGGCGAGACGCGACCGCTGCGGTATTTCGGTGAGGACCTGGTCGCCTATCGCGACGAGGCCGGTGAACTGCACGTGCTGTCGGGGCACTGCCGCCACCTCGGCGCTCACATCGGACACGGCGGCAAAGTGGTCGGCGACTGCGTCGAATGCCCGTTCCATGGCTGGCGATGGGGCCCGGACGGCACCAACCGCTACATCCCCTATCAGCCCGACCGCCCGAACAAGGCGCTACGGCTGCACGTGTATCCCGTGCGCGAACAGTACGGCTGCGTGTTCGTCTGGCACCAACCCGACGGCAAGGAGCCGCAATGGGAGATGCCCGACCTCTTTCACAAGTTCCCGCAATTCCCGACGGAACCGGACGCGTATTACCGTCCGTACCCAGAGTTTTCGCGCCGCGCCGAGCACGAACCCGTACATCCGCAGATCGTGGCCGAGAACGGACCCGACAGCGCCCACTTTCGCTACGTGCACGGTGCGACGGTGACGCCGGTGTGCCTCACCTGGGAGGCCGTCGACGAGGAATGGCGCTTCCTCACCGGCTGGCCCGACGCCCGCAGCGACGACCCGGACAAGATGGCGCTCTACATTCACAGCCACTTCTCCGGGCTCGGCTTCGCGATCAGTGCGTTCGAGGGGTCGTCCAACCACCGGCTGATCTTCGCCTGCACCCCCGTCGAGGACGGGTACTCGGACATGTTCTATTCGGTTTGGTGGCCGCGGCTTCCTGGCGACATCTCCGACGTGCCGCCAGACTCGGTGCGCGAGAAGGTCGAGCGCCAGTTCCTCGGGACCGTGTGGGACGACCTCAACATCTGGCGCTACCAGGAGTACGTCGAACACCCCGCGCTGTCCAAGGTGGACGCGAAACCCTATATGGCCATGCGGAAGTGGGCCACGCAGTTCTACGAGGCGCCCGCATCGGTATGAGAGTCGACCTCGCCGAAATCGCGGCGCCCGGCCACACGGCGATCGTCACGCAGGAGCTCCAGGGCGCCGTCGTCGGGCCCAACGCGGGCCTTGCAGTGCTCGCCAAGGAGGCGCAGAGGCAGGCGCTGCCCAACATCGGACGACTGCTCCCCGCAGCGCGCGACGCGGGTGTGCGCGTCGTGCACTGTCTGGTCCAGCGGCGACCCGACGGGCTGGGCGCAAACCACAATGCGCCGATCTTCACGATGGGACGAAAGCAGGTCGACATCAGCCCCGGCAGTGAGGGTGCCACGCTGCTCCCCGAATTCGGCCCTGCCCCAGACGATGTCGTGCTGCACAGGTGGCATGGTGTTGGCCCGATGGGCGGCACCGACCTCGACGTGATCCTGCGCAACCTCGGGGTGACGACGATCGTCGCCGTCGGCGTATCGGTCAACATCGCGATCACCAACCTCGTCATGGACGCGGTGAACGCCGCCTACCGCGTCGTCGTCCCGCGTGACGCCGTCGCGGGTATCCCCGCCGACTACGCCGACGCGATCATCGACAACACCATCTCGCTGTTGGCGACCGTCACCACAACCGCAGATCTCCTGGCGGCGTGGACGTGACGGACACCGGCCACGAGACCCGCGGCTTTCCGCCGATCGAACCCGTCGACGCGCCACCGGAGATGGCCCGATTCATGACGGCGATGCGCAGGCTGCAGGACATCGCGGTGTCCACCGCGCCCGACGGCGATCTGTGGACCGACGGCGCGCGGCGCATCGAGGAGTTGTGCGAGCAGCTCGAGGTGCATCGGGCCCCGCAGGGCGTCGCCCCGGCAGGCAGGGCACTGCATCTGCCCGGGCTGGGTCATCCTCTGGTGCCGCCGTGGACCCTCGCCGAGTACGGGCCCGACGGCGTGATCATGCACGGACACTTCAGCCGTTTTCACGTCGGCGGGAACAACGCCGTCCACGGCGGAGTCATCCCGCTGTTCTTCGACTGGCACTTCGGCATGATCGTGTCCGCCGCGGACCGGCCCATCAGCCGGACCGCCTACCTTCACGTCGACTACAAGTTGGTGACCCCTATCGACAAACCGCTCGTGTCACACGGCCGGATCGACAGAGTCGATGGGCGCAAGGCGTTCCTCACCGCGACGATGACCGACGGCGACGGCACCGTACTATCCGAGGCAAGCGGCCTGATGATCAAGCTGTTGCCGCACCAACCCTGAGGACCCGATGACCGCCCCCTCGACGCAGTTCACCGTCCCCGCCACCGCCGCCGCCGTCGCGGGCGCCATCGGCGACCGGGAGTTCATCATCCAGGGCGACCGACGCTACACCTTCGCCCAGATCGTCGAGCGGTCCAACCGGCTGGCGGCCTATCTGCACGCCCGCGGGCTTGGCTGCAAAACCGAGCGGTCGGAGCTGGCCGGCCATGAGGTCGGCCAAGATCTGCTTGGCATGTACGCCTACAACGGCCCCGAGTACGTCGAGGGGATGCTCGGCGCCTGGCGGGCGAGGGTGGCCCCGTTCAACGTCAACTACCGGTATGTGAAGAACGAGCTGCAGTACCTGCTCGCGGACTCCGGTGCAACCGCGTTGCTCTACCACGCGACGTTCGCGCCCCGCGTCGGCGAGGTGCTCCCCTACCTGCCCAGGCTGCGGGTGCTGATCCAGATCGCCGACGACTCCGGCCACGACCTGGTACACGGCGCCGTCGACTATGAGTCGATCGTCGCGTCGGGCGCGACAACGCCGCCGCCCGTCGAGCCGTCGCCCGACGACCTGTATGTGCTCTACACCGGCGGCACCACCGGGATGCCGAAGGGCGTGCTGTGGCGTCAGCACGACATCTTCATGACGTCGTTCGGCGGCAGGAACATGTACACCGGCGAGGTCACCGCGTCCTACGACGAGATCGCCAAGCGGGTAGCCGAGAATCCCGGAACCAAGATCTTCACGCTGCCGCCACTCATGCACGGCGCCGCGCAATGGGCCGTAATGACCGCGCTCACCACCGGACAGACGGTCGTATTTCCACGCACACAAGGCAAATTCGACGCCGACGAAGTCGTGCGCACGATCGAGCAGGAGAAGATACTGACGGTTCAGGTCGTGGGCGACGCCATGGCACGGCCGATCGCCGATGCCATCGAACGTGGTACCGCCGACGTATCGTCGCTCGCGGTCGTCGCCAACGGCGGGGCCGCGCTCAGCCCGACCGCCAAACAGCGCCTCATCGACATCAAACCGGGCCTGATCGTCATGGACGGCGTCGGATCATCGGAGACCGGTATTCAGATGAGCCACATGTCCATGTCGGGCGCGGTGTCGACGGGCAAATTCAATGCAGGACCCGACACCAGCGTCGCGGCAGAAGACCTCGGCTCGATCCTGGAACCCGGCCATGAGGGCATGGGCTGGCTCGCGCAGCGCGGTTACGTTCCCCTCGGTTACAAGGGCGACGCGGCCAAGACGGCCAAGACGTTCCCGGTCATCGAGGGCGTGCGTTACTCGATTCCCGGCGACCGCGCGCGTCATCTCGCCGAAGGCGGCATCGAACTTCTCGGCCGCGATTCGGTGACCATCAACTCCGGTGGCGAGAAGATCTTCGCCGAGGAGGTCGAAGGCGCCCTGCTGTCGCACCCGGCGGTGGCCGACGTCGTGGTGTCCGGGCGGCCCAGCGAGCGGTGGGGCCAGGAGGTCGTCGCGATCGTCGCCCTCGTCGAGGGCGCGACCGCCGACGCCCAGGAGCTGATCGACCACGCGGCCGGCGTCATCGCAGGCTACAAGCTGCCGAAGGCGGTGGTTTTCCGGCCGGTCATCGAACGCAGCCCCGCAGGCAAGGCGGACTATCGATGGGCGCGCGAACAGGCGCTCAGCGAGGGCACCTGAGCCGTTGAGGGGTGAAATCGCCCGCGACGTATCGTTCGGTACTCCTATACTGTAATCTTTACAGTACCCATAGCAGGATGTCTGTCCGTACGAGGATGCTGGAGACCAGACGTGGATACGCCAGTGCTGGACGTCACGCCCGACGAAGCGGCCGACCTTCTTCGCAACCCCTACCCGATCTTCCAGCGCAGGCGAACTGAAACCGGCGGCGTATTCTGCGGCAGCGTCATGGACTGGACTAAGGCCGCCGAAGACTTCCGGCCCGAGAATCTCTATGCCGCAGTGTCGTTCGACGCGGTGAACCGTGTCTTCCGCGACGGCAAGGCGTTCAACTCCCACATCTACGACTCGACCATCGGCCTGTTCATCGGACCCACCATCCTTGCGATGGAGGGCAAGACCCACTGGGAACACCGCAATCTCGTGTCGGCGGCGTTCAAGTCGCGCTCGCTGCTGCGGTGGGAACCCGAGATCGTCCGGCCGGTCGTCAACGGGTTGATCGACGAGTTCGTCGACGCGGGCGAGACGGATCTTGTCCGCGCCTTCACCCTCGAGTTCCCGACCAGGGTGATCTCGAAATTGCTTGGCCTGCCCGAGGAAGACCTGCCGTGGTTCCGAACGCAGGCCGTCGACCTGATCAGCTATCACGTCAAGTACAAGCGGGCGTTCGAGGCGTCGGCCGCGCTGAAGGACTACTTCCTCGGCCACATCGAAAAGCGCAGGTCGCAGCCGACCGAGGACATCATCGGCGATCTGGTCACCGCCGAGATCGATGGCGAGAAGCTCAGCGACGAAGCCATCTACTCCTTCCTGCGGCTCCTGCTGCCCGCGGGCCTCGAGACGACCTACCGCTCATCGGGCAACCTGCTCTTCCTCCTGCTCACACACCCCGACCAGTTCCGAGCCGTGCAGGCAGATCGTGAGCTCATCGGTCCCGCCATCGAGGAGGGGCTGCGCTTCGAGACGCCGCTGACGACGGTTCAGCGGTATGCGAGCGAGGAGACCGAGCTCGAAGGCGTCACGCTCCCGCAGGGGGCGGTGATCGACGTCTGCATCGGGTCGGCAAACCGCGACGAGAACCGGTGGGAGCGCTCGGAAGAGTTCGACATCTTTCGGAAACGGCTGCCGCACATCTCCTTTGCCGCCGGTGAGCACACCTGCATGGGGCTGCACCTGGCGCGAATGGAGACCAGGGTGGCTCTCGAATGCCTGCTCGACAGGCTGACCGACATCGAGCTCGTCACCGACAACAACCCGCACATCTACGGGCAGCCGTTCCGTTCACCGACGGCACTGCCCGTCACCTTCGCCGCAGCGGGGTGATAGGACCATTACATGATCAAGGTGATGGAGGGCGTGCGGGTCCTCGAGGTTGCGCAGTTCACTTTCGTCCCCGCGGCCGGAGGCATTCTCGCCGACTGGGGCGCCGACGTCATCAAGGTGGAGCACCCGGTGCGCGGCGACACCCAGCGCGGGTTCATCAACATGGGTGGCTTCCAGCTGAACCCGGAGCGGCATCCGCTGATCGAGCATCCAAATCGCGGCAAGCGCAGCGTCGGGATCGACGTTTCCACCGAGGACGGCCAGCAGGTGCTCTACGAGATCGCCAAGACCTCCGACGTGTTCCTCACCAATTACATGCCCGCTCAGCGGCAGAGGAACAAGTTCGACGTCGAGCACATTCGCGCGGTCAACCCCGACATCATCTACGCCCGCGGAAGCGCATACGGCGACAAGGGTCCCGAGCGTGACACCGGCGGTTTCGACGGTACGGCGTTCTGGACGCGTAGCGGCGTTGGCCACGCGCTGACGCCCGAGGAACTGGGCGGCGCCCTGTCGCAGGGCATTCCGGCGTTCGGCGACTCCATCGGTGGCATGAACATCGCAGGCGGAATATCGGCGGCCCTGTTTCATCGCGAGCGAACGGGTGAGGCCGTCGAACTCGACGTGTCGCTGCTGAGCACGGCGTGGTGGGCGGCGGGCGCCAGCGTGACGCAGGGTATGGAGACCGGTGAGACGATGCGCTCGCTCATGCCCGACTCGATCGGCCCGACCGTCAATCCATTCCTCGGCAACTACCTGACGTCCGATGGCGGCACGATCAACCTGTGCATCGTCAGCCCCACCGGTTATATCCGGGACGCGTTCGAACACCTCGGCCTATCGGAACTGGCCGACGATCCGCGCTTCTGCGATGTGATGCCGCTCATTGAAAACGCCGCGCAGGCAGCCGAACTCATTACTGCGGCGATCCGCAGCAAGCCGTTCGCCTACTGGCGTCAGCATCTGAAGACGATGAAGGGGCAGTGGGCGCCGTTTCAGAGCCTCATCGAGCTCGCCGACGACGAGCAGGCGATCGCCAACGACATGATCGTCGAGGTCGAGGCGGCCGACGGCGGGCAGCCGTTCAAGGTGGTTCGCGGCCCGATCCAGTTCAACCACGAGCCGGTGGAGACGACGCGTGCGCCGCAGGCGTCCGAGCACACCGAGATCGTGCTGATGGAGCTCGGGATGGGGTGGGACCGCATCGAGGAGCTCAAGAACTCCGGCGCGATCGCCTAGGCACGTTCCACCGCGAAACGGGTCAGGCGCGTTCCACCCGCACTGGGACTCCGGTCAGCCATGCCATGCCCGACAGCGACTCGACATCTTGTGGCTCACTGGACGTCAGCTGGTTGACGTTTGCGCCGCCGGCCTCGTTGGCCAGCCGCCACGTCCCGGTGCCCTTGTGGCCCCAGCCGTGCGGCACGGCGATCACGCCGGCCATCAGATCCTTTGTCGGGGTGACCCCGATGGTGATCTCGCCGTACGGAGACGACACCCGCACCAAGTCGCCTTCGGACACCTGTAAATCGGCAGCGTCGTCGAGGTGGATCAGCGCGCGCTGCACCCGCTCGCCACGCATCAGCAACGGGGAGTTGTGCATCCACGAGTTCTCCGAGCGCGGCTCCCGCATGCCGATCATCCGCAGCGGATAGCCTGCGGGATGCGTGTCGCGGGTGAGCTTGTCGACCTCCGCGGCGATGGCGGGATGCACCAACCGGACCCGCCGCGACAGGTAGGCCACCGCATCCCTCAGAACGCCGGTGCGGATGTGTGTTGCCACGACGGCGCCGTGCGGATGCTCGTCGGTCAGCCGACGCAGCGACAAGCCGCCGCGGCGCAGTCCGAACCGGTCTCCACCCTGCGACATCCGAATGAGCCCGTCGATCAACATCCTCGGCGTCAATCGAACACCGAAGACGCCCAGGCTCTTTCGCGCCGCGCTCAGTGCCCGGAAGGCAGGCGCGACACCGGTCAACCGCGCGGCCAGGTCCTCGACGATGTCCCACTCGCCGCGCGCCTGCCCCGCCGGAGCGACGACGGCACCGGTCGCCTGCCGGAACGGCGTGGCCTGAAACGCCTGAAACGTGAACGGGAAATCGTCACGCTCGTACATCGTGGTGACCGGAAGGATGTAGTCGCACCGGGCGGTCGTCTCGGTGACGTAGAAGTCGAGCGCCACCGACAGGTCCAGCTGCTCGAACGCGGCCTCGAGCTCTTCGCCGTTGGGCACCGAAAGGACGGGGTTGCCCGCCGAAACGAACATCGCCTTGATCTGGCGATCACCCGGCGTGGTGATCTCCTTTGCCATCAGGGCGGCCGGCTCGGAAGTGATCGCGTTGGGAATGCCGCCGACGCGGGAGCGACGACGATACGAGCGCCGCAGCGCAAACCCCATCACCGTGTTCTGCCATCGCTGGCCGATGGTGTGCATCAGGCCGAAGACCGAGCCGCCGGGGACATCGAGGTTTCCCGCGACGAGGTTGACCGCGTCGATCAGGTAGGCGGTGAGCGTGCCGTATCTGCCGACGCAGGTGCCGAGTCTGCCGTAGACGGCGGCGCGCGGCGTGCGCGCCAGTTCGTGCGCGAGCGACCGCACACTGTCGGGGTCGACGCCGGTGTGCTCGGCTGTCGTCTCCGGGGTGAACGGTTCGCACAGCGCGCGCAGCCATTCCGTCCCGTCGGCCTGCCTGCTCACCTGCGCGTAGTCGACGAGGCCGTCGGCGAACATCACCTGCAACAGCGAAAGCAGCAGGTAGGCGTCTGTGTCCGGGACCAGACCCAGCCATTCGAACGCCGCGGCCGTCTCGGTGCGCCGTGGATCGACGACCACGACCCGTCCGCCACGCTTGACGATGTCTTGCATGCGATCCTTGATCCGTGGTGCGGTAAGGAAACTCCCATGCGAGACAACGGGATTAGCGCCCATCATCACCAACAGATCGGTACGGTTCAGATCGGGTATCGGCGTCGACGTCGGCACACCGTAGAGCAGTTGGCTCGCGATGAGCCTGCTGTTGGTGTCTTGTGAGGATGCGGTGAAGTAATGGCTGTCTCGGCCGATGCCCTTGATGAACATCAGCGCCGCGAAAGTGTGCGCATAGCTGAAGGCGGCGGGATTACCCATGTACCAGCCGACCGCGCCGGAGCCGTGAGCGTGCAGTATCCCGGTCAGTCGCTGCGCGATATCCGTCAGCGCCTCGTCCCATGACACCGGTTCGAATCCGGTCGGCGTTCGGCGCAGCGGTGCGGTGACGCGATCGGGGTCGTTGTGCACCTCGGTGAACGCGATCCCCTTCTGGCAGGCGAAGCCCGATGAGAGCGGATGGTCCTTGTCGGGGCGCAGCGATACCAGTCGGCCGTCCTCGACGGTCGCGACCATGCCGCACAGCGGCTCGCAGATCCGGCAGAACGTGGTCTTGTGCTCGGTTACCGATGCCACCCAGACCACGATACTGTAAGAGTTACAGTTGCGATACACTCACCGCATGAACGACGTCGCCATCATCGGTGTTGGCCTGCACCCGTTCGGCCGGTTCGAAGGCAAGACCGCAATGGAGATGGGCGTCGACGCGATCTTCGCCGCGGTTGCCGACGCAGGCGTCGAGTGGAAGGACGTCCAGTTCGCCACCGGCGGCAGCTGGACAGTGGCCAACCCCGACGCGATCGTCGGCATGGTGGGGCTTTCCGGCATCCCGTTCACCAACGTCTTCAACGCCTGCGCCACAGCCGCGAGCGCCGCCAAGGCGTGCGCGGACGGTATCCGGCTCGGCGACTACGACATCGGCATTGCGATCGGCTTGGACAAGCACCCACGCGGCGCCTTCACCGAGGACCCCGCACTGGTCGGCATGCCGAGCTGGTACGCAGAGAACGGCCAGTACCTCACCACGCAGTTCTTCGGCATGAAGGCCAACCGCTACCTGCACGACAACGGCATCTCGCAGGCGACCCTGGCGAAGGTCGCCGCCAAGAACTTCCGCAACGGCGCGTTGAACCCGAACGCGTTCCGGCGCAAGCCGATCGCCGAGGAAGACATCCTCAACTCGACGATGCTCAACTATCCGCTGACCCAGTACATGTTCTGCGCCCCCGACGAAGGGGCCGCCGCGGTCGTCATGTGTCGCGCCGACATCGCGCACCGCTACACATCGAAGCCGGTGTATCTGCGCGCCGTCGAGGTTCGCACCCGCCGCTACGGCGCGTACGAGGTGAACACGACGTTCGCACCGGTCGAGGAGGATGTGGCACCGACGGTTTACGCCGCACGCGCAGCGTTCGAAAAGGCAGGCGTTGCACCCGATGACGTCGATGTCATCCAGCTGCAGGACACCGATGCGGGCGCCGAGATCATCCACATGGCCGAGTGCGGGTTCTGCGAACACGGCGACCAGGAGAAACTGCTGGCCGACGGCGCCACCGAGATCGGTGGCCCGATGCCCGTCAACACCGACGGCGGGCTGATCGCCAACGGCGAGCCGATCGGGGCATCGGGCCTGCGCCAGATCCACGAGCTGGTGCGGCAGCTGCGCGGTGAGGCGGGCGACCGCCAGGTGGCAGGGCAACCGCGCGTCGGTTTCGCCCAGCTCTACGGCGCTCCTGGCACCGCGGCGGCGACGATCGTCACGCTGTGACGCCGACGTTCACCGATTCTCGACGTAGAACTTCGCCGCCCGCTTGATCGACTCGGCCGTCGGCCGGGGTTCCCATCCGAGTTCGCGTGTCGCCTTGCTGTGATCGGCGGCCGACATCATGTGCAGGAGCTTTACTCCGGTGACGTTCATCGAGAGATCTCGCCGCAGCACCCGGCTCGCCGTGCTCATGATCCAGCCGACGACGTAGAGCATCGCCAGCGGCACACCGAACCGCGGCGGCTTCGCGCCGACCGCCGACGCCGCCGTCTCGAACATCGCCCGCATGGGCATGAAGCTTTCGGAGATGATGTAGCGCTCACCGTTGCGGCCGCGCTCCGCGGCGAGCAGGAATGCGTCCGCCACGTCTTCGATGCCGACGACTTCGGTTGACACCCCGTTGACGTACACCGGCATCTTCCCCAGCGCCGCCGCCTTGACCATCATGCCTTGATGTGGCTGCCAGTCGAGGGGTCCGTACGGGTTGGATACACACATCGCAACGGCGGGCAGGTTTTTGGTGCGGGCGTACTGCAGCACCAGGTCTTCTGCCTGGCGGCGCGATTCGATATAGGCACCGCCGACACCCTCCCAGTTGAACGGCATGTCCTCCGTTGCGGATTCGCCGTTCCCGGCGATGGCGATCGTTCCGATCGTGCTGCAGAACACGAACCGTTCCAGGTCCGCGTGGACCGCGATGTCAAGTACGCGACGCAGGCTTTCAACGTTCGTCGCGAACAGTGGTGCCGGGTCTCGCAGATAGAAGCGGGTATCGACGATGCAGTAGAACACCGCGTCGCGGTCGGCCATCGCTGCGCGCAACGCGTCGTCGTCGCGGAGATCGCCGTACGCGCGCTGGACATCGAGGTCGTCGATCGCCACCGTCAGGCTGGACTTGCGCAGATACACCCGCACGTCGTCACCGCGCTCGACCAGCTTTCTCGTGACGTGTGAGCCGACGAAGCCGCTGGCGCCCATCACCAGTACTCGCCGCCGCGCCGGTCGGGTGGTCACGAAGCCTGCTTCTGCACCGGTGGCGAGTAGTTGGGCTTACCGAGGCCGAGGACATATTGGGCGATCATGTTGCGGAACACCTCGAGCGTCCCGCCGTAGATGCCGACGAGCGGCGCGAAACGGTAGACGTATTCGGCGGCACCGTCATCCGCGGCGCCGTCGGTTCCGATCGGCAACGACGCAGCAGTACCGAGGATGTCCATCAGGTCCGGTGAGATGTCACGCATCGTCTGCGCGAGCGCCACCCGCCCGAAGATGCTCGTGGCCGAGAGCGACGCCTCCATCCGAGCGATGCTGCGGCCCAGGCGGTATGCCACCGAGCCGTCGTCGATCAGCTTGCGGCCGTCGGGGCCCGTCTCGGCGACCTTGGCGGCCGCCTTGTCGGCCGCGGTGGCCATGAACCCGGCCTGGTGCATCATGATCGAGACGTCCGCCAAGCCGTCCGGTGCGGCCTCGACGGCCCCGTGCTCGACGTTGAGCGGTTCGCGAACCACGGTCCAGCCATTGTTCACCTCGCCGAGCCGGTACTTGTCGTCGACGCGGACGTCGCTGTAGTAGACGATGTTCGTCCGGTCGCCGTCGACGGTCCGGATGCCCTGGATTTCGATTCCCGGCGAGTCAAGCGGCACCAGGAACATGGTGAGGCTCTTGTGCTTCGGCGCATCCGGGTCGGTGTTGGTGATGAGGAAGACGTACTGGCAGTTGTGGGCACCGGTGGTGAACATCTTGGACCCGTTGATGACCCAGGAGTCGCCGTCGCGCACCGCGCGTGTCTTGCAGGTGGCGACGTCGGAGCCGCCCTCGGGCTCGGTGTATCCGAGGCACAGCCGCACCTGGCCGTTGAACACCCTCGGCATCACCTCGGCCTTGAGTTCGGGTGAACCGAACTTCTCGACCGACCGGGCGATCATCGCGGTGGTGCCGAAGGTCACCCACGGCACATGTGCCCTGCGCTTCTCCAGCTGCCAGATGCGGTTCCTGACCCGGCTGAATCCGCCCTCGCTTTCCGGCTTCCATTCGCGCACAAGGTATCCGTCGGCCCCAAGCGCCAGATGCACGTCCTCGTTGAAGTTGTCGCCGGTCTCGCGGTCGCGGCGGATGACCTCGTCTGTGACGAGCTCGCGCAGGTATGCGCGTGACTCATGGAGGAACGCTTCGTCCTCATCGGACAGCTCGACCCGTGAGAAATCCATCTACTTCACTCCCCCGCTCTCGCGCGCCGCGACGATCTCGGCGATGTACTTCGCACTGGCGCCGGGATCGCCGCCCGCCAACGCCCATCCGCGGGCGCGAACCAGATACGCGGTGGCCGCCGCCTCCGCGCTCACACCGAGACCGCCCTGCACCTGCACTGCCATGGTGGCGGCCTTGGAGGCCTCCTCGGCCATGAACACGAACGCCGACGGCGCCAGCTCCCGCCGTTCGTCGGGCTCGTTGTCGAGGAACCACGCCGCGCGACGCGCCAGGTTGCGTCCGCCCGCAACGGTGATCGCGATGTTGGCGAGCGGATGCGAGATGGCCTGCAGCGTGGAGATCGGCACCCCAAGCGTGTAGCGGTTCTTGGCGAACTCGGCCGCGATCGTCATCGTCTCCTCGACAAGGCCGACGAGGGCCGCCGCCGACAACACCCGCCATTCATCCAGCGCCCGTTGGTATTCCGCCAACGCCTCGGCTCCGCTCGCGACGACGGTCTTGCTGTCAGCCGCCTCCGGGTCCACCCACGCCATCGGCAGCTTGCCGATGTTGTCGACCTTGACCGGGCGCGTACCGAATGTCAGGACCACGACATCGGGGCTTTCGGGGCTGCCGTCGCGCACCAGGATCTGGTCGGCGATCGACCCGGTGGGGATCAGCCGAACCCCCGACACGCGCGCGTGCTGCGGATCGAATGCGGCGAGTTGCTTGCCGGTGACGAGATCGGCGTCCAGCGCACCCAACCGCGCCAGCAGTCGCGCCGCAACGACGTGGTCGATCCACGGGACAGGCGCCAGCGACCGGCCGATCTCCTCGGCCACCAGCGTCAGGTCGACGAGCGTCGCCCCGTCGCCGCCCGCGGACTCGGGCAGCGCCATGGTGGTGGCGCCCATCGCGCACAGTCGCTCCCACAGGCTCTTGTCGAACCCGGATTCCTGTGCGGCGCGCACGGTTTCGATCGGGCAGTGCGTCTTGAAGAACTGCTTGTACGCCTCCTGGATCGCCTTGTGATCCTCGGAAAGGCTGTAATCCAGCCTGCGCAGTTCGTATCGGTCCATCCTCAGTGATCCTGTTCTCCGAAGAAGAATTCGTTGGCGTTGTTGTAGAGGTAGTTGTCCAGCACGTCTGCAGGCAGATCTAGTGCGAGCGCTTCGGGTACCACGCGCCGCATTCGCAGCACCGGCCAGTCCGACGCGTAGATCACCTTGTTCTTGCCGCGGGTGCGCATGTAGTGCAGCAGGCTGTCCGGCAGCCGTTTGGGCGACCAGGCCGACGTCATCAACCGAAGGTTCTCGTACTTGATCATCAGCCGGATCGCGACGTCCCACCACGGGTCAGCGCCGTGGATCATGCACAGCTTCAGCTCGGGAAAGCGGACGCACACCCGGTCGAGGTGGATCGGGTTCTGCACCTCGCCGGGAATCGGCGGCCCCGGCAAACCCGTGTTGATGCACAGCGGCAGCCCCACCTCGGCGCACTTGGTGTAGAGCGGGTAGTAGACCGCGTCGCTGGGCGGATACTGGCCGTCACCCCAGAAGCTCGGCCCGACAACGGCATACGCGACAGGAAGGTCGTTGACGACGGCGGTCAGCTCGCGCAGCGACGGCATCGGCTTGAGCAGGTTCACGCCACCCATCGCCAGGCTGAACCGGTCGGGTCGCGACTCGACGAACTTGCGGGCGGTGACCGACGGCTTGGCGAGGTTGTCCATCAGGATCGCCTTCGCCACACCCTGCTCGTCCATTTCGTCGAGCAGTTCGGACTCCTCGACGGGGGCGAACATCGAGTCGGGACCCTTGAAGTAGTCGTCGCGCACCTTGAGCATCCAGGTCGGTTGCTGGTCGGTTTCGCCGAAGTGCACGTTCACCAGACAGTCAATGGCCCGGCTTGCTTTGTGTGTCATGTCGTCACCCGCTGTGTCGCTTGACTTTTCGCCCACCGATAGTCGGCCTTTCCGTTGCCGAGGCGGCGCACCTTGTCGACGAAGATGAACTCCTTGGGCGCCTTGAAGCGGGCGAGGTCCGCCACGCACGCGGCATGCAGTGCCTCCGCGTCGGCCGTCGTCTCCGAACTGGTTTCCACCAGCGCGACGATCTCCTGGCCCCACCTGTCGCTCTCGCGCCCGACCACCAGCGCGTCGACCACGCCTGGGCATGCCCGCAGGACCGCCTCGACCTCCTCGACGAAGACCTTCTCCCCGCCGGTGTTGACCACAAGCGAGTCGCGGCCGTACAGGCGCAGCGTGCCGTCCGCCTCGAGCGACGCGCGGTCGCCCGACACCACCACGCGCCTGCCGTCGACGACCGGGAAGGTCTTGCGGGTGGCGTCGGCATCGTCGAAGTAGCCCAACGGTATCCGGCCCGTGCGCACCACCCAGCCGACCTCCGGTTCGCCGGGTTCGACGAATCGTGTCATGTCGTCGGACACCACGGTGCCACCCTCGCGCAGATCGAAGGTGTCGCGGTGTGACCCGCGTTGGTTGCGCCCGAATCCCATGTTGCCGGTCTCCGACGAGCCGTAGCCGTTGATGATCGTGAGCTTGGGCAGCTTCTCCAGGAGCGCGCTGACATGTTTGGGATTGGTTGCGGCACCGCCCGTTCCGATGGCGTACAACGACGACAGGTCATAGCTGTTTCGATTGAGCTCCTCGATCAGCGGGGCCGCGTAGGCGTCGCCCACCATCGTCATCATGCCGACCCTCTGCCGCTCGGCGGTCCGCCAGACCAGGGGTGGGTTGAATTTGGTCCGGTCGTCGTAGAGCACCACCGGCAGCCCGGCCAGCGTCCCGGAGAACACCGTCCACAGGCCGGCCGCGTGCATCAGCGGCGATACCGCGAACCACGGGGCGCCCTGGTTGCGGCGCACCTTGTCGTGGATCACGGTCGCAGACTCGTGGTCGGCGCCCACCATCGAGGACACGTAGGTGTCGCCCTGCCGCCACAGCACGCCCTTCGGTCTGCCCGTCGTGCCGCCTGTGCAGTACATGATGGCGTCGTCCGGCGACCCCGCGATGCGAAGTTCCGGATCACCTTGTGCCACAGCGTCGTCCACGCCGACAGATCCCGGGATGCCGAGGCCGTCGGTGCCGTCGTCGACGTCGATCAGGAGGTCGGCGCCCACCGATCCCAGCACGTCGGCGAATTTCGCACCCAATGCGCGGTGGTAGATGACGGCGCGCGGTTTGACGTAGTCGAGGAGGTCGGCGACCTCGCCGGGGGTGTAGTGGTGGTTGACGTTCACCGGGACGGTGCGGGCCTTCAGGCAGCCGATCACCATCTCGGGATAGCGGTCGTTGTGCATGATCAACGCGACCCGGTCCTGGCCGCACTCCCAGTTGTCCAGCTCGTCGCGCTCGCGGTGGGTGCCGAACCCCCTTTCCGCCAGGAAGTTCGCCAGCCGGCGCGTGCGCTGCGCCATTTCTCCGTAGCTGGTGCGGCGGTCACCACATACCGTCATGGGGCGGTCCGGAATGACGTCGGCGATGGCGTCGACGACATCGCCGATGGTCCACTCAGGCACCCTGTGCGCTCCTCACGTCCGCGGTCTCATGCCGACACGTTCACGCCAAGCAGCTGGAGGGCGTTATCCCGCATGACTTTCCTGGTGTCCTCGTCGCTGAACTCCGGGAACTGCGGAATGTCGGCGGTGAACGACATCGGGTCGGCGAGTCCCTCACCGTGCGGCCAGTCCGAGCCGAACAGGATCTTGTCCACGCCGATGGTCTCGGCCAGCAGCTTCACGTCGTCCTCGTAGTACGGCGCGATCCAGACATTGTTGCGAAGCTGCGCGACCGGGTCTTCCTTGAAGTGATAGGGCGCCGTGTTGGCGGCCTTCTTGAGCCGCTTGATCAAGCGGTAGACGAAGTAGGAGCCGTTCTCGATGCTGGCGACCTTCAGAGTCGGGTGCCGGGTGAAGACCTGGTGGACGATCATCGACGCCATCGAGTCGTGAATGGCGCGGTCGTCGAGCAGCACCTGATCCAGCGGATCCTTCTTTCCGAATCCCTCGAACGTCGCCTTGCCGCCCCACAGCGCCGCTATCGCGAGGTACCCGCTGTCGGAAAGATGGAAGACGACGGGAACACCCGCTTCGGCCAGCCGGGCCCACACCGGGTCGTGCAATGGGTCACCAAGCGAACGCGGCTTCACGATGCCGGGCACCGGCGCGGGGCGCACACACACGATCTTGGCGCCGCGCGCCAGCACGAACTCGACTTCCTCGACGGCCCTTTCGGGGTCGGCGAGCGAGATGATCGGCGCCGACAGGAATCGGTGATCGGGGCGGTCGAAGCCCCAGTCGTCGTCGAGCCACTCGTTGAAGGCGTGCACCGACACCATCGTCGCCTCGATGTCGTGCTTGAGGGCCTCCTCGACCCCGCACGCGAACGTGGGCAGCATGAACACCGTCTCGAGGTTCTGCTTGTCCAGGATCTTTGCCCGGGCGTCGCGGTTCTGGTACTCGGGATGGTCGGCAAGGCGGTCGACCTTCATCAGCGACGCCGGGTCGACGCCATCGGGAATCTCACCGCGGAACAACAGATCTAGACAGCCCGGCTCGATGATCGGGTCGAACGTCGGGTTCGGGATGAACTGGTTGACCACACCACCCATGACGGCGAACGTGCGCTTGCCCTCGGTGAGCATCTGCACACCGCGGCGCTTGAACTCCTTGGGTAGGTATCGGGTGAAGGAGTCGACGGGCTCGTAGTAGTGGTTGTCGACGTCGATCGCCTGATAGTCCAGCGTCATAAGGTGACCTCCTTGCGCGGCGGGAAGTTCGGTGTGCGCTTCTCGAAGAATGCCGTGATGCCCTCGATGAAGTCGGGACGTTGCATGGATTCGTGCATCAATTTCTCGGCGTGGTCGCTGGCCTCGAACACGTCGCGCATCGCGTCTGCGTACACCTGTTGTTTGATCACCGACAGCGAACTCGGCGCGCAGTTGGCGGCGATGTCCTCGGCGTAGGCGATCGCCCGAGGCAGCAGCTCCTCCGGCGCGACGACGTCGTTGACAAGGCCGAGCACCTTCGCCTCCTCGGCCAGAAACACCCGGCCGGAAAGGAGCAGGTCCATCGCGACGCCCCAGCCGACGACTCGCGGGAGTATCCAGCTGATGCCGTATTCGGCGATCAGGCCGCGGCGCGCGAACGAGGTGGTGAACTTCGCCCCGGCGGCCGCGAACCGGACGTCACACATCAGCGCCTGGGTCAGCCCGATGCCCGCGCAGGCGCCGTTGATCGCGGCGATGACCGGCTTGCGCAGTGTCGCCACGAAATGCGGATGACGTTCGCCGACCAACGTGGAGATGTCGGTCTCGCCGTTGGTGTTCGCCGTCTCGATCGACGACAGGTCGCCCATGTCGGCGCCGACGCAGAACGCCCGGCCCGCCCCGGTGACGACGATTGCCCGCACATCCGGGTCGGCCTCGGCCTCGTCGAGCAGGGTGTAGAACTTGGCCGCCAGCCCGCCGCCCCACCCGTTCATCCGCTCTGGCCGGTTGAGGGTCAGCACGGCAACACCGCTGCTTCGTAGCTCGTAGAGGACCGGGTCGTCAGCACTCACGGCACTTACTGTACACCTTTCGGTAGCGCCTTCCGCACCTGTCGCCTTCCTCAGCTGGAGACCAGCCCGTACCGTCGATACGCTGCATCGATCTGCGACTTACCCTCGGCGGGAAACGTGGCTTGCGGCGGTCGCGAGTGCGGATAATCGCCGATCGGCAGACCGAGCACCGACGCGGCGTACTTGAACGCGCCGCCCCAGTGGGTGAAGTACTCCGGTCGGCCGGGATAACAGGTGAACCAGGACGCCATGTCGACGCCGAATTGGTCCAGCCCGGATTTCTCGGCATAGTCCATTGCGTCGATCAACTTGTCGTTCCAGACAAGCTCCCAGTACTCGGAGATGATCGGCCGCTCCGGCGTCTCGTACAGATAGCCCGCGGTGCCGAGTTGTGCGGCACCGACGATGCCGGCCCGCAGCCAGCCCGCCCGGTAGACGGTCAGGTCGCACTCCCAGATCGTCAGATTGGGCGCCAGCTCGTGCAGCAGCCGACTGCTCGCGGGCCGGAACGCCCCCTCTTTCGTCGCGCAGACGGCCGGGATCTCGGTATAGATCCGCGCACCCTCGGCGGGAGTCAGCACGTAGCCCGACGACGGCGAGTTGAACATGCCGAGCGCGATGTCGGTGCGATCGGCGATGTAGCGGAAGAAGTTCAGCACGCCTTCACCGCCGTGCGCCTCCATCATCGGCGTCTGGATGTAGGCGATGTCGGCACCCGCCTGCTGGGCGTGCTGCGTCAGCTCGACGCAGTCCTTGGCGCACGTGGCGGCGGTGCAGGCCTGAATGACGACATCGGGATCGGCCCTGCGGCCTTCCTCGATTGCTATCTCCAGCAACTGCTTTCGCTCGGCGAGCGTCAGCGACCAGAACTCCGCGATTCCGCTGGTGCACCACAGCATCGGGTGTTTGAGCTCGCCTACGCAGTAACGCACCAGGGTCCGGTAGGCGTTCCAGTCGATGTCGTCACCGTCGGTACCACAGAACGGCGTGTAGAGGCTGTTGCCGATTCCGCGCAGGCCCGTGCGTGCCCATTCGCGCGCATCGCGTGCTGTTGCCATGTCGCCTCCTTCTCAGGTGAAGTCGCTACCCGCCGTCGACGTTGATGTTGGCGCCGGTCATGTAGGAGTTGCGTCGCGAGACCAGGAACGCGACGACGGGACCGATCTCGCTGGGCCGGCCTGCGCGCGGCAGATGCGCGGGGTGCCCGAAATGCTTGTCGATGCCTGCCATCACCGCGTAGGGATCGCTCCCGTCGATGCCGACCGAATCAGCCCAGCCCGCAAGCGATTCCGACAGGATGCTGCCGGGCGAAACCACGTTGACCATGATCTCGTCGGGGGCCAGCGCCAGTGAAAGGTTCTTCGAGATGCTGGTGACCATCGCCTTGGCCGCCGTGTAAGCGGGCAGGATGACGCTCTGGCGCTGTGTCGAATGCGCCGAGAAATTGACGATGCGTGCCCACTGCGCCTTGCGCAGCAGCGGCAGTGCGGAGCGGACGCAGTGCACCATGCCCATCACGCCTTCGTCGACGGCCTGCCGCCACTGTTCGTCGGTGAGGTCGGTGAAGGCGCCCACCGCACCGGGACCCGCGACGTTGACGAGGATGTTGAGCTCACCGTCCCACCGATGCGCGACTTCGTCGAAAACGCGTTGGGCCGCTTCGGCATCGGTGACGTCGGCCACCAGAGCAAGCGCGTCGGGGCTGCCGCGGCTCGACAGGTCGGCGACCGCGTCGTCGAGCACGGACTGGGTTCGGCCGACGACCGCGACGCGCGCTCCGTCATCGGCAAGGCAGCGGGCGGTGGCCAACCCCATGCCGCGGCCGCCGCCGACGACTACCGCGGTGGCGTTCTCCAGGCCGAGATCCATCTGCCGCTCTTAAGTGCCGGTCCAGTTGGGCGCGCGCTTCTCGGCGAATGCGATCGCGCCTTCCTTTGCATCGTTGGAGGTGAAGATCGGCAGGATGTGTTCGAGTTGCTTCTTCCACATCTCTTCTTCGGACCACTCCGCGGACTTCGTGATGATCTCCTTGGTGGTCGCGACTGCCAGCGGACCGTTGGCAGTGATGCGCTCAGCCAGCTCGACCGCGCCGCCCAGCGCCTCCCCTGGCTCGGTGACAGCATTGACGAAACCCCACTGCTCGCCCTGCTCGGCGGTGAAACTCTCTCCGGTCAAAGCCAATTCGAGCGCCTTCTGGTACGGGATGCGCCGTGGCAGCCGCAGCAGTCCGCCACCGGCGGCGACCAATCCGCGCTTGACTTCCGGGATGCCGAACTTCGCGGACCGCGACGCCACCACCAGGTCGGTGGCGAGCACCACCTCCGTGCCGCCCGCCAACGCGTACCCCTCGACTGCGGAGATCAGCGGCTTTCTCGGCGGCCGCTCGGTGAACCCGATGCCTCGGCCGGGTATCGCGACGACCTCACCGGCGGCGAACGCCTTGAGGTCCATGCCCGCGCAGAAGTTTCCGCCTGCCCCGGTGATGATCCCGACGGACAGGTCGGCGCTGTCGTCGAGTTCGTCGACGGCGTCCGCCAAACCCTGACTGACCGCGAGGTTCACCGCGTTGCGCTGATCCGGCCGGTTGATGGTGATGATGAGAACGCGTCCGCGGCGCTCCCGTAGAACCTCTTCAGACACACGTAGCCCTTCGCCTGCGCACCAACTCTGCTAGAAAAGCTTACTATAGGTCTTACAGTAGTTGAGCGAAACAGATGGAGGTGCCCGTCGTGGCCAAGCAGGCAACCGCGGAGAAGCGTCAGCGACGCGAACGCGGGTCCATCAACCCCGACGACATCATCAAGGGCGCATTCGAGCTCGCGGAGGATGTTGGCATCGACAACCTCAGCATGCCGTTGTTGGGCAAGCACCTCGGCGTCGGAGTGACAAGCATCTACTGGTACTTCCGCAAGAAGGACGACCTGCTCAACGCGATGACGGACCGCGCGCTCAAGCAATACGTGTTCGCCACACCCTATGTGGAGGCCGAGGACTGGCGTGAGACGCTCGCCAATCACGCACGCACGATGCGAAAGACGTTCCTCGGCAACCCGATTCTGTCCGATCTGATTCTCATCCGGTCAGCATTGAGCCCACGTGCGGCCAAGCTGGGGGTGGCCGCCGTCGAAAAGGCGATCGAAAGCCTCGCCGAGGCCGGGTTGTCACCGGAGGACGCCTTCGACACCTACTCCGCGGTGTCGGTACATGTGCGCGGATCGGTTGTGCTGCAGCGGCTCTACGACAAGAACCGGTCCACAGACGGCGGGCCCGGCGACTTCGAGGAGGCGATGATCGTCGACCCCGCGACGGCGCCTCTGCTCGCACAGGCGACGGCAAAGGGCCACCGCATCGGCGCGGCAGACGATTTCAACTTCGACTACGGCCTCGAGTGCATCCTCGACCACGCCGAGCGACTGATCGAGGCGTCGAAAAAGCCAGCCCGCAAAAAGTGATTTGGGCGCGCTCGCGTGCGCTCAGCGTATGTGAGCGCGCCGAAATCGCTAGCTAGACCTCGATGACGACGGCGCCGCCCTGGCCGCCGCCTGCGCACATCGCCGCGACGCCGATGCCACCGCCGCGCCGCTGCAGCTCGTAGACGAGCGTCGTCACCATCCGCGCACCCGATGCGGCGATGGGATGGCCAAGGCTGCAGCCGCTTCCGGAGAAGTTCACCAGCTCCTCGTCAAGACCGTATTCGCGGCAAGCGGCGATCGGCACAGAGGCGAAGGCCTCGTTGATCTCCCACAGCGCGACGTCCGACGGCGTCAGGCCGGCCCGGTCGAGCACCTTGCCGATCACCTTCACCGCGCCCAGCCCGCAGTCGCGCGGCGCCACACCGGCTGCCGCCCACGCCCTCACGGTGGCCATCTTCGTCAGCTTCTCGGCGTCGGCGTAGTCACTGTCGACCAGGGCCACCGCCGCCGCGGCGTCGTTGGTGCCGCTGCTGTTGCCCGCGGTGATGGAGAAGCCCTCGATCTCGGGATGTAGCACCTTCAGCCCGGCGAGCTTCTCGACGGTGGTGTCGCGACGCGGGAACTCGTCGACGCTGAAGTCGATGACGGATCCGTCGAACTGCTGGACTTTCAGCGGGATGATCTCGTCGAGGAATTTGCCCGCGTCGATCGCGGCGATCGCACGCTGGTGAGACCGCGCCGCCCACGCGTCCATCTCCTCGCGGGTGATGCCGACCGACTGCGCGGTGTTCCAGCCGACGGTGATCGACATGTCCTTGGCGGGCGCGTCCGGCGTCTCGACGTGCGTCGGCGGCATCCAGCGCTCCTCGAACTTCAGCTCGGGACCGGGGATGCGCCAGTTCGTCAGCGGCGTCATCGACAGCGACTGCACTCCGCCTGCGACCAACGCTCGCTCCATGCCGGAGCCGATCTGCGCCGCCGCATTGCCGATCGCGGTCAGGCTGCCCGCGCAGTGCCGGTTCACCGACTGACCGGGAACACCGTCCATTCCGGTCGCGGTCGCCGCATAGCGGGCGAGATCGCCGCCGCCGTAGTGCGATTCGGCGATGATGATGTCGTCGAAGGCGGCCGGGTCGACACCTGACCGACGGACGACCTCGGGAAGCACCGTGGTGATCAGTGTTTCCGGGCTGGTGTTGACCAGCGTCCCCTTGAAGGACCGGCCGATCGCTGTCCTGGCGGCGCCGACGATGACGGGTGTGCCCATGTTGTTTTGACCTCAGCTTTTGGCGGTAACGACTTTACAAAAGTAGCAGATACTGTATTGCTCTCAGCATGTGACCGCGCTCACTCCGGCTCGGGCACGTGGAAATGCTCGTCACGCAGGCGGAACGCCTCCTTGGTGCCGTGCGCCGCCCGCGTCTTGACGAAGTTGAACTCGCCAGGCGCGAACTGCAGGTTCGTCCCGTATGCGTGGAACAGGTAGCTCGCCACCTCCTCGCCTTGGTAGGCCTGGCTCTGCTCGACGAGGCGGAAGGCTTCCTTGGCGATGACGACCCCATCGGCGGGCATCTTGGCCGCCTTCTCCGCCCAGTATCTGGCCCTGGCGGTGACCTTCGACGGCTCGCAGGTGTCGGTGAAGACGCCAAGGTGCTCCACGGCGCCGGCCTCGATGATGTCGCCGGTTAGCAGCATCCGACGGGCCAGTACCGGGCCGAGGCGGTGGAAGAACATGTGCAGGCTGCCAAGCGCGGGTCCGAGGAAGCGGGTGGCGGGCATGCCGATCTTCGTGTCACGGGCGATCACGGAGATGTCGGTCATCAGCGCCATCTCGAACCCGCCGCCGAGCGCGTAGCCGCTGATCTCGCCGACGGTGATCTTCGGGAAGCCCATCAGGTTGTGGTAGAAGCCAAAGGACTTGCGGTCGACGGTGAGCCGCCGACGTTGGCTTGGCCTGCTCTTCTTGCCGTCCTCACGCTCGTCACGCTCGCCGTACCAACCGTAGGCGTTGTTCATGTCCGCACCGGTGCTGAACACCCCGTCGGCCCCGCGCAGCAGCACCACGGTGATGTCGTCGTCTTCGGCGACCCGGTCCAGGCAGCGGGCGACGGCCTCGCGCATCGCCGCGTCGTATGAGTTGCGCTGCTTGGGGTTGTTCAACGTGATCGTCGCGATCCGCTTGTCCGCATCGACGTCGAACAGCACGCGCTCGTCGGTTGAAGCAGTCATTGTCCCGAACTCCTCGAAATCAGTTTCGCCTCAATGGTTTTGTCCGCACCGACGGCCAGCGTGTTGCGCCTGGCCGCGGCGAGATGGTCCTGAGCCAGCCGGACCGCACGGGCCGCGTTGCCGTCACGGATGGCGTCCAGCAGCCGTTGGTGGTCGCGCAGTGCGGCGCGCATCGTCTTGTGGTTCACGTCGTCGTCGCTCCACACCGAGGACTCGTGGGCCGACCAGACCAATTCGAGCGAGCCGATCAGCAGGATCATCGGTTCGTTGCCGCAGCGGGACACCAGCGCTTCGTGAAAGCGCCTTGCGTTCGGCACGTAGGCCGATACCTCGTCGAATTGCTCTGTCTGAAGCTCGATTTCGGCCTGCAGGTGCGGCACGACCTCGGTCATCCGATCCTCGCGCGACGCACACATCCCGGCGCAGATCGGCTCGAGGTGCAGCAGCGCCTCGCTGACGTCCGCGGGTGTGGAGCCGCGGGTCTGCAGCACCATGCTGATCATGTGTGCCGTTCGGGTCGCCGATGGTAGGTGCACCACCGCTCCCCCGACGTTGCCGCGCCGCACAGAGATCAGACCGTCGGTCTCCAGGATGTGGATGGCTTCGCGCAGCGCGGGCGGGCTCACCCCGAACTGCTGAAACAGGCTCTCCTGCGACGGCAACTCCTTCAGGCGACCGGACAGAATCTCCTCGCGCAGCCGCGCTGCCACGATCTCTGCGACGCGCGGCTGGCGGATGCCCTTCAACTCCACCGGGGTCAGCCTCGTCGCTTGCCGAAGTTGAAGCCCGTGAGCTTGTCCGGCGACAGCGCGAGCGTGGTGGCCTCGCCGATGCACAGCACCTCGTCGTCGAGCAGCAGCCGCGCCGTCGACGTGACGCCTCGGTCCTCCTGCGTGCGGGTGACGTCGAAGCGGAGGTCGGTGAGGATGGGTGTGGGCCTGCGGAATTTCACACTCAGCGACCGGGTCTTGCCCGACAGCTCGGTGGCGCAGTTCTGGTGTTGGATCACGCAGTCGAAGAACACCGCGAGGAAGCCGCCGTGCACAAGACCGGGCGGCCCCTCGTAGACGACGGGGAAGGCGACCCGTCCCTGCGCCGCCTCGGCGTCGATGCGGTCGAATTCGTATTCCGGAAAGCATGGGTTGAAGGCGCCGATGTCGAACGCGTGGGACAGGTAGACGCGCTGGGTGTCGGCGCCGTCATCGCCGATCCGCGGTGTCGGGTCGGGCGGAACGGCGTGGGCCAGTTCGGCTTCCCATTGGGCGACCTGCTCGATCATCGCCTCGACGGTGGGGTGGGGTTGCTCGAGCGACAGCAACTGGCCGGCGAGGCGCCGGAGCGCGCCCGCGGCGGCCACGGTCTGGGCGAGCGGCCGCTCACCGAACCGAGGGGTGTCATCCGCCATTCGGGCCTTTCCTTTCTATTTTGTATAGGATAGTAATGGTTTAGCCTACTGTATGGGTATCCGTATACAGCTCAGGAAGGGACCCGACAGTGAGTCAAGAGGCCGGCTCCGCTGACGGCGCGGTGACTGTGCGCCGGGACGGCGCGCTGCTGCGGCTGACCCTCGACCGCCCGGCCATGCGCAACTCGCTGAGCCATTCGATGGTCGACGAACTCGTGAGTGCGCTGATCGAGGCCGCGAGCGATGACTCGTTGCGGGCCATTCACATTCGCGGCGACGGTGACGACTTCTGCGCGGGAGCCGACTGGGTCGCCGCGAATTCCGGCGGGCACCGGCCGCGCACCGGCGATCTGGTCCGACGCATCCCGCACACCTCGCACCGGCTGATCGAACTGGTTTACACCATCCACCTGCCCGTGGTGTGCACCGTGCGGGGTTGGGCCGTCGGCCTCGGCTGCAACCTCGCACTGGCCGCAGACTTCACCGTGGCGGCCGCCGACGCGGTGTTCTGGGAGCCGTTCGTGACCCGCGGCTTCAGCCCCGACTCGGGCTCGACATGGCTACTGCCGCGGCTGGTGGGGCTGGCGCGGGCCAGGCGGATGCTGTTGCTCGGAGAGAAGGTCACGGGCTCCGATGCCGCCGAATGGGGGCTGATCCACGATGCCGTCGACTCCTCCGACGTCGACGCCACCGCCGAAGAGCTGTTGTCGCAGCTGGCTTCGGCTCCGACGGTCGCGATCGGGTTGGCCAAGCAGGCCATTCATTACGGCCAGCACGCCACCCTGCCGCAGACGATGAACCAGGAGCTATTCAACCTCGAACTTTCCTGTCGAACAGCCGATTTCAAAGAAGGCCTGGCCGCGTTCCGGGAACGACGCACACCGGAGTTCCACGGCCGATGACCGACGAACGACTCGACGAAGGGACCACCGATGGCCACTAAGTCCTACGACACCATCAAATACGAGGTCAACGGGCACACGGCCACCATCACGCTGAACCGGCCGGATGCGCTCAACGCGCTCAGCCCCTTCATGATCACCGAGCTGCGCGCCGCCTACGACGAAGCCGAGAGCGACGACACCGTCTGGCTTCTCATCGTCACAGGTGAAGGCCGTGCGTTCTGCACGGGTGCGGACGCCAAGCAGATCCCCGAGGACGGCAAGGTCATCGACGAACGCCCCTACCTGTCGACCTACGACCAGTGGGAGGCGCCGCAGGAGGGCACCCCGCCGTTTCGCCGGATGGCCAAGCCGGTGCTTGCGGCGATCAACGGCATCTGCTGCGGCGCGGGCCTTGACTGGGTCACCACCGGCGACATCGTCATCGCATCCGATAAGGCCACCTTCTTCGACCCGCACGTCAGCATCGGCCTTGTCGCCGGTCGGGAGATGGTCCGGCTGGCGCGAGTCCTGCCCCGCAATGTCGCCCTGCGAATGGCGCTGACGGGTAAGCACGAGCGGATGGACGCGCAACGCGCCTATGAGCTGGGGATGATCAGCGAAATCGTCCCCCACGAGCGCCTGCTCGAGCGGGCACACGAAATCGGCGACATCGTGAACTCGAATGCGCCGCTGGCGGTTCGGGGCACCCGACTGGCCATTCACAAGACGCTGGACCTGCCGCTGCACGAGGGCGAGATCCTCGCCGAGGCCTTCAGGGAACGGAACCTGCACACCGAGGACTCACTCGAAGGGCCCCGGGCGTTCGTCGAGAAGCGTGCACCGAATTGGCGGTGCCGATGACCGAGGGCTTCGAAACCATCCTTCTCGACGTCGATGCCGACGACCACGTCGCCACCATCACGCTGAACCGGCCCGACGCGCTCAACGCGTTCAACCGGACGATGTGCGAGGAGATGGCTCGCGCCTGGCGCATCGTGAAACTCGACGACGCGGTGCACGCCGTGGTTCTGCGCGCCGCGGGCGACAGGGCCTTCAGCGCAGGCCTCGACATCAAGTCGTCCTACGGACAACCCGACAACGTATGGAACCACGAGGACCCCGGCGAGGCGCTTAGCCCCAAATGGCAGAAGGTGTGGAAGCCGGTCGTCTGCGCGGTCCACGGCATGTGCACCGCAGGTGCGTTCTACTTCGTCAACGAGTCCGATGTCGTGATCTGTTCGGAGGACGCCACGTTCTTCGACTCCCACGTCTCCGCCGGCCTGGTCTGCGCGCTCGAACCGATCGGCCTGATGCGACGCATCGGCCTGGCCGAGACCCTGCGAATCGCCTTGATGGGCAACGACGAACGGGTCGGCGCCGACACCGCCCTACGGATCGGGCTGGTGTCCGAGATCGTGTCACAGGACCAGCTCTGGGTCCGCGCCCACGCCATCGCGGCGACGATCGCCGCCAAGCCGCCTGCGGCGACACAGGGCACCGTGAAGGCGATCTGGGAGTCGCTCGACAAGCCCTACCGGGCCGCGCTCGAGCAGAACCTGATCTACACGCGGTTGGGAAACGCGATCGGGACCGCCGAACTCGCGGCGCGGGGCGGGCCGGTGAAGTCCGAACCGCGGATCCGGTGATGACCGCTCACCCGTTGCGCCGTCGGATCGCCGCCGTGCTCGACATCGCGCCGGACGCGTCCGCGATCGAGTACGACGCGCAGTGGTCCACCTATGGTCAGGTCGGCGCCCTGGCCCGCCAGGTCGAAGCACGGGTCGACGGCCGCGGACAGGTCGGCATGCTCCTGCGGAACACGCCCGCCCACGTCGCCGCGTTCCTCGGGGTGCTGCTGGCAGGCGCGACGGTGGTCGTGATCAACCCGTCCCGCGGTGACGCCCGAACCAAGGCCGACATCGCCGCGCTCGATCTGCCGGTGATCGTCGGCGATCGCGACGATCTGGCGAGGCTCGTCGAGCCGACCTCCGCATCGACGGTGCTATCGATTTCGGCGCTCGACGCCGAACCAGAGCTGGAGTCGGTGGGCAAGGGACGTGATGCGGCCAGACCCGGTGTCGCGGTGCGGATGTTGACCAGCGGCACCACCGGTCCGCCGAAGCGGATCGATCTCACCTACGACATGCTGGCGCACAGCGTGATGGGCCCCGAGCCGGAGGAGTCGCAGCCGCCGACAGAGGTACGTCGCGGCGTGGCGATCGTGAACGCACCGCTTGTGCACATCGGCGGGGTGTTCCGGGTGCTGCAGTGCATCGTCGAGGCCAGACCGTTCGCGCTGCTGTCGCGATTCGATCTCGACGCGTGGGCCGACGCCGTGCGCAGGCATCGGCCTCGTGCGGTGTCTCTCGTACCTGCGGCACTGCGGATGGTCTTGCACTCCTCCCTGCGCCGTGAGGACCTCGACGGCGTTCGCGCCGTCACCTCTGGCACCGCTCCCCTCTCGGCCGACGACGCCGACGCCTTTCAGGCGAAGTTCGGCATTCCCGTGCTGACGTCCTACGCCGCAACGGAATTCGGTGGCGGGGTGGCAGGCTGGACACTGACCGACCATCAGAAGTACTGGCAAGCCAAACGTGGCAGCGTCGGTCGCGCCAACGCCGGCGCCCAGCTGCGGGTGATCGACGACGACGGCCACCCGCTCGGCCCCGATGAGCCGGGACTGCTCGAGGTCAAACCTGGTCAGTTGGGTGCGTCGGCGGACTGGTTGCGGACCACGGATATGGCCCGCATCGACAAGGACGGCTTCCTGTGGATCCTGGGTCGCGCCGATCAGGCGATCATTCGCGGCGGCTTCAAGGTGATGCCCGACGATGTGCGCGCCGCACTGGAGAGCCATCCCGCCGTGGCGGGCGCGGCCGTTGTCGGTCGGCCCGACGAGCGACTCGGCGAGACGCCCGTCGCCGTAGTTGAGTTGAGGGAGACCGCCTCCGCCGACGTCGCCGAGCTACTGGAGTTTCTGCGAAACCGGCTGGCCCGCTACGAGATTCCCACCGAGATCACAATCGTCGACGCCATCCCCCGGACGCCGTCCGGCAAGCCGGATCTGAGCGCCATCCGTGGCGGCTGAGCCCGACACCGTCGCCGGAGTGCTGCGACGGCAGGCAGCCGCGAGGGGCTCGCACCCGCTGTTGGTGTGTGACGGCGACCGGCTCAGCTACGCCGACGCCGATCACCGGTCGGCTGACCTCGCCCGCGGTCTGATCGCACTCGGCGCAGGCAAGGGCACTCACATCGGACTGCTCTATCCGAACGGCGCGGACTTCGTGATCGGAATGCTGGCGGCGGCCCGGATCGGGGCTGTAGTGGTCCCGTTCACCACGTTCGCCACCGCGCCCGAACTCCGGGCGCAACTCGTGCACAGCGATGTGACGATCCTGCTCGCCACATCGTCCTACCGCGGCAACGACTTCGGCGCGCGGCTGGGCGACATCCGTGACTCGGTCCCCCTGCTGCGCCATGTGCTGGTCGACGGCTATCCGGAACCCGAAGCCGAGGAGGCATCCCTTGGCGCACTGGAAGCCGACGTAGACGGATCCGATCCGCTGGCGATCATCTACACGTCGGGTTCGACCGCGGCGCCCAAGGGTGTGGTGCACACCCACGCCGCCCTGCTCGAACACCAGCAGAACCTCAACGTGATCCGCGGACTGACCGCCGACGACACGCTGTTCTGCAACTCGCCCTTCTTTTGGATCGGCGGGTTCGCCTTCGGTCTGCTTGCCACCTTGGTCGCCGGATCGACGCTGCTGTGCTCCAACGCCACCGACGCCGCCAAGACGCTCGACCTCCTCGAGGCCGAGCGACCCAACGTGACCAACGGTTTCGTCGCGGGCATCGCCCATCTGGCCAGGCATCCCAGCATCGGCACGCGCGACCTGTCGTCGATGCGACGGGGCAATCTGTATCCGATCATGGCGCCCGATGCGCGGCCGGCCGACCCCGAACTGCGGCACAACATGCTCGGCCTGACCGAGGCGGGCAGTGTCCTTCTGCTCAGCGGCGACGAGTCCGATCAACCCGAACACCGGCGCGGATCCTTCGGTGTGCCTGCGCCGGGATTCGACACCAGGGTCGACGAGCACGGCGAGTTGTGCATCCGTGGGCCATATGTCATGCAGCGCTACTACAAGCGCAGCCGCGAAGAATGCTTCGATGCCGACGCCTGGTTTCACACAGGCGATCTCGTCCGAACCGACGGCGACGGCTTTCACTACTTCGTCGGCAGGCGAGGCTCGATGATCAAGAGTGCGGGCGCCAACGTCGCCCCCGCGGAAGTGGAGAGGGCAATCGCCCGGATAAGCGATGGCTTGACGGCGTATGTGTTCGGCGTGCCCGATCCCGACCGCGGACAAGCGGTGGTGGCCGTCATCGCCACCGACGGGGAGGTTGACGAGTCGGCCCTTCGGCACGGACTCAAGCGGGAGCTCTCCGCGTACAAGATCCCGAAGCGGATCGTCGCCGTGGCGCCTGCACGGATACCCGTGCTGTCCAGCGGCAAGGTGGACATGACTCGGCTGGCGAGGGTGTTGGATGACTGAGTCACCGTCCACCGTCGATGAACTGGTCAGGCACCGCAGCGCCCAATACCCGACGAAGCCCATGGTGATCGACACGGTCAACCGCATCACCTTCGGCGAACTCGATGAGAACACCCACGCGATGGCCGCGGCATTCCTGGAGGCCGGGGTGACCAAGGGCACCCGCGTCGGGCTGATCATGCCCAACGGCACCGGCTGGGTGCAGACCGCAATCGCGCTGACGCGTATCGGCGCCGTGCTCGTCCCGCTCAGCACCCTGCTTGCGCCGCGAGAACTCGTCACACAACTTCGGGTCGCGTCCGTGCAGTTTCTGGTGGCCGTCGAGGAGTTCCGCGGGCACCGCTATCTCGACGAGCTGAAGTCCGAATGCCTTTCACCGACGGATCTGCCCGCACTGCGCGGTGTTCGGACGCCTGAGGGGCTTCCGCAGGCCACCGCCGCGACGACCGCCACCGTCGACGCCGTCACCGCAACCGTCACCGCGGCCGACACTTTGGTCATCATGTTCACGTCGGGAAGCAGTGGGCCGCCGAAAGGTGTCATCCATTCGCACGGCAATGCGTTGAGCGCCGTGCGGTCCGGCCTTGCGGCACGGTGCATCGACGCCGATACCCGCCTGTACCTGCCGATGCCGTTCTTCTGGGTCGGCGGCTTCGGCAGCGGCATCCTTTCGGCGCTGCTGGCCGGTGCGACGTTGGTGACCGAGGAGATCCCGCGGCCGGAAACCACGCTTCGGCTGCTGGAGCGCGAGCGGGTGACGTTGTTTCGCGGCTGGCCCGACCAGGCCGAAGCCCTTGCCCGGCAGTCGGAGTCGATAGGTGCCGACCTCTCCTCACTTCGGCAGGGCAGCCTGGAGGCGTTGCTGCCCGCCGACCAGCGGGCGGCGCCAGGCGCTCGGGCCAAGTTGTTCGGGATGACGGAGGCATTCGGGCCCTACTGCGGCTACCCCGCCGACACCGACATGCCGCGATCGGCATGGGGCAGTTGCGGTAAACCGTTCGCTGGCACCGAGGTCCGCATCGTCGACCCCGACACCGGCGAACCTGTGCCTGCGGGGACGATCGGCATGATCCAGATCCGCGGGCGCAACACGCTGCGCGGCATCTGCCGTCGCAGTCGCGAGGACGTGTTCACCGTCGACGGCTACTACCCCACAGGCGATCTCGGTCACCTCGACGGCGACGGGTTCATGTTCTATCACGGCAGATCCGATGACATGTTCAAGGTCAGCGGTGCCACCGTCTACCCGAGCGAGGTCGAGGAGGCCCTCCGCGGCATCGACGGCGTCCAAAACGCGTTCGTCACCGACGTGTCCGGTGCCGTCGGCGCCGTCGTGATAGCCGAGGGTCCGGTCGATCTGCTCCAGGTGACCGCGCGAAAACTGCTGAGTTCGTTCAAGGTTCCGACCGTGTGGCTGCTGGTCGGCTCCGACGAGGACATTCCCCGCGGCGGCACAGGCAAGGTCGACGTCGCGGCGCTGAAACAGATGCTGGCCAGGTCATCTGCCGAGCAGACGTAAACTCGCATAATTTGAGCCGGAACTGTGCGAGTTCGCGCCTGCTCGCCAGGTCAGGTGACCACGCCTCGTTGCTTGAGGTGGTTGATCAGCGGCACCGCGCCCGCCGACAGGTGTTCGGACATCGCGGCACGGGCCTGATCGGCGTCACGCTTGGCCAGCGCATCGACCACCCGGCGGTGATCCCTCATCGACCGCTTCGGCCAGCCGTCGACGACCGGAAACACCGATTCTGGCGCATAACGGGTGATCTGGGACATCAGCTGGGACAGCTTCGGCGAGTCGGCGGCGACGTTGATGGCACGGTGGAAATCGTGGTTGAGCCGGACCGCCCGCTCGTGGTCATCGGCGGCGTAGGCGGATTCCAGCCGTGCCTGAATCGATTCCAGTTCACGCACCTCGTCGTCGGTGATGTTCGCGGCTGCCCTGGCGGCGAGCTCTCCCCCGATGTGCGCCTGCACGTCGGAGACGTCGGTGATATCCCGGCGCGTCACCGGTAGCACCACGAACCCGCGGTGCAGCTTCTGGTCGAGCAGCCCTTCGGCGCGCAACTGGAAAAGGGCCTCCCGCACCGGCGTCACACTGATTCCCAGCTCGGCGGCCAACTGGTCGAGCCGCACATACTGGCCCGCCGCGTAGGACCCGTCGAAGATGCGGTTGCGGACATACCGCGCCACTTCCTCGGAAAGCTGTGGCCGCGTGGCGAACTCACCCACAGACACGTCAGATCCGATAGTCGGCGAGCAGTCGCTTGCTGATGATGTTCTTCTGTATCTCGCTGGTGCCCTCACCGATCAACAGGAACGGGGCGTCGCGCATCAGCCGTTCGATCTCGTATTCCTTGGAGTATCCGTAGCCGCCGTGGATGCGGAAGCTCTGCTGGGTGACCTCCGAACAGAACTCGCTCGCCAAATACTTGGCCATCCCCGCGGCGACGTCATTGCGTTCACCGGAATCCTTTAACCGGGCCGCGTTGACCATCATCAGGTGCGCCGCCTCCACTTTGGTCGCCATCTCGGCCAGCTGGAACGCGATGGCCTGGTGTTCGGCGATCGGCTTGCCGAAGGTCTGACGCTGTTGGGCGTACCTGACGGCCAGCTCGAACGCGCGGATGCCGACGCCACATGCTCGCGCCGACACATTGACCCTGCCGACCTCGATGCCGTCCATCATCTGGAAGAACCCCTGGCCCGGCGCCTCACCGAGGATGTCGTCGGCTTTGGCGACGTAGCCGTCGAAGATCAACTCCGTAGTGTCGATGCCCTTGTACCCGAGCTTGTCGATCTTGCCGGGGATCAGCAGCCCCGGCGCGACTTCCCCGAAACCGGTTGGCTTTTCGACCAGGAAGGCCGTCAGGTTGCGGTGCGGCTTATCGGCGCCCTCGTCGGTTCGCACCAGCACCGCAACCAGCGTCGAGCTTCCGCCGTTGGTGAGCCACATCTTCTGGCCGTCGATGGTGTACGTGCCGTCGTCATTGCGCTTGGCGCGCGTTCGGATTGCCGCGACATCGGAGCCGAGTTCGGGCTCCGACATCGAGAACGCGCCGCGGGTCTCCCCGGTGGCCATCCTCGGCAGGAACCGCTGCTTCTGTTCCTCTGTTCCGTGCTGACGCAACATGTACGCCACGATGAAGTGGGTATTGATCACCCCGGACACGCTCATCCAGCCGCGCGCCAGCTCCTCGACACACAGCGCGTAGGTCAGCAGCGACTCGCCGAGGCCCCCGTAGTCCTGCGGGATCATCAACCCGAACAGACCCATCTCGCGCATTTGGTCGACGATGTCCTGCGGGTAGGTGTCGGCGTGCTCGAGTTGCTGCGCGTTGGGGATTATCTCCTTGTCGACGAACTGCCGCACGTTGGCGACGATCTCGGTCTGGAACTCCGTCAACCCCAGTGTCTGAGCGAGTTTCGTCATGCCGGCACCCTTTCAAACACCGCGGCCAGGCCCTGCCCGCCGCCGATGCACATGGTTTCCAGCCCGTAGCGTGCGCCGCGCCGATTCAGCTCCCGGGCCAGCGTGGCGAGGATCCGCCCGCCGGTTGCGCCAACCGGGTGGCCGAGCGAGATCCCCGACCCGTGCACGTTCGTCCGCTCGCGGTCGGCGTCGGTGAATCCCCACTCCCGCATCACCGCGAGCGCCTGAGCGGCGAATGCCTCGTTCAACTCGATGAGGTCGATGTCGCTTAGCTGCAGACCGGCCTTGCCGAGCGCCACCTCGGTGGCGGGGACCGGGCCGATGCCCATGATGTTCGGTGCAACCCCGGCCGACCCCCACGAGACCAGCCGGACCAGCGGATTCAGCCCGAGCTCGGCGGCCTTCTCCGACGTCGTGACGATGCACATGGATGCGGCGTCGTTCTGCCCGCTGGCATTTCCAGCCGTCACGGTTGCATCCGGATCATCCTTTCCGAGAACGGGTTTCAGCTTGGCCAACGACTCGACAGAGGTGTCGGCCCGGGGATGCTCGTCGGTGTCGATCAGCTGCTCGCCTTGCCGCGTGCGCACCGTGACAGGGATGATCTCCTCGGCGAAGATGCCGTCCTTCTGCGCGGCGACCGCTCGCTGATGCGATGCCACCGCCAGCTCGTCCTGTTCACGTCGCGAGATGCCATATTGGCGGCGCAGGTTCTCGGCGGTCTCGAGCATGCCGCCCGGCACCGGGTAGTGCGCTCCGCCAGCCGTGGTTCGCCCGCGCGCCAGCCCGTCGTGCACCTTGACGCCGGATCTCCCTCCGCCCCATCGCATATCCGTCGAATAGAAGGCGACGTTGCTCATGCTCTCCGCGCCGCCTGCCACGACGAGATCGTTGTTTCCGCTGCTCACCTGCATACTTGCCTGGATCACCGCCTGCAGACCCGATCCGCACCGCCGGTCGACCTGCATACCGGGCACGGTCACCGGCAGGCCGGCGTCCAGTGCGACGACACGACCGATCGCGGGCGCCTCGCTGTTCGGATAGCAGTGCCCGAGAATGACATCGCCCACCGCATCGGGCGCGATCCCGGTCCGGTCCAGCAGACCCTTCAGCGCCGTCACCCCGAGCTCGACCGCCGTCAGCGACGCAAACATGCCGCCGTAGCGGCCGATCGGTGTGCGCACCGGCTCGCAGATCACCGCGTCGCGTGTCGTCACACGTGCCTCCCGCCGGTGACCTCGAGAACGGTCCCGGTCATGTACGACGACAGATCGCTCGCCAGGAACAGCGCGACCTTGGCCACCTCGGCGGGCTCGCCGGCCCGACCCATCGGCACCTCGGCGAGCTTCTGGTCCCAAATGTGTTGGGGCATAGCCTCGGTCATCGCAGACCTGATCAAACCCGGCTGAATCGCGTTCACCCGCACCCCGAGGTGCGCCAGTTCCTTGGCGGCGGCCTTGGTCAGGCCGACGATGCCTGCCTTGGCCGCCGAATAGTTCGTCTGACCGATCAGACCGACCTTGCCCGAGATCGACGACATGTTCACGATCGCTCCGCGCTTGTTCTCGCGCATGATCGCGGCGGCGGCCTTCGTCCCGTTCCAGGTGCCCTTCAGGTGCACGGCGATGACCTGATCGAACTGCTCCTCGGTCATCTTGCGAATCGTGGCGTCGCGGGTGATGCCCGCGTTGTTGACCATGATGTCGAGGCCACCGAAATGCTCGACGGCCGCGGCGACCAACGCGTCGACCTCGTCGGCCTTGGTCACGTCGCATCGGACGGCCAATGCGGAGTCAGACCCGAGCTGCTTGGCAGCTGCTTCCGTGGCCGCGAGGTCGAGGTCACCGAGTACCACCTGGGCGCCCTCGGCGATGAACAGCTCGGCGATCGCATAACCCAAGCCCTGCGCACCCCCGGTGACCACTGCTGTCTGATCTGTCAGCAATGACACCCGATCACCATCCTCACCCTTGTTCTCGTTCTCGGACCACGACGGCCCCGGCAAATGGACATCATATTTCATATATGATTTCTCCCGCTATCCGGGATAGCCGAACAGGAGCAGCTCTGTCATGACCACCGCTGAAGTCAGCGACGAGGATTTCCGGGAAATCCTGGCCCAGACCCGTCATTTCGTTCGCAGTGCAGTCGTGCCGCGCGAACAGGAGATCCTTGCCAACGACCGGGTCCCCGATGACCTGCGCGAGCAGGCCGCGAAGATGGGACTGTTCGGCTATGCGATCCCCCAGGAGTTCGGTGGTCTCGGCCTGAACCTGGCCCAGGATGTCGAGATGGCGATGGAGCTGGGCTACACCTCGCTGGCCCTGCGGTCGATGTTCGGCACGAACAACGGCATCGCGGGTCAGGTGCTCGTCGGGTTCGGCACCGACGAACAGAAGACGCAGTGGCTCGAGCGGTTGGCCACCGGTGAAGTCGCCTCGTTCGCCCTGACAGAGCCCGGCGCCGGATCGAACCCATCGGGTCTGCGCACGAAGGCGGTTCGCGATGGCTCGCGGGAGGACGCGGACTGGATTATCAACGGGGACAAGCGATTCATCACAAATGCCCCCATCGCCGATCTCTTCGTCGTCTTTGCGCGCAGCCGCCCCGCCGACGACAACGGCGCCGGCATCGCGGTCTTCCTTGTGCCCGCCGACGCGGCGGGGGTCCAGGTCGGTGTGAAGGACGACAAGATGGGCCAGGAGGGTGCGTGGACGTCGGACGTCAGCTTCACCGACGTCCGGGTGCCTGCGGGCGCGCTGATCGGCGGCAGCGAGGACATCGGCTACCGGGCGGCGATGACCTCGCTTGCGCGTGGCCGAGTTCACATCGCCGCGCTGGCCGTTGGCATTGCCCAACGAGCCCTCGACGAATCCGTCGGCTATGCCGCGACCGCAACCCAGGGCGGCAAACCGATCGGCAGCTTTCAGCTGGTGCAGGCCATGCTTGCCGATCAGCAGACCGGCGTGCTGGCCGGGCGCGCGCTCGTCCGTGACACCGCGCAGCGCTGGCTCTCCGGCGAGGACCGCAGGATCGCACCGTCGGCGGCGAAGCTGTTCTGCACCGAGATGGCAGGCAACGTGGCCGATCTCGCGGTCCAGGTGCACGGCGGCAGCGGCTACATGCGCGAGGTTCCGGTGGAGAGGATCTATCGCGATGTCCGGCTGCTGCGGTTGTACGAGGGCACCAGCGAGATCCAGCGGCTGATCATCGGAGGCAATCTGGTGAAGGCGGCACAGGCATGACGAGGCTGATGGACAGGGTGGCATTCATCACCGGGGCCGCCCGCGGCCAGGGCCGCGCCCATGCCGTCCGGATGGCAAAAGAGGGCGCCGACATCATCGCCGTCGACGTGGCGGGCGAGCTGCCTGCATTCGTCCCCTACGAGCCGGCAACGCCAGAGGATCTGGAGGAGACGGCGCGGCTCGTCGAGGAGACCGGTCGGCGGGTCATCACCGCTGTCGTCGACACCCGCGACCATGACGGGCTGAGCAAGGCCGTCGACCACGCTGTCGCGGAACTGGGACGGCTCGACATCATCGTCGCGAATGCCGGCATCTCGTCGCCTCGAGCTTGGAACGCAATCACGCCCGGGGAGTTTCGGGACGTGATGGACGTCAATGTCACCGGCACATGGAACACGGTCATGGCCGGTGCGCAGAAGATCATCGACGGCGGCCGCGGCGGGTCGATCATCCTGATCAGCTCCGCCGCCGGAGTCAAGATGCAGCCGTTCATGATTCACTACACCGCCAGCAAGCATGCGGTCACCGGGATGGCCCGCGCATTCGCCGCCGAACTCGGCAAGCATTCGGTTCGCGTCAACAGCGTCCATCCGGGTCCCGTCGTCACCCCGATGGGCTCTGCTGAAATGGTCGAAGCCATGGGCAAGGCCGCCGACGCCGACGGCCTGCACGGCCTCATGAACGTACTGACGCCGTTTCTGCCGACCTGGGTCGCCCAACCGGAAGACATCGCCGACGCCGTCTGCTGGTTGGCCAGTGATGAATCGAAGCTCGTTACCGCACAGGCGATTTCGATTGACCAGGGCTCGACGCAGTACTGAACCGACGCGCTAGAACACCACAGTCTGGTTGCCGTACCGGATGATTCGGTCCTGACAATGCCAGAGCACCGCCCTCGACAGGACTACGCGCTCGACGTCGGCACCTAGACGTGTCAGGTCAGCGACGGAGTGCCGGTGGTCGACCCGTACCACGTCCTGCTCGATGATCGGTCCGTCGTCGAGTTCCTCGGTGACATAGTGTGCGGTCGCCCCCACCAGCTTCACGCCGCGCTCCTTGGCGCGCCGGTACGGCGCCGCCCCGATGAACGCAGGCAGGAACGAGTGGTGGATGTTGATCAACGGGCAGCCGACGTGCGACAGGAAGTCCTGGGTGAGGATCTGCATGTAGCGCGCGAGAACAACCAGGTCGGCGTTGCCGCGAACCAGATCGAGCAGGCGCTGTTCGGCTTCTGCGCGGTTGTCTTTCGTCGCGGCGACATGAAGGAAAGGCACCCCGAAGGGCCGAACCTGGTCGGCGAGGTCGGGGTGGTTGGAGATCACCATCGACACCGACATGTCCAGCTCCCCGCGACGGTTGCGCCACAGCAGGTCCAAAAGGCAGTGATCCTCTTTGGACGCCAGAATCACGACACGCTTTGGCTTGGCCGCCTCGGTCAGCCGGAATTCCATTTCGAAGGGCTTGGCAACCTGCTCGACGAAGGCGCTTTCCAGCGCGTCGCGGGCAGCTGTCAGCCCCGGCAGGTGGAAGATAGTGCGCTGCATGAAGGTACCGCCGGACTGTTCGGTTGCATGCTGGTCCAGCGAAACGATATTGGCGCCGGACTGAGCCAAAAAGCTGCTTACCGCCGCAACCAAGCCGGGACGGTCCGCGCACCGCAGAAGGAGCCGGCCGACATCCTTGGTCGTGGACATCCCCTTAGCCCTCCCTCGTTAGGTCGATCCGCGTTCAGAGTCTCATTGCGGCGATCGGCGGGCTGCCGACTGCGACGGAAAAGCCACCCGAAGGCGGCTCGACCGATGAGACAACGCTCGCTGCCACGCAACCGAGGCAACCGGCGATTACCGCGGCCTAGGTTTACGGCAACGTAAAGCGCCGACGTCAGTTTCGTAGGTTCGTTCGCCGCCTGGATTCAGGATATACATTTATCTGGACTTATTAACGCGCGTGCTAGTAGCCCAGCAATTTCGATTCCCATGGCTCGCAAACAACATAGCTGACCAAGGGAATCTTTGCCGGACAAGTTCGGCTCGCTAGCTGGAATAACGGCCGTTGTAGGGGCAATACTCGATACCTGGGTATTCATATAAACCGCATGTGAATGCCTCACCGGTGACCGCGATTAATCGATGAATCTTGATCGCCGCTGCCCGAAGGATGGGACGAAAATGACCGTTTCTCAGCTGAGCATCGACCGTCAGGTTTTTGCCTCTCCGCTCGACGCTGGAATCAGTTGGTTCGATTCCGACACAAGCTGCACGGTAGTCGTGTCGACGCCTGCTGCCGACCCCGCCCTATGGGCGGATTTCGTCGACGGCGCAGCGCGCAGCTACCACAGGCACGGGATCGAACACGCGCTGGACATGGGCTCGCTCACCGACGAAGCCAATACTCAGCTGTTCCACGTCGTGGTGAACGATGCCGGGGCGATCATGGCCGGAATCCGCGCCAAGGGTCCGCTGGAGTCGCCAGAGGAATCGCATGCCATCGTCGAATGGGCAGGCCAGCCGGGCCTCGACACGGTACACAAGATGCTGTCCGACCGACTGCCCTTCGGCGTGGTGGAGATGAAAACCGCCTGGATGTCCGATGATCCGAACCGGAGTCGAGGCATCAGCAACACGCTGGCACGATCGCCGTTCACCACCATGGCGCTGCTCGACGCGCAGTTCGTGGTGGCCACAGCCGGCTCACATGTCCTGAACAGATGGCGCACGTCGGGCGGTGTCGTGGCGAAGGTTCCCGCGACGCCGTATCCCGACGACCGATACCGTACGAAGATGATGTGGTGGGATCGCAGCACCTTCGCCAACAACGCCGACGCTGAGCAGGTTTCGAAGATCTTCAACGAATTGGCCGTCGTCGCAGGTCAGCTCGACCATGTGGGTGCTCGGGCACTCGGAACCGGCCTGTGAACCAAGGTTTTGGTGAGGATCATTGCAGTGCAACGCTCCTAGATGAGGGGCAACCGCAAAATGATCGACTGCTTTCGCAGTTGAGGGCAGACCCCAGAATCGAATTCATCGACACGTGGGACGAGCAGCACGCTGAGCTGAACCGGCTGCGCCCACCGCCCGACCAAGAAGTCGTTGCCGAACCCAAGCGCTGGGCCTACTACCCATGGCGGCGAACCGTCGCGAGCGTTCTGGGACCACGGGCGTTTCGCGCCGTACGGCTCAATCGCAACCGCAATCTGATCACCGCCGAAGAACAGGCGCGGCTTGGTCGACTCCGGGTGGGCGTCGTCGGGCTCAGCGTCGGCCATGCCATCGCCCACATCCTGGCGCAGGAGGGGTTGTGCGGTCAGCTGCGGCTGGCTGACTTCGATGAGCTGGAGTTGTCCAACCTCAATCGCGTGCCCGCCACCGTGTTCGACCTGGGATCCAACAAGGCACAACTGGCCGCCAGGCGGATAGCCGAGCTCGATCCCTACCTACCGGTTGAGGTGTTCGACCAGGGCATCACCCCCGAATCGGTCGACGGCTTCCTCGACGGTCTCGACATTCTGGTGGAGGAGTGCGACTCGCTCGACACCAAGGTCCTCATCCGCCAGGCGGCGCGTGCACGACACATCCCGGTCCTGATGGCCACCGGTGACCGCGGCACCCTCGACGTCGAACGGTTCGATCTGGACCCACAACGGCAGGTCCTGCACGGCCTCCTTGGCGACGTGGAGTTCGCAGAGCTTGCCGGGTTGCCCAGTGAGGACAAGGTTCCCTACGCCCTTCGCATGATGGACGGCGCCGCGCTGTCGCCACGGATGGCCGCATCTCTTGTCGAGGTCGGAACCACCTTGGCCACATGGCCCCAAGTGGTCGCCGAGGTCGCCAATAGCGCGGCGCTGGTGGCCGAAGCGGTCAGGCGAATCGGCCTCGGCGAAGAATTGGCATCCGGCAGGGTGCGCATCGATGTCGCGCGCGACCTCGACGAGATCCACGACACCGCGGCATCGAATCCCACACACGACTCTGCGCAGCACAGCGAGTTTGCACCGACACACGCCGTCGAGCGGGTGGTGGCCGCCGCAGTTCGCGCACCGTCGGGCGGGAACGTCCAGCCCTGGCACATATCGACGCGCGACAACACGGTCACCATTGCGCTCGCCCCCGAGTACTCCTCAACGATGGACGTCGGCTTTCGCGCCAGCGCTGTCGCGGTGGGAGCCGCGGCCTTCAACGCCCGGGTCGCGGCCGCAGCCGACAGCATCCTCGGACCGGTACGCATGGAGTCCGGCGACGATTCTTGTCCCGTGCGGGCAGTTCTACACCTGGCCGGCGAATCCGACCCCGACCTCGCCGCGCTCTACGAACCGATGCTCGCCCGAGAGACCAACCGCCACCACGGCAAGCAGGTGTCGCCACCCGACGATGTCGTCGAACGTCTCCATGCCGTGGCCCACCGCGAAGGCGCGCGACTGCGCCTGCTGACCGCACCGACCGACATCGCCGCAGCGGCGGACATCCTGGCCGAAAGCGATCGCATCCGGTACCTGACACACCGGCTCCACACCGAGATGATCTCCGAGGTCCGTTTCCCCGGGGATCCGTCCCAGGACTCCGGAATCGACGTCGTCAGCCTGGAGCTGATCCCGGCCGACATGGTCAAGCTGGACGTTTTGCGCCGCCCCGACGTGATGGCCTACCTCGATGAATGGAACCTTGGCGCAGCGCTTGGCTCCGACACAAGGGAGCGCGTGATGACCAGTTCCTGTCTCGCCGTGGTGTCGATGGCCGGTCAGGCGCTTACCGACTACGTGCGCGCCGGTTCTGCCGTGGAAGCGGTCTGGATCGTCGCCCAGCAGCACGGTCTCGCGGTGCAGCCCATCTCGCCGGTGTTCCTTTACGCGCACAACGACGCGGATCTGGAGGAGCTTTCACCGAAGCGCGCGTCCGCGCTCGCGCGGTTGCGAAGCGGTTTCCGCGAACTCTCAGCTATTGAGCCCGACGAATCAGTTGCGCTCGTGCTCAGATTCGCCGACGCGCCCGCCACGTCGGTCAGGAGCCAGCGTCGGGCCGTTGTTGCCAGTAGTCTCTTGGCATAGCAATCGACACCGGAGCAAACGTGGCTCGTACCCTCGACGAAGTTGTCACCGCCGTCGCAACCGAACTGATGGCGGTGAGCGCGGCTACCTCTGCCGCCGTGAGTCAGCGCGTGCTTGCTGACCTCGTCGGCCATTTCGGGGTTGACTTCAGCTTCCTTCGGCACAATGACCACGACATCCGCGCAACCAAGCTGATCGCAGAGTGGCCGGCCCGGCCCGATATCCCTGACCCCGATCCCATTGGCCTGGTGTACTTCGCCGATGCCGACCCCGTCTTCGCCGCCGCCGAGACCGCAAAAGAAATCCTCGTCTTCCGCCCGGAACCCGCGACCGATGACTATCAGAAGACCATCGAAGAAGCCAGCAACATCCCCCAGACGTCGATGGCAGTGGTACCCATGCTGTCCGGCGAGGTCACGACCGGCTGCCTTGGATTCGTCAAGATCGGCGACCGCGAATGGACACCCGCGGAGCTGAACGCCCTCAAGGCGATCGCATCGCTGTTCTCGCAGCTACAGGCCCGCATCGTCGCCGAGGACCAGCTGCGCTTCCTGGCCGAACACGACGACCTGACGGGGCTCAACAACCGTCGCGCCCTGATCGCTCACCTCGACCAGCGATTGGCTGCGGGACAACCGGGCCCGGTCTTGGCCCTGTTCCTCGACCTGGACCGGCTCAAGGCCATCAACGACTACCTGGGCCATACGGCAGGCGACTGGTTCATCCGGGTCTTCTCCAAACGCCTGCGGGAAGGCGCGGAAGGCCCCAACCTGATCGCCCGCCTCGGCGGTGACGAGTTCGTCGTCGTCCCGATGGCGCCGATGAGCGCTGCCGAAGCCGAGACCCTCGCCGCTGAGCTGCAGGCGACGCTCCGTGAGCGGGTGTCCATCGACGGCGAAATGCTGACCCGCACGGTCAGCATCGGCGTCGCGCTCGGCGTCCCAGGCCGCGACTCCACGTCGGATCTGCTGCGCCGCGCCGACCAGGCGCTTCTCGCCGCCAAGAGCGGAGGCGGCAACAAGATCGCGGTGTTCTCCGACGACATGTCGCTCAAGGGCGAGTTCCGCAACGACATCGAGCTGCATCTTGCGAGCGCAATCGAAAACGGCGCGCTTGTCCTGCACTATCTACCGGAAGTCGACATGCGCACCGGCGAGATCCTCGCGTTCGAGGCCCTGGTGCGCTGGCAGCACCCGACACGCGGCCTGCTCTCCCCCAACGCGTTCATCGGGGTAGCCGAATCCATCAACTTCGCCGGTGAGCTCGGCCGCTGGGTGATGCGCGCCGGCTGTGCGGAGTTCCGCAAGTGGCGGTCGAAGGGAATCGGCATCGACGCCGTGCTCCGGCTCAACGTCTCACCGGTGCAGTTGGTGACGGAGGGCTTCGTCGAGACGGTCGCGAGCATCATCGACGAGTTCGGTCTCGACGGCGGCTCCGTATGTCTGGAGATCACGGAAAGCGTGGTCGTGCAGGACATCGAAACCACCCGGATCACGCTCGCGGGTCTCAAAGAGGTCGGCGTGCAGATCGCCATCGACGACTTCGGCACCGGCTACAGCGTGCTGTCACATCTGAAGTCGCTACCGGTAGACACGCTAAAGATCGACAAGAGCTTCGTGCGCGAGCTGGGGACGAACCCCGGCGATCTCGCGATCGTGCGCGCCGTCATCGCGCTGGCCGAGTCATTCGGCCTGGAACTGGTCGCCGAGGGTGTCGAGACCGAGGAGGCCGCGCTCACCCTGCTGCGGCACGGCTGCCACCGGGCTCAGGGCTTCCTGCTGTCACGCCCCGTTGCCGGCGATGCGATGGAAGCGCTACTTGCCCAGCGGCGGATACCGCTGCAGTTCTCCGCAGCGCCAGTGCGCTGACCGGCGCTACCGCGCCGGTAGCCCAGCCGCACCGTGCCCGCGAGTCCCGCAAGCCTCAGATCGTGCAAACAATGCCCGCCTCCTCGGTCACTACTTAGCAATTCATCAATCAATTGCCAGCACTGCACAATTATGACAAAAGGCCATTCCCAATGGGTAATTGCTCGTGCAATGAATTGCTTATGCGAGTTGGGCAACAACAGGGGCGGCGGATGGGTCATCAATTTGCTCTGCGAGCAAATCCGCTCGCGCGAAGCCCGCGACAGGAAAGGCATGCGCCGCGCGGAGCGGTTGGCTCACCGATGCGGTGGCGCCGCCGCTGTCGAGCCCCAGTCGATCGCCGCCCCCCGGCCTTTGGACTCCAGTTGAGTAACTAGGTTTACTATGTAGCTACCTAGCAGAGGGGAACCCATGGACCTGAAGTGGTCGGCGGCCGACTCCGCCTTTCGCGACGAGGTGCGCAGCTTCCTCGACGAGAAGCTGACACCGGAGCTGCGCACGGCGGGCCGGCTCATGACAAGCGTCTATGCCGACCACGACGCGAGCATGGAATGGCAGGCGATCCTGCACGAACGCGGCTGGGCCGCGCCGGCATGGCCAGTCGAACACGGCGGCTGCGACTGGAGCCTGACCCAGCACTACATCTTCAGCAGGGAATCGACACTTGCGGGCGCACCCTCCCTGTCCCCCATGGGAATTCGCATGGTGGCGCACGCGATCATCGCCTTCGGCACCGACGCGCAGAAGGACTTCTTCCTGCCCCGGATTCTGACCGGCGAGGTGTTCTTCTGTCAGGGGTACTCCGAACCCGAGGCCGGATCGGACCTGGCATCGCTGTCGATGTCGGCAGTCGACGACGGTGACGACCTGGTGTGCACCGGAAGCAAGATCTGGACGACGCACGCCCGCGAGGCCAACTGGATGTTCGGCCTGGTGCGAACATCACGCGGTGGGAAGAAGCAGCAGGGCATCACATTCGTCCTGATCGACATGTGCTCGCCGGGTATCCAGATCCGCCCGTTGGTGATGACCTCGGGCGAAGAAGTGCAGAACCAGGTCTTCTTCGACGACGTTCGGGTACCGAAGACCAATGTCCTCGGCACGATCGATGACGGCTGGACGGTCGCCAAGTATCTGCTGGAGTTCGAACGCGGCGGCGGTGCGTCCTCACCCGCGCTGCAGGTGATGGCCGAAGAGATCTCGACGGCGGCCGCCGACATGCCCGGCCCCGACGGCGGCCGCCTGATCGACGATCCGGCGTTTGCGCGAAAACTGGCCGATGCGCGGATACGCACGGAGGTGCTCGAGATCCTCGAGTACCGCGTGCTCGCGGCGGTGTCCGAGGGCAAGAACCCCGGCACGGCGTCGTCGATGCTCAAGGTGGTGGCCACCGAACTCAGCCAGACGCTGACCGAGATGGCCATGGAGGCGGCTGGACCGCGCGGACGTGCATATCAACCGCACGCGACCCGCCCCGGCGGACCCGTCGCCGAGTTCGAACCGCCGCCGGACGGGTACGTCAGCGGTGAGCCGTGGCAGGCGGTCGCGCCGCTGCGCTACTTCAACGATCGCGCCGGCTCGATTTACGCCGGTAGCAACGAGATTCAGCGAAACATCCTCGCCAAGGCAGGATTGGGGCTCTAGATGGACTTCAACCTGAGCAAGGAACAACAGCTTCTCCGTGACGGCCTCACGAAGTTCCTGTCCACCCGTTACGACCTCGAGAAGAGCCGGGCCGCGGCCAAGACCGGGGCCGGCTGGCAGCCAGACATCTGGCGGGCGTTCGCCGATGAACTCGGAATACTCGGCGCCACCTTCGGTGAGGATATGGGCGGAATCGGCGGCGGCCCAGTCGAACTCATGGTCATCACCGAAGCGCTCGGTCATGCGCTCGTTGTCGAACCGTACGTCGACGCCGTAGTGGTGGCCGGTGGGCTTCTGGAGCGGGCGGGCGGCGAGCACGCCTCGTCGCTGCTGGAGAAGGTCGTTGCGGGTACTGCGATCGTCGCGCTGGCCGCAGCCGAGTCCGAATCCGGCGAGCGCTGGCAAGAGGTCGCCACCACCGCGCAGCGCGAGGGCGACGGCTGGATACTCCACGGAAGCAAGGCCGTAGCGGTGACCGCTCCACTGGCCACCCATCTGTTGATCACCGCGAAAACCTCGGCGGGCCTGTCCCTTTTCGTCGTCGATCTCGAGTCGGTGGAAAGTGGTCTTTCGCTGACCGGCTATCGGACGATCGACGATCGCCGCGCCGCCGACCTGGTCGTCGACGGTCTGCGGCTACCCGCCGGAGCGCTGCTCGGGGAGGACGGGCAGGCATGGCCGTCACTGGAGCAGGCGCGCGACGAAGGTGCCACCGCGATCTGTTCGGAAGCCGTCGGGTGCATGCGCAAGGTGTTGGCGGACACCGTCGAGTACTGCAAACAACGCCAGCAGTTCGGCGTACCGATCGGCAGTTTCCAGGTGTTGCAGCACCGGATGGTCGATATGTACATCGAGTTGGAACAGGCCAGCGCCGCCGTCCTGCTCGCCGTGTTGCACCTCACCGATGACGCTGGCGCGCGGGCGCGGTCGGTGTCGGCCGCCAAGGCGACTGTGGGCCGTGCGGCTCGCTTCATAGGCCAGCAGGCCGTGCAGTTGCACGGCGGTATGGGCATGACCGAGGAACTGGCGATCGGCCACTACTTCAAGCGACTGACGGCGATGCAGTACGAGTACGGCACCACCGATCACCACATCGGCCGGTACGCCGCGCTGACCCGTCCGACGCGGTAGGTCAGTAGCGCGGTAGCACCGACCAGCAGTCTCGACGTCCGTCGGAGCCGCCCCGCAATCGCCCGTCGGAGCCGCCTCGTAATGTGGTCAAGGTGAGCTCGCGCGGTTGGCTGTTGTTCGTCGCGATGAGCATCATCTGGGGCATTCCCTATCTGATGATCAAGGTCGCCGTCGAAGGTGTGTCGGTTCCCGTCCTGGTTTTCGCGAGGACGGCCGTCGGTGCGGCGGTGCTGCTGCCGCTCGCGCTGTCGAGCGGCATTCCGACGATGGTTCGCCAACACTGGAAGGCGCTGCTCGGCTTCTCATTCTTCGAGATCATCGCCGCCTGGTTTCTGCTCTCAGATGCCGAACGCCATCTGACGAGTTCGATGACCGGCCTGCTGATCGCCGCCTCGCCCATCATCGCGGCGATCCTCGATCGCTTCACCGGCGGTGATCAGCGGCTCGGATTCCGGCGGGTATCGGGGCTTGGCATCGGCCTGGCGGGCGTGGCGGTGCTCGCCGGCCCGCACCTCACCGGCGCAACCGCCTGGCCGGTCATCGAGGTGCTCATGGTGGCCACCTGCTACGCGATCGCGCCGCTGATCGCCGCGCGGCATCTCGCCGACGTGCCCGCGCTGCCGATGACGGCTACGTGTCTGGGATTCGCCGCCTTGGTGTACGCCGCCCCTGCCGCGGCCACCTGGCCGACCGAGATGCCTTCAACGCGAGTCTTATTGGCGCTTGGCGGATTGGCGGTGATCTGCACCGCCCTCGCATTCATCGTTTTCTTCGCCCTCATCCGTGAGGTCGGTGCCGCACGCGCCCTGGTCTTCACATACGTGAACCCCGCGGTCGCACTGCTGGCCGGGGTGGTCGTGCTGAACGAGCCGCTCACCGCGTGGAACGTGGCTGCTCTGGTGTTGATCCTTGCCGGCTGCGTGCTGGCCACACATCGGCCGGACGAACCGGTAGCCGACCCGCAGTGCGACGAACATGTCGCCAGATAGTCAGCATCACGAAGGTAAATACCGGCAGAACCCCTCCCTTGCATTAGCGTAGTTATGTGGAGGTCACCGGGCACGATGGTCCAGGCCCAGGCCTTGTCGATGTCCGCACGCCTGTCGACGCGGAAACACAGCGCGCGATGCTGCGTCACATGCTGATCGCCCGTGGCATCGACGAGGAGGCGGGGCTGCTGGAGAATCACGGCGCGCTCGACCTCTGGCTGTCATGCCGGGGCCAGGAGGCGGCGCAGGTCGGTTCGGCGATGGCGATCGGCGATGAAGCGGTCATCTTCCCCAGCTATCGGGAACATGCAGTCGCCGTGGTACGCGGCATCGACGCTGTTTCGTTAACGGCGCAGTGGGCCGGCCGCACGTTCTGCGGCTGGAATCCCCGCGTGCACCGGTTCTTTCCCTACACCTTGGTGCTGGCGGCACAGGCTCTACACGCCGTGGGATACGCCATCGGACAAGGGCTGCAGAACACCGCCGAAACGGTGGTCGTCTATGTCGGCGACGGCGCCACCAGCGAAGGCGACATGTCTGAGGCGCTGAATTTGGCCGCCGTCGAGTCCGCTCGGGTGCTGTTCATCTGCCAGAACAACGGGTGGGCGATCTCGAAGCCGAGCCATGAGCAAATGCTGACGTCGATTGCCGATCGCGCCAACGGATTCGGAATTCGATCCTGGTCGATGTCAGCCGACGATCCCGACAGCACCCTTCTGGGTTGTCTCGAAGCGAGGCGTTACGTCGAGACGTCCGCATCGCCCGGCCTCATCGAGCTGCGGACCACCCGCATCGGGGGGCACACCACTACCGATCCTCATGCCACCTACCGCGAACCCGGCGAACTCGCCGCGGCGATCGCGAACGATCCCGTCGTGAAGTACCGCGAGAGGCTGGTTGCCGCAGGCGTAGTCGACGACGAATGGCTCGGCGCTGTCGACGCCGATGTCGCCAAGGCTCGACAGGAACTACTGAGAGCCTTCGCCCCGTGACCGACACCAAGCCGAGTTGCCTGGCCGAATCGCTCAACGGCGCGCTGCATGAACTGATGGACGCCGACGACTCCATCGTGATCGTCGGTCAGGACATCGGCCGACTGGGGGGCGTGTTCCGGGTGACGAAGGGCCTACAGGAACGGTTCGGGCAAGGCCGAGTCCGCGACGCGATCCTCGCGGAGTCCTCCATCGTGGGACAGGCGATCGGCATGTCGCTCAGTGGACTCAAGCCGGTCTGCGAGATTCAGTTCGAGGGCTTCATCTATCCGGCGATGAACCAGATCATCACACAGGCAGCGAAGATGATGACGCGCTGGAACGACGGCTTCGCGCTCAACCTCGTGATCCGGGTGCCGGTCGGCGGGGGCATCCGGGCCGTCGAGCATCACAGCGAATCGAACGAGGCGTACTTCGCGCACACGCCGGGCCTGCACGTCGCCTTTCCATCCTCTCCCACCGACGCCGCCGCGATGCTGAAGCACTCGGCGTCGCTTGGCTCACCGGTCATCTTTTACGAGCCGAAACGCTTGTACTGGAAGCGAAGACAGCAGCCGCGTGAGCTCGTTGAACCGGCTAGCCCCCTGAGCGCACGCATTGTCCGACGCGGGTCCGATATCACCGTCGTTTGCTTCGGCGCCATTGTCGAGGAAGTTCTCGCGGCGGCAGACCGGGTCGCGTCCACTGCCGACGTCGAGGTCGTTGATCTGCGCTGGGTCGCCCCGATGGACATCGACACCGTGCTGGAGTCGGTCGCCAGGACCGGTCGTCTGCTTGTCGTGCACGAAGCGGTCGGATTCGCCGGCGTCGGGGCCGAGGTCGTTGCGACGGTGGCCGAACACGGTTCCCACCATTTGAAGGCCCCGATGCGGCGGCTGGGCGCGCCACGCCGGATTTACCCGCCCGCCGACTATGAAAAGCATTATCTGATAGGCATACCCGAGATTGTCGGCGCGATCGAGGAGATGTGCGCTTGAGCGACCCCATCGACATCCTGGTGCCGGAGTTCGGCCATGGAATGACAGAAGCCCTTGTCATCGAATGGCTGGTGTCGGTCGGGGAAAGCGTCGAACGCGGCGATGTGATCGCGGTGCTGGAAACCGACAAGAGCAGTGTCGATCTGCTGGCCGAGAGGCCGGGCACCATCGTGGAGATCGTTGCTGCCGCACGTACGATCACCACCTCTGGTGCCGTCCTGTACAAGCTCGACGAAAGACGATGAAAGGCAAACACAATGGCGTCCACAGACGAACGAATGAACTCGGTGATGCTTTCGGTCATTCGACGGCGGACTCCGTCGGCGGATGTCACCGATTTCGACAAGCAGATCTATGACCTCGACATGGACTCCCTCGATGTCGTGGACCTCAGTCAGGCGCTCGAGAAGGAGTTCGGCGTCGAGGCCGACCTGGAACGAGTCGCCGACTGCCTGACGCCGCTGGAAATCGGTTCCTACTTCCGAGAACTGATCGGCTCGCCATGACGGGGGGAATCGTCGATATCGCCACGGCGACCCCTGGAGAGCACATTGACAACAGCTATTTCGATTCGATCGGCCTGACCGACGAATGGATTCGGCGACGCACGGGAGTCGGTGCGCGCTGGTGGATGGACCCTGACGAACCGCTCGAAGGTGTCGGTGCGCGGGTATGCGCGCCGCTGGTCGCACGCCATCGCGAGCGCGTCAACATCACCGCGTTGATCGTCGTCAGTTGCTCGACCGGCGGGAAGGTGCCCGGTATCGCGCAGCGGGTGGCAAAACAATCGGGACTGCCGACCGAGGTCCTGGCATTCGACTTGAACGCGGCCTGCAGCGGCTTCGTGTACGGCGTGATCTCCGGGCTGTCGCTCTGCCCGTCAGGGGGCGCGGTGATCGTGTGCGCGATCGAAGCGATGTCACGGCTGATCGACAAAACCGACCGAAACACCGGCCCCCTGTTCGGTGACGGCGCCAGCGCAGTGCTGATCGAGTCGCGCCCGGAATTTCGCGAGCACCGATGGCACGCAGGCTGCGACGGCGACCGTGTCGATCTCATGCGGGGCGAGATCGGCGGCGGCATACAGCTGGACGGCATGGCTGTGTATGACCGGGCGGTGCGGATGATGACCGACACCGTGAATCGACTGCACGACAACGATATTGAGCCGACGGTTGTCATCGGCCACCAGGCCAACTCGCGGATACTGCAGAAGATTCGAGACGAGGTCGACCTGGGCGACGTGGAATTCGTCGACTCCGTACAGGGGTTCGGCAATACGTCGGCGGCATCGATTCCGCTGGCACTGGGAGCCTGCGTCGCCATGCAATCGATTCCGCCGACCGGGCGGATGACGCTGGTGGCGTACGGCGCCGGTGAAGCGTGGGGTGGAGTGTCGGTCGACTATGACCTCACCGACGCGTTGGCCCGTCGCGGGTCGTGAGCAAGGTCGTCCTGGTCACCGGCGCCTCTCGCGGTGTCGGAGCCGAGGTCGCCACGCAGCTCGCCGGGCCACACCATCACGTGGTGGTGAACTTCCGGGAGAAGGCCAAGCGCGCCGACGCCGTCGTCGACGCGGTTCGGGCGGCTGGCGGCTACGCCAGTGCTATCCAAACCGACGTATCCGACGAGCAGGCCGTTGCCGCAATGCTGGCTGAGATCGCTGAGCGGTTCGGTGGGCTGGATGTGCTGGTGCTCAACGCATCCGGCGGATTGGAACCAGGCGCCGACGAGGACTATCCGATGCGACTCAACCGCGACGCGCAGGTGCGGCTGGCTCGCTTGGCGCTGCCATTGATGGCCGCCGGCGGTCGAATCGTCTTCGTCACCAGCCATTTGGCACACTTTCACGGTCGCAAACCGGTTCCCGCCGACTACCTCCCCATCGCCACCAGCAAGCAGGCAGGCGAGGAAGCGCTGCGCGGCATGCACCAAGAATTCGAGGCGGCTGGCATCACGTTCGTCGTGGTGTCCGGCGACATGATCGAGGGAAGCACCATGGTGCGCCTTTTCGAGCGGCGCGATCCCGACGCCGTTGCGGCGCGCCGCCACGCGGGCGACGGATTGCCGAGCGCTAAAGAGTTCGCCTGCGCTATCGTCCGCGCCACCCATGAACCCCACCGCAACGGCGACACGGTCTACGTCGGCGGACCGGACTACCTGTCATAGCGTCGCCGAGGTCCCTATTGCAGGTAGCCGGAAGACCTGGGTCGGGCGTCCCAGCACCCGCAATGGCAGCCAGCGTCGTCGACACTGGCTTTCCCGATGAGAAAAGTGAACCGTAACAACCGCACCGCTATCGATCAGGAGGCGAACTGATGTCCACGTCACTCACCCGCACCAGCCATTCGATGTCGCTCCTCGACGGGGAGATCGTCGAGGAGAACGACTTCGGTTCGATGCGACGCATCACGGCCGACAACCTGCCGATCCTCAACCGGCTGTCGATCAAGCGGGTGCTGCTCAATCCGGGCGCGATGCGCACGCCGCACTGGCATGCGAACGCCAACGAACTCACCTACTGCGTATCCGGCACCGCGCTGGTGTCCGTGCTCGACGACGGCAGCAAGTTCTCCAGCTTCATCGTCAAGGCCGGCCAGATGTTCCACATCGACTCGGGCTCGCTTCACCACATCGAGAACATCGGCGCCGACGTCGCCGAGTTCATCATCGCCTTCCGCAGCGAACGCCCGGAGGACTTCGGGTTCGGTGCGACGTTGGGCGCCTTCACCGACGCCGTCCTCGGCAACACCTACGACCTGCCCTCATCCGACATGGCGAAGATCCGTCGCAGCACCACCGACCACAAGCTGGCCGGCCGCGTCGGCAACCCAGATGTTCCAGCGTCTGCCTACTTCAACGATCCGCACAAGTTCGACATCGAGGGTCAGCCCGCCGGACTGACCTACGCGTACGGCAACGCGCGGTTTGCCCGTGACCAGTTCTGGCCTGCGCTGAAGAACATCTCGATGTACTCACTGCGCATCGCGGACGACGGCATGCGCGAACCGCACTGGCACCCGGTCACCGCCGAGATGGGCTACGTGCAACACGGAGACGCCCGCATGACGATCATGAGCCCCGACGGCTCGCTGGACACCTGGAACCTCACCACAGGCGACATGTACTTCATTCCGCGCGCCTACCCGCACCACATCGAGAACATCGGAACAGACGAATGGCACTTCCTGATCTTCTTCGATCAGCCGTTCCCGGCCGATATCGGCTATCGCGCCTCGGCCAGCGCCTACTCCCGCGAGGTTCTCGCCGCCTCGTTCAACACCCACATCGACGATCTGCCGACCTTCCCCTTCACGCCGGCCGACCCGCTGATCGTCAGCCGCAACAACCCCGTCGACTGACTCCCCAACGCCGGTCTCCCCGGCGCTCCTGAAGGACCGACCTCACGCTTCGTGGAACAATGTCGTCGGACGCGACGCCGGCGCTGGGAGGCCATGAGTGAGTGCCGTTCAGACAGTCGTCGCCGATGACGACGTACTGCTTCGCGAAGGCGTGGCCAGTCTGCTCAACCGATCGGGCTTCGAGGTGGTCGGGCAGGCCGGAGACTCGGAAAGCCTGCTTGCGCTGGTGCGCGAGAAGCAGCCTCAGCTCGTGGTGACCGACATTCGAATGCCGCCGACGAACACCACCGAGGGCCTCGACGCGGCGCAGACGATTCGGGCCGAGCTGCCAGACACCGCCATCCTCGTATTGTCGGCCCACGTCGACGTCGACCATGCGATGGACCTACTCGCCGGCGGGCGTGCTGTCGGTTACCTGCTCAAGAGCCGCGTCACCGACGTCAACGAGTTCGTCGACACGGTGGGGCGAATCGCCAACGGCGCATCCGTCGTCGATCCGGCTCTCGTGCAGGAGCTCGTGTCGGCGCGCCGTCGCGACGACCCGCTGGCGGCGCTCAGCGACCGGGAGCGGGAGGTTCTGACGCTGATGGCCGAAGGACTGTCCAACGCAGGCATCGCCCGGCGAATCTGGGTTACCGAGGGCACCGTCGAAAAGCACGTCCGCAGCATCCTGACCAAGCTCGACCTACACGAGACCGGTGACGATCACCGGCGGGTGCGGGCCGTCATCATGTATCTCGAGGCGCGCTGAGTCCGACGAGCTGGCGGATCGAGTCCGGGGAGAGCGCGAACTTCGGAAGGAATCCCACGGCCGGGCTGTCGGCGATGAGGTCGACGAAATCCTGCTCGGAGTGCGTCGAGATCAGGATCACCGGCGGCTCGGGTGAGCCGGCCCGGTGAATCGCCTCGGCCACGTCGAATCCGTTCTCGGTGCCGAGGTCGATGTCGACGAGGACGACGTCCGGATGTAGCTCGTCGGCGCGTTGGAGCGCTTCGGCCGCGTTGCACGCCATTCCCACGACGCTGACCCCCGCTCGCTCGAGCATGGCGGTCGCGGCGTCGCGGAAGGCGGCGCTGTCGTCGACGATCAGACAGCGCACAGGATCACATCGCTGTCGCACATATATCGAGGGTGTCAGAACGAGCGCGCTGCGGCATTACCGCTACCTGGAAGATCTACGATCACCGAATGCTTCGCGACCGCCTGCTGGCGCTGGTGCTGCGGCCCACCGCACCGCCGGTCAAGTGGGGCGTGGTCACCGCCGCGGTGCTGATCGCCGCCGAGGTGCTGCTGGTGCATCTGCTCAAACGGGTGGCACCCGACAACGCGTTCGGGGCGGTCTTCCTGCTCGGTGTGCTGGTGGTTTCGGCCGGCTGGGGTTTCGCGCTGGCCCTGGCGATGTCGCTGGCCAGCACGTTGGCGTACACGTGGTTCCACGTAGTGGAAGGAAGCGGCAGCCTGGCGCCCGCGGTCACCGTGTTCCTGACGCTGGCCCTGCTGACCAACGTTCTGGTCGGTCAAGCCCGTCTGCGCGCTGCGGAAGCGACCCAGCGTCGCCGAGAGGCCGACTCACTCGCCAAGCAGCAGACGGCGCTGCGGCGGGTGGCCACACTTGTGGCCCGGCAGGCGGATCCCGACGCCATCTACCCGGTGGCAGTCACCGAACTCGCCCGTGGGCTCGAGGTCGAACACGTCACGCTGCTGCGCTACGAATCCGACCACGAGCTCGTCGTCGTCGCGTGCACCGACATCGACCCGAACCGGGAACTGCGAGTGGGCGAACAACTTTCGCTCTCCGGCGACAACGTCGCCGCGAGGGTCTACAGGTCCGGCGCACCTGCCAGGGTCGCCGACTATCGCGATGCAACCGGCACGACGGCCGCGCGTCTGCGTTCACTCGGACTGCAGTCAGGGGTGGGCGGACCGATCTCGGTCGACGGCCGCACATGGGGCGCCCTCGTCGTCGCCTCGGCTCAGTCGGCACCCATACCTCCCGAAACCGAGTCCCGTGTGATGGATTTCGCCGATCTGGTGGCCACCGCGATCTTCAACGCCGAGACCCGCGCCGAACTCAAGGCGTCCCGCACCCGGATCGTCACCGCCGCCGATCAAGCCCGGCGGCGATTCGAACGCGATCTGCATGACGGCGCCCAGCAGCGCATCGTGACGCTGGGGCTCGAGCTCCGCGCCATCGAGGCGTCGGCCCCCGCCGACGATGCCGGCCTGCATGCCCAACTGGGCGACGTGATCAACGGCTTGTCGGGCCTGTATGCCGATCTGCAGGAGCTGTCGCGGGGAATCCATCCGGCCATCCTGTCGCGCGGCGGATTGGGTCCCGCCATCAAGACATTGGCCCGCCGCTCCCCCGTTCCGGTCACCCTCGAGCTCGACCTGGACGGACACCTTTCCGAATCGGTGGAAGTAGCGGCTTATTACGTGATCGCCGAGGCGCTGACGAACACCGCGAAGTACGCCGAGGCGGCCGAGGTGGCCGTGCACGCGGCGATGCAGGACGGCGCCTTGCACCTGACCATTGCCGACGACGGAATCGGCGGTGCGCACACAAGCGGAGGATCGGGTTTGGTCGGCCTCAAGGACCGTGTCGACGCATTGTCCGGCACGCTCGAGGTGTCGAGTCCCGCGGGCGGTGGCACCACTATCACCGCTGAGATTCCGTACGGCACTACCCGCTAGCGGTAATCGCCCGCACGCGCCAGCACCACCACCAGATGCCGGTCAGCGTCGATGTCCTATTTCCCAGCTGGAACGAAGGTAATCAGCAGCGCCGACGAGTAAACCGCTCGTAGGACGAAGTTATTCCAAACTACGAAAGCTGGTGATCCCCAATGGCCGAGAACAAGACGGTTCACGACGTGACCTACGACCTACTTCGAGAGCTGGGTCTGACAACGGTGTTCGGAAACCCGGGTTCCACCGAGCAGACGTTCCTACAGGACTTCCCCGAAGACTTCACCTACGTGCTGGCGCTGCAGGAAGCTTCGGCGCTGGCGATGGCCGACGGCTTCGCCCAGTCGACCGGCAAGCCGGCTCTTGTCAACCTGCACACCGCCGCGGGCACCGGCAACGCGATGGGCAGCCTGGTGGCCGCGTATCGGGCCAACACCCCGTTGATCGTCACCGCCGGTCAGCAGACCCGTGAGATGTCCATCATCGACCCCTATCTGAACAACCCCGACGCCACCGAGTTTCCCAAGCCGTGGGTCAAGTGGTCCTACGAGCCGGCGCGCGCCGAAGACGTGCCCGCGGCGTTCATGCAGGCCTACGCGGTCGCCATGCAGGAGCCCAAGGGTCCGGTGTACCTGTCGATCCCGCTCGACGACTGGCACAAGCCGGCACTCGGCCCCGCGGTGGTGAGGACCGTCAGCCAGCGCACCGCGCCGGACGGCGAGCGGCTGCGTGAGTTCGCCGATCGGATTAACCGGGCGCAACGACCGCTTCTGGTGCTGGGGCCCGAGGTCGACCGTGCCGGCGGCTGGGACGCGGGCATCGCCTTCGCCGAGAAGCTGGGGGCACCCGTCCGCGGCAGCGCGCTGGCCGATCGGGTCTCGTTCCCCGAGACCCATGCGTTGTACGCGGGCCCGATGCCGATGACGATCGCCGAAGTGAACCAGGTGCTTCAAGGCCACGACCTCGTCATCGTGATCGGCGCTCAGGTCTTCCGCTACTACCCCTACGTGGCAGGCGACTACCTGCCGCAGGGTACCGAGCTCATCCAGATGACCGTCGATCCCCATCTCGCGTCGGCCGCACCGGTGGGCGACAGCCTGCTCGGCGATGTCCGGATCGGGCTGGAACAACTGGTCGACCTCATCGACACGCCTGTCGGGCGGCAGGCGCCTACCCCATTGGATCGGGACCGCGCCGTGCGGACCTCGGCGACTTCGGAGCCGCTGACCGCCGACGAGGTGTACGCCACCCTGGCAACCGTCAAGCCCGACGACTCACCGGTGGTGATGGAGTCCACGTCCACGATGGCCGAACTCTTCCAGTGGCTTCCGACCACGCGGTCCGGCAGCTTCTTCGCGACAGGAAGCGGTGGCATCGGCTGGGGCGTTCCCGGCGCCGTCGGGCTGGCGCTCGGTGACCGTGAGCGCGGGGTCGACCGGCACATCGTCGCCACCATCGGCGACGGCTCGTTCCAGTACTCCATCCAGGCGATCTGGACGGCCGCCCAGCACAAGCTGCCGATCGTCTTCGTGGTGCTGCGTAACGAGGCGTACGAGGTGCTCAAGTCGTTCGCACTGCTGGAGCAGACGCCCAACGTGCCCGCGTTGGACCTGCCCGGGCTCGACATCCCCTCGCTGGCAACCGGATTCGGATGTCATACGGCCGATGTGAAGACCACCGACGACCTCGCGAGCGAGTTCAAGCTGGCGTTGGACGCCGACGGGCCCACCGTCATCGTCGTGCACACCCAACCGGAACTGCCACATCTCGGCTGAGATCCAGCACGAACTGTGACAGCACAGCTCGGCGGGGGCCACGAACCCCCGCCGGGCCCCGTTAATGAGGAGAAAGAAATGCCCATCTATACCTGCACCACTGTCGAGTCGGCGCTCACCAGCGAAGTGAAAGCGGCTCTGGCCATGGAGATCTCACATATTCATTCGGCGATCAACCACGTTCCCAGCACATACGTGAATGTCGTGTTCCACGAGCTGCCGTCCGACTGCGTGTACACCGACGGAGTGCCGGCATGTCCACTGCTCGTCACCGGCTGGGTCCGCGACGGACATCCCGAGAATGAAACGACCCGGCTCGCAGTCACTATCGCCGATGCCGCGACGAGGATCACCGGCATTCCCGCCGACCGCGTGCTTGTCGTGTTCGAAAGCAGCCCAGCTCATTACGCGGTCGAAGGTGGCCGCGTCCTACCCGAGCCCGGCGAAGAAGCCGCCTGGCTCGCCGCCGCAACCCGATAGGAGCCACCGTGTACGCCATCGAAGTCAAACAACTGGGTGGTCCCGACGTGTTGACATACGTCGAGGCGCCGAAGCCCGCTCCCGGTCCTCAGGAGGTGCTGATCAAGGCCGAGAGCATCGGCGTGAACTTCATCGACACGTACTTCCGCACGGGGCTCTACCCACGCGAGCTGCCGTTCATCGTCGGAAGCGAGGTGTGCGGCACCGTCACCGCTGTCGGGGACGGAGCCACCTCACTACGGGTCGGTGACCGGGTCGCCAGCGCCGACGCCGTTGGTGCATATGCTGAATACTGCATTGCGCCAGTGGATCTGACGGCGCGGGTGCCCGATGACATTTCCTCCCAGACTGCCGCCTCGGCCCTGTTGAAGGGACTGACCGCACACTTTCTGATCAAGTCCGTGTACCCGGTCAAGCCCGGCGACACCGTTCTCGTGCATGCCGGCGCAGGCGGGGTGGGATCGATTCTGACCCAGTGGGCCACCAGCATGGGTGCCCGCGTCCTGACAACGGCGTCGACCCAGTCGAAGGCGGACCTGGCACGCCGCGCCGGCGCGGTCGAGGTCTTGGACTATCCAGACGACCCGCAGGATTTCGGCGCGGCGGTGCGTGCGCTCACCGACGGAAACGGTGTCGCCGCAGTCTTCGACGGCGTTGGCAAGTCGACGTTCGACGCGAGCCTGGCCAGCCTGGCCATCCGCGGCACCTTGGCGCTGTACGGCGCCGCAAGCGGACCGGTCCCTCCTGTCGATCCGCAGCGGCTCAACACCGCCGGTTCGGTGTACCTCACGCGACCGATGCGGACCCATTTCAACCGCACGCACGACGAGTTCACATGGCGCGCGGGCGAGCTGTTCGCGGCCATCTCTGCTGGGACCGTGACCGTGACGACGGGTGAGCGCTACCACCTCAAAGACGCCGCCCAGGCGCACCGCGATCTCGAGGCCCGCAAGACGCACGGTTCGACGGTGCTGACGCCGTAGCCGCGCCCGCGCTTGTCTTCGGATCGGCGACGCGTCACGATGTGGCGATGCCGCCTGTCAAACGCGTCCTCATCCTCGGATCCGGCTTCGCCGGGCTGTGGGCCGCTCTCGGCGCTGCCCGGCGGCTCGACGAGCTGGGTGTCGCGCAGAGCGATGTCGATATCACCGTCATCAGCTCGCAGCCATACCATGACATCCGGGTCCGCAACTACGAGGCCGACCTCAGCCCGTGTCGAATCCCATTGCGGGAGTTGCTCGATCCGGCAGGGATCGGCCACATCACCGCCGACGTGACGGGAATCGACGCTTCGACCGCGACGGTGAGTACGGCCGGCGGCGCGACTCTCGGGTATGACCGGTTGGTGCTCGCGGTCGGCAGCAAGGTGGCCAAACCGGACCTTCCCGGGCTGGCCGAGTTCGGCTACGACGTCGACACCTACGACGGTGCGATGACGCTGCAGGCGCACATTCGCAGCCTGGCCGGTAGCAAGTCAGATCCCGCCAGCGCGACAGCGGTCGTCGTCGGTGCGGGCCTCACCGGCATCGAAACCGCATGTGAGCTACCGCAGATGCTGGCCGACGCGTTGGGCCCGGGCGTTACGCCGCGGGTCATCCTGGTCGACCACAACCCACACGTCGGCTCGGACATGGGTGACTCGGCCCGGCCGGTGATCGAGGATGCGTTGGCAGACAACAAGGTTGACACCATGACCGGAGAAGGCGTCGCCGCCGTCGACGAGCGACGCGTGACGTTGTCGTCCGGTGAGGTGATTCCGGCTGCGACGCTGGTGTGGTGTGCAGGCATGCGGGCCAACCGGTTGACGGCGCAGTTCGGCGTGCCGTGCGACCGGCTGGGCCGGCTGCCGGTCGACGACTATCTGAGGGTCGAAGGCATCAACCACGTGTTCGCCGCGGGCGATGTGGCGGCGGCGAAGATGGACGACGAACACCAGTCGGTGATGTCGTGTCAGCACGGCAGGCCGATGGGCCGCTATGCGGGCTACAACGTGATCAGCGACCTGCTTGGCGCTCCCATGCTGTCGCTGCGCATCCCCTGGTATGTCACCGTTCTCGATCTCGGCCCGGCAGGCGCGGTGTACACCGAGGGCTGGGACCGCAAGGTCGTCAGCCGCGGCGAAGAGGCCAAGGCGACCAAGCGGGTCATCAACGGCGAACGCATCTATCCCCCACTCACCGGCGTCCGTGCCGAGCTGCTCGCCGCGGCCGCGCCGAACCTTCAGGCCCCTCCCGCATACGGGCAGTAAGCGCAACCCCCAACCCGTGAGCACAATGCGCAAAAGGTGCGAATCGCCTGTTAGCGCGCCTTGTGCGCACAACCGAGCCACGGCCTGAACAGCTCCCTAACTTCGAGTGCGGACGTGCAGAAGTGCACCGGAACACACGAAACAAGGAGCACGAAATGACCACCTTTCCTTCGAATCAGAACCAGGATTGGACCGCGACGCAGGCGGCGTCGTGGCGGACCCCGTCCCCCGACGCCCCGACCATGGCGGCGTACTTCGCGCCGCAGCTTGCCTGGTCGGCCGAGCAGCCGGAGTTCAACTCGACTCCGGCGGCCTATGCCAAGCAGTCCCGGTATCCCCGTCCCGTGCTTGCCTTCGCAGTCGCAGGACTCGTCGCCGCCGCTGCGGCCGGCTTCTTCGGTGCGCTGCACGCCTCGTCCAGCAGCGCACAGAACACCGCCGCCCAGACCGCACCTGCATCCGCACCTGCACCAGCACCCATGCCTGCCGCTAAGCCGACGGCACCCGTGCACCGGACGCCGCCGCACTCGGCGAGGTCGGATGCCGGATACTCCGCGCCGGTGAGCCATCGGGCACCGCCGCAGACCCCACCCGCTCCGCAACCACAGCCCAGCGGTGATCAGTCCGGGCAGACGTATCACGACAGCGGATCTGATCCCTCGCAGTGGAACAACAACGGCAACTTCTGGTGGATGCACTGGCGCGATCACGACAGCCGTTGGCGCAGCGACCATGACAGCCGCTGGACCTTCTTCAACCACGACCACGACCACGACAGCGACAGCCACTCGACCGGTTCGAGCGACGGAGATTCGAAGTGACCGCCACTCTGGCGCAGCCCGACCAGACCGTTGGGCGCCACGACATCGGGTGCCGCCTTGACCGCCTTCCGGTCGGACGCATCCACCGCAAGATCGTCGTCGCGATCGGGCTTGGCCTGTTCTTCGAGGTCTACGAGATCTTCCTGTCCAGCACCATCGCCACCGCCCTCAAGACCGAATACGGCCTCGACGGTACGGCGCTGCAACTGCTGATGGCTTCGTCGTTCCTCGGAATGTTCATCGGCGCGGCGGCTTTCGGCCGGATCGCCGACCGCATCGGGCGCAGGAGGGCGTTTCTCATCAACCTGGTGTGGTTCTCTGTGTGGAGCATCATCGGCGCCATCGCGCCGAATCCTTTGATGCTCGTCGGAGCCCGCTTCATGGCAGGCGTCGGCGTCGGCGCGGAATACCCGGTCGCCGATTCATACCTGTCCGATGTGCTGCCGAAGGCCCATCGTGGGCGCCTGGCGGCATGGGCCTACACCTGCTCCTTCCTCGCCGTTCCGGTGCTGGGATTCTTGTCGCTGTTCCTCAACGGCCGCAGCTTGTTTGATTTCGACGGTTGGCGAGTCCTGATGGTGATCGGCGCGATCGGTGCGTTGTTCGTCATCCTGCTGCGACGCGGGCTGCCGGAGTCGCCGAGATGGCTGGCCGGTGTCGGCCGGACCGATGAGGCTCAAGCCGCGTTGCGGGCATTCGAATCCGGTACGGGTCCGGCGACCGACGACACCGATGCAAGCAACGGGGACGTACCCGCGGCGCAACCGGCACGGCCCGCGACTGCTGTTGGGCGGCTGAGGCTTTCGCCCTACCGGCAGCGACTGATGATGCTCGCCGTCTTCCACCTGTTCCAGCCCTTCGGCTATTACGGGTTCGGCACGCTGGCGGCGCTGGTGTTGGTCAGCCGTGGATACGACGTGACGTCGTCGCTGTTGTTCACGGCGGTGTCGTTCATCGGCTACCCGCTCGGATCGCTCATCTCGATTCCGCTGCTGAAGAGGTTCGAACGCAAGTACCTGATCATGGCCACGGTCGCCGTGATGGCGGCATGCGGAGTGCTCTTCGCAACCGTGAGTGCTCCCGCGCTCATCGTGGTGTTCGGACTGCTGACCACGGCGGCGAGCAACGTCTTCTCGAACATCTACCACGTGTACCAGGCGGAGATCTTCCCCAGCGATGTCCGGGCCACCGCGGTCGGATTGACCTACTCGGTGTCCCGGCTCTCCAGCGCCGCGCTTCCGTTCATCCTCATCCCGGTGCTCGACCACTACGGCGCCGCAACGATGTTCGCCGTCGTGCTCGTCGCACTCGCCGCCGCGGTCGCCGTGCTCGCGCCGATCGGACCGCGCACCACAGGAAGGAGCTCGGACGACGTCAACCCCACCTGATCGGGCACATCCGCGACGGCCGGCGATCTCGCCGGCTTTTGCGCATTCTGCTCAGGGTGCCGCGTACCCTCTTTCCATGGCGCGGATTCGGCGCGTGGATGTGCGGCTTGCCACCCAGATTCTGGTGTTGCAAGTCGCCGTCGTGACGCTCACCCTTGGCATCGCAGGCGGGATGCTCGCCTTCTTCAGCCATCAACGCCTCGCTGCCCAATATGAGGATCAGTCACTGGACGTGGCCCGCGCGATCGCCTTCGCGCCCGCGGTGCGCGCCGACGTTGCGAGCTACGACGCCGTCCCGTTGACGCCGAGTCCAGCGCTCACCGACAAGCTGGCCACCGGGCAGTTGCAGACGCTGGCCACGGAGGTTCAGAGGCACGCGAGCCTGTTGTTTGTGGTGATCACCAACGATCAGGGCATCAGGCTGTCCCATCCCGACAGGAACGAACTCGGTCAGCACGTCAGCACCGACCCCTCCGAGGCGTTGGCGGGCCACGAGGTGGTGGACCGCGAGCAGGGAACTCTCGGAAGATCAGTTCGGGCGAAAGTACCTGTCTACGCGCCGAATTCGGATCGGGTGGTGGGAGAAGTCAGCGTCGGGATCTCGACGGCGGCGGTCCACCATCAGTTGTGGTCGGATGTGCGAAGGGCGGCCGTTCTGGTCGGCGTCGCGTTGATCATCGGCATCGTCGGCTCCGTGCTGCTGGCCCGGCGCTGGCGAGGACTGACGTTGGGATTGCAGCCATCCGAGATGGCCGAGTTGATCCGCGGCCAGGCAGCGGTGCTGCACGGTATCGACGAGGGAGTGTTGGCCGTCGATACCGACTGGAAGATCACGTTCGTCAACGACGAGGCGTGTCGACTCCTCGAGGTGGGCAACGAGGCGGGCAGACCGGTCGACGAGATCGGCCTGACGCCGCGCGTGCTCGACGTCCTCAGGTCGACGGATTCGACGCCCGCACTCGCCACCGTCGGCGACCGGATCGTCGTGGTATCGGCCCGGCACGTGGCGCGGTATGGACGCGATCTGGGCACGGTCCTCGTTGTGCGTGACCGCACCGACGTCGAAGCGCTGACCCGCCAACTGGACGCCGTGCAGTTGATGAGCACCGTCCTTCGCGCCCAACGCCACGAGTTCGCCAACCGGCTGCATCTGCTCAACGGCCTTCTGCATGGCGGCCACATCGAAGAAGCGGCGCACTACGTGGAAGAGCTGCTCGGGTCGGGCCCCCTCGGCTCGGCGATTCCCGGCATCGACGCCGTCCGCGATGCATTCCTTCAGGCGTTCTTGGCCGCCAAGGCCGCGTCCGCCAGGGAATCGGGGGTCACCCTGACGATCGGTGAGAACACCTGGGTGCCGGGCCGGCTCGCATTGCCGGTAGATGTGACGACCGTGCTGGGCAATCTGCTCGACAATGCGATCTACGCTGCGCGCACCGGGGCCACCGAGGCCAAGGTGGTGGACATCGAACTGCTGCAGGATGATTCGACGCTGCACATCACGGTCGTCGACACCGGAGACGGAATCGCACCCGACTTCGTCGACGATGTCTTCACCGAAGGCAGGTCGACGAAGCCGGACTCCGGGATACCCGGCGGACGCGGCATCGGCATGGCGTTGTCCCGACAGATCGCCCGCGCCCTTGGTGGCGACATCAGGCTGTCGAGCCAGGGCAACCCCGACGCACAGTTGTGCGGCGCAGAGTTCATCGCCCGGCTGCCGGGTGTGATGGTGGAGGAGGAAGCCCAATGGGCGGCTCAGAACTGACCGTGCTCGTGGTCGACGACGACTTCCGGGTTGCCAACATGCACGCGGGCATCGTCAACGCGCTACCGGGCTTCACCGTGACGACGACGGCGACGACACTCGCGGCGGCCCGCAAGGCAGCCCCCGTCGACCTCGCCCTTGTCGACGTCTATCTGCCCGACGGGTCAGGCGTCGATCTGGTCCGGGAGTTACGCTGCGACAGCATGGTTTTGAGTGCTGCCACCGACTCCCCCACGATCCGCGCCGCTATCGCCGCCGGTGCATTGAGCTACATCGTGAAGCCTTTCGCCCCCGCCGACCTGGCGGCCAGGCTCGGAGGTTACGCGCGCTACCGCAAGATCCTGGCCGGCACCAACCTCGGCGGCAAGGAGGTGGATGCCGCGCTGGATGCCCTCCGGCCGCGCATCGCGCCGACCCAGTCCCCTACCGCGGTGACCTCCCCGACGAAGGACCTTGTGCTGCAGGCGCTTCACGCATCGGGCCTGCCGATGTCATCGGCCGAGGTGTCTGCGGAGATCGGTGTTTCGCGGGCCACCGCGCAGCGGTATCTGTCGACGCTCGCCAACTCCGGCGATGTCAAGGTCCAGCTCCGCTACGGCACGACCGGTCGGCCCGAACAGGAGTTCGTGGCCGTCGAGAAGGCGCCGCCGAGGCCGCAGCGACCCTGACCGCGAGTTCGGTCTGCGCACAGGGCGCAGAAATTCGAGTGGCGCCCACCCTCACCGCAGATTCAACGGTGTCAGGACACCGGTCACGATGAGTTTCTCGGGCCACTTCAGTCTTCTTAGATGCAACGAGGCGAGCGCAGCCGGACGGAGGCCATGTGTCCAGAACCAATCTTTCGATGTCGATCTCTGCCGACGGCTATGTTGCCGGGCCCGGCCAGAGCGAGGAGTATCCGCTCGGCGTCGGCGGCATAAGGCTTCACGATTGGCACATCGGGCCCACCAAGGACCATCCCGTCAACCAGCAGGTGGTCTCCGAAATGATGGACGGCATGGGAGCGACGATCATGGGCCGCAACATGTTCGGCCCAGTTCGTGGCGAATGGGGGGACTCGGACTGGAAGGGCTGGTGGGGCGACGTCCCGCCCTACCACTGCCCGGTTTTCGTCCTGACTCACTACCCACACGACCCGATCGAGATGGAGGGTGGGACCACCTTTCATTTCGTCACCGATGGGATCGCATCGGCCTACGCCCAGGCCGAGTCGGCTGCGGGTGGCCGTCCCATCTCAATTGCCGGAGGAGCCTCGTGCGCCCGGCAGGCGATCGCAGCAGGACTCGTCGACGAGATCGATCTTCAGGTCGCCCCGGTGATACTCGGTTCGGGTGAGCGCCTGTTCGACGGCTTCGAGGCGGATACGCCCGCACTCGAGCTGGCCCGGGTGCTCGAAGCCCCGGGCGTGGCCCACCTGCGCTACCTTGTCGTCCGATGACCCCGGTGCGTCAGGACACCCTGACGGCGACTCAGCCAGCCGATGATCTTGGGGATCATTCCCGCTGCGAGAACCATCGTCACCAGCCGCAGCACCTGCAAGGTGACCACGATCGGGCCTGAGTGGACCTCGTTGGCGATGGCGAGCACACCGTAGATGCCGCCGGGAGTTGTCGCGAGGTACGCGTCCGCCAGTGAGACGCCTGCCCAGTGGCTCACCGCAACGGCAACCAGAAAGCAGCTCGCGATCGTCATGGCGATGAACAGCAGCGTCAGCGGGATGAGCTTGACGAACCGGCGCAACACGTCGACCGCGAAGCCGCCACCCGCCTGCCAACCGATGACCACGTAGGCGACGTTGGTGACCACGGTCGCCGGGTTCATCAGCAGGTCCAGCGACGGGTGTGCGATCGCGACCACCATGGCGACCACCAACGGCCCCAACAGATATGGCGCGGGCATCCGGACCCGTTTGGCCAGCTTGCCCCCGGCGAACACGAGCGCTGCAAGCGCCAGCAGACCGGAGACGTGCCAGTGGTCATGGGCACCAACGAGCCTCGGCGTCGGGTCGCTGTCGCCGAGATGACTCAGCACGATCGGCATGGTCAGCACCACGATCGTCAGCCGCAGATACTGCGAAAGGGCGACGTAGCGTTCGTCGGCGCCGAGCTCGCGGGCCATGCTGGAGATCGTGCTGGCGCCGCCCGCGATCAGCGAAAGGTTGGCGGTGGCCACGCCGAGGTAGGGGGCGAACCGCGCGAGCAGGATGCCGAACACGACGCTGAGCCCGAGCGTGATGCTGATCGAGAACGCCGCGCAACCGGCGAAGTGCATCAGGTCCGATCCAGTCAACTTCGTCAGCGGCTCGACGGCCACCACACCGATGACACCCTGCGCTGCGGCCATCGCCTTGGCGGGCGGATTGAGTTGCCGCCGAAACAGGATGGCGGTCACGGCTGCGCCGACCATTCCCGCGATCAGCCATCCCGCGGGCAGCTTGACCGCGGTGAAAACCACGCCAAGCGCGGCGACCGTCGCCGCGGCGAAAACCCAGCGGCCGTAACGGGCAACGAAGCGTGTCGTCATCGGGATCACTTCTTTTCGGCGGTCTGGTCGTAGTTGAAGAACACGGTTCCGTCGCTGAGCTTGCGAGCGGTCGAGGTGAGTCGCGCGCCGACGGGGGCATCACCGTGCAGCGTCACCGCCAACTCGATGACACCGCCAGGGTGCTCGATCGTGACCGTGTCGGTCGCAGAGGCCATTCCACGGAGAGCGTCGGCGACGGTGCCCGGAATCGACACTGTGGACGCGAGATTGATCGCGCCCGACACGGCATGGGCGGGGTGGCAAGACGTCGGAACCAGGTAGCGGGACCGGACGTCGGCGCCGTCGGTGTCGGAGATGAGCATGACCTTGGGCACGACCTTGCCAGCCACGTCGCCCATGCCCATCAGTTCCCCTGCCTTGAGCCGAATCCGCTCCACCCTGTTCAGTAGGTCGGGGTTCGCGTTGATCTCTGCGGGCGCCTCCGCTCCGGTCAGGCCAAGATCGGCGGCCCTCATCAGCACGGCGCAGACGCCGGCATCCACGCAGCTGACCTCGATGCCATCGATGAAGTCGGCCCGGTGTCCGGTCGGGAAGAGCGATCCCGTTGTGCCGCCTGCAAAGTCGGTGAAGGTCATGTGCACGGGTGCGGCGCTGCCGGCGACACCGGCGATCGTCTGCTCACCGTCGTAGCAGACCTCGCCATTGGGGGTCTTGATCGTCTCGACCACGCGGGCGCCGGTGTTCACCAGGCGAATTCGCACGGTGGTCGTTTCTCCGGCGACCGGGACCAGGCCGCGCTCGATGGCGAACGGTCCGACACCCGCGAGGATGTTGCCGCAGGTTGGGGTCCGGTCCACTGTGCCGGTTCCGGGATCGACCTGGGCGAAGAGGTAGTCGACGTCGATGTCGTCCTCAGCCGACGGGCCGACGATCGCCACCTTGCTCGTCGTGGAGGCGTTGCCGCCGAGCCCGTCGATCTGCCGCGGCGCGGAACCCATCAACGCCGATAACACCGCATCGACGTCATCGCCATAGGGCTCGAGGTCTTCGCGCAGCAGATAGACACCCTTGGAGGTTCCGCCGCGAAACTGCATGGCGCGCAATGGATTAAGCATTTTATCTCCGCATCTTTCGGATCTGTCATCCCGAAAGTTACGGCTGCGCATGCGCAAAGCCACGGTTGTGCACGCAACCGCCATTTAGCGGCGAAATTCAGCTTTTGCGCATTGTGCTCATCACGGCGGGAACACCTTCTTGATGGTCCCGTCGGAGTTGACTTGCATGAAGCCGGTCCCCGGCGCCATGGAATGTACTGCCAGCTCGACGCCGCCGCCTTCGGCGCCCATCACGAGCATGTAGATCTCAGAGTTGTCGGGCGCACCCAGGGTTGGGCGCGCACCCGCCAGCGTGGCGGCCACTGCGGGCACATCGAATGCACCGAGATCGGCGAGATAGTCGAGCGGAGTGGTCGTCGTGTCCGCGCCCCAGTTCTGCCACTGGCCGTTTCGGTAGGTGAAGTCCTGTTCGACGTGGCTGTTGTCGGGGGCGACGCGCTGAATTATCGCGTAGTCGGTGTACACGTTCAGTTGGAATCCCATGGTGTCCCCGAACCGGTTTCGAATGCTGTCCAGCAGACCGTTCAGCCCGTCCACGGTCTGCAGCTGCGAGGGTCCTGCCGGTGGGGACGCGGTTGGGGGCGGCGCGGTAGGGATGGTGAACGGAAGCGAAGGAAATGCGGTCGGGAAGGTCGGAACCTGTTGGGTGCGTGGCGCAGCGGTGGCAGTCGGGCGAGTGCTGGGCCTGTCGTCAGGCCAGACGATGACGACGACGACCGCGGCGACGACGATGACGACGGCCACCAGGGCCGCCAGAACAAGGACGGCAGGTTGGCGCCACCACGGCGTCGAAGCCTGGCCCCGTGGGGGGTGAGGCGTCGGGTGCCATGGCGCGTGTCCCGGTGTGCTGTATTGGGTGGGGGCGGCGGCCGACGGCGCGTTCGGCGAGGTGTGCGGATACTGCACCGGCGCTGGCCAACTGGGCGCGGGCGGCCCCCAGGCAGGGGCGGGCTGACCGTGTGGCGCAGGCGGTGAGAGGGCGGCGCGAGCGGCAGCCGCCAGATCCCGTGTCGTCGCATAGCGCTGGCCGGGGTTCTTGGCCATTCCGGTTGCGATGACCTGGTCCATCTGCGGCGACAACCCGGGCACGATCGTCGATGGCCGCGGCGGCGGCTCGGTCAGGTGGCTGGTGATCTGGCGTTCCATGCTGTCGCCAGGAAACGGCTGTCCCCCGGTCAGGCACTCGTACAGCACGCATGTCAGCGCGTAGATGTCGGCCGTTGGCGCGTCGACTTTGTCGGCGGTGAATCGCTCGGGGGCCATGTAGGCGAAAGTGCCGATCGTGGTGCCGGTGCTGGTCAGCTTTGTCGCCCCGGCCGCGCGGGCGATGCCGAAATCGATGAGGTAGGCGAAGTCGTCCTCGGTCACCAGGATGTTCGACGGTTTGACGTCGCGGTGCACGAGCCCGACGCGGTGCGCCGCGTTGAGGGCGGCGGCTATCTGTTCGACGATCGAGACGCCGCGTTGCGGCGCAAGCGGACCGTTGGCGAGGAGTTCGGTGATGGTCTTTCCGTCGATCAGCCGCATCGTCACGTACAGCCGGTCGTCGATCTCGCCGAAATCATGGATGGGGACGACGTGGGGTTCGTCCAAGCCGGCGGCCATCTGGGCCTCCCGACGAAATCGCGCCTGATACTGCTCGTCGTCGGCGAGGTTCGCGGGCAGCACCTTCAAGGCGACGACCCGGTTCATGGCGGTGTCGAATGCCTTCCACACTTCACCCATGCCGCCGCGGCCCAGCAGCTCGATCAGCCGGTACCGGCCGAACGGTGTCCCATCCACCGGCTAACAATAAGAGGCAGCCGCCTCAACCGCCCTCGTTTGTGGACGCGTCAGCGATTTGGTGAGGAGAACCTACTGGTGCGGCGGCCCCAGATACGGAAAGTCGGTGAGCGTGTCCGTGTGCGGGCTCAGACCCGACGGCGGACACTCACCCTTGGTCAGGAACGCCAGCCGGTAGTCGATCACGTCGTCGGTGAAGACCCGTCCGTTCGGATACTTCGCCGGCTTCGACGGGTCGAAGGTCAACATGTCGGGCAGGGTGCCTTCATTGTCGATCGCCTCGATGGCTTCTTCGCGCGAGTACCCTCCGGTGTGTCCCAGCTGGTGGATGAACATGTCGATCCACCGCTCGCGATCACCCACCGGCTCGCTGGCGTTGTACTCCTCTTTGGTGTCGTCGGTGTTGAAGAAGCTGCTGACCGACGGATGCCCGGCGCGGTCGACATGGACGAGTTCGCCGTCGCGGCGAAGGCTGCATCGGCCCCAGATCTTGATGTCAGCGGCCGCACCCAGGAAGTCAGTGGGCATCTCGATGGCGGTGGAGAAGACATTGGCCTCGGTGTTCGAATCCACGCCCGTCCACGGTGACTCGCCGGGCAGGGTGAGGTCGGTGAAATTGCGTTTACCCGAGGTGTCGAAGAGTTCCTTGACGCCGTCGAAGTCGAAAAAGAACGCGTCGCTGCGGGCGCCCGCGAAGAACGAGAAATCCCCGGACGTGGCGATGTGGGGCTCATCGCCGACGAAAGACACCGGAACCGCCGAAAAGATCTGCTCGCCGACCGCTTCTGGCGACTCCGCGTCGTCGTCGGTCGCCAGGTACACGTCGACTGTTTGCCTGCCGTCGACAGGCTCGGAGAAGACATAGCTGAAAGCGATGTCGTTCAATAGATCCCCGTCGTTGTCGACCGCGACACGGTAAATCGCGTCGGGATGAAGGGGTCCGGCGAGCGGGTTGGCGTTGAGGATGATGACCGTCCGTGACGGATCCGACGGCGACACGAATGCATAGAGATCGCACAGATCCAGTCGCTGGTCTCCAAGCGGCGGCCCGAGGCTGAGGCCGGTGAAGTGGTTGGACATTCGCGGATGTCCCTTTCGCTCGATGGGCAGACGGCTACCGCAAGCTACCGCCGCCCGATTGCGGCGTCGAGTCGAACCGGCGAATTCGTGTTCGGCTGGTCGCGGTCACTCGCTTGGCGGGCCGCCTTAGGGCGAATAAGGCCGGGTTGCCCCTTCGGCACGCACTGAACCGGTGCGGCCCCGCGCGCCTGCGACCGAAAGTGGGGTCGCGATGTCTTCCAGCGATTTACCTTCGGCATCGACGGCGAGGAACCAGGCCACCAGTCCCCCGGCCATCATCACTGCCGCCCCGAGTAAGTAGCCGAGGAACAACATGAACGGGTCGGAGCCGTCGCCGATGAGCGCGCCGTAGATGACCGGACCGAGGGCCCCGAAGCACTGGGCGATGGCGAAGAACACGGCGATCGCCTTCGCCCGGACCTCCAGCGGAAAGATCTCGCTCACCGTGAGGTAGGCCGCGCTGGCCCCGGCTGACGCGAAATAGAAGATGACGCACCACGCAATGGTCTGGGTGATGGCGCTGAGCAGGCCGGCGTTGAACAGGACTGCGCTCACAGCCAGAAGCAGACCCGAAAGCAGGTAGGTGCCCGCGATCATCTTCTTGCGGCCGATGGTGTCGAAGAAGTGCCCAATCGTCAACGGGCCCAGAAGGTTTCCAACTGCGAATGCAATCAGGTAGAGCGGCGTCGCCTCAGAAGCCACCCCGTAGAACTTGCCGAGCACCAGGGTGTAGGTGAAGAAGATCGCGTTGTACAGGAACGACTGGCTGATCATCAGCGATGCGCCAAGAATCGATCGGCTCGGGTACTCGCGGAAGAGCACTCGGGTCAGCGCCAGGTAGCCGATCTTCTCGGTTGGCTGCAGGTCGATGGCCTTGCTTTCGTCAACCGCGGGCAGCTCGACACCGGTGGCCTCCACCTCGTGCTCGATTCGCGAGATCGAGCTCTCGGCGTCCTCTACGCGACCGTTCATCACCTGCCAGCGCGGGCTTTCCGGCAGATTCCGCCGGACCAGCAGGATCACCAGACCCAGGACCGGGCCGATCAGGAAGGCCAGCCGCCAGCCCAGGCTCAGGTCCATCTGCTTCAGGAAGATGAATGTGCCGAGTGTGCCGAGGATCGCACCGGCCCAGTACGTGCCGTTGACCGCGATATCGACCCTGCCCCGGTATCGCGCCGGGATCAGTTCGTCGATCGCCGAGTTGATGGCGGCGTATTCGCCGCCGATGCCCATGCCGGCGATGAACCGGGTCACGTAGAGGAAGGCGATCCAACCGCCGCTGTTGCCCAAGGTGAACGCGGTGAGACCGCTGCCCACCAGGTACACGCCCAAGGTGATCAAGAACAGGTTCCGTCGACCGAGCTTGTCGGACAGACGCCCGAAGAACAGCGCGCCGACCACCTCGCCGGCCAGGTACACGGTGGCGAGGAGGCCGACCGCCGCGGAGGACAGGCCGAGGGTCTCGGGCTGGGTCAGCGTCTCGGCCACAGCGCTCGCGATGGTGATCTCCAGGCCATCGAGGATCCAGGCCACCCCCAGCGCGACCACCATCCGCGTATGAAATGACGACCACGGCAGACGGTCGATTCGGGCCGGAATGAGACTGCGGATCACGCTCTGGGTCTCAGCGGACGTCGCCATGGTCGCCTCCTTGCGAACGAGCACAACCGGCGTTCCCCTCACCGGCTGTCTACAAACCTCCCTTTTGCATGCGCGACCGGCCACGGATGGGGAAGTCGTCCGACAACCCCGTGACCTCGCGCCGGATCGCCAGGGCCTGGTCGGCGTCAGCACGTTCGAACTCGCGCCCGGCTTTGTGGCCGGCGTAGACCGCGGCAGCGATGGTCGACGGTGCATCGGCATCGCCGATCCTGCGAACGGAATGCACTCCTGCGCTGTGCCACTCACCGACTCGGGCTTGCAGCCCTCGGTAGAGGTCGTCATTCGGTTGGCGGGCGGTGACCAGCACGACGGAATCTTCGGCAAGCACCGACTCGGCGCCGGTATAGGCACACCTCACCGTCACCGCGTCGCCATCGACGGCGACGAGCGCCTGATTTGTGTGCAGCGCGACACCGGCGTTGATCAACCTGGCTTGGATGCGATCGACCTCCAGCGTGTTCGAGGTCCAGGCCGACACCTGCGGTTTAGGGCAGACGACGGTGACCGCGAATCCTTCGGATGCGAGCAGTTCAGCCAGCACCCCCGCCATGTAGTAGTGGTCATCGTCGAAGATCACCACCCGAGATCCGGATGGGCGCGCACCCGCCATGATGTCGTCGGGCGTCAGCACATTCGCGTGGTCTGCGATGGGGATGGGGTGATGATTCCACCGGCCGACACCGTCGGCGCGCCACGTCGCTCCGGTCGAGATGACGACGTGGGCGAACCCGAAGTCCAGCACATCATCGACGCTGACCGGGCTTTGCCGGTGGACCTCGACGCTATCCAGCTTGCCGAGTTGTTGTTCGCGGTAATCCACAACCCGGATCCATGCCGACAGGCCGGGCAGTGCCGATTCCCGACGAACCCGGCCGCCGAGTTCTCGCCCGGCCTCCAGCAGCGTGACGCTGCAGTCTCGGTGCCCAAGGGTCCTTGCGACTTCCAGGCCTGCGGGGCCGGCGCCGACCACCAACACCGAGTCCGGCTGCTGGGCAGGTGCCGCGAATTCGGGGTGCCAGCCCCGGCGCCACTCCTCACCCATGGTGGGGTTCTGCGTGCAGCGAATCGGGGACGTCGTGTAATCGCCGGAGACGCAGATGTTGCAACCGATGCATTCCCTTATGTCGTCGATCAGGCCCGACTCGATCTTGGTGGGAAGAAACGGGTCCGCGATCGAGGGACGCGCCGCCCCAATGAAATCCATAGTGCCGGAGCGGATCTGGTCGACCATCATGTCGGGGCTGGTGAACCTGCCCACGCCGACAACCGGCTTGGTGGTGAGCTGTTTGAGACCCCGCAGGTGCTCGCTGTGCGATCCCTCCATCGCGAAGCGCGACGGCGACGAGTCGTCAGCCCAGTCACCCACCATGAAGTCCCATAGGTCGGGCAGCTCGGCGAGTTCACCGACTACCTCATCGATGTCATCGCGAGTGAGACCGGGCGAGCCGACCATCTCATCGACGCAGAGTCGCACCGCGACCGCGGCGCGGCCCTGGCATTCCTCGGCGGTGTCCTCGATGAGTTCACGCAGCAACCGCATGCGGTTTCGTAGCGATCCGCCGTATTCGTCGGTCCGGTGGTTGTACCGCGGCGACAGGAAGTGTTGTGCCACACCGAGGTTGTGTGCGGCGTAGACGTACACCAGGTCGTAGCCGGCCTGCAGAGACCGGCGCACTGCCGCGCGATGCCAATCACGCAGTGTCGCGATGTCGGCCTTCGACATGCCGCGCGCTTGAACTGGATGAGCCGAAAGCACCGGTAGGTCACAAGGCCCCATCGGGACCTCTCGCGTGCCCAGATTGGCCACCGCGATTCCGCTGTGGATGAGTTCGATACCGGCCAGGGCGCCGCCGTCGTGGATCGCTTCGGCGACCCGTGCGTGAGCCGGAATATCGAGGTCATGCCAAAGACGTCCTTCGACGTAGGGCGTCACGTCGGTAGTGGGATGAATCTCGACCTCTTCGCTGCACACCACAGCCCAGCCGCCCTCGGCCTTGACCTGCCGCATCGCCGCGAGGGCGGAGATATCCCGGTAGCCCATGCCGTTGCAGTGCGGTACCTGAAAGAAGCGGTTCTTCGCGGTGACCGGACCGATTTTCACCGGTTCGAACAGCACATCGAACCGCGGCTCGCGAGGGCGGCCGTGTTTGCGCACCCATGCGTCCCAGTTCACGATCCTGAGGTTATGCCCCGAACTGTTTCCGCCGCAGCCGCCTTGCACGACGGACGGACGCGCCCGTCAGGAGTTCTGTTCGATGTAGACGCCGGCGTCCTTGTCCCCGATGTCGATCCCCACGCTGGACTCGTGTTCGGCATAGAACCGCAGCCACTGCATGCCCAATTCGTGACGCAACTCCAGTGACGCGCTCTTGATGAAGTCCGGCATGGCTTCACGCTCTTCCTCATCGAGATGCTCACCGTTTTCCTTGCGCGCCGCAATCACGGCCTCGAACCACTCGTCGGAGCCCGGCTCGTGCCCACGCGACGCGCGCACCGCTTCTCGGATCGCGTTGTGATCGGTGATCGCATCTTCGGTTTCGTCCTCCGGATCGCCCTCGGGATTACCGGGGTCGTCTCGCCCGCCGTGCTTCAGCAATGCCGGATAGAAGACCGTCTCCTCGGCGTCGGCATGCGCGTCGAGACGCATACTGAGGACATCCCAGACCGCCGCGAGCTCGTCTGTTGACCTGGCGTCGTCGAGTCGGAAAAACTGGCGACGCAGCCATTCGTGGTCGGCGTATATGAGATCGATGATGTCAGCCATGGGGAAGTATTAGCCGTAAAACAGCTGATCAAACCCGTTCGGTGGACGGCACCGGCGCCAGCGTTGGACCCGAAATGCGTCGCCCGGTCGGCCCGCCGTCGGCTTTTATAGAGAGGGTCTAACATCCTTGAATGAGCAACCGTCGAGGTGAGCGGATGATCGCCTGGTGAGCGCCCCAACCGTCGAGCCCGTCACCCGCGCCGAGCAGCCGCGCAGGAGCGGTATAGCCAAGTGGATACGGCGGTTGGCGGTCCCCATCATCATCGGCTGGATAGCGCTCATCGCGGTGCTGAACGTCTCGGTGCCGCAGCTCGAAGAGGTCGGCAAGATGCAGGCCGTCTCGATGTCGCCCAAAGAGGCGCCGTCGGTCGCGGCGATGATGCGCATCGGCAAGGACTTCGAGGAGTTCGATTCCGACAGCTCGGCCATGATCGTCCTGGAGGGCGACGCGCCCCTCGGTGAGGACGCCCACCGGTTCTACGACGACATGATCGCCAAGCTCCGCGCCGACACCAAGCACGTCCAGCACATTCAGGACTTCTGGGGTGACCCGCTGACAAGAGTCGGGGCCCAAAGCGAGGACGGCAAAGCCGCCTACGTGCAGGTGTACCTCGCAGGCAATATGGGTGAAGCACTTGGCAACGAGTCGGTCATCGCGGCTCAGAAGATCGTCGACGGATTGACTCCGCCGCCGGGGGTCAAGGTCTATGTCACCGGCGGGCCCGCGCTACAGGCCGACCAGGAGAACGCAGGCAACGCGAGCGTCAGGATCATCGAATACGTGACGGTGGGCGTCATCGTCTTCATGCTGCTGTTCTTCTACCGGTCGATCGTCACCGTCCTGCTCGTGTTGACGATCATGGTGTTGAGCCTGTCGGCGACCCGCGGTGTCGTGGCCTTTCTCGGCTATCACGATCTCATCGGGCTATCGACGTTCGCGACCCAGCTCTTGGTGACCCTCGCGATCGCCGCAACAACCGACTACGCGATCTTCCTGATCGGGCGCTACCAGGAGGCCCGCTCGATCGGGCAGGACCGGGAGTCCGCGTATTACACGATGTTTCACGGCACAGCCCACGTCGTTCTCGGCTCAGGGATGACGATCGCAGGCGCCACCTTCTGCCTTTCGTTCACTCGATTGCCCTGGTTTCAAACGCTTGGCATCCCGCTTTTTGTCGGCATGATGGTCGCGGTGCTCGTGGCGCTGACACTCGGGCCGGCGATCATCACCGTCGCGAGCCGTTTCGGACTGCTAGAGCCCAAGCGCGCCATGCGGATTCGATTCTGGCGGCGCATTGGTGCCGCCATCGTCCGGTGGCCGGGCGCGATTCTGACCATGACCATCCTTCTCGCTTTGGTCGGCTTGCTCACCCTCCCGGGTTACCGGCCCAGTTACAACGACCGCAAATACCTACCCTCCGACCTGCCTTCGCAACAGGGATTCGCGGCGGCCGAGCGACATTTCCCCGTCTCCCGGATGAACCCCGAAATGTTGCTCGTCGAAACGGACAAGGATCTTCGCAATTCGGCGGACTTCCTGGTGATCGAGCGGATCACCAAAGCGGTGACGAAGGTGCCGGGTATCGGGAGAGTGCAGTCAATCACGCGCCCCGAGGGTAAACCGTTGAAATTCAGCACGATTCCGGCACAGATGAGCATGAGCGGCACCTTTCAGGAGATGAACCGCTCGTACATGCAGAAGACCATGGACAACATGTTGGTGCAGGCCAACGAGATGCAGACGACCATCGACGCGATGACGAAGATGAGCGCGTTGATGGGACAGATGACCACCATCACGCATTCCCTGGTGGAGCGGATCCGCGACACGACGATCGACACCATGGAATTGCGGGATAACATCGCCGATTTCGACGACTTCTTCCGCCCGCTTCGCAACTATCTGTACTGGGAGCCGCACTGCTATGACATCCCGGTGTGCCACACGGCGCGGGCGATCTTCGACGCGCTCGACGGCACCGACGCCTTGACCGATGACATCCAGGCGCTGCTTCCTGACTTGGAACGGCTCGACACACTGATGCCGCAGCTGCAGGCGATGCTGCCGCCGCAGATCGAGACGATGAAGAAAATGCAGAGGATGATGCTGGAGATGCACTCGACTCAGTCGAGCCAGCAGGATCAGCAGCACGTCATGAACGAGAATCAATCCGCCATGGGTGATGCGTTCAACGACTCCCACAACGACGACACCTTCTACCTGCCGCCGGAGATCTTCAACAACGCAGACTTCAAGCGCGGCATGGACAACTTCATCTCCCCGGACGGCCACGCGGTCCGATTCATCATCTCCCACGAGAACGACCCGCTCGACGCCGACGGCATCGAGCGCATCGACGACATCAAGAACGCTGCATTCGCCGCCATCAAGGGAACACCGCTGGAGGGATCGCGGGTCTACCTCGCCGGCACCGCGTCCACCTTCAAGGACATGCGGGACGGCAACAACTATGACCTGCTGATCGCCGGGGTCGCCGCACTCACGCTGATCTTCGTCGTCATGTTGATCATCACGCGCAGCGTCGTCGCGGCGGGCGTGATCGTCGGCACCGTGGTGATGTCGCTCGGCGCGTCCTTCGGACTGTCGGTTCTGTTCTGGCAGCACCTGATGGGCTTGGACCTGGAGTTCATGGTGATGGCGATGGCCGTCATCATCCTGTTGGCGGTCGGCGCGGACTACAACCTGCTGTTGGTGGCGCGGATGAAGGAGGAGATACCGGCCGGGATCAACACCGGGATCATCCGCGCCATGGGTGGCAGCGGATCCGTCGTGACCGCGGCGGGCCTGGTGTTCGCGTTCACGATGATGTCGATGTCGGTCAGCGCCATGGTCGTCGTCGCCCAGATGGGCACGACCATCGGGATGGGTCTGTTGTTCGACACGTTGGTGATCCGGGCATTCATGACCCCTTCCATCGCGGCGCTCCTCGGCCGATGGTTCTGGTGGCCACAGCTCGTGCGTCCTCGACCTGTACGGGCGAAGTGGCCAAGCGTTTCAGCGTGACGGCGTAGCCCCGTCGGTCAGCAGAGAAAGGCGTCGGCAGCGTCGTAGATGACCGGGGCGTTGTAGGAGCTCGGCATCAGCCCCTCGCCGTGGCTCAGCTCATAGACGATGGAGTCCCGCGAGCGTCCCTGCTCGATCTGTCCGCAGACCCACGTTCCGGTGGGGATCGACGACGGGCCGTCATCGAATTGGCCGTGGCACAAACCATTTACCATGTTGCAGAGGTCGCCGTCATGATCGATCAACCCTGCGAGCTCCAGCATGGCGACGTAGCCTGCGGTGTCGCCGGATGCCGGATCGGCGGACGCAGAGGCTGCCACACCGACGCCAAGCGCTGCCAGGAGAACTGCTCCGATGATGTGTGTGATGGTGGTGATCCTACCGGCGCAACCACCCCGCCAGGTGTCGGTCATGCGGCGCCGGAAACCAAAGTTTCTGCGGCGCCTGCCATGTGGTCGAGCACGGCCGCGGCGGCCTTGGCGCCGTCGCCCGACTCGATGGCGTCCACAATGTCATGGTGCCGTTTGGCGTTCATGTTCTTGATCGCCCGGTCGACGCCGGCGAACATGATCGACATCCGGATGCTGCCTTCGAGCGAGGACCACTGGTGAAGCAGCGTTTCATTGCCGCTGATTTGGCACATGATGCGGTGGAATCGAAGATCGGCTTCGATGCGGTCCTCCAGGTTGGACGCCGTAGAGCGGTCCATATCGTCGACCGCACGCCGCAACGCGGCCACGGCCTCAGCGCGGTCGGGCAGTGCCGCCAACTCGCGGGCCGCCAACGACTCGAGGGCAGCGCGAACGTTGAAGATGTCGCGGATTTCCTTGGTATCGAGATGACGCACCGACAGCCGGCCCCGCGCACCCGCTGAGATCAGACCCTCCTGCTGCAGTTGGCGCATCGCCTCCCGCAGCGTGCCGCGGCTGATCTGCAACGCTTCTGACAATTCGGTTTCGACCAGGTGCGTACTCGGCGCCAGCTGCCCGCTGGTGATGGCCTTGCGCAGCGCGGTCAGCGCCTGCTCGCGCAGGCTGGTCTTCTCCAGCCGCAGCAGCGGATTCGCGTCGACCGACATCCGGCTCCCCTCGATTGTCAACATTTGGTTGTCAACAACCAACCTTACAGCTGCGCGAGCACGGTCGCGACGATCCGCGCCGTCGAGAGGCCGTACCTGTCGTGCAGCGTCGGCAGGGCACCCGCGGCGAGGAACTCGTCCGGCAGCCCGATTGGGGTGATCTGCTTGGCGACTCCGCGACGCACGGCGGCCGACGCCACCGTCTCGAACAGCCCGCCGACGACCGTGTGGTTTTCACACGTCAGCACCAGCCGGTCCGAATCCAACTGCGCCAGCACTGTTTCGGCGTCGAAGGGCTTGATGGTCGGGGTATGGACGACGGCGACGTCCACGTTGTGACTGCTCAACTTGTCGGCTGCCTGCAGTGCCCTCATGGTCATCAGGCCCGAGGAAATCAGCACCACGTCGGCACCGTCACGCAGCACCTTGGCCTTACCGAGCTCGAATGTGTAGTCGTATTCGTCGAGAACAGTTGGCACGTTGCCACGCAGCAGACGCAGGTAGGTCGGCGCGGGATGCTCGGCCAGCTGCGGCACGGCCTGTTCGATGTCTACCGAGTCGCACGGGTCGACGATCGTCAGGTTGGGCATCCCGCGAAAAATTGCGAGATCTTCGGTCGCCTGGTGCGACGGACCGTATCCCGTGGTGAGCCCGGGAAGGCCGCCGATGACGTTCACGTTGAGGTTCGGCTCGGCGATGTCGAGGCAGATGAAGTCGTATGCGCGTCGTGCGGCGAACACCGAGTAGGTCGACGCGAAGGGAATCAGACCGGTTTCGGCCATGCCCGCCGCCGCACCGAACAGGAGCTGCTCGGCCATGCCCATCTGGAAAAACCGATCGGGAAACTCGCGGGCGAAGATGTGCATGTCGGTGTACTTGCCGAGATCGGCGGTCAGCCCGACGATGCGTTCGTCGGCCCGCGCAGCCTTCACAAGCGCGTGCCCGAACGGTGCAGGCGCGGTCTTCTGCCCGGGATCGGCGAACGAAGCGATCATCGCCGACGTCTTCAGTGGGGCAACGGAAGTCATACGAGTACTCCTTCGTGGCCGGCCGTCAGCTGGTCGCGACAGATCTGCCACTCGTCTGCGTCGATGCGCATGAAGTGCGCCTTCTCGCGGTTCTCCAGCAATGGGACGCCGCGGCCGACCCGCGTGTCGCACAGGATCACCGACGGCACGCCGACGGGTTGGCAAACCACGTTGTCGAAAGCGTCGAGCAACGCGTGGACGTCGTTTCCGTCAACACGCTGGGCATGCCATCCGCACGCTACCCACTTGTCGGCGACCGGTTCGGTGCGCAGCACGCCGACGGTGGGACCATCGGCTTGCAGCGCGTTGATGTCCACCATCGCGGTCAGGTTTCCCAATCCATGGTGGGAGGCACCCATCGCGGCCTCCCACGTCGAACCCTCATCGAGTTCTCCGTCGGACAAGAAGTTGATGACCCGCGCGCCGGAACCCTGGTGGCGCAGTCCGAGCGCCATCCCGACCGCAACGGTGAGCCCATGGCCAAGAGATCCACCGGAGATCTCCATTCCCGGTGTGTAGCTCGCCATCCCCGACATCGGCAACCGGGACCCGTCGGAGCCGTAACTCTCGAGCTCAGCGACGTCGATGAGGCCCGCCTCGGCCAGCGCGGCATATAACCCGATGGCGTAGTGACCGGTTGATAGCAAGAACCTGTCTCGGTCGGCCCAGTGCGGATCGTCGGCACGGTATCGCAGTTGGTCGGCATAGACCACGGCCAGCATGTCGGCCGCGCCGAGGGCCTGACCAACGTAGCCCTGGCCTTGGGCCTCCCCCATGTTCAGGGCATGGTGGCGCATGCGATAGGCGGCTTGTCGCACTTTCTCGTGACGCATCAGGCGACCAGCGCATGCGGGTCGGCGGTCTGCGCGGCGGCCTTCTCGGCCAACTGACGCTCGCGTGATCCCCACGTCTCGCGGGTGAGAATCGCGGCCACCAGGCCGATGGCCATGTACCCGCTGAACAGCAGCGCCGGGCCCCACCAGCCGTAGGCCTCGAACAGCAGCGTGGTGATGAAGGGCGTGAAACCCGATGCGATCGCCGAGATCTGGTAGGCCAGCGACGCACCCGAGGAGCGGGTGTTCGCGTTGAACAGTTCGGGGAACCATCCGCCCTGGGAGCCTGCGAGCGCGTTCTGGAACACGCAGTAGGCGATGACGAATGTCGCGATGATGAGGACGAAGATCCCGGTGTTCACCATGACGAACATCAGTACGCCGAACGGGATGCCCAGTGAGCACACCCATAGGTACAGCGGGCGGCGACCGATCCTGTCGGTCAGCTTGGCCCACCCGAAGGTGGCGAAGATGCCGATCCCGGCCGCAACGCACAGCGCGCCGATGGTCTGCGACCTGGTCGCCAACTCGGCGCCCTTCAGGTAGGACAACATGTAGGTGATGGACACTGCGTAGCCGGCCGTCTCGGCGATCCGAAGACCGATGCCGCGCAGAATGTTTCGCCAATCCTTCTTGACCACCTCGACAACCGGCGACTTGACGATGTTGCCCTGTTCCTTGACGTCTTCGAAAACCGGCGACTCCGGCACCTTCGCCCGGATGATCAGGCCCACGATGACGAGGATGATGCTGGCCAGGAACGGCACCCGCCAGGCCCAGTCGCCGCCGAGGTGGATGCTGACGAAGAACACCAGGTTGGCGATGAGCAGACCGACGGGGAAGCCCGCCTGGACGATGCCCGTGTAGCGGCCCTTCTTCCGCCACGGGGCGTGCTCGTAGCTCATCAGGATTGCGCCACCCCACTCGGCGCCGAACGCCAAGCCCTGAATGATGCGCACAGTCACCAGCAGGATCGGTGCCAACACACCGACGGCCGCGTAGGTCGGCAGCAGGCCGATCGCGAACGTGGCCACGCCCATCAGGATCAACGACGCGACCAGCACAGGCTTGCGGCCGACCTTGTCACCGAGGTGTCCGCCGATGACGCCACCGAGTGGCCTTGCGACGAACCCGACGCCCAGCGTCGCGAACGACAGCAGGGTGCCCGCCAGCGGGCTGGAGTTCGGGAAGAACGCGGTACCGAAGTAGAGCGCGGCGGCAGTGCCGAACCCGATGAAGTCATACGTCTCGATCACGGCTCCGACTCCGGAACCGATTGCTACCCGCTTGGCGTCCTTGGTGCCGTGCACCGGACCCCTCATCCTCAGAGCGTCGTCGCTCATGACGGTCATCCTTTCAATCCTGATCTGGCTGGGCAATCAACTTCACTGTCAACGGTCAACAGTGCGCTGCAAATCCAGTGTGACTCCGGGCACAATCAATATCAACAGTCAACAACAATCACGTCATCCGTTGACTGTTAACAGTCGACCACCTAATGTGGTTGTCATCACAAGACCAACAGAGGATCCGCAGATGCCGCCTTTCGACAGCAGACTGGGCTGCTCAACCATCAGCTTCAGGCACCAGCCGTTAGCCGAGGCCCTGGCGACCATCGCCGGCCTCGGGTTCTCCGAGATCGACCTCGGAGCATTGCCCGGCGTCTGCGACCATGTCCCCTACGTCCTCGACATGTCCGCCGTCGAGAACGTCGCACGCTCCGTGATCGCCTCCGGCCTGCAGGTCCGCTCGATCAATGGCGACATCGGTGACCTCAACGTTCCGCTCGCGGACGGGCCGCGGGCCCGCCGCCGGGGCCACCTCGACATGCTCGTGGCGCTCGCCGTCGCCACCGATGCCCGCGCGCTCGTGCTGCCCTGCGGCGCGATCGACCACACCCCTGTCGAATCGCTCGAGACCGACGTCGCACGGGTCGCCGACGAACTCGCCTCGGCAGCCGAGGTCGCCGCCTCCCGGGGCGTACATCTATGGACCGAGTCGCTACACCTTCATCGGCTGTGCTGGAACCTCGAACGTGCGCAGCTGCTCACCGATCGCCTGCCCGCAGGCGTCGGAATCGTCATGGATTTCAGCCATGTCGTCGCATCCGGTGGAGACCCGGTCGAGTTCGTGGCGCGCTTCGGCCCCCGCATCGAGCACGTCCACATCCGCGACGCCGCCCCAGGCAACATCAATCTCTCGGTCGGCCGCGGCACAGTCGACTTCGGCGGCGGGCTGAAGGCGCTCGCGGACGCCGGGTTCGCGGGCCACTTCTCGCTGGAACTCGAAACGCGCGACATCAGCCATGACGAACGACCCTCGGCCGCTGCTGGCGCCGGACACCTGATTTCAGAACTCATCTAAGGAGAACCATGACCACCGAACGCACTGCCGTCATCACCGGCGCGACGTCCGACCGCGGCATCGGCATGACCGTCGCCCAACGCTATGCCCGCGAAGGCTGGGCGGTCGTCATCCTCGACCTCGACGGCGAGAAGTCAGCGAAGGTCGCCGCCGACATCGGTAACCAGTTCGCCGTTCCGGCTTTCGGCCACACCATCGACGTCACCTCTGAGGACTCGGTGACCGCCGCGTACGACGCCGTCGCCGCCGAGGTCGCGGCCGGAAGCCTGCCTCCGGTCGGGGCGCTGGCCAACATCGCGGGCATCACCTCGCCGGTGCCGTTCCTGGAGACCACACTCGAACTTTGGAACACGGTGATGGCCGTCAACGCCACCGGCACGTATTTGGTAACCAAGGCCTTCCTTCCGGACATGATCGAGCACGGCTGGGGCCGCATCGTCAACATGTCGTCGGTGTCCGCGCAGCGCGGCGGCGGTGTGTTCGGCAAGGTTCCGTATTCGTCGGCGAAGGCCGCCATCCTCGGCTTCACCAAGGCCCTTGCCCGCGAGATCGCCGACACGGGAGTCACGGTCAACGCCGTCACACCGGGCGCGGTCGACACCAACATCCGCGTCGGCTCAACGCCGGAGAAGGAAGCCAAGCTGGCCGCCGACATCCCGATCGGCCGTGTCGCCTCCACGGAGGAGATCGCCGCCGTCATCACCTTCCTGTCCAGCCAAGACGCCGGCTACCTCACCGGAACCACCGTTGACATCAACGGCGGCAGCCACATTCACTGAGCCCCGATAACCGCGAGTGGCGGCTAGCACTACCACCGGTTTGGGGGCTGGCCATGGCGACTGCAGCCATCCCGATCGACAGGATCGAAGGTGTCCAAACGACACGACGAACTGAAACCGGGAGAACGCCATGAAGATCAAGAGCCTCGCTGCACCGTTACTGACGGTAGGTCTATTCGGCGGGTTGATCGCCGGCACAGCTGTCTTAACCTCGACCACGGTTCTCGCCGACGGTCCCACATCGACGGCGGTGGATCCCACCTACCCCATCTCAGGAGAAACGGGTGCGCCGGCTGGCGACGCCAAGTACGGCGCGGACCCCTTGGTGCCCTACGGCACCGAGCCACAGGTCCCGATCACACCGGGCTACATCGACCGCAATCACGACGAGGGCGTCACCTCCAACGGCGAAGTCGACTTGCCGTTCTAGGCACACCACGCAGGCCGCGCGGCCGTGGGAAGCTACTCCCGCCTGACAACGAAGTTAAGGAGGAGACGGTGCAGTATTTCGTCCAGTTCGATGTCCACCAGCCGGTCGACATGAGCCGTGAAGAGCTATTCACGATCTGGCTCGAGGAAGCCCGCGCGGCACAGGGTGCGGTCGATGCCGGGGCGGTGACCAACTTGTGGAAAGTCGTCGGCCAGCGCAGCGTCTTCGCCGTGCTCGACGTACCAGACCACACCTCGCTCGACCAAGCCCTCGAGTCGCTACCGATCATCCAGAAGCTCGGCAGCTCCGTGGACACGCGCGCTTACGCGATCCGGCCCTACAGCGAGTGGGCCGAAGAGCTGCGCGTCGCGGTTGAAGGCGAGTAGCGACAAGCGAGCGACTTCGACGGCGTTGACGACTAGGTCGGCGGGCTGGGACGGTTGCGGAAGGCCTCGACCGCGGTTGGCAGCGTCGGGAAGAACCGATCCTCGCCGATCTTGGCAACCAGCCCGGCCGCCGCGAGTGCATCGCGCAGATCCTGTTTGACCCTGGCCATCGCGAACGTCACATTCCGTCGAGACATCTCCTCGCGCAGTTGATCAAGCGCGTCAAGGGCAGTCAGATCGACTTCCACATTCGCCTCGGCGTTGAGGACAAACCACTCCACTTGCTCACCGTTCTGATCGACGGCAGTCATGGCGCGCCGCCGGAAATCCTGGGCGTTCGCGAAGCACAGCGGTGCGTCGTAGCGGTAGACGACGAGCCCGGGAAGCGCGGTGGCTTGCGGATAGTCCTCCATGTCGTGCATGCCGGCCAGCCCGGGAACGAAACCCAGCACGCTGTCATGCGCATGCGCGAGTCGTCGCAGCAGATCCAGGATCGACAAGCCGACCGCTGCCAGCACACCCAAAAGCACGCCGAGCGCCAGCACCGCGACTGCGGTGGCCACCGCCAAGACCAGCTCACTGCGGCGGAACCGAGCCAGCCGTCGATACTCGCCGACGTCGATCAGCCGGAGCGCGGCATACACGACGAGTGCACCCAATGCCGCTGTCGGGAAGTGCGCCAGCACATTACGTCCCCACAGCACCACCACCAGCACGAGCACGATGACCACGATCGAATACAACTGGGTGCGGCTGCCGACGGCATTGCCCAGTGCCGTCCGTGATCCGCTCGAGCTGACCGGGAACCCGTGCGCCAGTCCAGCACCGATGTTCGCGGCGCCGAGGGCTCGTAGTTCTGCATTCGCGTCGATTTCGCCGTCGCCGCGCGCCGAGAAGGCTCGCGCCGTCAGGACATTGTCCGAGAACGCCACAATCGAGATGCCTAGCGCAGGAAGGATGAGCGCCGCGATATCGCTGAGAGCCACGGCAGGCAGGCCCACGGTGGTCCAGCCGGCCGGGATGCTGCCGACGACGCCGATCCCTTTGGCGTTCAACGACAGCCCGAATACGACGGCGGTCGCTAGCAGCACCGCGATCAACGGGCCGGGCACCCTTGGTGTCCAGCGATCACACGCCAGCAGCAGCGCAAGAACTGAGGCGGCCAGGATGATCGTCGGCCAGTGACACTGATCGCTGTTGGCGATGAATGTTCGTACCAGGTCCACGAATTCGTCGCCCGACACCGGCGCCCCGGTGATCTTGCCGAGCTGACTCGCGATCATCAGGATCGCAATGCCGGTCATGTAGCCAATCAGCACGGGCCGGGAGAGCATGTTGGCCAGGAAGCCCAACCGCGCAAGCGCGCCCAATAGACACAACAAACCCACCACGATGGCAAGGGCCGCGGCAAGGGCGATGTAACGCGACGTCTCGCCAACTGCCATCGGCGCCAGCACAGCGGCGGTCATCAACGCGGTCGTCGACTCCGGTCCAACTGACAGCTGCCGAGACGAGCCCAACAGCGCATAAACGGCGAGTGGCACGACGGCCGCCCACAAGCCGGCGACAGCCGGAAGCCCAGCCAGGGTGGCATAGGCCATCACTTGTGGCACAAGGTAAGCCGTGACCGTGAAGCCCGCGGTCACGTCACCGCGCAGCCAACTACGTGGGTAGCTGCGAAACTGCGCGACACCCGGGAACCAGGTGCTCACCGTCGGCGCGGTCATGGGGTTATCGAAGCATTGATTCACACCTGCGCACGCGGCTTGCCGTCGGCGAGTGCAAACTTCGGTTCAATCGGCGGGTCGCGCGCGGCAATCCGGGGTCGATACGGCCATGGTCACGGCAGAGGAGCCAACCATCTCAACTTGGTCCCGCCGGTCGGCCGAGGCTCGACGGCGAAGGAACCACCGACATCCTCGGCGCGCCGTTGAAGGTTGGTCAGCCCACTGCCGGTGATTTCGTCTTCCATTCCGCAGCCGTCGTCAACGACCTCGATACGCAGGTCGTCGTCGACGGTCACGCTGATCGCGAGGGTCGTCGCGCTCGCGTGGCGAACGGCGTTGCTGACTGCCTCCCGCACAACGGCTTCGGCGTGGTCGGCCAGTCCCGCGTCGATGACGGAGAGTGGTCCCGAGAATTGGACCGTCGTGCGCATCTTCGGATCTGCGAACTGCGCGATGGCCTCATCCAGGCGCTGTCGCAGCCGGGTGACGCCCGATTGCGCGCCGTGCAGGTCGAAGATCGCAGTCCGGATCTCCTGGATGACCTCCTGGAGATCGTCCACACAGCCGGTGAGCCTTTCCTGCACCTCCGGCGCTCGTGCCCGCGGAATTGTGCCCTGCAGTGCCAGACCAACGGCGAACAACCGCTGAATGACGTGGTCGTGCAGGTCTCTGGCGATGCGATCGCGGTCGGTCAGCACGTCGAGCTCGCGCATCTGGCGCTGCGTGCTGGCCAGCTGCCACGCCAGCGCAGCCTGGTCTGCAAAGGCTGCCATCATGTCGAACTGCTCGGCGCTGAATTCTGCCGATCCGAGCTGCCGGAATGCCACCAAGACGCCGGCGACGGCGTCTTGAGCACGCAGCGGGAGAACCAGCGCAGGACCGGTCGCGCCGATTCCCGGCAGGTCGATGCTGTCGAACCTTCCTGGCGTGCGATCGCGAAAAGCTTGACCGACAACCGTGCCTGCGACTGAAAGCGTGTGCAGCATCGAAGCCGGGCCGTCGCCGGCGGTCGCCGCAACGACAAGCTCATCCGCGTCCGCCGACGGCACTTCGGGATCTGCAGGCACGGCGACCAGGGTGAACTCGGCCCCGCTGAGGTGACGCGACTCATCGGCCACCAGTCGAAACACCCGGGCCGGATCGGTGCCGGACAGCAATTCGGTGCCGATGTCTCGGGTGGCCTCGATCCACGACTGCCTGGCCTTGGATTGCTCATACAAGCGGGCGTTCTCGATGGCGATGCCCGCCGCTGCCGCCAGCGCCTGCACCAACACCTCGTCGTCTTCGCTGAACGGCTGTCCGCCGGCCTTCTCGGTCAGGTAGAGGTTGCCGAAGACCTCGTCACGGATCCGGACAGGCACCCCGAGGAACGTCAGCATTGGCGGATGGTTGGCGGGGAAACCGACAGACGCTGCGTGATGGGAGATGTTGTCCAGCCGGATCGGCTTCGGATCATCGATCAGGACGCCGAGAACGCCTCGTCCCTCCGGCAAGTGGCCAATTCGCTGCCGCATCGCCTCGTCGATGCCTTCGTAGATGAACTCGACCAGTTCGTGGTCATGGCCGCGGACGCCCAATGCGCCGTACTGCGCATCGACGAGCTCGATGGCAGTGTGGACGATTGTGCGCAAGGTCTCATCGAGTTCAAGCCCAGAGGTGACAACCAGCATGGCATCCAGCAGCCCGTCGAGTCGGTCTCGTCCTTCGACGATCTGCTCGAGTCGGTCTTGGACTTCCTTGAGGAGCTCACGGAGCCGCAGCTGGGACAGCGTATCCCGCAGCGGACGCATGCTGGGTTCAACGCCCGACTCGACCTCGTGGGTCACACCTCTATAGTCCCACCGGATCAATCCCGCAGCGCGGTTTCGGCCGCTTTTTTACGCAAGCGGTGTTTACTGTTCACTACGCTCTCGCCGCCGTCACGATTTGCCATGAAGTCCTTGGCCCGGCGCCGATACGTCTCTTGGGCTCGATCGCGGATGCCGCGCATCATTTTCTGTTCCATCACAAAGTGAGGAATGTCGAAGAGGACGTGCCCAACCGCGCCGCCGCTGCCGCGGGCGAGCAGGCGGGTCCACCCGTGCTCGCGGCGTAGGTAGAAGCCCCACGCCCCCGATGCTCTCTCGCCGCGCCGAACCCGCTCGTAGTCCTGCGGTGACATCAGGACCAGGTGCGAGTCCGGCTTGATGGCGGCCACCACCTGCCGCGCCCTCTGTCCATAGCGGCGCGCCAGCCACACCGTGTCACCCACTTCAAGGCGTTGCCATTCGGGGTGAATGGCGTCTGCGTTGTGGATCTGGGCACCGACCGCCCGTTCGAGCCACGAATAGCTGTAGAACCCGCCACGATCCTCCCCGATCTGGGCGAGCCAGGGCCAGACCGCCTCGACGGGTGCGTCGACGGTCACCGCGCGGGTCGTACGGGGCACACCGGCCATGACCAGCTCATCGCCGGGCAGCGGACACGATACTTCGTCGTCCCCTGCACCCCAGACGTACATCCGCGGCTTCACCTCGGCCCGGTACAGCGCCGCGGCCCCGATCCCCGCCATCAGCCCGCTCACCAGCGGATGTTGCTTGCCCATGGCACAAGGTTATGAGCGGGGACCTGACGTGATGAAGGGCCCAAAGTCCTCGCCGATGCCGCCCAATGATCCTACTGACTGTGACGGCGGCCACACACGATTACACGATGGCGGACAAGCGTTGGTTGATGATGGAGCCCTCGAGCAGGAATCCGAAAGCGCCGTACGGCACTCGGGTTGCGGGCGCTGGTCGGCACTTGCCCTTCACACACCTCACCTCTGATGCGTTGATGTCAAGCACCCGTCATCACACGCATATCGACCTCGAACGGCTCACGGGTATTCGTGAGCGTCGCGTCTCGGTCGGCGATGAGGATTCCTACAGCCTCGCGACCGGGGCCGCGCTGGACTGTCTCGACAAGGCGCAGCGTGAAGCCCGGTCGCTTGACGCGGTGATCAGCTGCAGCATTACGAAGTTTCGCGGCGGTCTGACCCAATGGGTGGAGCCGACGATGAGCGGCGCGGTGGCGCGAGCCATCGGGGCCGATAAGGCGATGACGTTCGACCTGTCGAATGCCTGTGCGGGAATGTTGTCCGGGGTCACGGTCGCAAACAACTGGATCCGCCAGGGCTCCATTGAGCGCGCGTTGATCGTCAGTGGCGAGTACATCTCGCAACTCGGCCAGAACGCGGCCCAGCACATCCGCACCATCATGAGCAAAGAGCTCGCATCGCTGACCCTCGGCGATGCCGGCGCTGCGCTCCTCCTCGAGCGGGCACCGGCCGGAAGCGCGGGCATCACGCTGGCGGGCTTCACCACAGTCGCCGACTACAGCCGACTGTGTATGGGATACCCCAAGGGGTCTGACCCCGGTGCGCGAATGTTCACCGACGCCAGGGGAATTCACCGGGCGGCAATGTCGAACACTCCGATGCTGCTACACGAGGTGCTTGATGAGGCCGGAATCTCGATACACGACATCGACCATGTCATCACCCATCAGACCTCTGCAAGGGCAATCAGAAAGGGGATGGCGCGCATGTCGGAAGTCTTCGGCGACAGCCCGCGCCACGACGCTGTGATCACAGTTGACCACTACGGCAATACCGCGTCCACGACCCACACCGTTGCCCTCATCGAGGAGCTCGAAGCCCGGCACATTCGACCGGGCGAGACGGTCGCTCTGATCGCACTGGCGTCCGGGCTCGAGATCGGAGTAGTGCTGTTGACGTTGGATGAGGAACTGGTGGATCGCTATGGGCACGATAATTGAACGGATCGAGCTGGCCGAGGGAGGATGGCGAAATCGGCACAGCGCACTTCGGCTGGCGGTCAGGGCCGCTCAGGATTGCCTCCACAACGCGGGTCGCAATCCGCACGACATCGACCTGCTGATCAACGCGGGCGTATACCGCGATCGGAACCTGGGTGAGCCTGCGCTGGCCGCGATGATTCAACAAGACATCGGTGCGAACCCTGAAGAGCCCCACGGCGACTCGCACGGAACCTTCTCCTTCGACGTGGTCAACGGCTCGTGCGGCATGCTCACCGCGTTGCAGATCGTCGATGGCTTCCTCAGATCGAAGGCCATCGACTGTGCGCTGATCGTCGCGAGCGATGCCGATCCCGGGCACGGCATGAGCGAGCGGTTCCCGTTCTCCCCCAGCGGCGCTGCAGCGCTGTGCACTTGGACAGACGAGGACCGTGGGCTTGGGCATCTCAATTGGACGAACCATCCCGGTGCTAGCGAGTCCTTCAGCGCCTCAATCGGATTGCTCGACCACCGCAACGTGCTGCGCTTCAAGGTGTCGGCGTCAGCCGACGAGAGTTATGCCGACGCCAGCGCCGAGGCGGTCGACGACTGCCTCACGGCGTCATCAACAGACATCGAAAGCGTGGCCGCGATCGTCGCTGCGCCATCCGGTCGCCGCTACCGTGATGCGCTCGCGGCCCGGCTCGGGATCCCTTCCGAGCTGATCACCGTCGCCGACGACGCGAGAATGCATACCGCTTCTCTGGCATCGGCATTCAAGACCGCGGTCGCGAACCTGGACACTGGCGCGCACATCCTGCTCGTCGCGGCGGGTGCCGGGGTCACCGCAGGCGCCGCCATGTATCGGCTGTGACGTCAGGGCAGGAGCGCGCTGTCGTCTATTGGCTCGGAGACCAATTCGAAGAAGCGGTCGACATCCGCACGAGTGCATGCCGAGGTGCCCGGTGTCAATAATTTCGCTGTCGCGGCGGCAATGCCGAACCGCACGGCCTTCGACAGCGGCCAGGCGTTGGACAGACCCACCGTCATCGCGGCGACCATCGCATCGCCCGCCCCGACCCCGCTGACCGCGTGGACCGGAATGGCCGGGATCCGCATGCTGTCGCGGGACGTGGCCACCAGCGCACCCTCGGAGCCCAGCGACACGACGACAGCCTGCGTGACGCCGCGGTCAATCAGGCCGTGTGCGGCCGCCAGCTGCTCGGATTCCGTTTCGAGTGGACTGCCGACGCACTCACGCAGTTCGCGCACGCTCGGCTTCAACAGGAAGACACCCGCCTTGACGTGGTTGAGCCCTCCGCCGGAGGTGTCGAGAATCAGCGGCACACCCAACTCACCGCAGATGTCGGCCACGCGCTGATAGAAGTCAGCAGGAACACCCGGCGGCAGACTTCCACTGGCAACGACGAATTGGGCGGATGCGGCCGCCCTGCGCAGCGTATCGAGGCACTGTGCCTGCTCGGCCGGGGTGAGCTGCGGTCCGGGTAGCACGAACCGGTACTGCTTGCCAGTGCTGCGCTCGTTCACAGTGAAGCTCTCACGGGTCGGGTTCCCGATGATGACCCGCGCAACGGGCACGTCGGATTCGCCGACGAGGTCGGTGACCAATGCGCCTGTCGGTCCCCCCGCGGGGTACACCGCTGTCACCGAAGCGTCGAGTACCCGCGCGAACCGAGCGACGTTGATGCCGCCGCCGCCGGCGTCGTATCGGGCTCCATCGCAACGAATCTTGTCCGTATGCCTTACGACGTCGGCGTTTGTCGTGATGTCTAGGGCCGGGTTCATCGTCAAGGTCACGATTGACATTCGTGCGTCGGACTTCGGTGACTCTTTCATGCGGTCTCGCTTCCCCTCGCTCACAAACCCGTTGGGTAGGTTTCGGGCGTCTCACCGGTGACCCAGACCCCGGTCACTTCGAGCGGTTGAAGCGCCGTCGTCTTCTCGATGTGAATGAACGCGTCGAACTGCGCAGCCGGCCGAACGTGGTAGTAATGGCTCTGCCTTTCGGTGGCAGGCAGATAGATGACGCCGATCGCACGGCCAAGACGAACCGCGTCCAGCGGTGCTGCGGCGGCACGATCGATCATCGGCGACACCAGGAATTCCGGGTTTTCGGCCTCGTGGAACAGTTCCTCCACGCTGCCGTTGAGCGCAGGCCTGACGAATTTCCGTTCGGCCGGTCCACCCCATTCGCTGGCCGCGGTGACGGTCCCGGTGTAGGTGGTCAACCCGATCAACCGGGAGTCGTCACCGTAGCGCTCACGAACGAGTTGGCCCAGTGTCAGCTGGCCGTCCGAGCCGACCTCGGTAGCTCTCGCATCGCCGACGTGAGAGTTGTGTGCCCACACCACAATCCGGGCCGGCGGCCCGTCGTGGCGATCCAGGTGGGTCAATAGCGCCTGCAGTGTTTGCATCATGTGCTTATCCCGCAGGTTCCACGAGGTGACACGCCCACCGAACATCGCCCGGTAGTAGACCTCGGCGTTGCGCACCGTCATTGCGTTCTGCTGCGCGTAGAACAGTTCGTCCTCGGCGAGCAGTCCGTCGCGGCGCGCATATTCCAGCGCCTTGCGCTGCATCTCGACCAGCTGGTCGACAGCCTGCCGTTCGCAGGACAGCCCGGCGCCGAACGCGGCGGCAAACCCGTACGCCTGACCGTCGTCGGCGGCGGCGTGGTCGAAACACGCGTAACGCTCCCGCGCCCGCGCTGCCGCCGCAGGATCGACATTTTCCAGGTAGTCGATGACCTCTCTCATCGATCGGTGCAGGCTGTAGAGATCCAGTCCGTAAAAGCCCGTTTGCCGTTCGCCGTCGGCTCCTCGTCGTTCATTGTGCGCATGTAGCCAATCCACGAAGTCCCGGACCACGGTGTTTCTCCACATCCACGCCGGGAACCGCTCGAAGCCACTGAGCGCCTCGTCGGCGGACGCGTCTTGACCTAACCCACGCACGAAGCGGTTCACCCGGTAGGCGTCGGGCCAATCCGCTTCTGCTGCAACGGCACAGAAGCCCTTCTCTTCGATCAGCCACTTCGTGATCTCCGCCCGCGCTTGATAGAACTCGTGGGTTCCGTGCGAGCTCTCGCCGATGAGCACGACGCGCGCGTCGCCGACAATCTCTTCGAGCGCCTCTCGCGGAGGAACACCCGACGGCGCATCCACCGCGCAACGGGCGATCACGTCACCGGGCATCTCGGCAATGCGTAGGTCTGCCGTCGCGAGTCCCGTGGTCGGCGTCGCGAGAAGCGCTCGCACCTCGTCGTCGGTGACCTGGTGAAAATCCCAGAACGACTCCCCCACCGCCAGGAAAGGTGTCGGCATCGATGCGCACACGACATCGTCGACCATGCCTGCGAATTCGCGGCTGGTCGACTCGGGCGCAGCAGGCACCGCAATGACGATTTCGGCGGGGTCCATCTCGCGTAAAGCCTGTATCGCGGCGAACATGCTCGCCCCGGTGGCGAGCCCGTCGTCGACGAGGATCACGGTCTTGCCCGCGAAATCGAGCGGCGGGCGGCCACCCCGGTATGCGGCTTCGCGGCGGATCAGTTCGCGCCCTTCGCGTTCGGCAACATCGCGGAGTTGTTGCGGCGTGACGCGCAAGGCCCTCATCACGTCGTCATTGACCACCACGCGTCCACCGCTGGCCAGCGCACCCATCGCGAATTCCTCGTGTCCGGGTGCGCCGAGTTTGCGCACGACGAACGCGTCGAGGGGCGCCCCCAATGACGCGGCGACTTCCCATGCGACGGGGATACCGCCCCGGGGCAGTCCCAGCACAATGACGTTCTTCCGGCCCCGGTAATGGCCTAGTAAACCCGCCAGGACACGTCCTGCTTCTCGGCGATCGCGGAAGACTCGCCTTGGCGCGTTTCTGATTGGTCCTTGCGTGCGCGTCATGGTCTCGATCCGTTCAGCTAGCCGCTGGCCGCGATGTTGTCGTGCACGCTGACGGTCATGGTCCGTCGCGCCAGATCGGAAAGTGCCCGCGAGACCGCAAGCTCGTCACTCGTCGCCAAACCGACGCCGACCACATCGCGACCGCGCCATGGCATGCTCGCCCTGGCGCACACCTGGCCATCGCGAGGGCCGAGGGAGATCGTCACAGACCAGTCGTTATCAAGGTCGGCACACGGCGTGTTCATGGGGGCTCCTCAGACGTCGGAAACTTCCACTTCGATCCGACCACCTCCCCGCCGCCGTCCATAGGGGCCGAAGTCCCCCGCATCGGGGCCGTTCGTCGACCAGTGAGAAAAGGGACTCCCGGCCCTAGTCGGTACGCGTAGGCCGACTCATGGTTGGTACATGACAACGAAACTGGCGCGCACCGCCGCGGCGGCAGGCGTGCTGTACGCGGCACGGCGCTACTACCGCAACTGGGGCACCACGAAAGGCGAGTGCGAGGCCGCGCTTGCTGGTGACGAACTGATCAAGCAACCGGCCATCCGGACGACGGAGGGCATAACGATTCACGCACCAGCGGAGGCCGTGTGGCAGTGGCTGGTGCAGATCGGCCAGGATCGCGGCGGCCTCTACAGCTACCAGGCCTTTGAGGATCTGGTCGGGCTCGATTACCGCAATGCCGAACGAATTCATCCGGAGTGGCAGATGCTGGCGCCCGGTGACCACATCCGGCTGGCGCCCCAAGGCTGGCTCGGATTGCGGCGAGGCATGGCCTTGGTGGTCGAGCACGTCGCAGAGAACAGCACGCTGATTCTTCGCGGAGCGCCACCGGAATTTCCGTGGCAGACAGTGATGTCTTTTCACGTCCTGCCTCGGCTGGAGGACCGGTGCCGTCTGCTCATCCGGACCCGAACGGCCCTTCGGCATCCCGGCGAAGCGCTGCTGGTCGAGTTGGCAGGTCCTGCGATGTCTCTGTTGACACGCGGCATGCTGCTCGGCATCAAGCACAGGGCCGAGGGCCAAGCGGTTCAGACCGCGGTGAACTCGCGATCGGGTTCTGAGCCGAACATGAACCGCCTGCCGCTGACGCTGAACGGCCGAATTCGCACGTAGTGCGGCTTGACCGTCGCAATCCACGGGAGCAGTTGTGCCTTCTCGGCCTCGGCGATCTCCTCGTCGCTGCGCATTGAGCGCGCCAGGCCTTTGACGATCACGCTCCAGCCCTCGGCCACGTTGTGGTCGTCCGCCTCGAACAGCACGTTGTGGTTGATCGCGGTGCTGACCAGCTTCGTACCCTCGCCTGTGCGGAACAAGATCGTGCGGCGCTGGACCACGAAGTTCACGGGGAAAATCTCTGGTTGGCCATCGACGCTCGTCACCAGTCGCCCCAGTGTGCGACTCGACAGCAGATCCCAGCACTCGGTCTGCGACAGTATCGAGACAGGTTGAAAGTCTTCAGACATGAGGGCGACGTTAACGGGTGCAGGTGGCACAGCGATGCGGCACAAAGTCCCTAGATTCGAGATCCGAAGGACACCGACAAACACCCCTTGACGGGCGCAGAATTAGTCCCCATGAACAGTGCGGTAATCGACGCCGCGGGGCTAGGCGAACTGGTGTCGGTACTGATCGACCGCGGCTACCGCGTGGTGGGGCCGACGAAGTCGGATAACGCCATCGTGCTCGCCGAGCTCGACAGCGCCGACGATCTGCCGAGCGGGTGGGGTGTCGATGTCGGGCCGGGGCACTACCGGCTACGCCGTCGCGACGACGACGCAGTGTTCGGCCATTCGGCGGGCCCGCAGTCATGGAAGCAGTTCCTGCACCCTCCTCGGCAGAAGCTGTGGTCCTCCGACGACGCTGAATCCGAGGAGCAGCCGCGCTATGCGTTTCTTGGCGTGCGCGGCTGCGACCTGGCCGCGATCGCCATTTTGAATGGCGTGCTCGGAAACGCCGCCCATCCGGATGAAGGGTTCACCGGACGCCTGCGCCAGATCTTCGTTGTTGCGGTGAACTGCACTGAGCCGGGCGGTCTGTGTTTCTGCGCGTCGATGGGGACCGGACCCGCCGTCGGCCCAGGATATGACCTGGCACTGACCGAACGCGTCGGATCAGATGGCCGTCGGTACGTGGTCGACGTCGGTACCGACGACGGTGCCGAGGTGCTGGCGAGCATTACCCACAGACAGGCCGAACAACCTGAAATCGACTCCGCCCAAGCCGATGTCACCGGGGCCGCAGCCAAGATGGGCAGGCAGATGCCGGAAGGCGACCTGCGCAATCTGCTGGTGGAGTCCCGTGAATCGCCGCACTGGGAAGAGGTCGCCAGCCGGTGCCTGACCTGTGGAAACTGCACCATGGTGTGCCCCACCTGCTTCTGCACCAACGTCGAGGACGTCACCGACCTCACCGGTGAACATGCCGAGCGCTGGATGGAGTGGGCGTCGTGCTTCGAGTTCGACTTCACCTTCGTTCATGAAGGCAGCGTTCGCCAATCCGGCCCGTCGCGGTATCGGCACTGGCTGACCCACAAGCTGGGCACGTGGCACGACCAGTTCGGCACGTCGGGATGCGTCGGTTGCGGACGGTGCATCGCGTGGTGCCCCACCGGGATCGACATCACCGAGGAAATGACGACGTTGTCGGAGCTTGCCGAGGCTGACGATGACTGAGACGGCAACTCGGCCCGCCGGCCGTTCTGCGATGCACCCGGTGCCTTACCGGGTGGTCAGCCGCATCGCCGAGAACCGCGACTCGGCGACGTTGGTTCTCACGCCCGTCGGCGAGTCGCTGCCCGCGCCGCAGCCCGGGGAATTCATGATGATGTACGCGTTCGGGATCGGAGAGGTCGCGATCTCGGTCAGCGGTGTGCCCGCCGCCTCCGATGACACGATCACGCACACCGTTCGCGCGGTCGGCGCGGTCAGCCGAGCGCTGCACGATGCGCCGCCCGGCGCCCAGATCGGACTGCGCGGACCGTTTGGCACCAGTTGGGGTTTGGACACCGCGGTCGGCCGCGATCTGGTGATCGTGGCGGGCGGTGTCGGGCTGGCCCCGCTGCGTCCGGTCGTGCTGGCCGCACTGCGCGACCGCGACCGCTACGGCCGGGTCACGCTCATCGCAGGCGCGCGTTCCCGCGACGAGTTCCTGTTTCGTTCCGAACTCGACGATTGGGCGAATGGCGGCGCAATCGACGTGCACATGACCATCGATGTCCCGGTGCAGGGCTGGCCAGGCGAAGTCGGATTCGTCACCGCGCCACTGCGACGGTTGCCGGTGCGTCCGGACAACACCACCGGATTCCTCTGCGGCCCAGAGGTGATGATGCGCAACGGAGCAAAAGAGTTGTCGCGCAAGGGTGTCGCTCTTTCGGACATCCGCGTTTCACTCGAGCGCAACATGGAGTGTGGGATCGGCTGGTGCGGACACTGTCAGTTGGGCCCGCTGCTGCTGTGCCGTGACGGCCCCGTCGTCGGGTACGACGCCGCAGAACCGCTGCTTCGAGTGAAGGAACTCTAGATGACCACACCAACGCTGGCCGTATGGAAGTTCGCGTCCTGCGACGGCTGCCAGCTCACCCTGTTGGACTGCGAAGACGAACTGCTCACCATCGCAGAGCAGGTGAAGATCGCCACCTTCCTCGAAGCATCCAGCGCAATCGAACCGGGCCCCTACGACGTATCGCTCGTCGAGGGCTCGATCACCACTGCCGCCGACGAGCGACGGATCAGGGAAATCCGGGAGCAGTCAAGGATTTTGGTGACGATCGGCGCATGCGCCACCGGCGGCGGAATTCAAGCGCTGCGCAACTTCGCCGACGTCGAGGAATTCGCCTCTGTCGTCTATGCCAAACCCGAATACATCGACACGCTGGCCACATCCACTCCCGCCTCAGAGCACGTTACGGTCGACTATCAGCTCCAAGGATGTCCCATCGACCGTGGACAGCTGCTCGACACCCTGGCCGCCCTGCTGGTCGGGCGTAAGCCGCGGCTACCCGCAAAGACCGTCTGCACGGAATGCAAGAACCGCGGCGTCACCTGCGTTGTGGTCGCCGACGGCATCCCGTGCCTCGGGCCGGTCACACATGCCGGCTGCGGCGCCTTGTGCCCGTCGTTCCACCGCGGCTGCTACGGCTGCTTCGGCCCGGCCGCGACACCAAACACGGCGGCGCTGATCCCGCTTCTGCGCCGGGACGGGATGTCCGGCGACGGCGTCGAGCGGGTGTTCTCGACGTTCAACGTGACACCCTTCGCCGGTGAGCGGAACGACACGTGAACGAAGAGACTCGGACGCTCACCGTCGGTGCGCTGACACGGGTCGAGGGTGAGGGCGCTCTGAACGTCACGCTGATCGACGGAGCGGTCGACACGGTAGAGCTGAACATCTACGAAGCGCCACGGTTTTTCGAGGCGTTCCTGCGTGGCCGGTCCTACACCGAGCCGCCCGACATCACCGCGAGGGTATGCGGCATCTGCCCAGTCGCCTACCAGGTGAGCGCGTGCAACGCCATCGAAGACGCGTGCGGTGTGGCGATCGACCCCGAGCTGGTTGCGCTGCGCCGACTGCTGTACTGCGGCGAATGGATTCACAGTCACGCGCTTCACATCTTTCTGCTGCACATGCCCGACTTCCTCGGCTACCCGGACGCGATCGCCCTCGCCAAGGACCAACGCGAGCTTGTCGAGCGCGGCCTGGCCTTGAAGAAGGCGGGCAACCGGTTGATGGAGCAGATCGGTGGCCGCGCGATCCATCCCGTCAACGTCAGGCTGGGCGGCTTCTATTCGACTCCGTCGCGCGCCGATCTGAAGCCGTTGACCGAGACGCTGCGCCGCGCGTTGGACGACGCGCTCTACACCGTGCAACGGGTTGCCGAATTCGACTTCCCCGATTCGGAATTCGACCACGAGTTCCTGTCGCTGACCGATCCCCTTCGGTATCCGATCGAAAACGGAACCATCGCACGCAGCGCAGGGCAACCGTTTCCGGTCGAGGATTTCACCACTCACGTCGTCGAAGCACAGGTGCCGCACTCGACCGCATTGCAGGCCACCCTTGACGGTGGCCGCTACCTCACCGGCCCGTTGGCGCGGTATTCGTTGAACTCGGCCAAGCTGTCGCCCATCGCAGCGCAATCGGCGGCCGGTGCCGGGCTCGGCGTCGTGTGCCGCAATCCGTTCCGCAGCATCGTCGTTCGAGCCGTCGAGGTGGTATATGCGGTCGAGGAGGCTCTGCGGATCATCGCCGAGTACGAACGGCCATCGCGTCCGTTCGTCGAGGTGCCCGCGCGGGCAGCCGTTGGGCACGGGGTCAGCGAGGCTCCCCGCGGCCTCCTCTACCACCGTTACCAAATCGGCGAAGACGGTCTCATCCGCGCCGCAACGATGGTGCCGCCGACGTCACAGAACCAGGCAGCGATCGAACACGAGATGGGCCAGCTGGTTGCCGCGAACGCCGCGCTGGACGACGCATCGCTCACGTCGCTGTGTGAGAAGTCGATCCGCAATCACGATCCGTGCATCTCGTGCTCGGCGCACTTCCTGACGCTGACGGTGCAACGCGGTTGAGCCAGCTTGTGATCGGGATCGGCAATAGCTTTCGTTGCGACGACGGCGTCGGGTTGGCCGTCGCCTCCGAGGTCGCCGGGCTCCGCCTTCCTGGAGTCCAGGTGCTGACCGCGACGGGCGAGCCAGGAGAGGTCCTCGACGCGTGGGCCGACGTGCCGCTGACGGTGGTGGTCGATGCCGCTTTCGGCGCAGGCGCGACTCCCGGCCGGATTCGACGCTGGACACCGGGAACTGAGACTCCAGCCGCGGCGGTGAGCTCGCATGCACTCGGCCTGCCCGCGACCTATGCGCTCGGCCAGGCTCTTGGCCAAGTTCCCAGGGAGCTCGTCGTTTTCACTGTCGACGCGGCCGAGGTCGGATACGGCGTTGCGCTGACACCTCAGGTGGCCGACGCGGTGCCAGAGGCGGTCGCCGCGATCTTGGCCGAGCTCAGCCGCGCATCGTGAACGAATTTCTTGATGCCCCAGCCTGTTTGAGCTTCGATATGGTGCCGGCAACTACCGGCGCCGCAAACCATCTCAATTGTTGGTTGGTGGTGGTTGTGGTTGGAAGGGGTCGTACCACCACCAGTCGGCGCGTTCGCCGGTGGGTCCTCGATAGGGCGGCACGACCGGCGGGGGTTTCGTCGGTGGATGGGCGAGCGACCCTGCGCTGAGTATCCGGCCGGCGCTGTCGGTGACGACGAGCTTGTCGGCGGGTCCGGTGATGGTGATGACGCCGCGGTGGTGCAGCCGATGATGGTACGGGCAGACCAGGACCAGGTTGTCCAGTTCGGTGGGGCCGCCGTCCTCCCAGTGCCGAATGTGGTGGGCGTGCAGTCCGCGGGTAGCGCCGCAACCAGGCACCGCACACGTGGGGTGGCGATGCTCGAGGGCACGGCGCAGCCGACGGTTGATCACCCGAGTGGTCCGGCCGGCGCCGATGGGTTGCCCGTCGCGTTCGAACCAGACTTCACAGGTGGCGTCACAAGTCAGGTAACGGCGCTCGGACTCGGTGAGCAGCGGACCCAGATGCAGGGCGGCGATGCGGTCTTTCACATCCAGATGCATCACCACCGTGCTGCGGTGCCCGTGCGGCCGGCGGGCGGCCTCGGTGTCCCAGCCGGCCTCCACCAGCCGCATAAAGGCGTCCATCGTGGTTGGCAACGGGGGCCTGTTGCCTGATTCTCCGGTGCTGTCGTGGTCGCGTTTCCACTCGGCGATCAACGCGTCGTGGTGCGACGCCAGCGCCGTGTCGAATTTCGCCGCGTCGAGTTTGGGCAGCGTGATCTTCCAGGTGGTGGATTGCCCGTCGGTGGTCTTGGTGATCGAGCGCTGTGGTTCAGGCCGCGGATCGGGCTCGGGTCGCGGTTCGAGCTTGATCGCGGTGCGCAGCTGGGCGACGGTAGCGACCTCGGCCAGCGCCGCATAATGCTCGTCAGAACCGTCAGCGGCCCGCTCGGCGATCGCGCCGACCTGATCCAGCGACAGCCGACCCTCGCGCAAGCCCGCAACGCAACGGGGAAACTGCTCGA
>NZ_RARC01000020.1 GCF_003719305.1 Mycolicibacterium stellerae
CAGGCTCCGGGTTGGCTCGGCGGCGGGGGCGGGGGAACGCCCGGGTACAGCGGTGTGCCATCGGGTCCGTACATGGGCGCACCGTAGGGCGGCGCTCCCGGGTAAGGAATCGGGCCCGGAGCCGGCCCACCCGGATACCGGATGCTGGGTGGTTCAGGTACTGCGCGTGTGACCGGCAGGTAGTCGGCCCAGCCAGGGAATCCGATACCGGGATTGGGCCGTACGTCGAGTCCCGTGCCCCATCCGGTGTTGGCGACCAGGTACTGAACCGGCCAGTTGTTTGCGACATCGGGCAACGACCCGCAACCGGGCGTTCCCCTTGGTCCGCCCTTGGCGGCAACTATCGGCAGGTTGTCGGGGTATTTGTACGGATCGTCGCCGAGCATAACGGCGGCGTCCATGATCAGCGATTTGCCGTTGAAGCCGCCGGTCGAGACCTTGAGGAGTTCATTCGCTTTGTCGGCACCTACGAGCAGGCAGGTCAACGTCGGGCTGTACTTCATCAACAACTCGGTGGTGGGCTGCAGGCTGTTGACCGACTTGACCAGGTTGTCCTTCGACGGCCCGAGCACGTCAATTCCACTGCGGGACAAGCCCGTCACATTGGCTAGCAACGCGTCGAGTTGAGCGGACTGCGATATCACGGTGGAACCTGTCACAGTCGTGGCGGCCAAAGTGTCGATGATCTGCTGGGCCGCATTTCCGTAGGTGTCACTGACCGCTGCCAGCGCGTGCCAGTTCTCCCGAAAGGTGTCGGCGCGCGGGTTCAGCGCCAGCAGCACTTCGTTGGTGTCGGTGATCGATTGACCGATCCGGTCACCTTGTCCGCGAAGCCCCTCCGCGACAGCTGACAGGACGCTGCTCAGCTTGGCAGGATCAATCTTGTCGAGGATGTCGACCAGATTCTGGAACACGGTGTTGACCTCGATGGCCACGTTCTGCGAGCGCAGGACCGCTCCGGCGGCTAAGCGATTCGGGCTCGGGTCGTGCGGATCGATCAGATCGACGAACTTCGCGCCGAACAACGTCGTCGCGTTGATCTTCGCCTCGACGTTGGCGGGAATGTACTTGATCTGATCGGGGTCGATATCCAGTCGCAGACTGATGCTGTCGGTGCCCGGGGACACGTCGGCTACGTGACCGACCTGCACACCGCGCATTTTCACCTTGGCGTACGGCTCCATGATCAAGCCCGAACGATCCGACACCAGCGTTACGGGCACCGTGGCGGAGAACGATCGATTGAAGGCGCCCAAGCTGAGCGCGACCGCGATGCCTACTACCACCACCAGCAGGGCCGCCAACCATCCCGTCGGAAAGCGCTGCAACCACGTTGACTTACCTCGAGTATCCCGCACGGCGCTATCCCGCGAAGTTGAAGTTGCCGGTCTGGCCATAGATCGCCAGAGTCACCAACATGAGGGCCACGGCGCCGACAATCAGCGCAAGACGGGTGGCGCGGCCCACGGCCTGCCCTACTCCCGCCGGCCCCCCGGTAGCGGTGAAGCCGTAATAAGTGTGGATCAGCATGATGATGACGGTCAGGATCATCACTGTCACAAAGGAATTGAACACTTCCGAGGGCACCAGGAAGGTTCGGAAGTAGTGATCATAGACGCCGGTAGATTGGCCGTACAGCAGCGTGGTGCCCGCCCGCGCTGCGAAGTAGCCCATCAACAATGCCACGCAGAACAGCGGCCCGATCGCGATAACCCCGGCGGTGATGCGCGTCGAGACCAGGAAGGACACCGCTCGGATCCCCATGACCTCCAGCGCATCGATCTCTTCGCTGATCCGCATGGCGCCTAACTGCGCTGTGCAGCCCGCACCAAGCGTCGCCGAGAACGCCACAAGCGCGGTTCCCGTGCTGATCGTTCTGGTGTTGAGGAACGCGGAAGCGAACCCGGTAAGTGCCTGCGTGCCAATCTCAGAGAACTGGTTGTAGCCGAACGTCGCGATGAGCCCGCCGGTGGACATGTTCAAAAACGTGACGACCGCCACCGTCCCACCGACCACCGCCAACGCGCCGGCGCCAAGACTCATCGACGCGACTTGACGCAGCAATTCGGCCCTGTAGTTGATGATTGCGTCGGGAAGGCTGCCCAACGCTTGGAGATAGAAGCGAGTTTGCTCACCGATTTGACGCCACATCTGCCTGACGCCGCCGACCGACCGAACAAGACGCGGATACCGCTGCGCCACAATCACCTTCGCGCTCACTTCTGTACCTCGAAGCCGAGGCCCGTCACGACGACATTGATGAAAAGTAGGGCGACGAACGACAAGACCACGGTCTCGTTCACCGCGTTTCCGACTGCGGCGGGGCCCCGCGTAACGGTCGTGCCCTGGTAACACGCGATCAGGCCTGCCGTGAGGCCGAACATTCCCGCTTTGATCAGTGCGACGACCACGTCATCGATTCCGACGAGCAGGGTCATCCCGGCCACGAATGCACCCGGCGTCACGTGCTGGAAAAAGACCGAGAAGAAGAAACCGCCGACGAGCCCGATCAACGTCACCAGAGAGGCAAGGAGCAACGCAACGACCGTCGCTGCCAGCACGCGGGGAACCATGAGCGCGCGGACGGGATCGACCCCCATTACGCGCAGGGCATCGAGTTCTTCGCGGATGGTGCGCGCGCCGAGGTCGGCACAAATCGCCGACGCTCCGGCCCCGGCCACGACGATGACCGTCACGAATGGTCCGAGTTGAGTAACTGCGCCGAGAGCGGCGCCGGACCCGGAGAAATCTGCGGCGCCGAATTCGACAAGCAAGGTGTTGAAGGCGAATGTGGCGGAGACGACGTACGGAATCGAAAGCACCAACGCGGTGACCGTCGAGACTTTTGCGACGAACAATGCTTGTTCAAGAAACTCACGCCAAGCGAACGGCGGCTTGAAGATTGCCACGAGAATGTCCAGCGACAAAGCGAAGAACCCGCCGATGCTCTGCAGCGGGTTGGCGGCCCCGGGGCGGGGCCACCGAAAAGCCGCAGACTTACCGACCAAGTTCGGAGCTGAGGTGGGGCCTGCGTCGTCCACGATGTCCAGCGTCATGCCGCTCACCTAATCCGCAGTGTCCGAATATGGGTCGATGAGCGCCTGAGCGGCGGCAACGCCGCCTGCGCGGTGGAGCTGCGTGAACAACTTCGCCAGGGTTTCCACCCAATTCATCGCAGTGCCCCGGGAAGCGAACATCGCATGGCCGCAAGTCCAGATGCCGGTGCGCTGCTTCACGGTGTCGGTGATATAGCCCACCCAGGCTGTGAAAAGGCCGTGCGCGCCGGCGATCTCAACATCGTCGGAGTCAACGGCGATGATGTGGTCACATTCACCGTGCTGTATGCATTCCACGTCGTGTTCGATGACGATGCGGTAGGCGGTGGGAGGATCGGCGAGAGCTGTCATCGCTTTAACACCTCGCGGATGTTCTGGACCAGATGTCGAGAGCTGCCAGAACTGTCGATCGCCTCTTGGATCAGCTTGAGCTTGTCTGCGCTCGATAACCGCCGCCTGCGCGGTGGAGCTTTGCTTCGCGGGGGACACATCGGTGGTGAGGTTGGCGGTCATGTGGCTGCACTCCTTCCATGGCGTCTGGGCTTGAACTGGCGCACTCGGCTGTCTTTGCGGGACATACGTCGCGTGCGCTGTGATGTGCGCGGAATCACACCCTAGCCCTCTAATTGAGTTCACGTCAATGACTCCAACTCAACGACTTTTGATTCGATCGACCGGTGCCCCTGCCGGGCTATTTGCGCCGCGCCCGCAAGACCGCGCCGGTCGACGCTCATGAGGCCTTGGACGCGAACCGCGCCCAACGCGATCTCCATCGCGGTTTCGGACGCAAAGAGCTTGGCCATCCCAGCCTCCCCCTGCCTCCAGAAAGTGTCGCAATCCGCGGGATGTTCAGCAGACAGGCGAGCGGGCAGGTGGGGTACGGGAAACCGTAAGCAGCCTAGGGGTTTTCGGCGCTGCCGACAATCTTCTGATCGATGCCGCGGTTTGTCCCATACCGCGTATCACGAATCCTTGGATGAGACGACGAAGATGCTCGTGTTCGTCGTGAAACGCATAGGCGTCGAGCCATGTACTGCACAGCTGCAGCAACGATGGTTGCAGCGAAATACACTTGACGTCAACCACATTGAGTAGGTGGCGAATTGCGGAAAACGTGTCGCCGGCGCCGAGTGTGACGAAAGCGTAATTGCGCTCACGGGTGTTCATGCGCGGCTTGGCAGCATCAATGAGTGCCCAAGCCAGGTTAGTTTCCTGAAGGTTCTGCACCGCACTGCTCGCTTGACTGGCGCTTCACAGTGGTGGTGTGTTAGATCTGAGCCGCTCAGGTGAGGGCCGTACCCTGACCAGATCCCATGGACATACCATCCGCGAGGTGCCCGTGGTTGTCTTGACTTGGATGAGCATCGTGCCGACGTCGGCGACCGTGCCGAGGCGCGCACCTTCGCGAACCTCGTCACCTAAATGGAATCGCATGCTGCTGTCTCCTAATCTTCCTATTCGTGCCCAGCCCGGGCGCAGATCGCCACAGGCGATCGTCACGGTTATCGCTGTCCGTAATCGATTCTGGGGACGGTTATTTCATGGCGCGTGTGCCACCGGATGGTGTCTCTACCGTCGCGCCAATAGACCTTGTATCTACTTGCGTCGCTGTCAACGATGACACCGCAGCCGCGCCGGCGGTCAGAAGACAACACGGTATCGCCGATCACCGGAGTGCGTGGATGGCGTCCGACAATCATGGCCGAGTCGCCCCGATGCGGTACCGGATCTGTGCGACGAACGTGTGCCCCAGGTTGTCGACAACATCCCACGAATAGGGTCCGCGTAACTGCGTGATGCCCAACTTGTGGACCGCACGACGCGCGTCTGTCTCCGAACAGATCTCGGCTACTCGTCGGCCGTCAGAAGTGATAACGATCCACATCGGTGCACCTACGTAGTGTCTTTACATCTTGCTTGCTTGAAGAAGATCAAGTCGTAGCGAGGCTGAGCTACGGCCCGCGGCCGGCCAATCGGGAGCGACTGGGTCGTCCGCCCGCCAGACGAAGTCAAGCGTTACAAACGGCTCCGCCGTATGGGTCACACCGGTGGTGACGCTGGTAGTCACGTCGCTGCACTCCTTACCATGGCGTCTCCTCTTGAGCTGGCGCACTCGGCTGTCTTTGCGGGACGGTCGTCGCTGGGCCGTGATGTGCGCTGAATCACAGGCTAGCCCTGTCATTGACTTAACGTCAATGACTAAGATTCAACTAATTTGATGCGATCGACCGGTCACTCGCAGCAACGTGCGGATCCCATGACGTCCATCGACCGGTGGACGGCTACGCGAACGACTCAACGGTCCCGCTGACGAAGGCTCGCCGGCGGGAAAGGAATCGCGACATGTTGTCTGTCCCGCAAATTCCGCTCTGCCCGACCGGGATAGGCTAGGCCACCAGTCAGCGCGGGTCGTTACGGGTCCACCTCCTGTGTTCCGGCCCCGGTATCGACGGCCGGAAGACACCGCGGCCGGAGCGCTTCCACGACGTCGTGCCCGACGCGAGTCGGCGGAGAGCCGGCGTCGATCACGGCGGACAGCGCTTCCCGGATGGCCTTCGCCGCGTCGTCCTCCCCGAGGAACTCCAGCATCATGACCGCCGAGAGCAACTGCGAACTCGGGTTCACCCGGTCGGTGCCGACACTGTCGTGCGCTGAACCGTGCACCGGCTCGAACATGGAAGGCGCGGTACGTTCGGGATTCAGATTCGCTGTCCCTGCGAACCCCACTCCGCCGGTGACGGCTCCCGCCAGGTCGGTGAGGATGTCGCCGAAGAGGTTGTCTGTGACGACGACGTCGAAGCGCGTCGGGTCTTCCACAAGATAGATACAGGCCGCATCGACGTGGAAGTACGCCGTCGTCACGTCCGGGAAATCCAGGCTGATCTGGTCGAAGGTGCGCCGCCAAAGGTCCCCGGCGAAAGTCAGCACGTTGGTCTTGTGCACCAACGCCAGGTGTCGGCGCGGCCGAGCCGCGGCGGTGGCGAAGGCATAGCGGATACACCGCTCCACCCCGAGCCGAGTGTTCACCGAGCCCTGGGTAGCCACCTCCGCTGGAGTCCCGCGCCGGAGGAATCCGCCTTCGCCCGCGTAAGCGCCCTCGCTGTTCTCCCGGACGATGACGAAGTCGCTCCCCCGTCCCACGAAGGGCCGCACGCTGATGTACAGGTCAAGCTCAGTGCGCAGACGCAGGATGATGCCGCGCTCCACGATGCCGGAAGGCACCTTCGGGTCCCCGATCGCGGGACCAATCGGGCCTTTGAGGATCGCATCGCATCCACGCAGCTTCGCTACGTCTTCGTCACTCATGATGTGGCCGTCGCGAGAGTAGCGGTCGGCGCCGATGTCGAAGCGGACCTCGTCGAAGTCGACACCGGCAGCACGCATGACGTCTACCGCCACGCCGACAGTCTCAGGCCCAATCCCATCACCCGGGATGACGGCGATGCGGTGGGTCATTGGGTCGTCATCCCGTCGGTTCGGAGGACGAGCGCGCCGACATCTGAGCGCAGTTTGAAGCTTGTCACCATTTCCTCTCATGCCCTGGCGAACCCGTGGAGTTGCCCGACTGCTTGAACTTTGGGATAACGACTTCCGATCTGCCCGCCCGAGTCGGCGCCCCAATGACAGCCCTGCTATCGCTTGGTGAAGCTTGTTTGCGCATTCGAAAAACCCGTCTCTATCGTGCGAGGGTCGCGGTGTCGATTCCGAGCTCATCCAAGCGCGTGATGTAGCGACGTAGCGATTCCAACTTGACTTCCTCGTAGCCGCGGACAAGCTGAGGGGCGGCGGCCACGTCGACCACCGTGTTGTAGGAACTGGGCGTGATATCTCGTAGGAGGGCGTACAGCGTTGCTTCGTAGTGAGCGATCAACCGACGCTCCACACGCCGCATATGCATGTAGCCAAACGGATCGAAAACTGTGCCGCGCAGAGACTTCCCCTTCGCCAGCAACTTGAGAGTGAAGTGGCCCCTCGGGCCTATGCCGATCTTCTTCTTGCGGCCGAGGGCTTTCAGTACTGGCGGGTGCAGCTTGTAAGTAAGTTTCTCCCCACCGGGGACTTGCGTCCGTACCGACGCGATGAAGGCTGGGTCCGTCAGCATCCTGGCGACCTCATATTCGTCCTTATAAGCGATCAGCTTGAAAAAGTTTTGTACTACCGCTTCGGACAAATCAGTGCGTTCGGTGATGGTGCGTTCACGCGTCCATGCCTGCTGCGTCAGCGCGATCAACCGGGCCGCGATACGCCGGTTCTGATAGGTCAGGAGGTCGGCAGTGCGACGCTCCAACAGCTCCCGTACGGGACCAGACACGGTGCATCCGTCGAACAGCTCACTGGGTACGGCCGGTCGGCTTGGCTGGATCACCGGCTCTGGCGCAGTGGCGGCTCGGAACACTTCGGGCTGATCGACGGCGACCCGGCCCCAGCGGAAGGCGGCCTGGTTAGCCTGCACCGCAACGCCGTTGATGGAGATAGCCTCTTCAATGGCCGCCGCGCTCATCGGGATGGCACCGGCCTGGTAGGCGGCCCCGACGACGAGAAAGTTGGCGGCTGTGGTGTTGCCGAAGAGCCGCTCGGCAGCCGCAAGAGCGTCGAAAGAGATGAGCATGTGAGTCCGAAGATCAAGCCGAGACAACAGTGACTCCTCAGCGGGATAATCGACGCTGCTGTTGTGGACCATCTCACCTGTCGGGGTTTTGCTGGTCGACGCGACAGCGATTGTGCCGTCAGGGGCTCCGAGTCCGATGTTTTTCTCGTCAACAGCGGTAAGCAGGTCAAAAGCCAAAATGCAGTCGGCCCACCCAGGTCCGATCCGGTTCGATGACTCAATGGCCACCGGACTCAGCCTCAGATGCGAGGAAACAGGGCCGGCCTTTTGGCTCAGGCCAGTCTGGTCGAGCCCTTTTGCGTGCAGTCCGCTGCGCAGCGCAGCCATCGCCAGCACCTGGTTGACGGTCACGACGCCGGTGCCGCCGATACCAGCCAGAAAGATGTTGTGAACTCCGGTGATTGGTGTTTTCGGTGGGTCGGCCACGTCGGGCGGGATCGACGGCTGCGGTGAGGCATTGGGGCCGCTTCGCGTTTCGGGTAGTTCCACCGTGACGAACGACGGGCAATTGCCATCCAGGCAGGTGTAGTCGGTGTTGCACGTGCTTTGATCGATGCGCGTCTTGCGGCCAAGTTCGGTGTCGACGGGCTGTACCGACAGACAGTTGCTCTTGACGCCGCAGTCGCCACAACCTTCACACACCGACTCGTTGATCACTACTCGGGTGCGGCGCGTTGGCAGTTTTCCACGCTTACGTTTGCGGCGCGCATCGGCCGCGCACTGCTGGTCATAGATCAGCGCAGTTACGCCCTTGATGCCCCGAAGCACGCGCTGGGCCTCATCGAGACGGTCGCGGTGCCACACCGGGACGCCGTCGGGCAGCGATGCGCCCTTGTGCCGCTCCGGTTCGTCCGCGCACACAATCACTTTGGCGACGCCGTCGGCAATGAGTTTGTGCGTCAGTTCGGGCACACTGAGTCCTGCCTCGACGTCCTGGGCGCCGGTCATCGCCACCGCGGAGTTGTACAGAATCTTATAGGTGATGTTGACACCGGCGGCCACACACGCCTGCACGGCGAGCTGCCCGGAGTGGAAATACGTTCCGTCACCGATGTTCTGGAAGATGTGCTCGACATCGGTGAACGATGACTGCCCGATCCACTGCGCGCCCTCCCCGCCCATCTGGGTCAGCCCGGTGACCTGAGAATCGGTGCGCGAGGACATCGTGACCAAGGTGTGGCATCCGATGCCGCCGCCAGCCATCGAGCCCTCGGGCACCGCGGTAGACCGGTTGTGCGGGCAGCCCGAGCAGAAAAATGCGGAGCGCCGCGTGGGGAGAACCGTCAACTCGAGCGTCGGCGGCGGAGGAGCGGCCAACCCGACCCGCTCTCTCAGCACTGCACGCAGAGGCGCGATCAGGCGGGCGGCGGTCAGCTCGCCGTCCGGCGGAATGAGCCTCTGCCCGTTGGCCGCTCGCTTGCCGAGGACCTGTGGCGCAGCGCTCTGCCCGTAGAGGATGTCCTTGACTTGAGACTCGACGAAGGCTGTCTTGTCCTCGACGACGAGTACTTGATCCACGCCCGCCGCGAGACGGCGAACCTTGTCGGCGCCAAGCGGATACGGCATGCCGACGCGCAGAATGCGAATACCTGCCCGCAGCAGATCGGCCTCTGACAGGCCGAGATCGGCCAGTGCCTCGCGGACGGAGTCGTAAGCGGGGCCGACTGCAACAATCCCCAGCCACGCGTTCGCCGGATCGACTTCGATCGCGTCGATCTCGTTGGCAGCGTTGAACGCCTCCACCATCGCCCACCTCGGCCCATACAAGTCGGCCTCAGCGAGAAGGCTGTCCGGTGGTGCGGCGGCGATCCGCTGACGGTACGACCAAGGGCGGCCCTCCCACTCGATGGCTGGCACCTTGATGTCGAAGTCGGTGAAATCCCGGTCCAGCGTCCAGATTCCGTCGGCGACGTCGGCAACGATCTTCATCGCCGACCAGCATCCCGAGGCGCGCGACAGCGCGATGCCGTAGAGGCCGAACGCCACTATCTCTTCTGCGTTTCGGGGAAAGAAGATTGGCATCGACAGAGCCGCCAACGATCGCTCGCTCGCGGCGGGGACACTCGATGACTTTGCGGCTGGATCGTCTCCCACCAGCACAAGGGCGCCACCCGCCGGGTGAGCGCCATACATGGCTGCATGGCGTAACGCGTCGCTGGCGCGATCGAGACCCGGACCCTTTCCGTACCAGACGCCGATCACGCCATCGAAGGACCGGACACCCCTGGGAAGCTCGAGCTGACTTCCCCACACCGACGTCGCTGCCAGTTCCTCGTTCACACCGGGTACCAGCCGCACGCCGTGTTCTGATGCCAGTTCGGGAAGACTCGCCAACAGCTGGTCGAGGCCCGCCAACGGGCTTCCCTGGTATCCGGAAACAAAGGTGGCGACGTTACTTCCTGCCCGGGCATCCCGGGCGTGCTGCTCGACCATCTGTCGCGCGATGGCTTGCACGCCGGTCAGTAGCACCGGACCCGATGCCGTCCGATATCGGGCGGCGAGGTTCGAGTCAACCGCCGTCGCTTCTGCGGCGCGCAGGTCTGTCATAGCGATACCTCTGTCCACGGTTTCGTGCCATAACCACAGGGCGTGTTAATCGGAAGTACACTTAAGGCTTGCTTTGAATGCCCGTCAGTTCAACTCAACCTTCGATAACTGGTCATACCGGTCAGTCGATTCGTTCGCATTGGCAGTGAGGTGACTCGATTGCTCAGCATTGACCGGCTCGACGTCGAGCTGCTCGAATTGCTCGCCCGCGACGCCCGCACGGGCGTAGTTCAGCTCGCGTCGATACTCGGAATTTCGCGGAACACCGTCCAGTCACGGTTAAGGCGTCTCGAGGAAGGCGGCCTGCTTACCGGCTACCGGCCGGAATTCAATCTCGCGCAAGCAGGGCTCGCGACTGAGGCGTTCATCGGTCTCGAAGTTCAGCAAGGCCGACTTGCGTCGATAGTCGACGTGTTGACCGCGATTCCGCAGGTGCTCGAGATCCATGCCGTCACAGGGCGCGAAGATCTGCTAGTGCGAGTGGCTACACAGACTCAGGCAGGACTGCAAGAGCTCATCGAGAGAATCGTTGTGATTAAGGGCGTCGTCCACTCAACGACGACGTTGGCGCTTACAACGCCGTTGCATTACCGGGCGGTTCCGCTGCTGAAAGACATGACGCGCAACGCCGGTTGGGGACGGTCGACCCCAGCGCCGAGGAGTTGATGGAAGCGAGTCGCGGCCTTATGACCGGAGAATCCGCCAACCAACTTGAAAACCTAATGCAGCAGTAACGACAACTAGTCCGCTTCTCCGCCGATAAGCACCAATTACGTCCGGATGTCTCACTGTTGAGCTGCGAGCAATGGCTCGAACGCCGCGGGGCCGGACATAGTCATCGAGGACTTCGCGGCCCAGGCTGGCCCAAAATCCGCGCGACAACACAGCTGAGTACGTGCCACCCTCAAACACTGTGGAGCAAGGACCGGAGCTTTCCCCTACGGCGGATTTTCGCGAGCGCATCGAGCACGCCCGCAACCAGGCACGCTCTCGATACCGAGACCATCTGGCAGCGGTGTTCGACCAACATCGAGCCGCAGAGCCCGGAGAACTCGCCGACGCGGCGCTAGACGCGCTAACCGAATGGCGGTACGTCGAGACCGGGCAGCGTTGCAGGTGTTCGTGTCATCCCCGGCTGCCGGAAACCGATCTGCACGACTACGGATTCGCCTGCGGATGCACACGCATGCCCAGGGACCGCCAATCCGCGTTCGGCCAGTGGCGCAACAGTTTTGAAGAATTCAAACAATCACCAGAGGGTCAGCGGATCGCAGCTACGGAACAGGCCCACGAAGCCGAGCTCCAAGCATGGGTGGGAGCACAGGACGATGTCATCGTGCACAGCCCCACGGCCACGGCGGCGGCTACATGCCTGAACAATGGCACGGCGAGGTCGACGGCCACAGGTTCTACTTCCGTGAGCGCCACGACGAATGGCGCGTCGAGCTCGATCTACGGCCCAGTGGCCGCTTCGTCCAGGCAATCGCCAGCACCGCCAACGACGGCACCGTCAGTTCCCAGGCGCGGCAAGTGGACGAACGCGATGTCATCGCCCAGGGCACCACTTCCGCGGAAGGGTACGGGACTCGGCCCGTCGAACGGGCACAGTTCATCGTCGACACGATCCGAATCCATCTGCTACGCCAGGCCTGCACATATCACAGTGACGACCTGTCATCGATCGCAACCGCACTCGGCGTACAAGTCCGTTGGTGTCCCGCGTGCGGGACCCGCCTGCTCGCGCGGTAACCACCAGATTTCGGCGGCGCGGTGCGCCTCAAGCGGCTTCATACGTCGTACACGTGAGGCTTGCCGGGCCGGGCGTCAATACCCCGCCACCCGATTAGCCTCGTAAACCTGTCTGGCATACGAGTCGATGTCCAGCGCCGGTGAGAAGTTCTGACCACTCTTGGACGTCCCGTGGGGGGACGACGCATAGCGAACGGCTCCTAGATCTAATTCTGGCAGCCGTACCCACGTAACTGCACCGCTGGGATGTCGGTACGGTATTGGCCTCTGGAACCGTCTCGGGTTGCTGAAGACGTAGGCGTATGTCTTCGCATACGGAAGTCCGCTGTTTCGGAACTCCTCACGCTCCTCACGCGGCAACTCGGATGCGCCGACGAGGTCCTCGAGCTCAAGCGGGCCCAACACACGGACGAGATCCGCAGTGCCAAACAGCTGTCCTGTGCCCGACTTGATAATCACGATTAGTCCGCGGACATGTGTCGAACGGCCGCGAATCTCCCAGATTTTTCTCCGTCCAGAAGGTGGGAAGCGTACGGGTCACGCACCAGAAGGCCGCGGAGAACTGCACTCCCGGCATTGTGGTCGGCATCGTCACGTTTTCGCATCATCACCGGGAATCGAGTCTGCGTCGCAGGCGAACAACTCGCGCTTGCCCATATTCGCATCCTAGGCCGTTTCCGGTTGACCTCACCGGGTGGAGCGAATTGGCATCGCAGTACTGACTGAACAAATCCGGCGGGTCGACCCGCTCGTTCGTGTTCGACCTTTGGACCTCTTGGCCGGGAACGGCAGGAGGGCGGTAGCGGTAGCGGCATCGGCGGTGGTCGGGGTGGAGTCTGCGGTTACCTTCGGTGTCGGCGCAGTTTGTCGGCGGCTGACTGAACCGCGCTGGTGATGGTGCTCGTTAAAGGGCTCTCGAGCTTCCAACATTGCCAAAATAGCGGCACATCGAGATAGGTGTCAGCGACACGGACGAACGCGCCGTGAGTCAGGTCATGTGCTGCCAACGATTCGGGAAACATTCCCCATCCCAAGCCGGCACGCACGGCCGCCGCGAACCCTTCGGCGGTGGGGACGTAGTGGACGGGTCTGGTAATCGCACGACGGAATGCTTTGCGCACCAACATGTCCTGCAGCGCGTCATCGCGGTTCCACGCGAGTGAGGGCGCCGCTGCGACCGACTCCCGGGTGAACCCGTCTGAGAAGTACCGCTCGATGTAGGCAGCGCTGGCCACGGGTAGATACCGCATGACACCTAGTGGCTGCACGCGACACCCTGGGATGGCAGCGCGCTCGGTGGTGACCGCTCCCATGACCGCGCCTGTGCGCAGCAGTCGAGCGGAGTGATCCTGGTCCTCGATGCGGATATCGAAGAGGATGTCTGGCAGTCCGCGAAGTATCGAAGTGAACCATGTCGACATGGAGTCGGCGTTGACCGCGACCGCGATCCGGGTGAGTTCTGCTGACCGGCCGGCGGATTCCGCCAGCGCCTCTGACTCCATCAGTGCCATCTGCGCGGCCAACCGCAATAGTGGTATGCCGGCCGGAGTGGCTCGGCAGGGTTTTTCCCGCACCACCAATACTTGACCGACGTGCTTTTCGAGTGTCTTGATCCGCTGACTGACCGCCGACGGTGTCACGTTCAGAGCCTCGGCCGCGGCCTCGAAGCTGCCCGCCTCGACCACGGCGGCCAGAGCGGCCAGCTGATGTGGATCCAGGCGCGTCTCATGGTCATTGCCCATCGGGTCATCATCCGCCATCAAGGCCGGCGCCTGGTCTACCGAACCAACAAGTTCGACGCTGATCGGACAGCCGTCGATGCAGCAAGCTTGCGCGCAATCCGACTCTGCAGCTTCCGGTCGGCCTTGTCTGCGGCGAGGGCGACGTCCAGCACGGCCGTGAGGGCTGGGCTCAGACCTGCCCGCCGCGAAAAGGGCGTTCGGTAGGGTCCGCCGTTGTCTGCGTTGTCCATGAGCCGCTGCAGCGTCAATACCGTCGCGGCGTGGTCCGGGAGCGAGATCACCCGTAGGGCGACTGTTACCCCGGCTGCGGTGTCGACAGCTGGCGCAACGATGCGGGCGCCACGCCGATACGGGCCGAGCGGCCATTCCATCGTTTCCCGTTGGCGTGCTAGGGCGCTCGACAGATCGCCAGGCAGGTAGCTGTCGACGTGAATCAGTCTGACCGCGCACATGATCCACTGCGCCAACGCTCTAACATCGGAGAGCACGGTCTTGCATGGTGGTGTCGCGGCGCCGTAGATCGCGAAGTTCGTGCGGCTACCGTCCAACAAGGTTTGGATCGTCGCCTGCGCGGCGAGGATCGAATGTCTGCCGGGGAATCGCAGCACGTCGGCGGCCCCGAGATCAGCGTTGCAGGGACGGCCGTGGCGGTCCGGCCCACTGTGTTGGATTGCCGGGCAGCAGCCCGGCTGTGGAATTCGACTCCGGCACAGCGGTTGCCGGCGTTGAGCGCTGTCGCACATCGGACATGAATCGGTGAGCAGGCAGCGGTGTGTCAGGCATGCGAAGGACCAATTGAGCCGCCAGGACAGCAACCAGCGACCACCGCTTTCACGCAGGCAGTGCGGACAGAAGCGCGACCTGGAGCGCCGCGCCCACAGGGCCGACGTCCAGTGATCGGCATCAGCGGCGTGCCCGCCGTAGTGATCCATGGTCATTGACCGGATCTCGTCGCTACCAACGCCGCACACAGCGCCGATCCGACACAGTTCGTCACGGGTCGGCGACAGGAGCCTGAAGGTGGTCTGCGGGGTGGGTTCAATCCCGCACCACGACATCACGTCGCCGATCGGAACTTTGTACCGGAACGCGATGGCTTCAAGCCACGAGTCGAGTGCTTCGCCGGGCGTGGGTGCAACTCGCACCGGCAGGGTGCGACCGAAAGTCGGTTCAGCGCAGCACGAAGACCTAGCACAGCGCATCTCGATCGTCCCGCCGCGCATCATGCCCCCCTCGGCGCAACTGCCTGCTTCGGTTGTGCACGATCCGTGCTGAGCGTGGCTGTGTTGGCCCCGGGGTTCACCGATGCGCGGCCCCAGCTGCGTACCACGCGTGCGATATATTCGCCGAAGCTTGTGGGCGTCATCGCATGAGTGCTCGTTGCGCGATTGATCAGTGGTGCCCCCAGATCGCCTTCAAGGCGCCGGATTTGGGCACCGACGATGCTCCCTGCGACGCCCATGGCGGCGGCGGCAGCAACGAGGTTTGGATAATCCACTGCGGATGCGAAGCGCTGGAGGCGTTGCCATCCACATTGGCCGGCAAGAGCAGGCAGCAAGACGGTCGGCGCGTCAGAGATATCGAATCGGCGCAGCGTAATCTGTTGCTCTGCTGCGATTCTTGTGACCGTGCCGGATGAGTATCCGAACTGCTTGGCTATCGCGTCGATGCTCAGTCCCTGATGGTGGTAGAGCTCGGTGAGCGTTTCTGCAGATAGCGCTGCTCGCATCGCCGCACTGGTTTTACTTCGTCGGTGTCGTTGGCCTTCGGCGCGGTGCAGTGAGGCGGGGTGTTCGACAAGGAGATGGCGCACGACGTCGAAGGTCGTGTCGAGTTGGCGTGCGATGCTGCCGATCGTGATGCCTGGCCTGTTGGCCAGGCGGTGCACCGTTGCCAGGTCAACCAGCGCGGGGTCATCGCCAGGTAGATCGAGGCCGTCGAGAAGGTGTAGCGGGGGGTGCCAGGTCAGTGGTTCATCGATGGAATGGTCTGACAGGAAGTGTTGGCCGGCGGTGTGTAGGCGGGCGGCCAGTTGAGGGGTGAGCGCCAGTGCGAAGTCACCGGCTCCCCGAGACCTCATGACGGTGCATATTTGGGCTGGCCCGTCATTCGGTAGCTGCCGGGCGGGGCGCCCGCTGATCATTTCGAACAGGTAGCTGCGGGCGGCGTAGGCCTTAGCACGTGCCCCGCGTTGGGTGTGGGTGTCGCGGCACACGCGGCGCCATTCGGTGTCCGGCAGAAGCCCGGAGTAGTCCAGTTCGCGGCGTCGGGCGTAGTCGATCGGCACGGGGTGACGGTCAAGGTAGTCGCTCAGCCTCAACAGGGCCGTGCAAATGTGGGGCCAATACACCTGGCCGCTCATCTGGTTCAAGTACCAGGTCACCGATTTAGCGCGCGTTGCCGATCCGAGTTGACCGACGACTTCTGAGACGCTCATACCTGTTCCGACGAGTAGGGCAGCGCATGCCAACACCGCTGGCATCCGGTAATGGCTGGCGCCCAGCGGTGCCATGCGCAGAGACCACGCCGACCACAACGCAGAGGGGACGGCGCGGATCAGTCGCGCGGATGTTTTTGCGTCGTTGGCCGCTCTGCGTGGGAAGTCCGACAAGCACCTGTAGCGCAATTGATCGCACGCGCCCACCATCGGTGTGAATGCCTTGATCTGCACTGCTTCAAGGATGCTAGTGGTGCGCGCGCTCACACCAACGGTGGTGCGGGGGCTGGCCGTGGGTTTGTGACTTCCGGGTCTGCTGATCAGCCAACGCATCGCATTCCCACCCGCGGAAACATCGGTTTGTTCGAGGATCTGCAGCGCAAGGACGGCGGCGACGGCAGCGGTGAGCGGGCTGGCCGGTAGTGGCATTCGGCGCCGGATGATGTTGGGGTTGCGGCGGATCGCCGGGCATGGACCGTGCTCGACGTAGGCGGTGAGGAGATCAACGGGCAGACGCTTATGCAGTTCGGACCCGTCAGGGTAGGCCAACGCCAGACCGGCTAAAGCGGTGATGTCGTTGAGGGCGGCTCCCGCCGGGCGTGGAGCGCCGGCGTAGACACCGAAGTCGGCGGGGTCACCCGCGAGGAGGGCATTGATTGTTTCTTGCGCTCGAAGCGTTGCGTGCCCGCCGGGAAATATGTGGACTGCAGCGGTGGTGAGCTCGCCTGCGCAGCGGGCAGTGCCACGGCCCGCGGTGAGCTGTGCGGCGTTGGAGCACTTGCCCGGCTCAGGTATCAGTCCGCCCGGATGTACCTGTCGGCGTGGGGGTTTCCCGCACCGCGGACACGCCTCGGCCAGCAAGCAATGGTGATCCAGACACGCGAAAAACCATCCGAGTCGCCACGCCAACTGCCATCGCCCTCCGCTGAGGGCAAGGCAGCGCGGGCAGAAGCGCGAGCGGGAAACAGCACGCCACCCGGCCGGCGAGCTGCGCGTCACGTGTCTGGATGTCTGATCGACGTCGAGTGCACCCGCAAAGCGGGACAACGTCATCGACTGCAGTCCCATGGGGTGTACGCCGGTGGCTATCGCGACCGTGTCGAGCTCGGATTCGGTGAGTTTGACGAGCCAATTGGCGTGGTCGCGCCGCAGGAGGTCTTGCTGTAGGCCGACCGCGGCCAACATGTCCGACCAGCGCGTGTGGTGCCGGTGAGCGAGAGACTCTAACCACGAGTCGAGCGCTTCACCCGATAGCGGTTGAAGGCGCAACGGGAGACTGCGTGCTGCCTCGCCTGTGGGCAGTATCGGTGTGGCGCTGGCGATCACACTGTTTTGCCGCCGCTGGGCTCGATCGCTGGGAGCGATGCGCGGGACGTCATCGTAGTGGTCTCGTGGTGAGGCGCCGAGTGCGAAACGCCACCGCTAGCTCGCGGCGGGCCCGCTCGGCAGCGCTGTCGATCTTGAATGACTCGAAGAGTTCGCGGTTGAGCGTTTCGGTTCGCGTGCGAATTGCTCTGGTGCAGCCTCGTCTGATGAGCTCCATCAGGGAGCCGATGTGGCCGGTGCTGCGCTCGAACAGGTAGTCAGACAGATCGTCGACCAGCATGCCTCGGCGTTTACTTCCGAGAATCAGGCGCTGTTCGACGGTCATTAGCAGCTGACGCCATTGGCGGCGGCCCCGCTCGGTGCTGATGGCGTAGGGCCGCATCTCGAGCATGGTGGTACGGCGGGTGGTCTGGGCGAGCACCGCGTCGTCGTAGGAGATGCCTTCCATCAGGACGCCGCGCTCCCCCAGACCGATCCCGATGGACAGCAGCGTGAGCGGAAAGTCGTTGGCGATGTATTTGAAGTGGTTGCCAATCTCGACGCCGCCGTGGTGTTGCCAGTGCAGGAAATGCAGATCATCGATGATCAACAGGCGGGTCTCGCAGCTCAGAACGCAATCGAGCGCCCACTTGCCGAGCTGCTCAGTGGTGGCGCCCCGCTTCCCGGGGTGTGCGTAGAAGTCGCACAGGGCGGCGTTGAAATCTTTCATGCTGGTGTTGCCGCGCATTCCGATTCGGCACACCGGCCATCGCTCGTCCCCGGCGCGGGTGTAGGGCCCGTGGCGTCGTATTTCGCGCTGGTGGAACTGCTTCGCGAACTCCTCGACGGCGCATGATTTTCCCAGACCGGGATAGCCGTCGAGCGCCACGGCGCCCTTGGCTCTGTTCCCGTCCTGGCTGTTGGCGTCCAAGATGTCCCACAGGTCGTCGTGCAGCGCCACCAGCTGCGGCGTCTTGAACGGACCGAGGTTGTTATGCCAGTCGGTTCGGCGTTGATTGTAGATGTCGGCCGCGGAGTCGCTTAGACGGCGAATCTGCCTTGTTGATAGCAACTCTGGAGATACCCGTTTGGGCGCGTCGACGGCATCGCGCCATCCCTCTTTGCGGGCAAAGGTCAGATTGTCCAGTTGCGGGCTCTTAGCTTTCGCGTGCGGGGCCGCGGTTGCCGTGCTCATACGTCCTCCAGCACATCGTCGTAGAACCCGTCGTAGACGGCGAGGGGAGCATCATCGAGTTCATCGGCGAAATCGGCCGCTTCGGTGGTCACCGCGTCGAGTGCGGCCGCCTCTTCGATCGCGCCGACGATAGTCGGAAGCTGAGAAACTTCAATGGCGGCGGCCAGATCGATGTCCAAGGACGACTGTTCACGCGAGACCCGCAGCGCAGCGATCCGTTCAGCCTGCGTGCGTCCTTCACCGAGGTTGCGTCGCTCCAAGAGCTCAGCTAGGGCGAGCTTGTTGTCGAAGTACCGGTGCTTCTTCTTGGCGAGTTGACGCGCAAAGGCCAACCCGTCTTCGGTCATTGGGCCGCGCAAGACCGAGGCTTCGGTCCACACCAGAACGTGCCAGCGCTGAGTGTGTTTGAGGTCGAAGAAGTACACCTGGCGGATGTCGTCGGGGTTGATGTGTATCGGCCATTTCCCGTTTCGGTGTTTGTATGGGCTCTTCTGATCGACATAATCGACGAGAACGGGCGCAACGTATTTGCGGCTATTGATCTCTACGCCGTAGTGCTGAATGGTGCGCCATGCGACCTGGAGAAATTGGTATGCCAGGCACGGATCACGGGGCGCCTCAATGTATCCCGCGCGGGCGAGACCATGTTCGAACATTTCTGTCGGTGACATGCGTAACGCCCACAGACCAGCTTCGCCGATCCCGTCGTGTTCGCGCCGGTGATACACGGTGGCGACCCACTCGCGCAGGAGTGCCTCCATCTCGTCGATGAAAAGGAACGCACCTTTCTCCGGCGCCGCGCCACGGGAGTACACATCGGGGCCCTTATAGCCCGGCAGCTCCTGTAAAAATCCCTCGCGGATCGTCCTGAAGAACCGCTCCACCGGGCCTTTGTCTCGGCCTTCTCGGATACGGGCGGGCTGTATCGAGATGCCCATCTGCCGGCACGCGCTCGTGAGAGTCTCGCCGACATAGATCTTGCCGTGATCGACCACAATCGTCTCCGGCACGATCGCCGGGCTTGCCACGAGTGTGCTGGTCGGATCGAGCACGTCGTGCTCAACCAGCACCGACCTCGGTATCCCGTGCGGGGGCCAGACCGCGTCCGCAGGCCAGTCCGGGCCCGCTGACATCGGCCGGAATGATTGATATAGCACCGAAGCTGCATCGATGGCTTTAGTCGAGACCGGAGTCAGCCGCAGCCCGGTGATACACCTTGAATACCAGTCCATTCCGACTGTCAGGTCGACCCCTAGCCATCGCAACGTCTGAGGGTCCATGGCGAACACATCCAGCCGTGTCGTATCCATCAGCAGATACTCACCGGGCCGGTGGGTATGCAGTTTCCCGTAAGCCCGCAATGATCGCGCCGCGATGTCGCGGTTCCGTTTCGCGCTACCAGAAAAGATCCGGTGCTTGCGCTCAAGCCGACCGAGGATGTCGTATGCCCGTGAATCTGAAGGCAACGGCACCACACCCTTGCCATAGGTCTTGGTGATGCGCGCACAAGCATGGGCGATGACGTGGTGCTTAGTGGGTTTCGACAAGTCGGTGTGCTCGACCATGATGTCCAGCGCCGTCTGCTCAAAGACGGCGAATCGTGTGCTCCCGAGCTCCGGTTGTACCGCTTTAGCCGAGATCAGTCCGGCTTCCCCGTATTTCGAATAGTCCGCGACCCATCGTTGAAGAGTCCGCAGCCCGATTCCCAGTTCCTTCGCTTTGGCCGCCTCGCGCTTGCCTTTCGGTGACGTCGGCCTGTAAGCCGCCCGCGGTTCGCCGACCAAGGCCGTCTCGACATGGCCGGATCGGTAACCGGTGAGAACCTCTCGCACGTCGGCCGCCCGCTTGCAGGCTTCACGTCGCACCAGGTCAGACGCCGCCGACCATTTGACCGTCGCGGGATCGCCCTCAAACTCGGGAACTTCCTCAATGAGGTCTTCTGTCAGTAGTCGAGCACGCTCAGACAACATCAACTCGCTCAGTGCGAAACGACGGACCCTCTGGGCGCGGATGTCTTTGACCAACACTTCAACGACGCCGCTAACCATGTGCCACTCGACAATTTCGACAATCTCGCCGTCGTACGAGAAGTGCGTCCCGACGCCGACTCTTACGCCTGCTCGTTTCATTTTGGTGCCTCCAGAACCGTCGAAGGGCGAAGTGGCTTATCCAGGTCCACCCCCAGTTCGTGGCACCACAACAGGTGCATCAGCGCCGCACGTACTAGCGGTTGCTGGTGCTCGGTGAACTCCCGTTCCGCGCCTGCGACGGATAGCCCAATCAAATTCGTTGCGCGAGCACGCATCACGCGAAGGGTGGTGGCGTCTATTAGCCAGTCGCGGCGATAGCCGGCTAGGACGCCTGCGTTTCCAATTTGCACCGGTGGCGGTTCGGACAACACTCGGTACTCCCACGCAAGGGACTCAACGACTTCGCGAGTCCACCGGCACAACAACACCGCATCCGCATGGGCCAGCCGCTCTTCGCGGACCACATCGACAACTACCGGACCATCGGTGGTGTCCCACAGATAATCCGGAATGTGGCGTCGCGCGCAGCCCCCCACGGTGGCGGTCACCATGAACGGCTGGGCCACGATGCGCCGGACGTCAGAGTCGAAGTCCGCCAGCACCAGTCGGGACAACTCCAACCGAGACTCATAGATGACGTGATCACGCATCGTGGATGACCACCACGTGCCCGAGTAGTGCCGCTGGCCGAAATACCACCGAAACGTCCGCCACGGAGCTGCCTCAAACAGTGCCGCCAACGACACCCGCTCAACAGGTAGACATCGTTCTTCCCCCGCCGCAGGCCTATAAGAAAAGACCGCGGAACCTAGGTCAACTTCGACACCGACCGACATCGCTTGCTCCGTGCAGCGCACGCACTACACCCAGTCAGCGTGACACCACGCAATGACGACCGGTGCGAAACGGGCAGAATCTTCCGGTCTTTACGGCGATTCCGCCATCGTCCGCCATTTTAAATCGGAATCCGCCACGGAAAATCGGAACCTACAGCCGCGAATGCGGCAAGCTGCTGGCCGTCAATCTGCACATTAGCAATACTAATGCATGTGAAGAATGATTAGCTGTACTGATCGCCTCAGGTTACCTAGCGTTTGAGCCATGAGCTCGCCCTTGATCGTCGGCTTCCTGGCCTCGTTCACCCTGATCGCCGCCATCGGAGCGCAGAACGCGTTCGTACTGCGTCAGGGCATCCGACGCGAGCACGTGCTGCCCGTCGTCGCGCTGTGCACCGTCTCCGATATCGCGCTGATCGCCGCGGGCATCGCGGGCGTCGGCGCCCTCATCAACGCGCACCCCGCCGCCATCAACGTCGCCAAGTTCGGCGGCGCCCTGTTTCTGTTCTGCTACGGGCTGCTGGCCGCGCGGCGGGCATGGCGGCCGTCGGCCCTCAACCCGTCGGACGCCGCGCCTGCGCGACTGGCCGAGGTCCTCGTGACGGCAGCGGCGTTGACCTTTCTCAACCCACACGTCTACCTCGACACCGTCGTGCTGTTGGGCGCGCTGGCCAACGAGCACCAGGACGGTCGCTGGCTGTTCGGCGTCGGCGCCGTCACCGCGAGCGCGGTCTGGTTCGTCAGCCTCGGTCTCGGCGCGCGGCGGCTGGCCGGACTGTTTGCCAAGCCGAACACATGGCGCATCCTCGACGTGGTGATCGCCGCCACGATGATCGGCCTCGGCGTGGCGATGGTCGCGTCGTAAGTCCTCTAGCCCATCGGCCCGTCGGGGACAGGCGCGTCGCAGCGGTCACGGAAGTCGGCGGCGGGCTGCCTTACCGCCCTTAGCTCGTCTCGCACCTGTGGGTTTGCGTCGGCGTACGCTGCGATTTCGGTGGCCATCTCGTCTCTGGACTTGCCCTTGAGGCCGGTGAAGAAGGCGTTCACGTCCGGATGGCTGAACAGGTACGACTGCGTCGCTGCGTTGACGCCGGACATGACGCCTGCAAGGTCGGCGGCGGTGCAATTCGGCGGATCGGCTGCCGCGGTTGCGGCGGTACCAACGAGCATCGAGCCGGCGATCATGCCGGCGCTAATCACGCTACGGAAGAACATGGTGGCTCCTTAGTAGTTGTTTTACAAGACATGGCGGCAATGCTCAGCGTGGACCGATACCACCTCCGCCGCCTGGACGGCCGGGGCGTCCGATGCCACCGCCAGGAGGACCCGGATTGATGATCACGTCCATGTCCCAGCCGTCGTCGCAATACCACGGGTCGGCGCAATACGAGGGGTAGACCGGCCCCGCGACCGGTGCGCTCGGACCACCGCCGCGGACGGTCCCCTGGGCGCACACGGTGGCTGCCCCGGCGCTGGTGCAATCCGCCGAGGCCGGCGAAGCGACGGTCACGCCGACGGGCGTTAGCGCCACGGCGAGCCCCAATATCAGGTAGCGCTGTGTTGATCTCACGGCTGCTCCCTCTCTGCAATTTGATAGGGCCGGGTGGCCCATACACGGCAGTATGTTCTGCCGATCACAGCAGGATCGCGAATTTGCAATTTGGTCAGACTTTTCGCGAATTACCTTGTCCGGACATCCGAGTCACCAAACTCTAATTGCAAAAACGGGCAAATATGTTCGCAATGCTACGCATTTAATCGATCCGCCTGTATTCGCAGGCGTGACTCTTCGTCTTTACGGGTGAAACGGCCGTGGGTAGCGGACCACCGGCGTAGGTTTCGCACCATCGGGTCTTCAAGAAGAGAGGGGTGGGAAATGACGACAACTGATCATGACTGGACGAAGCCGGCGGCGACCGCCATACCCCCCGAGGGCTACTTCACAGAGGAGCGCGGGCGGTACGGACCCGTCTACCCGAGGACGCCGGCGTGCCATGGGTTCTCCATCATCGCCAAGGTCAAGGAGGGCCGCGAAGACACCGTCCGAGCCTATGGAAAACAGATCGAGGAGGCGATCAAGGGCAGCCCCGATGTCCTTGCGCCCCTTCGGCTGCACTACCTGCGCTGGGTGTTGTTCGATGTCGGGTCGGGACTGCACTTCCAGTACCAGGGCATCTTCGACACCGACTTCGACAAATACACCGAGGACGCGGTGCAGCTGTTCAGTGCGACCGGCATCACCACGGTGTTCACCAATCTCGAAGGGTTCCCTGAGGATTGGAAGGAGAACCCGGAGGCGTTCATCAAGTTCGTCCGGGATCACCAGGTGCCGAGCTTCCTGGAATACGGCGAATATCCGTATGTGACCGCCGACGAGATCAAGAAGGCGCTGCGGTTGAAGGCGGCCTTCTCGGAAATGCTCGACCAGATGCAGTGAGCCGCGCCGGTGCTTGAATTCTCCGACATCCAGCACATCCTGCTGACCCGCACACCGGCCATTACGGGGCGTTACGAGTTCCTGTCGTTCGACACCCCCGAAGGCGGGCGGGAGTGGCTGTCCGAATTGCTGGACAAGACGCAGTCCGCCGCGGACGCCGTCGCCACGATGGACAACTCCGACCGCTGGGTCACCCTGGCGTTCACCTGGACCGGATTGCGCGCACTCGGCGTGCCAGAGGACTCGCTGCAGACCTTCCCCGAGGAGTTCCGCACGGGCATGGCCTCGCGGGCCGACATCCTCGGGGACACCGGAGCCAACGCACCGGAGCACTGGGTCGGCGGCCTGGCAGGCGATGACCTGCACGCGATCGCGATCCTGTTCTCGCGCACCGACGAGCAGTGCAGGCGATCGATCGAGGAGCACGACAAGTTGCTCGCCCGCACCGACGGGGTGCGCAGCCTGTCGTTTCTCGACCTCAACGCGTCACCACCGTTCAACTACGCCCACGACCACTTCGGCTTCCGCGACCGGTTGTCGCAACCGGTGATGAAGGGCTCCGGCGAGGAGCCGACACCCGGTTCCGGCGCTGCCTTGGAGCCTGGCGAGTTCATCCTGGGATATCCCGACGAGAACGGGCCGGTGGCGAATCTCCCTGAGCCCGAGGTGTTGTCACGCAACGGCAGCTATATGGCGTACCGCAGGCTGCAGGAACACGTCGCGGCGTTCCGTAATCACCTGCTCGAGAACGCGGAAACGCCGGAGGAACAGGAATTGCTCGCCGCCAAATTCATGGGACGCTGGCGCAGCGGTGCGCCACTGGTCCTGGCACCGCAGGCCGACGATCCCGAACTGGGTGCGGATCCGATGCGCAACAACGACTTCAATTACAAGGAGATGGATCCGTTCGGGTATGCGTGCCCGCTCGGCTCGCACGCCCGCCGGTTGAATCCGCGTGACACGGCGCACTACATGAATCGTCGGCGGATGATCCGCCGCGGTGCAACGTACGGGCCCGCGCTACCGGAGGGCGCGCCCGACGACGGGGTGGACCGCGGCATCGCCGCCTTCATCATCTGCGCCGATCTGGTTCGTCAGTTCGAGTTCGCGCAGAACGTGTGGATCAACGACAAGAGATTCCACGAACTCGGCAACGAACACGACCCCATCTGCGGCACCCAGGACGGCACGCTGGACTTCACGGTTCCCAAGCGTCCGATCCGCACGGTGCACAAGGGTATTCCGGCATTCACCACTCTCTCTGGCGGCGCGTACTTCTTCCTCCCCGGGATGAATGCCATGCGCTACCTGGTCTCGCTCGGCAACGACAGGGAACGACCATGAGCACACTGCCGCCGCCACGCACCTACAACCAGAACCACGTCCCTCGCGCCCACACGGGCGGCCGGCGCATCAGCATCTACTGGACGTGGAGCTATCCCTGGGAGGCGCAACGCGACCCGGCGGAAATCTACAACCGGTTCTCCACGATGACCGAGGTGCGCAACGTGGCGTGGCCCTCCTACGAGACGGAGGAATACAACGCGGCCAACTTCCTGCAGGGTGTGGCGGGCACGCTGGAGCTGTTCCACCGGTCCGCCCTGGCGTTCCAGGAACTCGCCGAGGAAGCGACGGCCCATCCCGTCGCCGTGTACCAGCGCATCGATCAGGCCGGCTACAAGCTGCTGATCGACGAACGGATCCTGGCCGACACCGACACGCTGATGGTGTTCGGTTTGGACCACTTGCTCTCCGAACAAGAGGCCGCGCCAGAGGAGATCTCCGCGATCACCGCGTGGCTGAAGCGTGAGGGCACTTGTCTGCTGCTGGCACCCCACCACGATGTGGGGTTCACCGACGACTACGACCAGCGCCAGGTCGAATACCTGCACCACGGCGACCGACTCGTGCCGCGCCAGCAACGCTTCAGCCAGTACACCCGATCGCTGATGCGAGCGCTCGACGTGCCGGTTCACAACACCTGGGGACTACGGCCCGCCGTAGTCGAGGGCACGAAGGAGATCGCGCCGCTGACCGCCATCCGCGACCTGGACACCCCGCGGCTGCTCGACAACGTCACCACCTTGAACTTTCACCCGCACCTCCCGCACTACGAACTCACCGCACCGGAAAGCGACGCGTTACGGGTCCTCGGAAAGCAACGCGTCGACCCCAACCGGCCACATCCCTTCACCTCGGAAGGCAACACCGAGTTCAACGCACTGATCTGGATGCCGCCCGCCGGCCAACGCGCGGGCGACATCGTGCTCATCGACTCCACCCACTTCACCACCCTGTTCGGCGGCACCGACAGCCTGGCCAACCTGTGGCGCAATCTGGCGACAATGCGAAGCTGAGGTATGCCCGTCAACAAGACCGTCTTCATCACCGGCGCAGCCGCTGGGATCGGCCGAGCCACCGCGCTGACGTTCGCGCGCGACGGCTACACCGTCGGCGGCTACGACATCGACGAGGTCGGGCTGAAAACGCTGGCCGGCGACATCGAGGCGGTCGGCGGCAGGCCGATCACCGGACATCTCGACGTCACCGATCCCGACGAGATGGCGCAACGGATCGGCGAGTTCACGAAGGCCGCGGGCGACCGCCTCGACGTGATGATCAACAACGCAGGCATCCTGCGGACCGGCCGCTTCGAGGACATCGACATCTCCGCGCAACTCAATGTCATCGACATCAACACCAAGGGTGTCGTCAACGGCTTGCACGCCGCATTCCCTTATCTGCGGGCCACACCGAACTCCGTCGTCGTCAACCTCGCGTCGGCGTCGGCCATTTACGGGCAGGCCGAGCTCGCAACCTACAGCGCGACGAAGTTCTTCGTCCGCGGCATCACCGAGGCGCTCGACATCGAATGGAACCGGTACGGCATCCGCGTCATCTCGATATGGCCGCTGTATGTGAAGACCGCGATGACCGAGCACATCAAGACCGGTACGACCGAAGCACTCGGCATCAAGCTGACCGCTCAGGACGTCGCCGACGCGATCGTCGCGGCAGTCGAACCGTCCTGGCTGCAGCGACGAACCCATCAGGTGCACTTTCCAGTCGGGACGCAGACCAAGGCGTCGGTCGTCCTGTCGCGGTTCTTGCCTGTGGGGCTGCAGCGGCTGCTGAACAAAAGGCTGGCCGGCCTTTAGCTTTGTGTTCGCTGTGATCGCAACCGTTCCCGATCACCTCGTCGGCAATTACGGTTTGCCCGCATGAATGAGGACTGGCTCGCTGTCATCGTCGGCCTGACCCTGTTGGTGTTGGTGCTCGTCGGCGCGATTCCAGGCAGCGTGATCCCGTGACCGAACAGACCACCGACGAGTCGACCGACGAACACGCCGAGTCGCGGCCCGTCCTCGGCTACGCAATCGCCGGCGTGCTCGTCGTCGTCGCCCTCGGTGCGCTGACCCGCTTCCTGGAGCAGGAAGTGCCCCAGTGGGCCGCGGGCACGGCCTTGGCCAAGGTGGCCAAGTCGATCGAATTCCCGGTCTATGCCATCGCATTGGGACTGATCGGCAACGCGATACTCACCAAGCTCGCACTGCGCGACGCATTGTCGAAAGGCTTCCGCACCGAGTTCTTCATCAAGACCGGTCTGGTGCTGCTTGGCGCGTCGGTCAACCTGAAGGTGCTCGTCACCGCCGCAGGCCCGGCGATCATCCAGGCGCTGTTGCTGATCAGCATCGTCTTCGGCTTCACCTGGTGGCTTGGCGGAGTGCTCGGCCTCGACGACAAGCTGCGCGCGCTGTTGGCGTCGGCGGTGTCGATCTGCGGTGTGAGCGCGGCCATCGCGGCGGCAGGCGCCGTGCAGGCGAAGAGGGAACAACTCGCGTACGCCGCGTCGCTGGTGATTGCGTTCGCACTGCCGTCGATCTTCCTGCTGCCGTGGCTTTCCGACGTGTTCGGCCTGTCGGATGAGGTCGCGGGCGCCTGGATCGGCGGCAACATCGACACGACCGCCGCGGTCGCGGCGTCGGGCGCCATTGCCGGTGAGAACGCACTACAGATCGCGACCATCGTCAAGACCACCCAGAACGCGCTGATCGGCGTGGTGGCGATCGCGCTCACCGCGTACTTCGCGCTGAAGGTCGAGCGCCGCAGTGCAGACCAAGCGCGGCCGACGCTCGGTCAGTTCTGGGAGCGGTTCCCCAAGTTCGTGCTCGGCTTCGTCGCGGCTTCGATCATCGGAACGCTCTACCTGCAGTGGGTCAGCGACGGCAAGGCCGAGATCGCCACGGTCAGCGACCTGCGCACCTGGTTCCTGATCTTCGCGTTCGTCTCCATCGGGTTGGAGTTCTCGCTGAAGGGCCTGCGCGAAGCCGGATGGCGACCGATCGCCTTGTTCGCCTCGGCAACGGTGGTGAATATCGTCGTCGCCCTCGGCCTGGCGGTGGTGTTGTTCGGGAACTTCACCGTTTAGCGGCTACGCTGGAGCGGATGTCTTTCAGGATGACCGTCGAAGACGTATTCGTCATCAAGAACCGGGGCGTCGTCGCAACCGGACGGGTGGAAAGCGGCGTCCTGCGCGTCGGTGACACCGTGTACATCAACGGTGGACCCGACGCCAGGGTCGACGCCATCGAGATCTTCCGTAAGTCGATCGACGAAGCCAACGTCGGCGACAACATCGGCGTGCTCTTCAAGAAGATCGACAGGAGTCAGATCGACCGCGGCGCGGTGCTCACCGCAAGCGGGGACGTGTCCTCCACCGCGTTCATCGTCTGACTGCGCTACTCCTCCATATCCAGCACCGGTGTCGGGCGCTGGAAGCCGCGGGTTACGGCCAGTAGCCACACGAATCCGATTGCCAGCCAGATCAATCCGACCCACAGGGTCAATGCCGACAGGTTGAACCACAACCACACCGTCAGCCCGAAGCCGATGAGCGGCAGGATGAGGTTGTTGAGCACGTTCTTCTCGCCGCTGTCGATGTAATAGTGCTTGATGACGGTGAGGTTCACCGCCGAGAAAGCCACCAGCGCACCGAAACTCACGATCGAGGCGAGGAATCCCAGTTCGATCCAGAGCGCAGCGAGCGAGATCGCCGACACCGCAAGGATCGCGAACGTCGGCGTGGCGAATCGCATCGAAACGTGACCGAAGACCCTGCGCGGCATGATGCCGTCACGCCCCATCGCAAAGAGGATGCGCGCGACCGAGGCCTGCGAGGTGAGCGCCGATCCGATGCAGCCCGCGACGTAGGCGGCCGTGAAGAAGATGTTGAGGAACTGACCGCCCGCCGCCAGCATGACGTCCGTCGCACCCGCATCGACGTCGTCGAACGCGTTCGACGGGAACGCCAGCTGGGAGATGTAGGACAACCCGAAGAAGATGAGCCCAGACACCACGGTGGCGATCATGATGGCCTTCGGCACGGTGCGGGTGGGATCTTTCGCCTCCTCCGAAAGGGTTGACACCGCGTCGAACCCGAGGAAGGACAGGCAGAGAATCGCTGCACCCGCGAAGATCGGCGTCACGCCTCCGACCGTGCCGTCACCCGTGAATGGCGCCACCAGGTTGACAGTTCCGTATCCGGAGATCGTCACGAAGGCCATCACCACCAGCACGACGATGAAGATGACCTGCAGCGCGAGGAGCAGGAAGTTGGCCCGCGCCACCGAAACGATGCCGACGATGTTGAGCACGGTCACGCCGGCGATCGCGATCAGGATCCACACCCACGGGGGCACCGACGGGATCGCCGCACTCATATAGATGCCGATGACGAGGTAATTCAGCATCGGGAGGAACAGATAGTCCAGAAGCAGCGACCATCCGGCCAAAAAGCCGGTCGGCGCCCCGAACGACTTCTGCGTGTACGCGTAGGCGGAACCGGCGACCGGAAAGGCCGCCGACATTCGCGCGTACGACCTCGCGGTGAACACCATGGCCGCCAGCGTCACCAGATAGGCGACGGACAGCCTGCCGCCGGTCATTTGGGTCACGATGCCGTAGGTGGTGAACACCGTGAGCGGCACCATGTAGACCATGCCGAACAGCACGAGGGAGGGTGTGCCAAGCGCGCGCCGGAGGTGGCCCCCCTCCTCCGGCGACCTCGGCGGAACGGTTGAATCCGCTGGTGCAGTGGACATATCGTTCTCCATCTAATCGGTGGCCGAGTAGGCCGGCGTGCCGCACAGATACGTGCCACGGACGTGCAACGAAGGGATATCAAGCGCTGCAGTGGTTCTGGGGTCACGGTCCAGCCAAACCAGGTCGGCACTTGCGCCTGGCATCAGCCGGCCCCAGCCGTCTTCGGCGAACGCCTGATACGCCACTCCCGCCGTGTAGGCGCAGAGCGCGCGCTCGATCGGCAGAATCTCGTTGGGGGTCCAACCACCCGCGGGTTCGCCCTCAGCGGTCTGCCGGGACACGGCGACGGCGATGCCGTCGAACGGCTTTCCCGATGACACCGGCCAGTCGGAGCCGAACGCCAACGGCGCACCGGACTCCGCAATGCTGCGGATCCGGTACTGCTTGTCCGCGCGTTCGGCGCCGATGCGTGGCACCGTCAACACCGTCATCAGCGCGTCCAGCTGCGCCCACAGCGGCTGCATGTTCGGGATCACTCCAAGCTCGGCGAATCGGCCGACATCGGCGTCGTCGACAAGCTGCGCATGGGCAATCACCGGTCGTCGGTCTCGAGATCCATTGTGCCGCACCACATACTCGATCGCATCCAACGCCTGACGCACGGCCGCGTCGCCGATCGCGTGAATGTGGATCTGCAGGCCCAGATCGTCGACCTGACGCGCGGCCTCGGCCAGCGCATCGCCCTCCCAATTGCTCTGTCCGTGGTTGTGCAGCGCCGAACAGTACGGCGCTAGCAGCGCGCCCGTCTCGTTCTCGATCACACCGTCGGCGAAGAACTTCACGGTCTTGGCCGTCAACAGCGGCGAACCCACCTCATCGACGCGGCGCCGGGCATCGTCGAAACCCTTTACCTGCGAATCGAAGTGGCGCGGATCGGCGTAAAGGGCGAGGTTGAACCGCATCCGGAGCAGATCGTTGCGAGCGGCCGCGATGTACGTGTCGACGTCGTCGGGTTCCACCCAAGCGTCCTGAACCCACGTCACCCCGCGGGCCAGGTAGTAATCGGCTGCGGTACCCAGTGCCGCCAACCGCACGCCTTCGTCGCGCTTGGGCATCACCGCGGTCACCAAGTCAACCGCGCCCCACTCGCGCAACGTGCCGAGCACCGAACCGTCCTCGCGGTGCGGGATCTCGCCAAGCACCGGGTCAGGGGTGTCGGCGGTGATGCCCGCGCGCTGCAGCGCAACGGAGTTGACCCACATCGTGTGGTAGTCCCACGCGCGCAGCGCTACCGGACGGTCGGGGACAGCGGAGTCAAGCCAGCGGGCGTCGAACAGACCGTCGGGGGCCAGGCTGCTGTCATATGACGCGCCGATGATCCACTCGTCGTCGGGGTGTTCGTCGGCGAACTTCTTGACCGCCAGGACGATTTCGTCGACCGAGTTGCAGGGCCGCACCGGCGGCCCGGCATATTCGAGGCCGCCGTAGAGCGGGTGTGCGTGCCCGTCGCCGAACGACGGCATCAGCAAGCCGCCGTCCAGATCGACCTGATCGGCGCCTGCTGCCGACGCGCGCGCCTGATCGCCGACCGCCCGCACCACCCCGTCGACGACGAGCAGCGCATCGGTCTCTGCCGAACCCGTCCAGATGACGCCGCCGGTGAAGATCGTCGCTGTCACCAGCGGGACCCTACGCCGAGAGGCGTTCTCAGCGGAGTCATTTGATGACGGCTGTCGCGGCGTGGCCCGAGCCGTAGGGCCGCGTCTCGTCGACCGGAGCAGTCAGCGACTGGTAGGTGTCGGGTCTGCGGGTCAGCAGGAACGGAAACAACTCGAGCCAGTCGCGCCGCTGATCGAGGTCGAGATCGGCGACAAGCACTGCCTCCTCGTCGCGCGGTGCTGCCACCAGCACGCGGCCGTAGGGGTCGGAGATGAACGACGAGCCGTAGAAGGACAGGGCGCCCTCGTCGCCGGTGCGGTTGGGCACCACCATGAACAGGCCGCTGTTGATGCCGTTGGCCACGATCACCTGCTGCCACAACGGCTGGGTATCGAACGTGGGAAACTTCGGCTCGGAACCGATCGCCGTTGGGTAGACGACGATTTCGGCGCCGCCGAGCGAATAGTTGCGCGCGACTTCTGGGAACCATTCGTCCCAGCAGGTCGGCATTCCGATGCGAGCGCCGAGGCCGTCGGGCGCGTACACCGGATACGGGTTCGCCTCCCCCGAGTCCGGGCCGGGTCCGGCCCGGAAGTAGGTGTCCTCGTAGTAGCCGGCGGAAATCGGAATGTGCAGCTTACGGGTGCGGCCCACCAGCTCGCCTGTGGGCGAGACCAGGATCGCGGTGTTGAAGCCGAGGCCGTCGTCGGCGGGCGACTTCTCATACAGCGAGGCGTGCACGTAGATGTCGTTGGCGGCGGCGGCATCGGCGGCCAGCGCGAAGGTCGGCCCGTCGGCCAGGTTCTCGGCCGTGGCCCCCGGATCGGGGCCTGCCGGGACGTCGGCCGGGTACCGCAGCAGGGTGATCTCAGGGAGAAAGACGACTCGCGCACCTTCGGCCGCCGCCCGGTCGATAGCGCCTCGAAGGATGCTCGTCAGCTCCGTGGCGTCCGACCTCCACCGGTGCTGCACCAAGCCGACGCGCACCGGCGGGCGATCCGACGGGCTGGTACGCGACAACGGTTCTGGGGCCGGGGCCGTCAGCGTGATCATGGCGCTCCTAAACGAATGGCTTTCGTTCATTGTGAAGGCAACGAGATGCTGCGCGTCATCACGCGCAACGACGCCGTCGAGTTCGGCATGGAGGTGGTGTTGCGGGGGCTCGCTGATCTGCCTTCGCGCTAGTTAGCTGGCGGAGGGTTACGCTCGCGGGGTGCCGAAGGATTGGTCGCGGCGAGGTTTCCTGGCGATGACCGCAACCGTTGCTGCCGTCGCCGCGTGCAGCCCGCAGAGGCCGGGGGCGGTGGCCGAGGACGGTTCGGTCACGATCAAGCACATGTTCGGTGAGACCAAGGTCCCCGGCGCGCCCAAACGCGTGGTGAGCGCCGGATACACCGAACAGGACGACCTGCTCGCCGTCGGGGTCGTTCCGATTGCGGTCACCAACTGGTGGGGCGATCAGCCGTTCGGGGTGTGGCCATGGGCGCAGGGCAAGCTCGGCGGCGCGCAGCCTGAGGTCCTTGACCTCAGCAACGGCATCCAGATCGACAGGATCGCCGTACTGAAACCCGACCTCATCGTCGCCACCAATGCCGGCGTCGACCAGGACACCTACAAGAAGCTGTCGGAGATCGCGCCGACCATTCCGCAGTCCGGCCAGGACGCCTTCTTCGAGCCGTGGAAGAACCAGGCCGCCACCATCGGTCAGGCCGTGTTCAAGTTCGACGAGATGGCTGCGCTCGTCAAGGCCATCGACGACAAGTTCACCGAGATCGCCAAGAAAAACCCGCAGTTCACCGGCAAGAAGGCGCTGCTGTTGGAGGGCGCCATCGTCGACGACGCGGTGCACGTGCTGGCCCCGGGCTGGCGCAGCGAGTTTCTGACCCAGATGGGACTGGCGATCCCCGACATCGGCGGCACGATCACCCGGGACCAGATGGCTCCGATCCTCGATTCAGCCGACGTCCTGATCTGGACCACCGAAAGCGACGACCAACAAGGCGCGCTGCTGGCCGACCCGACCATCTCCAAGCTGACTGCGACCACCGGCAATCGAAACGTCTTCACCGGCAAGGACCTCGCAGGCGCGATCGCCTTCGCGTCGCCGCTGTCCTACCCGGTGGTCGCCGACCAACTGACACCCGCGTTGGCGAAGGCGCTCGGCTGAGTAGTTTGATAGCGGGGTGAAGCCGCGCACGCGAGGAGCAGGCGAAGATCCGCAGACGTCCACCGACGAGCAGCCCGCGGCATTCGCTCAGGTCGGCTCGACCTACTACGCGGCGCTGGCGGCGGTGTTCACCGCGCTGGTGATCATCTCCAACGTGACCGCGACGAAGGGCGTCGCGTTCGGCCCGATCATCACTGACGGCGGCTTCATCGTCTTTCCGCTGACCTATGTGATCGGCGACGTCCTGTCGGAGGTGTACGGGTTCAAGGCCGCCCGGCGCGTCATCTACCTCGGCTTCGCGATGAATGCCTTGGCGGCGCTTGCCTTCTGGGTCACCATCTACCTCCCGGCCGCGGACTTCTACGCCAACCAGGAGCACCTCGAGAACGTCGTCGGTGCCTACACACAGCTGATCATCGCCGGGCTGGCGGGCTTCATCGTCGGCCAGACCATCAACGCGTGGGTGGTGGTGCTCATCAAGGAGCGCACCAAGGAAAAGCACCTGTGGGCGCGGCTGGTCGGATCGACGTTCGCGGGCCAGCTCGGCGACACGCTCGTGTTCTGCAGCATCGCGGCAGGCGCCATCGGCATCACCACCTTTGGTGACTTCGCGACCTACACGGTGCAGGGATGGCTGTACAAGACCGCCGTCGAGGTGGTGCTGCTGCCGGTGACCTACCGGGTGATCTCCTACATCAAGCGCCACGAGCCCACATACGCACCCGTCCTATGAGGCTTCGGTAAGGCAGCTCTGGCAACCCTCACAGAGCTCTCGGATTTGTACCCTACTCGCGGGTAGCTTTGGGTGATGACCGTGACAACGGACGCGATGGTGATCGGCTCGATCACCGACTACGGCGACCAGGCGCTGCTGCTCGAGTTCGACAGCACCGCGGAGGTATTGGCGTGGGGCGACATCCTGCGCGACGCCGATCTGCCCGGCGTGCTGGACATCGTTCCCGCCTCGAGGACCGTGCTGCTCAAGCTCGACGGCCCGCGCTACCAGGGGCCAACCCGACAACAGCTCAGCAAGTTGAGGTTGGCGCAGGAAGCCGTCGAGCAGGCCACCGCCCCGAGCGACGGCAGGGTCGATGTGGTGATCGATGTGGTGTACGACGGCGCCGACCTCGACGAGGTCGGCCAGCTGACCGGCCTCAGTCGGCGAGACGTCGTCGCCGCGCACACCGGCAACCCGTGGCGGGTCGGGTTCGCAGGTTTCGCACCGGGTTTCGCCTACCTGGTCGGCGGCGACGAGCGGCTCAACGTGCCACGGCGGTCCGAGCCGCGCACCAAGGTGCCCACAGGCTCGGTCGGGCTGGCAGGCGAATTCAGCGGCGTGTACCCGCGCGAGTCACCCGGCGGCTGGCAGTTGATCGGGCATACCTCCAAAGATCAGGCCGACCTGTGGGATGTCGACCGTGAACAACCCGCGCTGCTGATGCCGGGTCAGTGGGTTCAGTTTCGGGAGGTGTCGCAATGAGAGCAACGTTGGAGGTGTTGCGCACCGGTCCGCTGGCGCTGGTCGAAGACCTGGGCCGGCCAGGCAAGGCGCAGCTCGGTGTCACGCGGTCCGGGGCGGCCGACCGCCGCTCCCACAGGCTGGCCAACCGTCTGGTGGCCAACCCCGGTGACCGCGCCACCATCGAGGTGACGTTCGGCGGGTTCAGCGCGCGGGTCAACGGAGGAGACGTGGCCATCGCGGTGACGGGTGCCGACACCGATCCCGCAGTCAATGGAATTCCGTTCGGCACCAACAGTATTCACCATGCGCACGACGGCCAGGTGATCTCGCTTGGCGCACCGCACTCCGGCCTGCGCTCATATCTGGCGATCCGCGGCGGAATCGACGTCGCGCCCGTGCTCGGCTCCCGCAGCTACGACGTGATGTCGGCGATCGGTCCGCAACCGTTGCAGCCGGGAGACGTGCTGCCGATCGGCGACCACACCGAGGAATTCCCCGAGCTCGACCAGGCGCCGGTGGCGGCGATCGAGGACAACATCGTCGAACTGTCGGTGGTGCCGGGACCACGCGACGACTGGTTCACCGACCCGGATGTGCTGGTCCACACCAACTGGCAGGTCACCAACCGCAGCGACCGGGTCGGGATCCGCTTGGTCGGCATGCCGCTGGAATATCGCTACGGCGATCGCCAGCTGCCAAGCGAGGGCGCGACCCGAGGGGCGATTCAGGTGCCGCCGAACGGTTTTCCGGTCATTCTCGGTCCCGACCACCCGGTCACCGGCGGCTACCCGGTGATCGGCGTGGTGATCGACGAGGACATCGACAGGATCGCGCAGGTCCGTCCTGGGCAGACCGTCCGGTTGCATTGGTCACGCCCGCGCAAGCCCTTTCACAACGGTTCATGAACGGGTAGACACATGGTGTGCCCACCCAGGTCTTAGCCGCCCGCCTGGTCCACACCGCCGACCTCGACAACGAGACCCGCGACGACGCCCGCCGCATGGTGATCGACGCCTTCGACGGCGGTGAGATCGACTTCACCGACGCCGACTGGGAGCATGCCCTCGGCGGCATGCACGCACTGATCAGCCACCACGGCGCGCTGATCGGGCACGCCGCGGTGGTTCAGCGCCGCCTGCTCTACCGGGACTCGGCGCTGCGGTGCGGTTACGTCGAAGCCGTCGCGGTGCACGAGGACTGGCGCGGACAGGGCTTGGCCCGTGCTCTGATGGACGCCGTCGAGCAGGTGATCCGCGGCGGATACCAACTCGGCGCGCTGAGCGCATCGGAGGCCGGGCGGCCCATGTACACCGCACGCGGCTGGCTGCCATGGCGCGGAGCGACGTCGGTGCTGACGCCGACCGGCGTGCGGCCGACTCCAGACGACGACACGTCGATATTCGTGCTGCCCGTCTCCGTAGAGCTGGACACCGCCGAAGCGATCACCTGCGACTGGCGCGACGGCGACGTGTGGTGACGCTCCTACGTTGGATGCGCGCGACAAGCTGACTGCCCACCTCACAGCCGACCACCGGTGGCGGTGAGTCGAAATTCACGCCGCAACGGGCGGCGATATGCGGGGGCAATGACGGGTTAATCGCCCGGAAACACGGACTGCAAACACTGGGACCATGAGTGACGAGCCCGACTGGGCACCGCTCACCGGGTTTCGGGTGGCGGTGACGTCTGCCAGGCGCGCCGATGAGCTGAGCGCGCTGCTGCGCAAGCGCGGGGCCAGCGTCACGGCCGCCGCGGCAATCGAGATGGTGCCGTTGCCCGACGACCACGAGCTACGGGTGCACACCGAGGCGCTGATCGACCAGCCGCCCGACATCGTGATCGCGACGACGGGGATCGGCTTCCGCGGCTGGGTCGCCGCCGCCGACGGTTGGGATCTGGCCAACGAGCTGATCACATCGCTTGGCAAGGCCCGTATCGTGTCCCGCGGCCCGAAGGCGACCGGTGCGTTGCGCGCCGCAGGCCTGCCGGAGGAATGGTCGCCGGAGTCGGAGTCGTCCCGCGAGCTGCTGCACTACCTTGTCGAGGGCGGTATCTCCGGTCAGCGCATCGCAGTCCAGCTGCACGGCGCGACCGCGGAATGGGACCCGTTCCCCGAGTTTCTCGACGAGCTGCGCGCCGCGGGCGCCGATGTGGTCCCGATCCGGGTGTACCGCTGGCATCCGGCGCCCCGCAACGGGGACCTGGATCAACTGGTGGCCGGAATCGCCGACGAGAAGTTCGACGCGGTGAGCTTCACGTCGGCGCCCGCCGTCGCTGCGGTGCTGATGCGGGCGGGCGAAATGGGCATCGAGGATCGGGTACTCACCGCGCTGCGCACGAACGTGCACGCAATGTGCGTCGGACCGGTCACGGCGCGCCCGCTTGTGCGGTTGGGCGTGCCGACGTCGGCGCCGGAACGGATGCGGCTGGGTGCACTGGCCCGCCACATCACCGACGAGCTGCCGATGCTGCAGTCGCGCACCATGCACGTCGCAGGACACCGGATGGAGATCCGCGGCACGTGCGTCATGGTCGACGGTGTGGTCAAGCAGCTTTCGCCGGCGGGAATGGCGACGATCCGCGCGCTCGCCCACCGTCCCGGCACCGTCGTGTGCAGGGCCGATCTGCTGCGCGCACTCCCCGGCACGGGCACCGACACCCACGCGGTGGAGACGGCCGTGCTGCGCCTGCGAACGGCGTTGGGCGACAAGAACATTGTCTCGACGGTCGTGAAACGCGGCTACCGTCTGCCCGTCGACGAGCCCATCGCGGCGGCCCAATGAGCCAGCTGCTCGTCGCCCACGGCACACGAAAGCGGGACGGCGTCGCGATGGTCGGTGAGCTGGCACGACAGGTGTCGAAGGTACTGGGCCTGCCGGTGCGCGTTGCATTCGTCGACGTCCTCGGCCCGACCCCGGAAGAAGTGCTTCGTTCGCTGCCCGTCGACCAACCCGTGACGGTGGTGCCTGCGTTCCTCGCCAGCGGCTACCACGTGCGGGTCGACCTGCCCGCCCACGTGGCCGCCAGCGGTCATCCCGACGTGACCGTCACCGATCCGCTCGGCGCGTGCCCGAGCGCCGTGCAGGTTGTTGCGGCCCGGCTGGTCGAATGTGGCTGGCAGCCGGGCGATTCGGTGATTCTGGCCGCGGCAGGCACATCGGATCCTTATGCGCAGTCCGACCTGCGCAGAACTGCGGCGATGTTGTCGGCGGTGATCGGCGAGCGGGTCGAGTTGGCGTACGCGGCTACCGGGGAGCCGCGGATCCATGACGCGGTGGCCGAATTACGGCGGCGTGGCGCGCGGCGAGTCGTGCTGGCGTCGTACCTGTTGGCGGACGGGCTGTTTCAAGATCGGTTGCGCAGCAGCGGAGCCGATCTTGTTGCCGATCCGCTAGGCGGCCATCCGGCGATGGTGCGGTTGATCGCCAACCGGTTCAAGCGCGCCGGGGTACCGCTGGCCGCGTAACTCCGCGTCCACGCACATCCGGGCGGCCGCCTCGATGGAATCGCTGTTGCGCTTGGACACTTTCACCAGCTGCGCGACGGCTTGGCCGGCGTCGAGATCGAAACGTTCCATGAGCAGCCACGTTGCGTCGTGAATGACATCCGCGCGCCCATACCTGCGCGTGGATCGCCTCGGGCTCTCGGCGATGCAGTTTTGGGACATGCGTGCTGCTTACCCACAATGCATTCAAGAACAAACTTCGATCACACCATCGGCCGTGACGCGCGTTTGGAACACCGGCACCGCGACGGCGGGATCGTCGAGGCAGGTGCCGTCGTCGAGGGCGAACGCCTGCTTCTTGATCGGCGACTGCACCGTCGCGCGGCCACCGCGATCGCCGACGATGCCACGCGACATCACCGCCGCACCAGAGAACGGGTCGATGTTTCCGATCGCGTGCACGCTGCCGTCATCGAGGCGAAAGAGCGCAGCCTGGTCGCCATCGGGCAGCAGCACGCCGACACCGCGGCCCGGGATCAGCCGGTCATACGAACATGCTGCGGTCCAGACTTCGATGTCGTTGAGCAGGGTCACTTTTCGGCCACCTTTCGGATCGTTGGCATGCCCATCGGCACAATGCGGCCGTCCCGCTTGGTGAAGGTGACGGTCGGGTCGGGTGCATCGGGCGCGTTGACGAACGAGACGAACCGCGACAGCTTCTCGGGGTCGTCCAGCACGCCCTTCCACTCGCACGCATAGCCCGCCACGTGACGCGCCATCGCCGCCTCGAAATCCCCGGCAAGGCCGAGGGAGTCGCCGCACACCACGTCTCGAAGGTGCTCGAGGCCGCCCTCGAGCTGGTCGACCCACGGTGCGGTGCGCTGCAGTCGGTCGGCCGTGCGGATATAGAACATCAGGAAGCGGTCGATGTAGCGGATCAGCGTCTCGTCGTCGAGATCTCCGGCGAGCAACTCTGCGTGCCTGGGCGTCATGCCGCCGTTGCCGCCGACGTAGAGGTTCCATCCGTTCTCCGTGGCGATGACGCCGACGTCCTTGCTGCGGGCCTCCGCGCACTCGCGGGCGCAACCCGACACACCCATCTTGATCTTGTGCGGGGCCCGCAGCCCTCGGTAGCGGAGCTCGAGGTTGATCGCCATCTGCACCGAGTCCTGCTGCCCGTAGCGGCACCAGTCGCTGCCCACACAGCTTTTGACCGTCCGCAGCGCCTTGCCGTAGGCATGGCCGGACTCCATCCCGCCGTCGACGAGGCGGCGCCAGATCTCGGGCAGCTGATCGACCCTTGCGCCGAACATGTCGATGCGCTGTCCGCCGGTGATCTTGGTGTACAGGTTGAAATCCCGGGCAATCTCACCGATCAGGATCAGCTGCTCGGGTGTGATGTCGCCGCCGGGCACCCGCGGCACGATCGAGTAGCTGCCGTTGCGCTGGATATTGGCCAGGAAGTGGTCGTTGCTGTCCTGCAGCGAGGCCTGCTCGCCGTCGAGAATGTGCTCCGAGCTCGTCGATGCCAGAATCGATGCGATGGCGGGTTTGCATATGTCGCAGCCCTTTCCGGTACCGAATCGCGCGATGAGCCCGGAGAAGGTGCGGACCGATTCGGCGGGGCCTGCGGAGATGATTTCGTACAACTCCGGCCTCGACTGGCTGAAATGCTCGCACAGCGCCTTGGATTGTTCGACCCCCTCGGCCTCGAGCAACTGCTTGAGCAGCGGCACGCACGATCCGCAGGAGGTGCCCGCCTGTGTGCACTGCTTGAGTGCGGGCACATCGCAGCAGCCACCGGAGATGGCGTCGGTCAGATCACCCTTCGTGACGTTGTTGCACGAGCAGATCTGCGCGCCGATCGGCAGGGCGCCCACCCCCAATCCGGCACTGCCGCTGTCGGATCCGGCAGGCGCGATCAATGCGAGCGGATCACCGGGCAGCGGTTCGCCGACCATCGGACGCAGGATTCCGTACGCCGAGGCGTCGCCGACCAGCACTCCGCCAAGCAGTGTCTTCGCGTCGTCGGACAGCACGAGCTTCGCGTATGTCTGGTTGACGGCGTCATTGACCACCACCTCGAGGCAGTCCGGCGTGACACCCATCGCGTCGCCGAAACTCGCCACGTCGACGCCGAGCAGCTTGAGCTTCGTGGACATGTCGGCCTCGGGGAACTCCGCGGCGCCGCCGAGCAGCCGGTCCGCGACGACCTCCGCGCTGGTGTAGCCCGGGCCGACAAGCCCGTAGCAGCGGCCCTCGATCGCGGCAACCTCGCCGATAGCGTAGATGCTGCAATCCTTTGTCGCACAGGAGAGATCGGTGAGAACACCTCCGCGCTCCGCGATCTCAAGACCGGCGTCGCGGCCCAACTCGTCACGTGGCCGCACGCCCGCCGCGAAGATCACCAGGCCGGATTCGACGACCGTCCCGTCACTCAGCGTCGCATGTAGCGACCCGCGCTCGTCTGCCTCGATCGACGACGTCCCCACCCCGACGTGCACGTCGATGCCCAACTCGGTGACCATTCGGTTCAGCAGTGCCCCGCCGGCCTCGTCGAGTTGTTGTGCCATCAGCCGCGGAGCCATCTCGACGACGTGGGCGTGCAATCCGAACGTGCGCAACGCATTGGCGGCCTCCAGTCCCAGCAGGCCACCGCCGATCACCACACCGACCGGCGCGTGGCCTGCCGCCAGAGCGGCCATCGCGTCGGCGCGAATCGCGTCGAGGTCGTCGAGCGTGCGATAGACGTGGCAGCCCGGCAAGTCGTGGCCGGGTACCGGGGGAACGAAGGCGTACGAACCGGTCGCCAGCACGAGCGCGTCGTAGTCGACCCGCGCGCCGTCGGCGGTGATGGCAACCTTGGCCTGCCGGTCGATGGTGGTGACCTTGGCGCCAAGCCGAAGCGCTACCTGGCTGTCGCTCGCATAGTCGTTGCCTGGCAGGGCGAGGCGGGCGCGGTCCCAGTGCTCGGTGTATCCGGTGAGACCTACCCGGTCGTATGCGGCGTCGGACTCCTCGGCCAGCACGGTGATCCGCCATCGGTCCCCGGTGTCACGGGCACGCATGGCTTCGACGAACCGGTGGCCGACCATTCCGTGCCCGACCACCACGACGTGCCTGGCAGGGGCGCAATCCGAGGACATGACGCGAGGCTAAGCAGCCGATATTGCCGCGATGTCGCCTCGTGTGACGCGCCCATCACGGTGTTCTCACCGCGGCTACTTCAGGCTGGTGAGGAGGTCCGACGTGTAGAACTCGCCCCGGATCTGGCCGACATCCGGCGGCCCGTCGATGAACACCCATGCGTTGGTGGCACCGGGCGCAAGAGCGTCGTGCAACACCACCGAGCCGACTCCGTTGCCGTCGGTGTACAACATGGCGCTCGCCACGCCGGGGTCGCCCGCGTTGCATTTCTGCGTCCCCGGCCGGGGACCTTGAATGAGCCGTACCTGGTACGGGGTGTTCGGACTGCCGATCATGATGTACACGTCGGCGGTCACGGTGTTGGTGCCGCCGGTGCCGATGACCGCTGTTCCGGATGCGGTGCCGGTGGCATTGACGAAGTTGAGCTTCGTGAAATCGCACGAGCGATACTCAGCGCCGAGCGGCACAGACCCGCCGTTGGCAGACTCGGCAGACGCCGATCCAGACCCCAACCCGATCAACCCCGGCACTACCATAACGGCCGTTATGAAGCGCGTCAGAGTACTCATTGCGCCAGCCTATGCGACTGCCGCCCGATTTCAGGCGCCTTCTAGCTTCACGGCGGCGGTAGCAATGTCGCCGTCTCGGTGACCGTGCCGGAATCGGTGGTTACCTCGGTCGTCGGCGTCGGCGGCCCGGCCACCTCGGATGTCGGCGGACCCGCCGGCGGGAAGTTCTGGTCGCTGGTCTGCGCGCTCGGCGTGGTGTACGTGGTCGTCGTCGTGGATGACGTCGTGTATGTGCTCGAGGTCGCGCTGCTCGACGGTGTGATGAAGACGTCGGGCGGATCCGACGAGTCGTCCGCGGTCCGCATCACTGCGAAGATCAGCACCACGACCAGCAGCACCGCAGCCGCGCCCGCGGCGAATATGGTGCCCGGCCGGTTGGACCAGTGCGCGGGATCGTGGTCGTGAGACACGCGGGAATGCTAGCCGCGAGCACCCGGGCGCCATCACGCTATCCCCAGCGGGCCAGGATCTCCTTGGCGTGCTCCGTTAGGGCCCACTGCAGAAAGGGGCCGAAGCTGATCCGCGCGACACCGAGCGGGCCGAAGGACGCCGGATCGTCCTGATCGGGCAGGCCGATGGCGTTCACCGGCAGCGGCAGTTCAGAAGTCAAGCGCCGCAAGGTATCCGGATCATGACGCCCGACCGGGTACAGGACGTCGGCGCCGGCGTCGGCGGCTTCCGTCAGCCGCGCCACCGCCCTGTCGACGCGGTCGGACTCGTCACCGTCGGAACGCAAGAAGAGATCGGTACGCGCGTTGAGCACCACATGAACGCCCGCTGCGTGCGCCGCGGCCCGAAGCGCCCCGACGAGTTCGGCGTGCTCGGCGGACGACCGGAGCCGACCGCCCTCGCCGTGCACGGTGTCCTCGATGTTCAGGCCGACCACCCCGGCGCCGAGCAGACCGTCGATGAGGCGCGTCGGCGCCTCGCCGTAGCCGGACTCGATGTCGACGGACACCGGGACATCCACCGCATCGGTGATCTGGACGACGCGGGTGAGGAGCTCGTCAAATGTCATGCCCTCGTTGTCGGGCCTGCCGATCGAGTCGGCGACCGGATGGCTGCCGACGGTCAGCGCCGAGAACCCTGCGTCGACGGCCAGCTTCGCCGACCATGCGTCCCACACCGTCGGCAGCACCACCGGGTTGCCGGGTTGGTGCAATTCGAGCAGCGCGACCGCGCGCTGCTGAAGAACCTGCTCATCCGTCATGTCCCCATCCTTGTCCGACGTGACCGGTCTCACGTTCCATCACCATGATGTAGCTAGCATCGATTGTCGTACTGTGATCCGAGACACCCTTCAGCCCAAGGAGGTCTGATGTCGAGCACCACCGAATTTGCCGAACTTCACGAGTTGATCGGCGGCCTGCGCCGGTGCGTGACATCGCTGGCGTCGCGATACGGGGACACCCCGGCCATGCGTCGGATCGTCAACGACGCCGAACGCATCCTCAACGACATCGACCGACTCGATATCGACGCCGAGGAGTTGGAACTCAGCCGCGGGGTAATCAGGCAGCGGGACTCGGCGGAAAAGATCGCCATCCCGGATACCGAGTACGAGCGGGACTTCTGGCGGGACGTCGATGACGAGGGTGTCGGGGGTCACAGTAGGGGCTGAATTAGGCTCTGTCGCACTGCGGGGCACGAAACTGGAGAGGCTTGGAAAACGACTGTGAGCGCACCCACCGCCGACCGCCAGGGCACCGGCGTCTTCTCACCGAACCGGGCAGAGATTCCCCAGCGCACGTTGCGCACGGACCGGTGGTGGCAGTCGCCGCTGATCGTCGACCTGGGTTTCGCCGCGTTCGTCATCTACGCGACGGTGCGGGCGTTCTTGCAGAACAACTATTACGTCGCCGAATACCACTACCTGACGCCGTTCTACTCGCCGTGCATCAGCAAGGGCTGCGTCCCCGAGGCCAGCCACTTCTGGCCACAGTTCCTGCCCGACGTGTGGTGGCTGCCCTACGCCGCGGCCTCGCTGCCGTTCCTTCTGCTGTTCCGGCTGACCTGCTACTACTACCGCGGCGCCTACTACAGGTCGGTGTGGCAGTCCCCGACCGCGTGCGCGGTGGCCGAGCCGCATGCCAAGTACACCGGTGAGACCCGCTTCCCACTGATCATCCAGAACACGCATCGGTACTTCTTCTACATCGCGGGCATCATCTCGGTGATCAACACCTACGACGCGATCGTGGCATTCCATTCGCCGTCGGGCTTCGGATTCGGTTTGGGCAACGTCATTCTCGTCGTCAACGTCGTCATGCTGTGGGTCTACACCGTGTCCTGCCACTCCTGCCGCCACGTCGTCGGCGGGCGCCTCAAGCACTTCTCCAAACACCCGGTCCGATACTGGATGTGGACGCAGGTGAGCCGACTGAACACCCGGCACAAGCTGTACGCGTGGATCACGCTCGGAACGCTGATGCTGACCGACTTCTACATCATGCTCGTCGCCAGCGGCACCATCTCCGATCTCAGATTCATCGGCTGATTCGTCTGGCTGACAGCCCATTTCACGACAGCCCGAGCAAGTGAGGTTTCATGACATCTAGCGAGGCTCTTGCGCCGAGCGCTTCATCGCAGGTCGAAAGGCACTCCTATGACGTCGTCGTCATCGGTGCCGGCGGCGCAGGCCTGCGCGCGGTGATCGAGGCGCGTGAGCGCGGCCAGAAGGTCGCGGTCATCACCAAATCGCTGTTCGGCAAGGCCCACACGGTGATGGCCGAGGGTGGCTGCGCGGCCTCGATGGGCAACGCCAACGCCAAGGACAACTGGCAGGTCCACTTCCGCGACACCATGCGCGGCGGGAAGTTCCTCAACAACTGGCGGATGGCCGAGCTGCACGCCAAGGAGGCGCCCGACCGGGTGTGGGAGCTGGAGACCTACGGCGCGCTCTTCGATCGCACCAAGGACGGCCGCATCAGCCAGCGCAACTTCGGCGGCCACACCTACCCGCGGCTGGCCCACGTCGGAGACCGCACCGGCCTGGAGATCATCCGCACGCTGCAACAGAAGATCGTCTCGCTGCAGCAGGAGGACAAGGCCGAGTTCGGCGACTACGAGGCCCGCATCAAGGTCTTCCACGAGTGCACCATCACCGACCTCATCAAGGACGGCGACCGGATCGCCGGTGCCTTCGGGTACTGGCGCGAGAACGGCAAGTTCGTTCTGTTCGAGACGCCTGCGGTGGTGCTGGCGACCGGCGGCATCGGCAAGTCCTACAAGGTGACGTCGAACTCGTGGGAGTACACCGGCGACGGGCACGCGCTTGCGCTGCGTGCCGGAGCGACCCTGATCAACATGGAGTTCGTCCAGTTCCATCCGACCGGCATGGTCTGGCCGCCGAGCGTGAAGGGCATCCTCGTCACCGAGGGCGTCCGCGGCGACGGCGGCGTGCTGAAGAACTCCGACGGCACCCGGTTCATGTTCGATTACATCCCGCCGGTGTTCAAGGGCCAGTACGCCGAGAGCATCGACGAGGCCGACCAGTGGCTGAAGGACAACGACTCCGCGCGCCGCACGCCGGACCTGTTGCCGCGCGACGAGGTGGCTCGCGCCATCAACTCCGAGGTGAAGGCCGGACGTAACTCGCCGCACGGCGGTGTCTTCCTCGACATCGCGTCGCGGCTGCCCGCCGAGGAGATCAAGCGCAGGCTTCCTTCGATGTACCACCAGTTCATGGAGCTGGCCGAGGTGGACATCACCAAGGAGCCGATGGAAGTCGGGCCGACGTGTCACTACGTGATGGGCGGCATCGAGGTCGAACCGGACACCGCGGCGGCGACCACGCCCGGCCTGTTCGCCGCCGGTGAGTGCGCAGGCGGAATGCACGGCTCCAACCGGCTCGGCGGCAACTCGCTGTCGGACCTACTGGTGTTCGGTCGCCGCGCCGGCCTGGGCGCCTCCGACTACGTGCGGGCGCTCGCCGAACGCCCAGCGGTGACAGAGGAAGCCGTTGACGACGCCATCAAGCGGGCGCTGCATCCCTTCGAGGGTCCGTCGAACGGCGACGCCCCCGAAAACCCCTACACGCTGCAGTTGGACCTTCAGGACACGATGAACAGCCTGGTCGGCATCATCCGCAAAGCCGAAGAGGTCACCGAGGCGCTTGACAAGCTGGCCGAGCTCCGAGAGCGCTACAAGCACGTCAAGGTGGAGGGCCATCGGGAGTTCAACCCCGGCTGGCACCTGGCGATCGACCTGCGCAACATGTTGCTTGTCAGCGAGTGCATCGCCCAAGCCGCGCTGACGCGCACCGAGAGCCGTGGCGGTCACACCCGCGACGACCACCCGGCGATGGAGCCCGACTGGCGCAAGACCCTGCTGGTGTGCCGCACCGAGGGCGATGCGGTCGTGCCCGAGCTGACCGTCACCAAGCAGGACCAGATTCCGGTGCGCCAGGATCTGCTCGACCTCTTCGAGCTGTCAGAACTGGAGAAGTACTTCACCGACGGCGAGCTGGCCCAGCATCCAGAACGGAGCAACTGATGGCCTATCAGGCGAGCATGCGAGTGTGGCGCGGCGACGACGACGGCGGCGCGCTGGAGGACTACGCGGTCGAGGTCAACGAGGGCGAGGTGGTGCTCGACATCATCCACCGCCTGCAGCAGACCCAGACCCCCGACCTGGCCGTTCGATGGAACTGCAAGGCGGGCAAGTGCGGATCCTGCTCGGCGGAGATCAACGGCAGGCCGCGGCTGATGTGCATGACCCGGATGTCCACCTTCGGCGAGGACGAGACCGTCACGGTGACACCGCTGCGGACCTTCCCGATCATCCGCGACCTCGTCACCGATGTGTCGTTCAACTACGAAAAGGCCAGGGAGATCCCGTCGTTCGCGCCGCCGAAGGATCTGCAGCCCGGTGAGTACCGGATGGCTCAGGAGGACGTGAACCGCAGCCAGGAGTTCCGCAAGTGCATCGAGTGCTTCCTGTGCCAGAACACCTGCCACGTGGTGCGCGACCACGAGGAGAACAAGCAGGCGTTCTCCGGCCCGCGCTACCTGATGCGTCAGGCCGAGCTCGACATGCATCCCCTCGACACGCTGGAACGGCGCCCCGAGCAGGCGCAGGAGGACAACGGCCTCGGCTACTGCAACATCACCAAGTGCTGCACCGAGGTGTGCCCCGAGCACATCAAGATCACCGACAACGCGCTGATCCCGATGAAGGAGCGAGCCGCCGACCGCAAGTACGACCCGGTGGTTTGGCTGGGCAACAAGTTGTTCAGGAGGAGTTGAGCGCGGGTAGCCTGACGGGAGCAGCCAATCAACGACGAAAGGCAGCCACCGTGACGGAAACGCACAGCGTCAACGACATTCGCACCGCAATTCGCGAGTTGTCGGCGCGCGCCGACCTCGCCCGCAAAGAGGGCAGGCCCGATGACGCCGCCGAGCTCGAACGGCGCGTTCAGGGCTATCGGGACGAGCTCGCCTCGCGGCCCTAACTGCCTAGCCGGCGAAACGTGCTGCGGTGGAACACGATCGGCGGCACGGCGGAATGCACCGTGATGTCGGCGACGCGCAGAATCACGATCGTGTGATCCCCTGCAGGCACCAGCTGTTCGATGGCGCTCTCCACCCAGACGCTGGTGCCCTCGATGAACACCGCACCGCTTTCACGAGACACCGTGGACAGGCCCGCGAACCGGTCGCCGGTTTTCGCCGCCAGGGTCCTTGCCGCCTCGTCGTGCGCCTCACCGAGCACGCTGATGCCGAGCCGGGGCAGGTCCTTGAGCTTGGGCCAGGTCTCCGACGTGTTCTGGACGGCGAACGAGACCAGCGGCGGATCCAGCGACACAGGGACGAAGGTGCTGGCGGCCAGTCCGATGCGGATGCCGTCCACCTCGGCGGCGATGGCGATGACGCCCGATGGGAAATGTCCGAACGCCTCGCGTAGCGACGTCGGGCTCAGCTCGGTTGCGCTCATATTCCGTCCATTTTCACACGGAGCCACGCACTGTGGCCATGCACGCCTGACGGTAACCTGACGCTCGTCATGTGGATAACGCTCCTGGCAATGGCCGTTGCCGTCAGCCTCGAGCCGTTCCGGATCGGCATGACGATATTGATCATGAACCGTCCCCGACCGATGCTCCAGCTGGTCACCTTTCTCGCAGGCGGATTCGCGATGGGCATCACGGTGGGCGTAATCGTGCTGTTCGTCCTGCGACCGGCCATCGGGTCAGCCGATTTCACCCTGCCGAGGGTGCAGATTGTTGTCGGTGCGCTGCTGCTGCTCAACGCCGTGGTGGTGGCCACCGGCGTGCTCGGCAAGCGTGGTGACGACGATGCGGATTCAGGTTCACGAAGATTCGAACCGCTCGCCACGCGCACAAGGCAACTGCTCAACGGCCGTTCACTGTGGACGGCGGGTGCCGCGGGACTCGGCATCGCGCTGCCGTCCGTCGACTATCTCGCCGTGCTGGCCCTCATCGTCGCCTCGGGGGCCGCGGCCTCGGTCCAGGTGGGCGGCCTGATCTTGTTCAACGTGGTGGCGTTCGGGTTCGTGGAGATTCCGCTGATCTGCTACCTGGTGGCCCCTGACCGCACCCGCGCAGCGCTGTCGGCGCTGCAGGACTGGCTGCGAACACGCCGCCGCAGTGCGGTCACGTTTCTGCTGACCGCGGTCGGCTGCGTGCTGCTCGGCGCGGGGCTTGCCGGCCTATAACCCGCTCAGGCGTCCAACCGGGTGAATTGATCCTGCCGGTACTGCTCGACGCACGCGGCGCGCCGGATCTTGCCGCTCGTCGTGGTGGGAATCGACCCTGGCTGCACCAGAACGAGATCCTCGACGTTCAAGCCGTGCGCGTTGGAGATCGCGGACGTGACATCGCTCTTCACCCCGCGGAGCCAACCCATCACCTCGACGTTGGAAGCTCCTCGCTTGTGCACCTCGATGACGGTGACCAGCTTCTCGGTGCTGTCCAGCGGGACCGATATCGCCGCCACCCGGCCGCGGGTGATCTCTTGAACCGTCGCCTCGATGTCCTCGGGATAGTGATTACGCCCCCGGATGATCAGCAGGTCCTTGATGCGTCCGACGATGAACAGGTCCCCATCGGAGATGAAACCGAGATCACCGGTTTTCAGCCAGGGCCCATCCGGCGTACCGGGCGACGGATCGACCAGCGTTGCGCCGAAGCACTGCTGCTCCTCCGGCGGTTTACCCCAGTAGCCGTCGGCGACATTCTCACCGTGCACCCAGATTTCGCCGACCAAGCCCGGCGCGCACTCGCTGTGTGTTTCGCCGTCGACGATCCGCAGCGTTGGCGATCGCGGCACCGTATAGGGCACCAGTGACGTTCCGGTCCCGGCCGCGCAACGTTTGACGCGGCCCGCGGCCAGTTCGTCGACGTCGAAATGGGCCGCGGGCGACGATTCACTCCAGGTGCCGCTCGTCACGAAGACGGTTGCCTCGGCCAGGCCATATGAGGGACGCATCATGTGGTCGCGGAAGTTGAAGTGCGAGAACCGATCAACGAAGCGTCGAAGGGTGGCGGGCTCGACACGTTCGGCACCGCTGATGATGCCGAGCACCTCGCCGAGGTCGAGCCCGGCCAAATCGCTGTCGGTTGTCTTGCGGGCGGCCATGTCGAAGGCGAAGTTCGGTGCAGAGGAGAACGCATGCGGATTCTCAGCCAATGCTCGCATCCACCTGGCCGGCCTCTCCAAAAATGCCACCGGGCTTGTCAATTCGGCACGAAAGCCACCCAGGATCGGGGCGCAGACTCCCAGCACCAAGCCCATGTCGTGGTAAAAGGGCAACCACGACACGAGCACGGTGTCCGACGGGAGCCTGACCCTGGAGTCGGCGAAGAAACTGCGCATCAGCTGCTCGAAATTCACCTGGAGGTTGCGATGCGAAAGCATGACCCCGGTCGGCGTTCGGGTCGAGCCCGAGCTGTACTGCAAATACGCGATGTTGGGCCCATCGGCGGTTTCGAAGCTTGGTCCGCCGTCTGGTCCGGTTCCGATGGACAGGTCCAACGAATCGATTTCGACGATCTTGGGAACAATGTCCAGGCGTGCCTGATCGACGTAGTCGCCGACATCTGCTGCGGCCGCGGAGGTGGTGAGAACGACCGACGGCGACGTATCGGTGAAGACCGCGCCGACCCGGTCGTGGCTCGAGCCGCGATGCGGCAACGGCAGCGGAACGGCGATGAGCCCGGCCTGCATAGCTCCCAGGAACGCCAGAATGTACTCGAGGCCCTGCGGCGCCAGGATCACCGCGCGGTCTCCGACAGACCCGTGGAGGCGGATTTCGCGGGCCACCCGCAGCGTTCTTTGGGACAACTGTGCCCACGTCATGCGCTCGGGTACCCCCGCGGCGGCCTTCTCGTAGTCGGTGAAGGTGAACGCGACGTCATCGGGGCGCAAGCTGGCACGTCCGTGCAGCATGGAGAGGATGGTTGACTGAGGAGAAGGCGTCACTTTGCGTCCGTAGTAAGTCGTCGAATTTCTGTTGGCTGACCGCGCTGTCAGCCGCCGCTGTGGTTCAGCACGTATTGGAAACCAGACATCAGCTGTGAGATGGGATCGGCGGCGCCGCCGAAGGCGGCCTGCGTGGCAGGCGCAGTAACGGCAGCCGGGTCATAGCCACGCACCGGATCCACTGTGATCGGAGCGGTAAGCGGATCGTCGTTTCGTGAGTATCCCGCGTCCACCATCGGCTTGAGCACCCCGTCAAGCTGATTGAGAGTGCCTTCGTCCACTCCGAGGTACTTGAAGGGCAACACCAGGGGAAGGTGCTGCTCGGGGATCAGATATGTCGTCGTCTTCGCGCCCTTGGAGTTGACCGTCGTCCTGATGTTCTGCGGCGGCACATTACTCGGATTGGTGAACGCCACCGCGGTATGACCGGTGGCCAGACCCACGACCGCGTTGGCGAGTGACATCCAGTTGTCCGGCCTGTCCGGCCAGTCGGCGATGCTGTCGTAGGCAGAGACGAACTGATATGTGTCGTACTGGCTCTCCACCGGAGCAGGCATGCGGAAATCGAGCGAGGGTACGACGCTGCCGACGGGGAAATTTTGGGTCAGGAAACTCTCACCGAAGGCGTGCTTGGCAAGAGGGTCACCATATGTCGCAAAGCTCAGTTGATCTCGTGGCGGCGCGGTCGGATCGTTCGCGAGTTTCGCCTGGACGGCGTCGAGAACCATCGCCCCCTCGGACAATCCGATCGCGGTGCCGGGACCTCCGGTGCGGATCGCTGTTTCCAGGTTGCCCTGCCCCTCGTCGACCGACTCACCGATGCTGGGGCCGTCGATGCCGAGCCCGGGAAAGCCGTCGTCCAGCCTGCCGATGCCTGGAAACAACCGTTCAAGGGTGTGCCCCTGAACCTGACCCGCGGGATAGTTGACGATCTGCCGATCCAGACCAGGGAACCACTCGGCGCCCGTGCGCTTTATGTACTCGTCGTAGGGAATGCCCAACACGTGGGCACCGCCAAGTGCGTACCCTCTGCCCGGCGTGCCCAGCGGCGGCGGCCCGTCGCTCGGTGCTCCATGGTCCGGCGTCCAGCCGGCTTGGGTGTCATCGGCTGACGCGATCGCCGAGCCGAAACATGCTGTGGCGCAAATGGTTACCAGTGCAGTGACCACTGCGACCAGTCGCCGCATTCCTACTCCCGCCTGCTGGCTGCGCGTCGGCAATGACCGTGACATTACTCCGCCTCTCCTGCCGGTGCCCGCGACAGAGACCGTGGGGCACTCAGCCGTGACGGCCACCAGTTCGCGCGTCCGACCAATGTCGCCATGGCAGGCACCGTGAGTGTCCGTACCAGGAAGGTGTCCAAAAGGACCCCTACGCCGATCACGAATCCGCCCTGGACCACGGTGGTGATGCTGGAGAACAGCAGACCGCACATCGAGGCCGCAAAGATCAAACCGGCGGCCGTGATCACCCCGCCGGTCGATGTCAGGGTGCGAATGACGCCGTAACGCATCCCGTGCGGAGATTCGTCGCGCATTCGCGATACAAAGAGCAGGTTGTAGTCGGCTCCCACCGCCACCAATACCACGAAGGCCAATGGCGGTACGCTCCAGTGCAATTGCTGCCCGAGCAGGTATTGAAACGTCAGGACGGCGATGCCGAGAGCCGCGAAGTACGAGAGAATCACCGAGCCGATCAGATAGAGCGGCGCGACAATCGCACGCAACAGCGCCATCAGGATCAGCAGGACGACCACGAGGGTCACGACGATGATGAAGCGGATGTCGTGCTCGTAGTAGTCGCGGGTGTCACGGAGCGCGGCGGGGAATCCGCCCATCGATATCTTGGCGTCGGCCAGTTGGGTGTTCGGTTGGGCGCTCTTTGCGGTGTCACTGATCTCGTTGACCTGATCCATCGCCTCGGAGCTGAACGGACTCAGTGTGGTCTGCACCAGGTATCGGGCCGTGTGGCCATCTGGTGAGATGAAGATCTTCGCCGCCGCCTTGAACTCGTCTAGTTGCAGGATTTGGGCCGGGAGATTGAACCCCGCCATCGACGGATCCGCCGCGTCATTTCGCATCGCCAACAGGAACGCGGCCGCCTCGTCGAGCCCGGCCCCCATCAGCCTGACTTGGCCGACGAGTTGGTCCACACCGCCGGCCACCTGCTGGCTTCCTTCGGCCAGGCGGTTGGCGCCCTGCTTGACTTGCGTCAGGCCCGCCTGCAGACCGCCGGGTCGGTCCAGACCCATGGCGCGCACTGCCGAGCTGAAGTTCGAGAGCGTGTCGTTGAGTTGTTTCACCGTTGCGTTGAGGGTCCGACTGTCTCCGAACCCCTGCAGTTGTCCGGCCAGCGAATTGATCTGGTCGAGGCGCCCGCTATCGCGAGCGTCGACCAGTTTCTGAAACTGGATGCGGGTGGCGCTGCACGAGGGATTCGCATCGCAAATTGCGTTGCCGTTGAGTGCTGCCAGCACCGGACCCACCCAGGCGAACATGTCCCTGACGGTGGAGAAATTCACGCCTATTTCATTGCCGAGCGCATTGATGCTCTGCACGAGCTGGGCGGCGGCCGCGACGTTCTTGACCAACTTGTCGCCGCCGAATTGGCTTCGCATCGACGACACGGCGTCGATCAGACGCTGCATGCTTGGAGCGATTTGGTTGATCTGACTGCGCACGTCGCCGAGGCTCGCGGCCAGCGTGTCGGCTCCGTTCGTCAGTCGGTTGAGATCCTTGGTGTTGTCGCTGATCACTGCCGAGCCCGCAGCCATCCGATCGCCGACAATGCCCGCTTGATATGTGGCTCTGAATTCCTGCGGCACCGTTCCGGTGGGTCGGGTGAGGCCGCTGACGAGGCCGATGTTCGGTAGTTGGCTGACCCGTTGTGCCATCTGTTCCAGGTCTGCGAGGGCCTGCGGTGTGCGCAGGTCTCGCGGTGACTCGACGAGGATGTATTCGGGGACGGCCTGACTCACGGGGAAATGGCGTTCCATCGCCGCATACCCGGCCGAGCTCGGGGCCTCAGGTCCCAGCGCCTTGCGATCGTCGTAGTTGAAGTGCACCAAGGTCGCGCAGCTGGCGAGAACGGCGAGGACGAGCAGGCTGGCGACAAGGTGCGCCTTGGGCCGCCGCACGATACGTATCCCGGAACGTCGCCAGAACCGAGATGTGAGCTCGCGCCGCGGCTTGACCCAGCCGCGAGGTCCGGCCAGCACCATGATGGCGGGCAGCAGCGTCATCGCGGCGAGGTATGCCACCCCGACCCCGATCGCGCATGCCACCCCGGCCGTGGAGAACACCCCCATGCGGGCGAAGCTGATCCCGAGAAAGGTGATTCCCACCGTGGCGGCGGATGCCGTGATCACCTTGCCGATCGAGATCAACGCCCGCCGCACCGCGTCGTCGAGATCGGCTCCCTGTCGCAGATAGTCGTGATATCTGCTGATGAGGAAGACGGCGTAGTCCGTTCCCGCGCCCGCGATGATCGCGCTCAGAAGAATGGATGACTGGTTCGAAACCCCCAGTCCGAAGAGCTCGGAGACCCCGGCCACCACGGACTGCGCGACGATCAGCGAGGTCCCGATGGCTGCCAGTGGCAGGAGCATGGTGACCGGGTTGCGGTACACCACGAGCAGAACGAGGAGCACAAGGACCGCGATCGCGATCTCGATGGGCATGCGGTCCTGCTCGCCCGCGACGGTGAGGTCGGCGACAGTTGCCGCCGGTCCGGTGACGTGCACGGTGAGCGGGCCGTCGGTGACAGCATTGTGTTTGACGATGTCGGCGACGCGGTTGTAGGACTCGTAGGCGCGTGGCGTGCCCAACTCCCCCGCGAGGCCGACCGGCAGCACCCAGGTCGTCTTGTCCTTGCTGGTCAGGAAGGGCCGCAACTGCGGCGTGGTGAAGAAGTCCTGAACCATCACCACGTCTGTCACGTCGTCGCGCAGCGCGTCGACCACTTTGCGGTAGGTGTCTTCGTCGCCCGGTTTGAGCCCGGTTTCGTTGATGAACGCGACGACGAGAAGGTTGTCCGAACTCGACTCGTGAAACGCTTCGGTCATCTGCCGGGCGGCGACGCTCGACGGGGCGTCGGTTGGCAGGATGGCGGGCGGGTTCTTCTGGGCCATCTGGTTGAGGCTCGGGAACGTCAGCAGAAGTGCGACCGCGATCGCGGCCCAAGCCCCGATCACCGCCCAGGGCCACCGCACCACGAGATCGGCTAGCCGTCGCATGTCGTCCCCATCTTCGCCCGTATTCGCCTCACGCTATGCGACGCGTCCCCAGTGCCCGCTGTCAGCAACCCGAGCGGACACCGAGCACATCGCCTCCATGTAGCGGGTTACTGATTTCCTGGCGACCGGGTTGTCGGGATGCATGATCGCCATGACCGTGCCCTGCCCGTACCGGAATATGTAGATCGTCAATTGATATGAATACCGGCCGTCGGGATAAATACCGATGTTGTTCGCAAGTCCCATGTCGGCCGCGGCCAGGATGGCGTTGAGCGGTGCGGCGCCACCGTGCAGGAAGTTCGACACCGGGAAGTTCGGTCGCGGCCACTGCAACCACGGCGCCAATTCCAATACGCGGTAATAGGGCACTCTCGCCATTTCCAGGCTCGAGTCGAAAGAAGCCTGGGCTGCCCACGCCGCATCGCTGAAAGACGTCGCCGCTATCGGGATGGTGATCGGGATCAGCCCGGTGAACCACCCCTGCGTCATGAAGTTGTCGCCGGCTTTGCGGGAATCCCTCGGCGTGAGCCCGTAGTAGGTGAGAGCGCCGGTGAACTCGTGCTCGACCAGGCCCAGACAGGCAAACACGCCGCCGACGAAACGCGCGCCCGCCGCCGTGCAGGCGGATTCGAAACGTTCCGTTTGCGCGTTGTCCATCAGGACCATGGAGGTCATGTCGCTCTTGGTGGAGCTGTCGGGATTACCCAACGGCAGCGGGAATTCGGGAAAACCCCCACCGTTGTTCTCGGCGAATTCGATCCACGCCTGTACTCCGGGCGAATCGACAGTTAACTCTGAGGTGTGTGCGCGCTCGCGGGTACAGAAGTCGTCGAAACTACCGGCGTCTGGAAGCTTGAGGGCGTCGCCACCTCCGCTCAACGCGGAGTACATCCCATTTGCTTCCAGCATTGTCGTGCCGATCAACGTCGCGTCCCCGTGGACATGATCCATGGCGGCGAAAAAAGTGAAGTGACTTTCGTTCTGGACTATTCCGAAAGTGAAGCAGCCCCATTCCAACGGATTAGGTATGGCTACCACGTGAGCGTGTATCTCGTCGACCGTCATGTGGCCGTGGTCGACGGGCACGAATTCAATGTCGGCCGGGTCGTCGATGGCGTGCCGGATGAAGTCCCCGTCGCCGGTCTGCTCGAACCAACTGCGGAATGTGTCATGCCGCCGTAGGTACGCGTTGACGGCACGATCCATGGCCGAAATGTCACACACGCCGGGCACTTCACAGCTGGCGATGATTTGCCGGGAGAAGGTCAACCCGGCCGCGCTCCGCTCGCTGTAGTTACGAAGGTGTTGGCGCTGCATGTAGCTGACCGGCACCGGACTAATGTTTGCTGAGCGCGCCTTCTCCCTGGCCTCGGCAGTCGGTTGCCAGGAAGTGACCGCGCCCGGACTCAATGACCATTCATCAAGTGCGCCAACAGTTATTTTCCCGATGCGCAAAACGTCGTCCTCCCAGCTTGACCGGCCCTCCGGTGCGGCATCATACGTTGCGAGATCAACATACCCTCGGCCGGACCGCCGACGTCCCGCGGCGGATGGCAACGCCGCGCACGCGACGGATACACGTGCAATAGTGGTCCGTCGGGGGTTGATCTGACGGCCGAGTAAGTTTATCTTACTGCCGAGTAAGCTTACCGTCGAGTAAGGAGAATTTCGGCATGGGATCCGTTGAAAATTCGATCGAGCCGGCTCCGCGCTTCGCCATCGTCGGCTATGCCGCGCGCTTCCCGGGTGCCCCAGACACCGACGAATTCTGGAACGTCCTTCGCGAGGGCCGTGACGCGGTAACCGAAGTGCCCAAGGACCGCTGGGATGTCGACGAATTCTTCGACCCGGAACCCGGTGTGCCCGGCAAGGTGGTCACCCGCCGTGCGGGTTTCGTCGACGACGTGACGGGGTTCGACGCGCCGTTCTTCGGGATGTCGACCCGCGAGGTCAGGTTGATGGACCCGCAGCATCGACTCTTGCTGGAGATGGCATGGAGCGCGGTGGAGCATTCGGGCACCGCGCCGACTGCGTTGGCCGACACCAACACCGGCGTGTTCGTGGGTCTGGCCACCCACGACTACCTGGGAATGGCATCCGACGAGCTGACCTATCCCGAGATCGAGGCCTACATGGCCATCGGGACGTCGAATGCCGCGGCAGCGGGACGGATCAGCTATCGGCTGGGGCTGCAGGGTCCTTCGGTCGCCGTCGACACGGCGTGCAGCTCGTCGCTGGTGGCAATCCATCAGGCGTGCCAGGCGCTGCGGTTGGGAGAATGCGATCTTGCGCTGGCAGGCGGCGCGAACGTGCTGCTCACACCGGCGACGATGATCACGTTTTCCAGCGCCCACATGCTCGCGCCCGACGGCCGGTGCAAGACGTTCGACGCGGCCGCCGACGGCTACGTCCGCGGCGAGGGTTGCGGTGTGATCGTCATCAAGCGCCTCGAGGACGCGATCGAAGACGGTGACCGGATTCGCGCCGTGATCCGCGGCAGCGCGATCAACCAGGACGGCGCGTCAGGTGGCTTGACGGTACCCAACGGCGTTGCCCAGCAACGGGTTATCGCCGATGCGCTGAAGCGCGCCGACCTCGAACCAAGCGACATCGGTTACCTGGAAGCGCACGGCACAGGGACATCGCTGGGTGACCCGATCGAAGCCCAGGCCGCAGGTGCAGTGCTCGGCGCCGGACGCGAGCCCGGCCAGCCGCTGTTGATCGGCTCGGCGAAGACGAACATCGGACACCTGGAGGCGGCCGCGGGCATCGCGGGCGTCATCAAGGTCATCCTGTCGCTCGAGAACGAGTTGCTGCCCCGTCACCTACATTTCGAGAACCCGTCGCCGCACATCCCATGGGACCGGCTCGCGGTGGAGGTCGTCAAGGAGGCCACCAGCTGGGAACGCAACGGTCGGCCGCGCATCGCGGGAGTCAGCTCGTTCGGGTTCGCCGGGACGAACGCACACGTCATCCTCGAGGAAGCACCCGAGGAAGCCACTCCGAGTCCGGTCGAACGGCCCGCGGAGGGCCGATTCAGCGTTCTCCCGCTCTCGGCGCGCACGCCCGCCGCACTGGTGCGGGTCGCCGACCTGTACCGGAGCTGGCTGAGCGCACACCCTGAGGCGCCCCTGCCCGACGTCTGCTTCACCGCGGGGGCGGGGCGAGCACACCTGGAGCACCGGGCCGCACTGGTGGTCAATTCGAGAGAATCAGTCGCCGAACTACTCAGCGCGGTCGCCGACGACCGCCCGGTGTCAGGGCTGGTTCGCGGGGAATCCCACGACAAACCGAAGACTGCGTGGCTGTTCACCGGCCAAGGCAGCCAGTACCCCGGCATGGCCCGGGAGCTGTACGACACCGAACCCGTGTTCGCCGAGACACTGAATCGTTGCGCGGCCGTGGTCGCTGACGTTCTCGAAAAGCCGTTGCTGGACGTGATTTTCGACGTGGACAGCCCCGACGCCGAGGATTCGCTGCGGCAGACCTCCTATGCACAGCCCGCCTTGTTCGCGGTGGAGATGGGCCTGGCCCGCCTCTGGCAGTCGTGGGGCTTCGAACCCGACGTGGTGCTGGGCCACAGCGTGGGCCAGTATTCGGCGGCCTGCGTAGCGGGCGTGTTCAGCATTACCGACGGCGCGCTGCTGATGGCCGAACGCGGGCGTCTCTTCGGCAGCCTGCCTGCGGGCGGCCGGATGGTTGCGGTGTTCGCCGACGCCGAGCGTGTCGAGAGCCTGACCGACGACTACCCGAGTCTGTCGGTCGCGGCCTACAACGGTGCCAACACTGTGTTGTCGGGACCGGCGCAGGATCTGGAGAAGGCGGTAGCCGGGCTGGCGGCCGCCGGGGTCCGGTGTGACTGGCTGGACACCAGCCACGCGTTCCACTCGGCGTTGCTCGACCCGATCCTCGACGACTTCGAGTCGTATGCGCAGCGCTTCAATTTCCAGACGCCGCAACGAATTCTCATCGACAACCGCACCGGCACCGCGCTCGGCAGGAGCGTGAAGCTCGATGGGACCTACTGGCGCCGTCACGCGCGCCAACCCGTGGAGTTCGCCAAGAGTGTGCGAACCCTTGCAGATCTGAATTGCAAGGTGTTGGTCGAGATCGGCCCGCAGCCGGTGCTCACCGCAGCAGCCCTGCGGGCATGGCCCGACCCGGCCACCGCACCGCGGGCGATCGCGTCGTTGCGCCGAAACACCGCCGACCACCGACAGATCACCGAAGCCGTCGCCGACGCGTACGTCCTTGGCCACCTGCCCGACTTCGGCGCACTGCGGCAGACGCACGCACGAAAGCTCGACCTACCGACGTATCCATTCGAACGTCGCGAGTACTGGTACACCGACAATCGGGACGCCTCCAGCCCGCAGCAGAGCGCTGTTGGACCGCGCACCCAGACGGTGCGGCTACTCGAGGACGGCAGGATAGAAGAACTGGCGGCCCTACTCGACGGTGCCGACGGCGACCGCCAGACCTTCGATGTGCTGACCAAGCTTGCCGCACAACACAACCAGCAACGTAGCAGCCAGTCCGTCGCCGACGACCGCTACGAGATTCGCTGGGACAAGCCCCCCACCGCAGTCTCAGCCGGTCAGACCGAGGAATCCACCTGGCTTCTCGTCGGTGATGATTGTCCGGCGGTCGCGCCGTTTGTCGACGCGCTGACCGCGCGTGGGCAGCAGTACCGGATCCTGGATTTGCCGTCGTCCGACGCGGACGAGGAACAGCTCGCGGACGCGTTGCGCGCTGCGGCGGAAGAGGATTCGACGCTACGTATCGTGCATGTCGCGGCGCTGGACTCCGACAACCCACCATCGATGCGGTCACTGTTGCGGATGCAGCACCAAATTCTGGGTGGAACGCGGCGGCTCTTCCGGGCCGCGATCGCCGCGGGACTTCGCAAGCCCATCTGGATTGTTACCCGTGGCGCGCAGCGAGTCACCGACGCAGACACCGTGTCGCCGGATCAGAGCAGCCTGTGGGGTTTCGGTCGCGCCGCATCGCTGGAGCTTCCGCAAGTGTGGGGCGGACTGGCGGATCTGAGCGAAGGCACCGCCGACGAATGGTCGCGGTTCATCAGCGAGGTGGTGGCGCAGCGTGGCGAAGACCAGATCGCGCTCCGCGATCAGGCGCTCTATGTGCCCCGGCTGGTACGACGGGATGAACAGCCGAGCGCCACGGCGGTGGAACTCCGTGACGAGGCAACGTATTTGGTGACCGGCGGGCTGGGGTCGATCGGGCTCGAGATCGCCGGATTCCTGGCCGCGCACGGCGCCAGGCATCTGGTGCTGACCGGCCGACGTCCGGCAAGCGATGCCGCACTGCGGAGCATCGACGCACTTCGCGAAGGGCACGGATGCGAGATACGGGTCGTCGCTGCCGACATCGCCGATGCCCATGACGTCGCGCGGCTGTTGGCCACCGTGGCCGCCGAGCTACCGCCGTTGGCAGGCATCGTGCACGCCGCGGGGGAAATCGGTACCACGCCGCTGAGCACCCTCGACGACGCCGAGATCGATCGGGTCTTCGCCGGGAAGGTCTGGGGTGCTTGGCATTTGAGTGAAGCAGCCGCTGACCTGCAGCTGGACTTCTTCCTCAGCACCTCATCGATCGCCTCGGTGTGGGGCGGGTTCGGTCAGACCGCCTACGGCGCCGCCAACGCCTTCCTCGACGGCTTGGCCTGGCGCCTTCGCGAGCGGGGCATCTCCGGGATCAGCGTCAACTTCGGTCCGTGGTCGGCGGGCATGGCCGACGCGGAGTCACGTGCGCGCCTTGACAAACGCGGCGTCCAGACCTTGTCACCCGCCGATGCACTGTCCGGTCTGGCCGATGTGATGGCGACTTCTGCAGCACAGGGGCCCGCACAGGGAGTGGTGGCCCGGATCGACTGGACCCGTTTCCTTCCGCTGTACCAGCAGGCGGGCAGGCGAGCTTTCCTTGCGGAGCTGGCGCGTGAGGTGCCTGACGCGACGCCGGCCCCGACGACGTCGGGGAAGACCCAATTGGTCGAACGGCTCACGGCCGCTCCAACCCAGCAGCGCAAGAAGCTTCTGACGGATTACCTGCGCGACGCGGTAGCAGAGGTGACGCGCGTCGACGCCGCGGAGATCCGGGAAGACGCGGGGTTCTTCGACCTCGGCATGGATTCATTGATGGCAGTCGAGTTGCGGCGCCGTATCGAACAAGGAGTCGGCCGCGAGATTCCGGTCACCCTGGTGATGGATCACCCCCGGCTGTCGGATGCCGCCGACTATCTGCTCGGCGAGGTGCTCGGGCTCAGCGAGCAGGCCGACAAACCAGCGCCCAAGCCGGTATCGGCGCCGACGCGCACGGACGAACCGATCGCGATCGTCGCGGTGTCGTGCCGGTTCCCCGGCGCACCAAACCCGGAAGCTTTCTGGGACTTGCTTGCCGGCGGCGTCGACGCGATCGGGGAGGTCCCCGAGGATCGCTTCGACATCGACGAGTTCTACGATCCGGATCCAGAGACCCCCGGCAAGACGTACACGCGCTTCGGCGGGTTCCTCGACGGAATCGATGGATTCGATCCCGAGTTCTTCGGCATCTCCCCGCGCGAGGCGGTCTGGATAGAGCCGCAGCAGCGGCTGATGCTCGAAACGGCCTGGGAAGGTCTCGAAAGGGCCGGGTACGCGCCCGCCGCTCTGCGCGGCAGTCGAACAGGCGTCTTCGTGGGGGTGGGCGCCAACGAGTACGCCCATCTGCTGTCCGCCGAGTCGATCGACAAGATCGAGCCCTACTTCATCACCGGCAACGCGCTCAACGCCATATCCGGCCGAGTCGCCTTCGCACTGGGACTCGAAGGACCGGCGGTCGCGGTCGATACCGCGTGCAGCTCGGCGTTGGTGGCCGTCCATCAGGCCTGCCAGGCTCTGCACTCCGGTGACTGCGACATGGCGTTGGCCGGCGGCGTGAACGTCTTGCTGAGTCCGGTGACGGTGATCGCCGCATCCCGCGCCAGGATGCTTTCGCCGGTCGGGCGATGCAAGACGTTCGACGCGTCCGCCGACGGCTACGTGCGCAGCGAAGGCTGCGGCATCCTCGTGCTCAAGAGGCTCAGCGACGCGGTGCGCGATGGCGACCGGGTATGCGCGGTCATTCCCGGCAGCGCGGTCAACCAGGACGGCGCCTCAAGCGGTTTGACGGTGCCCAACGGGGGTGCACAACAACGGCTCATCGGGGCTGTGCTGGATCGCGCCGGTCTGGCAGGCGGCGATGTCGACTACCTCGAGGCGCACGGGACGGGTACCCCGCTTGGCGATCCGATCGAGGTGCAGGCGGCCGCGGCAGCCTACGGCGGCTCGCGTGACGCCAACCGACCGCTGCTGATGGGGTCGGTGAAAACGAATATCGGGCACCTCGAGTCCGCGTCGGGGGCGGCAGGACTGATCAAAGTCGTGTTGTCGCTTCAGAATGAAATGCTGCCGGAGAGCCTGCACTTCGACACGCCGTCACCGCACATCCCATGGGATTCGCTGCCGGTGCGGGTCGTGGACAAGGCGACTCCATGGCAGACCAACGGCAGGCCGCGGCGGGCAGGGGTGAGTTCGTTCGGCTTCACCGGCACGAACGCGCACGTGCTGCTCGAGGAGGCCCCTGCCGCCCAACCGGTGGCCCAGGAGCCCGTCACTGACGAGCAGCCGGTCAACGTGCTGGCGCTTTCCGCGCGAACGCCGGAAGCACTTGTCGCGTTGGCGCAGCGCTATGAGTCTTTCTTGACCGCCCACCCGGATGCCGACATCGCCGACGTGTGCCTCACCGCCGGGGCAGGCCGTTCGCATTTCGAACATCGCGCCGCGCTGGTCGTGGATTCGGTCGACGGTGCGCGCGACGGCCTGGCCGGGTTGGCCGAGAACCGGATGCGACCAGGTGTCGTACGTGGCGAGCACACGCACCACCCGACGACGGCGTGGTTCTTCACCGGGCAGGGCAGCCAGTATCCGGGGATGGCCCGTGAGTTGTTCGATGCCGAGCCGGTTTTCGCCGAGACCGTGACGCGTTGCGCGGAGGCGGTCGACGACATCCTGCCCCGGCCGTTGTTGGATGTGCTGTTCGCCATCGATCGCGAAACCGGTGGCGAGACTGGAGAAGCGTTGCGGCACACGTCGTTTGCGCAGCCGGCACTCTTCGCCGTCGAGATGGGCCTTGCCCGGCTGTGGCAGTCGTGGGGCATCGAGCCCGACGTGGTGCTCGGCCACAGCGTCGGCCAGTACGCGGCGGCATGTGTGGCAGGAGTCTTCAGCCTCACCGACGGCGCACGGCTGATGGCCGAGCGCGGCAGGTTGTTCGGCAGCCTGCCAGAAGGTGGGCGAATGGTCGCGGTGTTCACCGACGCCAAGCACGTGGAAAAGAGCGCAGGCGAATTCCCGCGGGTCTCGGTCGGCGCCTATAACGGGCCCAACACCGTGCTCTCTGGCCCTGGTGAGGATCTGGAGCAGATCGTCGCCGGGTTCAGCGAGGAAGGGATCCGCTGCACCTGGCTGCAGACCAGCCACGCATTCCACTCGGAACTGCTGGACCCGGTACTCGATGAATTCGAGTCCTACGCAGCGCAATTGCAGTTCGCTGTCCCGACGTTGCCGCTGGTCTGCAACCGCACCGGCGCAGTGCTCACGGCGCAAACCCCGCTCGACGCCAAGTACTGGCGGCGGCATTCCCGCCAGCCGGTGCAATTCGCCGAAAGCGTGCGCACCGTTGCGGCGCTGGGATGCTCGGTGTTGATGGAGATCGGTCCGCAACCGGTGCTGACCGGGGCGGCTGTGCAGGTCTGGCCGGAGCACCTGGCCGCACCGCGGGCGATCGTGTCGATGCGCAAGGGTGTCGGCGACCGGCGCCAGATCGCCGATGCGCTCGCCGCGGCCTACGTCGGCGGCCACCGGCCCGATTTCGCCGCGCTGCATTCTGCGACCGGTCGCAAACTCGAATTACCTACCTATCCGTTCCAGCGGCGCCGCTTCTGGCCGAAAGCTTCTGGAATCGCCGGCTCCGGTTACCACGGCCAGGCGGTGTCGGGGATCCTTGGTAGCGCAAAGGATCTCGCATCGGGTGACACCGTCTACACCAGCAGGTTGTCCGTCAAATCGCAGCCGTGGCTGTCCGATCACGTCATCTATGGCACCGTTGTCGTCCCTGGGGCGACGTACGCTGCGATGGCCTTGGCGGCAGTCGGTCCGCCTGCGCGGGCGAAAGACGTCTTCTTCTACGAGCCGATCATCCTGCCCGAGAAGAGCTCTCGAGAGGTACAGCTGACGTTGTCTCCGCTCGACGACGGCAGCGGTTCGACCTTCAAGGTGCACAGCCGACCCTATGGTGAAAAAGGCGCCGAGTGGTCGTTGAACGCCGAAGGCACGGTGGTCGCCGGTGTGGATGAGGAAGAGGCCTCACCCGAACCAGCGGAACCCGTCGACGCGGTGACCGAGCGGTTGAACCGCATGCGCCCGCAGGAGCTGTTCGAGACCTTCGCGGACATGGAACTGGCGTGGGGTCCCAACTGGTCCGGTTCGCTGAAGTCGCTCTGGCTTGGCGATGGCGAGGCGATCGGCGACATCATCGTCGGCGAAGAGCTCGCCGAGCACCTCGGATCCGAGCCGATGCACCCGGTGTTGATGGACCTGTGCACCGGTGTCGCATTCCCGGCGTTCCCGGCACTTCTGGCTGCCGAGCAGGGCGTGAACGATCTGTTCTTGCCGCTGCGCTACGGGCAGGTGATGCTGACGGAGAAGATGCCTCGCCGGTTCTACTGCCGCGCGAAGTGGCATACCAGCGAACTCAACAGCGAAACGCAGGTCTTCGATCTCGATTTCGTCGACCGCGATGGCCGCCAGCTGGGCGGGATCCGCGAGTTCACGGTCAAACGCGCGCCGCGGGAGGCATTGTTGCGCGGGCTCGGTGGCGACACCAGCAGGTTGTTGTACACCCTTGGCTGGCAAGAGGTTCCGCCGCCTGCGGCGGTCGACAACACCGCAGGTGCGGACGGCACCTGGCTCGTTGCCGGGTTCGACGAGCTGGCCGCCAATGTCGCGGGCTGCATCCCGTTCGACCCGACGACAGATTCGGAGCCGCTCGGACAGGTTCTTGCGCAGGCTCACCAGCGAGGTCTGCCATTTGCCGGCGTTGTCTGGCGCGCCACGGCACCCGGCCCCAACGAGTCGAGCGCCGATATCGCCGCACGACTCGAGGCCGAGATCGCCAACCTGCTCAGTGCCGTGCACGCCGTGCAAGACGGTTCACAAAACGGAGGCGTGAAACTTCCGAATGGCCTCTGGATCGTCACCGAGCACGCCGTGGCAACCGAGTCCGGCGAGCCGGTCGACCCGGTGCAGGCCGCGCTCTGGGGATTCGGGCGCACCACCATCAACGAGGAACCGGCCCTGCGCTGCAGGCTGGTCGACTCCGACGGATCGGATCAGGCGGTGCAGCTGCTGACCAAGCTGCTCACCACACCGCTCGAGGAGCCGGAACTCGCGTTGCGGCAAGGGAAGTTGCTGGCATCGCGCTTGCTGCACTGGGCGCGCAGCGGGCATCTCACGGTGCCCCGCTCCAACGACTACGTCTTGGCGCCCACCGAGCGTGGCGCGATCGACAACCTGCGTCTGATCGAGTCGGACGTGCCGCCACCGGACGAGGGGTATGTGCAGGTCCGGGTGGACGCCGCGGGTCTGAACTTCCGCGACGTGCTCAATGTGCTCGGTCTCTACCCGGGTGATCCTGGGCCGATCGGCGGCGACTTCGCAGGCGTCGTCACCCAAGTGGGTAGCGGCGTAACCGGACTCGAGGTCGGCCAGCACGTGTACGGCTTCATGCAGGGCGCATTCTCCAGCCGGTTCAACGTGCCCGAGCAGTTGCTGGCGCCGGTGCCCGACGGGGTGAGTGCCGTTGCGGCGGCGACCATTCCGGCCGCGGCACTCACGGTGCGGCTGGCATTCGACTGGGCGCAGTTGCGGCCCGGTGACCGGGTGCTCATTCACGCCGCCAGCGGCGGTGTCGGGCTTGCCGCGATCCAGATGGCACAGCAGCAGGGCGCCGTCGTGTTCGCGACCGCAAGCACCTATAAGCGCGCGACGCTGCGCAATATGGGCGTGAAGTACGTCTACGATTCGCGCACAACGGATTTCGCCGACCAGATTCTTGCCGACACCAACGGTGAGGGCGTCGACGTGGTGCTCAACAGCCTGACCAACGAGGGCTTTCTCGAGGCGACCGTGCGGGCCACCGCCCAGAACGGCCGGTTCGCCGAGATCGCCAAGCGCGACATCTGGACACCGGAGCAGATGGCGGCGGCCCGTCCTGACATCGCCTATGAGATCGTGGCGCTGGATGTGACCACCCTGCAGAACCCCGACCACATCAAGCGGTTGTTGAACGAGGTGTCGGACGGGCTGGCCACCGGCGAGTGGACACCGCTGCCCGCCGAGATCTACCCGCTGACCGAGGCAAGGGCCGCGTTCCGCCGTATGCAGCAGGCGCGGCATATCGGCAAGATCGTGGTGCAGATACCGAAGCCGCTGCAGCCGCAAGCTGATCGGAGCTATCTGATCACCGGCGGGCTCGGTGCGATCGGTCTGCGCACGGCGGCGTATCTGGCCCAGCTAGGTGCCGGCGACATCGTGTTGACCAGCAGGCGGGCACCCGACGAGGACGCGCAACGGGTCATCGATGAGATCACCGAGCGGTCCCGGTCGCGCATCCACGTCTTCACAGCCGATGTCGGCGACGAGTCCGAGGTTGCGAGCCTGCTGGACCGAATCCGCGCGGAGTTGCCGCCGCTCGCAGGCGTCGCGCATCTGGCCGGCGTGCTCGACGATGCGCTGTTGTCCCAGCAGAGCCTCGACCGTTTCCGAACGGCGTTGGCGCCCAAGGCGTTCGGTGCCTGCCACTTGGATCGTTTGACGAAAGACGACGATCTGGACTTCTTCATCGTGGCCTCGTCGGTGTCCAGCTTGTTCGGCTCGCCCGGTCAATCCAACTACGCGACCGCCAACGGGCTGCTCGACGGCCTTGTCGCGCAGAGAAGGGCGCAGGGCTTGCCTGCCACCGGCATCAACTTCGGTCCGTGGGGCGAGGGTGGGATGGCCTCTTCGGAGGCCGCGCGCGCGAACCTGGGTGCGCAGGGGCTGGTGCCACTCGACCCTTCGGCCGCGCTGAGCGCGCTCGCCGAGGTCGTCGCGAACGGCACCGGTCAGGCAACCGTGATCAAGGCCAACTGGCAGCGTGCCGCAAAGTTGTTGGGCGCTTCTCGCCCACCGATTCTCGACCAGGTGTTGCCGAGTGCAGTCGGGGAGGTGACCGGTGACAGCGAGTTGCTTCGGCAGCTGCAGGAGATACCGGTGCCGCAGCGGGCCGGATTCGTGACCGAATTCCTTCAGCGCGAAGTCCAGAACTTCCTGCGGCTGGCGCAACCGCCGGCGGCAACCAGTCGGTTCCTCGACCTGGGCACGGATTCGCTGATGGCGATCGAACTCCGCAACCGGCTGCACAGTCAGTTCGGCGGCGCGTTCACGATCAACGCGACCGCGGTGTTCGACTATCCGACCATCGGGGGCCTCGCCGAGTATCTGGTGGGTCAGCTCCCCGAGTCGGAATCGGAATCTGCTGCGCAGACGCAGCCAGCCGCGCAGTCCGACCCGGACGCGGAGTCAACCGAATCGGACTCAGAGTCAGAGGAGTGGCAACCCGTCGCGAGCGACGCCTAGTACACCTAGTCGCTCGCCCACCGCTGCGCTTCGGTCTCCGGTGGCAGCGGCGGGTGCAGCGGCACGTCAAGGCCGTCGTAGATACCCGGCTTCTGGGTCGCCAGCCATCCGATGGCGCCGAGCAAACGGTTTGCCGCTGTGGTGTTTCCGCCGTCGGCCCTTGTGCCGCCCGGCACGTCGGCCCGGCTGACCAGCGTGAGTTCGGGATCGCCGTCGACGATGACGCGGTGGTCGCCTGCACCCTGGTCCGGCTGCGGCCAGTCCGGTGCGCACGAGGGATGGATGCGGGTGATGTGGTCGATGACGATCCGCTCCTGTCCGGCGACCTTTCCGATCACCTTCAGCCAGAACGCGCCCTGGGTGCCCTCGTCGAACCGGCCCATCACGGTGTCGACCGACGTTTCCAGCGGCCGCCGGTCAACCTCCTCGGTGATCTCGTCGATCTCCATACCAAGGCCGCGGCCGATCAGCCGGACGTTGCCGCCCCACACCATGGTCGGGATCGACGGCAACAGCATCATCGGCGTTTCGTCCATCGGTCCTCCGAACCCGCACAGCACCTTCACCGCGTGCGGCTGGTTGTAGGTCGAGTAGTCGAAGATCTCCTGGCAGTGGATCGTCCGGATCCTGGTGCAGAGGCCGGCGGCGATCACCGCGAGGGCGTCGTTGCCCCACCCGGGGTCGACCCCGCTGACGAAGAGCGTGGCGCCGCCCTCCTCGGCGGCCGCGGTCAGCCGCTCGACCCATTCCGGTGGTGCCGAGCGCGGGTCGTAGAGCGAGTACAGCGACGGCGTGACGACATGGCTGCCCGCGCGCAGGCAGCGTTCGATGTCGTTGACGGCCTCCTCGGGCCGGATGTCGCCCGACGCCATGTACGCCACCGCATCGCAGTCGGCCAGTGCGGCGTCGACGTCCGTCGTCGCCACCACTCCGGTCGGGCTGTCGAGGCCGACGAACTCGGCGGCATCCATGCCCGCTTTTGACTCGGACGAGGTGATGATCCCGGCCAGCGCAAGGCCGGGAAAAGCCAACGCCGACCGGATGGCCGTCGAGCCCATATTGCCTGTTCCCCACACCGCTACCCGCTGTTGCATGAGTTCACCTTAGTGATACGTGTGGCTTGGCTGTGGTGGGTATCACAAACAGGCGTTTCCCCAAGTCAGAAGCCATTTTGGCCGGTAAACCGGCGGCCGATCAACCGCTGGGTTGCTTAGCTGATGGAAATTGCTCGTTCAGGCTTTGCGTTGAAGTTACCGGGCGGTATATTGGGCCACAGTTACTGGTGGGTAACTTAGCCAAAAGTACCCAACCGTTGTGGCGTTCTCGACGAGGAGGAAACGTGAGCCACTACAAGAGCAATGTTCGTGACCAGGTATTCAACCTGTTCGAGGTGTTCGGCCTTGAGAAGGCGCTCGGCGAGGGCGAATACGCCGATCTGGATGCCGAAACCGCCAAGGAGATGCTCGGCGAGATCGCCAGGCTGGCCGAGGGTCCGATCGCCGAATCGTTCGCCGACAGCGACCGCAACCCCCCGACCTTTGATCCCAACACGTTCACGGTCACGCTGCCTGAGCCGTTCAAGAAGTCCGTGCGGGCCATGCTCGACGGCGGCTGGGACCGCGTCGGCCTCGACGAGGAACTCGGAGGGGTGCCCGCGCCCAAGGCGCTCATGTGGGCGCTGCACGAGCACATCCTCGGCGCCAACCCGGCCGTGTGGATGTACGGCGGTGGCGCAGGTTTCGCCAACATCTTCTATCACCTGGGCACCGACGAGCAGAAGAAGTGGGCCACGATCGCCGCAGAGCGCGGTTGGGGCTCGACGATGGTGCTCACCGAGCCCGACGCCGGTTCCGACGTCGGCGCGGGCCGCACGAAGGCCGTCAAGCAGGACGACGGCTCGTGGCACATCGACGGCGTCAAGCGCTTCATCACCTCTGGCGACTCAGGCGACCTGTTCGAGAACATCTTCCACCTAGTGCTGGCCCGCCCCGAGGGCGCAGGCCCCGGCACCAAGGGTCTGTCGCTGTTCTTCGTGCCGAAGTTCCTTTTCGACTTCGAGACCGGCGAAATCGGCGAGCGCAACGGTGTGTACGTCACCAACGTCGAGCACAAGATGGGCCTGAAGGTTTCGGCGACGTGTGAGCTGTCACTCGGCCAGCACGACAAGCCCGCCAAGGGCTGGCTGGTCGGCGAGACCCACGAGGGCATCGCGCAGATGTTCGACGTCATCGAGCAGGCCCGAATGATGGTCGGCACCAAGGCCATCGCGACCCTGTCCACCGGCTACCTGAACGCGCTCGACTACGCGAAGAACCGCGTGCAGGGCGCCGACATGACCCAGATGACCGACAAGACCGCGCCGCGGGTGACCATCACGCATCACCCCGACGTGCGTCGCAGCCTGATGACCCAGAAGGCGTACGCCGAGGGACTGCGGGCGCTGTACCTGTTCACCAGCACCTACCAGGACGCCGCGGTGGCCAAGGCGGTGCAGGGTGTCGACGCCGAGTTGGCGGTGAAGGTCAACGACCTGATGCTGCCGATCGTCAAGGGCGTCGGCTCGGAGCAGGCATACGCCAAGCTGACCGAGAGCCTGCAAACCTTCGGCGGATCCGGCTTCCTGCAGGACTACCCGATCGAGCAGTACATCCGCGACGCCAAGATCGACTCGCTGTATGAGGGCACAACGGCCATCCAGGCGCAGGACTTCTTCTTCCGCAAGATCGTCCGCGACAAGGGTGTGGCACTGGCACACGTTGCCGGTCAGATCGAGCAGTTCGTCAAGAGCGAGTCCGGCAACGGCCGGCTGAAGGCCGAGCGGATGTTGCTGGCGACCGCGCTCGAGGACGTGCAGGCGATGGCCGCCACGCTGACCGGCTACCTGATGTCGGCGCAGGAGAACCCCGAGAACCTCTACAAGGTGGGCCTGGGTTCGGTGCGCTTCCTGATGAGCGTCGGCGACCTGGTCATCGGCTGGCTCCTTGCGCGGCAGGCCGCCGTGGCGATCGAGGCGCTCGATGCGGGTGCCAGCGGTAACGACCGTGCGTTCTACGAGGGCAAGGTCGCGGTGGCGTCGTTCTTCGCCAAGAACATGCTTCCGCTGCTCACCAGCACGCGTCAGGTGATCGACACCATCGACAACGAGATCATGGAACTGGACGAGGCGGCCTTCTAAACCCTTCTTCGCCGCTTCGCACCAAAAGACCCCCGGGACTCTTCCCCGGGGGTCTTTTGCGTACATGTCGCAGACTGAGCCGATGACAGCAGTCCGCACCGTCGTCTTGTTCGTCTCGCTGGTAGCGACCTCCGCGCTCACATTCGTGCTCGGCATCACCGACCCGGCGACGCCGCTCTACTACCCCACCCGGTTCCTCGTGTGGAACCTGATCCTCGCGTGGATCCCGGTGTTCTTCGCCGTATGGTTCGCCACGGTGGGCCGCCGCGTCTGGCTGTTGCCGCTTGGCCTTGGCTGGCTGGCGTTCCTGCCGAATGCGCCGTATCTCGTCACCGACCTCATCCACCTGGGCGAGGGTGTCGAGCTCTGGCGCCACGTCCTGCAGTACGGCTTCGCGGCGTGGACCGGCATCCTGCTCGGCGTGGTGTCGATGCGCCTGGTGCACATGCGGTTCGAGCGGGATTTCGGTCGGGTGCTCGGGTGGACGGCGGTCGTCGTCTCGGTCGGGTTGTGTGCGATCGGCGTCGTCATCGGACGCTTTCAGCGGTGGAACTCCTGGGATCTGGTCAGGCAGCCGAACGTCGTGGTGGTACAGACACTCGAATGGGTGCGCTCTCCGTTGGCCTACGTGCAATCGACCGGGGTGGCCGTCGCCGTCGCCGCATTCTTCGGGCTTGCCTACCTGACGATCTGGTCCCTCGACGGGCTTGTCATCGTCGCCAAGGATTCGCCAAGACGATCCGCGCAGCGTAGGGCGCATGAAGATCTCGACGTGGGCGCTCATCGCGTCGGCCGTGGTCACGACGACCGTCGCGATCACGCCGACCGTTCACGCTGAGCCGACCACCCTCGAATTCCATACCGAGGAAGGATCTGAGGTATGAAGGTCACGATTCTGACCGCGTTGGCGGCGATCGCCGCGGCCGCCATCGCCCTGCCTGCGGCCGCTCGAGCCGATCCCCCACCCCCATGCTCGGACGGTCAGGTGCAAGTGGGCAACGGCGGACAGCAGGCCGCGTCCGGACACCGCGAGATCGTGCTGGTGTTCAGCCTGGCGCCCGGCGCGCAGGAGTGCTCGCTGACCGGCTATCCCGGCGTCGACTCCGGAGCGGGTGGTCCGCTCATCCACGCCACCCGCACCATGGCGGGGTTCATGGGTGGGCTGCGGGATACGGACGGGCCGCCCACGATCCCGGTCACCGCGATCACACCCGGTCGAGCCGTCGTCGAGGGAGTGGCTGTCGACAAGTCCGACCCGAACCTCGAGTGCCCGACATACACCGAGCTGTTGGTGACTGCGCCGGACACCACGAACGCCGTCACGGTCCCCGTCGACATCGACACATGCGAGCTCCAGGTCCATCCGATCGGTTCGGCAGCCGCCGACAGCACCTACCACGAGCACAGCGAAAACGCCCAGTACACAATCGATATCACCTATCCGTTGGGCTATCCGGATATGAAGTCGGTTTCGGACTTCGTGGCCGGCGACCGCACCGAATTCGTCGACTGGGTGGCTGAGGTCGGATCGGACGGGCGCAACCGGCGGTATGTCTACGACGTAAGGGCGACGACGTACAGCTCGGCACAACCGGCCAGCACGAGCCTGGTGCTGACGATCGACAACGACACCGGAGGTGCCCATCAGGGCCACCCGGCGACGTCGTTCAAGGCGTTCAACTTCGACGTGGAGAAGCAAACCCCGATTACGTTCGACACCCTGTTCAAACCGGACGCCAAACCACTGGAGGTGCTGACGCCCATGGCGCGCAAGCTCTACGACGCGCCGATGCTCGAGTTGGCACCGTCGGACTTCGGCAACTTCGCGCTCACCGACGACGCGGTCGTCTTCTTTTTCGGCGAGGGCCAGTTGATGCCCGCAGACAACACGGGCCCGCGCCAGATCTCGGTGCCCCGCAAAGAACTGGCGCCGCTGCTGGCCTGACGCGAGATACTGCCTTGGTGGATTCGCGCGTCGGCACGACGTTCGGCAAATACACCATCTCGCGCCTGATCGGCAGGGGCGGGATGGGCGAGGTCTACCAGGCCTACGACACCGAGAAGGGACGCACGGTCGCCCTGAAGATCCTCGCCGACGAGTACTCCCATGACGAGAGCTTCCGGACACGGTTTCAGCGTGAATCGCGCGCGGCGGCGGTACTGCAGGAACCGCACGTCATCCCGATCCACGACTGGGGCGAGATCGAGGGCCACCTCTACATCGACATGCGCCTTGTGCAGGGGCAGACGCTGGCCGACCTGCTCGAGGCGGGTCCGCTGACGCCATCGCGCGCGGCGAACATCGTCGGTCAGATCGGGGACGCGCTCGACGCCGCGCATGCCGAAGGTTTGATCCATCGAGATGTCAAGCCGCAGAACATCATCGTCACACCGACCGACTTCGCCTATCTGGTCGACTTCGGTATCGCCGAGACCAGAGGTGACAGCAGGCTCACTTCGCCGGGTACCAAGGTCGGCACCTTGAACTACATGGCGCCCGAGCGGTTCACCGACAGGACTGCAACCCCTGCCGTCGATGTCTACGCGCTCGGCGGCGTGCTGTACGAGGCGCTGACCGGCGAGATGCCGTTCGCCAGTGACAGTCTCGAGCACCTGATCGCAGCACAGGTGACGATGCCGCCGCCACGGCCGAGCCAGGCGAACCCGCGGGTTCCCGCGGCGTTCGACGAGGTCGTCACGAGGGGAATGGCCAAGGAGCCCGACGACAGATACGGCACGGCAGGTGGCCTCGGCCGCGCGGCGCTGCGGGCACTGAGCGGCGGCGAGCCGACCGCCATCACCACCGTTCCCGCCATGACCACCGAGCTGACCGATTCGATGCGTCGCGACCAGCAGACGACGACGCACAGCAGGGGCTGGGTGCGGTCTGCCGTCATCGCGGTCGTGTCGGCGCTTGTCCTCGGCTGCATCTCTTGGTTGATATGGCTTCTGGTGCAGCCTGATTCGGCCAGCGATACAGCTACCGCGTCGAGCAGCGGCGCCCCCGTCGTGACGGGACCCGATCAGAGCAAGCTCCACCAGACATGCGACGAGGGTTTCGCGATGCCTGGCAGGGACGGGTTCGGAACGCGTGCAGGCAGGGGCACACCCGAAACGTCGTGCTTCTTCACCGACAGCGTGCTGCGGGCGTACTGGGACCAGTACGGCAATGCAAGCCCACTGCCGCGGTCGGTGTCGGCGCCGGGAGCCGTCGACTGCGTGCTCGTGCCCGGCGCCGAATGCGACGGCTCCGACTTCCTGATGAAGTGCCAGCAGTACACCGGCGACAAATGGATCACCTGCACCGGCGGGCAGAGTGCGAGAGTCTTCATGTGGTGACACCGCCAAGCGCGGCCGTCGCAGCCGTAGTCATGGTGCTGGCGGCGCTTCTCAGCCCGGCGACCGCTCACGCGTCGATCGAAGGAAAGTCGGTCTTCCTCGATCCGGGCCACAGCGGCGTCAACGACGCGTCGATGAGCGACCAGGTGCCCGACGGCCGAGGCGGCACCAAGGAGTGCCAGACGACTGGAACCGCAACCAACAGTGGATATGCCGAGCACAGCTTCAACTGGGACGTCGCCACACGTGTGCGGGCCGCCCTCGAGCAGATGGGCGTTCACACCGAGATGTCACGGGCCGACGACGCTTCCGTCGGGCCCTGTGTCGATCAGCGGGCAGCGGCGGCGAACCGAATGCGTCCCGACGCCGACGTGAGCATCCACGCCGACGGCGGACCCGGCTCCGGGCACGGCTTCCACGTCAACTACTCGGCGCCGCCGCTCAACGACGCGCAAAGGGGGCCTGCCATCCAATTGGCCACCGCCATGCGCGAAGCCATGCTTGCCGCCGGACTGCAACCCTCCACGTACATCGGCGCCGACGGATTATCCGGTCGCGCCGACCTCGCGGGCCTCAACCTCGCCGAGTATCCCGCCGTGCTCGTCGAGACCGGCAACATGCGCAACGCCGACGACGCGGCCCAGATGCAAACGCCCGAGGGTCGCCAGCGCTATGCCGATGCCATCACAGAGGGCATCGTGACGTTCTTGACCCAGACATGAAAGGGCGGGTTCGGGAGGACATTCGAGGTGCGTCACATTAGTCTCGCGCGGTCGGCCTTTCACCTCTTGCCGACTCTTTGGATCGGTCACTCCCGAACCCGTCGTGCGATCGACTGTACGCCTGTGATTACGGTCACACCAGAGGTAATTTCGTGCCGTCAGGAGTCCAACGACCGCAGCAGCGCACGGGTGCGTTCGGCCCGCGTCACGCATCTTCGCGAGTGCTTCCACTGTCGAATCGATGTTCGATGCACCGACGGCGCTTACGAGGTTGGTGCTGATCCGCATGGCCTCCATCGAAGCACGCCCGTGCAACGATGAGCAGCAATGACAACCGAACTGGCTCGGCTGCAGAATTTCGGGCCCAATTGGTTCGCCTCGGTGATGGGCACCGGCATCGTGGCAACGGCGGGCGTCACGCTGCCCGTGCACGTGCCAGGGCTGCGCGGGTTCTCCCACGTCGTCTGGGTGGTCGCCGCAGCGCTGTTGGTGGTGCTCATCGTCGCGGTGACCGTTCAGTGGGCACGCCATCCGACGGTGGCGCGCAGCCATGTGCGGAATCCGCAGATGACGCACTTCTACGGGGCCGCGCCGATGGCGTTGATGACCGTTGGCGCCGGTGCACTGCTGATCGGCAAGGACCTGATCGGCGGGCGGATCGCGGTCGACCTGGCCTGGGTGTTGTGGACAGCGGGCACCTTGGGTGGGCTGTTCACCGCGGCGACGATTCCGTACCTCATGTTCACCCAGCTCAACGTTGAACCCGACGCGGCGTTCGGCGGTTGGCTGATGCCGGTCGTGCCGCCGATGGTTTCGGCGGCGACGGGTGCCTTGCTGATACCGCACATGGCGCCGGGCACCGGTCGTACCACGATGCTCTACGGCTGTTATGCGATGTTCGGGCTGTCGCTGGTCGCTGCGCTGATCATCATCGCCATGATCTGGAGCAGGCTCGCGCTGTACGGAACGTCAGGGACGACGCGGGTGCCGACGCTGTGGATCGTGCTCGGGCCGCTCGGCCAGGGCATCACGGCGGCGGGCCTTCTCGGCGCCAACGCCGCGTTGGCCGTGCCCGATGAACTGGCCGACGGGATGCACGTTTTCGCGGTGCTGTTCGGCGTCCCGGTATGGGGTTTCGCGGTGTTGTGGATTGCGCTGGCCACCCAGCTGACCGTGCGCACTCTGCGCCGCGGCATGCCGTTCGCACTGACGTGGTGGAGCCTGACCTTCCCCGTCGGAACATTCGTCACCGGCACCACGCAACTGGCCAATCACACCGGGCTGCCCGCGTTCCGCGTCGCCGCGGTGATCGCCTACGCGGGCCTTTTGTTCACCTGGGGCCTGGTGGCGGTGCGCACAGCGCGGGGCAGTCTGCGGGGAAACCTGTTCGCACCCCCGCCGACGGCGGGGCCGATCAAGGCGGTCAAGGACCCGCCGAGGTAGTCGCCCCGTGTTGCCGTCGGGTCGGGGGGTCAGACGACAACACGGAGCTATCCCGTGTATCGACCGCCGCCGCAGACGCGTTACACGCCGCTGCAACCGGCTGGTCAGGCCTCGAGAATGGCCGCGACGCCCTGCCCGCCTGCCGCGCAGATCGAGATCAGTCCGCGTACCGGCTTGCCCGTCTGCTGCTTTTTCTCGGCGAGCTGCTTGGCCAATTGCGCGACGATCCGGCCTCCGGTCGCGGCGAACGGGTGGCCCGCCGCCAGCGACGAACCGTTGACGTTCAGTTTGGATTTATCGATGCTGCCCAGTGCCTTGTCCAAGCCGAGCCGTTCCTTGCAGTACTCCTCGGACTCCCAGGCCGCCAGCGTCGCCAGCACCACCGAGGCGAACGCCTCGTGGATCTCGTAGAAGTCGAAGTCCTGCAGGCTCAGGCCGTTTCGGGCCAGCAGACGCGGCACCGCGTACGTCGGGGCCATCAGCAGACCGTCCTTGCCGTTCACGTAGTCCACGGCAGCGGTTTCACCGTCGACGTAATAGGCCAGCACCGGGTGTCCGTGCGCCTCGGCCCACTCATCGGTGGCCAGCAGCGACACCGACGCGCCGTCGGTCAGCGGGGTCGAGTTGCCCGCCGTCATCGTCGCGTCGCCCGCTTTCACCCCGAACACCGGCCTGAGCTTGGCCAGCTTCTCCGCAGAAGAATCGGCGCGCAGGTTGTTGTCCCGGTACACCCCGAGGAACGGGGTGACCAGATCGTCGAAGAAGCCCCGGTCGTAGGCGGCCGCCATGTTCTGGTGGCTGGCCGCCGCCAACTCGTCCTGATCGACACGCTTGATACCCATCTCCTTGGCGGTCACCGCGGCGTGCTCACCCATCGACATGCCGGTGCGCGGCTCGCTATTGACCGGAATCTCCACGCCGAGCGCCGCGGGCAGCTTGCCGACCAACTTGAGCCGGTCGACGTTGGACTTCGACCGGCGCAGCCCGAGCAGCACCCGGCGCAGGTCGTCACCGAACGCGATCGGCGCGTCGGAGGCGGTGTCGACCCCGCCCGCCGCCGCCGCCTCATACCGGCCTGCGGCGATGCCGTCGGCCGCCGCGATAGTGGCCTGCAGGCCGGTCCCGCACGCCTGTTGGATGTCGAAGGCGGGCGTGTAGGACGACAGCGAGCTGCCGAGCACGCACTCCCGCATCAGGTTGAAGTCGCGGCTGTGCTTGAGCACCGCGCCGCCGATCACGGCGCCGAGCTTCTCGCCTGCCAGATCGAAGCGGTCGATCAGTCCGCCGAGCGCCGCGGTGAACATGTCCTGGTTGGAGGCGTTGGCGTAAGCGCCGTCGGAGCGTGCGAAGGGAATCCGGTTACCGCCGAGGATTGCGACCCGCCGGTGGGTATCACTAGCCATGCACCCATAGTAACCACCCTTCTTACTCTGGAGTAAGTTCGTCCCCATGGCTACCGACCTGTACTCGCAACTCGTTCACTCGGCGCCCGGAAACTTCGTCGCCAAGCAGCTCGGCATCCCACAGCCCGAGACGCTGCGCCGTTACCGCGCCGGCGAGCCGCCGCTGGCGGGTTCCCTGCTCATCGGTGGTGACGGCCGGGTCGTCGAACCGCTGCGCAGCGCGCTGGCCGAGGACTACGACGTGGTGTCCAACAACCTGGGCGGCCGCTGGGCCGACTCCTTCGGCGGGCTGGTCTTCGACGCCACCGGCATCACCGAGCCCGCCGGGTTGAAGGGGCTCTACGAGTTCTTCACGCCGCTGTTGCGCAACATCGGGCCGTCGGGCCGGATCGTGGTCGTCGGCACGACACCGGAAGAGGCGGGCAGCCCGCACGAACAGATCGCGCAGCGGGCACTGGAGGGCTTCACCCGCTCGCTTGCCAAGGAGATGCGGCGCGGCGCCACCGTGTCGTTGGTGTACCTCTCCCCCGACGCTAAGCCGGCCGCGACCGGGCTGGAGTCGACGCTGCGATTCATCCTGTCCGGCAAGTCGGCCTACGTCGACGGCCAGGTGTTCCGCGTGGGTGCGGCCGACGCGTCGCCGCCCGCCGACTGGGATCGGCCGTTGGACGGGAGAATCGCGGTGGTGACCGGCGCAGCGCGCGGCATCGGAGCCACCATCGCCGAGGTCTTCGCGCGTGACGGCGCCAAGGTGATCTGCGTCGACGTCGACGGCGCCAGCGAACCGCTCGGCATCACCGCGACCAAGGTGGGAGGCACCGCGCTGACGCTCGATGTGACAGCGGCCGACGCTGTCGATCGCATCAGCGAGCATGTCCGGGAGCACTACGACGGCAGGCTCGACATCCTGGTCAACAACGCGGGCATCACCCGAGACAAGCTGCTTGCCAACATGGATGAGTCGCGGTGGGACTCCGTGGTCGCCGTGAATCTCCTTGCCCCGCTGCAACTTACCGAGGGACTGTTCGACAACGGCACCCTCGCCGAGAACGGCCGGGTGATCGGTCTTTCGTCGATGGCGGGCATCGCGGGCAACCGCGGCCAGACGAACTACGCCGCCACAAAGGCGGGCATGATCGGTCTCACCGATGCGCTGGCCCCCAAGCTGGCCGAGAAGGGCGTCACGATCAACGCCGTCGCGCCCGGCTTCATCGAGACCAAGATGACCGAGGCCATTCCGCTGGCCACCCGCGAGGTCGGCCGCCGGCTGAACTCGCTGTACCAGGGCGGCAAGCCCGTCGACGTCGCCGAGGCCATCGCCTACTTCGCCAGCCCCGCCTCGATCGCCGTCACCGGCAACACGATCCGGGTCTGCGGCCAGGCCTGGCTAGGAGCCTAGGCTTACACCGTGACACAGCCGTCTGGCCTGAGAAACCTGCTGCGCGCCGCGGCGGGAGCGCTGCCGTTCGTCCCGCGCGGCGATTCGCTTCCCGACCGCACGCTCACCGTCGACGAGCTTGCGATCGAACCGGCCAACGTCGCCGCGTACGCGAATGTCACCGGGCTGCGATTCGGTGACGCCGTACCGCTGACATACCCGTTCGCGTTGACGTTCCCAACCGTGATGGCGTTGGTGACCGGCTTCGATTTCCCTTTCGCCGCAATGGGTTCGGTGCACATCGAGAACCACATCACGCAGTACCGTCCGATCGCGGTAACGGATACGGTCGGCGTTGCGGTGCATGCGGAGAACCTTCGCGAGCATCGCAAGGGTCTGCTGGTCGACATCGTGACCGACATCAAGGTCGGCAACGACACCGCGTGGCATCAGGTGACGACGTTTCTGCACCAGCAGAAGACGAGCCTGTCGGATGAGCCCAAGCCGCCGCAGGAGAAGCAGCGCAAACCCGGTCCGCCGAATGCCGTGCTGCGCATCACGCCAGGGCAGATCCGCCACTACGCCTCGGTCGGCGGTGATCACAACCCGATCCACACCAACCCAGTCGCGGCCAAGCTGTTCGGCTTCCCCACCGTCATCGCGCACGGGATGTTCAGCGCCGCGGCGGTGTTGGCCAACATCGAAGGCCAGCTGCCGGATGCGGTGAAGTACTCGGTACGCTTCGCCAAGCCGGTGGTGCTGCCGGCGAGCGCGGGCCTGTACGTCAACCGGATCGCCGACGGTTGGGAGTTGAACCTTCGCGACCTCAAGAAGGGCGAGCCTCACTTGAAGGGCACGGTCGAGGCGCTCTAGCGGGCGTTCTGCGCCAGGTAGAGCCTCTTGTAGAGGCCGCCCTCGGCCATCAGCGCGTCATGGTCGCCCGTCTGGGCGATACGACCGTCCTCGAGAACCAGAATCCGATCGGCAACCGCGGCAATGAAATCCATGTCGTGACTGATGACGATGCAGGTGCGGTCCCGCGCATAACCCCGGATCACGCCGGTCAGCCGCGCCCGTTGGTCGGCGTCGAGGTTCTCGGTCGGTTCGTCGAGCAGCAGCACCTCGGGTTGACGCAGCAGGCAGCGTGCGAGCGCGATGAGTCGCTTCTGTCCGCCTGAGGGCACCTGCACGTCGACCACGGTGTCGTAGCCGTCGCGCAGTTTCGCCGGGTCGGCGATGATCGAGTGCACGTGGGCGCTCTCGCAGGCCTCTTCGATCTCGGCGTCGGTGGCGTCCGGCTTGGCCAACCGGATGTTCTCCCGGATCGTGTCTTTGACGAAGAACGGGAACTGCGCGAGCTTGGAGACCTGGTCACGCAGCGACGCGATGGTGACGCCCGCAATGTCGTGTCCGTCGAGCAGAATTCGGCCCTGCCGCGGATCCAGGAACCGCAGCACCAGGTTGAACACCGTCGACTTTCCCGATCCGGTACCGCCGACCAGGGCGACCGTCTCGCCCTCGGCGATCGTGAACGACAACCCGTCGAGGATGGTCTGGTCCTCCGTATAGCCGAACGTGACACCATCGAGGGCGAGATTGCCGTGCACGTCGCCCAGCGGCACCGCGACCGCCGGCTCTGTAACCGTTGGACGGGTATCGAGAAGTTCATAGGTCGATGCCGCGTTCGGCGCCACCGACTTGTAGGTGGTGTAGGCGCCCATCACCCGCTGCGCCGCACCGAACATCGTCGGAACCATCCCGGTGAAAACGATCAGGCCCGCGAACGTCAGCCCGAAGCTCGAACTGAAGCCGATACCGACCAGCAACACCACGACGGTGCTGAGCGCGACGAACACCTGAGATCCGTTCGCGGTCGCCTGCATCCACACCACGGAGCTCGCATCGCTTCGCGCAGCGTCATCGGAGATTGCGCGAAACCGCTTGCTGCGCATGGGCGCAGCATTGAACATCTGAATCTCGGCGATCCCACTCACCGTCTGTTCGAGCTCAGCGGCCATCGCACGGTCGGCTCCCATCACCCGCCGCATCGCCGTCTGGACGCCGCGGCCAGCGTATTTCAGTGTCAGCAGGGCCAGCGGAGTGAGTGCCAGCGCGGCGACAGTCATCTGCCAGGACAGTGCCAACAGATAGCCGACCGCCACCATCAAGACGACGATATCGATCAACGGCGGGAGCAGGCAGCTCGTCAGAAGGCGTTGCACGGCGGCGGGTTCGACGGTGACCCGTTGGATCAACTCGCCGGTGCGTGAACTGGTGAAGAAATCCAGCGACATCGACTGGACGTGGTCATGGACGCGTTGGCGGATATCGACCAGCAGCACCCGGTCGACCTTCGCACCGACCCAGGCGTCGACGAAGTACATGAATTGAGTCAGCACCAACGAGCCCGCCCATGTCGCCAAGAGCACCGCGAACGGGACAGGGCCTGCCAACGAGGCGAGCAGGCCGTTCTCGCGGGCCACCAGCGGGCCCCGCATTCCCCACACGCTGCCGAGGTTTCCGCTCTGGCCTGCGTCGGCGACCACCTGTGCCAACGGCCCGAAAGACGCAGCCGACACGTATGGCAGCGCCGACGCCACCACACCGAGGAGAAGCGAGACGACGATGAGGCCGCGCACCGCGCGCAGCATGCCCAAACTTCGCCACACCAGTCCCCGTGTCGTCATGCATACAGAATGGAGTAACCCTCGGGGCGCTGTCCTAGAGTCGAGCCGTGACCGCGCAGAAGATGCCGCCCCCCAGACTCGTCCGCGCCATGGAACGTGCCCGCCACGTCATCGGCAGCGTCCATCGCCGTACCGCACCGCCCGCGGCGACGATGCTGGAGATGATCATTGGGGCCTGGCGCGCGCAGGGCATCGCCGTTGCCGCCGACCTCAAGGTCGCCGACGCGCTTGCCGACGGACCGCTGACCGCCGACGAACTCGCCCGGCGTGTCGGCGCTGACCCCGATGCGCTCGCCAGGTTGATGCGGGCGCTGATCAGCGAGGGCATCTTCACCCGCAAAGGCAACCGTTTCGCGCTCAATGCGCTCGGTGAGACGCTGCGCTCCGACGCGCCGATGTCGATGGCAGGCATGGCGCGGATGGTGGGCCATCCGCAGTACCGCGAACACTGGAGCGGGTTGGTCGACGCCGTAAGGACCGGGGAGGCGTATCCACCCAAACTGCGCGGCATGGGCTCGTGGGAATGGCTCGAAACGCAACCTGAGTTCGCCGCGATCTTCAACGATGCGATGACGAGCGTATCGGAGTTCGCCGTCGAACCGGTTATCGCCGCCTATGACTTCTCCCCGTTCGTGACCATCGTCGACGTCGGCGGCGGGCACGGGCGGCTGCTTTCGGCGATTCTCGCGGCGACTCCCGGCGCCCGCGGTGTCCTCTACGACCTTCCTCAGGTCGTCGAGGGGGCACCGGAGCTGCTGCGCAGATACGGGGTTGCCGACCGGGTGCAGGTCGAGGGCGGGTCCTTCCTCGACGCCGTACCTGAGGGCGGCGACGCGTACGTGATGAAGAACGTCATCCATGACTGGCCCGACGCCGAGTCCCTGACGATCCTGAAGAACGTCCGGGACGCGGCGAAGCCCGGTGACACTCTGCTGTTGGTCGAGTTCGTGATCCCGGAGCACGACCGCGCGTTCATCGGCAAGTGGGCCGACATGGAGATGCTCGTGCAAGTCGCCGCCCGGGAACGAACGGCCGACGAATACGGGAAGCTCTACGAGCAGGCCGGTTTTCGGTTGACCCGCGTGGTGCCGACCGCGGCGCCGATCAGCCTGGTGGAAGGCAGGGCGGTCTGACGACGATCGTCATTGGGCGCCTTGCTCTGCGGCGCGGCCGTCGGCCAGCACGAATATTCGGTCGGAAACGGCCGTGACGAAGTCCATGTCGTGGCTGATCACGATGCAGGTCCGGGTGCGGGCGTAGTCACGGATGACCCGCGTCAACCGCGTGCGCTGATCCGCGTCGAGGTTCTCGGTCGGCTCGTCGAGGAGCAGAACCTGCGGCTTGCGCAGTAGACAGCGCGCCAGCGCGATCAACCGCTTCTGCCCCCCAGAGGGCACCTGCACGTCGACGATGGTGTCGTAACCGCGGGGAATCTTTGTGGGATCAACGATGAAGTCATGCACTTGGGCCAGCACGCACGCTTTCTCGACGTCTGCGTCGCTGGCATCCGGCCGCGCCATCCGCACATTCTCGCGGATGGTGTCTTTGGCGAAGTATGGAAACTGGGCCAGCTTTGAGACCTGCTCACGAAGAGACCTGATGGTGACGCCACTGATGTCGTGACCGTCGAGGATGATCCGGCCGCATTGCGGTTCTAGGAATCGCAGCAACAAGTTGAATACTGTGGTCTTGCCGCACCCTATCGGCCCAACCAACGCGACCGTCTCGCCTGCTCCGATCGAGAAGGACAGCCCGTCGAGAACCGTCTGTTCAGACGAATAGCTGAATGTGACATTCTCGAAGACGATGTTGCCGTGAACATTGTTCAGTGGCAGCGCATCCGGAGAGTCGTGCACGGTGGGTTTCGTATCGAGCAGCTCGTAGGTGGCGACCACGTTGGGATACACCGACCTGTAGGCGGTATAGGCCGCGACGATCCGCTGCACAGCGGCGAACATCGTCGGAACGAACCCGACGAATACCACCAGGCCTGCGAACGTCAAGCCGAAGCTGGCGGAGTATGCGATACCGACAAGCAAGACCAGCACCGTGTTCAACGCGACAAGGACTTGAACGCTGGTCGTGCCGGTGTTGGTCCAGACCAACACCATCGCAATGCCTTTCGCGGCCGCCTCGGACACGGTTCGAAACCGAACGCTGCGTCGTCGTTCAGCGTTGAAGACCTGCACCTCCGATATGCCGCTGACCGTCTCTTCCAACTCGCCGCCCAGCAAGCGGTGCGCCATCATCATCCGCTGCGTGGCTGACTGGACTCCTCTGCCGGTGATTCGGAGGGCGATGAAAGCGAAAGGCGAAAGCACCAGCGCCACAATGGTCATCTGCCATGACAGTGCGATGAGGTACGCCAGCGCCACGACCAAGACGATGGCGTCGACCGACGGCGGGATCAAACACACGGTCAGCAACCGCTGAACACCTGCGGCCTCCAACTGCACCCGCTGCATCAGTGCGCCGACACGGGAACCGGTGAAGAAGTCCAGCGAAAGCGTCTGAATGTGATCGTGAACGCGCTGGCGGATGACCGTTAGCATCCGCCAGTCGACACGAGCGTCGATCCAGGACTTGACGAGGCCGAGCAGCTGCGCCGACAGCAACGCGACTGCCCAGACGATCAGCAGCGTACCGAACGGCATGGGAGTGGCCAGCCAGCCCAGCGCGCCGCCCCCGGCCTCGTCGCGGCGGCTCAGCAACGACCCTTCCAGACCCCAAACACCTGCCAGATTTCCCTGCATGCCCGCATCGGCAACAGACTGCATTACAGGGCCGAATGCCGCGTTTGCCACGAACGGCAGCGCCGAAACCGCGAGGCCGAGGGCGATCGACGCAGCGACTGCACCCTTGACCTCGCCGAGCATTGTGGCGCTGCGCCAGACGTAGGAGCCCGCCTCGCGACGCGTTGGCTTCATCACCTACTCCCACACCAGGACGTTGGGCAACGACGGATTGACCGCCCGCAACAACGTGTAACCCACCCCTGCGATACCGCGGAATAGGCCGAGGTTGAATCGGCTGGTCCCACCGCTCCACCGATAATCGCCAGTGGCACGGCGTGTTTCGACGACGGTCTGCAGACGCTCGATGGCCAGCTCGCGCAGTTCGCCGCGGTCCAACACGTCGCCGGCCTCGGTGAGGAATTCGATGCTGCCCAGCGTTCCGCAGCACAGTGTGTCGGTCGTCGCAGGCCATGCATCCGCAACACCGTCGAGGGCACGGCCAATGTCGTGTGCGCGCAACTCGAGGGGTTCACCCGCGTGTTTCGTCATGGCGATGCGCGCCAACCCGATGCCAGCAGATCCGTAACACCATTTGCACGGCCAGGCCGAGTCGGCTATGCCTCGAAGATCCGCCCATCCGCGATGGGCGGTGTCGAACGTGGAGTTCTCGAACGCGATACATTCCGTCGCCTCATGTGCGAACTCCTGAGTTCCAGTCGCCGACGACAACGATGCCAGGCTGTACGCAAATCCCGCCGCTCCGTGCGACATACCGTTGAGCGGGTGGCCGAAGACGGGGCTCGTCCAGGTGCGGGCCCCGGGCTGCCCGGCCCGCTGATGGCCCGTCAACCGGCGCCCGCACTTCTCGGCGAGTTCGAGCGCGTCCTCGCGGCCGCTCTGTCGATACAGCCGAAGGAGACCAAGAATCGCACCTGCACTTCCGCTGAGGACGTCCAGGTGGTGGTCGTCGGCGATCACTTCCTCAGTGATCAGCGCCGCCGCGGCGTGGGCATCGTCGAGCACGGCTTCGTCATCGACCAGGGCGGCGATCACCGCAAGGGCATAAACGATCGATCCGAGACCGAGGCCTCCGCCGATCCCCAATGACCGCGCGATACGCGCCGGGTTGCGACCACGCATTTGCCGACGCAAACCCGCCACGGCCGAGCGCGCCAACTCCTTGGCCTCGGCATCGCCGGTAACGGCACCGTAGGCGGCAAGAAACACACCGATGCCGCAGCTTCCGTTGTAAAGATCCGGGCCAAGCACGACGAGCTGGGAGATTTCGGAGTCGCCAAGCCAGTCGAGGCCGATCCACGCCGCGCTTCGGCCCCGCCGGACCGCATGCGAGGCCAGAGCCGCCGCAATGGCGCCGGCCTCCGCGGTGAACACGGCCTCGACAGACGCAGTGCCTGCGGTGCGGACCATGAGCGGTTGGGGTGGCCGATGCCGGAGTAGATCGGTGTTCTGTCGAATCACCTCGAGTTGCCATTCGATCTCACGATCGTCGAGTTCACCCAGCCGCCCGGTTGCGCGGTGGATACCCGGGCCGGTGTCGGTGGTGAAATGCGGAACGTTCAAATCGACGAGCGCGGCTCGCTCCTCTCGCAACAGGGGCCACATCGGGTCGGAATCGATCTCCCAATCAGCCAGCCTCGCAACGAAGTCCGCCTGCGCTGACCAGACGGCGCCATCATCCATCATGTGGCGATCCCGCAAGCGATTGAGCAGGAAACCGTAGAACCGCGTCGGGCGAATGACCGTCCGGATCTGCAGCCCGGTGAAGTCGCCGAAGAGGGCGGTGACAGTTTTCTGTCGCAGGAAGCGTGCATATTCAGCGAAACCCGACATCAGATCGTCGATGTGGTCGCCGAGGCTGCCGCGCTGCCCGTCGAAATAGGGCAGGTTGGACACCGTGGCGACGGTGTCGGTCACCTTCACCGGACTCATCGAGTCGGTGTTGACGTCGGTCCAGCGCACCGTCACCCGGGACGACGAATTGGAGTTGACACCGCCGATCACGAAAACCTTGCTGGTCGAGTGCCTTCCGTAGGCAGGCAGCAAGCCGATAGTGAGGACGGAGTTGACCACCGTCTCCATGGCGGCTGCGTACGCCTGCCCGGTGTCGTTGGTGAGATCGCCGTAGACGCGTGCATCGGCAGCCTGCAGAATCATCTCCAGATCGATGGGCACGGGATGTGATCCGGCAGCCAGTATGTTCTCCTGATGCATGTCGACCGCAACGAATACGTGGAACAGTGCCAGCCAGGCACCAGCTCTGAAGAAGAACAGCGCAAAGTCTTGTGCGCATGTGCATTTCGTGTGCTCGATGAATTCCGTCCAGCCGTAGCCTTCCCGGGCAAGTACCTGCACAGCGCGCAGATCGATCGGCGGGGTGGATGCGTTGAGCCTGCCGACCAGCGCCGCCCAGACGGCGTCGACGCTCAGGTCTTTCGGCTTGTAGACCACGCGCTCACCGGTCTCGAACTCGAGGATCCTCACGGAGCGGCCGAAATTGTGCCGATCCGACAGCCGGCCCTCGATCGCCGCCACCCGCGACACTGAATCAGTGCCGAGCAGCTCACGCCGGATGGCCTCGATGTCGGCCGCCAACCGCGTGACGAACTCGTGTGACGAGTCAATCCATTGCCGGGTGAGCGAACTCATCAACCGCAACAGGACGGGTTTCGCCTCGAAGAGCCGTCGGAATCCCGCGGTCTTCATGTCCGCGACGAATTCGAGGTAGCCGGTACCTCGGCCGCGCGCTTCTGCGAAGAGATCGTAGATCGCCGGTGCCGACAGCTCTGACAGGTCGGACATCAGAGCATCCCGCAAATCACCTACAGAGCTTTCGCTCAGGTTGTCTCGCGCCGCGGGCGTGAGCCCGTCCCAGAGGCGGGCGGCCGCGGCGTCGATCACCGGCGTCAACAAGTGCTCGAAGGGCACAGTCGAGCCAGGCTCGACTGTGCCCTTTTCGGGTCGTTCGAGGGCCGCGGCGACCCAGCTGGCGTCCTCGATCCACGCCGGGGAACCGGTATAGACGGCCGCGAGCCTGGCCAGGACATCCTGACGCGACAGCCCGTCGCGGTCCAGCCGCCGCTTGAACAATGCCGTGTCGGAGCCGGCCGCCGCCCGGCACCAGGCCTCGTAGCGGCGTTCGGCGAGATCGGTGGCGCGCAGCTGCTCCGGCGATGCTGGACCGGCTGCGGAGAGCAGCTCGTCGATCGTCGCAGCGCGGTTCACGATGCGCTCGTCGCCTGGCTCCACGCGCTCCCCCGAACCAATCGAGCAAGGCGTTGCACCTTAGCTGCGCAATGACCCGGCTAATTCACAGAGAATCCACAGATTATTCAACCACCGGCGGTGGCTGCCCTGCTCATACTGCTAGAAAATTAACTGATCCGTCAGGATCTGCGGAGACTTTTGATGGTCAAGAAACCGAAGGGAGCTTAGCCATGGGCACCGCAATCAAGGACGACGTCTTCACGAGGGACATATCCGACGCGGCCCTCGAAAACATGGGCGGCATGTCAGCCGCCGCCCAAGCCGCTTGTTCGCTGTGGAGCAGCTACGAAGCGTGCGGTTGCACCTGCTGACCGTCCTTGTCTGACGGCGTGCCTTTCAGTCCCCGCCAGAACAGGTTGATCATCAGCGCAGCGGCCTCGTCCACATCGGCGTCGCCGGTGCTGACCCGGTGGGCCACCGCCTCGCCCGCACCCACGAGGGCGACGGCCATCATGTTGAAATCGGCATCGGGTTCGGGGTGTCGGGTGCCCGATGCCAGCAGCCGCGCCACCAGGTCGATGATCCGCTCGCGACCCTCGCGCACCGTGTGTGCGAATGCCTGCGAACTGGTCGCCTGGGTGTACAGCACCATCCACGAGGCACGGTTGGCATCGATGTAGTTCAGGAACGACAGAACGGCGTTGCGCAACAGGTCCTTCGGGCTCTGCTTGAAGTCGATCTCGGCCCGCACCGTTTCGACGAACCGGCTCAGTTCGCGGTCCAGGCACGCGCCGAAGAGCTCCTCCTTGGAGCCGTAATAGAGGTAGAGCATCGGCTTGGAGATCTGGGCCTGCGCGGCGATGGCGTCCATCGACGTCTCGTGATAGCCGTTGACGGAGAACATCTGCACTGCGGCGTCCAGCATCTGCTGCTCACGAACGGCACGTGGAAGTCGTTTGGTGCCACCTGCCATTACTCGAGAATAGCTGGTCAGGGCAGAAGCTCGGTGCGGCGCTGCTCCTCCCACAGCGCCATCCGCGTGCGCGCAGGTTCGCCGAGTGCGTCCATCACCAGTGGGATCAACAATTCGGTGAGCAGGAAGCCCGCGGCCATGCTCTGATACGTGGTCCCGACGGTGCTTGACGCCGCGAGCACCACCTCCGCGTCGGGTGCGACCGGACACGCCAGGTCGTCGGTGATGAGCAGGACCGTCGCCCCGGCGCGGTGCACCCGCAGCGCGAGGTCCGCGGCGCTTCGCTGATAGCGGTGGTAATCGAACAGCACGACGACGTCGGCGCGCGTCAGTTCGAGCATCGCACCCATGTCGCTGCCGTCCGGATCGGCGAGCAACCGCACCCCCGGCCGCAGCTGTTCGAGATGTGCGGCGAGGTGCATGGCCAGTAGATGCGAGAAGCGTCCGCCGTGCAGATACAGGGCCCGTCCGGTGTCCGACAGCAGCGCGACCGCGGCGTCGAGCGCCGATGTCGGCAGCGCCGCCAGCGTGTCGACGGCTCGCTGGTTCTGGGCCCGCGCCTGCTGCAGCAACCGGTCGAGAAGACCTCCGGCGGGTGGGGCATCGGGCAGCCGGGTGATCGGGCCGTTCGACCGGGCCGACAGCTCGGCACGCAATGCGACCTGCAGATCGGTGAACCCGTCATAGCCAAGCGACTGCGCGAACCGGAGCACCGTCGGTGGGCTGACCTCGGCGCGTTCGGCCAGCCGGGCGGCGCTGGCCAGCCCTGCGCTCGGATAGTCGGCGAGAAGGGTCCGGCCGACCCTGCGTTCGGCCTTGCTCAACGTCGGCAAGGCCGAACTCGTCCGCGCCGCGACGGTCTCTGCGGTCACGGTGTCGAGGGGGTCATCAGCGGCAACGTCGCCATCGACAGGTCATACATCGAGATCGACGTGACGGTCTCCGGCTCGAGCGGTCGCCAGTCGAGGTCGCCGAAGCCCGTCGAGGCGACAACCACCCTGTCCTCGTCGGGACGTGCCCAGCGCATTCCGAAGTAGTCCTCGAGGTGTTCGGCGGGGAGGTCGGCGGCCGTGATCTCCGCGATGTCCTCGTCGGGCAGCCGGCTGCGGGCGTGTGCGTGCACGGCGATCAGCTGGTTTTCGCCGAGGATGAGCGAGTTGAGGCTGGCGTCGGGAAAGATCTCGCGCAGCTGCGACACCGCCCGCCGGACTGCTTCGGCCAGGCTTGGCGACGAGGCGCGGTGCTGGCGGATCAGGCCGAAATAGCGCTCGCTGTCGGTGGTGCCGCGAAGCGTCGCGGCGGTTTCGGATGTGATCAGCTGTTCGAGCTCTCGGATCGGCTTGACGGAACCATTGTGCGCCATGGTAATTCGCTCGGCGAGGAACGGGTGTGAGTTCTCCGGCCGGACGGCGATCCCGGTGGTCGCCCAGCGCAGGTGGACCAGGCTCGCCGCCGACCGCCGGTCATGGGTGGCGCTCACGAAGTGCGGGTCGTCGAGCGCGCTGCCCGCCGACACCTCGATCGTCGGGTCGTGACCGGGCAGTCGGACGCGGGCGATGCCCCACCCGTCGCCGTGGATCTTCGTCAGGGCCACGAAGTCGTTCAGCACGCGCTCACCGACGGCCTGCGCCACGGAAATGGGGGTGGCGGACACGACACCCAAGAGTCGGCACATAGCGACACCCCTTCGAACGGACCAAAATTTTATGAATCGATCCTCTAGCGCAGATCTTAGAGATCATGAAACATTTGTGACATATACGGCTCGCACACTCGTTGATGTCCGAGGAGGTTCAATGCCGCTACCCAACGATGTCGAGGGGCTGCATGCCGAGGGCGTCGCACTCGTAGCGGGTTCGATAACCGACCTGGCAGGCGTGACGCGCGCGAAGTACGTGCCGCTGCGCCGACTCGACGCCTTCCAGCGCGCAGGCATGGGCGTCTCGCCCTCGTGGAGTGTCTTCTGCGTCGACAGCGGCATCGCGTTCACCCCGAACATCGGCGTCGACGGCGACCTGCGGATCCGCATCGATCCCGCCGACCTTCGACTGATCGACGACGGTATCGCCTGGGCGCCGGGCGACCTCACCGATCAGGGCGGCGCCCCCGCCGCACTGTGCACCCGGTCGCTGCTTGCCGGTGTCGAATCGGCCTTGCACGCAAAGGGTTTGACCGCCAGGGTCGGCGTAGAGCTGGAGTGCACGATGCTGTCGGCAGAGGCAGGCCACGCGTCGGCCGATCCGTGGTCACCCTACGGTGTGCGCACGTCGCTGGACCGCGCGGCGTTCCTCGTCGACCTCGCCGCGGCCGCCGACCGCGCCGGGCTACCCGTCGAGCAGATCCACACCGAGTACGGCCACGATCAGCTCGAGGTATCCATCGCTCCGAACACTCCCGTCGCCGCGGTCGACACCGTTGCCGCGGCGCGCATCGTGATCGGCCGTGCCGCCGCCAGGCACGGCATGCGAATCTCGTTCTCGCCGGTGCCCTTCGAGGGCGAGGCGGGCAACGGCGCGCATCTGCACATGTCGCTGTCCGACGACGAGGGGCCGCTGTTCTCCGGCGGCGACGGCCCTTACGGCATGCGCAAGGCGGGCGAGTCCGCGATCGCGGGGGTGTTGCAGACGCTGCCCGACCTTCTCGGCGTCTACGCGGGCTGCGTGCTGTCGGCCGCAAGGCTGAAACCGGGCAACTGGGCGGGCGCCGCGCAGTGCTGGGGTCTGGAAAACCGCGAAGCCGCAGTGCGATTCGTCGCGGCCACGCCGGGCACCCCGCACGGCGCCAACGTCGAGCTCAAGCTTGTCGATCCCAGCGCCAACCCCTACCTCGCCGCGGTGTCGTTCCTCGGCAGCGCACTGCGAGGCATCGAACAGGGACTCGAGCTGCCCGCCGAGGTGCCGAAGGACCCGGCCAAGGCCGCGCAGCCACCGCCGATGCTGCATACCGACCAGCAGACGGTGATCAAGGCCCTCGAGACCTCGCCGGTCGCAGCGGACCTGCTGACCCCGGCGGTCATCGAGGGTCTGGTTGCGGTTCGCCGCTACGAGATCACCACATTCGGCGACCGGCCACCGGCCGAAACCACCAAAGCCCTGCGGCTGGCCTGGAGCTGCTGACCAAAACCCTCGCGCACGAAGGAGAGATCGATGGCTACGAACACACCGGCAGTCCCCTCGGACGACGTCGACCAGATCCCCCGTCGACAGCTGCCGTTCTGGGTGGCGCTGGCGCTTTCGGTGGCCCTCGTCGGGCCGACCCTGGCGATGTCGGGAAACGGTCAGGGCCTGATCGGCACCGTCGGGAAGTCGATCCCGTTGGTGTTCCTGATCGGCCTGGTTGGCGTGTCGCTGGTCGGCTACAGCTTCGTCCGGCTCACCCGGCATCTCAATCACGCCGGATCCTCATACGGATTGGTCGGCGGCACCATCGGGCCGAGGGCGGGGTTCTTCGCCGGTTTCGCGATGTTGGGCGCGTACTGGGCCTTCTCCATCGGCACCCTCGCGTTGACCGCGGCGTTCACCAACGCGTTCATCGCCGGGCTGCAACCCGACAGTGAAAACCCGCGCCAGGCGCCGTGGGTGCTGATCGTCGTGATCGCGGCGGTGATCTCGTTCCTGCTGTCCGGCCGCGATATCAGGCTGCTGGCCAAGGTCCTGCTCGCCATCGAGGGCATCGGCATTCTGGCCATGATCGTGCTCGTCGTCGTGATCCTGGGGAAGGGCGGCGCTCCGTCGACGGGCATCGACTTCTCGGTGTTCTCGCTCTCCGGTGGCGTCGCGCCGTCGGCGGTGCTCGCGGGCGTCGTCGCAGCGTTTCTGTCCTGGGCGGGCTTCGAGGCGTGCGCGTCGATGGGCGAGGAGACCGACAATCCCGGCCGCAATATCCCGCGGGCGCTGGCGGGCACGCTGCTGCTGACCGGCGTGCTGTTCGTCGTCGTGATGTTCGCCCAGGTGAACGGTTTCGGCACCGATCAGGCGGGGCTCGACGCCTTCCAGAGTTCGGGAAACACGTTGGGCGACTTGGGTACTACCTACGTAGGACAGTGGTTCGGCCTCGTCGTCATTTTCACCGCGATCGTGTCCGCGTTCGGCTGCCACCTGGCGACATCGGCGACCTCGGGCCGGATGCTCTACGCATTCGCCCGCGACGGCTTCGGCCCGAAGGCCTTGGCGCACATTCACGCCGCCACCGGCGGCCCGCGCAGCGCCACCTGGCTGGTCGTGGTCGTCGCGTTGGTGGTCAACCTCATCTGTGCCGCTGTCGGCTGGCCGGACATGGGCACGGGCAACGACGCGATCAACACCTATTTCCTGTTCGCAGTCGCCGGTTCGGTGTGCCTGATGGTGTGCTACCTGTTGGTCGAGGTCGCAGCGGCGTGGTTCGTCGGCTCCCCGAAGTTCCTCGACGTGCACGGCGGCAAGGGCAAGGCGCTCGGCCTGGTGCTGCCGTTGCTGGGTGCGCTGGTGATCGTGGTGGTGCTGTGGTTCAACGTCAAGGACGCCGAAACATGGTCCGCCGCACCGCTGCTCGGTCTCTACTGGTGCATCGTCGGGTTGGTCATCGCGCTGGCGGCCTCGGGTATTGCCAAGCGCGTCGGCGAATCGCTTTCGGCCGAATTGAACTTGAAGTCGTGAGCACGCTCTACGAGCGGGACGAAGCGTCGATCGCGGGCATCGAGAAGCTGCGGTTCTTCCCGCTCGAGGTGGTGTCCGGGCACGGCTCGACTCTGGTCACCCCCGACGGCCGCGAACTGCTCGATCTGTCGGCCACCTGGACGGCCTGCGGGCTCGGGCACGGGCATCCGGCGGTCGCCGAGGCCGTCAGCAGGGCGGTGCGCACGGCGCCCGGCGCAGGCGGCCTTTCGGCGGTGCATCCCGATTCCGTCGGCCTCGCCGAAGACCTGCTCGCGCTTGTGCCGGGAAGCGGCGAGCGACGAGTTTATCTGGGCCACGCGGGATCTGACGCCAACGATGTCGCCCTGCGGGCGTGCAGGCACGCGACGGGCAAGCGAACGGTAGTCGCGTTCGAACACAGCTATCACGGCGGCGTCGGCGTTGCCATGGGCGTCTCGGGCGTGCACGTCGACGCCGGGGCGGCGCCGGATCCCGACGTCGTCTTCCTCCCCTACCCCAACCCCTTCCGGCCCACGGGCGGCGGCATCGACGCGGACGTCGCCGAGTGCCTCGACCTCGCCGAGAAGCACTTCGCGACCGGCGCCATCGCCTGCCTGATCGTCGAGCCGATTCTGTCCGACGGCGGGCTTGTGGTTCCGCCGGACGGCTTCCTCGGGCAACTGCACGAACGCTGCCGTGCCCACGGCGTGCCGATGATCTGCGACGAGGTCAAGATGGGCCTGGGCAGGCCGGGCACCATGCACGCGTTCGAGCACGACGGCGTGGTGCCCGAGATCGTGACATTCGGCAAGGTGCTCGGAGGCGGCCTTCCGCTGTCGGCTGCGGTCGGCCCTGCGGAGATTCTCGACGAACCGCCCGCCGCGGCGCTGCTGACCACCGCGGGCAATCCGGTGTGTACGGCGGCAGGCCGGGCGGTTCTGGCCACGATCGTCGCCGACCGGCTTGCCGAGCACGCGGCGAAAGTCGGTGCGGCCCTTCAGGACGCGCTACGAGGGCTGGCCGGGTCGCCGGGCGCGGACCGCATCGGCGAGGTGCGCGGCCGCGGCCTGGCGATCGGGCTTGAACTGGTCGACCCGCAGACCGGTGACCGCGATCCGCGGTTCGCCGCGCAGGTCGTCTACCGTGCCTGGGAGTTGGGTGCGGTGGTCTTCTACGTCGGCGGCAACGTCCTGGAGATCACGCCGCCGCTGGTGCTGACCGAGGACGAGGCGGCACGAGCGGCCGTCATTCTCGGAGACGCCATCGCCGACGTCGCCGCAGGGAAGGTCGATGCGGAGGAGGTCGCGCGGTATGCCGGTTGGTGATGCGCCCGACGTCTTCAGCGGGGTCGAGCATCGGGTGCCCGATGCACTGGCCGACCGGCTGCGCGACATCGCCCTTGTCGACCATCACGTCCACGGCGCGTTCAACAAACCGGTAGACCGGGCCGGTTTCGAGGCGTCGATCAACGAGGGGTCGACCGACCCCGTTCCAGATTTCATGACGATGTTCGACTCCCCCCTCGGCCTCGCCATCCGACGTTGGTGCGCCCCCGTTTTGGGGTTGCAGGCGCACGCGCCCGCCGACGACTACTGGGCCCGCCGCAGCGAGCTCGGGCCCGACGAGCTGACCGCAGCGATGCTGACCCGGGCCGGCGTAGCCCGCTGGGTCGTGGACACCGGCTTCAAGGGTGACCTGCTCACCACCACCGATCAGCTCGCCGAGCTCAGCGGCAGGCCGACGTCGGAGATCCTGCGGCTGGAACGACTCACCGAGGATCTACTCGAGGCCGGGACGGATCCCGACGACTTCCCCGCGGCGTTCCGGAGTGCCCTGCAGGGTGCGGTGAACTCGTCGGACATCGTCGGCACCAAGACCATCGCCGCCTACCGCACGAATTTCGACATCGACTGGTCGCGTCCGACCGACGTCGCGGTCGTCGAGCACGCCCGCTCACTTGCCGCCCAGGGCAGCGACTTACGTGTCGACAGCCCGGTTCTGATCGCCTTCGGCGTGCACGAGGCCGCCGACCACGGGCTGCCGGTGCAGGTACACGTCGGCTTCGGGGACCGGGACCTCGATCTGAACCGCACCGACCCGCTGCTGCTGCTGCCGCTGCTGCGCACCATGACACCCGTCCCGGTGCTACTGCTGCACTGCTACCCGTTCCACCGTCAGGCCGGTTACCTGGCGCAGGCGTTCGATCACGTGAATTTCGATGTGGGCCTTGCCATCAACTATCTCGGTGCCCGATCAATCGGTCTGGTCGCCGAGGCGCTCGACACCGCGCCGTTCGCCAAGCAGCTGTACAGCTCGGACGCGTTCGGACCGCCTGAGCTCCATCTATTGGGGGCGGTGCTGTGGCGGCGCGCTATGGGCCTGGTCCTCGGGGAGTGGGTGCGTGGCGGCGACTGTGGCGAGCAGGATGCGATCGCGATCGTCGAAATGATCGGTGCACACAACGCCGCCCGCGTGTACGCACTCTGATGCACTCCGCTGCACCGCTTTTCGACGCGCTGAAACACTTCGTCGAGCGGGACCAGGCTCCGTTCTACAGCCCCGGGCACAAGGGCGGCCGGACCCTGGACCCGTGGTTCCGCGACAACATCGCGGCGATCGACCTGAACAATCTCCCCGACACCGACAACCTGCACAGCCCTGCGGGCCCGATACTGGCCGCCGAGCGGCTGATCGCTGATGCGTGGGGCGTGCCGCAGAGCTTCATCGTCGTACAGGGGTCAACGGGCGGGAACATCGCGGTGGCCTTTTCGGCACTGCATCCCGACGAGCCCGTGCTGGTCGCCCGGAACGCGCACAAGTCCGTGTTGGCGGGGCTTGTGCAGGTCGGTGCGCGCCCGGTCTGGCTCGAGCCACGCTGGGACGCGGAATTCGGTGTCGCGCATGGGCTTGACGCCGCCGTCGTCGAAAGCACCTTCGCCAACAGCGCCGCCAAAGCGCTCTGGATCCTGCACCCGACGTACTACGGCACATGCGGCGACATCGGTGTGCTCGCCGGCATGTGCCGCCGCAACGACGCCAAACTCCTTGTCGACGGCGCGCATTCACCACATTTCGCCTTCCATCCCGACCTGCCTGCAAGTGGCGAGACGTCCGGTGCCGCAGCGACAGTGCAGTCGGTGCACAAGATCCTTTCCGGCCTGAGCCAGGCTGCTGTGCTGCATGTCGACACCGCCGTGATAGACCCCGCCTCGGTTCGCAGGGCCCTGCAGCTGATCCAAACCACCAGCCCGCATTTCGCGATCATGACGTCGATCGACCTCGCCAGGCGGCAGATGATGCTCGATGGCCGAGCACTTCTGGACCAGACGCTGGACCGGGCAAGGCGAACGGCCGACCGGCTGGAGGACATCGACGGTCTGCGGGTGCTGCGGCAGCACGACCTGGCGGGCGCGGGAACCGGCCTGCACCAACTCGACGAGACCAAACTTCTCATCGGCACGAGCGGGTTGGCCGCCGATGCGCGCGAGATCGTGGGACGGCTCAACAGCATTCACGGTGTGCAGCCAGAACTGGCGGGCACCGGGCATGTGTTGTGCATCACCACGATCGGCAACACCGACCGCGACATGGACCGTCTGGTCGCGGGTTTCACCGAAGTCGCCGCGCACGTCGGGCGGAACGACGAGAACCAACCCGCCGGGCTGACCGCAGACGTGCTCGCGGTCCGACCCGAGACGGCGCTGACGCCGCGCGAGGCGTTCTTCGCCGCCGACAAGACGGTTGCGCTGGCGCAGGCGTCGGGACGCATCGCCGCCGAGGCCATCACGCCCTATCCGCCTGGCATCCCGCTGGTGATGCCAGGCGAGCGATTCAGCGCGGACGTCATCGCGCTGCTGTCCGCGCTCCGCACCGCGGGCAATCCGATCAGCGCGGCGGACCCGTCATTGGAAACGGTGAAGACCGTCCGCTGAACCCGGGCGCGTCAGCACTTCGGATTGGGGCCCTTCTGGGCTGCCACCTTGAGCACCGACTCGTCGACGCGGCCCTGCGACAGCTCTCCTGCCGCCAACGCCTTCTCCAGCCTGTCCAGCACCGCAGGCACCTCGTCGGTGGTGACCCACAGCGCGACGTCGGCACCGGCCTGCAGCGCCTTGAGCACCGCGTCGGAGACGCTGTAGCGCTGGTTGATGGCGCCCATGCTGGAGAGGTCGTCGCTGTACACCAGGCCGTTGAACCCTGGACCGCCGTAGCCGCCCGAGCGCAGCAGCCCGTAGGCCGCGGGGCTGAGGCTGGCGGGGTCGGTGCCGGTGAGGCCTGGCACCTGCATGTGGCCGACCATGACGGCGACCGGCGCCTGGGTGGTCAACGTCTGGTACGGGATCAGGTCGCCTGCCTTCAGTTCGTCCAGCGGAGGGGTGACGACGCCCCCCTCGTGGGAGTCGCCCGACGCGTGGCCGTGGCCGGGGAAGTGCTTGAGCACGGGCAGCACACCGGCGTCGCGCAGCCCCTGGGCGTAGGCGCCTGCGAACTCGATGACCTGCGCCGGATCCGAGCCGAACGAGCGGTCGCCGATCACCTCGTCGTCGGATTCTTCTGTGACATCGACGACCGGTGCGAAGTCGATCGTGACGCCGAGGCCGCGCATGGCCTGACCGCGCTGGAACGCGATGCCGCGGACCTCGTCGGGTGTCATGGTCTGAGCGAGCACCCGCGGCGACGGCTGGCTGCCGATCAGGGTGGCCAGCCGTGACACCCGGCCGCCCTCCTCGTCGACGCTGACCGCGAGCGGCAGCGGGCTCGCGGTCGCCGCGATGTCGGCCAGCGGCGCGCCCATCATCGACAGGTCGGTCCAGCTGCCGATCATGATGCCGCCGACGTGCTGGTTGTCGACAACGGCGCGGGCATCGTCCGCCCCTGTGACACCGACCATCAGCAGCTGGGCCAGCTTGTCGCGGGTCGACATCGCCGCGAGCACGTCACCGCAGGCGGGCGGCACCGGCGCGGCGGGCAGCGGCCGGTCCATGGAGGTGTTCGACGGGTTGGCTTCGGTGGCGGGCTTCTCGGTGGTGGACGAGCAGGCCACCAGCAAGCCGGTCAGCGCCGCGAGCGCACCCAGTAGACGGGGAAGGGCCATGGGGTCATGCTGTCACGGCGCGGCACGGGCGCCAGAACGGGCGCTCATCTGCGGACATGGACCCGCGTGTTAGTTTGGGCCGCATGGACCGGTTTCTGGTGCCCGCTGCGGCAAGCATCGTTGTCGGCCTATTGCTTGGCGCGGCCGCCATCTTCGGGATCACGCTGATGGTGCAGCAGGACACCAAGCCCCCGGTGCAGGCAGGCGATCCGGCGTCGGCCGTGCTGAACCGTGTCGAGTACGGCAACCGAAGCTAGCCTGACGCCGCTTTCCCGCCGCTGGATCTGGCTGGTCGCGGCGCTGTCTCTGGCGCTGACGTTCGCGCAGTCGCCGGGCAAGATCTCGCCGGACACCAAACTCGATCTCACCGCCAACCCGCTGCGGTTCCTTGCGCGCGCGCTCAACCTGTGGAACAGCGAGCTGCCGTTCGGCCAGGCGCAGAACCAGGCCTACGGCTACCTGTTCCCGCACGGCGCCTTCTTCCTGCTCGGCGATGTCGTCGGGCTTCCCGGCTGGGTGACTCAGCGGCTGTGGTGGGCGCTGCTGCTGACGGTCGGGTTCTGGGGGCTGCTTCGGCTGGCCGAGGCGTTGGGCATCGGGTCGCCGGGGTCGCGGGTGATCGCTGCTGCGGCGTTCGCGCTGTCGCCGCGTGTGCTGACCACGATCGGCGCCATCTCGTCGGAGACGCTGCCGATGATGCTCGCGCCGTGGGTGCTGCTGCCGGTCGTCCTCGCGCTGCGCGGCTCCGGGTCGGTGCGGGTGCTCGCCGCGCGGTCGGCGCTGGCGCTCGCCCTGATGGGCGCGGTCAACGCGGTGGCCACGCTGACCGGCTGCCTGCCCGCGCTGATCTGGTGGGCGTTTCACCGGCCGAACCGAGTGTGGGTGCGGTTCACCGCGTGGTGGGCGCTGGGTGCGGTGCTGGCCGTCACGTGGTGGGTGGTGGCGCTGGTCATGCTCGGCCGGATCAGTCCGCCGTTTCTCGACTTCATCGAATCGTCCGGTGTCACAACGCAATGGACGTCGCTAACCGAGGTGCTGCGCGGCACCGACAGCTGGACCCCGTTCGTCGCGCCGGACGCCACCGCAGGCGCGACGCTTGTCACCGGAACCGTTGCAGTGTTGGCCACCACGCTCGTCGCCGCGGCAGGCCTTGCCGGGTTGGCGATGCGCACGATGCCTGCCCGCGGCCGGTTGGTGACGATCCTGCTGATCGGGACAGCCCTGTTGGCGGCCGGATACGCGGGCGGCCTTGGATCGCCTCTGGCCCATGCGGTTCAGACGTTCCTTGACGCCGAAGGAACCCCGTTGCGCAACGTGCACAAGTTGGAGCCGCTGATCCGGCTGCCGTTGGTGCTCGGCCTCGCGCATCTGCTTGGCCGCCTGCCGCTGCCTGGCAGCGTGCCGCGGCGGGAGTGGGTGCACGCCTTCGCGCACCCCGAGAACGACAAGCGCGTCGCGGTCGGCATCGTGGTGCTGGTCGCGCTGGCGACGGGCACGTCGCTGGCGTGGACGGGTCGGCTGACCCCACCGGGAGCGTTCGACGCGATCCCGCCGTACTGGCACGAGACCGCCGCCTGGCTCGACGAGCACAATTCGGGTCCCGCGCCGGACGTGGGCACCTCCGGCTTGCGGGGGCGGGTGCTTGTGGCGCCCGGCGCCCCGTTCGCCACTCAGGTGTGGGGATCCAGCCACGACGAACCGCTTCAGGTGCTCGGCAGCAGCCCGTGGGGTGTGCGTGACTCGATTCCGCTGACACCGCCGGAGACGATCCGCGCGCTGGATTCTGTTCAGCGGCTGTTCGCCGCCGGGCGGCCATCCGCCGGTCTGGCTGATACCCTTGCCAGGCAAGGGATTTCCTACGTCGTCGTGCGAAACGATCTCGACCCGGAGACCTCGCGGTCGGCAAGGCCGGTGCTGGTGCACCGCGCGATCGACGGCTCGCGGGGACTGTCGAAGGTCGCCGAGTTCGGCGACCCGGTCGGGCCGGGCACGCTGCCGGGCTTCATCTCCGACAGCGGCTTGCGGCCGAAGTACCCGGCCGTGGAGATCTACCGGGTCGACGCCATGGACCAGCCGGGTGCGCCGTATCTCGCCGACACCGACGCGATGGCCCGCGTCGACGGCGGGCCCGAGGCGCTGCTGCGCCTCGACGAGCGCCGCAGGCTGTCCGACCAGCCGCCGCTTGGGCCCATGCTGTTGACCGCGGACGCACAGCGCGCCGGGCTCCCGACACCGGTCGTCACCGTCACCGACACCCCGCTGTCGCGCGAGACCGACTACGGCCGCGTCGACGACCACTCGTCGGCGATCCGCGCGGAAGGCGATGCGCGGCACACCTTCAACCGGGTGCCCGACTATCCCGCAGGCGATGCCCGCATGGTGGCAGGCGCCTGGACCGGTGGCCGGATCACGGTGTCGAGTTCGGCGTCGGACTCCACCGCGCTGCCCAACGTCTCGCCCGCGAGCGGACCGACCGCGGCCATCGACAGCGACTCCTCGACAAGCTGGGTGTCCAACAGCCTGCAGGCGGCGCTGGGCCAATGGCTGCAGGTCGACTTCGACCACCCCGTCACCAACGCCACCATCACCGTGACACCGAGTGCGACGGCGGTCGGTGCGCAGGTCCGCCGGATCGAGATCTCCACCGTCAACGGCACCAGCACGCTGCGCTTCGACGAACCGGGGAAACCGATCACCGCGGCGCTGCCGTACGGCGAGACGCCGTGGGTGCGGATCACCGCGGTCGGCACCGACGACGGGTCACCGGGCGTGCAGTTCGGCATCACCGATTTCACGGTCACCCAGTACGACGCCTCCGGTTTCGCCCAGCCGATCGAACTCCGTCACACCGTGTCTGTGCCGGGACCACCGTCGAACGCCGTTGTCGCACAATGGGATCTGGGTTCCGAGCTGCTGGGCCGGTCCGGTTGTGCCGACGGACCCGACGGCGTGCACTGCGCGGCGACGATGGCGCTGTCGCCGGAGGAACCGGTGAACCTCAGCCGCACACTGACGGTGCCAGAACCGATATCGGTCACCCCGACGGTGTGGGTGCGGCCGCGACAGGGACCCCATCTCGCCGACCTGATCCGCCAACCGGGCACGGCGAGGGCCGAAGGCGACTCCGACCCGATCGACGTGCTCGGCTCGGTCTATGCGGCCACCGACGGGGACCCGCGCACCGCGTGGACCGCACCGCAGCGGGTGGCGCAATTCCATACGCCGCCCACCCTGACGTTGAAGCTGCCGTCCGCCCGCGAGGTGGGCGGCCTGCGGCTGGCGCCGAGTTCGTCGACGCTGCCCGCACATCCGAAGCTGGTGGCGATCGACCTCGGGGACGGCCCGCAGGTCCGTCCGCTCACCGGCGACAAAGCACAGTCGGTGTCGCTGCAGCCGAAAGTCACCGACACGGTCAAGGTTTCCATTCTGGACTGGGACGACGTGATCGACCGCACGGCACTGGGTTTCGATCAGATCAAGCCGCCGGGCCTGGCCGAGATCACCGCGCTCGACGCGCAGGGCCGACCCATTGCGGCCGCCGACGCCGCGCGCAACAGGCAACGCCCGGTGATACTGCCGTGTGGCCGAGGGCCGATCATCGCCGTCGCTGGCCACTTCATCCAGACCGAGATCAACACCAGCGTCGGCGCGCTGCTGGACGGCGAGCCGATTCCGGCGAGGCCCTGTCGGCAGGACCCCATCGCGCTGCCGCCGGGGCAGCAGGAACTTCTGATCAATCCCGGCGCGGCGTTCGTCGTCGACGGTGTGCAGCTGGTCGGACCTCTCGGTCGTCGATTGCCAAGCGCCGCAATGGAACCTGTTCAGAACAAGGCATGGACACCCGATCACCGCGAGGTGGACGTGCCTGCGTCGCAGGCGTCACGCATCCTCGTGGTGCCCGAAAGCATCAACCCGGGTTGGACTGCCCGCACCGCCGACGGCACCGAGCTGAGCCCGGTGACCGTCAACGGCTGGCAGCAGGGCTGGGTCGTGCCCGCTGGCACGGCGGGCAGCGTCACGTTGTCGTTCGGCGCCAACGCCGTCTACCGCGCAGGCATCGCGGGCGGGTTGGCGCTGCTGCCGATACTGGCGTTGTTGGCGCTCGTGCCCCCACGACGACCACCGCCGCCCGCCGACCCGGCGAAGCCGTGGCGGCCCAACGGCGTCGCGACGAGCGTGGCGATCCTGGCCGTCGGCGCCGTCATCGCAGGCATCGCGGGCGTCGTGGTGATGGGCGCGGCGATCGGCGTCCGCTACCTGCTGCGCAATCGTCCCCGGCTCGATGACGCCGTCACCGTCGGCACAAGCGCGGGCGGGCTGATCGTGGCGGGTGCGGTGCTGTCGCAGAACCCGTGGCGATCGGTGGACGGTTACGCCGGGCACTCCGCGGGCGTCCAGCTGCTTGCGCTGATCTCCGTTGCCGCGCTCGCGGCGTCGCTAGCATCGGCGGAGTGCCGCAAGTGGATACCGCCCGAGGAGCCATCGACACCGCCGACCTCGGTGTGACCCTGATGCACGAACACGTCTTCGTGCTGTCTCATGAAGTCAACGCCAACCACCCCGAGGTGTGGGGCGACGAGGCCACCCGCGAGGCCGACGCGATCAACCGCCTGCGCGAGCTCAAGTCCCGCGGCGTCGACACCATCGTCGACCTGACGGTCATCGGGCTCGGCCGCTACATTCCGCGCATCGCCCGCATCGCCGCGGAGACCGACATCAACATCGTCGTCGCCACCGGCCTCTACACCTACAACGACGTGCCGCTGTACTTCTCCCTGCGCGGGCCGGGAACGCTGCTCGACGGCCCCGAGATCATGACCGAGATGTTCGTCGGTGACATCGCCGAAGGCATCGCAGGCACCGGCATCAAGGCCGCGATCCTCAAGTGCGCCACCGACGAACCGGGTGTCACCCCCGGCGTGGAGCGGGTGCTGCGGGCGGTCGCTGCGGCGCACCGCGAAACCGGCGTGCCGATCACCACGCACACCCATGCCGCCACCCGTCGCGGGTTGGACCAGCAGCGGATCTTCGGTGAAGAGGGCGTCGACCCGTCCCGTGTCGTGATCGGGCACAGCGGCGACACCACCGACATCGGCTATCTCGAAGAGCTGATCGCCAACGGCTCCAACATCGGCATGGACCGCTTCGGCCTCGACGTCTTCCTGTCCACCGAGGAGCGGGTGAACACGGTGGCGACGATGTGCGAGCGTGGGCACGCCGACAAGATGGTGTTGTCGCACGACGCGTCGTGCCTGCTGGATTGGCTGCCGGAGGAAGTCGTGCCCGTCGCATTGCCGAACTGGCACTATCTGCATATCCACAACGACGTGCTGCCCGCATTGAAGGAGCGTGGGGTGACCGACGAGCAGATCACCACCATGCTCGTCGACAACCCGCGCAAGATCTTCTCCGCCAAGGGTGGCTACTGAGATGGCCGACGAGACGCCACCGATCAGCACCCAGGTGTCGCAGCTGGCTGCAGCCGATCCCGACGCACCCGCCGTCACTTGCTCGGGCCAGACCCTCACCCGCCGCGAACTGGACCTGTCCAGCAACCGGCTGGCGCGTGCCTTCGCCGAACGCGGGGTCGGCGTCGGCGACTACGTGACGATCGTGTTGTCGAACTCGATTCAGTGGGCGCAGTCAGTGCTTGCCGCATGGAAGCTTGGCGCGACACCGACACCGCTGTCGGCACGGCTGCCCGACGCCGAACTCGAGGCACTGCTGGATCTGCGATCACAGGCGCTCATCGTCGGACGCGACGATCCGCGCGGGAAAACACCAAGTGTGCCTGTGGGTTTCACACCGGATCCGACGCTGCCCGACGCCGAGCTGCCCGAGGTGGTTTCGCCGGTGTGGAAGTCGATGGCCTCGGGCGGCAGCACCGGGCGACCCAAGCTGATCGAGGCAGGCGGCGACAGCCGGTTTCCTGCGTTTGCCGGTTACGGGCTCGGCGCACAGGAGGGTGACGTCAACCTGATCTCGGTTCCGCTATCGCACAACACCGGCTTCACGACGTTCGCCGTCGGGCTGGTGCAGGGCCACCACCTCGTGCTGATGCCGCGCTTCGAACCCCACGAGTTCCTAACGCTGGTCACCGAACACCGCGTCACGTTCCTGGCGACGGTGCCGACCATCATGCAGCGGCTGCTGCCCGTGTACCGCGCCGACCCCGACGCCTACGACCTGTCGTCGATCCGGCGGTTCTGGCATCTCGCCGCACCCTGCCCGCCCGCGATCAAGCAGGCATGGATCGATTTGGTCGGCCCCGAAACGGTCTGGGAGCTCTACGGCGGCACCGAACTTCAGGCGCTGACGTTCATCAGGGGCGATCAGTGGCTGACCCATCCCGGCTCGGTGGGCGTCGTCGTCGCCGGCGAGATGAAGGTCCTCGACGACGACGGCAACGAATGCCCGCCAGGCGTCAGCGGTGAGATCTACATGCGGCCCGCGCCGGGCACCCCGCCGACCTACCGCTACATCGGATCGCAGGCCAAGAGCCGCGACGGCTGGGACTCGCTCGGCGACCTCGGCTACTTCGACGCCGACGGCTTCCTCTATCTCAACGACCGGCGCGTCGACATGTTCACCGTCGGCGGGCGCAACGTGTACCCCGCGGAGATCGAATCGGCGCTGTGCGGACACCCGGACGTGTTGTCCTGCTTGGTCGTCGGCATACCCGACGACGACCTGGGCCAGGTGCCGTATGCGATCGTGCAGTCGGACGGACTCGACGAGGCCGCCGTCGTCGCCTACCTCACCGAGCGCATCGCCGGATACAAGGTGCCGCGCACGGTCGAGTTCACCGATGAGCCGCTTCGCGACGACGCGGGTAAGGCACGGCGGTCGGCCGTGCGCGACGACGTCATCGCGAGACTGGCTCGGGCACACTGACCGCGCTATCGAGCGGCGGGGCAGGCTCGTCGGGGCTGCTGCGTCGATACTCCCAGCGCCGCAGCGCAACCCGGCACGGCGACTCGACGAGCGCATAGCTGACCGCTGCGATCGCGAAGCCGATCACCACGGTCAGCACCAGCACGACCGGCATGTGCCCGTTGAAGGCGAACTCGCCGATGATCGGGAACACCATCCACAGCGCCGCAAGGTGCCAGATGAACAACCCGTAGGACCATCGGCCCAGCGTCACCATCGTGGTGTTGCCGAGGATCCGGTGTCGGGTGTCGGGCGCGTCGAGGACCAGCGGCGCCAGCAGCGCACCTGACAGCACCGCGCCCATCGCGACCTTGACGACGAACTGTTGAGCGGTACCCGGCGTGAGTCCCTCGGGGCCCGCCAGCGGCGATGCCGCGATCAGGAACGCGACGACCGCAACGGCCGCCATCACGATTCGCCTCCTTGCCAGCCGGTGCGGCCAGCCGACCGGGGTCACCGTCAGCTCGGCGAGGAGCATGCCAGCGACGAACCAGGACAGGAACGCGGGCGGCCAGTTCAGCGAGCTGACGCCGACAGGGGTGTGGATCGGGATCAGCGCCCAGCCGAGGCTCAGCACGCCCGCGGCGGCGAGCACGGGTATGCGTGCCCGCACCGGCAGCCGCCGCGCCAGCAGCGCGAACACGGGCAGCGCGAGGTAGAAGCTCACCTCGACGGCCAGGCTCCACATCTGGGTCAGCCCGGCGGTCAGCGTCAACGGCACATAGATCTGGGTCAGCGTGAGGTTGGCCAGCCAGACCGTCAGGTCGGCCCTTGCGTCGGGCAGCAGGGTCAGGATCACCACGACCGCCACCAGGTAGGCGGGCATGATGCGGATCAGCCGGGACCGCAGATAGTGTCCCGTCGCAGGCACCTGGCGCAGGCCGCGCGCCGCGGCGGCGTGGCCCCGCCACAGTAGGAAGCCCGACAGCGCGAAGAACACCGCGACGGCCAGATCGAACCTGCCGAAAAGCCGTCCCACCACCCCGCCGGTGTGCCCGGTCTGGAACGCGACGTGCGTGACGACGACGCCGACGGCTGCGCAGGCGCGCATGCCTTCGACGGGGGGCAGGAAGCCACGCGTACCGCCGACGCCTACCGGAGCTGCCACAGCCACCAGTGTGCCGGGCGCGAAGCCGTCGTAGTAAGTGAGGGCCTTAGTCTGTGCTGTTAGGGTCGCTAGCCATTGGGGATCGCCCAAACCCGACGGACCCGGGTGGCCGGCGACATCAAACCAGGGAGGAACGGTTTGAACCGCGCAGTGGCGTTGCGTATCGCGGCGTGCGGAATCTTGGGGCTCGGAGCCGCCCTGTTGATCGCCGCGCTGCTGCTCATGACATACACCAAGAGCAAGATCACCAAGATTCCGCTGGACCTGGACGCCACACTGGTCAGCGACGGAACGGGGACGGCTTTCGACCCGGCGTCGTTGTCCGCCCCGAAGTTCGAGGTGAGCAGGAACGCGCCGGTGTCGCAGCAACAGCAGATCAGTGTGGAGGCGCCGTCGAACGCCGAGGTCGTGACCCTGCAGGTCGGAACGACGCTTCGCCGCACGGATAAGCAACAGGACAACGGACTGTTGCTGGCGCTCGTCGACACCGTCACCCTTGACCGCAAGACCGCGATGGCGGTGTCCAGCGAAAGCAATCCCGGCGGTGCCGTGCAGAAGCCGCGCACCATGGAGGACGACCAGCCGCCGACCAACATCGCGCTGCCGCACGACGGGCTCGCGTACCGCTTCCCGTTCGACACCGAGAAGAAGACATACCCGTTCTTCGACCCGATCGCCCAGAAGGCATTCGACGCCAACTACGACGGCGAGGAAGACGTCAACGGCCTCACCACCTACCGGTTCACCCAGAACGTCGGCTACGACGCCGACGGCAAGCTCGTGGAGCCGGTGAAGTACGCCTCGCTGTACGACGACGACGAGGACAGCCAGGTGACCGCGCCCGCAGGGATGTGGGGCGTGCCAGGTGAGCCCGAGGAACAGATCACGATGACCCGCTTCTACGCCGCCCAGCGCACGTTCTGGGTCGACCCGGTTTCGGGCACCATCGTCAAGACGAAGGAACGGTCCAACCAGTACTACGCGCGCGAGGCGCTGCGGCCAGAGGTGACGTTCGTCGACTACACCGTCACCTCCAACGAGGAGACGGTGGAGTCCCAGGTCGCCGCGGCCCGCGACGAGCGGGACCGGATGGCACTGTGGGGACGAATCCTGCCGATCACCTTTACCGCGATCGGTCTGGTGTCGCTGATCGGTGGGGCTGTGCTGGGTTCGTTCAGCCTGCGCGCCGAGTCCGCCCTGATCGACCCGGGTCTCGACGAGGCCGATCACGGCTTCTTCGATACCCAGGGCATCAAGGTGCCCGGCGCCGAGGCGAAGACCGAGAAGCTGCAGTTGCCCACTTCTCGGCCTAGACAGCCGCCGGACCGATAACTCACCGTCTCGCGAAGTTCTGGGCGCCTGCCTATGCGCTGGCGCTCTCCCTTGTGGTGACGGCACCTCTGCTCGCACCCGGCTATCTGCTGCTTCGCGACGCCGTCTCGACTCCGCGGTCCTACTTATCCGATGCGGCGCTTGGCCTTTCGGATGCGGCGCCGCGAGCCCTTCCGCAGGATTTCGCGGTGGCGCTTGCTTCGCACGTGCTCGACGGCGGTGTCGTGGTGAAGGTGCTGCTGGTCGCCGGGCTCTGGCTTGCCGGCTGGGGCAGCGCGCGGCTGGCCGCTGCGGTGCTGCCGGACGCGGGTGCGCCGGGCGGATTCGTCGCAGCGACATTGGCGGTGTGGAATCCCTATGTCGCCGAACGCCTTCTGCAGGGGCACTGGAGCCTGTTGGTCGGCTACGGGTGCCTGCCGTGGGTGGCGGCGACCGTGTTACGGATGCGGGCCGGCGGCAGGCCGCTATGGGTTGACATCTGCGCGTTGGCGTTCTGGACGGCGCTGGCCGGGCTGACGCCGACGGGTCTGATACTGGCCGCGACCGTCGCGCTGACGTGTTCTCTGGTGCCGGGTTCGGGCCGGTCGCGTGGGCTGTGTGCGGGCGTCGGGCTGGGTGCAGCGATTCTGGCGGCGCTGCCGTGGCTGACGGCCGCGGCCGTGTCGGGGTCGTTGTCGTCGTCGCAGGCCGAGGGCGTGCCTGCGTTCGCCGCACGGGCCGAGCCGGGCCTTGCCACCCTTGGCAGCCTGGCCAGCCTCGGCGGTATCTGGAACGGCGAGGCCGTACCCGCCTCCCGCACAACGCTTTTCGTGGTAGCCGCCGCGGTTGTGCTGCTGGGTGTGGTGGCCGCCGGTCTGCCCGCCGTCGTCCGCACGCCCGCGGCAGTTCCACTCCTGGCACTGGCCGCCGCGGCTGTGGTGGTGCCCACGCTGATGGCGACGGGCCCCGGCCTGGCGGCCGTCGAGTCGATGGTCCGGGCGTTGCCAGGGCTCGGTGTGGTCCGCGACGCACAGAAGTGGGTGGCGCTGGCGGTGCCCGGCTACACGCTCGCCGCCGCGGGCGCGGTGATGACGCTGCGGCGGTGGATGCCCGGCTTCGCGGCGGCGACGGTGTGCGGGCTCGCGTTGATCGCGACGCTGCCCGACCTTGCGTGGGGGGTCGGCGGCAAGGTCGTCGCGGTGCGGTATCCACCCGGCTGGGCCGCGGCCGCGGCCACGATCAACGCCGACCCGCGTCCGGTCGCAGTACTACCGACGGGCAGCATGCGGCAGTTCGCGTGGGCGGGCGACGCTCCGGTGCTCGACCCGCTGCCGAGGTGGCTCCGCGCCGACGTGTTCATGACCGGTGACCTGACGATTTCGGGTCGGCTGGTGCCCGGCGAGGGCGGCAGGGCCCGCGACGTCGAACGCCTGTTGGCGACGGGGGCCGATCACGACGCGCTGGCCCGTGCAGGCGTGGGCTGGCTGGTGGTCGAGACGGGCGACGATGTCACGGTCACCCGGATCGGCGGCGGCAAGCCCGCCGCGTCGCACCGCGGACTGATGCTGCTGACCCACGGGGTGTGGCTCGCGATGCTGGTCGGCGGGGGAGCAGTTGTGCTGGCCGGTCGGTTCCGTCGACGACTGGAGTAGTCCACTACGCTAGTGACCCACTTCACACGCCAGAACCATAGTTTTCATGATCAATCCCAGCGTGTTCGAAGCGGATCTGCCGACCGTCGAGTACGAAGAGGCGTCCAGCCCCGACGAAGCTCATCGAAACCTTCGCAAGGCCCTCGAGCAGGGTCCGATCGCAATGGGGGCGCACGGCCCCGAAATCCTGAGCTACGAGCTGGTGCGCGAGACACTGCGCGACGCCCGGTTCCACCCGCCGCGGGGCCTCGGCCTCGAAACCCAGGGCATCACCTCGGGACCGCTGTGGCATCGCGCCAGCACGTCGCTGCTCGCCATCAACGGCGCCGACCACAACCGGCTGCGACGCCTGGTGTCGAAGGCGTTCACCCCGCGGTCGGTCACGCGGCTCGACGGCATCATCGCCGACGTCATCAACCAGCTGGTCGACGGGCTGACGGCGAAAGGGCGCTGCGAGGCCGTCGCCGACATCGCGCGGCCCTATCCGGTGCCGATCATCTCCGCGCTGCTCGGTGCGCCTCGCGAAGACTGGCGGCTGTTCTCCGACTGGGCCGACGATTTCTTCAAGCTGTTCACCTGGAACGTCGCCGAGTACGAGGACGACATCCTCGCGGCGTGGCAGGGGCTCGACGACTACATCGACGACATGGTGGCGAGTCGACGCGAATCCCTCACCGACGACTTGATTTCGGAGATGATCCGCGCCGAGGACGACGGCGACCGACTGTCGATCGGCGAGCTGCGCATGCTGGCTGCAGGCATCTTGATGGCGGGCACCGACACCACCCGCAATCAGGTGGCCGCCGCGCTGGACGTGTTCTGCGACTATCCCGACCAGTGGGAACTGCTCGCGGAGCATCCCGAGCTGGCGATGAAGGCCGTCGAGGAGGTCATGCGGTTCTGCCCGGTGGTGTTCGGCGCGATGCGAATGACGGTCGAGGACGTCGAGATCGGCGGCGTGCTGATCCCCGCGGATACCTTCGTCATGTGCAACACGGCCGCCGCCAACCACGACGTCGAGGTGTTCGTCGAGCCCGAGCGTTTCGACATCACCCGTGAGGACGCGCCGCCGATGCAGACCTTCGGCGCCGGTGCGCACTACTGCCTTGGCGCCAACCTGGCCAGGCGTGAGATCGCCGATGCACTCACGGTGATGTCGGATCGCATGCGAAATCTGCGACGCGATGGCATCGCAAAGTGGAAGCCGATGGTCGGGATCAGTGGTCCGGCAACGCTTCCGGTCGCATTCGACGCCGCCTAGGAAATCGCGGAGATGACGCCGCTGACGCGCCTGCCCACGAGCAACGAGTCCAGCACCGTGCGCATCGCGTCGGCGCTCTGCCGCCAGGAGAATTCCCCGCTTCGCGTCTGCGCCTTTCCGCCGAGCTGATCGCGTAGCACCGGATCGGTCAGCAGCCGCTCGAGGCCGGCCACCAGTTCGTCGTGGTCGTCGACGAGTAGCCCGGTCACGCCGTCGACGATCGAGTCGGTCAGCCCGCCGGAGGACCGGTAGCCGATCGTCGGCACGCCGTGCTGGGCGGCCTCGGTCACGGCCAGGCCCCAGCCCTCCTTGCGCGACGGCAGCACATGAACCCAACTCCGTTGCAGGACTTCATGTTTGGCTGCATCATCGATATGCCCGTGGAACGTCACCGCGTCGGAGACACCGAGCAGCCGGGCGTGCTCGACGAGGCGGTCGCGCCACCAGCCACCACCGACGATGTCGAGATGCAGATCGGGCATCCGCGGACGCAGCTCGGCGAGCGCGTTAAGGGCGTCCTCGATCTGCTTGTGCGGCACGAGCCTGCTCAGAAGGGCGACGCGCGGATGTTTGGCGCGCGGCAACTCGAGCGTCTCCGCAGGAGCCTCATCGAGGCCGTTGCGAACCACTGCGATGTGACCGGCGTCGACACCGAGGTCGGTCAGATCCCGCGCCGACGGAAGGGACACGGTGACGTACTGGTTTCGCCGGTGCAGCCACGGCGACAACCGCGACTCGACGAACCAGCCGAAGCGGCCCTTCCAGCGACCGGCGACGGGCCACAGTTCGCGGTGGCAGTGGTGCACGAGCACGACGACTCGGCGGCCGTAGGCGAGGCGCGCCAAAAAGGGCAGGCCGTTCTGGGTATCGATCACCACATCCGGCCGCACCCTTCGCAGCGGCCCGACACCGAAACGGGCCGCCACCATCGCCAAGCCCGCCCAGATGTAGATCGAGTACGCACCGCCTGCCCGGTCGATCCGCACCCCGTCGACGACCTCGCGGCGGGCCGAGCCTCGATAGCGCGCCGTCCGCAGCGTCACATCGACACCCGTTGCGGCCAGCTGGGCGCCGATGCGCTGCAGGTATGCCTCACTGCCGCCGCCTTGGGGATGGCCGGTATCCCGCCAACACAGCAGAAGCACGGAGCGTACGGGGCGGCCAGACATCGGTGTCAGAGTAACCGCTGCATAAGGTCGGCATTGATGTCGTCTCCTCACGCAAGCGTTCGTCGGATGTCCGCCACCGACGTCTTCGCCCGGCGGGCGACGCTGTCCCGTTCGGTGCGGCTGCTTGCGCAGTTCCGCTTCGAGCGCAGCGACCCGGCCCGGTTCTACTCCGTGCTCGCCGAGGACACCGCAGCGATGGTCGGCGACCTGTGGCTGGCGACTCATCGGGAGCCGGGCGCGGGCCTGGTCCTGCTCGACGTGGGTGGCGGTCCGGGCTACTTCGCGACGGCGTTCGAGGACGCCGGGTTCACCTACATCGGGGTCGAACCCGACCCGGCCGAGATGCACAGCGGACCCGCGACCGGCGGGACGGCCACCTACGTGCGCGCATCCGGAATGGCGTTGCCGTTCGCCGAAGCCAGCGTGGACATCTGCCTGTCGTCGAACGTCGCCGAACACGTGCCGGAGCCGTGGCTGCTGGCCAGGGAGATGTTGCGGGTGACAAGGCCCGGCGGCCTCGCCGTGATGTCCTACACGGTGTGGCTCGGCCCGTTCGGCGGGCACGAAATGGGGTTGACCCACTACCTGGGCGGTGCCCGCGCCGCGGCCCGCTACGCCCGCAAACACGGCCATCCGGCGAAGAACAACTACGGCTCGTCATTGTTCGCCGTCTCCGCCGCCGAGGGCCTCGACTTCGGCGCGGGCTCTGGCGCGCTGGTCGCCGCATTCCCCCGCTACCACCCCCGATGGGCGTGGTGGATGACGAAGGTGCCGCTGCTGCGGGAGTTTCTGGTGAGCAACCTCGTGCTGGTCCTTCGCAAGCCGCTATCGCCCGACTGAAACATGTTCTCGTTTTGTCGGTTCGTGGGTAGGGTGGCGCCATGACCCAGAGCACTGCTTTCAAGACCGAGTGGGACAAGCTGTTCATCGGCGGACAGTGGACGCAACCCGCGACCGCCGACGTCATCGAGGTGCACTCGCCTGCCACCGGTGAGCTTGTCGGCAAGGTTCCGCTGGCGAGCAAGGCCGATGTCGACGCCGCGTGCGCGGCGGCGCGCAAGGCATTCGACGAGGGGCCGTGGCCGCACATGTCGCCGCAGGAGCGGGCGGCCGTGCTCGGCGCCGCGGTGAAGCTCATGGAGGAGCGGGCCGACGAGCTCAAGTTCCTGCTGGCCGCCGAGACCGGTCAGCCACCGACCATCGTCGACATGATGCAGTACGGCGCGGCGATGGCGGCGTTCCAGTACTACGCGGGCGCGGCCGACAAGTTCACCTGGCGCGACTTCCGCCAGGGCGTCTACGGCGAGACGATGGTGCTGCGCGAGCCGATCGGTGTCGTCGCGGCCGTTACGGCGTGGAACGTGCCGTTCTTCCTTGCCGCCAACAAGCTGGGCCCTGCGCTGGTCGCGGGTTGCACGATCGTGGTGAAGCCGGCCGCCGAGACCCCGCTGTCGCTGTTCGCGATGGCGGAGATCTTCGCCGAGGCCGGGCTGCCGGAAGGCGTGCTGTCTGTCGTGCCGGGTGGACCAGAGACCGGCCGCGCGCTGACCGCCAACCCGGAGATCGACAAGTTCACGTTCACCGGTTCCAGTGCGGTGGGCAAGGAGATCGGCAAGCTCGCGGCCGAGAAGCTCAAGCCGTGCTCGCTGGAGCTCGGCGGCAAGTCGGCGGCGATCATCCTCGAGGACGCCGACCTGGACTCGACGCTGCCGATGCTGGCGTTCTCCGGATTGATGAACTCCGGTCAGGCGTGCGTGGCCCAGACCCGCATCCTCGCGCCACGGTCACGCTACGACGAGGTCGTCGAAAAGTTGAGCGCGGCAGCGGCCGCAATGCCGATCGGATTGCCGGACGATGCAGGCGCCATGATCGGCCCGCTGATTTCCGAAAAGCAGCGCGAGCGCGTCGAAGGCTACATCAAGAAGGGTGTCGAGGAGGGTGCGCGGCTGGCGAGCGGCGGCGGCAGGCCCGAGGGCCTGGACAGCGGATGGTTTGTCCAGCCAACGGTTTTCGCCGATGTCGACAACTCGATGACAATCGCCCAGGAGGAAATCTTCGGGCCGGTGTTGGCGGTCATCCCCTACGACACCGAGGACGACGCGGTGCGCATCGCCAACGATTCGCCATACGGTCTTGCGGGAAGCGTGTTCACCTCCGACAACGACAAGGCGATGAAGATCGCGTCGAAGATCCGCACCGGCACCTACGCGGTGAACATGTACGCGTTCGACCCCGGCGCGCCGTTCGGTGGCTACAAGAACTCAGGCATCGGCCGCGAGAACGGGCCGGAGGGTATCGAGCAGTACACCCAGGCCAAGAGCGTGCTGCTGCCGTTCGGCTACAAACCCGAGTAGCCGTCACGACCACACTTCCAGTCGCCGCCGAGTGGTTCGAGTCCACTCGCGTCAACGACTGGATGGGTCTTGTCACCGAGCCCCATGTGCACCCGTTCCTACGGTGCAACATCTGGCATTTGAGGGGAACAGAGCGCGATCTCGTCGTCGACGCGGGTCTCGGCGTGCACTCGCTGCGCGCAGGGGCGCCGCAGTTGTTCGACCGCGAGCCGGACTTGGTGTTGACGCACTCGCACCTCGACCACATCGGCGGCGCGCACGAGTTCACGACGAGCTACGCCCACGTCGCCGAGCGGGCGCACACCCCGGCGACCGGCACGTTGCGTCGCGGCCGGTTGATCGATGCGCTCGGGCTGGACGTGACGCCGTATGTGGCGGCAATGCCGGAACTGTTGGTGGACGCGGTGCCCACCGAGGATTACGACGTCGACGCCTTCGCGGTCCGCGCGCCGCGGAGCTGTGCGACCGTCGTCGACGGCGACGAGGTCGATCTCGGCGACCGGACGCTTACCGCACTACATCTGCCCGGACACAGTCCAGGCAGCATCGCGCTGTTCGAACCACACGAGGGAGTGCTGTTCTCCGGCGACCTCGTCTATGACCTCGATTCCGGCGAGGAACTCCTGGACGGCATCCGCGGAGCGGTGGTCGCGGACTACATCAGTTCACTCGAGCGGGTTGCCGACCTGCCGGTGACCGTCGTGTACCCGGGCCACGGCGATCCCTTCGGCAGGGAACGGCTTTTGACGTTGATCCGCGATTACATCGACTCCCGTGGTGGGATCATTCGCTGATGGAGGAGGACGACCTCGAGAAGCGCATCGCCGATCTTGAAGGTCGCATCGCGGAACCCGCCGACGCCCCCGACGAAGACAGCGTGATCAGGCGTGCGATCAAGGCCTATTGGATGCCGGTTACCATCGCGGTCCTCACCCTTTTTGCGTATTCGTTGACAACCCTCGAACGCTTCTTCCCCGCGCTGAAGAACCCCGCGCCGTCCTGGGTGGGCTTGCTCGTCTTGGTTATCCCGTTCGCCGCGGTTGCCGTTTATTTCGTAGTGCGGTGGCGGCGGAAGTAGCTGGGCCGCAATGTTTTCAGAGACGCGCTACGCGCTGAACGGGGATTTGCGCGTCGCCTATCGCACGTCGGGCGAAGGTCCGCGCGACCTCGTGTTCGTGCCGAACTGGTTCACCAACTGTGAGGTCGCACCTGAGCTACCGTCGCTTCAAGGGTGGGTCGAGGCGATGACCTCGCTTGGGCGACTGATCTTCTTCGACCAGCCGGGCACGGGAGCGTCCGACCCCGTCTCGCCGGGCGCGTTGCCGACCCTTGAGCAATGGGCCGACAGCATCACCGCAGTGCTCGACGACCTAAAGAGCCCCGAAGCGGCGCTCATCGCTGTTCCAGGCGCGCTGCCGGCAGCGGCACTGTTCGCAGCGACGCATCCGTCCCGCACAGCCGCGCTGGTCGTGCTCGAGGGCAGCGCGGATTCGTCGAGCATCCCCGATCTTGAGGGAGTTCTCGCTGCCTTCGTCGCCGTGTGGGGCACCGGGGAGATGCAGCATGTCGTGAGCCCGGACATGCCGTGGAACGACGAGATTCGCTCATCATGGGCCCGCATGGAGCGCCTGGCGAACAGCCCGGCGACGCTGGCACGCATGCTGCCGCTCGCGGCACGGCAGGACGTGCGAGCCGTTCTGCCGACCATCCGCGTGCCCACCCTCGTGCTCCAGCACGCCGACGACCCGTTCGTCACGCCCGCGATGGGCAAGTACGTCGCTGACCACATATCGGGCGCGAAGTACGCCGAGCTGCCGGGGCGCAACATGTGGCACTTCGTCGAGCCGTGGCGCGAGTCGTTCCAGGAGATCGCGCAGTTCCTCACCGGCGAGCAAGCTGACGTGGCCGATGATCGGCTTCTTGCCACGGTGTTGTTCACCGACATCGTGGACTCGACGCGCCGCGCTGCGGAGATGGGCGACCGGGACTGGCACGCGCTGCTTGATGCGCACGACGCCGTCGTCCGGGCGCAGCTCGTTCGGTTTCGGGGCCGTGAGGTGAACACCTCGGGCGACGGCTTCCTCGCGATGTTCGACGGCCCCCAGCGGGCGATCCGCTGCGCCATGGCAATCCGCGACGCGGTGCAAGCGCTCGGCATCGAGGTGCGCGCGGGGTTGCACACCGGCGAGTGCGAGGTCCGTGGCGATGACATCGGCGGCATCGCCGTGCACATCGGCGCGCGCGTCAGCGCTTTCGCGGGGGCCAACGACGTGTTGGTGTCCAGCACGCTGCGTGACCTGGTGATCGGATCCGGGTTGGAGTTCGAGGACCGCGGCGCACATCAGCTCAAGGGCGTGCCCGGCAGTTGGCACCTCTTCGCGGTCACGTCATGACGGGGCCGGTCGACCACCCCGCAACCCCGACTCGACAGTGAGCGAGCCATCCAGCGGGTCGTAGATCTGGACGGCGTCGGGAATCGGCGGGACCCACGGGTGACGGAACCTCGTGAAGAACTCGGTCGTCGGCGGTGGGAACACCGCATCGACGAAGCCGCCTAGCGCGATGGTGAAGACGCGCCCGCCGGTATGCGGGAAGATCGCGTCCATGTAGATGCTGGAGCCGCACACCGCACAGAAGCGGTAGTTGATTCCTTCCGGCATGCCCACGGCACCGACGCCGTCGACTTCGAGGCCGTTGTAGCAGCGCGTCTCCCCAGTGATCGACACGACTTGTTCCTCGGGGAACTGCGCCGAAGCGATAAACACATTCCCTGATCGCCGTTGGCAGAAATCGCAGTGACACACGTAGACGAGCAGGGGCTCACCCTCCACGGTGACTTCGACCCGACCGCAGGCGCACCGAGCGGTTCGCGTTGTCATACCAACCTCCATCAAGACCTGCGGCGGATGTAACCGACCACCTCGACAGGTCTCTCCCCGCGGCACACACTGCCCGATGCGGCGGCCTGCCGCTACCCCGAGCGACAGTCACCGCCTGGTGAGCACAATGCGGGAAAGGTGATTAATCAGCGATTTCACGGGTTGCGTGCACAACCGCGACTCCGCCGTCACGGACGCCTAACTTCGGGCGAGCAAGTTCAGCACCGAACTTGACCTCACCGAAAGGACACGCTCATGACTCGCTCATCGCTGATTGGAGCCCTCGCCGCCGGCTTGCTGATGGTTGGGGTTCTGTCCCCGGCTGTCGCGGCCGCGTCCACCCAGGCCGGGACGTCCGCGGCCAGCGTCGCCGCTACAACAACCACCGCGGCGAGCACGTCGAATCCGGTCCCGCAGGGTTCATCACTGAGACCAGATTTCGAGGCGCAGTCGTTACTGTTCTTGCCCGAAATTCTGGGCCAAGTCGACAGGCACCGGTGATGCGCACCTTGACTGGTCCTGGGCACCACTCGCTGTAGTCAGCGGATTGACCGCCCGTATGCCTATCTTCGCCGTCGCGTTCTAAAACGGTGGTGGTTTGTTGCGTTCGGCGACGTGGGCGTCGTTGAGTTTGCGTTCGGCGGCTTTGGCTTTGGCGGTGGTGTGGGCGCGGGTGTGTCGGCGTTTGGGCATCATCGCCCCGCGGCCTTGGGCCGGTTCGACCTCTGGTGGTTGGCCGGTCCAGAGGGTGGCGGTGGGCGCGCACA
>NZ_RARC01000021.1 GCF_003719305.1 Mycolicibacterium stellerae
CCATGAAACGACACCTTGAATTAGCTGGTATCGCGCCGCTGTCTGCAGGTCTGGCGTCCGGCGGCGGAATGGTCGGGCCCGGCATCGCCAGTGCTGACCCGCCCTCTCCGCCCGGCGCGCCCTGCTTCGGTCCCCGGCGGCCCGCCACTACCGCCGCCTCCTCCGCCGTGCCCGCCGTTCGCCCCCTGCGGGCCCTTCTGATCGAGGACGTTTGACCGGGGACCTCTGAGCTGGCGCGAGCGGTGAGTCGCAAGCCCGGAGGTCCCCGCTCACATCCCCGGCGCATGATGTAACTCGAGCCGGGGCTCAGTCGTGGTGTGGTGCGATGATCCGCGCCGCGGCTTCGACCGCATCCGCGCGTCGGGACGCCATGGTGGCGTCGTCGGCGTCGGCGGCCTCGGGATCCGGCCAATGCGCCCAGGCCATTCCGATGCCAAGAAGCATGGCTAGCAGATCGGCTGGCTTCCACCTGGTGTCGACCCGGCCACTGGCCTGAGCATCGGCGATCGCGGTCATGTCGCGTTCATGAACGGCCTGGCCCTCCCACTCCGGTGCCTGCAGACGCAGTCCCTCCAGCCGGGCCCAGGTGATCATGCGGAGGTGCTCGGGGCGGGAGCGGGCCAGGTCGAAGATCTCGCCTGCGAATTCGGCCACCGCCTCGGGGCGCACGACGACGGAGTCGAAGAACTCGGCGCCGTCGGCGCTCACCACCTGACGAAACAGCGCCTCCTTGTCGCCGAAGTGAGCGTAGAGACGCTCCTTGCTGGCATGCGCCATCTTGGCGATCCGGTCGATCCTTGCTCCGGCCAGCCCGTACTGCGCGAATTCGTTCCGCGCGGCACTGAGGATCTCGTCGCGAAGCTGGTCGCCAGTTCTCACAGCAACATCATAACCAAACGAACCGGTTCGTTCGCTATATTGGAAGTATCAGTTGAGCGCCGAGGGAGACGAACATGAACGGCGAGGCTCATACGCCTGTGGCGGTGGCCGCGATGCCACGGGGTGGGCCCGATGCGTCGTGGCTGGACCGGCTGTTCGAGACCGACGCGTTGGAGTACACCGATCGCAGCGACGTCTCCGACGAGCTCAAGCAGCGCGTGATCACGGGCCTGGACGCCATCGGTGACCGTGTCGGAACGCACCGGTCGTATGCCCAGGTGGCGCTGGGCGTCGTCGCCGACGTTGCGCATCCGCGGATCCTCGAACTCGGCTCGGGCCACGGCAGGCTCGCTCGGGAAATCCTCGGTCTGCATCCCACGGCAACCGTCACGGCCAGCGACCTTGACCCGACGTCGGTGGCCAACATGTCCGCGGGTCCGCTCGGGTCCCATCCCCGCGCACGCACCCGGGTCGTCGATGCCACGGCCATCGACTCCCCAGACAACACCTACGACCTGGTCGTGTTCGCATTGGCCTTTCACCACCTGCCGCCGGAGTTGGCATACCGCGCGATCTCCGAGGCGACCCGGGTCGCGCGCCGCTTCCTGATCATCGACCTGAAACGCTCCTCGCCCCTTGGCATGGTGGTTCTGCCCTTTGTGATGGCCCCGACATCGCTGGCGCTGATGCCGTTGTCGTCGATCCTTCCGACGATGCACGACGGCCTCATCAGCTCACTGCGGGCCTACTCGCGTTCGGCATTCAGCGCGCTCGGTAAGGCTGCCGACCCGAGCATGAACGTCGAGTTCCTCGCCCCACCCCGGATGGGCTTCGGCCCGCCGTCGCTCACCGCAGTGTTCTCCCGGCCAACCGCAGATTCAAAGGACCACGACGAGAAGGGATCCGAGAATTCATGAACGCCCTGTCGAACATCGACGACCTCATCGACCAACCCCCGCGCGTGGCGGCGTGGCGCCGCGTCCTCGACCGAGCGCTGGATGGAATCGCCCCCGTCATCGACGCGTCCCGCCCCTTCGTCGCTGGCATCGAGAACCTTCCGCGTGACGGCCGGTTCCTGTTGGTGGGCAACCACACTCAAACCGGAATGGCCGAGGCGTGGCTCACCAGCCTGGTGGTCCGACGTGCCATCGGCACCCGGGTACGGCCGCTGGCCGTGCGTGACGTGGCGCGCATGCCGGGACCGGTGGCCGACCTGGCCGCAGCTTATGGAGCCGTCGTCGGTTCACCGGAGAACGCGCGAGAACTCATGGCGCACAACGAGACCGTGCTCGTGTTCCCCGGCGGGGGACGCGAGATCGGAAAGTTCAAGGGTGAGTAATACAAGCTCAACTGGGAGGGCAGGTCCGGGTTCGCGCGGGTGGCCATCGCCAACGGCTATCCGATCGTGCCTGTCGGCCACGTCGGCGGTGATGACATCTATCACAGCCTCACCGCGCGCGACAGCGCCCTTGGCAGAGCGATTCTCGCGGTCAGCTCGAGGCTGACCGGACGGCCGGACATGGCCTTGCCCATGGTGCGCGGCATCGGTCCGACACTGATTCCCAGCCCGCAACGGATGTACCTGCAGTTCGGGGCACCCATCGACACCACGGTTCCGGCCGATGTGTCCGAGGACGAATGGGTTACGCAGGTCAAGAAGAGGACCCAAACCGAATTGGAAGCCGTGTTGGCCCAGCTGTTAGCGGTGCGCGAAGGCGACCCCTACCGCGCGCTCAATCCGCTGGCCCGCCACCGAGCGGCCTAGAGTGCCTCGAGGCTGTTCATCCGCTTGGTGATCCACGCGTCCACGGTGCCGACCGCAGTCGAAAGTTCCTGCTCGTCAAGCCCATCCGTGATGGGAACCGTGGCGGCGATGTCGTGGAGCATGGTCTTGGCCGCTCCGTCGCCGAACATCTGGTCGTACAGCTCCCAGTAGACGTCGCGGTAGGTCGCGGCCCACACCTCCGATTCGAGAAACCGGGTCTTGAGCTGATTGCCGAACTGCGGCGCCTGGCCGCCGGCGGGCATCATGCCCTCGACGCCCTCCGGCGGTCCCATCTTCACGTCCTCGCCGGGAAGGGTCGCCGTGTCGCCGCTCATCGCCAGGTTGAGATCCCATGACACGACGGAGATCTTCTCGGCTGACAGGTCGTACCAGAGGTAGTAGTTCTGCCCGGGCCCCCCCATGTCGTCGCCATTGACGAGCAGATTCTGGGTGGCGAGATAACGAGCCAGCGAATCGGTGTCGACCCGGTCCGACAGGTGTGCGTCGAACTCCTTCTGGTCGGCGCCATCCAACCAAGCCAACAGGTTGATTATCGGCTGCAGATTGCCGTCGTCCACGGCATTGATCTGCTTGAATTGGTCAGCGTAGACCGACTGGTCGACGCCGCGATACTCCAGGCGCGAGTTCGCATCCGCCTTGTACAGGTACCCATCGGTGTCGAACAACGAGTTTGCGTACGTCTCGTCGGGATGCTCTACCAGCAGCCGTGTCGTAGTCTGACCGTTGATCGTGTAGGCGGCATACGAATAGCGCTGAGTGGGTTGCCCGGTAACCCCGATCAGTGACAGGGAGAGCGCTTCGTTGATCACCGGGGTTCCCGGTCGCACCGACAATTCGGTGAGTCCCTGATAGCCACGGCCCTCGGCATTTTCGTCGAAGCTGATCAGCAACGGCAACGACGTGGGGTCCTCGGCCGATGCCGTAATCATCCCGGGGAAACCTGCCGGCGGCGCTTCGTCACCGGCAGGTCTGTGTGCACCAGGTGGGCCTGCGTGGCCGCCACCCAACCCCATCAGCGTCGAGTTGCCCTTGAGACGCACTGCGGCGTCACTGATCACCGTGCCGTCTATGACGACGTCCGCAGTCACCCATTTCTTGTCGTCGTCTTTCACGTAGGCCGAGATCATCTGCTGGTACTCCGCGTCGGTGATGTCGACGCTGAGCGTATGCGGCACATCGCTGTCGAACAGATCGACGCTGCCAACGACGTTGTCGGTTATCTCCGACCGCATGATGGTGACGTCGCCCGTGATGTAGGGCCGGATGCGGCTCTGGCCGAGGGTTGCAGCCAATCCGATGGCGACGGCGATCAGCATCGCCAACAGCTTCCAGTGCTGACGCAATCGCACGGGCACGCGATGGACGAGGCGTCGCCGCGGTGGCGTGTCGCCTGCGGGCCGGATGACGTCGTGCATCAGATGTCGGTCTGGTCGTATCCGGTAAGCACCGTGACACGCTGGCCGGTGTTCACGGCACTGAGGGCAGCGATCAGTTCGGATCCCTTGCGCCCCTTCTTCATCTGTGCGGAGTAGTAGAGCTCGTTGAGTGCGCCAGAACGTGCAGACTCCGTCGACACGAGCTCAAACTCGGAGCAGAACTCGATGAGCACGTCCTCGACCCGTGCGGTGTACTCGGGCTCCGGAGGCACCTGCACCTTGACGACCTGGCGTTGAACATCGAGCTTGAACCAGTTGAACCGGTACATGATCACCAACACCAGGCAGATGACCGCCGTGGCGACGACCGCCAGCAGATAAAAGCGTGTACCGGTGGTCATGCCGACCGCCATCGCGAGAAAGATGAAACCGACGTCGCGAGTCTCCTTGATGGCGTTGCGGAATCGGATCACCGAAAGGGCGCCGACGAGCGCGAAGGCGCGGGCGATGTTCGAGCCGACGACGAGCATGATGACCGAGATCACCATGCACACCATCACCAAGGTCTGTACATAGGACTGGCTATAGGAGACGTTCTTGTGGGTGTAGCGGTAGACCCACCCGATGATCGATGCCAGCACGAAGGACAGCAATAGCGACGCCGCCACGTCGAATACCGTGAACGTGCCGCTGAGATCCTGTAGATCGATGGTCATTTCAGCCGGTCCTTTCATGTCTGACAATCAATGTCTGACGAGGTGGTATGGGCAGCATTACGTTGCGACGAAGTCCATTGCGCTGAAATCGCTGTCCAGTTGCGGTGCGCCGGTGCGCGAACGCGGTGCCATGCCGAAGGCCTGCACCGACTGGCAGTACTTGGAGATCCGGACCACCGACATGTCGATGCGGGCGGCGAGATCGGTGACCCAGTAGGGCACTCGTTCGTTCGCCTTGATTTCGACCACCGCCAGCTTGGGCGGGATGATGAACCGGTTCGTCGCGCCGGACGCGAAGCCGAGGTCGCGGTCACGTCCGTGCACCTTGTGGTCGATCGTCACCCGCAGTCCCAGGTCTGCGTCGCGGCCCACGAACGCCTCCCTCAGATAACCTGTGGTGACGATGGGTCGTAGGTCCAGATTGCCGATCAGCGTCGTCACCTCATCGACGAAGCCTTTCTGAGATCGGTTACACGGCAAGGCTTCTCGCCTATCAAGCCAGTGCTTCGCGGCGCCGTACGGCAGTTCGATTCGACGCTTCTGCGTCACACGATTCACCCGCTGCTTGATTTCGACCTGAACGGAGGTCTCGTCGGTGCACTCCGCCGGTTCCCCGTAGAGGCGCATGCGCAGTTTGCGACGGAACCTCAGCCCCTCGATCTTCTCCCAGTAGAACCGTAAGTTCGCGGTGTCGTAATACAACGACGTCACGGGGTAACCGCCCTGCGGCGAGAACGGATCCGAAACCATTCGCGCCGTGAGTGCCGAGCGCAGTTCGGGAACCCTGAATTCGTCAAGAAGATACTTGATCTCGTACCGGTTGAACGAGTGCAGTCGGCTCGCGGTCTGTTGGTAACCGGCCGGTTCTGTGGGCACGTCTTCGTGCGAACGTTGCGGAGATGCGGCCCTTCTCGCGAACCAGGTCTTGAGATCCTTCAACGCCGCATGCCCTTTCATCTACGTTCACCCCTCGTTCATAGAGGAAAGCAGGCGCAGCTATGTATGACGTATGAGAGACGTAACCGATCTATATCAAGGCAGCGGAACGACGGGCGGCGCCGCCTCGTCGTAACCATCCTCGGGAGGCGTCAGCGGCGGCCAGGAAAGTTCTGTGGGCGGCCAGGATTCGATCGAACTGTGACTCGGTTCGTAATCGTCGTCGTCATCGTCGTCGGCGTGCGCGGTCCATGCGACCCCGACCGCGACGCCAAAGGTCGCCACCAACGCCGCGGCCGATCTCCACGCGATGTTCACAGCGGAAGTACCTCGCCGTAGACGTTGAGGGCGTCGTCTGACGTATCCGTACTGACGGTTGCGGATGCAAACAGCCGCGCAGTGACTGCGCCGCCGCACTGGTCGACCTGAACGTGCGCGTCGAGGATCGAGATAGTGGCGACGGACGCCTTGAGCGGCTTGACGCCAAACCCCACTGTGGTGATCCCGCCGGAGTGCAGTGTCGAACCGATATCGGGACCCAGACCCAGAATGGTGGAGTCGTCGAACAGGTCGGTGTCGAAGTCCAGCCCCAGGTCCAGCCCCTCGCTGAGGTCGACCTGACAACCGAGCTGCGCGCCCGCAACCAGTTCCCCCGTGTTGACGGGATGATCACCCACGCCCTCGACGGTGAGCGTGAATCTGCCGCTGAGATAGCCCTCCTTCGACAGGAGGGCGTTAGCCATATTCGGCACCGCATCGATTCGTGCCTCGGTCATCGACAGCGTCACCCGCCATCCGTTGATAGTCGTCGCGCTCCGGACCACATCTGGCACGGTGACGACTTCGGCGTGTGCCACCGCGACCGATCCACCGAGCACCACGACGCTCACCGCCGCGGCGCCCATTCCTTTCCGAAAGATCAACTTGCTCAACACCCCTGCTCGACGAGTACACGCGCCGGTCCTCGCAACGACACGTCCGTTCCCGCGCAGCTTGCCCCGCCAACATGGGCAATTGCTGTCTGGAACGTATCTCCGTGCTGTCCCGTGCCTGGGTCGACGATTGGCGAGTTCGAGGCCCACGTCATCACGCCGTCGAGACGGCTGGCCCGGGTGGCAGATTGATATGAAAAGCATCGGACTTTCCCAGCATTTGGATAAGTGCGACCGGCACGATCGAGTCGTCTACGCGCGACGGACCAAAACCAGTGTCGGGTGGTACGTCTCAACGAGATTTCGCGACAACACGATTCGCTCAGCGACGCGTGAGCCGACGGTGCACAGCGTCTTCTTTGCCGACCAACGTCGGGTTTCGAGCCGCCTGGTGGGCGGGGTCACCCCCCGGGCCCTGCCTACCGGGTTTCGCGCCCGACCCCGTATCTAGGCGTGCTCGCTTGGGCGCTGTCGGTTCCTACCGGGGTTTGATGACATATCCAACGCCTCGGACGGTGTGGATCATCGGTGGTCGATCTGCATCGACCTTCTTGCGAAGGTAGGAGATGTAGAGTTCAACGACGTTCGAGCGGCCATCGAAATCGTAATCCCAGACATGGTGCAGGATCTGCGATTTGGTGAGTACGCGTCGCGGATTGCGCATGAGCACTCGTAACACGGAGAACTCGGTTGCAGTGAGATAGAGGTCTTCGCCTCCGCGCGTTACCTCGTGGCTGTCTTCGTCCAAGACGAGGTCGCCCACCACGAGCTGGCTGGTTCCGCCGACCACACCGCGTCCCGATCGCTTGACCAAGGCACGCAGGCGAAGGATCATCTCTTCGACGCTGAAGGGCTTGGTGACATAGTCGTCCCCTCCTGCCGCAAGCCCAGCGATTCGATCCTCCATCGAGTCCTTTGCCGTGAGCAGGAGAACAGGCAACTCTGGCCTGATGCGGTGGAGCTCCTGGAGCACGTCCAGTCCGCTCATGTCGGGCAACATCAAGTCGAGAACCACCACGTCGGGGCATTCAGCGGAGGCTTGGCGGATCGCCGAGGCACCGTCGCCCACCGTCGAAACCTCCCAGCCCTCGTACCGCAAGACCATCGAGACGAGATCGCTGAGTGCCGGTTCGTCGTCGACGACGAGGACTTCGATCGGGGAACCGTCGGGGTGGGTTATGCGGTCGGCGCTGGCCAAAGCAGGAGATCGACGGGCCACTTCACTGGTGTTGTCCACTTATCAATTCTCTAGCAGGTACTTAGCGGTGCCCTGTGGAAAGTCTATGCGCGGGCTTTGACTGCCCCTGGCGGAACTCGGGAGATTGACGGATTCGCCTCGCGGCTCGGAATCGCCTCGTGGCGCGGTATACGTCGCGGACGAGCACCACAGTGAGCAATAGAGGCAACACCACGAGTAGCTCGGTGCCGCCGTAATGCACAGCGAGTACCAGCGGCACGCCCCACAGCACCGCTGCCAGCGTCGCGAAACCAACGAACCGGCCGAAGGATTGGTGTGTCGCGCCGATGATGGCGGGTACGAATCCACGGCCAGGTGGAATCCACCGCTGGATCACCACCGCCATCATGCCCCCGCGTGACCGCACCGTGCGGACCGCCTTGGTCGCTTTGCCGCGGCACCGGCGCACGCCGCGCACATTCAGCAACCGGCCGCCGAACTGCCGCCCGATCCAGTAACTGAGGACGTCGCCGACTAACGAGGAGACCACGGTGAGCACCAGCAGAAGCCCCAGCGAGGTGCGCCCGTCCACGGTCAACAACGCCGCGGTGATCAGGAATGGTTCGGCGACGACGACAACCGCCAGCACCGGCACGGCCGCGGCGACGATGATCGCGGACAGCACAATGTACATGATCGGCCCGTCTGGAAGCGGAAGGACAGGCAGCGAGATCAACTCCATAACCGCCTAGCGGTGCTCGAATTCGGTTGATTTTCACAGGCTTTCAATACCGACAGCCTGCCTCATCCAGTTATGGAAAGCCTGGGGAACGCTTAGCGTTGTGCTTTGAGTAACCACCCGGGAGGCGCCGAGCATCCCAGTGTTATGTGTGGGCGGGGTCACCTCGGCGATGCGTCACAGGCGCAATCACGCCTCAGCACCTTCAGCGGGAACAGGTGTCCGCAGTTGTCACGCGGAAAAGCCTAACAGCGTGGGGAGCAACGGATTTAGCGGAGATGTCACCGGTGGTTGTGACGCTGCGCCCGGTCCACAGGTCGCGCAGCGTATAGCAGTGCGCTGCGGGTAGTCCTGCCGCGGCGGCCGTGGTTGAGATATCAGCCGGCACCGTTGAGGAGTTGAAGAGGGCTACCGCCACCGCGGAATCGGCGAGCGGTTTGACCCAGATCCTTCCGTCGCTGCCGAGCTGATGGGCTTCGGCCATCAGTGGGTCCTGATCGACGGATATGACCTCGCGATTTGTCAGGATCGATACCGTGGTCGGCGACATCGTGCGCAAGTCGTTACCCGCCAACAGCGGGGCGCCCAGCATTGCCCACAGCGAGAAATGACTGCGCTGCTCGTCCTCTGTCAAGCTGGGCTGGGCGGTAGCCATCCAGCGCACGGTCCTCGCCGGCATCGCCAACATCGGCTGGAGCATGGCGCGCTGCTCGGCGGACAGGGGCTGTGTCTGCACGCTGCGGCGCAACAGTTCTCGGTGGTTGAGAAAGAAGTCCTTCCACGTCACACCGACGACCAGCATATCGGGGTCGCTGTGATATGCGGGCCGGGTCACACCGGCGACGGCATCCGCGAACTGGTCTGGAACGCCGTTGAACATGCCGGCGGCGAACGGGTCCATACCACCTGATGGCGGCAATACACTGCGCCACAGCGGAACGAGATCACCGGAAGTCCGTACCATGTCGGCGATGTCGGACCAGTCGTAGCGGGTACCCGCGCTGGGGTCGTCGGAGCTGTTGGGGTTGATACTGTAAAGGATGCGTCTGCCGCTTGTCCGCAGTGCCGACCCCATGGTGTGGAACACCTTGAGCTGTTCGTCGTGGCTGGCTTCTCTGCTGCACCAGTCGTATTTGAGGAAGTCGATTCCCCACGCGGCGAACGTTACGGCGTCTTCGGTTTCGTGGCCGAGGCTGGCGGTGCTCACACCCTGCCCGCAGGTCTGGTTGAACGGGCTGGAGTACAGGCCGAAGCGCAGCCCCTTCTCATGTGCGTACTCGACCACCGGTTGCAGCCCATGCGGAAACAGCTGCGGGTCTGCAACCAGCTTTCCACTGGAATCTCGTTCGGGGGCAGCCCATCCCGCGTCCAGGTTGACATAGGCGTACCCGGCATCACGCATACCGGAGGACACCATAGCGTCGATGGTCTCCCTGATCGACTGCTCGTCGATCTCGATCCCGGAATTCCACGAGTTCCACCCCATTGGGGGAAGTGATGTCGCAGGGTTGTCAACAACGAAGTCGGCAGGATACGAGCAACCGGAGATAACGGTGGCCACACCCAGCACACAGAGCAGTCGACGCAAGACTTTGATCTCCCGGTGTGGTGGTGGACGGCTAGAACGATGCGGCGTTCGGACGCACGGCTTTCCGCCAGGCCAGGGGGCTCAGTCCACGGAACGGGTCTTCGGCCCGGATGTCCTGCAGCTCCTGCAGGATGGTCTCCAGCGCCGTCTGGGTGGTCTTCTTGACGGTCGCCACCCACTCGTCGTCGGATATCCCGTCTGGCTGGGTGGTGTCGATCGGTTCACCGAAGCGTAGGTACATCCGCTGTGGATTTGGGATCAGTGTCGGGCCGATGCCACGCACCAAAGGAATTGTCATGTCCGGCTTTCCGGTGATGGCCTGACCCACCTTCTGGGTGAGCTTGCCCATCAGGCTGTCCCGCTCCCAGACGCTGCGGTAGACATCGTCGCCGCCGACGTGGCCGACTGGAACGATGGGGTAGTCGTTGGCGATGGCCACACGCGCGAACCCGGCCCGCCCTTGCCACTTGAGTTGATATTCCTCGCCTCTGAATTTCCCGATCTCACGACCGCCGCCGGGAAAGACGAGCAACGTCTCGTTGTTCTGCATCAGTTTGTTCGCGTTTTCAGGCGTGCCGACGACCCCGCCGCATGCGGCCAACAAATCTCCGGCCAGGCCGGGCATGCTGCCCATGCCTCGTTCGGTCAACGGCCGTACCCGAGTGCCAACGGCTTGCCGGACCGAAAGGCAAGTCAGCCACACCTCGCCCATCCCGGTCTGGGTGTGGTTGCCGACCAGGAAGAATCGCCCGTCTCGCGGCAGGTTCTCGGTGCCGTCGATATACGGCAGCGTGAGATCGATTGCCGGCCAGACGCCGTCGGCGGTGGCTTCGGCAATCCTTCGCAGGGTCCGAATGCGTGCGGGCTGGTCGATGATCTGCTCAGTTTTGGCTGCAGCGTTCTTCATTTCGCTGATCCTCTATTTGTGACGACGGGGGTGCGGGCTTGCGGTGGCCGGAAGACGGCGGTCATCGGGCGCGGACCGATGCCGTTGTGTTCGAGCTGGAGAAATTCGATATCCATCCGCGGGTCGGCGGCCTTCCCGAGCGCGACGAACGCCGACGGCGAGTAGGCCCGCAGCGAACTCACAATCGCGTCGTGCATCGTCGGCAGGATCGACGACGGCGGCAGGATCGCCAGTGACATCGGCACCATCACAAGCGAATTGAGCAGGATTCCCATCGGCGATGCGCGTTTGAGGTCGATCACCAGGAAGCGGGAGGCCACCCGGGTCGCCTCGGCGATGGCCAGACAGGCGGTCGCGGGAGGTAGATGATGGAAGGCCAACGCGAACACCACCAGGTCATAGGTGGCGTCGGCGGCATCGATGTCGGTCGCATCGACCACCTGGGTCCGCGCCCGCGGATGGGACCCGAGCGGGCCCGCGGCCATGTTGGCCACCGATGTCGGGTCCAGGTCGCTTGCGGTGACGGTGGCGGTGGCGTGCAGTTTCAGGATCTCTTCCGAAACCCGTCCGTGCCCTGCGCCGATCTCGAGAATGCGCGGGTCGGCGATATCCTCGACGACCTGCAACGCCGTCTTGGCGTACTGCTCGTGCAAGCTTGCGCGCTCGCCCATCGCGTCCAATCCTTTGATCACCCGCTGCTTGAGTTCATCGGAGACGTCACGGCGATCGGTGTATTCCGCGACGTCCGTCTGCATGAGCCGATTCAGCCAGGTGGCGTTGGGGCCGCCGCGCGGCATCGACGCAATCGCCGGCCCCGCGCCGTACCGGTGTGTCATGGCTGCAACGTACCAAACGAACTGTTTCGTTTGTTATGTGTTTCGTGTGATAACCCTGTGCCTACCGGGCGCGCCATCGGCGCACGACGATCCGCCTGGTGACACACTCGGCCGTCGATGCTTTGGATCAGTGCCGCTGGGCGCCGAGCCCGTCGAGTATCAGTCCTAGCATGGGCTGCGATCGATCCTCTGGGCCCGAGGCTGCCCGCCAGAGGGCACCGGTGAGCTGCAGGAAGTCACCCGGATCCGCGTCAGCGCGAATGCTGCCGTCGTGTTTGCCCGCCTCGATCAGTTCCGAGATCGCGGCGATGACCGGGCCATAGGTTTTTTCCGTGATCGCCTGATGCGCGCCAGGGCTGAGTGCATCGCCCAGACCGTGCTTTTTCCGCATAGCGTCCACCAGGTCCGTGGTCCAGTGCCGTAGTGCCTCTAGCGGAGGCAGCGTCTCCAACAACTTCGAGGCGCTGGCGACCAGCCGCTCGATCTCGAGTTGATAGACGGCCAGGACGAGAGCCTCGCGAGTCGGAAAGTTGCGATACAGGGTGCCCGGTCCTACGCCGGCACGCTGCGCAATCCGATTCATGGAGATATCGCCACTGTCGGTGAATGCCTCCCGGGCCGCCTCCAGGATGCGGGCCCGATTCTGGCGGGCGTCCGAACGAACCATGCGACGTCCTTGCTATCCGGAGAGGTCTCCAGTACCGTTTGTGGAGAACTCTCCGGATACTTTAGAGGAGCATCATGCGCTACATCAAGCTCGGCACCACAGGTCTAGACGTCTCACCGGTCGCCGTCGGTGCAATGACCTACGGAGACCCCAACCGCGGACACCCCGTCTGGTCACTAGACGAGGAGAAGAGCCGCCCGCTCATCAGGCACGCACTCGAGGCCGGCATCAACTTCTTCGACACCGCCAACATGTATTCCCACGGCTCGAGCGAGGAGATTTTGGGCCGCGCGCTCAACGACTTCGCGGACCGGGACGAGGTCGTGATCGCCACCAAGCTACGCCATCCGATGAGGCCGGGGCCGAACGGAAAAGGCCTGTCCCGCAAGGCGGTCATGGCCGAGGTCGATCACAGCCTGCGGCGACTCGGCACCGATTACATCGATCTCTACCAAGTTCACCGCAACGACCACACGACCCCGCTAGAAGAGACTCTCGAAGCCCTGCACGATCTGGTCAAGGCAGGCAAGGTTCGCTACCTCGGCGCATCCTCAATGCACGCGTGGGAATTCGCCAAGGCCTTGCACCTGCAGAAGCAACACGGCTGGGCGCGGTTCGTGTCGATGCAGCACCACTACAACTTGCTGGCCCGGGAGGAACAACGCGAGATGATCCCGCTCTGCCTCGACGAGGGAGTCGGCACAATCGTCTGGAGCCCGCTCGCCCGCGGCCGATTGGCCCGCCCGTGGGAAGCCGCCAAGTCGACTACCCGAGCCGAAACAGATGGAGCCTTCGCGGATCTGCTCTACGGGCCACTCGCCGCCGACAGCGATCGCGCGATCATCGACGCCGTCGGCGCGATCGCATCCGACCGTGGCGTCACCAGGGCACAGGTCGCACTGGCCTGGCTGCACCGCCAGCCGGTCGTCACCGCACCGCTCGTCGGCGCCAACACGACCGCTCAGCTCGATGACGCCGTGGCGTCACTCGACATCACACTCACCAGCGACGACATTGCCGCCCTCGAGCGCCCCTACACGCCGCGCCACGACTTCCAAGGAATCTCGGATGAGTCTGCGATGCAACAGATCAGAGATCAGATTCCGGGGTACGCCAACACCTAGGAGTCGTTGATGGCCAGCGAATTCGAACACCCCGGCTTTTCGCCGCTTCCTGACCTTTACCGATTGTGCGCGATCTCATCTGCTGTATCGCCCCTCAGCGCGTCCCGGTAAGACGGCATCGTCGTAGGCGGATGGAACGTCAGCCCAGGGAATCTGACGAAATGGTCATCACTGACTGTCATCGCTTAGACTGTGCCCGACGCGGAGGTGTGAGCAGTGAGCGATGGGCAGACGCAGACGCCGAACCGGTTGGAGCGACGAAAACAGCGCACCCGTGAAGCGCTGCTGCAAGCGGCGCAGGCATTCATCGCCGCGGGCAAGCTCAACGCCCCGATCCTCGAAATCACCCAGGCCGCCGACGTCGGCATGGGTTCGTTCTACAACCACTTCGCGTCCAAAGATGAGCTGTTCGCTGCCGCGGTCACCGACGTCCTCGACTCCCAGGGCGAGTTCCTGGACCGACTCACCGAATCGCTGAGCGATCCGGCGGAGAGATTCGCGTGCCGATTTCGCTTGTGCGGGCGACTCTTCCGGCGCCGGCCGCAGGAGAGCCGCATCATGCTGTCCATCGGATTGTCGCTGCTGTCCTCCGACCTCGGGCTTGCCCCCCGCGCCAAACGCGACATCATTGCCGCATCGAGCGCCGGCCGCTTCAAGGTGCACGATCCCGAGATTGCCCTCGCCGTTGCCGGCGGTGCGCTACTCGGGCTGGGACAACTGCTGCTGGAACAGCCCGACCGCGACGACGCCCAAGCTACCGACGACGTCACGCGTGACGTCTTGCGGTTGTTCGGAATGACAGCCAAACAAGCCCAGCACCTCACATCGCGGCCGCTACCCGATATCGCCGTCGGCGACGGCACGGGATCAGCCGCCTAGGCCGCTGCGAGCCATCTCGACGACGATTTTGCCGAAGGCGCCGCGATCGAGGTGGTCGAGCGCCGCGGGCAGCTCATCGAGCCGGTACCGAACGTCGACCACGGGCGTCAACCGCGTCCCGTCGACGGCGACCACAAGATTTTGAAGAGCGCGACGATGCCCAGTTCCGATCCCGTGGATGGTGACGTCCTTGAGCAGGAGCGGCATCACCGGAGCCGTGACGTCAAAGCCTTCCAGCGCCCCGATCAGATGAATGTGTCCACCGACGGCCACGGTCTGCGCCGCCTTACCCAGATGCGCCCCGCCGACCAGTTCGAGGATGTGGTCGGCACCGCGGTCACCCGTGACCTGCAGCACGGCGTCGACCCAATCATCTCGCCTGCGGTCGATGGCATGGTCGGCCCCGAGTGCGAAGGCGCGCCCGAGCTTGTCGGCACTCCCCGACACAATGACCTGGGCGCCGTGCATCTTGGCGATCTGGAGGCCGAAGAGTGCAACGCCGCCCGTCCCTTCCACGAGCACCGTCTCGCCGGCACGAAGGTGCCCGCGTTCGACGAGGGCGAACCATGCGGTGATTCCGGCGCAGGGCAGGGTGCTGGCGTGCGCATCATCGAGTGTTGCCGGTGCGCGAACGAACCAGTGTTCTGGCATTGCCACGTACTCGCTCAGAACGCCGGGGTAGTAGCCCCCCAGCGTGCGATACGACGGTGTGCGGGCGTCACCCCGGCGGAGACCGTCGACCCAGTCCGGGGTGAACGTCGAGATGACACGGTCGTGGAGGCCGAAGCGACTCACGCCGTCGCCCAGTTCCACAATGGTGCCGGCGAGATCCGAACCGGGCGTGAAGGGGAACGACAATGGCAGTCCTCTGCCGCTTTCCATGACCATCTTGTCGCGATAGTTCAATGCGACGGCGCCGACCTTGACCAGAACTTCATTTCGGCCCGGCTCAGGAATCGCAACGGTCCTCAGCTCCAACCGGTTTCGGCCGATTCCGTCTATCTCCCACCGACGCATGGTTCCTGTCATCACTACCTCCACACATCTCGAAGAAAGTTTGAGGTGAGGTGGTGGACCTTCCTCAATGCGCCTCGTTGGCGGCATTGCCTGCCTGGTGAGTGGCGGCGTCGACTGCGGCTCGTTCTGCTTGCGCCCGCCGTGATGACGTCACACCTGTGGAGTTTTATTCCGGATCGTTTGCGGCCAGCGACTCATGTCACGGGTGCAAGCGCAGCCCGTCGGTGATCTTGTCCACGATCTTGCTGTCGGCGCGGACGGCGATACCGACCAGATCAAGGCTGTCGCGGGCGGTGGCCGCCACAGAGGAGCGGTTGGCAGCGTCGTGGCCCGTCGTGAAGAGCTCGGCGGTGAAGATCGCAGGGACCACACCCCTCGATAGAGCCCGGTTCAGGGTGCGCGTCAGTCTTGCTGTGTCCGCAGCGAACACCATCACCGGTTGCCCGAACATGGGCGTGTAACGGGTGCCGTCGGCGTCGGCGTAGTCGGCGCCGATCGACTCCGGTGCGCTCGCGGCGATACCGCTGGCGAGGAAGGCGGTCAGATTGAGCTTCTGCCACGTGGCCAACTCGTCGCGCAGCACCAACGCAATCTTGGTGTTCGCTCGGAAAGCGCACTGGATATCAGGCAGCTTGTCGGTCATTTGGTCGGTCATAGGCGATAATACTATTTGCTAGTTCGGAAGGGTTAGTCGTGACCGAATATAATTCGGTACAAGGCAGGGAATTCGGGATCATGGACGAACTTGATTCGGCGATCGTTACCGCACTGCAGGCGGATGGTCGGCGCAGTAACCGCGATCTGGCCGCCGCGTTCGGCGTCTCGCCCTCCACGATGCTCGAACGAGTGCGCGCACTGCGGGCGCGCGGGGTGTTGACGGGTGTGCACGCGAGCGTTGATCTGACCAAGGTTGGTCGACCGGTACAGGCGATGGTGACCGTGCGGTTGCGCCCTCAGTCGCGCCGGGTCGTTCTCGGGTTCCGCGACTTCATCCTCGGGTTGCCCGAGACGCTGCAGGTGTTCGTGACCACTGGCACCGAGGACGTGTTGGTGCACGTCGCCGTGCAATCGACGGAGGCGCTTCGCGATTTCGTGCTCGATTCGTTGACGGGCCGTCCCGAAGTAGCCGGCCTGCGAACGGATGTGGTCTTCGACCATCAGCGCAACCACGCTCCCTCGCAGGCGTAGCCGAGGCACTGCCACTTAACCGAGAGCGTGAGCACATGATCACCACTCACCGCACCGGACTGCTCGCCACCAGCGATCGCTGACCCGCGCTGGAGTCGTATCCGAATGCGCCTGCCCTTCAACGGGACTCCATATGGTGACCAACCGAATCGCTCGTCGTGTCGTCAGCTCAACGGGGTGTCGATGATGGTGTCGAACACCGCCTCCAGCAGTTCGACGAGTTGGTCGGTGTTGCGTCCGGTGAGTGCGCGGGCGCCTACCACTCGGCGCATCAGGAGCATCCCGCTGATCACCGACAGCGCGACGGCGCTGCGGAGCTGTCGCCCCGGTTGAGGCAGCTGGCCGGCCAGTCGCTTTCCGACGTGACGCTCGATCGCGTCGCGCACGATGTCGATGGCGATCGGGTTCGACGCCGACCGCAGCATGATCAGAAACGGTGCCAGGTCATCGGTGTCCCCAGCGGAGCGAGTAACCAACGCCGTGGCGACGTCGCGGGCGATGGCGTCGGAGTTCTCGGCGACGAACACCGGCGGCGCGAACGAGGCCTCGACTGCCTCTGCGAACAACTTCTCCTTCGACCCGAAATACCTGTTCACCAACATTGCGGTGACACCGGCGGCGCCGGCGATCTCGCGGACACCGACACCGTCGTATCCAGCACGGGCGAAGTTGCGGATGGCCGAGTTCAGGATCGCCTCTCGGGTGGCGGCGGCATTGCGCGGGCGGGAGGGGGCGGCGGCCATGCCCCAACGGTAGGGAATAGATCGGACTAAGTCTACGTCTGTATATTTGCGATAAGTCTACGGTCGTAGATTAGGAGTCGACGATGGACATGGGCGGTTGCCGACGGTATCCGAGCCAGCGCGGCGCCGACCTCCGCGTCGACGGCGGCACTCTCCGCACCATCAACTGAGAAATCCCTCCGAAAATCCCATTCACAGTTAGGAATTGCCATGTCTGATCGATCACGCGTCTTCCTCGTATCCGGCGCCTCCCGTGGACTTGGGCGTGCCATCACCGACGCCGCCCTGAGCGCCGGACACCGCGTCGTCGCCGGCGTCCGCTCGACCTCGGCACTCGACGATCTCGCCGAAGCGCACCCCGACCGCCTCGTCGTCGTCGAACTAGACGTCACCAACGGCGATCACGTGCACGCCGCCGTCGCCACCGCCGTCGATCGGTTCGGGAGGCTCGACGTACTGGTCAACAACGCCGGCTATGCCAACATGGGAGCGATCGAGGACGTCGACTTCGACGACTTCCGCACCCAGATCGACACCAACTTCTTCGGGGTGGTGCGCCTGACCCAGGCCGCGCTACCCATCATGCGGGCCCAGCGCGCCGGCCACATCGTCCAGGTGTCCTCGGTGGGCGGGCGGCTGACACGGCCCGGCTTGGGCGCCTACCAGTCGGCCAAGTGGGCCGTCACCGGATTCTCCGGCGTTCTCGCCCAGGAGGTCGCGCCGCTGGGCATCAAGGTCACCGTATTGGAGCCCGGCGGCATGCGCACCGACTGGGCAGGTTCCTCGATGCGCATCGATTCCGTCCGCGACGAGTACGCCGCAACCGTCGGCGCCGCCGCCGCGATGAGCAGCCCCGAGAACCTCAGCGCCAGTGACCCCGCCAAGGTGGCCACACTGCTGCTCGACGTCGTCGACATGGCCGAGCCGCCCGCGCGCCTCCTGGTCGGCCCAGACGCCTATCGCTATGCCACCGCCGCCGGACGCGACCTGCTCGCCACCGATGAGAAGTGGGCAGCGCTCAGCGTTTCCACCGTCGCCGACGACGCCACCAACGATCAACTGGATCCGCTCGGATCCGTCAACCACTGAGCCAGGGTCCACATGCTGGCACGAGTCACACTGGGCCACTCCGATCTGTCGGTGCACGCGATCGGGCTGGGCTGTATGGGTATGTCGCAATCCTATGGCGCCACCGACGACGCCGCATCCACAGCGACCATTCACACCGCACTCGACCTCGGTGTGGATTTTCTCGATACCTCCGACGTCTACGGCGCATCCGACATCACCTGGGGCGTGCCGATTCGCGGGTTCGGTCACAACGAGGAGTTGATCGGACGGGCGATTGCGGGACGGCGCGGCGACGTCGTGCTGGCCACCAAGTTCGCGGCGAAGATCAACCCGGATCGCACCGGGATCGCCATCGACGGTCGCCCCCAATACGTCCGGGATGCATGCGAGGCCAGCCTGATCCGACTCCGCACCGACGTCATCGACCTGTACTATTACCATCGCCTCGACCCCTCGGTGCCCATCGAAGACACCGTCGGCGCGATGAGCCAACTTGTTCAGGAAGGCAAGGTCCGCGCCATCGGGTTCAGCGAGATGGGCCCAGACCAGATTCGCCGCGCCCACTCCGTGCACCCCATCACAGCGCTGCAATCCGAATACTCGCTGTGGGAACGCGGGGTCGAAAACGGCGTCATCTCGACCTGTCGCGAACTCGGCATCACGCTGGTTCCCTACAGTCCCCTTGGCAGGTCTGCGCTGACCGGTCGACTGAAAGCTGGCCAACAGTTCGGACCGGGTGACTTTCGTGCGACCAACCCCAGATTCTCCTCGGCCAACCTCGCCACGAACCTCCAGCCCGTCGAAGAACTCACTGCGATGGCTGATGCAAAGGGTTGTCGCCCAGGACAACTCGTGTTGGCATGGCTGCTCGCTCAGCCGCTGGACGTCGTGCCGATACCCGGCACCAAGCGCGCCGAGTTCGTGCGAGAGAACATCGCCGCCACCACCGTCGCGATCAGCGCCGACGAAGCCGCCTACCTTTCACAGGTCTTCGCAGCGGACCGCATAACCGGCGAGCGGTATGCCGCAGCGCACGCCCGAACGATCAGATGACCCTACGGGGATCAGGACCGGCGTTTGGTCGAGATCGGCCCGGAATAGTGCCTGTGCGCCAATTGTTGGCCCGAAGCGAAACCACCGTATGGAGGCGATTCATGAAGATCGGAATCATTGGGGCAGGCCAGATTGGCGGCACGCTGACGCGCAGACTGCGCCAACTCGGACACGAGGTGATCGTGTCGAACTCACGTTCTCCTGAAACACTTGCCGACCTGGCGAAGGAGACTGGTGCGACGGCTGTCTGGGCCAAGGATGCCGCCGCGGACGCCGACCTTGTCGTCGTGAGCATTCCGCAGAAGAACGTTCCGGACCTCGCCGACGGAATCGTCGATGCCCGTAAACCGGGTGCCCCCGTGATTGAGACCAACAACTACTACCCCCAACAGCGTGACGGTGACATCGCGGGCATCGAGGACGGTCAGGTCGAGAGTGCGTGGGTCGCGGAGCAGATCGGTGCACCGGTGTACAAGGGGTTCAACGGGATCTGGTGGAAGCATCTGCTGGAGAAGGGAACGCCGAGCGGCACACCGAACCGCATCGCACTCCCGATCGCCGGCGAGGACGGACCTGGTCGTGAACTGGTCCACGACATCGTCGAACAACTCGGATTCGAGCCGGTCAATGCCGGCCCGATTTCCGAATCGTGGCGCCAGCAGCCCGGAACACCCGTGTACGGCAAGGACTTCGACGCAGACGACACCCGGAAGGCGCTCGCCGAGGCGACGCCCGAACGGACTTCCGAATGGAGCGCGCGCACCGCGTGAGCCGGTTGCGGCAGTCGGATGCACCGTCAATCGGACAACGCCGGATGCAGCGTCGTTCAGGCCCGTCGATGGGCCGCGTAGAAGTCCACATGAGCGCGCGCGGCGGCCTCCCACGTCATCGACTCGGCCAGTGTCCGCCCCGCAGCCGCACGGCTGCCGTCACCGAGCGCGGCCGCCATCGCGTCGGCGAGGCCGCGCGGTTCGCGGGCATAGCGCACCGTCTCGCCGAACACCTCGTGCAGCACCGGCAGATCGCGGGTTACGACGGGCCGCTGCGCTGCAAGGGCTTCCATGGCGGCAAGGCCGAAGCCCTCCTTGGTGGAGGGGAAAGCGAAGACCTCGCAGGCGGCCACCAGGGACGGCAGGTCGTCGTCTTCGACGGCGCCGAGGATCACCGGCGACACGTCCAACTCAGCGCACAGCGCCTCGAACTCAGCCCGGTAGTCGCGGTAGTCGAACAACGTCTCCCCGCCCGCGATCACCAGCGAGACCGCCGGAAACTGTTGCCGGAACAGCGAATAGGCCGCCACCAGATCGAGCGACCCTTTGCGCGGTTCGATACCGCCGACCGCCAGTACGTACTGCCCGAGGTCATTACGCCACCGGGCGCGCCGCCCCGCTGCAGACGCTGACGCCGCCTCGATGAACCTGTCGGCCCGCACACCGTTGGGGATGACTGTCGGTGCCAGGCCCCAGCCTGCGGTGACTTCGGCGGCTACCGCAGCGGAGACGCAGATGCGGGCGTAGGGCTCGACCACGGCCTTCTCGTGGCATTCGGCCAGTATCGGCGTGGTGAACTGATCGAGATGGTGGATGGTGCGAATGCACGAGCCGACGGCGTTGGCGCTGATGCAGTCCTGGGCATGGACGATGTCATAGTCGTCGGGGGTGAAGGTGCGCCGCAGCGATTCGATGGATCGCACGATCCGGCCGGTCACCGTCTCGCCGTCGCGGTCGGGGAAGTCGACCAGTCGCACGCCGACTGCGGGATCGACCTCTCGGAAGAAACCCCGATCGCCTTGGCGTGCCAGTGACCACACCGTCACCTCGAGGCCCATCGCAGCCAGCGCCTCGGCGAGGTTGAGGGTGTGTACGACACCGCCGCGCGGTTTGGTGGAATAGGTGACCAGCGCAACCCTCATGGCTGAGCCTGATCCGACGGGGCTTGGTAGGCGTCGACACGGCGTTCCGCCAGATGGTTCAAAACTCTTCGTGCCCTCGTGATTTCGGCGTCGACGTCGATGTCGACCTTCGCGAGGCCGCCCTTGGATCGGGTGGTGGCCAGAACGTCGCCGCCGGGGCCGACGACCTTGGCCTGTCCGAGGAACCGCAGTGAACCCATGATCCCGGTCTGGTTGGACGACACCACAACCACCTGGTTCTCGGCCGCCCGCGCGCAGTCATACAGGTCGAACAGTCGCGACTGCCGATCGGCGGGCAGCCGCGATGCCCTGTCGGTGACGCTGGCAGGCCACGCAGACAGTGCCGCGATGATCTGAGCGCCGTCAAGCGCCAGCGCCCGCGCCGATTCGGGGAAGGTCTTGTCGTAGTCGATGAGCATGCCGACCCGCCCGACCGGAGTGTCGAAGGCGGCGAAGGAGTCTCCGGCCAGGTAGGCGAGCATCTCGCCGGCCGGTTGGTGCACCTTGCGGTGCCTGCCGAGCTCGCCGTCGCCGGACACGCAGATCGCCGAGTTGTAGCGGCCACCGCCGACGGCACCTTCGGCGTATCCGACACAGACTGTCATCGGTCCGGCCGCTGCGATCACCGCCGCGATCTCGGGGCCGTCGGGGTCAAGGGCCGGCGGCAGGTCTGTCGGGTCGGGTTCACGCAAGTCGCCGATGTAGCCACCTAAACAAGCGTCCGGGAACACCAACAGCTGCACGCCTTCTCGCGACGCAGCCTCGATGATGCCGACCACCTTGCCGACGCCTCGGTCGATGTCGCGGCCGAAGTGCGCCGCTACCGCGGCGATCGTCACCGGGGCCATGTGCACCCGCTCATGCCCGTCCCAAACCTGTCACCCCCGACGCCACCACCGTTGTCACCGCCCCGTCAGGCCAGCGCAGCCGCACCCCGGGCTCGGTCGTCAGACGGCCGCACACCGCGCTAGTCACGCCGGTCGGCGTCGGCGGGATCCGCTGGTCTCGATCGGCGGACAGCATGCCGAAGCCTGGGAAACACGTCAGCCACGATGCCATCTCCGCACCGGCAGGGCGGGGAATGGCCGAAACATCCAGATCCACCCCGGTCCCACTGGCCTCGGCGAGCATCCCTGCGGTGCCTGCGATGCCCGCCATGCTGACGTCCTTGGCGGCGCGGGGCCGCATCCCGGCGACCAGTTCGCCGAGCCGTGCCAGATCGTCTGAACTGCGGGTACTGGAGGAGTCCCACTGACGGCCGTGGTAGCCGGGTCGCCAACCGCCGGACAGATCGACGGTCAATCGGACGTCGTCTCCCACCGATCCGCCACCCGCCGGTACCGGATCGGCAGCCCGGCCCAGCGCGGTCACCGCCAAGGATGCGGGTACCCCCAGCTGCGTGTGACCACCCAGCACCGGAACTCGCCACGCCGCCGAGGCTCGCGCCATGCCGCGCATGATGCGCGTCAACAGCGACTGGGTGGGGGCGCCGACCGCGTCGAGGAGGGCCACCGGAGTGGCTCCCATTGCGGCGAGGTCGTTGACGTTCACCAGTACCGAACACCACCCCGCCCACTCGGGATCGCGTTCCACCATCGACGGGATGATCGCGTCGCAGGCGGCGATGAGATCGCTGCCGGGGAGTGGCACACCGTCGTCGCCGACGAACCCGGCCGGGCCGAGCCCGCCTGCGACGGCCCGCAGTGGGTCAACTGTGGCAGCCAGGAACGATTTGGTGGCATCCGCGACGCGCTGAATCTGGTTCAGCGGCCAGCTCATTCGAACGTGGGGCTGCCCGGCTACCGTGCAGTCGCCGTGATTCTCCCAGCCGAGCCCGGTGAACTGGGGCGCGTAGCGCCGCTGGACGGCGGCGTCGAACCTCAGCGCCCCCGCCGTCTCGACGTACGCGCACGCTGCGCGAATCAACGCCGCCCCGATACCGGTGGCGTGCGCCGACGGTTCGACCACCAGCCGGCTGCCGGTCCACCAACCGATGTCGGGGGCGCAGCGGGGCGACAATCGCACTCCACCGAGCACGTGGCCGTCCGGTGTGGTGGCGACGAGCACGACGGTGCGCGGGTCATCGTCGAGGTCATCGCGGTCGGTGCCGTCGAAGAGACTCTGGTCGACGACAAACGCCTCGCGCCGCATTCGCCGATAGGCCGCCAACTCACCCGGCCCCTCGGCGGGGCCGATCAGGAAGCTCGGTGAGGCCGCCACCGGGCTGCCCGCCAGGATCGACAGGTCGATCGCGCTCTGCCGCATGGCCGTCACCCGCCCAGGTTCTGCAGCACGCCACATGCCCCGCAGGATGCGCAGCCGGCGCGCTGATCCGCACCGGCCATGCCCGCCATCTGCAACGCGGCGGCGACCTCACGTGACACCTTCTCCACGACGGCAGCGTCCGGAGCGTGCGCGCGGTCGACGTCGACGGCCAGCGACCCCGGGTGTGGACGAAACGGCACCACGAACGGGTAGACGCCCATCTCGATGAGTTCTGCGGCGCCCGCGATCAGCTCGTCGGGATCCTCGCCGAGGCCCACCAGCAGGTAAGTCGACACCTGGTTGCGGCCGAACACCCGCACCGCTTCACTCCACGCCTGCCGGTACTGCGTCAATGACACGCTGGCCTTGCCCGGCATCCAGCGACGGCGCACATCGTCATCGAGTGATTCGACGTGGATGCCAATGGAATCCGCGCCGGCTTCCCGCAACTCGGTGATCACCGCGAGGTCTTCGGGTGGTTCACACTGCACCTGGATCGGCAGCCAAGGCACCGCTGCCTTGACGGCCCGCACACATCGGCCTAGGTGTCGGGCGCCGCGGTCGGCGCCCGCTGACGTGCCGGTGGTCATCACCATCTGCGTGACACCGTCGAGGCGGACGGCGGCCTCGGCCACCTCGGCGAGTTCGGCGGGCCGCTTCACCGCAGTGGTGGCGCCCGCCCGCAGCGACTCCTCGATCGAACAGAACCGGCAGCGCTGATCGGGGGCGTAGCGCACGCACGTCTGCACCACCGTGGTCGCCAGCACGTTGCGGCCGTGCAGTTTGGCGAGCTTCTCGTAGGGCACCCCGTCGTCGGTCGCCAGGTCGTAGAACTTGGGCCGCTCGATCACCTGCACGTCAAGGCCGGTGTCCACACCGTCGCGCAACACTTGACTTCCGTCGAACACAAACGGACTCTTCGGGTTACGAGGTATCGCGGCGTTGATGCCGTCGATCACCAAGTGGCCGTCATCGCTGGGACCGGCACCGGCCGTGCGGCGCAGCGGGGGACGGCCCCGGATGCCCAGCAGGGCCAGGTCGACCCGCGTCGAAACGTTCATGAGCGTTCTCCTCATACCTTTGAATGCGTCGGTGTGCGGAAGGTGCTGCGGCGAACCTTGCCTGCGGAATTGCGTAACGGGTTGCGGGTGAAGTCGATTCGTGATGGCACCTCGGCCTCTGTGAGCCGCCGTCGTGCGAACCGGGTGAGCGTGCTGGCGGTGACCTCACCGGCGAGGTGACCCTGGGGATCACTTTCGACCTCGACGACTGCGGCGACTCCGCGCCCGTCCGGCAGTCCAAACGCTACGGCGCCGCGCACCCGCGGGTGGGATTCCAGCGCGTGCTCGACCCGCGACGGGTACACGGCGGTGCCCTCGTGCCGGATCACGTCGTCGGACCGATCGACGACGGTCAGGTAACCGTCCTCGTCCAGACGGCCGAGATCGCCGAGGGTGTCCCAGCCGTCCTCGGTGCGCTGTGATCGCCCGCCGACATAGGTGTACGTGGGGTTCTCGCCACGCCGCATCCAGACCTGGCCGATCTCACCGATATCCGCCGGCGACCCGTCGCCGCGAAGGACGCGGATCCGGGTGCCCCCGACGGGCCTGCCGACACTTCCTGGGCGCTGCAGCCATTCGGTGCCGGTGATCATGGTGAGCCCGTTGGACTCGCTGCCCGCGTAGACCTCGATGACCTTCTCGGCGCCGAGCCAGGCGATCAGTTCACGCTTGTCCGCCGGAGAGCACGAGGCCCCCATGTGCAGCACCGACTCCAGCGAACTCATGTCGAACCTGCGCGGTGCACGCACCAACCGGTGAATCTGGCTCGGTGACAACAATGTCCACGTGACGGCGTGCCGTTGCACCAGCTCGCCGAAGCGTTGCTCGTCGAAACCGTCCTCGAGCACCAGCCGATGCCCGGTGAGCAGGCCGCGGAAGGCATACGTGAAGGCCGCCGAGTGCCACAACGGCGCGGTGACCAGTTGAACGGCGCGCTGCGGCAGGAAGGCCGCGACCGGCCGGCCCGGATCAGTCAGCGCGGGTGCAGCGGCCTTGACGATCTTCGGGCGTCCTGTGCTGCCTGACGATGTGGGTGCCTTCCAGCATGACGCCCACACATCGGGCAACTGCGCTGCGCTGCGCTGGGCGACGAATCCTTTTGGCACCCAAGGAATCGTCGGGTCCGTCGGCGGGGCGCCGACGGCCAGCGCTGGCCGGGCGAGCCGTTCCAGAGCGGCGCGCTCGCTGTCCGGCAGCGACGGCGACACCGGATGGGGAATGGCCCCCGCCTTCCAGATCGCCGCGCAGGCGACGACGAACTCGACGCAGTTCGGCAACGTGACCGCAACGAGGTCGTCGCGGCCGACACCGCGGGCCAGGTATTCGCGCGCCAGTCGGTTGCTCTGCCGGTCGAGTTCGGCTGCGGTTACGGACAGCCGCTCGTCGTCGCTGATCACCACGATCTCGTCGGGGCAGTCTCGAGCCCTGCCGGTGATGACTCGCGAAAACGACTGGCGTGCCACGGCGTGATCCCTCAGTGCCCGACCGCGAGCCGCAGCACGGACTCGTGATAGCTGCTGATGATGGTCGCCGCGACATGCTGCGCGTCACGGTCGACCCCGAGGAAACGGCCAGAACCCCAGGTGTGCATCCAGGGCAGACCGATGAAGCTCAGCCCGTCCACCCCGGTGACACCGCGGGTCTGCATTGGCCGGCCCCCGCCGTCGAATGCGCTGGCTTCGATCCAGCGGTAGTCGGGGCGGTAGCCGATGGCCCACACAATGCTCGTCACACCTTCGGCGGCCAGATCCAACCCCGTGGGGTCGGTGTCGGGAGCCCACACCGGGGTGTAGCGCTGCGCCGGCGGCGCGTCGACGCCGGCACGTTCGATGTAGGCGTCGATGTCGGCGCAGATCGAGTTGTACACCGAATCGGCATGGTCCAGGTGCTTGGTCAGCGTCGGCGCGAACGTCAGCGTGGTGTCCTTGCCGTCGATCAGCGTCCCGTACACCCGCATCCCCTCGGCGGCGAACTGGCGCAGGTCGATATCGCGCCCTCCGTCGCGTCCGGTGACGTAGTGATTGGTCTTCTCGATCGCTGCCTTCCCGCCCGGATACTCCTGGGCGGCTTTGTCATACAGGCCCATATCGGACAGCCAGGTCATGCAGTCGCGACCGCGATAGAACCTGGCCACGCGGGGAGCGTTGCCCACCGCGAGGTGCACCTGGCGACCCTCCAGATGAAGGTCCTCGGCTATCTGCGCGCCGGACTGGCCGGTGCCGACCACCAGCACCGCACCGTCGGGCAGTTGGTCGGCGTTGCGGTACTGCTCGGAATGGATCTGCGCGATGGACGGATCGAGCGATCCGGCGAACGCCGGGGTGATCGGCAGCGGGTAGCCGCCCGTCGCGATGACCGCGTGCTCACAGGTCAGCAGCTGTTCGCCGGCACCCGAACTCAGGGTGAGCTCGAAGCCGCCGTCGGGGTCGTTGCGCAGGCGGGTGACCCGGGTGTGGGTGCGCACCGGCGCTTCGAAGGTTTTCAACCAGCCGTCGAGCCACTCGACCACCTGGTCGCGGGTCATGAAGCCGTCCGGGTCTGGACCCTCGTAGGTGTAGCCGGGCAGCCGGCAGTGCCAATTGGGGGTGACCAATGTGAAGTTGTCCCAACGGCTGTCGGACCAGGCGTGCACCGGCGTCTTCGCGTCCAACACCACATGGTCGATCCCTGCGCGGGAGAGATACCAGCTGACCGAGAGTCCGGCCTGCCCGGCGCCGATGATGGCGACAGGAACATGCTCGCGGGTGCTCATGCCTGCTCCAGGGCGGGATGCATCGCGGTGACGTGAATCAACGAGGTCGACGGAAATCGGCTTGCGGTGTCGCGGATTTCATCGTTGGTGGCGGCCGCCGAGGTGCAGGCGAAGCCGAACTTTGCCCGCACCCTGTCACTGGCCACCGCCAACGCCGTCGCCGAGCGGTCCAGGAAGTCGGCCACGGTGTAGCTGGCGCCGGTGGTCAGATAGTCGTGCATGACCAGGCTGGGCGAGTAGCAGCGCTGCCGGCTTCCGTCGGGCCATTGGAGCTCGAAGGTCATCTCAGGCATGAGCCAGCTCCTGCCATTTCGCCGTGTCCGTGGTGTCGGTCTGGGTCAATGCCCCATACACATCGGGCCTGCGGTCCCGCAGATGGAACATGCCCGCCCGCATGGCGCGGAACGTGCCGTCGATGTCCACTTCGGCCACCGCCATACCGCTGCCGAGAAGCGTTGTGGCGAGCACGTTTCCCCCCGGATCGACCACCTTGGCGTTGCCGACGTAGCGCAGCGATCCGAAGGTGCCGCTCTGGTTGGACGCCATCCAGAACACCTGGTTGTCCAGGGCGCGGGCGCTGTCGAAGAGATTGAACCGGTAGGTCCACCGGTCGTCCTGGAGATTCTCAGCGGTGGCGGTGCGCGCCGCAGGCCAGGCCGACAGGCTGGCAATGATCGCAGCGCCCTTGAGCGCCATGATCCGCGCCGCCTCCGGGAACGCCTTGTCGTAGCAGATCTGCAGCCCCACCCTGCCTACCGGCGTGTCGAACACGTCGTAGTCGGAACCGGCCGAGTACGACATGCCCTCACCGAGGGGTTGGTGCACCTTGCGGTACGTGCCGTAGATCCGGTTGCCGTCGAGAACGGCCGCGGCGTTGTAGCGGGTCTCGCCGTCCTCGGCCAGTTCGCAGAAGCCGATGGCGATCACCAGGTCGCCGATGATCTGCTGCACCCGGGCGATCTCAGGTCCGTCCAGGCTGATGGCAGGCGGAAGGGATCTCGCGGTGGTCTTGACGGTGTCGCCGTGATTGCCCAGCGACGACAGGTATCCGCCGATGGCTGCCTCCGGCAGCACCATGAAGTCGACGCCCCTCTCGCGCGCCTCGTGGACCAGCGAGGCGATCAGTGCGTAGTTCTGTTCCAGGTCACGGGTGAAGTTTGCCGCGACCGAAGCAAGTGTCGTCATCTCGAATCCTCAAGTCCCTCAGTGCTTTCGCGTCAGACCATGTAGGTGGAGTTGATGATGGCGCCTTTGCGGGCGTAATGGATGAGCGCGTCCTGCACGTCGAGCGGATGCGCGGGGATGACTCCCTCGATCAGATCCTCCTCGCGGCCACCGTGCAGCGCCAACCCGAAGCGGCAGCAGAACACGGTGCCGCCCTCACCAATGAAGGTGGCCAGCGAGTCGTTGATGTTCTGTTCACCGGGGAAGCCGGAGTCGCCGGTCTTCGGAAATCCGCGCGTGGCAAGGCAATTGATGGCGCCGGGGCCATAGAAGTACAGGGCCGACTCGAATCCCTTACGTAGTGCGCGGGTGGCCTGCAGCACGGCGACGAAGCTCACCGACGACTCATGGGCGATGCCGTGCACCAGGGTGAAGTAGGACTCGCCACTCTCCGCCTTGTAGTCGGGGAAGATTTTGGTGCCGCCGTAGATATTGGACCCTTTGGGTAGCGACGGGTGGGGGATCTCGCCGAGCGAAGTCTTGATGTTCTCGGTGATGGAATCGTCAAAAGGCATGAGTGTCTCCATAATTCGGTGTCGTGTAGAAGTCTCGCGGCGGATGTGCCTGCAGCCGAGTCGGATCTTCGGCTGGTTCCCATTCAAGGCCCCGGTGATTACCGATTGGTTAGATGCGGAATACGACTGTGTTAGGACGCGCTCACATCCGAAACATCGCGGTAATACACGCCCGTGCCGGTGGCATCTCCCGCGCCCTCGCCGTTAGCAAGGAGGGCCTCCATCATGCGAACGGCGTTGTTGCCCACTGCAAAGGGGTCCAAAACTCGCTGGACCTAGTGCCGTACGCGTAGGGCCGAAACTACGGGTCTTCCGGGTCGGGCCTGTTCTCGATCAATTTCTTCAGCCTTACTTAGCCCGCGATCGAGTCTCGGACGTCGAGCATCGCCGTGTCGGCCGCCGCGCGCCCTGCGCCCAGTCCGACGGAGTCGTAGGCAGCCAGCGGGCTGGCGACCGTGTTCGGGAACAGCCGGGTGAACTGCTCGTCGGCCGCGCGGTTGCGTGCTGCCAGCACGGGCAGCAGCCGGTCGTCGCGTCGCAGTTCTTCGGTGACCGACGAACTGGTGGCGGCCAGCCGCTCCCCGATACGAGTCGCGTAGGCGACCAGGAAGGAGAACCGGAACGACTTCGTGCGCGACTGGCCCCGAACACCGTGCCGGCGTCCGGCGACCAACATGGCCCGGCTTGCCTGCATCAGCAGTGAGGTGGTGAGCAGATCGACCAGATCCAGGTCGGTCTCCGCACCGACGGTGACGACACAGCCCAGGTCCTTGATCCAGACGGTGCGGCAGCGATTGGCCTGGGCGACGGCCTGCACAAGCGCCACCTTTGCAGCCACGTAGGGGTTGTCGATCCAGACCCTGCGCGCCGCGGCGATGGACGGGCGTCCGCGGTCGTGATCGGCGACCGCCTCGCGCAAAGAGTGCCGGACCATGAGCGCCTGCGCCTTGGCTGACAGCGCCTCGGCCTCGTCGGGGTATTCGGTGGCCTCGGCCTTGGCCAGCAACGCGCGCACCCGAGCGAGCATCTTCTCATCGACCTCGCCGGCCACCGCGGATAGCTGCCGGTGTGAGCCCGGCAGTGGAAGCAGGGCCTGGATCGCGGGGATCCTCCCCAGCAGGTGCAGCACCTGAAGAACTGCGGTCAATGCGGCGCGCTCGCCAGCGGAATGTGATGCAGCCCATCGCGACATCTGCGGCGCGGGCGCCGACGGGCCAACCGCCGCCGAGATGTCGGCGAGACCGGCGCGCCACCGGGGGTGCAGCGTCGCCTCCGAGTATCGCCGGGACTCCAGCACGATGGCCTCATCGAGGTAGCGCACGGTGGCCGCGGCCACCCTGCGGTGCGCAATCTCGTGCAGGTCCGTCGGCGACCACCCGTGCTCCCATGCCGCTCGGATCGCCTCCTGCACGGCGAGGTCGGCGGCAACATCGAGTTCGCGCTCGTAACCGCGGGACTGCTCCAAAAGCTCGGCCGCGCGCCATGGCGTGGGGACGTTCGCAGCCGTACTCAATGCGATGACGAGGCGTTCGAGGATCTGCGCCCGATCCGGTCCCGGGTCTGGCCGGATGCGTTCGCGTTCAGTGGCTGTCCGGCCCCGTTGCTTCTGCTTAGCCGACCGTCGCTCGCGGTTGCGCTTGCCCATGTCCGCAAGTGTGATGCGCGGGTCTGACAGTCGATGAAGGGCGCGCGCGACACAGGCTGGGCACGAGCGACGGGGATGGAAGACGACACGGACACAGACGATGCGGTCAGGTGTCGGGGAGTCGGGGCAGAATGCGTACGCCACCCGTGCTGCCCCAACCTCGGCACGACTCTGCCCTGATGGAAAGGACCAGCAGTGAGCTACACCGCCGCCGACATCACCGAGCTCGACGATGTCCAGCACACGCGTCTGCGGCCTGCGGTGAATCTTGGTCTGGACGTGCTCAACACCGCGCTGCGCGAGCTGGTGGACAACGCGATCGAAGAGGTCGCCGATCCGAGTCACGGCGGTTCGACGGTGACGATCACCTTGCACGTCGACGGATCTGTCAGCGTTGCCGACGACGGCCGCGGCCTACCGGTCGACTCAGACCCCGTAAACGGGAAGAACGGCATCGTCAAGACGCTTGGCACCGCACGGGCGGGTGGCAAGTTCTCCGCACACTCCGATGCGACCAGCACCGGGGCCGGTCTGAATGGGATCGGCGCCGCAGCAGCGGTGTTCATCTCCGCGCGTACCGACGTGACAGTCCGCCGCGCAGGCAAGACCTACTTGCAGAGTTTCGGCGGCGGCTACCCCGGCGAGTTCGAGGGCAAGGACTTCGACCCGAACGCCACGTTCACTCGGGCCGACACGCAGAAGCTGCGCGGCTCCGGCAACCGCCAACCCCACGCGCACGGCACCACGGTGCGGATCCTGTTCGACCCGGTGGTGGTGCCGGATTCCAGCATCGACATCGGCGAGGTGCTGCTGCGGGCGCACGCCGCGGCGCGGATGTCGCCTGGAGTTCACCTCGTGGTCGTCGACGAAGGCTGGCCCGGCGATGAGGTCAGGCCCGAGTTGCTCGAGCAGTTCAGCGGCCCGTGGGGCACCGAGCCACTGCTGGACCTCATGTGTGCCGCCGGCGACACCTCCGTGCCGACCGTGCGGGCCACCGTGGAGGGCCGCGGCGAGTACACCACCGGGCGTGGCCCTACTCCTTTCCGCTGGTCGCTGAGCGCGGGACCTGCTGAACCGGCCACCGTGGCCGCGTTCTGCAACACCGTGCGTACCCCCGGCGGTGGATCCCATCTGACGGCCGCGGTCAAGGGGCTGTCAGAAGCGTTGGCAGAACGGGCTTCCCGGATCCGCGACTTGGGCCTGGCTAAAGGCGAGGAGGGCCCGGAGCCGCAGGATTTCGCAGCAGTCACCGCGCTGGCCGTCGACACCCGCGCACCTGACGTGTCGTGGGACTCCCAGGCCAAGACCGCGGTGTCGTCGCGGTCACTGAACGTGGCGATGGCCCCCGACGTGGCGCGGGGCGTCACCATCTGGGCGGCCAACCCCGCCAACGCCGATACCGTGACGCTGTGGACCAAGCTGGCCCTCGAGTCCGCAAGGGCACGGCGCAGCGCCGAGGGCGCGAAGGCCCGCTCCAGGGCGGCATCGAAGGCCAAGGGTCTAGGGACGAATCTGTCGCTGCCCCCGAAGCTACTGCCCAGCCGGGAGACCGGCCGTGGGTCGGGCGCCGAACTGTTCCTGTGTGAGGGCGACTCGGCCCTGGGCACGATCAAGGCGGCCAGGGACGCGACGTTCCAGGCCGCCTTCCCGCTGAAGGGTAAGCCTCCCAACGTGTTCGGATTCACTGTGAGCAAGGCACGGGTCAAGGACGAGTTCGACTCGATCGAACGCATCCTGGGCTGCGGGGTACGTGACCACTGCGACCCGGAAGCGTGCCGGTACGACCGGATCCTGTTCGCCTCCGACGCCGACCCCGACGGAGGCAACATCAACTCGAGCCTCATCTCGATGTTCCTGGACTTCTATCGGCCACTCGTCGACGCCGGGATGGTTTACGTGACGCTGCCACCGCTTTTCGTCGTCAAGGACGGGACTCAGCGGGTGTACTGCCAGGACGAGTCCGAGCGCGACGCCGCCGTAGCTCAGATGAAGGCCACGTCCAAACGCAGGGTGGAAGTGCAGCGCAACAAGGGACTCGGCGAGATGGACGCCGACGACTTCTGGAACACCGTGCTGGATCCGCAGCGGCGCACCGTGATTCGCGTACATCTCGATGACGGTGAGAAGAATCTGCATCACACTCTGTTCGGCGGGCCGCCGGAGGGCCGACGCACGTGGATGGCCGATGTCGCCTCCCGTGTCGACACCTCATCGCTGGACCTCGACTAGGAGCGCACCGTGACCGCCGTTATCGAACAGAACCCCGACCTGGTGCTCGACCAGAGCGCCGACGATTACTGGAACCGCTACCAACTGACCTTCGCGCTCTACAGCGTCAGCGACCGCGCCATCCCGTCCGCGTTCGACGGTCTCAAGCCGGGCCAGCGGCGCCTGCTCTACCAGATGCACGACTCGAAACTCCTTCCCGGCAACAAGCCGCAGAAGTCGTCCAAGGTCTGCTCGGCGGTCACGGGAAACCTGCACCCCCACGGCGGTGCGTCGATGTACGGCGCCGCGGCGCTGATGGCCGCTGAATTCCAGCGCGTGAAAGTCATTGACGGACAGGGGGCGTTCCCCCGCATCCAGGGTGACATCCCCGCGGCCGACCGCTACACCGAAATGCGGCTGTCGGCACCCGGTGCCGCGCTGACCGCCGAACTCGACGATCACGCCGTACCGATGGTGCAGACGTTCGACGGCGAGTGGACCGAGCCGACGATGCTGCCTGCGCAGTGGCCGGTGCTGCTGTGCAACGGCGCCGTTGGCATCGCCGAGGGTTGGGCCACCAAGGTGCCTGCGCACAATCCCCGCGAAGTGATGGCGGCCTGTCGGGCGCTGCTGGCCAGGCCTAACACGACGGACGACACGTTGGTCAAGCTGATTCCGGGCCCCGACTGGGGATGTGGGGCCACCGTGGTCGGCACGGCCGGACTTCGGGAGTACATCACCACGGGCCGCGGCGCGTTCACAGTGCGCGGCACCGTGTCGGTCGACGGCAAGCACTGCATCATCACCGAGCTGCCGCCCGGCGTCGCGAGTAACACCGTGCAGGACCGGATCCGGGCTTTGGTCGAGTCCGGCGAGATGTCGGGGGTGGCCGATATGTCCGATCTGACAGACCGCCGCAACGGGTTGCGCATCGTGGTCACGGCCAAACGCGGCCACAGTGCCGAGACGATCCGCGACCAGCTGCTCGCTCTGACCCCGTTGGAATCGACCTTCGCCGCCAGCCTGGTCGCGCTCGATGAGGACCGGGTGCCGCGCTGGTGGTCGGTGCGGGAACTGATCTCCGCATTCCTGCACCTGCGCGATTCGGTGGTGCTGCGGCGAAGTGAGTACCGACTGGACAAGGTCACCGCGCGACGCCATCTGGTGGCGGGCCTGATGACCATCCACCTGGATATCGACGCCGCGGTGGCGGTGATCCGCGGCTCCGACACTGTCGACGATGCGCGACAGGGGCTGCAGGAGCGGTTCAAGATCGATGAGGAGCAGGCCAATTATGTTCTAGGGCTTCAGCTTCGGCGGCTGACCAAGCTCGACGTGATTGAACTGCAGGCTGAAGCAGAGAAGCTGGATGCCGAGTTCGCGGCGCTGACCGAGCTGGTGTCCAACCCCGACGCGCGCAGGAAGGTGATCGACCAGGAGTTGGTGGAGACCGCCAAACTGTTCAAAGGCCCCGAGTTCGATCGGCGCACCGTGCTGGACTACGAAGCCACCCCTGTGACGTCCGGCTCCGACGAGGACGGGCCGCGCGAGCGAAAGGTCAACGCCGCCTGGCGGCTTGACGATCGGGGTGTGTTCTCCGACAGCGACGGAGACCTACTCACCTCGGGTCTGGGATGGGCGGTGTGGACCGACGGACGTGTCAAGTTCACCACGGGTAGCGGTCTGCCCTACAAGATCCGCGACATTCCGGTGGCTCCGGACATCATCGGGCTGTTGCGTTCAGGCGTGTTGGCCGATGGATATCACCTGGCTATGGTGACTCGGCGCGGGAAGGTTCTGCGGATCGACCCCGCTGCGGTGAATCCGCAGGGCGCGGCCGGCAACGGGGTGGCCGGCGTGAAGCTGGCAGACGATGGCGACGAGGTAATCGCCGCGCTTCCCATTTCGGGTGAGAACGGCGAGGCCATCTTGTCCAAGTCCGAAAAGGGTTGGAAGGTCACCGAAGTCGCCGACATTCCGGTGAAGGGTCGCGGTGGTGCCGGCGTCGGATTCCATCCGTTCATCAAGGGCGAGGACGCAGTGCTGTCTGCGTCGATCTCGGCGACCGGGTTCGTGCGGGGCAGGAAGTCTGTGCGCGCTGAGAAGCGCGCGAAATCGACGATCAAGGGGTCAGGCGGGGATGTGACGCCTGCCGCCTACGGTGCCCGACTCGCCACCTAGCGACGCGGTGTCGTGGTGATGTGCACGTGGTCATAGTGGCCGTAACCCGAGCCTTGCGGACCGCCCGGCGTGTAGTACGTGCCCCGCCAGATCACGTCCTGTATTCCGAATCGGGCCGCATTGCTCATCGCGAACGCGAGAATCTCGTCTCCGAGCGCGACGCCCTCTGGGCTCGTGGGGTTGGGAATCATGATGTCGATCGCCAGACCGCTCGGATGCCACGGTTTCGAGTCGGGCCGGACGCCGTCGATCTCGGCAATCTGGGGGAACGTCGCGCTAACGGCCCGCGCCGCCACGATGGTGTTGGGCTGCAACCCGGCCTCGGACGCGACTCCGACGGGCAACGCCTCTGGGATATCTACAACGGCAGCTGCGAGGGACGGACCGACGTCGCCAGGCACCGCGACCATCGGCGGATCTACCGGAGCGGGCGCACTCGGCGCCGGCGGCGGAACCGAGCTCGCGGCGTCGACCACCGCTTGCTGTTGTGGTGTCAACGCCGCGTACTGCGCCTCCGCGGCGGCGATCTGACGCAGCAGTTCACTCCACTTTGCCTGCAGGCCGGCGCGCACCGCGGAGGCCTGCTCGGCCGCGGCGCGGGCGTCGGCGGCCGATGCCTCCGACACCCTGGCGGCGGCGGCCGCGCGCTCACGCCCTGAACTGAAGGCCTTCATCTGATCGGCCGTCTGATCGGCTGTCGCCCGCTGTAGCGACAGCTGGTCGATCAGATGCTGCGGGGAGCCGGCCGTCAGCACCGCCGCGAATTGACCGGTGCCTCCGCTCATATACGCCATAGCCGCCAGTCGGTCGACCGCGGCCTGAAAGGGTTCGAGCTCGGAGTTCGCGACCTCGAGCGCAGCCAGGTCAACGCGATGGCGCTCTTCGGCAGCTGTCTGGGCGGCCAGTCTGGCGTCGACATCGCGCTGGGCCGTTGTGACGGCCTCGCGACTCTGCACCGCCTGGCGCGACAACTCGTTGAGCCTCGACAGCGCGTCAGCCGCCGGGTCCGCCATCACGCCGCCCACCGACATCACCAGTGCCAGTACCGCAGCTGCCGCGCCGTACGCCGTTCGCCGAAGTGAATGGCACACCCGGGTCATTCGGCTTGTCACGATCCTTCGGCATCAGGGACCCATCCTGGTCCGGCATGTGCGTCCCGGACAGGCTACGAAGTGGCATCGCCGATGTCCACTCGTCCGTCGACGTGAATGCGCCTGAGACACCGCGACGCGCGAATTGGACCGCGGCTAGGGGTGTTAGCTGAGGCGCTCGCGCACCGCGGCGGCGCTGTCCATCGCGAGCACCTCGTCGGCGAGCCGCCGGGCATCGCGGCTGTCGACCGGGCGGATGGCCTCCTTCGTGGCGGGCACAGCAGGCGGCGTGACGCTCAACGCGTCCACGCCAAGTCCGATCAGCAGACCCGCTGCGCGCTCGTCGGCGGCGAATTCGCCGCATAGCGACACCGACGCGTGGCCGGCCGCGCCCTGGCACGTCGCGCGCACCAGTGCGAGCAGACCCGGGTCGAACGTGTCGCCGATGGACGCGACCGCATCGTTGTTGCGGTCGGCGGCGAGCGTGTACTGCGTGAGGTCGTTGGTGCCGATCGACAGGAAGTCCACATGGTGGGCAAACGCAGCCGCCTTGAGCGCGGCCGCAGGCACCTCGACCATCATGCCCACCTGGAGCCCGGGCGGGCGGCGGCGACCGGTCCGGTCGATCGCCTCGGCCAAAAGCCGGTGCGCGGTGAACAATTCGTCGAGGGTGGCGACCATCGGGAACATCACGCTCACCGGCGTCTCCTGTGCCAGCCGGACCATCGCCAACAGCTGATCGGCCAGCAGCTCCGGATGAGCCAACGACAGGCGAATACCACGCACACCCAGGTACGGGTTCACCTCGGCCGGTGTCGGGAGGAACTCCAGCGGCTTGTCACCGCCAACATCCAGCGTGCGCAACGTGATTCGCCGCCCGTCAAGCGCCTCGGCGATCTTGCGGTAGACCGCGAACTGTTCCTCGACATCCGGCGCGTCCTGGCGGCCGAGGAACAAGAACTCCGTACGGACCAGGCCGGCGAAATCCGCGCCGTGGCCCGCGGCGGCCCGCGCGTCGTCCACCGAGCCGATATTCGCTCCGACGGGCACAGTAACGCCGTCGCGGGTGACCGCAGGCTCGGCGGCACGGATGTGTGCCTGCTGCTGTCGTTGCGCAAGCGCTGTGACCCGGGCACCAAACTCCCGCCGCGCCTCCTCGGGCGGGTCGACGACGAACTCGCCGCGGCCACCGTCGACGGCGACCGTCGCACCATCGGGGATCGACAGCACAGCGGCCCCGGCGCCGACGATCGCTGGAATTCCCTTGGCCCGCAGCAAGATCACGTTATGCGCGTGCGGGCTGCCGAACGCCAGCAGCACGGCGGCCACCTGTGCGGGATCCAGCTCGGCGGCCTCGGCGGGGGTCAGGTCGGCCGCGACCAGCACACCCGTGGGTCCCCTCGAACCCTCGCCGGTGCCGAGCATCGCGCGGGTCACCTGATCGCCCACTGCGCGAACGTCGTCCGCCCGGGCCTGCAGGTACGGATCGGGCACCGCCGCGAATTCGGCGGCCAGCTCGCCAACGGCGGCCGACCAGGCCGACACCGCGGACTGCCCACCGTCGATGCGGCCACGCACACCGTCGAGCAGTGCGGAGTCGTCGAGCAGGAGTTGATGTGCGTCGAAGATCGCCGCCTCGGCTTCGCCCACCTCGCGGGCGGTGCGGGTGCGCAGCTGGCTGATGGTGCGCCGGACCGAGGCGATCGCCTTGCCGAGCCGGCGCCACTCGACCGCCGGCTCATCGGCGGGGGTGTCTGGAATGGTGATGGCCCCCAGCCGCGCCGAGCGGGCAGGTCCAATGCCCAGCCCGGGGGCGGCGCCGATGGGTGCGTGCTGCGCGGGCGGCGCGACCGCGGGTGCGGCTTCGGCCGGTGACTCGTCGAAGCTCCGCGCTGCCAACGACAGGATGTGGTCCAGTGTCTCGATAGCCTGGCTGCCGGAAGCCCGGACCTCGACCTCGTCGCCGGATCGCACGCCAAGCGTCGCGATCTTCGAAAGGCTGGCGGCGTCAACCCATTCCGACTCGGTGCGGCGGTTGCGGATCCGCACGCGGGCGTCGCGCCTTCGCACCTCCTGGACTAGTCGCGCGGCCGGCCGGGCGTGCAGCCCATGCGGATTAGTGACGACGAAGCTGCCTGTCAGCTCGTCGGCGTCGCCGTCCACCTCGGTTGAAGCGGCAGCTGGGGTGGGCGGCCCGAGGTGGCCGATCTTGCCGGCCAGTGCGCCAGCCGCTTCGGCGGCGACCTCATCGATCGGCGCGCCGCCGGCCGCTGCCACCGCGGCGACGACCAAACCCTCGACGAGGGGAGCGGGACACAACACCACCCGCTCGCGGACGCCGTCGTCGAGCAGTTCGGTGGCGAGTTCGGCCGACAACACCGCGCTGCCGAGATCCATCAGCACCACGACACCGGCACCCTGATCCGCCGCGTTGATCGCGTCGACGATCTGTGCGGCGTCGGTTCCGAACGTGGTCTCGTCGAGACCTGCGGCGACCGCGATTCGAATCTGCTTACCGTGCAACATCTCCTGGGCCAGGGCGACAGCGGCGCGCGCCAGTACCCGGCTGTGCGAGACGACGACGAGTCCGACGCTCACGACATCACCCGCCCGCGGCGAATGCGGTGGCCGCCGCAGCAATGAGCATCGCCGCCGACGTCGCGCCCGGATCGATATGACCGACGCTGCGCTGTCCGAGATAGCTGGCGCGGCCCTTGCGGGCGACCATCGATTCAGTTGCATCCCTGCCGGTTTCGGCCGAGACAGTCGCTTCGGTGAGCGCGGCATCAAGACCGGATCCGGCTGCGAGCACGGCGTCAAGCGCATCCAACGCGGGTGCCAGCGCGTCGAACATCGTCTTGTCGCCAGCCTCGGCACGACCACGCTGGACGACGCCCTCGACACCTGCGCGCAGCGCCTTGGCGAAGCCGGCGGCGTCGACGCTGTCGCCGCTGCCCATCGCTGCGGCCATCCGCAGGAAGAAGGTGCCGTACAACGGCCCGCTGGCCCCGCCGACTGACTTCACGAGCGTCATGCCCACCTGCTTGCACAGCGCTGTCATGTCTGCCGGCGGCGATTCGTCCAGCGCCGCGACCACCGCGGTCATACCGCGCTGCATGTTGATCCCGTGGTCAGCGTCGCCGATCGCCGCGTCGAGATCGGATAGGTAACCGGCGTTCTCGCCGATCACGCGGGCGAACTCGCGCACCCATCGGGTCAGCAGATCGAGGTCGACGGCGGGTTCGGTCATTCAGTATCCCCTCCGCAGGGCGGGTGTATTGACGGGATGGTCCCACAGCCGCAGCAGCTCGTCGTCCGCGCGCAGAAGCGTGACAGAGCAGCCGGCCATGTCCAGGCTGGTGATGTAGGGCCCGACCAGCGAGCGGGCGATCCTGACACCGGCCTTGTCCAGGATGGCGGCAAATTCCGAGTACATGACGTACAACTCGATGAGTGGGGTGGCGCCCATGCTGTTGACGAACAGCACCACACCGTCATCGCCGCCGAAGTCGAGATCGGTTAGCACCGGCTCGAGCATCAGCTCGGCCACCGCCCGCGCCGGTTGCATGGGCATTCGCTGGCGGCCGGGTTCGCCGTGAATGCCGATGCCGACCTCGATCTCGGTGTCGGACAGCTCGAAGGTCGGATGACCGACGGCGGGCACCGTGCACGACGTCAGCGCGACGCCCATGCTGCGCGACGCGGCGTTGACCCGCCGCGCCACGCCGGCGACATCCGACAGGCTGCGGCCCTGGTCGGCCGCGGCACCGGCGAGCTTCTCCACCAACACCGTCGCGCCGACACCGCGGCGGCCGGCCGTGTAGGTGCTGTCCTGTACGGCAACGTCGTCATCGACGACCACCGACTCGACGGTGATGCCTTCGGCCTCGGCCAGTTCGGCGGCCATCTCGAAGTTCATCACGTCGCCGGTGTAGTTCTTCACGATGTGCAGCACGCCCGCGCCGCCGTCGACGTTCTTGGTCGCCTCCAGCATCTGGTCGGGTACCGGAGAGGTGAAAACCTCACCCGCACAGGCGGCGTCCAGCATTCCCTGCCCGACGAAGCCGCCGTGCAGCGGCTCGTGCCCAGAGCCTCCGCCAGAAATCAGCCCGACCTTGCCGGTGACCGGGGCGTCGGCGCGGTAGACGATCCGGTTGGTGAGGTCGATGCGCAGTTCCGGATGCGCGAGGGACATGCCGTGCAGCGCCTCGCTGATGACATCGGCGGGATCGTTGATGAGCTTCTTCATGGCTGGTTCCTCAGGCTGCTGTCGTGGATTGCGCGGGCACGGCGACGGGAGTGGATGTGGCGTCGGCGCGGGTGCGGGAGATCGCGGCATAGGCGAACGCCGCGAGAACGCCTGCGAGCAGTTCGGCGGCCACGTACACCGGTAGCTGCCCCCACGAGACGGACCCGCCCGCGAGCTGCTGGACGAGCATCGGGCCGAAGGTGCGGGCCGGGTTGATCGACGCGCCCGTGGTCGGTGCCACCGGGATGATCGCCGCGAACACCACCAAACCGATGGCGACACCGGCGAATCCCGCCGAGGCCTTGCGGTGTATCACGCCGAACACGGTGAACACGAGAATGAACGTACCCACGAATTCGGCGAAAAAGGCCTGTAGTGCGCTGATCTCACCGGAATAGGTGGCAACTCCCAGGCCGGCGTCGCGGGCCGCCATCCCGAGCACGCCGATGATGGCCGCAGCGCCGACAATCGCGCCGACGACTTGTGCGGCGATGTAGGCGGGCACCCGCGACCACGGGAACTTGCCGGTGACCGCGAGCCCGAGCGTGACGGCCGGGTTGATGTGGTTACCGGAGATGTGCCCGAGCGCGTAAATGGTGGCCACGACGACGGTGGCGAATGCGAACGAGATCATGCCCAGGTCGGCCATCGTGAACGGCGCGTCGCCGTTGACGATGATCGTCGCTGGTACCGATCCCACACCGATGAATACCAGGAAGGCTGTGCCGAATGCTTCGGCCGCGAGTTTCTGGGTGATCGAAGGTTCGTCCACGAGATTCTCCTGAGATCGGGGTCGAAGCCGGCTGCCGTTTGGTGGTCGACTATCTCGGATATCATTCGATAATGTCGAATGTGATCTGGACCATACGCCTATGCTTCGGTGAGCACAAGACTCGTATCAGCGAAAGCGAGGACGGATGATCCAGGCCGTGGATCGCGCGTTGCGCATCCTCACGGTGCTGCAGGGCGGCCGTCGAATGAGCCTGGGCGAGATCGCGACCGCCATCGACTTGGCGCCGTCCACCGTGCACGGTTTGGTCCGCACGCTGCTGGCACACGGGATGGTTCAGCAGGAGATCGACTCCGGCCGGTACCGGCTGGGGCCAGCGACGTTGCGGCTCGGAAACGTCTACCTCGACACGCTCGAACTGCGCTCACGGGTGGCGATCTGGGCCGAAGGCTTGGCGCGGCGCACCGGCTGCGCCGTCCGCACCGCCGTGCTGCTCTTCGACGAGGTCGTGGTCGTCGCACACGAGCCCCGTCCGGACGGCACACGGCAGATGCCCGAGGTCGGCATCGTGATCCCGGCGCACGCCAGCGCGCTGGGGAAGGCCCTGCTGGCTTTTCAAGCCGACTCCACGTCCGGCGACGATCTGCGCAGCATGACGGGCGAAACCATCACCGAGCTATCGGTGCTCGACGAGCAGCTCGAGCAGATCCGCTCCACCGGAATCGCGACGGAAGTCGAAGAGGCCGTACTAGGCGAATGCGCAGCGGCCGCACCGGTTTTCGACTCATCGGGTGAAGCCACCGGGGCCATCGGCCTCGTGGTGCCCGCGGCGCGCTGGCCGCTGGACCCCGAGGCGATCGATGCGCTGCGCGATACCGCGCGCACGGTCTCTCGCGAGCTCGGCGCGCCAGTGTGGCCGCCTCGCCGAACCCGGTGAGCAGGCGGGCCGGTGGGATGTCGACGAGGTTGATGGCGTTGTCACGCAAGACTGTCCACCTTGCGTGGGCGTAGCCGCGAGCTAATTCTCCTCAAGTGTTTCGGCTCCAGGGAAAGCTCACACCGTCATGAGTAGTCGGCAAATAGGAAATCGTCTGCAGCCATTCGTGCACGCTTCGCGGCGCTTGGCCGAAACCGCCTTTGTACGGCCTGGCTCGCCAAGAGTCTCTGCGCTAGGTGTGTGAGGTAGATTCCGCATCCGCTTCTCGGGTGAATCAAACGGATACGGCGTGGATTCAACTGCTTCTGCGACGCCTCGACGTATGGGCGCAGAAGCCTTTCATAGACGGCGAAGGCTTGCGAGTGATCTGCGCTCCGTTTGATCTCACCGGCAAGTACGTACGCCGCCACCAGCGCCAAGGCCGTGCCTTTCCCTGTGAACGGCGTCGGACAAAAGGCGGCATCGCCAAGCAGAACGAACCGTCCCTTTGACCAAGTTGACGCTTGTACCTGGCTCATCGGCCCGAAGTAAAAATCGTCGACGGTGTCCAAATCCGCACTGACGCGATCAGCAATCGCGCCCCGGCCGTCGAGGGCTTGGCGTAGCAACCGCCGTCTAGCTGCGGGCGTGTCCCCAAACATGTCGTGGTCTCTTCTGAGAAAGGTGATGAGGACCGTGGTCTCTTTCTCGTTGCCAGGTCGCAGGGTAATGAACGTTCCGCCAATGCCGTTTACCGTATAGGCCCACCGATCATCTTCTTCGCGTCGGGGAATCTTGAAGAACGCCATATAGGCACCCAAGTAGCGGAAGCGCGTTTGCGCGGCCATAAGCATGTCTCTGGTCGACGAATTTATGCCTTCAGCGCAAATGACCAGTTCGAAATCTTCGGTCTTTCCATTGTCAAACGTGGCCGATATGCCGTCTTCCTTCTCTTCGAGCGCGGTGACGAATCTCCCAAAGCGGTATTCGCAGTCGTCTTTCGTGGATTCGAAGAGGACCTGAGCGAAATCACCCCGCAAGATCTCGAAATCGCTCGTCAGCGTTCCCAGCGCGCCCTTCGGTAGAACGGCGATTACGTTGCCGGCGGCATCGAGATACTTCTGGCCGCGTTCTTGAGTGTTATTGGCTTCGATCTTTTCGGAGAGCGCCATCATTTCGATGACTTGTTGACCTGCTCCCTTGATATCGACGTTTTGACCGCCGTCCCGCAAAGCCGCTGCCTTTTCGACGATGACGGTGGAGTAACCGTACTTGTGCAGCCAATAGGCGCAGGTAGGGCCGGCGACGCCACTACCGCAAATCAGGATTCTCTTCGTTGTGTCCATACATCCTCAGCTATTCCGCTTTCGATCAAGATCAGCTGCCAAGGCTCCGATAGGTGTCTCTTGGCGCGTTCCGTGTGCTTCCACTGTCAGCTGCGCCGCCTGTGCCGACAACCGGCAAATCGACATTTGATATCGGAAACTCGCCAATTCGGCGGACTGCCTGAGCGCAGCGCAGTTACTGGCTGTCGCGAAGACCGGCTTGATAGCGACCTGGGGTTTGACCGACGACGGCGGTGAACGCCTCGATGAAGCTCGTTGGGTTGGACCACCCACACGCGATCGCGGTGTCGGTGACGGAGCTGCCATTGGTCAGATCGATCAAGGCGTGGTGGATGCGCAAGACCGTGCGCCAGCGGTGAAAACTCATCCCGAACTCGTCATGAAACAGTCGGCTCAGGGTGCGCCCGCTCGCGCCCGCGGTCCGTCCCAGCTCGATCAGGGTCGCGCTCTGGGCAGGATCGGCACGTAGGAGATCAGTGACGACGCGCAGCCGGTCGTCGCGCGGTTCAGGCAGGTGCAGGGACTGATCGGGGGCCTCGACGAGCTCGTCGATCACCACCGCGCGCAACCGTTCGTAGGCATCGGAGCCCGCGTCTTGCCGTTCGCTCAGCGTTAGCAGCGCCTCTCGCAGCAAGGGATTCACCGCGAACACGCTGGGGTGCGAGACAAGCGCGCCGCACAGCTCCGCCGGAATGACGACCAGCCGGACATCAGTCCGGCCATAGAAGCGGTGAGAGTGCTCGAATCCCGGCGGCGTCCACGTCACCCGGTTGGCCGGCGCGATCCAGGTGCCGCGCTCGGTCGTGGTGGCCAGCACACCGGAGGCCGGATACACCAGCTGACCATCGGTGTGCGAGTGGACGTCGATGTGGAAGGCGTGGGCGAGCCAGCCTGCGCCGTGAGAGATCCCCACTGGGATGGCCGGAGGCGTTGTCACGGTTGGCGACTTTCCAGCATCAGCGCTCACATTACCGGTGACGTTCCCTTATTCGGTAGGGATGTGCTTGCCCCAGGCGGAGCGAAAGGCGATGTTTGTTCAACGAAGAACACCGACATACCGTTGTCGCGACACTGTCTGATGCTGGTGTCATGAACAAGAACACGAACATGGTCGATACGAACTCGGTTGCTGCGGATGCGGCACTCGCGGTGTGGTTGGAGATGTGGAACACCGACAGTGAGATCGCGCGTCGGATCTGCAGCGAGGACTTCCGGATTCATTTCCTGAACTCCGAGCAGGATGGGTCCAACCCGGGCGACGACGTGCTGGGCGCGCAGAGTTTCGCTCGGTTCCTGGATGTGTATCGCGAGCGGCATCCGGATGTGGTGTTCACCGAGGTCACGAGGGCCGTGGACGGCGCGCACGGGCGGATGCTGTGGAACGTGCAGGCCGGGGCTCTTGCTGCGGGCGGGATCGATGTCTTCGACTTCACCGAGGATGGGCTGATCCGCGAGGTGTGGTCGGTGGGCGGGACGCGCGCGCATCTCACCTGAGACCGGCGGAGACTCACATCCATGAGGAGGGCCGAGCGGTTGTACGCGCTGGTCGATCTGCTGCGGGGATCGCGCCGGCCGTTGTCAGCCGCTCGGCTCTCGGAGGAGTTCGAGGTGTCAAAGCGCACTATTGAGCGTGACATCCAGTCGCTTCAGCTCGCGGGGGTCCCGATCTATGCCGACCACGGCGCGTCGGGCGGGTATTCGATCCTGCGGGAACACTCCCTGCCGCCGCTGAATCTCACGGTGCCGGAGTCGCTGGCGGTGCTCGCGGGGCTTGGCTTGCTGGAGAACTCGCCCTACGGTGCGGCGGCGCGTCGGGCCCGAGCGAAGATCCTCGCAATCAGCCGAGAGGATCAGCTCGCGCCAGTCGATGAGGCGTTGGCGTCGATGTTCGTCATCGACGCCCAGCCGCCGTCCGAGGTGGCGGTCTCACTGATCCCCGAGGCGATCGCCGCGCGCCGGGTCGTGCGGTTGGACTACACCTCCGAGAACGGCGAGACCCACACCACCCGTGACGTGGAGCCGATGGGCCTGCTGCGCGGAGGCGATTCGTGGATGTTCGTGGGATGGTGTCGGCTGCGCGAAGGCATCCGCGGATTTCACCTCGACCGCATCCGGCACCTGGAGATGACCGCAGAGGTGTTCCCCGAACGCGATCCGGCGGTGCTGGACGCGGATCTCTCGCGGTGGCGCACTCGACGGCTCGGGTGACGCCCCCGAGCCGACAACCGCGGAATGTCGCAGTGCGCCCGGAGAAGACGCGCAGCGCGATGTCACACAGCGTTGGTTTACGCGGTTGGCCACCGTCGAGCCGTTTCTAGTGGGGGCCTGGGCGAAGCGGTGTTACATGGCGGCGCGGGCGGCGATGGAGGATGCTCTGCGACCATATGGTCTCGGTGCGACCCAGTGGTATGTGCTTTATCAGTTAGCGCACGAAGGACCAATCCTGCAGCGCGACTTACAGCGGACCCTTCAGGTGGAGCGTGCAACGCTGAGCGTCGTCGTGACCACGTTGGTGCGCAAGGGTCTTGTCGAGCAGCTGCCAGACCGCCGTGACCAGCGGCAAAAGCTTCTTCGAATGACTTCGGCCGGGACGCGGCTGTGGGAGGAGCTGCCCGATCTGTCCCGGATCGAGGACGTGGCGTTCAGCGGAATGGATGCTGCCGATCTTGCCACGGCAGTACGAGTTCTACGCACTGCCACCGAACGTCTTGATAGATCACCCACATGAGAGGAAGTAGTCACATGACCGTATTACTCACCGGCGCAACAGGACTGGTAGGAGCACGACTCCTTCCCCGGCTGCTGGCCGAAGGCGTGGAGTGCCGCGCTCTCGTCCGCGGCGATAAAGCACTCCCCGAGGGGGCGATACCGGTGCATGGAGACCTGGTCGACGCCGGCACGCTCGCTTCTGCGGTGCGCGACGTCAGTGCCGTCATCCATCTCGCGGCGACCTTTCGAACCGCCGACACCGACCTCATCTGGAGAAGCAATCTCGAGGGGTCGCGCAATCTCATCGCCGCAGTACAAGCCCACACACCGCAGGCGCGGTTCATCATGGCCAGCACTGCTTGGATCTATGACGACGATGCCACACATCCCGGCCGCGAAGACGATCCGGTGGCGCCGAAACTGGACTATCCGGCAAGCAAACTCGCCGCCGAAAACGAACTGCGCAGCAGCGGGCTGAATTGGTCAATCCTGCGGTACGGCTTCGTCTATGGCGACAAGGATGGGCACCTGGAGTCCCTGCCCCAGCTTGCCGCTGGCAGGTTTCATCCAGCCCAACGGATGAGCATGCTCCATCACCGCGACATCGCGACTGCCACCATGCTCGCTCTCAGTGGCGCATTCGACGGCCGAATCGTTAACGTCGCCGACGACGCACCCACGTCGGTCTACGAACTCGTCGAGCTGGTCGGAGGCAACATGGAACCGTCCTCAAAACCGCTGACGAATCCGTGGAACATCCACATGGATGCCTCGCTGGCGCGTCGCCTCGGCTTTCAACCGGTCGTACGGACGGTTTATCAGGCCGTCCAGGACGACCTCATGTGAGCCACCGGAAACATGAGCCAGCATCAAAACCTGCCCGCATGGGCCAAGAGCAACTGCCGGCCCGGCACCGACGGCGATCCGATCGTGGCGGCGTGATCCGCCCTCGAAGTGCACGCGTTGAGAAACAACGATTTCCGAAGACCACAGCGACCGAAAGGCCCTGATGTTGTTTCATTGCTTGCAGCTGCGAGCGCTACTTCGCCATGTTGGTGAAGCGTGACAGGTGCAGCTGATGCGCGACCGTAACTGTCTTCGTCGGCCCGTTGCGATGCTTGGCGATGATCAGGTCGGCTTCACCGCCGCGTGGGTCGTCGCGCTCGAACGCGTCTGGGCGGTTTAACAGAATCACCATGTCCGCGTCTTGTTCAAGACTGTTATGCAGGCTAATCGAGTTGGCGACGAAATTGTGTGTGCCGCTTACGGTTCCGTCGTATACGTCGTGTTCGCCGATGCTCGTCACCTCGACGATGTGATCCCAGAAGACGTCGTTGGTCGCTAGATCGTGGAGCTCTGCATTCTCCAGCAGTGCTGCCGCCCGATGGAGCCTCGCCCGACTGGGTGCCCGCTTCCACATCGTCGAACCGCAGAACTTCGTATCCATCGCTGTGGCGAACTGGCGGTGCGTCATCTGCCTGGTTTGCAGCGCAACTCTGACGTCTGCCCAAACATCTTTCGGCACCGTGTCGAGGTTTGTGTTGCGCACCTTGTTCTCGATATGCCCGATCACATTTCGAGCTGCAGCGGCCTTCATGCCATGGACACCGACATGGCGCAGGAATCGCAGTTGGTTCTCTGCGCCATAGATGTACAGATGCCATCCGTCGCGGTAGCCGGCCTTGCGGACACGCTTGATGCGTCCCAGCACACCTACTCGCGCGAGCAAACCGGCAACGTCGTCGATGAGCTGGCGACTTGTTGAGGCGTAGTAGATCCGCGCGTCGCCGTTCTTCGCATCCCACGAAACCGAGCCGTCCGTCGACCACAGGTGTTTCAGGAATAGAGCCACCTGATCGTCGGGCAGCGCAAACACGTTCTGCGGCACGAACTTCTCATGGCTTCGCTTGCCGAACATTCCCAGGCGATCCGACCACGCCGCGATCGGATTGCGCTTGCCGTGGGTGAGACGGTACGGCGCAGGCAAACGCAGTGTGGTGACGCGCGCTGCCGGATAGTCGTCGCGGACAGGGGTGACGCCGAAGTGCCTCGCTGCGCTCGACACCGCCGTCAAGTTCAGTTCGTCAATGCGGGCGTACCGGATGGGCTGATTCTTGACGCAGGAACCGTCGCCGATCATGTGCGCCAGCAGGATGACCTCGTCGTCCGGCAACCGTTGCGTGTTGATGGGTTCCGGCACCCTGCGTGGCACCGCCACCCGATCACCGACGGTCAACTCCTCCAGCGCCGACCAACCGTCGAGTGTCATGAAGGGATGATTGCGGGTCGCCTCGACCTCGCGCCCGGAGGCGAGACGAACCTTGAACACCTCCTTGCGGCCGCTGAAGAACACATTCGTCATCGGCCGCGCAACCATCCGCTTGCGTTCGTCGAGCGACCACACCAGCGGGCGCTCGCCTGTACGCATCAATTCACCGAACGTCACCTCGGCGCCGTTGTCCGCCCGCAGGATTCGTGTGTTCGCGGTGAGACAGCCCGACTCACGAAGATCGGACAGCATCGGCTTCTTGTCGGTTCGCTGTTCGGGACCGCGATTCAGCTGACTGATGGCGACCACAGGGAGTTCCAGCTCCTTGGCGAGCAGCTTCAAGCTTCGGGAGAACTCAGAGACTTCCTGCTGCCGAGACTCGACCTTCTTGCCGGAGGTCATCAGCTGCATGTAGTCGACGACAACTAACCGCAGATCGGCTTTCTGCTTCAGTCGGCGAGCTTTCGCGCGGATCTCCATCATCGTCAGGTTCGGCGAGTCGTCGATGTAGAGCGGCGCCTCGCTGATCTCACTCATTCGCCGCGCAAGTCGGGTCCAGTCGTCGTCGCTCATCCGTCCGGACCGCATATCCGCCAGCTTGATTTTCGCCTCGGCAGACAGCAGTCGCATCACGATCTCCGACTTGCTCATCTCAAGTGAGAACACCACGCTGGCGAGCCGGTGCTTGATCGAACACGACCTCAGGAAATCGAGCCCGAGCGTCGAGTTGTGCGTCGGAACCATTCCTCGGCCCGCGAGGTACAGGTGCTCGGCGTTATCAATCTCGACACATCGGACGGGCACGCTACCCACTCGGCGAGTCCAGTTGACCCCGACGGCCGCCCGGTTCGGCGCCAACACCGCGGCGTTCCCGCGCGAACCAACCATGCGGGACGCAGTGACGGTGTCGGCCACTGCCCGCAGCATTCCCGTGGTCCGGATGCCACGGCTCGTCGGCCACTGATGGCTCTCGTCGGCGACGATCGTGGTCCCGTCGGAGAATTCGATCGAGTAGCACGGGCGGCCCAGCAGGACATCCGTCGCCCCGAGCACGCGCGTCGGTGATCCATCGGCGTCGAGCAACCAGTCGCCGACAGCGACGTCGCCCATCCTGGTCCATCCCGTCGGCGTCGGCAGTGGCGTGTCGAGCGCGAGAGCCTTTCCAACGCCGGGGCGTGCCGCGACGATGATCATCTGTCCGGAATGCAGCCCGTTGGTGAGCTCGTCGAGTTCCAAGAAGCCCGTTGGCACGCCCGCGGCCAGCCCGCCGTTGGACGCGATCGCGTCGATCTCGTCCATCGTCGGCTGAAGGAGGTCTTCCAGCGCCACGAAGTCTTCCGACGTCCGGCCGTCGGTCACGTCGTAGATCTCGGCCTGCGCGCGGTCGACGACCTCGGCCACGTCGGCGCCCTCCGCGCCGGCATAGCCGTACTGCACGACCCGCGTGCCCGCCTCCACAAGGCGCCGCAGCAGCGCCTTCTCCGCGACGATGCCCGCGTAGTACCCGGCGTTGGCAGCCGTTGGCACGGTGGAGATCAACGTGTGCAAATAGGGGGCGCCGCCGATCCGGCGTAGCAGACCCCGCCGGTCGAGTTCCGCAGCCACCGTCACCGCGTCCGCGGGCTCGCCGCGGCCGTAGAGGTCGAGGATGGCGTCGTAGACGCTCTGGTGGTTGGGGCGGTAGAAGTCGCCGGGCCGCAGCCGCTCCAGGACGTCGGCGATGGCGTCCTTGCTCAACAGCATCCCGCCGAGCACGGCCTGTTCTGCGGCTTCGTCCTGAGGAGGCTGGCGGCCGAAATCTTCGGTGGGCGGTCGGACGTCGTCGAAACCCGAGTGACCGCGATCGTCCACGACAGCCACTGCGCCCTCACCTCCCCCTTTACAAGGTCGAACATACGTTCGATAGCACCAACATGAATGCTAGGTCAAGCCCCCGACGGGCACAACCTCCCGGCGTCGGAACGACCTTGCGACGGCCAACGGTAGACGTTGCTGGACAGACCGCAAGGGGGGCCTGTTGATGAACTTGTGGATGGAGTGTGGATATCTGCAGTCGGCCGTGTTGAGGCCTTGGGGAGAACCTGTGGACGGACGCCGTCGTCGGCCACATCCCCGCAGATAAGCGGACCACAACGTTGGGAGTTAGTTGTGGATGACAAATTCATCGGCGTGTCGGGCCGGGTTGCGCCCCCGGGCGTGTTGTGTTTCGCCTTGGCGCCGCGCAGGTTAACAGCAGGTTAGCTTCGCAGCGCGGATAGCCCCGCTTACAGTTCGCCAGGATTACAGCAACGGCGCCGTGAAGGCCCATCATGGCCTTCACGCGCCAATTGACGTACGCGCTTAAGGCTGGGCGACGACGTCGACTGTCACGGCGGCGTCCACATCAGTATGCAGCCGCACGGCGACCGAGTGGGTACCGAGGGTCTTGATGTGGCCCTTCGGCAGTTGCACCGTCCGCTTGTCGAGATTGGGTCCGCCGGCCTTCTTGATGGCGCCGACGACGTCTGAGGCGGTGATCGAGCCGAACAGCTTGCCGCTGTCGGAGGCGGTCCTCGCCGGCAGCTCCACGGTTCCGAGGCCCTCCAGAGCAGTCTTCAGCTCGTTGGCGTGCTCGATGCCGCGGACGGTCTTGATCTCGCGCGCCCGGCGAATCGCGTCGGCCTGGCGCTCGGCTCCCTGGCTGGCGGCGATCGCCAGTCCGCGCGGAAGCAGGTAGTTGCGCCCGTAGCCGTCCTTGACCTCGACGGTGTCGCCGGCCACGCCGAGGTGATCCACCTCAGCAGTAAGAATCAGTTTCATCTCTGGTGTCTTTCCTTGGTGTTACTGCCGGCTCAGCGGGTGGACGAGCTGAACGGCAGCAGCGCAACCTCGCGCGCGTTCTTGACGGCAATCGCGATGTCCCGCTGGTGCTGAACACAGTTACCGGTGACCCGACGGGCCCTGATCTTGCCGCGCTCGCTGATGTACGTGCGCAGCAGCGCCGTGTCCTTGTAGTCGATGGTCTGCCCCTTCTTGGAGCAGAATACGCACTTACGGGTCTTGATCGGCTTTTCGGGCGCAGGACGCCTCTTGGTCGAGGACTTGGCCATGTGTCTATCTCTTTCTTACTTGCTATTGGAGTTTGGATCAGAAGGGCGGTTCGTCGTCGCCGCCGGAGAACGATCCGGACGCCGGGGCGCTGCCCCATGGGTCGTCCTTGGGCTGCTGTTCTGGCCGGGAGCCGCCACGGTCGCCACCACCGCCGCCGCTGCCGAAGCCGCCGCCTCCGCCGCCACTGCGGCTGGCCTTGTTCACCTTGGCGGTGGCGTAGCGCAGCGACGGGCCGATCTCATCAACCTCGAGTTCGACGACCGTGCGCTTCTCGCCCTCACGGGTCTCGTAGGACCGCTGCTTGAGCCGGCCCTGGACGATCACCCGCGAGCCGCGGGTCAGGCTTTCGGCCACGTTCTCGGCGGCCTCGCGCCAGATGCTGCACCGCATGAACAGCGCGTCGCCGTCCTTCCACTCATTGCTCTGGCGGTCGAAGATCCGCGGAGTGGATGCGACGGTGAAGTTGGCGACAGCCGCCCCGGACGGGGTGAAACGCAGTTCCGGGTCGGCAGTCAGGTTTCCGACAACGGTGATGATCGTGTCACCAGCCACGAGATCCTCCTCAGATGGGCGGCATGTTGGGCGCGAGCCTACGCAAGGCTCATGACACCCGACAGCCGTTCGACGACTAGTGCTTGTCGGTCCGCAGCACCTTGGTGCGCAGCACGGCCTCGTTCAGGCTGAGCTGACGATCCAGCTCGGAAACCGTGGCGGGGGCGGCCTTCACATCGATGACCGCGTAGATGCCCTCGGAATGCTTGAGGATCTCGTAGGCCAGCCGGCGCTTGCCCCAGATGTCGACCTTGTCGACGGAGCCGCCGTCCTTGCGGATGACGTTAAGGAACGTCTCCAGGGACGGGCTGACAGTGCGTTCGTCAAGGGTGGGGTCGAGGATGACCATGATTTCGTATGGACGCATGAGGACCTCATCACCTCCTATGGGCTAATCGGCCACGGCGTGTCCGTGGCAGGAGGGTCGCCTGCGTCGGCAACCGGGCCAGGTTACAGGAAACCCCGCTGATCTGCGAAATCGCGCTGCCTGGGTGCTTAGACTTCGGCCGTGTTCTCCGAGACACGCTATGCCCGCAACGGAGATCTGCGCGTCGCCTACCGGGCGTCGCCGCCGGGTGAGCGCGACATCGTTTTCGTCCCGAACTGGTTCACCTGCTGCGAGGTCGTCCCCGAACTGACGTCCATTCAAGGGTGGATCGAGGCGATGACCTCGCTGGGCCGCCTCATCTTCTTCGACCAGCCGGGCACAGGCGCGTCGGATCCGGTCAGCCCCGGTGCGCTGCCGACGTTGGAGCAGTGGTCGGACAGCATCACCGCGGTGCTCGACGACCTCGCCGTAGCTGAAGCGGTTCTCTACGCGGCCGATGGCGCCTTCTCGGCGGCAGCGTTGTTCGCCGCGACCCATCCTTCCCGTACGTCGGCACTCATCGCAGTCGAGAGCTACGCGGACGCGAAGACGATCCGATCTGACGAGTCGATCATCGAGGCGATGGCGGCCAGCTGGGGCACCGGCGAGATCCAGCGCGCCATGAATCCGGATATGCCATGGAACGAGGAGATCCGGGCCGGGTGGGCGCGGATGGAACGTCTAGCGGCCAGCCCTTCGACAGTCGCTCTCATGCTGGAACTCGTTCAGGAGCTGGATGTGCGGGCCGTTCTTCCGACCATTCGAGTACCCACACTCGTCATGCACCACGGGAATGACCAAGTGATCGTGCCTGCGATGGGTAGGTATGTCGCCGACAACATCGCGGGCGCCAAGTACGTCGAGTTGCCGGGCCGCAACGCATACCATTTCGTTGAACCGTGGCACGAGTCGTTTCAGGTCGTCCATGAGTTCCTCACCGGACATCAGGCCGAGGCGGCCGACGATCGCGTGCTCGCCACCGTGCTGTTCACCGACATCGTCGGTTCGACGCGGATGGCCGCCGAGATCGGCGACCGCAACTGGCACGCCCTGCTGGATGCCCACGATGCGGTCGTCCGATCGCAGCTGGCCCGCTTCCGCGGCCGCGAGGTGAACAGAACCGGAGACGGCTTCCTCGCGACGTTCGACGGGCCGCAGCGAGCGATCCGCTGTGCCATGGCGATCCGCGACGCGGTGCAGCCGCTCGGCATCGAAGTGCGTGCAGGCCTGCACACCGGCGAATGTGAAATCCGCGGCGACGACATCGGCGGGATCGCGGTGCACATCGGCGCACGCGTCAGCGCGCTCGCCAGAGCCAACGACGTGCTGGTGTCCAGCACACTGCATGACCTCGTGATCGGGTCAGGGCTCGAGTTCGACGATCGCGGCAATCACCAACTCAAAGACGTACCCGGCGAATGGCAGCTGTTCGCCGTCACAACCGGCTAGCGACACCGCGGCGAATGATGCCCCCGCAAGCGCCGAACGTGAAGTCCTTGCGAAACCGCGGCCAGAATTTCGCAGTGGGTGCACGTTGGGCGCACAGCGCGACGAGCAGGCGGGCCTCACGACGTAGCCCGGCTATTTACAGGGCGCGGGGACTTCTTCCGACAACTTGTCGGCCCAGGCCTGATATGCCTCGGGTGTCGGGTGGAGTCCGTCTTCGACCCACTGGTTCTGATCGGCCTGCTCTGTGTAAAGCGGTCGCATGTCGACGAATTCGGCACCGGCGGACGACGCTTCCTCGATCAACACCTCGTCATAGGCGGCCCGCTGTGACGGAACGCTCTCGCCGTAGTCGACGCCCACCGGCGAACGGAACCAGTCGTTCTGGGCCAAAACGATCACGCGGGCACCGCTGCCCGTCGCCGAGTCCAGCACGTGTTTGACGTTCTCGCGGTATTCGTCGATCGGGATGCCGTTGGCGATGTCATTGCCGCCCGCCTGGAACGTGATGATGTTCGGCTGAAACGACTCGATCTGCGGCACCTGCTCAGCCAAGATCTGGCCTGCCGTGTAGCCACTGACACCGACGTTCTGAAATTCGACCTGACAACCGTCAGCCCGCCAGTGCTCGGCGAGCAACGCAGGGAACGCACCGGTGCTCTCATCGGGGGCGCCGACGCCTTGGGTCAACGAATCACCCAGTGCGAGATAGCGAAGACCGCCTGACACAGGAGCTGCGGTGCTGGGTTCAGCCGCCGCACTCGTCTCCGAGGGTGGCCCATCGGACTGCACGGTTCTTGTGCCACTACAGCCAGCTGCCAAAGCCGCCACGGTGCAGGCCAACACGCCGACCAGCCTGGATGCGCGCCTCACGCGTTGAGAATAGCCGCGGGCCTCTCTTCGGGAAGGGTGATTGCGGTATCTCTGGATGCGGGCCGCAGGCGCTTGGGCAGCCAGCCCGGTGGGCGGTCAACGGCTCCGTCGAACACCCCGCCGGACGGGTCGTCGAATTGGCCGCGATTGCGCACCAGGTCGAGCTCAGGCCGGTAGATCTGTCGAATCACCAACGCGCACAGCGCAATCACTGCGATATCGCGTAGCAGGACGGTGATCGTGAACCACTGCTCGGGCAGACCGCGGTTCTGCTCGCCGTACAGAAAGAGCATTCTCGGCACCCACACCAGCGCATCGATGGTCATCCACGCCAGCAGGATGCGTCGGTGCGGCAATGCCAGCACCGCCAGCGGCACCAGCCACAACGAGAACTGTGGGCTCCACACCTTGTTGGTCAACAGGAACAGGGCGACGATCAGAAACGCCACCTGTGCCAGTCGCGGCCGCTGCGGGGCGGTCAGCACGATGTAACCGACACCGGCACAACACAAGACAAACAACACGAACACGACGGTGTTGAGGATCGTCGGCGGTTCCCACAGGCCGAGGCCGGTGTCGAAGCCCTGCCAGTCGGTGAAGGACTTGACCACGTTGTACAGCGAGTCCATATCGTCGCCGCGCCGGGTGTTGAGCCGGAAGAACTCCGACCACCCCCGTGGGAACATCACCATCACCGGCAGGTTGACCACCAGCCAAGCGACGACCGCGGCGCCGGCCGTCCTGCCGACCTCGCGCAGCCGGCCGCTGCGCAGGCCGAGAAGCGCCAGCGGGATCAACAGCAGGATCGGATACAGCTTCGCGGCAACGCCAAGGCCGATCAGCACGCCCGCGAGCACGGGTCTTCGGCGCGCCCATGCCAGCACGGCCCCGGTGGCGAAAGCCGTTGCCAGAGCGTCGAAGTTGGTGAATATCTGGAAGATGACGATCGGCGAGCCCGCAACGAGCGCTGCGTCCCAGATGCGTCTGCCCGCCAGCTGCGACGTGGCCCACACCGTCGCGAACCACGCCAGGGCCAACCCGAGCGCGGAGATGTTGAAGAACATCACCACTTCCGCGATCGACGGGATCGGGACCAGCCTGCTCAGCGCGGAGTAGCTCTTGGCCAACGACATCGACACGTACTGGTAGGTGCCAACGATGACCGGATACTCCATGTAGCGCACCGCGATATTGCCGTCGAACTGCTTCTGCGGCCTGCCCTCGCTGTCCTTTTCGATCCAGCTCGACTTGTACGGAAACTTGCCCAGGTTCAGCAGTTCGGCGGTGTACAGCGGGACGGTGTCGGAGTAGCACATCTCGTAGTAGGCCCGCTGGTTTTGCCAGTTGGCCACCTTCTGGTCGGCGGTGCCCGACCCGGTGGTCACCAGACACGCGGCCTTCGACGAATAGCCCAGCGCGAGGAACACCACGGCGATCAGCAACATCACCCGAAGCGGGGTGAGGAAGCGCGTCCGGCCGATCAGCGCGTGCCTGCCCACCGGGCCGCCGATCACCTGCGAGAGCGAACCGGCCAAAACATCGGTCCTGCTTGGCTTGTCGCGGTCGTCGGCGCTGCGCCGGTCGAGGGCAAGCGGCTGAGGGGACACCGCGGCGGGCCGCGACGACGACACCGCGGCGGGCCGCTGTGAGGGCCGCGACGAACGGAGCGGCGTGGCCGCCGCTCCGTCTTCGATTTCGGTATCCCCGCTCTCGGTCACGGGGGCGGAAGCGAGGGTTGCGGACCAGGACCTGGCACACCCGGCGGAACCGGCGACCCAGGCGCACCACCGACCGCATTCGGGTCTGGCGCGGGCTGACCCGGCGGAGCGAGCGGCACCGTCGTCGGCGGACCGAACGGAATCGTGATGCCGGGCGCGACTTCAATCGATGGCTGAATCACCGTTTCCGATGGCGGCGCGGGGCTCGGCGGCGGCGGTGGGGCCGCGGGCACACCGGCGTAGCCGCCGATCTCGGTCGGCTTGGGGAACGACTCGTTTTCGGTGTCCTCCAGCGCACCGTCCATCGTGTCTTTCCAGATGTCGGACGGCAGGCCGGACCCGTACACCGGCGATCCCCACTTGTTCTCCAGCGGTTGGGTGCCGTCGGTGGTGCCGACCCAGACCGCCGTCGACAGCGACGGTGTGAAGCCGACCATCCAGGCGTCCCGGTTGGCACCCGTGTCGCCGAGCTGGTTGGTGCCCGTCTTGGCCGCCGACGGTCTTCCGCCCGCCAGGGCGTGACCGTTGGAGTACGCGGCGATCGGTTGCATTGCGGCGATGACGTTGTCGGCGACGGCCTTGTCGATGCGCTGCTCACCCGAGTTGTCCTCGTTGGCCGCATCGAAGAGCACCTGGCCTTCGGCGTTGACGACCTTCTGCACGAAGTGCGGACGGTGGTAGACGCCGGAAGCCGCGATCGTGGCGTAGGCGGAGGCCATGTCGAGCACTCGACTCTGATACTGGCCGAGCACGATTCCGTTGTTCGGCGGGCCGCCCTTGCCGTCCTCGGACAGGGTGTGCTCGACACCGGGGAAGCTTTCGGCGATGCCCGCCTGGTGTGCGGCGGCGGCGACGTCGGACGGCCCGTTCTTCAGCTTGAGCATCAGCCGGTAGTAGGCCGTGTTCAGAGACCGCTTCAGTGCTTCGGCGATATTGCAGGTGCCGCAGCCGCCACCCTCGACGTTGGTGATCTTGACGCCGTTGAGCTCGACGGGCGAGCTGTCCACCTGGTAGCCGAGTCCGATGCCCTGCTCGAGGGCGGCCACCAGGGCGAACACCTTGAACGACGACCCCGTCGGCAACCCGGCCTGGGCGAAGTCGAAGCCCTGGGCGTCGGATCCGCCGTAATACGCCTTGACGCCTCCGGTCTTCGGGTCGATCGACACCACGGCCGTACGCATATCCGGGTTCTGGCCGTCCATCGTCTCGGTCACCGCCGCTTCGGCGGCCGCCTGAGCCTTCGGGTCGATGGTGGTGGTTACCTGAAGTCCCTCGGTGTTCAGCGTCTGCTCGCTGATGTCGAACAGGTCGAGCAGCTCTTTCTGCACCTGACGCTCGATCAGCCCGTTCGGGCCGGTTGTCTGGTTCTGGTCGCTTGCCTGGTCAGGTGGCACGGTCGGCGGAAACACCTGCGCGGCACGGTCTGTCTGCGACAGCGCGCCGATCTCGACCATGCCGTCGAGCACCCAGTTCCAGCGCTCGAGGGCCCCGTCCGGGTTGGTCGCCGGGTCGAGCCCTGAGGGCTGTTGAATGAGCGCGGCCAGCAGCGCGCCGTCGGCGACGGTCAGCTGCTCGACCGGCTTGTCGAAGTAGGCCTTGGAAGCAGCGCCGATACCGTATGCGCCGCGGCCGAAGTAGATGATGTTCAGATAGGACTGCAGCACTTGGTCTTTGGACCATTCGCTTGACATCTTCGTCGAGATGACCAGCTCCTTGGCCTTGCGGAGGATGCCGCCGAGGCCCGATCGTGCGGAACCCACCAACGCGTTCTTGACGTATTGCTGTGTGATCGTCGATCCGCCCTGGACGTCGCCGCCGAAGATGTTGTTCTTGGCGGCACGCGCGAAGCCGGAAAACGAGAATCCGGGATTGGAGTAGAAATCGCGGTCCTCTGCAGCCATCACCGCATCGCGCACGTGCACCGGGATCTGGTCGATGTTGACATCGACGCGATTGCCCTCGGGCGGAACAATTTTGGCGATCTCACTGCCGTCGCTGGCCAGGATCGTCGAAACCTGGTTGGTGCGGATGTCGCCCGGCTTGGGGACTTCGACGATCATGTACGCCATGCCGAACGTCACGATCGGCAGCAGGATGAGCGCGGCCAGCGTTATGTAGATCCCGCGCCGCACCCACTTCCAGTTGATCTGCTCCATCGCAGGCAGCCGGCGAGGAGGCCGGCCACCTGGTCCGCCACCGCCCGGCGGCGGACGCCGCGGCGGCCCTGGCGGCGGCTGCTTCGGCGGTGGGGTGCCGTCCAGCGCCGCTTTGACGGCCTCGATGGGGTCGCGCAGCGGCCGAGGCTCGTCCCTTACCGGCGGAATGATCGCGGTGTGTCGATCGTCGAAATGGCTGACCGGCCTGCGGGGAAGAGGCGGGCGCTTTACTTCTACTGTCTTGCGGTCGTCCACACCGTCAGCAGCCTGTCCCGCAGGGACACCGCTGGCCGACCGGTAATGGCGCCCTTCGCTATTCACTGGCCGTCCGCGCGCCGTTGCGCGCGGTCCGCGTCGGACGTGAGCCCTTCGGCGGTCGAACCGCGCCAAGCACGTACGACTTCACCAGATGATTCCAGCTGCAGGTGCGGCATACCTCCACCACGTGTACCGAGAATTCGTCGAACCGGGTCGCCAGCATGACCAGCTCCTCAGCGGTCCTGGCGGACCCTGACACCGCGCCGAGATGATCACCGAAGACCCATGACACCAAGGTGAGCTGTTCTTTACGGCAGATGGGGCACATCACCGAACTGGGTTTTCCGTGGTATTTCGCGGCCCGCAGCAGGTAGGGATTGGCGTCGCAGACCTCCGAGACGCCGGTGCGTCCCGAATAGACCTCAGCCAGCAGGGACCGCCGCCGAAGCGCGTAATCCACCACCTGTCGCTGCAATCGCACGATGACCAGAGTACGTCGGCCCCGCGACCACAGGGGCGTGACGGGTCAGTCGCCCGCGTCGCGTCGGCGCTTGACTGCGTGACGGCAACTGAACTCCTACGATCTTCGACGTGGCGACACGGCAGACACCGGGCACGCGTGCAAAGGACAGCGACCGCACCGAAATCTGCCAGGCACTCGACAGCGCGCTGGCCGAGGGACAGCTGTCAATGGAGGAACACCGGCAGCGGGTCAGCGCGGCCACCCACGCCGCCACGCTGGGGGAGCTATGGCCGTTGGTCGACGACCTGCAGGCGACCAACCCGCAGGCATTCACCACGCAGCCGACGAAGCTGCCCCGCGGGCCGATCGTCGTCGCGGCGGTAACCGGCGGGGTGATCGTGATCTGCGCCGCGATCACCTGGGCGCTGATGAGCAGCGGCGGTTCGACCCCAGACACCCCCGACGCCAGCCCGAGTGCCGAGGCCCCCGCACCCCATGTGCTGGCCGACCAGCCGCCCACGACCGTCGAGGAGGCGGCCCCGGCGCCCGAGGACCCGCCGCCGGTCGTGCTGGCCCCGCCGCCGAATCTGCATTCCGCGGAGGGGCTGGCCCGTGTCATCGATGAGATGCGCAAGAGATTCGGCGACACGACCGGCTACGAGCTGGCCGTCATGCCCGACGAGGCGATCCTGGCCCGCCCCGATCCGACCGACGATCGCTCGAAGCTGATCTACCCCTACGAGAACGGCTGGGGGGATCCGTCGACCAGGACCCGCTCGGACACCGACGACGTGACCGACCTGGCCGCATTCGACGTGCCTGCGGCCGCCGCCGCACTCGCGGCCGCGCCGGAAACGCTGCGCATCGCCGCCGCCGACGTATCGGAAACCTTCATCGACATCGATCACGTCGCCGAGCCACCCGGGCCGGGAGCACTGGAACTGTTGGTGAAGGTGACGACGAAGTCCGGTACGGACGGCTTCATCTACCTCGACGGCGCAAGCAACATCAAGCGCGTCGAGTTCCCCGGCTGACCCCTACGATCATCGACGTGGCAACACGGCAGGCGCGGGGCACCCGGGCGAAGGACAGCGACCGCAACGACACCTGCCAGGTGCTCGACAACGCGCTCGCCGAGGGACAGCTGTCGATGGAGGAACACCGGCAACGGGTGGCGTCTGCCACCACCGCCGCCACATTGGGTGAGCTTGAGTCGTTGGTCTCCGACCTGCAGAACGCGAACGCACCGGTACAGCTGCCGACGCTGAAGTCGCGCCCACGACTTCCCGCGGGTGGGGGCTGGGGCCTTCGCCTCGCAACGGCTGCCGTGCTGGTGCTTCTCGGCATGGGTATCGGCTGGGGCCTGTACGGCAACACCTCCTCGCCGCTGAGCTTCCAGACCGACCCGGGGGCGAAGTCCGACGGGATTCCCGCCAAGGTGCTGACGCCGCCTCGGCAGCTGCAATCTCTCGGCGGGCTCACCGGCTTGTTCGAACAGATGCGGCAGAAGTTCGGTGACACCAACGGCTTCGAGATGAACATCCGCCCGGACCGGGCCACGCTCTACCGCCCCGAAACCGACGATCCGCGCCGCAAGTTGATGTATGACTACCGCGGCGGCTGGGGAGACCCGTACTCCACCACCACCGTCGACGGCGACGACCGCGTCGTCGACCTGTCGAAGTTCAACGTCGAGCAGACCATCGCGATTCTGCGCGGCGCACCCGAGTCACTCGACATGCAGCGCAGGGACATCTCCGACACCTGGATCGACATCGAGCCGTCGAAGGATCCGGCCACGCCCGACGCGGTCAACATCCGCATCTACGTCAGCAGCGACTTCGGCAGCGGATTCATCGACCTGGCGCCCGACGGCGCGATCAAGCAGGTCCACAAACCCGGCTAGCGCGCTGAGCAGGCGTTTGTCGCCCTGATGTAGCGCCGCATATATCGGCGCGATACACTTTGTCGAGGTGTCGAGATGTTGTAGCGACAGGCAAAGGAGGTGGTTCGATGCTGGAGCTGGCAGTGCTGGGTCTTCTGCTCGAATCACCCATGCATGGCTACGAACTCCGCAAGAGGCTGACCGGGTTGCTCGGCGCTTTCCGGGCGTTCTCCTACGGCTCGCTGTATCCCGCATTGCGTCGGATGCAGGCCGACGGGTTGATCGTCGAGGATGCCGCACCGGACGGCACTCCCAAGGTGCGCCGCGCGCGCCGGGTGTACCAACTGACCGACGCGGGCAAGCAACGGTTCGCCGAACTGGTGGCCGACACCGGTCCGCAAAATTACACCGACGACGGCTTCGGCGTTCATCTCGCCTTCTTCAACCGCACCCCCGCAGAGGCCAGGATGCGAATCCTGGAGGGCCGGCGTCGTCAGGTGGAAGAACGCAGGGAAGGCCTGCGCGAAGCCGTCGCGCGGGCCAGCAGTTCGCTCGACCGCTACACCCGCCAACTGCACCAGTTGGGGTTGGAGTCCAGCGAGCGCGAAGTGAAGTGGCTCAACGATTTGATCGCGGCCGAGCGGGTCGCGCAGGGTCGCGCCGAGCAGGCGTAGAAGCAACCAGATTTCCAATTGGCATTGGATCGAGAGGGAGAACGTCCACATGACTGAGCACGTCGGAGCCGGATCGCCGGCGACATCATCCTCAGAGGTGCGGGTCGCGATTGTCGGTGTAGGCAACTGCGCATCATCGCTTGTCCAGGGTGTGCAGTACTACCAGGACGCCGACGAGAACGCCACGGTGCCCGGCCTGATGCATGTCAAGTTGGGCCAGTACCACGTCCGCGACGTCAAGTTCGTCGCCGCCTTCGACGTGGACGCCAAGAAGGTCGGCTTCGATCTCTCCGAGGCCATCTTCGCGTCGGAGAACAACACCATCAAGATCGCCGACGTCCCGCCGACCAATGTCACCGTGCAACGCGGCCCGACCCTCGACGGCATCGGCAAGTACTACGCCGAGACCATCGAGGTCTCCGACACCGACCCGGTCGACGTCGTCAAGGCGCTCAAGGACAACAACGTCGACGTGATGGTCTCCTACCTTCCCGTCGGCTCCGAAGAGGCCGACAAGTTCTACGCGCAATGCGCCATCGACGCGGGCGTGGCGTTCGTCAACGCGCTGCCCGTGTTCATCGCCTCAGATCCGGTGTGGGCCAAGAAGTTCGAAGACGCCGGTGTGCCGATCGTCGGCGACGACATCAAGAGCCAGGTCGGCGCGACCATCACCCACCGCGTGATGGCCAAGCTGTTCGAGGACCGCGGCGTGCAGCTCGACCGAACGATGCAGCTCAACGTCGGCGGCAACATGGACTTCCTCAACATGCTGGAGCGGTCGCGGCTGGAGTCCAAGAAGATCTCCAAGACCCAGGCCGTCACATCGAACCTGCAGCGCGAGTTCAACACCAAGGACGTGCACATCGGTCCGTCCGACCACGTCGGCTGGCTCGACGACCGCAAGTGGGCCTACGTGCGGCTGGAAGGCCGCGCCTTCGGCGACGTGCCCCTGAACCTGGAGTACAAGCTCGAGGTGTGGGATTCGCCGAACTCCGCGGGAGTCATCATCGACGCGGTCCGCGCCGCGAAGATCGCCAAGGACCGCGGCATCGGCGGCCCCGTCGTCGCCGCGTCGGCCTACCTGATGAAGAGCCCGCCGAAGCAGCTGCCGGACGACATCGCCCGCGCGCAGCTCGAGAACTTCATCGAGGGCTAGAAGCCGTAGCCGAGCTCGGCCGGCACATCGGTGGCGAACGCCGCGTCCAGGGCAGCCACCAGTCCGAAGTCGTTGCACCGCAGCCGATGTGCGGCCGCGAAGGCCGAGGCGCGGTGGCCACCCATGTAGAGGCTGCCCAGCACGGACAGCTCGGTGTGCACATCGGCGTCGGCGTCTGTGCGGACACACTTCGCCCGGCCCCCGGCCACATCGAGCGCGTATCTGCCGCCACCACCCAGCACAGGGTCCGAGAGCTCCAGCACGGCAGACACGTCGGCCCCGTAACTGCGCGCCTCCAGCACCGCGGGTATGTCGAGGATCCGCAGCCACAACGTGTCCTCGACACCGACGGTCCGCACCAGACGTGGATCGGTCAGCAGATAGGGCAGCACATCGTCGGGATGCGTCCAGACCGTCACCGTCTCGATGAGGTCCATACCGAGCAGGACGCGCCACAGCGCGACATGCGCTTGCGGTGTCACCGCAGCCATCTCGGAGATCTCGATCTTCTTCTTCTCGTCGTTCCCGTGCGTCCGGTACATCACGAAGCCGTCGGCGTGCAGGAGGCAGAAGTAGGCGCTGCCGCCATCCCTGAACGCCTCCCGGTCGGCGAATACTTCGTCCCACATCTGTCGCGGAGTGGCCAAACCGCCCGGCGTCTGTAGCCGCCACCGCTCCCAGATGTCTGCCAGCTGGTCGCGATGCGCCGCGGCCTCGACGATCCTGACTCCGCCAGGGTCGGGCACGTCGGTGTGAAACCGTGCCTCCCGCCGGTCGACGGTCAGCCGATGTTCGACCATCGCGGGCCCGTACCCGAACCGCCCGTAGATGCCGGCCTCGCTGGCCTGCAGGCCCGCGAGCGGATAGTCACCCATGCGGCCGTGCAGTTCGGCGAACATCGCCCGAAGCACGCCGCGCCGCCGATGTGTCGGTGAGACCGCCACCCAGGTCACGCCCGCCATCGGCAGCCGTGCACCGCCAGGCACGGTGAGCTCCAGGTCCAGATACGCCGCCATCCCGACGACATCCGGGCCGTCGCACGCCACGACTGCACTGCCCGCGGGCATCATCGCCCGCCACATGTCGGTCGCCTCCTGCGGCCGCCGGTTCCCGAAACACGTCGCCGCGAGCAGCGCCATGGCAGGCCAGTCCGCATCCTCGACGGTGCGAATCGTCAAACCTTCCCGTGCGTGTGCCGTCGGAACCATGCCTCGACGCTGACACACTGCCGGTCGAATAGCATCCGAATCTTCGCCGGTGCGTAATGTCGAGCCGTGGCGGAAATCTCCGATGACGAACTGCTTGATCTCGACGAGTTCGCACTGCTGCCCGAGAACGCCGAACAGATCGGACACACCGGCCCCCTGCCCGCGGTCGCCCGTGTCGAATCGGCCGAAATTAGCGCGTTGAAGTGGGGCGCCGGGGCACCGCGGGTGGTGTTTCTGCACGGCGGCGGGCAGAACGCCCACACCTGGGACACCGTCATCCTCGGCCTTGGCGTGCCCGCGCTGGCAATCGACCTGCCGGGACACGGCCGGTCGGCGTGGCGCGAGGACGGCGACTACGGGCCAAGGCTCAACGCCGAGACGCTGCGTCCGGTCCTGCGCGAGTGGGCTCCAGATCCGCGCCTTGTCGTCGGCATGTCGCTCGGCGGGCTGACCGCGCTGCGCATCGCGGCCACCGAACCCGCCCTCGTTCCCGAGTTGCTGCTCGTCGACGTCACCCCGTCGGCGCCGGAGCGCCACGAGGAGATGACGAAGGCCCAGCTCGGTGCCGTTGCCCTCGTCAAGGGCGACCGCGACTTCCCAAGCTTCGCCGCGATGCTCGACGTGACGATCGAGGCCGCCCCGCACCGCGACCGGAAGTCGTTGCGGCGCGGGGTTTTTCACAATAGTAGGCGGCTGGACGACGGCACCTGGACATGGCGCTACGACTCATTCCGCAAGGGCGATGGGTTCGACAACCTGTGGGACGACGTGCCGTCCATCACCATGCCGACCACGCTGGTACGCGGCGCCAACTCGTTCTTCGTCAACGACGAGGACGCCGAGGCGTTCGCGAACGGGGCGCCGGGCTTTCAGCGCACCCACGTCGTCGCCGACTCGGGTCACTCCGTTCAGGGCGACCAGCCGCGCGCTCTCGTCGAGATCCTGCGTGGAGTGCTCGGCGCATAACCGCCCCAATTGTTTACCCGCTGCTTCCTAGCCGATTGCCAGATTGACGTAAATTTCGGCGCGTCCGGCCGGCAGCCCTCGGCCGATAAACGTGCTCGGAAGGAACCCCCCATGGCGCTTGTGCCGTTGAACCTCCTCGTCACCCATGACGGAAAGTCCAAACGGCAGCATGTGACGTGCCGCTTCAAGTGCGGCGACGCCTGCTCCAAACCCGTACGCAACACCAGCGACAACGAGTACTTCGGCGACATCGCGAAGGCTGTGTCGCGGCGTTCGTTGTTGCGCGCCAGCGGCATCGCCGTATTGGCAGTCGGCGCCGGCTCGGTGCTCGCGGCGTGCGGGAACGGCGAACAACCCGCCGCCACTCCGACGTCGTCGACCGAGCCGGCCGCCGAGACGCCGCCCGGGATGAAGTTCCAGGCCGTCGCGCCGAACAGCGAAGATGCCGTCGTCATCCCAGACGGATACGCGCAGGCCGTCGTGATCAGCTGGGGCGACCCGATATTGGACGGCGCGCCGAAGTTCGACGTGCGCAACCAGACCGGCGCCGCGCAGCGCGCTCAGTTCGGCTTCAACAACGACTTCGCCGGGCTGCTGCCGATCGACGGGCAACCGAACCGGTTCCTGTTGGTCACCAACCACGAGTACGTCGACCCGCTGTTCATGTTCCCCGGCTACAAGAGCGATGCCCCCACCCGCGAGCAGTTCGACGTCGAGATCGCGGCGATCGGCATGGGCGTCGTCGAGGTAGAGCGGGTACCCGGCGGCGGCCTCAAACCCGTGATGGGCCGCTACAACCGGCGCATCACCGCTGACACCCCGATGACTTTGGTCGGGCCCGCGGCGGGCACCGACTTCGTCAAGACATCCGCCGACCCCGCCGGCCGCACGGTCGCGGGCACGTTCGCCAACTGCGCAGGCGGTGTCACCCCGTGGGGCACCGTCCTGTCGGGCGAAGAGAACTTCCAGGATTACTTCGGTGCCGCCGAGGGCACCGCGAAGCCCAAGGCCGCCGACGCCGACCGATACGACCGCTACGGAATTCCGCTGGAGCCCTCAGAGCTGCTGTGGGAGACCTTCGATCCCCGGTTCGACGTCGCCAAGACCCCCAACGAGCCCAACCGTTTCGGCTACATCGTCGAGCTCAACCCGTGGGACCCCAACTCGACGCCGGTCAAGCACTCGGCGATGGGCCGGTTCCGCCATGAGGCGGCCAACATCTACATCACCGACGACGGCACCGTCGTGGCCTACAGCGGCGACGACGAACGCTTCGACTACATGTACAAATTCGTCTCCAGCAAGAAGATGCAGCCGGGCAAGGACCCGGCCGCGCTGGCACACAACATGACGCTGCTCGACGAGGGCACGCTCTACGTCGCGAAGCTGACCAGCGACATCCCGCCCGCTGACATCGACGGCTCGGGCAAGCTGCCCGCGAAGGGGTCGTTCAGCGGGACGGGGACCTGGCTCCCGCTGCTGCGCTCGGGCCCGAACGGACAGGCCGAATCCCTGGTGCCCGGGGTGACCGCCCAGGAAGCGGCGGTATTCACCCGGTTCGCCGCAGACAAGGCGGGCGCCACCAAGATGGACCGGCCCGAGGACTTCGAGGCGAACCCCAAGACCGGCAAGGTGTACGTCGCGCTGACCAACAACGACGAGCGCGGCGCGCCCGGCGAGGCGCTTCCCGACGCCGCGAACCCGCGCAACGACAACAAGAGCGGACAGATCCTCGAGATAACCGACAACCATGCGGGCACGGACTTCACCTGGGAGCTGCTGCTGGTGTGCGGCGACCCGGCGGCTGCCGACACCTACTTTGCCGGATTCGACAAGACGAAGGTCAGCCCGATCTCGTGCCCGGACAACTTGGCGTTCGACAGCCACGGCAACCTGTGGATCTCCACCGACGGGAACGCCTTGGACTCCAACGACGGGTTGTTCGCCGTCGCACTCGACGGCCCCAATCGCGGTGAAACCAAGCAGTTCCTCACCGTGCCGCTCGGCGCCGAAACGTGCGGACCGATCATCACCGACGACCTGGTGACCGTGTGCGTCCAGCACCCCGGCGAGCACGACGACAACAACGTCGACAACCCGTTGTCGCGGTGGCCCGAAGGCGGCAACGGTACGGCGCGTCCGTCGGTGGTGGCGGTGTGGAAGACGGACGGCCAGATTGGCGTATAGCCGGGCGACGACCAAGCGGCGAGAGCCGCGCTGAGGAGGCCGGCAATAGAATCCGGCCGAAGAGGGAATGATGGACCGGTGACCTCCCCCATTCGCATCGGCGTGCAACTGCAGCCGCAACATTCACCCCAGTACAGCCATATCCGTGACGCCGTCCGTCGCTGCGAGGACATCGGTGTCGACGTCGCATTCAACTGGGACCACTTTTTCCCGCTTTACGGTGATCCCGACGGTCCACATTACGAATGCTGGACGATGCTCGGCGCGTGGGCCGAACAGACGTCGCGCATCGAAATCGGCGCGCTGGTCACCTGCAATTCGTACCGCAATCCGGAATTACTGGCCGACATGGCGCGCACCGTCGACCACATCTCCGACGGTCGGCTGATCCTGGGCATCGGGTCGGGCTGGAAGCAGAAGGACTACGACGAGTACGGCTACGACTTCGGCTCGGCGGGCAGCCGCCTCGACGATCTGGCTGCGGCGTTCCCACGCATCAAATCGCGGCTGGGCAAGCTCAACCCGCAGCCGACTCGCGACATCCCGGTGCTGATCGGCGGCGGCGGCGAACGCAAGACGTTGCGGCTGGTCGCCGAGCACGGCGATATCTGGCATTCGTTCAGCGACAGCGGTGAGTACCCGCAGAAGTCCGAGGTGCTCGCGCGGCACTGCGCCGACGTCGGTCGCGATCCGGCGACGATCGAGCGTTCGGCAGGCGTCTCCGGTGAGGGCCCAGACGCGCTGCTCGCCGAGGCCGACGCGCTGGCCGGCCTCGGGGTCACGCTACTCACGGTCGGCGTCAACGGTCCCGACTATGACCTCAGCGATGCAGAAGCGTTGTGCCGCTGGCGCGATCGACGCGCTTCGGAATAAGCAACTGAGCTTAGGCTGGGCGAAACTCACAAACACAAAGCGATTCATTCGGTCAATTTCAGCCCATTGACTTGGTGGCGTGTTTAACTGTCGCCGCTATGCCCAAAAGGTATGGAGTCAAAGAAAAGGACCAGGTTGTTTCGCACGTCATCAACCTGGTGCTGACTGGCAAGCTGCGCTCGGGGGATCGGGTCGACCGCAACGAGATCGCCACCGAGCTCGGCCTGAGCCGGGTGCCGATTCAGGAAGCCGTCGTTCAGCTCGAGCACGACGGAATTCTGTCCACCCGGTATCACCGCGGCGCGTTCGTCGAGCGCTTCGACGAGTCCGTCGTGGTCGAGCACCATGAGCTCCACGGCATCCTGCTCGGCATAGCCTCGGCGCGCGCCGCAAGCGACCCGCGTCCGCACGTGCTGTCGGCGCTCGACTCGCTGACCGACTTCATGCGCGCCAACCGCGAGTCGCGCGCATTCCAGGACGCTGCCTGGCAGTACAGACAGACCATCAACGAGGAGTACGCCGGCCCGCGGCTCCTCGCCGAGATCCGCGCATCCCAGAGCTTCATCCCGCGGTCGTTCTGGGTGACCTACCTGAACAACCACGACGAGATGCTGCCGTTCTACGAAGCCGAGACCGCTGCCATCCGCACGGGTGACCCCGCCGGCGCGCGCGCCGCATGCGCCGGCCGGTCCGAAGCGATGGGGCGAATCATGATCGCCGAACTGGTGCGCCGCGGCGTGTTCAGCCCGTCGAGCCTGACCAGGCAACCGTCGGTTGCGCTCTGATTGAGCACAAGGCGCCGCCTGCACTACTGATGACGCCCGCGCCTGCACCAGTCTCGTTGCTCGGCAACGATATTCGCCTGTCCTTCGGGCCCAACGCCGTGCTGCGGGGCGTCGATATCGACGCCCCGCAGGCACCACCGCCGCGGTGATCGGGCCGTCCGGTTCGGGCAAGTCGACGCCGCTGCGGACGCTCAACCGGCTCTGCGAGCCGGACAAGCGCGACATCCTGCTGGGCATGGTGTTCCAGCATTTCAACCTGTTCCGGCACCGCTCGGTGCTGGACACGTGACGTTGGCGCCCCGCAAACGCAAGAGGCTCAGCGCCGACGCGGCCCGCGAGCTCGGATTGGCCCAGCTGGACCGGGGGTTGGATTGCGGCACAAGGCCGATGCTCGTCCCGGAACTCTGTCGGGTGGGCAGCAGCAGCGCGTCGCGATCGCCCGCGCACTCGCCATGGCTCCCGAGGCGATGTTTCTTCGACGAGGCCACCTCGGCGCTGGATCCCGAGCTGGTGAAGGGCATCTTGGCGTTGATCGCCGACCTCGGCGGGGACTGCATCACGATGGTCGTCGTGGCACACGAGATGGCTTCGCCCGCTCGCAAGTTCTTTAACACCCAACATTGCGTGATTACCTGCCGTCTGACCCCGACAGGTTAGACTAGCGAACTATGGTCGAGGCAGAAGCGCAGGTCGACGAGCTCGCGGCCGAGCTGCAGCGCGTCCTGTCCAAACTGTTCTCTGTCCTGCGGCGCGGCGACGCCAATCGCGGCAACGCAGGCGACCTGACCCTGGCCCAGTTGTCGATCCTGTTGACCCTGCTGGAAAAGGGTCCCATCCGGATGACCGATCTCGCGGCCCACGAACGTGTCCGCACCCCGACGACCACCGTGGCGATCCGCCGGCTCGAGAAGCTCGGCCTGGTGAAACGGTCGCGCGACCCATCCGACTTGCGGGCCGTACTCGTTGAGGTCACGCCCCGCGGCCTGGTCCAGCACCGTGAGGCCCTCGCCGCGCGCAGAGCCGCGCTGGCCGCAATGCTCGGCAAGCTCACGGAGGACGACGTCGAAACCCTGACCAAGGCGTTGGGCCCGATGGAGCGGCTGGCCGATCGCGAAACCGGCCACGGCGACAGCTAGCCCAGCCAGTCGAGCACCGCTGCGGCGGTCCATGACTGCTGCATGCTGCCCAGCGGCTCCCCGGTGAACGGCTCGTAGTACTCGGCGAACGTGCCGTCGCTGGCCTGGCGCAGACCTTCGCGGCGCAGGATCAGGGACCGCTCGGCCCAACCGCGGCGGGCAAACGCCCAGGAGAACAGCCAGGTCATCACCGGCCAGATCGGTCCGCGCCAGTACTCCCTCGACCGAAAGTCTCGTGACACCGGCGACGTCGAAGGGATCAACGCGTATTTCAGGTCCGGATGCCCGCAGAATCGCGGACCCTCCAGCAGCCGCAGCAGTGTCCGCTCCTTGTCGTGCGGCAGCCCGCCGCACAACAGCGGGGCGAACTGCGCGACCGTCTCGGTGGCGATCAACTTGCCCGTCCGGACATCGAAATCCCTGGCCGCACCGGTCCTTTCGTCAGCCGTCTCGATGACGCCCAACCGGAACCGCTCGGCCCACGCGTACAGGTCCCTGACGTCGGCGTGCGGGCGTTTGTAGTCCTCGCCGATCTCGGCTAGCACGGTGCAGGCGACCGAAAGGATCGCCGACACGAACACATCCTCGACGGCGAAGCTCATCACCTTGGGCAGCAGCCCGTCGTCGTAGTGCGCCGACTTCATCTCCTCGACCAGCCACAGGTAGCGGTCGTACTCCATGTCGGACGGCCGTTGGCTGGCGTCGGTGACGATGGCGTTGTCCTCGCGCTGGTACTCGGGCACGGTGCCGGGAATCACGTTGGCGTAGGCGTTATCCCACCGCGGCGAGTTGTCCATACCGGACTCCCACCCGTGATAGAGCGTGACCCGGCCGTGGGAATTCTGGTCGCGTGCTTCGGCGAGCCAGCGGTGCCAGCGCACCAGATCGTCCCACCGGCGGTCCAGGAACGCCTCGGCCACCGCGCGGGTTGACCGCCCGCGCGAACGTGCGTGGTCGAGGATGCGCTGCACGGCGATCGCGTGCACCGGCGGCTGGGTGATGCCCGACGTGTGCCGCGTACGGGGTGCGTTGGCGGCAAGCGCGGAGGTCGCCCACCGCGCAGGTCCGGGGAAGTAGCCGTCGACCCCGTTGGCGAACACGATGTGCGGAATCATCCCGTTGGACCACTGCGCCGACAGCAGCGTGTCGAGTTCGACGACGGCCCGCTCCACGCTCAGCGGGGCGAGGCCGATGGACACGAATGCGGCGTCCCAGCTCCACATGTGTGGGTAGAGCAGCGGCGCGGCCGTGGTCATCACGCCCAGGTCGTTGCCGCGCAGCAGGTAGGCAGCGCGCGCCGCGAGCTGTGTGGGAGCGAAGCTGGGATCAGGTGCCATCTCGTCAATGATCGCAGTCGGTAGGGTGGTCGGCATGCCGACCGCGTTCATCACCGGACCGGCGGGCGGACTCGGCACGGCGATCGCCGACGCGCTGGCGCCCACTCACACGCTGTTTCTCGGCGGCAGGCCGTCGGACCGGCTCGACGCGCTCGCGCAGCGACTCGGGGCCACCACATGGCCGCTGGATCTGGAGGACGCAGACGCCATCCCGGCCGCGGTCGAACCCATCGACGAGCTCGACGTGCTGATCCACAACGCCGGCGCCGCCTTCCCAGGTCGCGTTGCGGAATCGACGATCGGCGAGTGGCGCGTCACCATGGAGGTCAACGTCATTGGGGCGGTGGCGCTTACGCTCGCGCTACTGCCCGCGTTAGACGCCGCGCGCGGCCATGTCGTGTTCATCAACTCCGGCGCGGGGATCAACGCCTCGCCGGGCTTGGCGTCCTACACCGCGAGCAAGTTCGCGTTGCGCGGCTTCGCGGACTCGCTTCGCAACGACGAGCCGTCGCTTCGGGTGACGTCGATCCATCCGGGCCGGATCGCGACGGTGATGCAGGAGGGGCTCGTCGCCTACGAGGGCGGCGAATACCGGCCCGAGCGATTCCTGAGCCCCGAAACTGTTGCCAAGATCGTGGCCGACGCCGTCAACGCTCCGCCCGACGCCCATATCCACGAGGTCATCGTCCGCCCCACCGGGTGATTTCGGCGCGCTCACATACGCTGAGCGTCGATCAACGCGCCGAAATCGCTAGATAACTAGACGACTAGGTTGACTAGGCGGCCCGCGACGACGATGACTTTCTTCGGCGTCGCCCCGTTCAGAAACGCCTGCACCTTTTCATCGGCCAGCGCCGCCGACTCGACCGTGTCCGCATCGGCGCCGGCGGGCACCGTCACGTGGCCCCGCACCTTCCCGTTGACCTGCACCGGCAACTCGACGGTGTCGACAGTCAGATAGGCCTCGTCGGCGACGGGGAACGGTCCGTGCGCCAGCAACGTCTGGTGGCCCAGCCGCTGCCAGAGCTCCTCGGCGAGGTGCGGCGCCAGCGGCGCCACCATGAGCACCAGCGGTTCCACCGCGGCGCGCGGGACGTGGCCGCTGTGCTTCTTGGTGAGGTGGTTGGTGTACTCGATCAGCTTGGCGCCGGCGGTGTTGTTGCGAAGCGACGCATAGTCTTCCGACACCCCCGCGATGGTGCGGTGCAGCGCCCGAAGCGTCTCCTCGTCCGGTTCGTCGTCGGTCACCCGAAGCTCGCCGGTTTCTTCGTCGACCACCAGCCGCCACACCCGCTGCAGGAACCGGTACGCGCCTACGACGTCTTTCGTCGCCCACGGCCGCGACGCGTCCAGCGGGCCCATCGACATCTCATACATGCGCAACGTGTCCGCGCCGTACTCCTCGCAGATCTCGTCCGGCGAAACCGAGTTCTTCAGACTCTTGCCGATCTTGCCGAACTCCTGGGTCACCTGTACTTCGCCGTCGGGTCCCGGCCAGTAGAACTTGCCGTCGCGCTCAACGACTTCGGCGGCGGGCACGTAGCTGCCGCGCACGTCGGTATAGGCGTGCGCCTGGATGTAGCCCTGGTTCACCAGCCGGCGGAACGGCTCCCGCGACGACACGTGGCCGAGGTCGTAGAGCACCTTGTGCCAGAACCGCGAATACAACAGGTGCAGCACGGCATGCTCGACACCACCGACGTACAGGTCGACGCCGCCGGGGTCGTCCTGACCGTGCTCGGCAGGCCGCGGCCCCATCCAGTACGCCTCGTTCTCCTTGTCGCACAGGGCTTCCGAATTATGCGGGTCGGTGTATCGCAGCTCATACCACGAGCTGCCCGCCCACTGCGGCATGACGTTGGTGTCGCGGGTGTAGGTCTTGAGGCCGTCGCCGAGGTCGAGCTGCACCTTCACCCAGTCGGTCGCCTTGTTCAGCGGCGGCGACGGAACGCTGTCGGCGTCGTCGGGATCGAACAACACCGGCGAATAGTCGGCGATGTCGGGCAGCTCGACGGGCAGCTCGGCTTCTGGCAACGGGTATGCGCGGCCGTCTTCGTCGTACACGATCGGGAACGGCTCACCCCAGTACCGCTGCCTGGCGAACAGCCAGTCGCGCAGTTTGTACTCGACGCGGGAGGCGCCCCTGCCGTCGGCCTCCAACCGCGTTGTGATGGCTTCCTTCGCCGACTCCACGCTCAGCCCGTCGAGGAAGCCGGAGTTCACCATCTCGCCGTCGCCGTTGTAGGCAGCCTGCGAGATATCGCCTCCCGCAACGACTTCGATGATGGGCAGGCCGAATTCACCTGCGAAGTCCCAGTCCCGCTGGTCACCGCCGGGAACCGCCATGATGGCCCCCGTGCCGTACCCCACCAGCACGTAGTCGGCGATGAAGACCGGGATCTGGGCGCCGTTGACCGGGTTGATGGCGTAGCTGCCGAGGAAGACGCCCGTCTTGGCCTTGTTCTCCTGGCGCTCCAGGTCGGATTTGGCCGCGACCGAGCGGCGATACTGCGCGACCGCTTCGGCAGGGGTCGCGGCGTTGAAGGTCCACCGAGGGTCCACCGCATCGGGCCAGTCCGCGGCGGTCAGTTGTTCGACCAGCGGATGCTCGGGTGCCAGCACCAGGTAGGTGGCGCCGAACAGCGTGTCCTGACGCGTGGTGAAGACCTCGATGTCGCCTGCGTCGGTGGCGAAAAGCACCGATGCGCCGGTGGATCGGCCGATCCAGTTGCGCTGCATCGCCTTGACCTTCTCCGGCCAGTCAAGCACGTCGAGGTCGTCGAGCAGCCGGTCGGAGTAGGCGGTGATCCGCATCATCCACTGCCGCAACCGTTTCCGAAACACCGGGAAGTTACCGCGGTCGCTGCGGCCGTCGGAGGTGACCTCCTCGTTCGCCAGCACCGTGCCCAACCCAGGACACCAGTTGACCATCGAGTCGGCCTGATACACCAACCGGTGCGCGTCGACGACGTCGGCGCGTTCGGCCGCCGACAGCGCCGTCCACGCCCTGCCGTCGTCGAGGCCCCTTTGACCGGACTCGAATTCGCCCACCAGCTCTTCGATGCGGCGCGCCCTGTTGAGGTCCTTGTCGAACCACGCGTTGTAGATCTGCAGGAAGATCCACTGCGTCCACTTGTAGAAGTCGACGTCGGTGGTGGAGAAGCTTCGCCGCGCGTCGTGGCCGAGGCCGAGCCGGCCCAGCTGACGGCGGAAGTTGACGATGTTCGCCTCGGTGCGGGTGCGCGGATGGGTCCCGGTCTGCACCGCGTACTGTTCGGCAGGCAAACCGAACGCGTCGAAACCCAACGCGTGCAACACATTTCGGCCCGTCATCCGAAAGTAGCGGGCGTAGACGTCGGTCGCGATGTACCCGAGCGGGTGCCCGACGTGCAGTCCCTCACCCGAGGGGTAGGGGAACATGTCCTGGACGAACATCTTGTCGGCTGGCACCGGTGTTCCGTCGGTCGGCGCCAACGAGCCCACCGGGTTGGGCACGTTGAAGGTGCCCTGCTGCGACCACGTCTGCTGCCAGGCGCGCTCGATTTCCCCGGCCAGCTTCGCGGTGTAGCGGTACTGCGGGGTGTCGGCTCCCGTATCGGAAGCGTCGGTGACCGACTCACTACTCACGTGAACAGGGTAAACGGCCACCGCGGACCGCCGTTCGGCCACGGGCAGGTATCGGTTGCATTGCGGAGCGGTCAGAGGTTCATTCCAGCTCGGTCCCAGGCCTGGTGGCTGACTCCGCGCGGGGTTACGGTCGCCCCCTGACCAGGGGCATGCCTGCCCCGGCGGCGGAAGCACTCGAAAGGGATCGGGCGATGATCGCAAATGCCCGCCGATGGCGGATTCTGGCAGGCGGTGTGGCCGCGGGTATGGCCGGCGTGCTTGGCCTGGCGGGTAACACGGCGCTGGCTGACCCCGTCTACCCACTGCCGCAGCCGGCCCCCGCGACCGTCACCCAGACCGTGACCGTCGCCCCCGGCGCCGCGGCTGCCTCACAATCGGCGGCCCAGCTCGCCGTCTCGCCCTCCCTCGCCGCACAGTCCGTTGCCGCACCCGGGCTGGTGCCCGCGGCCGCGCTGGCCGCACCGGAAACACTTGTCCCCGCGGCCTCGGTGACGTTGCACGACTTCCTTGCGGCCAAGGGGGTAAAGCTGGAGCCGCAGGTGGCTCACGGCTTCAAGGCGCTCAACCTGGTGCTCCCCGTCCCGCGCGGCTGGTCGCAGGTGCCGGATCCAAACGTGCCGGATGCGTTCGCGGTGCTCGCCGACCGGGTCGGCGGCGACGGCATCTACACCTCCAACGCGGCGCTGGTCGTCTACAAACTCGTCGGCGGCGACTTCGACCCCAAGGAGGCCATCACCCACGGCTACATCGACGCCCAGCAGCAGCCCGCCTGGCGCACCACGAACGCATCGCTTGCCGACTTCGGCGGCATGCCGTCGGCGGTGATCGAAGGCACCTACCGCGACAACAACATGACGCTCAACACGGCACGCCGGCACACGCTTGCAGCGGTGGGCCCTGACAAATACCTGGTGACGCTTTCGGTCACCACCACCGCAGCCGAGGCCGTCGCCGCCGCGAACGCAACCGACGCCATCACCAACGGATTCAAGATCGGCATCCCCGGTGCCGCCGCTTCGACTGCGGCCGGGCTGCCGCAGCGGCCACCTGGCTAGCGCACAACGGGCGGCGCCCTTTAGGGTGGCCGCATGCTTTTCGCGGCGGTGGGATGCCTGTGTGCCGCTGCCGCCACCGCCGCCCTTGGCGGCTGGACGCTGTCGCGTCCGCGGTCGGCCGACATGGTCAGGCAGGTTCTCCGCGCTGTCGCGCCGACACAGCTCGCCGCCGCGGCGATGTTGACGGTCGCCGGTGTGGTCGCGCTGTCATCCCGCCCTCAAACCGCACTGGTAGTGGTGATCGTCTGCGTCGGCGGAGCGATCGCGACGGTCGCCGCGGGCTGCTGGCAGAGCGCCAAGTTCGTCGCGGCCAGTGCGGGGGCGGCGCCTGCCTGCGGCGCAGCGTCGGTGTGCGGCGGCAGCGCCTGCGCCACCTGCACCCTTTCTCGAAGCTAGTTGCGGCTGATATCGATCGGGTGCGTCGCCAGTAGCGACAGCGGCAGCGGCTGACGGCGAAGCACCCGCCCCCACAGATCCACCCGCGCCTCGGCGAGCACGTCGGATGGCAACGCGGACAGCACGATCCAGTCGTCGCGTTCGATTTCACCCTCGAGTTGGCCGATCGTCCACCCCGAGTACCCGGCGAAGATCCGCACCCCTTCGACAATCGGAGCGATCGCCTCGGGTTCCGCGTCGAGGTCCACCATCACCATCCGACCCTGCACGTGCCGGATGCCCGGCACGCCGGTCGGGTCTGTCCCGGCGCGCAGGGTCGCAAGACACAGCGCGGCATCGCGCTTGACCGGGCCGCCGATGAACATGGTCTTCGGCTTGGTGGCCAGCTTGGCCCACTGCGGAAGAACGTTGTACACCGCGGTCTCACTGGCCCGGTTCAGCACCACGCCAAGCGTTCCGCCGTCGTTGTGCTCGACTATGTAGATGACACTGCGGCGGAACGTCGGCTCGAGCAGATCGGTATTGGCCAACAGCAGGGTTCCTGCGCGTACCCGGTTCGCCGTAGGGGCGACGAAATCCTCCGGATCTTCTGACTGCGCCACTGCTCCATAATGTCACCAGCGAACGTTGAAGGTAGCGAACAACCTCGGCCCGCCGGGATATTTGTACTGTGAATTCTCGTGGTTGACGCACACGCACCGATGGCCCTGTGGCGGTCGGTGCGCAGCCTTCCCGAATTCTGGCGACTGCTCGAACTGCGGACGGTGAGCCAGTTCGGCGACGGCCTGTTCCAGGCGGGGCTGGCGGGTGGGCTGCTGTTCAGCACCGACCGTGCGGCAGGCCCGTGGGAAATCGTCGCCGCGTTCGCCGTTTTGTACCTGCCGTACTCGGTGCTTGGCCCGTTCGCGGGCGCCCTGCTGGACCGATGGGACCGGCGGCTGGTGTTGATCGGAGCGAATGTCGGACGAATGGTTCTCGTCGTTGGCATCGCCGCACTTCTCGCGACGAGCGCAGCCGACCGGCCGATCTTGTTCGGCGCGTTGATCGTCAACGGTTTCACCCGCTTCGTCTCCTCCGGCCTGTCCGCCGCGCTGCCCGATGTGGTGCCACGCGAACACGTGGTGACGATGAACGCGGTGGCGACGGCGACCGGCGGCGCTGCGGCATTTCTGGGCGCCGGCTTCATGCTGTTGCCCCGCTGGATCTTTGGCGCAGGCGACACCGGCGCCGCCACGGTCATGCTGGTCGTCGTGATCCCGGTCGCACTGGCCCTTGTGCTGTCTGTGCGCTTCCCCCCGCATGTGCTCGGCCCGCGCGAGAGCGTGCGAGCCATTCACGGGTCGGTGCCATACGCGGTGGCGACGGGATGGCTGCATGGCGCCCGCACAGTGCTGGCGGTTCCCACCGTGGCGGGCACCCTCGGCGGACTGGCCGCCCATCGAATGGTGCTCGGCATCAACACCATGGTGGTGTTGGTGATGGTTCGGCAGAGCGACACTCCGAGCGTCGCCGGCTTCGGCACCTCGGCACTTTTCCTCTTCACCGTCGGCATCGGAGCATTCCTGGCGAATGTCATCACGCCGGGTGCCGTCGCTCGGTGGGGCCGCTACCGCACCGCCAACGGCGCGCTGCTGCTGGCGGCCGTCACTCAACTCGGTGGCATCGGGCTGCAGCTGCCGATGATGATGCTGTGCGGGTTTCTCCTCGGCGTGCTTGGCCAGGTGGTCAAGCTATGCGCCGACTCCGCCATGCAGATCGATGTCGACGACGCGCTGCGTGGCCACGTGTTCGCCGTCCAAGACGCCGTGTTCTGGATCTCGACCATCATCGCCCTCACGGCCGCGGCGGCCGTCATTCCAGCAGACGGTCGCTCCCCCGGCCTCATCGTGGCCGGCTCGGCGGTCTATCTGGTCGGGCTGGCGGTGCATGCGGGCGTCGTCCGCCGCACCCAGGCCCCGAGTTAGGCTGTGCCGCATGGCGACGGCGGCCCCCATCGTGGACGACCTGCGCGCCGAGAGCGATGCACTCGACGAATTGGTGGCCGACCTGCCCGCCGCGCGCTGGGCAGAGGTGACCCCGGCGCCGGGCTGGACCATCGCCCACCAGATCGCCCATCTGCTGTGGACCGACCGGGTCGCGCTGTTGTCGGTGCACGACGAGGCCGGCTTCACGAAAGCGCTTGGTGCCGCTGCCGAGGACCCGGGCGGCTTCGTCGACCGCGGCGCAGAAGAGATCGCCGCCGCAGCGCCTGCCGATCTGCTGGCCGACTGGCGGGCCACCAGAAATCGACTGCACGACGCGCTGCTGACGGTGGCCGACGGTCGCAAGCTGCCGTGGTTCGGGCCGCCGATGAGCGCCGCGTCGATGGCTACCGCCCGGCTGATGGAGACATGGGCGCACGGCCTCGACGTCGCCGATGCGCTCGGCGTGAAACGGCCCGCGACCGCGCGGTTGCGCTCGATCGCCCACATCGGCGTCCGCACCCGTGACTACGCGTTCGCGGTCAACGGCCTCGCGGTGCCTGCCGACCCGTTCCGAGTGGAGTTGGCTGCACCTGACGGGGCGATGTGGACGTGGGGTCCCGAGGACGCGCGCCAGCGGGTCACGGGATCAGCCGAAGACTTCTGTTTCCTGGTCACCCAGCGGCGGCCGCCTGCGGACCTCGACGTCACCGCGGAGGGGGAGGACGCGCACAAATGGTTGACGATCGCGCAGGCCTTCGCCGGACCGCCTGGACCGGGTAGGTAGTTGATCTAGACGGCGTTGGCGGAGTCTGCCCTGCCGTCGCCGTCGCTGTCGGTCAGCGTGAGATCCCAGGTGCCGTCGCCGTCGGTGTCGACGTAAGCGAGCCCGTCACCCAGCGCGCGGTCGGCCAGGCCATTGCCGTCGATGTCGATCAGCCGGTCGCCGGCCTGACCATCACCGTCCAGGTCGACCGAAGGCCCACCCAGCCTTTCGACGCCGTCCAGGCCGAACCATCGCAGTTGTCCGCCGCGATCCACGCTCACCGCCCACGTGCCCGACCCGTCGTCGGTGAAGTAACTCTGACCGTCCAGCACGGCGTGATCGGCGATGCCGTCGCCGTCGAGGTCGGCCAGCGCGTCGTCGACACCGCCGTCGCCGTCGACATCGAGACCGACCGCATCGAGCGTGCCGTTACCGTCCACATCGGTGTCCAGCGGTGCGGTCCACATCGTCGCCGACCCATCGCCATCGGAAAGGCAGTAATCCACACCGTTTCGACGGCCGGTCAGCTCCTGGCGTTCCACCACTTCACGAGTTCGGCCACCGCCTCGTCGTGGTCGAGCGGCCCGCGGTCCAGCCGCAGCTCCTTGAGGTAGCGCCACGCTTCGCCGACCTGCGGACCCGCCGGGATGTCGAGGATCTTCATGATCTCGTTGCCGTCGAGGTCGGGGCGCACCCGCTGGAGGTCCTCCTTGGCGGCCAGCTCGGCGATCCGCGCCTCCAGGTCGTCGTAGTTGGCCTGCAGCCGCGCCGCGCGCCGCTTGTTGCGCGTGGTGCAGTCCGCGCGCACCAGCTTGTGCAATTGCGGCAGCAAGGGGCCTGCGTCGGTGACGTAGCGCCGCACCGCCGAGTCGGTCCACTTCCCTGCCCCGCGGGAATCGGCGTAGCCGTGGAAGCGCAGGTGCAGATACACCAGCTGGGACACGTCCTCGACCATCTGCTTGGAGTACTTCAGCGCCCGCATCCGCTTGCGGGTCATCTTCGCGCCGACCACTTCGTGGTGATGAAAACTCACCCCGCCGTCCGACTCGTGCCGCCGCGTCGCGGGCTTACCGATGTCGTGCAGCAGCGCCGCCCAGCGCAGTACGAGATCGGGCCCGTCATCCTCTAGCTCGATCGCCTGCCGCAACACCGTCAGCGAATGCTGGTAGACGTCCTTGTGCTGATGGTGTTCGTCGATCGCCATCCGCATCGCGCCGATCTCGGGCAACACCACATCGCCGAGTCCGCTCGCCACCATCAGGTCGACACCCGCAGCGGGATCCGCACCGAGCACCAGCTTGTCCAGCTCGGCGGCGACCCGCTCGGCGGTGATGCGGCCGAGCTGACCCGACATGGCGGCCATCGCTTCGCGCACCCGCGGCGCGACGGTGAAGCCGAGCTGCGAAACGAACCGCGCGGCCCGCAGCATCCGCAACGGATCATCGCCGAAGGACACCTCGGGCGCGGCCGGCGTGTCGAGCACGCGGGCCCGCAGCGCATCCAAACCGTTTAGGGGATCAAGGAATTCACCGGGACCCTGCGGCGTGATACGCACCGCCATCGCGTTGACGGTGAAGTCGCGGCGCACCAGATCGTCGTCAAGGCGGTCGCCGAAGCGAACCTCGGGATTGCGCGACACCTGGTCGTAGGTGTCGGCGCGGAACGTGGTGATCTCCATGCGCTGATCGCCCTTGCCGACGCCGACGGTGCCGTATTCGATACCGGTGTCCCACAGCGCGTCCGCCCACGGTCGCAGCATCCGCTGTATCTGCTCGGGCCGGGCGTCTGTGGTGAAGTCGAGGTCCGTGCCGAGGCGACCCAGCAACGCGTCACGCACGCTTCCCCCGACGAGATACACCTCGTGCCCCGCGTCAGCGAACACCCTGCCCAGATCTCGCAGTATGTCGGCGTGCTGGTGCAAAGCCACCTGGGCAGCGATGAGCAGTTCAGCATTGTCGGACACGTTCAATGAGCGTAGAGGTAACGGTCCTGCACCGAGCGGCGAGTGCGGCGGGAGCGAATTATCGTGGCAGCTACTATCGCTTGGGTGTCGGACGGCGAACAGGCCAAACCACGACGGCGCCGGGGGCGGCGTCGCGGTCGGCGCGCAGCGGGTCCACCCGACACCAACACCGCCGCGCACAACAACAACGCGGTCGTGGGCAACAACTCCGAAGGCCGGGCCGACGATCCGACCCACGCGCCCGTCCCCGACGGCAGGCCGAAGCCACACAAACCACGGGGCTCACGTCGCGGCCCCGACCGGCTGCGCACCGTGCACGAGACCTCGGCTGGCGGCCTGGTCATCGACGGTATCGACGGCCCAAAGGATGGTCAGGTCGCGGCCCTTATCGGCCGCGTCGATCGCCGCGGCCGGATGCTGTGGTCGCTGCCCAAGGGCCACATCGAGCTCGGTGAGACGGCCGAACAGACCGCGATTCGCGAGGTCGCCGAGGAGACCGGGATCCAGGGCAGTGTGCTGGCGGCTCTCGGCAGCATCGACTACTGGTTCGTCACCGAGGGCAGGCGGGTGCACAAAACGGTGCACCATTACCTGATGCGGTTCCTCGGCGGCGAGCTCTCCGACGAGGACGTCGAGGTCACCGAGGTGGCCTGGGTGCCGCTCAAGGAGCTCACCTCACGACTGGCCTACGCCGACGAGCGCAAACTCGCCGAGGTCGCCGACGAGCTGATCGACAAGCTGCACACCGATGGGCCTTCCGCGCTGCCACCGCTGCCGCGCAGCGCACCACGGCGACGCGCCCAGACGCACTCGCACACCCGCAACCGACGTCCCGACGAAGCTGGCCCACCCAACCCGGGCCGACGGACGAACGGCTGCGGACCAGGGCCGTGACCGCCCGCCGCGATACCGGCACGGTGCTGCCTCGATTGTTCGCCGTGCTGGCGCTGGTTGTCCTCATCGCCGCGCCCGCGGTGTCACCGCACGCGGCCGCGGGCGAGCCGGGTTCGATGCCGTTCCTGCAGGTGCGCATCGAACGCGTGACGCCCGAGGTGATGACGACCACCAGCGAGCCCGTCGTCACCGTCTCGGGAACCGTGCGCAACGTCGGTGATCGCCCCGTCCGCGACGTGATGGTCCGCCTCGAGCACGCCGCCGCCGTCACATCCTCGGCGGGCCTTCGGACGAACCTCGGCGGCGAGAACGACCAGTTCGAAGCGGTCGCGGACTTCATCACCGTATCCACGGAATTGCAACGCGGCCATAATGTTCCGTTCACCCTCACCGTGCCGTTGCGCTCACCGCGGGCGCCTTCGCTGGGCATCGACAAGCCCGGCGTGTATCCGCTTCTGGTCAACGCCAACGGAACACCGGACTACGGCGCGCCCGCCCGCCTCGACGACGCGCGCTTCCTGCTGCCGGTGATCGGGGTGCCGCCGGAGCCTGCCGCGGTCTCATCGGCCGACGCGCTTGCCGACGTCGTCGCGCCCGACACATCGAAACCGGTTCGCCTCACCGTCATCTGGCCGCTCGGCGACCGGCCCCGGCTCGCGCCGGGCGTGCCGGGCGGGACCACCCCGGTGCGGCTGATCGACGACGAACTCGCCACCTCGCTGGCGAGCGGCGGGCGCCTCGACGTCCTGCTGTCGGCGGTCGATTTCGCAACCAGCCAGTCCGTCGATCCCGGCGGCCAGGTGCGCAGCGCGGTGTGTCTGGCTGTCGACCCCGACCTGTTGGTCACCGTGAACGCGATGACGGCGGGCTATGTCGTCGACGACGGGCCAGACATTGGTCCGGCCACGCCGACACACCCGGGAACCGGCCAGGACGCCGCGGTGAACTGGCTCAACCGGCTCAGGACGCTGGCGCAGCGGACATGCGTCGCACCCGCGAACTACGCGCAGGCCGACCTCGACGCCCTGCAACGGGTCGGCGACCCCGGCCTGAGCTCGATCGCCACCAACGGCGCTGGCGACATCGTCGACCAGATCCTCGGCATCACCTCAACCCGAGGCGCCACCCTGGTCGGCGACGGTCCGCTGACCGGACCGGCGATCCAGCTGCTCGCCACCCAGGGCGCGACGGTCGCCATCGCCGCGGCCAACCTCACCGCCCACGATTCGCAGGACGGTGGCCGGGCCACCGCCGACGTCAGCCCTGTGCGCTACACCCCCGAAGTGGTCGCCGCCCCGTTCGACCCCAGCGTCTCCGCCGCGCTGGCAGGCGTGGGTACCGATCCGACGTCGCCGTCGTATCTCGATGCCGCGCTTGACGTGCCGATACAACACGATTCGACGGTCGCGCGGCGTCAGGACGCGCTTGGCTCGCTGCTGTGGCGCACCCTTGCCACGGAAGCCGAGCCGCGCAGTCAGATCCTGATGCCTCCGATGGACTGGGGCCTGCAGGCCGATGACGCCGCGGCGATCCTGTCCGCGGTCGCCACCTCGATCCGGGCGGGTCTGGCCGCACCGCGGCCGCTGACCGCGGTGATCGCCGAGAGCCAGGCGGTGCCGCAGCAGGATTCCCGTCCGCTGCCCGGCAACGTGTCCGCGAACTCGCGGGCCCGCTTCGACGAGGCGGTGACCTCGGGTATCGCCGGGACCACCGGCAGGCTGTGGGGATTGACGGCAGCGCTGACGGCCGACGAGCGCACCGGGCTCACCGGCACGCAATACACGGCGCCGTTGCGCGAGGACATGTTGCGGGCGCTCAGCCAGTCGGTGCCACCGGATGCCCGCAACGGGCTGGCTGCGCAGCGGTTGACGAGGACGAGCGCCACCGTCAACGACCTGTTCAACGCGGTGACGATCGTAAACCCCGGCGGCTCATACACATTGGCCACCGAACGCAGCCCGCTGCCGCTCGCGCTGCGCAATGACTTGCCGGTGCCGATCAGGGTCCGGCTGCAGGTCGACGCTCCGCCGGGAATGTCGGTGACCGATATGGGCGAGATCGAGCTGCCACCCGGATACCTGCCGCTGCAGGTGCCGATCGAAGTGCACTTCACCCAGCGGGTAGCCATCGACGTCGCCCTGCGCACCGCCGACGGATTGCCGCTCGGCGAACCGGTCCGGCTGTCGGTGCACTCCAACGCCTACGGCCAGGTGCTGTTCATCATCACGCTGTCGGTGGGTGCGGTTCTCGTCGCACTCGCGGGCCGCAGGCTGTGGCACCGGTTCCGCGGTCAGCCCGATCGCGCCGACCTGGATCGCTCTGATCCGCTGGAGACGGCTCTGGCCCACGACAAGGAATCTGAACACGGGCTCCATTCGGGCGAAGAGCAGGAGAAATGAGCACGACCGGTCGGCCCTTCGGGCCGGCTCAGCCGCCGTTCGACCGGGGCGGTGGCCCGATGCCGCGACCGCCCATGCCGCCACGTCACGCTGCCCCGCCACCCGGGCCACCCGGCATGCGGGGCTATCCCCCGCCGTCACCACCGCCACCGCGGCGGATGCCGCCACCTCCGCCGCGACAGCGCATCCCGCGGGGTCCGGCGCCGCGACGTCGCGCAGGAAGGCCCGAGCTGAGCGACGCCGCGGTGGTAGCGCGGTCATGGGGGATGGCGGTCGCGACCCTGGTCAGCCGCATCACCGGGTTCATCCGCATCGTCCTGCTCGCGGCCATCCTCGGTGCGGCCCTGTCCAGCGCCTTCTCGGTAGCCAACCAGCTGCCCAACCTCGTCGCCGCGCTGGTGCTGGAGGCGACGTTCACGGCGATCTTCGTGCCGGTACTGGCCCGCGCCGAGCGCGACGACCCCGACGGCGGTACCGCGTTCGTTCGCAGGCTCGTCACGCTGGCCACCGCGCTGCTGCTGGTCGCCACGGTGGTTTCGGTGACGGCGGCGCCGCTGTTGGTCCGGTTGATGTTGGGCAGCGACCCACAGGTCAACCGGTCGCTGACGACCGCGTTCGCCTACCTGCTGCTGCCGCAGGTGATCTTCTACGGCCTCTCGTCGGTGTTCATGGCAATCCTGAACACCCGCAACGTGTTCGGTCCCCCGGCTTGGGCGCCGGTCATCAACAACGTCGTCGCGATCGCGACGCTCGTCCTGTATCTCGTTGTACCGGGCGAGCTTTCGATCGATCCGGTCGAGATGGGCAATGCCAAGCTGCTGGTCCTCGGGATCGGAACCACCCTGGGTGTCTTCGCGCAGACGGCCGTTCTGCTTGTCGCGATCCGCAAGGAGCGGATCAGCCTGCGGCCGCTGTGGGGTCTCGACGATCGCCTTCGCCGGTTCGGCGGCATGGCGGCTGCGATGGTGCTCTACGTGTTGATCAGCCAGGTCGGGTTGATCGTCGGAAACCAGATTGCCAGCGCGGCAGCGGCTTCGGGGCCCGCCATCTACAACTACACCTGGCTGGTGCTGCAGCTGCCGTTCGGCATAATCGGCGTGACAGTGCTGACGGTGGTGATGCCGCGGCTGAGCCGAAACGCCGCGGCCAACGACACGCCGGCGGTGCTGGCCGATCTCTCGCTGGCGACGCGGCTGACCATGGTGACGCTGATTCCGATCGTGGCGTTCATGACCGTCGGGGGCCCTGCGATCGGCAGCGCGCTGTTCGCCTACGGCAATTTCGGTGACGTCGACGCCGGCTACCTGGGCATGGCGATCACGCTCTCGGCATTCACGCTGATCCCCTATGCGCTGGTACTGCTGCAGCTTCGGGTCTTCTATGCCCGCGAGCAGCCGTGGACGCCGATCGTGGTGATCATCGTCATCACCGCGGTAAAGGTCGCCGCCTCGCTGGCCGCGCCGCACCTGACCGACGACCGCGAGTTGGTCGCGGGCTATCTCGGCCTTGCCAACGGAGTCGGGTTTCTCGCAGGAGCCATGGTCGGCTACGTCCTGTTGCGGGCCAACCTGAATCCGCCGGGCGGGCTGGGGGCACTCCCCTCGCAAGCTGGGGGCCCACCCGGCGTGCGAGGGGGACTCGTCAACCTGGAGGTGGTCCGTACCGTTCTTGTCGCGACCGCCGCGTCGCTGCTCGCCGGGCTGATCGCCCACGTGATCGATCAACTGCTCGGCCTCGAGTCGCTGACCGAACACGGCGGCGGTGGGTCGATGCTGCGGCTGCTGGTGCTCGGCCTGATCATGGCGCCGATCATCGGCGGTGTGCTGCTGGCCGCCCGGGTGCCCGAAGCGCAGGCCGCTCTTTCGGCGGTCCTGCGCCGCCTCGGCAAGGCCCCGAAAGTAGCCGGGACGCCGGTTGCACCGCCCGTCCGACCACGCTCGCGGGCCCCACTCCCGTACCCTGATCAGAGGAATTTGCCCGCGTCGCGGGGTCGCCACAGCCCGGCGGCCGTCCGGCGCGGGCCTCCGGCCTCGGTTGCCGGAGTCGGGATGCGGAAAGGACCAGCGGTGACCGACGAATCCGCAGGCGACTCCGCACCCCTGCCTGACAACGGCGCGACCACCAAAATGCCCCGCCCGACCGCTGACGACTTTGAGCCCGACGTTCCCGCCGACGGGCCGGCCGGTCCCGGTCATTCGGCAGGTCGCGAGCAGGCCGACCCGGGAACCATGCCGGTCGGCACGGTGTCACCGCCGACTTCGGGCAGGCCACCCGCCGACTACGGCGGCGACCCCACCCGTGAGGGGCTGCCCTTCGACATCCCCCGCGAACCGGCAATCGAGACGGCGACCTCGGACGAGGACGTGCACCTCATCCCGGGCGCCACCATCGGCGGTGGCCGATACCGGCTGCTGGTTTTCCACGGCGGACCACCCAGGCTGCAGTTCTGGCAGGCGTTGGACACCGCCCTGGATCGGCAGGTCGCGCTGACGTTCGTCGACCCTGAAGCCGCGCTGTCCGACGAGGACCTGCAGCAGATCCTCGACCGCACTCTGCGGCTGAGCCGGGTGGAGAGCCCCGGCATCGCCCGCATCCTCGACGTCGCGAACACGGGATCGGGCGGCCTGATCGTGAGCGAGTGGATTCGCGGCGGGTCGCTTGAGGAGGTGGCCGCGACGTCGCCGTCACCGATCGGCGGCGCCCGCGCAATGCAGACCCTCGCCGCCGCCGCCGAGCAGGCGCACCGGTCGGGTGTCGCGATGTCGATCGATCATCCAAGCCGGGTCCGGGTCAGCATCGAGGGCGATGTGGCGCTGGCGTTCCCTGCGACCATGCCCGAGGCCACGCCAGAGGACGACATCCGCGGCATCGGCGCGGCGCTGTACGCGCTTCTCATCAACCGGTGGCCGCTCGCGGAGGCCGGCGTCCGCAGCGGGTTGGCGCCCGCCGAAGTGGACGCCGCGGGCGAGCCGGTGGAACCCCGGTCCATCGATCGCGACATCCCGTTCCAGATCTCGGCCGCGGCCGCGCGATCGGTGCAGGCGGGTGGCGGCATCCGCAGCGCCCCGACGCTACTGAACCTGCTGCAGCAGGCCACCGCCGTCGCAGACCGCACCGAGCTGATCAATCCCGTCGACGAGCCTGCGGCGCCTGCGCAGTCGGCCAAGGTACGCGGCAAGGCGTCCGAGGACCCCGAGGCGGCGGCGCGCAGGCGCAAAGGGCTGATCGTCGGTTTCAGCATCGGCGGCGCGATTCTCGTCGTCGCGTTGATCGTGCTCGCCTCGGTGCTGAAGGGCATCTTCGGTGACGTCGGCGGCTTCTCCTCCGACGAACTCGGCCTCAGCGCACCGACGACGTCGGCGGACGGCGGCAGTGGTGCCTCCGGCGCAACGGTCAAACCCGTTAAGGCGACGGTGTTTTCACCCGAGGGTGAGGCCGACGCGCCCGGTGAGGCCGGCCTGGCGATCGACGGCAACGCGTCGACGGTATGGCCGATCGACACCTACAGCGATCCCGTGCCGTTCCCCAATTTCAAAAACGGGGTCGGGCTGATGCTCCAGTTGCCGCAGCCGACGACGGTTGGCGAGGTCACCATCAACCTGAACAGCACCGGCACGTCGGTCGAGATCCGCTCGGCGCAGACGCCGACACCGTCGTCGCTGTCGGACACCACCGTGCTGACGCCGGCGACGGCGCTGCGACCCGGCAACAACACCATCAAGGTGGAGAACGCCTCACCGACGTCCAACCTTCTGGTTTGGGTGTCGACGCTGGGCCAGGTCAACGGCGAAAGCCGGTCCGACATCGCCGAGATCACCGTGAAGGCGGCGTCCTAGCCCGTCATCCCAAGGGCTCCCCGCCTGGAACGCCATGTCAGCGGGGTTTGCGAAAACTGGTGCAGAAGCGGGTGTCCCGGCGTGCTTAGGGTTCGCCTGTGGGGAGCTTCTGGGGGACTGCCGAGGAAGAACGCAGCGATGCCGAGTTGCTCGCCGCGCACGTCGCGGGTGATCGGTACGCGTTCGAGGAACTGTTTTACCGCCACCACCGGCAGTTGTACCGGCTGGCGATGATGACCAGCCGCAACCCGGACGACGCCGCCGACGCGCTGCAGGATGCGCTGTTGTCCGCACACCGCACCGCGGCCTCGTTTCGCCGCGACGCCGCGGTGAGCAGTTGGCTGTATCGCATCGTGGTCAACGCATGCGTGGACCGGCTGCGCCGCAACAAGTCCCATCCGACAACGGAACTCAACGACGACAACTGCCTGGTCGGCGACCACACCCCACGGGTGGATACCGCGATCATGGTGCAGCGCGCGCTGATGCGGCTGCCTGTCGAACAACGGGCCGCGGTGGTCGCCGTGGACATGCAGGGCTATTCGGTAGCCGAAACCGCGCGGATGCTGGGCGTGGCAGAAGGCACGGTGAAGAGCCGCTGCTCGCGGGCCCGCGCCAAGCTGGCCGAGGCGCTCGGATACTTCGACGCCACAGCAGCCGTGCCCGACACCCGCGGCGCCATGCAGTGAGTCACTATTGAGCGGTGGACAGCGGCCAGGCCGGGCTTCCTGAGGAGCGGGTCCGCCGTGCCCTGCGACACCTTGGCGCCGACGCCGACTCGGCGCCACCCGTGCCGCCTGGCGTTACCGCCCGAATAGCGGCCGCGCTGCGCGCCGCACCGCCGGCACATGCCGACCGCCCCACGCCCCGCATCGGCCGGCTCCGAATAATCGGCATGATCATCGGCATCGGCGCGACGGCCGCGGCGATCGTCTGCACGGCGATGCTCGTGCACAGCAGTCCGCCGACCCCCGCGTTTCCCAAGGGACCGACCGCCGAGCGCATGACGGTACCGGTGACCCGCGTGACTCCCGACACGCCCAAAGCCGTGGTCACGCCTCCGTAGTGCGGCCCACCAGCGATGTGGGAACACCCCGGCTTACCCTGGTGTTTGTATCGATGCAGGCAGAAAGGCTCGCATGACTTCCCAACCCACTGTTCACGACGTGATCATCATCGGTTCCGGGCCGGCCGGCTACACCGCGGCGGTTTACGCCGCGCGTGCCCAGCTCAACCCGCTGGTGTTCGAGGGCACCCAGTTCGGTGGCGCCCTGATGACCACCACCGAGGTGGAGAACTACCCCGGCTTCCGCGACGGCATCACCGGACCCGAGTTGATGGACCAGATGCGCGAACAGGCGCTGCGGTTCGGCGCGGACCTTCGGATGGAGGACGTCGACGAGGTCTCTCTCGACGGGCCGGTGAAGTCCGTCACCGTCGGGGACCAGACCTACCAGGCGCGCGCCGTCATCCTCGCGATGGGGGCTGCGGCGCGGCACCTCGGGGTTCCCGGTGAGGACAAGCTGCTTGGCATGGGGGTGAGCACCTGCGCCACCTGCGACGGCTTCTTCTTCCGTGACCAGGACATCGCCGTCATCGGCGGTGGCGACTCCGCGATGGAGGAGGCCACCTTCCTGACCCGGTTCGCCCGCAGCGTCACCCTGATCCACCGCCGCGACGAGTTCCGTGCATCGCGGATCATGCTCGAACGCGCGAAGAGCAACGAGAAGATCAAGTTCATGACGAACACGCAGGTCACTGCCGTCGAGGGTGACAACCGGGTGACCGGTGTGCGGCTGCGCGACGCCGTCACCGGCGAGGAGTCCACCCTCGCCGTCACCGGCGTGTTCGTCGCGATCGGTCACGATCCCCGCTCGGAGCTGGTGCGCGGCCAGGTCGACCTCGACGCCGAGGGGTACGTGCAGGTTCGGGACCGCACCACCGCCACGTCGATCGAAGGCGTATTCGCGGCGGGCGACCTGGTCGACCACACCTACCGGCAGGCGATCACCGCCGCGGGAACCGGCTGTTCGGCTTCCATCGACGCCGAGCGCTGGCTTGCCGAAACAGCCACTGGTACAACGCAAACCATAGACACCGACCTGATTGGAGCACAGCAATGACCGGAACCGAGAAGACCAGCAAGACGGTGAACGTCACCGACGACTCGTTCTCTGACGACGTCTTGTCGAGCAGCACCCCCGTGCTGGTGGACTTCTGGGCCACCTGGTGCGGGCCGTGCAAGATGGTCGCCCCTGTGCTCGAGGAGATCGCCGGCGAGAAAGCCGGTTCCCTGACGGTCGCCAAGCTCGATGTCGACGCCAACCCCGCGACGGCACGCGATTTCCAGGTGGTGTCGATTCCGACGATGATCCTGTTCAAAGACGGCGCGCCGGTGAAGCGCATCGTCGGCGCCAAAGGCAAGGCCGCGCTGCTGCGCGAGCTGGCCGACGTCGTCTAACACCCTGGCCCAACCAGCGGCGACCCGCCTGGCGTTTTCCGGAATCGGGCCTGCTTCTGAGATAATTCCGCTTAGCCTGTCCTGCAATCGTCAGCGCTGGACCCGCCGCTGATCTGTGCTATCGAAAGGGCCCCGTTATGTCGAGTCTGCGTCGAGGTGACCGCGGCAGCGCGGTGGCCGAGATCCGGACCGCGCTCGCGGCGCTGAGGCTGGTGGACGGCCCGGACGAGGACCTGAGCACGGGCAGGCATGTTGCGGCCGACTATTTCGACCTCGAGCTCGACGAAGCCGTCCGCGCATTTCAGCAGCATCGAGGCCTGCTCGTCGACGGGATTGTCGGCGAAGCGACGTACCGCGCGCTGAAAGAGGCGTCGTACCGTCTCGGGGCGCGCATCCTCAGCCACCAGTTCGGCGCGCCGATGTACGGCGACGACGTCGCCACCCTGCAGGCGCGACTCCAGGATCTCGGCTTCTACACCGGGCTGGTGGACGGGCATTTCGGGCTGACGACCCATAACGCGCTGATGTCCTACCAGCGCGAGTACGGAATGTCTCCCGACGGTATCTGCGGCCCGGAGACGTTGCGCTCCTTGTACTTTCTCGGCTCCCGGGTCACCGGCGGCTCCATTCACGCCATCCGCGAGGAGGAGCTGGTCCGCCGATCCGGCCCACGGCTGTCCGGCAAGCGCATCATCATCGACCCGGGCCGCGGCGGCGGCGACAACGGGCTGATCATGCAGAGCTCGACCGGTCCGATCAGCGAGGCAGACATCCTGTGGGACCTGGCCAGCCGGCTCGAGGGCCGGATGACGGCCATCGGCATGGAGACCTTCCTGTCCCGACCGCCCGCCCGCAGCCCGTCGGACGCCGAACGGGCCATGACCGCCAACACCGTCGGCGCAGACCTGATGATCAGCCTGCGCTGTGCCACCCACGCGAGCACGTCGGCGAACGGTGTCGCGTCGTTCCACTTCGGCAACTCACACGGTTCGGTGTCGACCATTGGCCGCAACCTCGCGGACTTCATACAGCGAGAAGTGGTGGCGCGCACCGGTTTACGGGATTGCCGGACGCACGGGCGGACGTGGGACCTGCTGCGGCTGACCCGGATGCCGACGGTCCAGGTGGACGTCGGCTACATCACCAACCCCCGTGACCGCGACATGCTGGTCTCCAGCCCGGCCCGCGACTCGATCGCCGAGGGCATCCTCGCGGCGGTCAAGCGGCTGTACCTGCTGGGCAAGAACGACCGCCCCACAGGCACATTCACGTTCGCGGAGCTGCTTGCACACGAACTGTCGGTCGAAGCAGGCCGAAGCTAATCCGTCAGCAGATGCTCGCGCCCGCACCAACGGGCTGCTTCAACGCGTCGGATTCCAGCAGTCGCTCCAGCGCGGCCTCCACCTCGGCCTTCCAGCCCAGGCCACTCTCGAGCTCGAGGCGAAGCCGCGGGAAGTAGCGATGCTTCGACACTTCCACGAAGCCGACCCGCTCGAGAAACTCGACGTCGAGGACGCACTGGTCGACCGAGCAATCACCGAGCACCTCCACCACCGGCCCGAGTTCTGCGGGCACCAGTCGCGGGTCGACGAATTCCGCGGTCGCCTCGGTGCGGCCGAACGCTTCCAGTGCCCGCACGCCGCGGCGCACGAGATCGGCCACCACGGCCGCGATCAGGCCTTGGGATAGGCCGCCGACGCTGCGGTCATCACCGCTTCGCGCCTGGGCGGTCTCCACCCCGAGCGAGGTGAGCAAAACGGCGTCGGCGCTGACCGGTCCGCTGGGAAAGAGCCGCGCCCGCGGCACGACACTCGGTGGCGCGTAGAACGCGTAGCCGAGGCAGGGTTTGTCGTCGTAGTCGTCGTCGGTCGCATCGGTGCGGCCGCCCGCCGGCGCGCTGGAGGCGATCTGCCCGCACGATCCCCACTCCAGCATCACCATCGACAGCCAGGCTTCCTTCTCGAATTCCGGGTCGGACAGATGGTCCTCGGCTCCCAGCGTCGACGGGTCCACCTCCCAGAACACACATCGGCGTGCGTGCTTGGGCAGCCGCTCGAATGCTTCGAGGCGCAGGGGCGTGATTCGCGCTGACACTAGACTTCCCTGGTTCCAGGCGGTGCCAATTTGTATGACCGCCACTCCAGGATAGGAGGCGCCGCGGCGGACGGCCCGCTTTCGCCGATCAGCCGCGTGGGCGAAGAGCAGGCAGAAGTGTGTTGGCTCACTCGTCGTGGCCCGATCGGCCAAGAGTGCCAAAGGTGTTGCACCGCATCATGATTCCTCCGGTGCGCCGGGCTGAGCGCCGGCGCCGTTATCGATGTGTCACAGTGACGTAATTTCCCCGTGTCCTAGGTCAGGCCTTCGCAGAGTTCATCAAGTCGACTATCCGCTGTAGGTCGTCGACCGACCCGAACTCGACAACGATCTTGCCTTTGCGTTTGCCCAGGCTGACCGTCACGCGCGTATCGAAGGCGGTCGACAGCCGTTCAGCAACATCCTGCAGGCCGGGCATATGAATCGGCTTGCGGCGCGGTGCCGCCGGGGTGGAGGTGTCTTCGCGGTTCGCCAGGGTGACCGCTTCTTCGGTCGCACGCACCGACAGGCCCTCGGCGACGATGCGCGCGGCGAGTTCCTCTTGTGCCTCCGGCCCACCTTCGAGGGCGAGCAACGCCCGCGCGTGACCCGCCGACAGCACGCCGGCTGCGACGCGGCGCTGAACGGCGACCGGCAGCCGCAGCAGACGAATCATGTTGGTGATCACCGGGCGAGACCGGCCGATGCGCGCCGCGAGCTCGTCGTGGGTGACCTCGAACTCATCGAGCAGCTGCTGATAGGCGGCGGCTTCTTCGAGGGGGTTCAGTTGTGCCCGATGGATGTTCTCCAACAGCGCGTCCCTCAACATGCTGTCGTCGGCGGTCTCCCGCACGATCGCGGGGATCGTGGCCAACCCGGCCTCTTGGGCGGCGCGCCACCGCCGCTCCCCCATGACGAGTTGGTAGTGCCCCGGCTGGCCGGACATGCCCCGCACCACGATGGGTTGCATCAGTCCGAACTCACGGATGGAGTGCACGAGTTCGGCAAGGGCCTCCTCGTCGAACACCTGACGCGGCTGCCGTGGGTTGCGCTCGATCGCAGCCGGGTCGATCTCTCGGTAAACAGCGCCGACCGGGCTCTGCTCCGGGGCACCGCCGAGTACGACGTCCGCGGCGGCGTCACCCATCCGGTGCCCCATCGAGGCCGAGTTGGTATCTTCCGGACCCGTCGGGATCAACGAGGCAAGGCCGCGGCCAAGGCCGCTCCTTTTGCGCGAGGGCTGGCTCATTGGTTTTGTCCTCTCTGCGCCGCGCCCCGTTCGGCGAGTTCGCGACTGGCGTCCATGTAGCTCAGCGCGCCGCGCGAGCCCGGGTCGTAGTTCAGGATGGTCATGCCGTAGCCCGGCGCCTCGGATACCTTCACGCTGCGCGGGATGACGGTTCCCAACACCTTGTCACCGAAGTGCGCGCGGACGTCGGCCGCGACCTGATCGGCGAGCCGGGTCCTGCCGTCGTACATCGTCAGAATGACGGTGGAAACATTGAGTTTCGGGTTGAGGTGCGCCTTGACCATCTCGATGGTGCGCAGCAGCTGGCCGACTCCCTCCAGCGCGTAGTACTCGCACTGAATCGGGATCAACACCTCGGGCGCGGCCACCAACGCGTTGATCGTCAGCAGGCCCAGCGATGGTGGGCAGTCGATGAAGACATAGTCGAAGTCGTGGTTGTGGAGTTCTGCGAGCGCGGTGCGGAGCCGGCCTTCGCGCGCGACCATGCTGACCAACTCGATCTCGGCGCCGGCCAGTTCGATGGTGGCGGGGACGCAGAACAGCCGCTCGTTGTGCGGACTGCGCTGCAGGGTTTGATGCAGCGGTATCTCGCCGATGAGGACTTCATAGGACGAGGGGGTGCCGGGGTGGTGGTCGACGCCGAGAGCGGTGCTGGCGTTGCCCTGCGGATCGAGGTCGATGACGAGAACCTTCAGGCCCTGCATCGCGAGCGCGGCAGCCACATTGACGGCCGTGGTGGTCTTGCCGACACCCCCCTTCTGATTGGCGATCGTGAACACCCGCTGGCTCACCGGCCGGGGCAGCCGTGCCTCGGCGTGCAGAAGGCGCACAGCGCGCTCGGCTTCGGCTCCGATCGGCGTGTCGATGACGTCGTCCGGGACCCATGTTTCACGTGAAACATCGGTGCTTCCCGTGGCACCCGTCGGTGGCACAGCCCCACCCTCCGAGACCGGATTCATCCCCTTCTCCTGCCCGCTCGTGTCGACCGGCGATGTGCCGGCACCGACTCCCCGCGCCGCGCGGTGACCACGGTGGCGGGCGGATTCAACAAGTCCCCTCCACATGTCACCACCCTGGCATCCACCGCGCCCAGTGACTCCATCACACGCCGGTGCTCGTCGATCTCGCCGGCCGCACGCTCGCCCTTGATCGCCAACATTCGTCCCCCCGGTCGAAGCAGCGGCACGCTCCATCTCGTCAACTTGTCCAACGAGGCCACCGCCCTGGACACGACCGCGTCCATCTCCCCCACTTGTTGCAACACAGATTGGTCTTCGGCTCGGCCACGGACCACGGCGACATCCACGTCGAGGTCGTCGATGACCTCGCGGAGGAAATCGGAGCGCCGCAGAAGCGGCTCGATCAGTGTCACCCGCAAGTCCGGCCGGGCCAACGCTAACGGTATCCCTGGAAGGCCGGCTCCACTACCGATGTCGGCAATCTGGTCACCCCGGTCGAGCAACTCACCGAGCACCGCGCTGTTGAGCAGGTGCCGTTCCCACAACCGGTCCGCTTCGCGGGGTCCGATGAGGCCGCGTTCGACGCCCGCGCCCGCCAAGATTTCGGCGTAGCGCCGAGCATGTTCCAGGCGGTCGCCAAAGACCGTCGCCGCCCCCGGCGGGGGTTCGGGGACGTCGCCATGTTTCACGTGAAACATCCTCCGGATCCCCGTGCCATCCAAGGCGGCGGCTTCGAACTACACCTGTGTAACTCCGTCAGTCGACGAGGACGACGACGCGACGCGCGGGCTCGACCCCCTCGCTCTCGCTGCGCACACCGTCCACCGCCGCCACCGCATCGTGGACGATCTTCCGCTCGAAGGGTGTCATCGGCGCGAGCTGCTCGCGCTCCCCTGACTCCAACACCCGTCGGGCTACCTTGTCGCCAAGAGCCGCGAGCTCGTCGCGACGCTTCCGGCGCCAACGCGCGATATCCAGCATCAACCTGCTGCGCTCGCCGGTCTTCTGATGGACCGCCAGCCTGGTCAATTCTTGCAACGCGTCGAGAACCTCGCCCTTACGGCCGACGAGCTTGGTCAAGTCCTCGCCGCCGTCGATGCTGACGATAGCCCGGTCACCCTCGACATCGAGGTCGATATCGCCGTCGAAGTCGAGCAGGTCAAGCAGCTCCTCGAGGTAGTCCCCGGCGATCTCGCCCTCTGCCACGAGGCGCTCCTCCAGGTCCTCGCCGGAGGCCGTCACCGATTCGTCGCCGTTCTGTGACGCTTCCGATTCCTCAGCGCCGGTCTCGGTCTGCTCGTCGAGCTCGCTGGTGACGGGGTCGTCGAAGTCGGTCATCTGTTGTCATCTCCTCATTCGCCGGGTTGGGGTCCGGTCAACGCTTTCGCTTCTTCGGGCGGGCACCGGGCCGCGGGGTCGCCCCCGGCTTCGGCGCACCGTTGCCTCCGTTGTTCGCCTTCGGCTTCGCCGAACTGCCGCTGTCGGAGTCTCCGTCGGTGAGCTCACTACCCGCGCTCTCGGTCACTTCGAAGGAGTCCGGCGTAGCTCCCTCGGCTGGCGCAGGCGTCTCGTTCTTGCGCGCCCGCTTTGGCTTGGCCCCCGGCGGCGGCGCGTTGGCCGCCCGGCGTTCGATCGCCTCGAGCTTCTTGGCCTCTTCCTCTTTTTCGATCTTGCCGAACACGTAGTGCTGCTGACCGAAGGTCCAGACGTTGTTCGCCAACCAGTACATGATGATCGCCAGTGGCAGGAACGGACCGCCGACGACGACGCCGAGCGGAAACACGTACAGCGCCAGCTTGTTCATCATCGCGGTCTGCGGGTTGGCCGCGGCTTCCGGACTCTGCCGCGCCACCGACGCCCGGCTGTTGAAGTACGTCGCGATGCCCGCCAGGATCATCAGCGGCACGCCCACCGCGATCACGGACGCGCGGTTGAATTCGGTGAACGCCTCCAGGCCGTGCTTCTGGATCATCGTCGCGCCCAGCGGGGCGCCGAACAGGTTGGCGTCCAGGAAGTGACCGACATCGGTCGCGCTGAACATGTAGTTGCCGAGGGTGCGGTTCTCCTCAACCGACAGCCCGAGCCGGCCGATGCCGGTCTGGGTCCGGTTGAACGACATCAGCACGTGATACAGCCCGAGGAAAACCGGGATCTGCGCCAACATCGGCAGGCAGCCCAGGATGGGGTTGAACCCGTGCTCGCGCTGCAGCTTCTGCATTTCCAGCGCCATGCGCTGGCGGTCCTTGCCGTACTTCTTCTGCAGCGCCTTGATCTGCGGCTGCAACTCCTGCATCTGCCTCGTCGTACGGATCTGCCTGACGAACGGCTTGTACAGGATCGCCCGCAGCGTGAACACCAGGAACATCACCGTGAGCGCCCAGGCGAAGAAGTTGTCGGGCCCCAGCAGAAAGCCGAACAGCTTGTACCAGACCCACATGATCGCCGACACCGGGTAATAGATGAAGTCCAGGCTGAACCAGTTAAACAACCGACTTGCTCCTAGCGTCGTCGACGGCGGCGCTCTCCGGGACTGGCCCGCGGCGCTCGGGTATTGGGTCCCATCCTCCCCGATGCCAAGGCCCGCACTTCGCCAGCCTGACCATCGACAGCCAACCGCCACGAATCAGTCCGTACTCGCCAAGCGCCTCAACCGCGTACTGACTACACGTCGGAGTGAACCGGCACGTGGGTAAGCGCAACGGCGACACGGTATTGCGGTACAGCTGGATCAAGAAGATCAGGCCACGAGACATCATCGCCGAGTCCCGTCGAGCAGCTGGGCGCGCCGCAGTGCCACCCTCAGTTGCTGTTCGAGCCGAGCCGAGATGGCGTACCTGCTGCTGGGAAGCGCCCGGATCACGATGCGGTCGGCTGGGTCCAGATCCGCGATCACCGACCGCGCGACGTGCCGCAGCCGACGCGCCACCCGGTGCCGTTGCACCGAATTGCCGACTGTCTTCGCGACGACCAGTCCCACCTTCGGGCCGGCCTCAGTGGAGTCGCCGCATCGACGTGCGTGCACCACGATGTCGGGCTGCGCCGCGCGCACCCCTTTGTTGACTGTGGCACCGAACTCCGTAGACCGCGTCATCCGGTTCTGCGCCGGAAGCACCGCGCTAAATCCTGCGTCTGATTACGCAGTCAGCGCGCGGCGGCCCTTACGACGCCGGCTGGACACGATCGACCGGCCCGCGCGGGTCCGCATCCGTAGCCGAAACCCATGCACCCGCGCACGGCGGCGGTTGTTGGGCTGAAAGGTCCGCTTGCCCTTGGCCACGGCTGTCACTCCTTGTTGCGTTTGGCAACCACATCAGACGCACACGCCTGTACGCGATCGCCGTTGGTAAGCTTCGTCTCGCTCGCTAGCCGGCGCGGTCTCCGGGAGTTCCCGATCGCAGCCGTGCCGCCACGTTCGGGCGACTGTTCGAGGGTACTGACGAGATTTCCCTAGGTCAAACCTCCGTCGGCGGCCACCGAAATGTTGACTTCAGTCACAGCAGTCACCTGCTCGGCGTTGCCAAAAAGTCTCCCCCAGGCAATGTTGCAGAACGGTTGGCACTCAGGCAGAAAACTGTTAGCTTCTGCCAATGCCGTTCCCACACCGGGACGGCGACCAGACAACGAAGCGAGGACGCCCGACCAGGTCGCGAGCCCACAGCGGACTGAACCGCTGTGACGAGCCCAGACCCCGCGGCGTCTCCGCCGGTAGACAACAGAGCGACGACGAGTGTCTCTCCACAGGCTGTGGATAACTATGTGGACAGTTCGTCTGCGTTCTCTTGGTGGTCCCTTGGACCAGCTTGAGGGGGTACCCGTCATTGACAGCTGACCCCGACCCTCCCTTTGTCGCCGTGTGGAACACCGTGCTTGCCGAGCTGAACGGTGACACCCGCACAGGCGAGCCGGTCAAAAACGGCGAAACACCGCCACCCAATCTGACCCCACAGCAAAGGGCCTGGTTAAAGCTGGTCAAGCCGCTCGTCATCACCGAGGGCTTTGCCCTGCTTTCGGTTCCTACCAGTTTTGTGCAGAACGAGATCGAACGGCACCTGCGTGAGCCGATCATCTCCGCGTTGAGCCGTCAGCTGGGCCAGCGCGTCGAACTTGGTGTGAGAATCGCCAGTCCCGGCCCAGAGGATCCCGACGACGGACACACCCCGCCGCCCGATAGTTACACCGAATCCGACTCCGACGAGATCGACGAAGTCAGCGAGGCCCTCGCCAGCGCCGAGGAAAGCTGGCCGACCTACTTCTCCCGCGGACCGCGCAACTCGGAAACGAGCGACGACAACTCGATCAGCCTGAACCGGCGCTACACCTTCGACACCTTCGTCATCGGTGCATCCAATCGGTTCGCTCACGCGGCGAGCCTCGCCATTGCTGAAGCGCCTGCTCGGGCCTACAACCCGCTCTTCATCTGGGGTGAATCCGGCCTCGGTAAGACCCACCTGTTGCACGCGGCGGGCAACTACGCCCAGCGGCTGTTTCCCGGCATGCGCGTCAAGTACGTCTCGACCGAAGAGTTCACCAACGACTTCATCAACTCGTTGCGCGATGACCGCAAAGCCTCGTTCAAACGCAGCTACCGCGATATCGACGTGCTGCTCGTCGATGACATTCAGTTCATCGAGGGCAAAGAGGGCATCCAAGAAGAGTTCTTCCACACGTTCAACACACTGCACAACGCGAACAAGCAGATCGTCATCTCATCGGACCGTCCACCCAAGCAACTGGCCACCCTCGAAGACCGGCTGCGAACCCGGTTCGAGTGGGGACTGATCACCGACGTCCAGCCACCGGAGCTGGAGACCCGCATCGCGATCCTTCGCAAGAAGGCTCAAATGGACCGGCTCGACGTTCCCGACGACGTTCTCGAGCTGATCGCCAGCAGCATCGAACGCAACATCCGGGAGCTCGAAGGCGCGCTGATTCGAGTGACCGCTTTCGCATCGCTGAACAAAACCCCGATCGACAAATCACTCGCCGAGATCGTCCTGCGCGACTTGATCGCGGATGTGAACAGCATCCAGATCGGCACCGCAGGCATCATGGCCGCCACCGCGGAATACTTCGAAACCACCGTCGAAGAACTTCGCGGTCCCGGCAAGACCAGGGCGCTGGCCCAGTCCCGGCAGATTGCCATGTACCTGTGCCGCGAACTCACCGACCTCTCACTGCCGAAGATCGGGCAGGCGTTCGGCCGCGATCACACCACGGTGATGTATGCCGAGAAGAAGATTCGCGGCGAGATGGCACAGCGGCGCGAGGTGTTCGATCAAGTCAAGGAACTGACTACCCGCATCCGTCAACGCGCCAAGCGTTGAGCTCAGCGCGGAAAATTCTTCAAAAAACTTCTGTCACCACTGCAACAGCCGTCACACCCCATCGCTGTGCACACCCGTGTGGAGTACTGCCGGATACCGTTCCTCGCCGCCGTCTCTTCCTCCACAGCGGCTGCTGTCTCCCCAGCGATCCCATCGGCGACCCGCACGCGTCCACAAGTAACTCACAACCCGATATCAGCTTCGCCAGCACCGACTGCGCTTAATCCACAACTTCCACAGGACCTAATACTGTTACTTCTATATCTCTGTGGTTTCCTCTCAGAACAAAGGTCCTGGGGACAGCTGCTCATGCCCCGTTCGCGAGATGTCGCGGACGTCCGTTGTCACCGCGATCGATTAGCTTTCATGATCGAGCCGAAAGCTCTACGGTGGTTCTTCGACAGCCGTTACGGTCGTCGCAGCGACGTTGGGGGACCGATGCGAAAGCATCCCGAAACCGCTGGTTAGGGCATAAGTTGTGAGTTGATCGAAGGGACACCATGGACGTGGCGACAACGACGGCAGGTCTCTCCGATTTGAAGTTCCGGCTGGTGCGCGAAGACTTCGCCGACGCGGTCGCCTGGGTGGCCCGCAACCTGCCGACAAGGCCGACGGTTCCGGTGCTGGCCGGTGTGCTGCTGACAGGTTCCGACGACGGTCTGACCATCTCGGGATTCGACTACGAGGTGTCGGCAGAAGTGAAGGTTGCGGCTGAAATAGCTTCTCCTGGAAGCGTTTTGGTGTCCGGTCGGCTGTTGTCAGATATCACGAGGGCGCTGCCGGCCAAGCCGGTGGATGTCAGCGTCGAGGGCACAAGGGTCCTGCTCAACTGCGGCAGTGCGAAGTTCTCCCTGCCGACGATGGCTGTCGAGGACTACCCGACACTGCCATCCCTTCCCGACGAGACGGGTGTCATTTCCGCTGATCTGTTCGCAGAAGCGATCGGCCAGGTGGCGGTGGCTGCCGGCCGCGATGACACCCTGCCCATGTTGACCGGCATCCGTGTCGAAATCTCCGGCGACAGCGTGGTTTTGGCGGCGACGGACAGGTTCAGGCTCGCGGTTCGTGAGCTGACCTGGTCGACCAACGGGGCAGATGTCGAAGCGGCCGTGCTGGTGCCGGCCAAGACGTTGGCGGAAGCCGCGAAGGCGGGCACGGGTGCAGGCGATGTGCATCTGTCGCTGGGCGCCGGGTCGGCCGTCGGCAAGGAGGGGCTGCTCGGCATTCGGAGCGACGGCAAGCGCAGCACCACGCGACTGCTCGATGCGGAGTTCCCGAAATTTCGTCAGCTGCTTCCCGCCGAACACACGGCCGTCGCGACGGTCGGCGTCGCCGAGTTGACCGAAGCGATCAAGCGTGTTGCCCTCGTCGCCGACCGCGGTGCGCAGGTGCGCATGGAGTTCGGCGACGGAGCACTCAAGTTGTCGGCAGGGGCCGACGACGTCGGTCGTGCCGAGGAGGACCTGCCCGTCGACTTCGCGGGTGAACCGTTGACCATCGCCTTCAACCCGACGTATCTCACCGACGGGTTGGGTTCGTTGCACTCAGAACGTGTCACGTTCGGCTTTACGACACCCAGCCGTCCTGCGGTGTTGCGTCCCGCAGGCGACGATGGTGACGACACTGCCGGCGGTGCCGGCCCGTTCCCGGCGGCGCAGACCGACTACGTCTACCTGTTGATGCCGGTGCGGCTCCCGGGATAGGGAGCCAACCCGCGAAGAAAGAGGCGTTACATGCAATTGGGTTTGATCGGCCTTGGCAAGATGGGCTTCAACATGCGCGAGCGTCTGCGCGAAGGCGGCCATGAGGTCATCGGGTATGACCCCCGTCCGGAAGTCACTGATGTGCCGACGCTCGCGGCTCTCGCCGAGGCGCTCGAAGCACCCCGTGTGGTGTGGGTGATGGTGCCGTCCGGCCACATCACCGATTCGACGATCACCGATCTCGCCAAGGAACTGTCGGAGGGCGATCTCGTCATCGACGGCGGCAACTCGCGCTATACCGAGGATGGTCCGCACGCGAAGATGTTGGCCGAAAAAGGAATTGCGTTCATCGACGCCGGGGTGTCCGGAGGCGTCTGGGGACTCAAGGAAGGCTACGGCCTGATGGTCGGCGGCAGCGACGAGGATGTGGCGCGGGCCATGCCGATCTTCGAAACATTGCGCCCGCCTGGTGAGCTGGCCGACGGTTTCGTCCACGCCGGGCCGGTCGGCGCGGGTCATTACGCCAAGATGGTGCACAACGGCATCGAGTACGGGCTGATGACGGCATACGCCGAGGGTTATGAGCTGCTGGCCGCAGAGGAGCTGATCAAAGACACCCAAGCCGTCATCCAGGCGTGGACCAACGGAACCGTCGTGCGGTCCTGGTTACAACAGCTGCTGGCCAAGGCGCTGAAGGAAGACCCGGACTTCGATGCGATCACCGGCTACACAGAGGACTCCGGTGAAGGCCGGTGGACGGTCGAGGAGGCCATCAACCACCGCGTCCCGATGCCGGTGATCGCGGCATCGCTGTTCGCGCGGTTCGCATCTCGGCAGGACGATTCGCCGACCATGAAGGCGGTGTCGGCGCTGCGAAACCAGTTCGGTGGCCATGCGGTGAAGCGGATCAGCGAGTCCGGATAGCACCGGCGGCAGGCAACGGAGCGACTCCGGGAATCGATGCAGTGTACGTCCGCCGTCTGGGACTACAGGACTTCCGGTCATGGGCACAGGTCGATCTGGAGCTCGAACCGGGGCGCACTGTATTCGTCGCACCTAACGGCTACGGTAAGACCAATCTCGTTGAGGCGCTGTGGTATTCGGCAACGCTGGGCTCTCATCGGGTCGCATCGGATGCGCCGTTGTTACGCGCCGGCGCGGAGCGGGCGATCATTTCCACCATCGTGGTGAACGACGGCCGCGAACTGGCGATCGACCTGGAGGTGTTGGCGGGCCGCGCGAACAAGGCGCGGCTGAACCGTTCCCCGGTGCGGTCGGCGCGCGAGGTGCTCGGCGTCCTGCGCGCGGTGATGTTCGCGCCGGAGGACCTGGCGCTGGTACGTGGGGATCCCGCCGAGCGGCGGCGCTACGTCGACGAGCTCGCGACGACGCGGCGCCCGCGGATCGCGGCGGTACGTGCCGATTACGACAAGGTGTTGCGGCAGCGGACGGCGTTGCTCAAAACCGCGGGGGCCGCACGTCATCGCGGCGACCGCGGTGTGGCCGACACCCTCGACGTCTGGGACGGGCACCTGGCCGAGCATGGGGCCCAGCTGGTCGCGGCCCGGGTCGAGCTCGTCAACGAACTCAACCCGGAGGTCGAGAAGGCGTATCAGCTGCTGGCTCCGGCGTCTCGTCCGGCGTCGATCCAGTACCGCAGCAAGGTCGAGCAGATCGACGGGCAGAACGAGACGGTGGAATTCTTCGAAGCGGCGCTGCTCGATGCGTTGACCCGCCGCCGAGATGCCGAGATCGAACGCGGTGTCTGCCTGGTCGGGCCACATCGCGACGATCTGGAACTTCGGCTCGGTGACCAGATCGCGAAAGGCTATGCAAGCCATGGGGAATCGTGGTCGATGGCGCTGGCGTTGCGGCTCGCCGCCTACGAACTGCTTCGCGCCGAGGGCGGCGATCCGGTGCTGCTGCTCGACGACGTTTTCGCCGAGCTGGACTCCGCTCGCCGGCGGGCGCTCGCCGATGTGGCGGCCTCGGCGGAGCAGGTGCTGGTGACCGCGGCCGTCGGCGACGACATTCCCGGCGACTGGGACGCGCGCAGGATCGAGATCTGCATGCGCGACGACGACAGTGGCCGAGTGTCGGTGGTGGGAGCGTGAGTCGAGGCATTGGGTTCCGAAGATGACTGAAGACGGCGAAGAAGCCGAGACCGGCGATGGTTTCGAACCGCCCGACCATCTGGCCGGGCTCACAGGCATGGACCTGGTCCGCCGCACGCTGGAGGAGGCGCGTGGCGCGGCCCGCAGCCAGGGCAAGAATGTCGGACGCGGCCGCACGTCGCCAACCGCCCGACGCGTCGCGGGCCGTCGGCGCGCGTGGTCGGGGCCGGGGCCCGACCTGAGGGATCCACAGACGCTTGCCGCGGCGACGCAGGATCTGGCGCGAACGCGCGGATGGTCGGGGCGGGTTGCCGAGGGCACCGTCCTCGGGCAGTGGCAAACAGTGGTCGGGGAGCAGATTGCCGCCCACGCGACCCCGACGGCGCTGCGCGAAGGGGTGCTGAGTGTGTCCGCCGAATCCACGGCGTGGGCCACTCAATTACGGATGGTGCAAGCGCAACTCCTGGCTAAAATCGCGGCAGCAGTCGGCGACGGCGTGGTGACGTCACTGAAAATCGTCGGGCCGGTCGCGCCGTCGTGGCGTAAGGGCCGGTACCACATCGCCGGCCGCGGACCGCGCGACACGTACGGTTGACCGCCGTCGGGCCAGTTGGCTGAGAGCCGCCAGAAGGCCGCAAGCATACTTCTCAAGCGTCATGACGCACCTCTGATCGAAAAATTCCACAGGCGGCGCAAACAGGTGTGCAGAAACGCGCCCTCAGAATCGGTCCTACGGCCAGTTCCCGGTAGACTGGTCAAGTGATTTGCCGGCGGTACCACCACCGCCGCTGCGACCCCCGAGGAGATGCTGGCGACCGTGCCTGCCGCTAAGAAGACTGCGCCTGCCGCTAAGAACACAAAGAAGAAGGAATACGGCGCCAGCGCCATCACCGTCCTGGAAGGTTTGGAGGCGGTCCGCAAACGCCCCGGCATGTACATCGGGTCCACCGGCGAGCGTGGTTTGCACCACCTCGTCTGGGAGGTCGTCGACAACGCCGTGGACGAGGCGATGGCCGGATACGCATCGAAAGTCGACGTCCGGATCCTCGAGGACGGCGGCGTCGAGGTGGCCGACGATGGGCGCGGCATCCCCGTCGAGATGCACTCCAGTGGCGCCCCCACCGTCGACGTCGTGATGACCCAACTGCACGCGGGCGGCAAGTTCGGCGGCGAGAACAGCGGCTACAACGTCAGCGGCGGCCTGCATGGTGTCGGCGTATCCGTGGTGAACGCGCTGTCCACCCGGCTCGAGGTGGACATCTCCCGCGACGGCTATGAATGGTTCCAGTCCTATGACCGCGCGATGCCAGGCACCCTCAAGCAGGGCGATGCCACCAAGAAGACCGGCACGACGGTCCGGTACTGGGCCGACCCGAATGTCTTCGAAACCACCAACTACGACTTCGAGACCGTGGCCCGGCGGCTGCAGGAGATGGCCTTCCTCAACAAGGGCCTGACCATCACCCTCGCCGACGAGAGGGTGACACCGGCGGAAGTAACCGACGAGGTCGTCAGCGATACCGCCGAAGCACCGAAGTCCGCGGAGGAGAAAGAGGCCGAGGCCAAGGCGCCGCACAAGGTGAAGAACCGCACCTTCCACTACCCCGGCGGGCTGGTCGACTACGTCAAGCACATCAACCGAACCAAGACCCCGATTCAGCAGAGCATCATCGACTTCGACGGCAAGGGCGAAGGCCACGAGGTCGAGGTCGCGATGCAGTGGAACGCGGGATATTCGGAGTCCGTGCACACCTTCGCCAACACCATCAACACCCATGAGGGCGGCACCCACGAAGAAGGGTTCCGGGCAGCGTTGACGAGCGTGGTCAACAAGTACGCCAAGGACAAGAAACTGCTCAAGGAAAAGGACCCCAACCTGACCGGCGACGACATTCGCGAGGGCCTGGCAGCGGTGCTGTCGGTGAAGGTGTCCGAACCGCAGTTCGAAGGCCAGACCAAGACCAAGCTGGGCAACACCGAGGTGAAGTCGTTCGTCCAGAAGATCTGCAACGAACAGTTGAGCCACTGGTTCGAGGCGAACCCCGCCGAGGCGAAAACCGTTGTGAACAAGGCGGTCTCGTCGGCGCAAGCGCGCCTTGCGGCCCGCAAGGCCCGCGAGCTGGTGCGCCGCAAGAGCGCCACCGACATCGGCGGGCTGCCCGGCAAGTTGGCCGACTGCCGGTCCACCGATCCGCGCAAATCCGAACTCTATGTGGTGGAGGGCGATTCGGCAGGCGGCTCGGCCAAGAGCGGCCGCGACTCGATGTTCCAGGCGATCCTTCCGCTGCGCGGCAAGATCATCAACGTCGAGAAGGCGCGCATCGACCGGGTGCTGAAGAACACCGAAGTGCAGGCGATCATCACCGCGCTTGGCACCGGTATCCACGACGAGTTCGACCTGACCAAACTGCGCTACCACAAGATCGTGCTGATGGCCGACGCCGACGTCGACGGCCAGCACATTTCGACGCTGCTGCTGACCCTGTTGTTCCGGTTCATGAAGCCGCTGGTGGAAAACGGGCACATCTTCCTGGCGCAGCCGCCGCTGTACAAGCTGAAGTGGCAGCGCAGCGAGCCCGAATTCGCCTACTCCGACCGGGAGCGCGACGGTCTGCTCGAAGCGGGCAAGAAGGCGGGCCGCAAGATCAACGTCGACGACGGCATCCAGCGCTACAAGGGCCTCGGCGAGATGGACGCCAAGGAACTGTGGGAGACCACGATGGACCCGTCGGTCCGCGTGCTGCGCCAGGTGACGCTCGACGACGCCGCGGCCGCCGACGAACTGTTCTCGATTCTGATGGGCGAAGACGTCGAGGCCCGCCGCAGCTTCATCACCCGCAATGCCAAAGACGTTCGCTTCCTGGATGTTTAGCGATAATTACGCCACAAAATAGGACTGAAACCATATGACTGACACCACGTTGCCGCCCGGCGACGAAGCTGGAGATCGCATCGAGCCTGTTGACATCCAGCAGGAGATGCAGCGGAGCTACATCGATTACGCGATGAGCGTGATCGTCGGCCGCGCGCTGCCGGAGGTCCGCGACGGCCTCAAGCCCGTGCACCGCCGCGTGCTCTACGCGATGTTCGACTCGGGCTTCCGGCCCGACCGCAGCCACGCGAAATCCGCACGGTCCGTTGCCGAGACGATGGGCAACTACCACCCGCACGGCGACGCGTCGATCTACGACACCCTGGTCAGGATGGCCCAGCCGTGGTCGCTGCGCTACCCATTGGTCGACGGGCAGGGCAACTTCGGCTCGCCGGGCAACGACCCGCCGGCCGCCATGAGGTACTGCATCACGGGTGACGCACTGGTCCGGTTGCCGCTCGGGCAGTCTGTGCGTATTGCCGATGTCGTTGAGGGAGCACGTCCGAACACCGACAACGAGGTCGACCTCAAGGTTCTCGATCGGCACGGCAACCCTGTCACCGCTGATCGCCTGTTCCATTCCGGTGATCACCAGACCTTCACCGTCACCACGGCGCAGGGCTATGCGATCACGGGGACTGCAAACCATCCGTTGTTGTGCCTCGTAGATGTCGGGGGTATACCAACGCTGTTCTGGAAGCTCATCGAGGAGATTCGGCCGAACGACTATGTCGTTTTGCAACGAACACTGCCGACAGAATTGGGTGCAGCGGGCTGGCACGACGCCCTGGAGGCGCTGCTTCTGGGCGCGTTTGTCAGCGAGGGGTTTGTCTCGGAGACGCGTGCCGGCTTCAACAACCTCGACCGCGACTATTTCGACATGGTTGTCGCGGCTTACGACGCCATCGTCGGTGGCGCGCGCTACACGTCCACCCGCACCATTGCTTCGGGCTCCTCGCTCCACGAGCTCGATATCCACAATCTGACTGCGCTGAAGAAGACACGTCTACGGGATTTGGTGGGCCAGCGTTCCGCCGATAAGTCTGTGCCCGAATGGCTTTGGCACGCGCCAGCCGCAGTAAAGCGCGTCTTTCTGCAGGCGCTGTTTGAGGGCGATGGGTCCTGCTCTGCCCTGCCACGCAACACGATCCAAGTCTCATATTCGACCCGCAGCGCCCGTCTGGCGGCTGATGTCCAGCAGATGCTGCTGGAGTTCGGTGTGGTCTCAAGCCGGTACCGACACGCGACCGGCGAACATAAGGTGGTTCTCACCAATCGAGGTCAAGCCGAGCTGTTTGCCGACCAAATCGGTTTCGGCGGCGTCAAACAGGTGAAACTTCAGACACTGCTGAGTGCACTTCCTCGACGTGCTGCGGGACGTGACAACGACCTCGTCCCTGGCTTGGCCGCTTTCGTCCGTGCGCATAGCGGCGGGCGATGGGTGGACAAGGAATGGTTGCGCAAGCACAACATCGACGGCATCGAGCGTTGGCGGCGTGACGGCGCGGAGATCCGCAGCCACATCGCCGATCCTGATGTGCGTGCAATCGCAGAAGAGCTCACTGATGGCCGTTTCTACTACGCGCGCGTTGCCGCTGTGACCGATGCGGGCGTCCAACCCGTCTACAGCCTGCGGGTCGATTCAGCCGACCACGCGTTCATCACAAACGGATTCGTCAGCCACAACACAGAAGCCCGTCTCACGCCGTTGGCGATGGAGATGCTGCGTGAAATCGACGAGGAGACAGTCGATTTCATCCCCAACTACGACGGACGCGTGCAAGAGCCGACCGTCCTGCCCAGCCGGTTCCCCAACCTGTTGGCCAACGGGTCCGGTGGCATCGCGGTCGGTATGGCGACCAATATGCCGCCGCACAACCTGCGTGAGCTCGCCGAGGCGGTGTTCTGGTGCCTGGAGAACTTCGACGCCGACGAGGAAGCGACGCTCAAGGCGGTCACCAAGTACGTGAAGGGCCCTGACTTCCCGACGCACGGCCTGATCGTCGGCTCGCAGGGCATCAACGACACGTATTCCACCGGCCGTGGTTCGATCCGGATGCGCGGCGTCGCGGAAATCGAAGAGGACTCCCGCGGACGAACCTCGCTCGTCATCACCGAGCTGCCCTATCAGGTCAACCACGACAACTTCATCACCTCGATCGCCGAGCAGGTCCGCGACGCCAAGTTGGCGGGCATCTCCAACATCGAGGACCAGTCCAGCGACCGGGTCGGCCTGCGGATCGTGGTCGAGCTCAAGCGCGACGCGGTGGCCAAGGTGGTGCTCAACAACCTCTACAAGCACACCCAGCTGCAGACCAGCTTCGGCGCCAACATGCTCTCGATCGTCGACGGGGTGCCGCGCACACTGCGTCTCGATCAGCTGATCCGGCATTACGTCAACCACCAGCTCGATGTGATCGTCCGGCGCACCACGTACCGGTTGCGCAAGGCCAACGAACGGGCCCACATCCTGCGCGGCCTGGTCAAGGCGCTCGATGCCCTCGACGAGGTCATCGCGTTGATCCGGGCGTCGGAGACCGTCGACGTCGCCCGCCAGGGCTTGATCGAGTTGCTCGACATCGACGAGATCCAGGCGCAGGCGATCCTGGACATGCAGCTGCGCAGGCTGGCCGCCCTGGAGCGGCAGCGCATCGTCGACGATCTGGCGAAGATCGAGGCCGAGATCGCCGACCTGGAAGACATCCTGGCCAAGCCGGAGCGCCAGCGGGCCATCGTGCGCGACGAGCTCAGCGAGCTCGTCGACAAATACGGCGACGACCGGCGGACGAGAATCATCGCAGCGGACGGCGAGGTCAGCGACGAGGACCTGATCGCCCGCGAGGATGTCGTCGTCACGATCACCGAGACCGGCTACGCCAAGCGCACCAAGACCGATCTGTACCGCAGCCAAAAACGCGGCGGCAAGGGCGTTCAGGGCGCGGGGCTCAAGCAGGACGACATCGTCAACCACTTCTTCGTCTGCTCGACCCACGACTGGATCCTGTTCTTCACCACGCAGGGCCGGGTGTACCGGGCCAAGGCCTACGACCTGCCCGAAGCGTCCCGGATCGCGCGTGGCCAGCACGTCGCGAACCTGCTGGCGTTCCAGCCCGAAGAGCGCATCGCCCAGGTCATCCAGATCAAGAGCTACGAGGACGCGCCGTATCTGGTGCTGGCCACCCGCAACGGGCTGGTCAAGAAGTCGAAACTCACCGACTTCGACTCCAACCGCTCGGGAGGGATCGTCGCGGTGAACCTCCGCGACGGCGACGAGTTGGTGGGTGCGGTGTTGTGCGCGGCCGAGGACGACCTGCTGCTGGTGTCGGCCAAGGGCCAGTCGATCCGCTTCGCGGCAAACGATGAGGCGCTACGGCCGATGGGCAGGGCGACCTCTGGTGTCCAGGGCATGCGGTTCAACACCGACGACGCGCTGCTGTCACTGAACGTGGTCATTCCTGACACGTTCCTGCTGGTCGCGACGGCCGGCGGGTACGCAAAGCGCACCGCGATCGACGAGTACCCGGTGCAGGGTCGCGGCGGCAAAGGGGTATTGACCATCCAGTTCGACAAGCGACGTGGCAGTCTGGTTGGTGCGTTGGTGGTCGATGACGAAACCGAGCTTTACGCGATCACGTCGGGCGGGGGCGTCATCCGAACCGCTGCGCGCCAGGTCCGGAAGGCCGGACGGCAGACCAAGGGTGTTCGGTTGATGAACCTGGGTGAGGGCGCGACACTGATTGCGATCGCTCGCAATGCAGAGGAAAGCGACGCCGAGCCCGAAGGCGCTGAGTAAGGCCAGGCGACGTGTCCGACGGTAAGGAGCCGGAGTGACTTCACCGAACGAGGCGGGCTATCCGCACTCGGGGGAAGGTAGTGGCAACGGTTCCGTGCCCGGCGACCCCGAAACGGGTTCACTGGGTAATGCGATGGGCCGCGAGGTGCCGCCATGGCAGCGCGGCCCATCTGCCCGCGCGACACAGAATCCGCGCGCGCCGCGGGAACCCCGCCCCGAGCCTCACCGCGGCGGCCACGCCCCTGGCGCGGACGCCCGCCTCAACCGGTTCATCTCCGGCGGGTCGCCGGCGCCCGCCGCAGAGGCCGAACCGGCGCCCGCGCGCAACGAGCCGGTGATCACCGAGGCGTATCAGAGCGAATTGCCCGACCTGTCCGGCGGGCCTGCACGCCCGCCCCAGCGCAAGCCCGTACCCGAGCGCACCGAGCCACCGGTGCGCGCCCCGGCGCCCGGCCGCGTCCAGGTGGCCGGTCGCACGCATTCGGGCCCCGTGCGGGCGGCGATGCAGATTCGCCGGATCGACCCGTGGAGCGCGCTGAAGGTGTCGCTTGTGCTGTCGGTCACGCTGTTCTTCGTCTGGATGATCGCGGTTGCGTTCCTTTACCTCGTGCTGGGCGGCATGGGGGTGTGGGCCAAGCTCAACAGCAACGTCGGCGACCTGCTCACCAGCGCGAGCGGCCAGGCAGGAGGCGAGCTGGTGTCCAGCGGGACGATCTTCGGCGGCGCCGCACTGATCGGGCTGGTCAACATCGTGCTGCTGACGGCGATGGCCACCGTCGGCGTGTTCATCTACAACCTGACCACCGACCTTGTCGGCGGTATCGAGGTGACGCTGGCCGACCGCGATTAATCCGGTTTGGGTCGAGCGTCGCAATTACGGTAATCTCGGCGCTCGGCCATATGCGACACGGGCCTATAGCTCAGGCGGTTAGAGCGCTTCGCTGATAACGAAGAGGTCGGAGGTTCGAGTCCTCCTAGGCCCACGGAAAGGGTCACCATGAGACTGGTTTTGCTGGTCGTCGCGGTGGCGTTGGCGGTACTCGTGGTGCGGTCGCGACATGGCGTCGAGGTGTGGCACGCCGCCGCCGATCAACCTTCCTGAAACGGGGCCTTAGCTCAGTTGGTAGAGCGCTGCCTTTGCAAGGCAGAAGTCAGGGGTTCGAATCCCCTAGGCTCCACAATTTTTGTGCTCCGCCCGCGCGGTAAAGCCGCCGAAATCTGCATGCGGGTCGTGGTCGGACAAAATCAACGACCACTGTGCAGAAGTCGCGGATGAAAGCGACGTCAAGCAGTCCTAGGGCTTAGGGCTTCGGGGTGACCTCGACGCTCGGCGGCCGCGGCGACGGGTCGGGTTGCATCGAGCGGCGGATGATCGAAAACGCCACTGCGCCAACGCCAACCACCGTCACGCCCACGGCCACCAGGACGATCGGGCGCGGCCGCCGCTTCGGCTTGCGGGCATCGGCGATCGCCTGAGGAAGGTTCGCGAGTACCTCCCTGGCCTCGGCGAGCTCGCCGGCGATCGCAACCTGCGCGTCCTCGAACTCCTTGGCGAGGTCCTTGGCGAGCTTGCTCTTCTCGACGCGCTGACGCAGGCTGCTGGCCGCGGAGTGCGCGCCCTGCCAACTCAACCCGACCGTGCCCCGCGTTACGTCGACCGGCCCAACCGCGGTGTAGCGCAGGCCGCGCGACAAGCGTTGTCCCGGGCTCAGTCGAGCGTCCGTCTTCGAGCTCATCTCCACCTCTTTCGCGGCCGTGATTGCAGTCGAATACCCACCCTGCCATCAGGGCAACGCAATGGTGGCCGGTTCGGCGCCAACCGCGCATGGCAGACTGACTCCCCGTGACGAGCCCCATTCAGACAGCGACCGCGACCCTGCACACCAATCGTGGTGACATCAAGATCGCACTGTTCGGAAACCATGCCCCCAAGACCGTCGCGAACTTCGTCGGACTGGCGCAGGGCAGCAAGGACTACAGCACCGAGAACGCGACGGGCGGCACCTCGGGCCCGTTCTACGACGGCGCCGTGTTCCACCGGGTGATCGACGGCTTCATGATCCAGGGTGGCGACCCCACCGGAACGGGCCGCGGCGGACCCGGCTATCAATTCGACGACGAGTTCCACCCGGAGCTTCAGTTCGACAAGCCGTATCTGCTGGCGATGGCCAATGCCGGGCCGGGCACCAACGGCTCCCAGTTCTTCATCACCGTGGGCAAGACACCGCACCTCAACCGGAAGCACACCATCTTCGGTGAGGTCGTCGACCCCGAGTCGCAGAAGGTCGTCGACGCGATCGCGACCACGGGCGTCGACCGCAGCGACCGGCCCACCGAGCCTGTGGTGATCGAGTCGATCACCGTCTCCTGACGGCGGTCTAGCGGCCAGTGAGCCCGGCCGCAGTAAGTGCATCCAGCACGTCCAGCGGGTCGGCGCCCAGATCCCACCGGGTCAGCACGAACAGTTGATCGTCTGCTGCGTCGATCTCGAGTAGCCGGACCTTTCGGGCTATCCGCCGGAATTCGGTGATTCGGACGATCTTGATATCGGCCTTTTCGAGCCGGTGTGTACGCAGTGGCCCGCGTATTGATAGACCGCCGTCGCTGATTGCCAGTTTTGGCCGGGCACGCCAGGAAAGGGTTGCAAACAACAGCAGTCCGGCAGCGGCAATGATTGTCAAGACCCGGCCGGGAGCGTCTGTGACAAGGGTCACAGCGCCGATAGCCATCATAAGTCCGAGTACGCCACACGCCGCGACGGCCAAAGCCGGCGGGCTCCACTGAGTTTGCTGCACGACTAATTCACACCCCTTTACCCCGGTTTATGGGGTTATCCACAAGTGCTATCCCCAATGGGGATGAATCACATCGATGTGATTGGGTGGCCATCAGGTTGCGGAACGGGTAACGCGCCAAGTCCAAGATGAATTCATCAGGACGGATGCGACTGTCACCGCCAGCGCATTGTTAGCAACAAGCCGGTGATCATGAAGGCAAACGCGATCGCGTAATTCCACGGGCCGAGTTCGGCGAGGAACGGAATCGACGACGATGCCAGCTGGAACACCAACAGCCAGGCAAGGCCGACCACCATCAAGCCGAGGAAGAACACCACGAACCAGGTGCTCGACGGGCCGGCCTTGACCTTGACCGGAGTGCGGCTGACCGGGTTGACGGTGAAGTCGTTCTTCTTGCGAACCTTGGACTTGGGCATGGTTACCTTCACAAACACTCGGCGCCATTGGTGCGACGATGAAGCGGGAATCGCTTACGAGGTTAACGTAGGTCGGCCACAGATCGAGAATGCGACGGGGGAGCAGCCGATGGCAGAGTCCGCGCAGACTGCCTGGCGCTTCGGTGTGCCGGTGGTCTGCCTGCTGGCCGGGGTGCTGCTGGCGGCCACCCACGGCGTCTCCGGCGGCGACGAGATCAGGCGCAGCGACGCGCCCCGGCTGGTGGACCTGGTCAGGGAAGCCCAGCAGTCGGTGGACCGGCTCAGCGCTCAGCGCGACCAGTTCGTCACCGAGATCGACACCCATCACGGCGGATCACCTGGCGCCGACGCCGCGCTCGCCGCGATCCAGCACCGCAACGAAAGCCTGGCCGCCGACGCCGGCCTAGACCCGATCCGCGGCCCCGGCCTCGTCGTCACCCTCACCGACGCCCAGCGCGACGCCAACGGCCGCTTCCCACGCGACGCATCCCCCGACGACCTCGTCGTGCATCAGCAGGACATCCAGGCCGTGCTCAACGCCTTGTGGAGCGGCGGCGCCGAAGGCATCCAGATGCAGGATCAGCGGATCATCGGAACGTCGGCACCGCGATGCGTCGGCAACACGCTTCTGCTCAACGGCCGCACCTACAGCCCGCCATACGTCATCACCGCTGTCGGCGACGCCGTCGCGATGCAGGCCGCCCTGGCGGCCGCCCCCCTTGTGACGCTCTACAAGCAGTACGTGGTGCGGTTCGGGCTGGGATATTCGGAGGAGCCCCGCGCGTCGGTCGACGTGGTCGGGCACGCCGAGCCGGTTCGGATGCGGTTCGCCAAGCCCGCGGGCCCCATCGGCTACTGAACACCTCGAGACGCATATACGGGGTTTCGCGGATGTTTTCTCCCGCCTGCACTTCACATGCTGGCTAGCATGAGCGCACCCGAAGCATGGAGCGACTTCGCGGACGTGAGGAGCAAGATGGCCTCCGCTGTGAGCGAGCTGCCGACTGGAACCGTGACCCTGCTGCTCGCCGACGTCGAGGGCTCGACACGGCTGTGGGAGACCCAACCCGACGAGATGGCCGCGGCGCTGGGGCGGCTCAACGACGCGGTGACCCGACTCGTCTCCGGCCATGACGGTGTGCGGCCGGTCGAACAGGGCGAGGGCGACAGCTTCGTGGTGGCCTTCGCCAGGGCCAGCGACGCGGTGGCGTGCGCGCTGGAACTGCAGCGCGCACCGTTGGCGCCGATCCGGTTGCGCATCGGCGTGCACACCGGTCAGATCCAGCTGCGTGACGAGGGTAACTACGCCGGACCGACCATCAACAGGACCGCGCGCCTGCGCGACCTCGGCCACGGCGGCCAGACGCTGCTGTCGGGCGCGACCGAGCCGTTGGTCGTCGACTGGCTGCCCGACGATGCGTGGCTGACCGATCTGGGTACACACGCGCTACGGGACCTGCCCCGCCCCGAGCGGGTGGTGCAGCTGTGCCACCCCGACACCTGCAACGACTTCCCGCCGCTGCGGGCATCGAAAAGCGTTGAGACGTCGAACCTCCCGGTCCAGCTCACCAGATTCATCGGCCGCGGCGCACAGATGGACGATGTACGACGACTGTTGGCTGACAACCGGCTGGTGAACCTGACCGGGGCCTGCCTCCGATACACATCTGACGCTGCCGACGGAGGCCTAGGTGTAGA
>NZ_RARC01000022.1 GCF_003719305.1 Mycolicibacterium stellerae
CCGCCGCCCCGCCGCCCCGCACCGCGAGCCCCGCACCGCGAGCGAGCGTGTTTGCACCCGACACGCCGCGCTTCGTCGTACAACCGCGCACCCTCGCGGCAGATGAGCGACCGCGTGATGTCTGATGGCGTCGTGACTGACGTTCTCTTCTGCGGCACCGAACTGGCCGCGCGCATCGAGACTGCGGAAGCGCAGCTGATCGCCGCAGGCTCGGATGCCGCACTTCGGCGAAACCCCGACCTCGCATTCGTCACACCAGTGGCAAGTGGGTTCGCCTGCTTCGGCGAGGAGGGCGCACCGTTCAACAAGGTCGTCGGCCTCGGCTTCGGCGGGGTGCCGGCCGACGACCTCATGGGCGAGATCGAAGGGGCATACGCGGCCCGCGGAGCCCCCACCCAGGTGGAGCTGACCAACCTGGCGAACCCCGAGATCGGTCAGATGCTGACCGGACGTGGTTACCGGCTTGTCGCGTTTGAGAACGTGCTCGGCAGGTCGCTGGACGCCGCCGCGAGGCCGCGGGTTTTCGAAGGGATTGAAATCCGTGAGTGCGGAGAAGACCAACTCGACGATTGGCTCGAGGTGGTGGTCGACGGGTTCGCCCACCCGGACACTCAAGGAGTCGCCACTCACGAAGACTTTCCCCGCGAGACCGTCGAGCGGGCCGAACGCGATCTCGTTGCGGCAGGCGCGCGGACCTATCTCGCGCTGAGGGGCGGAGTCGTCGCGGGCGGTGGCGGATTGCGGATCACCGACGGGGTCGCGCAGTTGATCGGGGCGGCGACGGCGCCGGAGCATCGCAGGCAGGGTGTGCAGACCGCCCTGCTTTCGACCCGACTTGCTGATGCCGCCGCGGCAGGCTGCGACGTCGCGGTCGTCACCACGGCACCGGGATCGAAGTCTCAGCAGAACGTGCAGAGGCAGGGGTTCCAGCTGCTCTACACGCGGGCAGTGCTCGTCAAGTGATTCGGAATATTCGTTACAGAACGGACGTACTGTACTGACATGGCGCGTCCCCGGACATTCGATGAAGACGAGGTCGTCGCGGCTGCCCGCGATGAGTTCTGGGAGCGGGGCTATGCCGCAACGTCGGTCGACGATCTGACGGCCGCCACCGGTCTGGGCAAGGGCAGCCTCTACGGTGCGTTCGGCGACAAGCACAACCTCTACCTGCGGGCGCTCGACGACTACATCTCGTCGTCACTCGATGAAGTCCGTGCCAGCCTGCGCACTCCGAAATTGAGCGCCTACGACCGGCTGGCCGGTCACATCCGGGGGCAGGCCAAAGCGCTTGTCGCAGACAAGGGCAGGCGCGGCTGCTTGATGGCCAAGAGTGCCGCGGAGCTGGGCGCCACCGACGACGCCGTCGAGAAGAAGGTGCAGCGTGCCTACGCGACATGGCGCGACGAACTGGTGGCCTGCATCGAACAAGCGCAGCGCGACGGGACCGTCGACGTCGAGCAGAACCCTCAGGCTCTGGCGAGCGTGCTTCTCGCCTTCATGCGCGGCCAGGAGGCCCTGCACAAGGGTGGGGCGAAACCCGCGCAGCTGAAGGCCGCAGCCGACGAGATGGTGTCCCTCATCCCGATCGGCTAGTGCTGCGGAATATATCCGCGGACTCTCGTGTCTCCTGTTATTGACCAAATGGTCCAGAACTGGAAGAGGCACGACAATGGCACTTCTCCTCGAAGGCAGGACGGCAGTCATCACCGGCGGCAGCACCGGCATCGGATTTGCGACCGCCAAACGATTCATCGACGAGGGCGCACACGTCTTCATCACCGGACGCAGGCAGGCCGAACTCGAAACAGCGGTAAAGGAACTCGGTGACAACGCCACCGGAGTGCAGGGCGATGTCAGCGATCCCGAGGACGTCGACCGGCTCTATGCCGCCGTCGCAGCGAGCGGGCGCCGGGTCGACGTGGTGTTCGCCAACGCCGCGATCCTCGAGGCCGCACCCCTCGGCGAGATCACCGAGGAACAACTGGACGACCAACTCGGCGTCGACTTCAAGGGCGTCGTGTTCACGGTGCAGAAGGCCCTTCCTCTGCTGAACGACGGCGGCTCGATCATCCTCAACGCGTCGACCACGGCGGCCCGGGCGGCTGACGGCATCAGTGTCTACGGGGGGATCAAGGCGGCGATCCGTTCGTTCGCCAGGACGTGGGCAAGTGAGTTGCGGGATCGCAAGATTCGCGTCAACTCCGTCAGCCCCGGCGCCACCGATACGCCAGGTATCGCCGTGTTGGCGAGCATGCTGTTTCCAGGGCCGAACGCAGAAGAGCAGTTCGAGAACTACCAGCGCAGCATCGTTCCGATGGGGCGCTACGGGACGCCGGAAGAGGTGGCGAACGCCGCGCTGTTCCTCGCGTCGGATCTGAGCAGTTTCACCACCGGTGCCGACATCCCGGTCGACGGCGGCATCAACCAGATCTGAACATTCAATCGCGTGAGCGGTGCGAGGGGGACTAGTAGAGCAGCTTGCGGTAGTTTTCCTCGCTGTAGTACTTCTCCAGTTCGTCGAGGCTCATATCCTGCTTGATCGCCTTGGCGAGCTGCGCAACGCTGGGCACCGCGGTCGGGTCCCAGCTATCCGGGTTCCATGCGTCGGACCGCAGAAATGCCTTGGCGCAGTGGAAGAACACCTCTTCGACGTCGATCTCCAAAGCCAGGATGGGCCGCTTGGCCTGCACGGCCATCTCGTCGAAGTAGTCGGCGCCGGCGAGGATGCGCGCCGATCCGTTGATTCGCAGGGTGTCGCCACGGCCCGGAATCAGGAACAGCGTGCCCACGTGCGGGCGCTGCAGCACGTTGAGGTAGCCGTCGACTCGCTTGTTGCCCGGCCGCTCCGGAATGGCGATCGTGGTGTCGTCGATGATGTGCACGAAGCCGGGCGGATCACCTTTCGGGGACACGTCGACGCGGCCCTGCGCGTCGGTCGTCGCAACGAAACCCAGCGGTGAGTGCGCCAACCAGTCCTGATGCGCGGCGGAGAGCCGCTTGCCGACCTTGCTCGCGACATAGTCGTTGGGGTGCCCGACGATCTCCCGCAGGCCGTCGATGCTGGTGACTTCACGGCGCGTTACATCATGCTCGCCTGGAGTTCATTTGCACGACGTCATTAAATGGCACGCTGCGCCGATGACAGACCTTCTCCGTCCACCCGCCGCCACCCCAACCGATACGAACGAACGCAGCCGTACCGGCCTGTCCGCCGAGGCGTTGCGACGCGGAATCGTCGACCACCTGCGCTACTCGGTGGGCCGGCCCGCCGCTGCGCTGCGCCCGGAGCATTTCTATCGGGCGACCGCGCTGGCCGTTCGCGACCGCATGCAGGACAACCGAGTGGCCTCGACGCAGACGTCCCTCGACCTTGGCAGGAAGGTCACCTGCTATCTGTCGGCTGAGTTCTTGATGGGGCCTCAGCTGGGCAGCAACGTGCTCAACCTCGGGATAGAGGACGCGGCCCGCGCCGCACTCGAGGGGCTCGGCGTCGGCTACGACGAAGTGCTGGCATGCGAGGAGGAACCGGGCCTGGGCAACGGCGGCCTAGGCCGCCTCGCGGCCTGCTATCTGGACTCGCTGGCCACGCTAGAGCGACCGACCATCGGTTACGGGATCCGCTATGAATTCGGCATCTTCGACCAAGAGATTCACGACGGCTGGCAGGTCGAAAAGACCGACAACTGGCTGGCCAACGGTAACCCGTGGGAAATCGCCAAACCCGACGTGCATTACCCGGTCAATTGGGGCGGGCACACGGAGTTCTACAGCGACGACGCGGGCAATCAACGCGTCCGATGGATCCCGGGCCGCGTCATCGAGGGCGTCGCCTACGACACACCGATACAGGGCTACGGCGTGAACACGTGCAACGTCCTGACGCTGTGGAGCGCGCGGGCCGTTCAGTCGTTTGCGCTGGACGCGTTCAACACCGGCGACTACTACAAGGCCGTCGAGGAAGAGGTCACCTCCGAGACGGTGACCAAGGTGCTCTATCCAAACGACGAACTAGAGGCGGGCAAGCACCTTCGGCTGCTGCAGCAGTACTTCTTCGTATCGTGCTCGCTGCAGCACGTGTTGCACATCATGGACGACCTTGCCGACGCCTCGGTGCACGACCTGCCTGAGCGATTCGCATTGCAGCTCAACGACACCCATCCCTCGATCGGCGTCGCTGAGCTCATGCGGCTGCTCGTCGACGAACGACGGCTCGACTGGAACGACGCCTGGGCGATCACGGTGGCGACCTTCGGCTACACCAACCACACACTGCTGCCCGAGGCGTTGGAGAAGTGGCCACTCGGCATGTTCGGCGCGTGCCTGCCCCGCCATCTCGAGATCATCTATGAGATCAACAGCCGGTTCCTCGATGAGGTCAGGGCGAAGTTTCCCGGCGATGAGGACCGGGTTCGGCGGATGTCGATCATCGGCGAAGAGGGCGGCAAGAGCGTCAAGATGGCGTATCTAGCCACCGTCGGCAGCCACGCGATCAATGGCGTCGCCGCGTTGCACTCAGAACTGCTCAAGGACAGCGTCCTCAAGGACTTCTTCGAGATGTGGCCGGAGCGGTTCTCCAACAAGACCAACGGGGTGACGCCGCGTCGCTTCCTCGCGCTGTCCAACCCCGGCCTGCGCGGGCTGCTCGACCGCACAATCGGGGACGGTTGGCTGACCCACCTCGATCGGTTACGCGGCCTGGAGTCGTTCATCGAAGACCCGGCGTTCCGTCAGCAGTGGCGAGACGTCAAGCGTGCCAACAAAGCTCGGTTGGCCGATTTCGTGAGAGCATCAACGGGTGTCGAACTCGACCCGACCTGGATGTTCGACATTCAGGTCAAGCGGATCCACGAGTACAAGCGCCAGCACCTGAACGTGCTCAACATCGTCACGCAGTATTTGCGGTTGAAGCAGAATCCGCGCCTCGAACTCGCCCCGCGCGCGTTCATCTTCGGCGGTAAGGCGGCGCCCGGTTACTTCCTGGCCAAGCGGATCATCAAGCTGATCAACGCCGTTGGCGACATGATCAACTTCGATCCCGACGTCAACCGGTTCATGAAGGTCGCGTTCGTGCCGAACTTCAACGTGCAGAACGCGCACCTGATCTATCCGGCGGCCAATCTGTCGGAGCAGATCTCGACCGCGGGCAAGGAGGCCTCCGGTACGGGCAACATGAAGTTCATGATGAACGGCGCGCTGACCATCGGCACGTTGGACGGCGCGAACGTCGAGATCCGCGAAGAGGCGGGAGCGGAGAACTTCTTCCTGTTCGGTTTGACCGAAGACCAGGTGCAGCAGATCAAGCGCGACGGGTATCGCCCGGCGGATCACATCGCAGCCAACGCCGAACTCGCCTCGGTGCTCGATCTCATTGCCGGAGGACACTTCTCGCACGGCGACACCGAGGTGTTCCGCCCGCTGGTCGACAACCTGCGCTACGACGACCCGTTCCTGGTGCTGGCGGACTATGCGTCTTACGTCGAGTGTCAGGATCGGGTGAGTGCGGCCTGGCAAGACAGAGACGCGTGGTCGCGGATGTCGATTCTGAACACCGCACGCAGCGGCAAGTTCTCCTCGGACCGGGCGATCGCGGAGTACTGCGACGAGATCTGGAACGTAAGCCCAGTCACCGTCAAAGTGGAGCGATGAACCTCTCGCCCGTCAGAGAGGCTCGCAGGTCGGGTTCAGCTCCGAGTAGTGCACCGCGGGCATGCCGTCCACGGTCACGAAATCGGTTCCGGGAGACCATGTTGTGCCCGGGTTGATCCACGGCGGCGCACCCTTGGGATAGGCGATCGTCAGGTCGGAGTAGAACTTGACGCCCTGTGGGCACGCGGCAGTCGGCGATGTCACCGGGTTCCACGCGTGCACGACAATGGGGTTCACCAGGGTGGCGCCCTGCGCGCAGTTCGGCTGGCACTCGACCGAGCTGTCGGTGCCGGTACCGCGCGCACCGTCGGAGCCCCACGCGCTCCACGTCATGTCCTGCATGACGCCGGTCTTGTCGCAGTTGTATGCGAAGGATGCCGGTCGTTGCACCGGAGGCTGGCTAGGGTCGTAGCACTTGCCGATCGCGTAGATCGTGGTGTCGGGCTCTGCTGGATCCGCCGACGCGGCCGCGGAGAAGCCGAAACAGGCGACCAGACACGCAGCCACCGCGAATATGCGAATCATCTGCGGATGTTAGCTCAATCGGCGAAGAGGGCGGCGAGTCGCCTCCGGTCCACCTTGCCGATACCGCGTCGCGGCAGCTCATCGACGATGTGCACCTGGCGCGGTGCGGCGGTCGGAGCCAGCGTCGTCTTCACGTGGGTCCGCAATTCGGACAGTGTCGGAGCCGGGTAACCGTCGACCGCCACCACGGCGGCAACCACCCGCTGACCCAAACTGTCGTCGGGGACGCCGAAAACCGCGCAGTCGGCGACCCGCGGATGCGACGCCAGCGCGGTCTCGACGAGGTGCGGAAAGACAGTCAGGCCGCCGGTGCTGATCGCGTCGTCGGTCCGACCGAGAACTCGGAGGATCCCCGAATCATCAAGGGCGCCAATGTCGTCGGTCACATACCAGCCTGGCTCTGCGAACGGGTCCGGATCCGGCGGATTTCGATACCCCTTTGCGAGGGTGGCGCCGCCGAGGGCGATACGGCCGTCAGGATCGATACGTACCCGCACTCCGTCCAGAGGAACGCCGTCGTACACGCATCCGCCAGCCGTCTCGCTCATACCGTATGTCCGCAACACCGAAAGTCCGGCCGCCGCAGCCCTTTCCGCAATACGTCCGGGCATCGGTCCGCCGCCGATCAAGATCGCATCCAGTTCGGCGAGTGCAGCGGATGCCGACGGATCGGCCAACGCCTTGTCCAATTGCGAAGCCACCATCGACGCGTAGCGACGGCCCGACCCCATCGCCGAGACCGCCGCGGGCAGCTCGGACGCGTCGAACCGTGCAGAGACTGCGACGGGCGCGCGGCCCGCGACCACACTGCGCACCAGCACCTGCAGACCCGCGATGTGATGGGCCGGCAACGCGAGCAGCCATCGCCCAGGGCCGCCGAGCCGCCGGTGCGTGGCATCCGCGCTGGCGGTCAGTGCCGCGGCTGTCAGCATCGCTCCTTTCGGCGTGCCCGTCGTTCCCGACGTCGACACCACGACTGCGACGTCGTCGTCGATATCCTCGCCGGCCCTCAATGACGTTGTCAGCAAACGGGTTTGATGTTCGTCGTCGGCGGGCACGGGAAGCATCGCCGGTTCGCGGCCGGCCAACACCGCCTCCACAGTGGTCAGCACCGACAGCGCCGACGGTCCAGACGGCACGGGGACGGGGCGGAGGGCGGCTATTCCGTCTCCTCGGCGTCTCGCGCGTCGTCGAGCGGCCACCCGTGAGCGGCCAGGCGGGCACGCACCCGTTCGACGTCATCCGGCTTGGGCAGTTCATCGGTGAACTGGGTGATCAGCACGCCGATGTCGACGTGGTCGAACTCGCCGCGGGTCAGTAATCCCTCTGCGACGGCCTTGACCTCATCGTCGGTGAGCCGCTGCTTCATCAACGCGAACAGCGGCACCCGATCCGGGCCGGGCACCCCCTCGGGATATCCGGAGGTAATCCAGTTCACGATCTTGGCGAGAAAATTGTTCACTGTGAACTCCCCTCCGGGCGGCGGCCGACGGCCCTTCATCCACGAGCACGATAGTAAATCCGCAGTCTTGGCGATGCCGGGCCGCCGTGGCACACGAACGCCCCCGAGACACTACGTGAACAGTGAATGAACAGATCGCCAGATTCGGCAAAGCGCCTGCTCGGAGGGCTCTCTTAGGGTGGCTAGCGGCTGGCCAAATCCGTTGAGAATCCCTCAGAATTGGCGCCATGAGCACAGAGATGATCATCCTGGTGCTGCTGATAGCAACAGCACTGGCATTCGACTTCACCAATGGGTTCCACGACACCGGCAATGCGATGGCGACATCGATCGCCACAGGTGCGCTGAAGCCCAAAACAGCCGTCCTGCTCGCGGGAGTCCTCAACCTGGTGGGCGCGTTCCTGTCGGTCGAGGTCGCGGTCACCGTGACGACGTCGGTGCTGAAGGTTCAGGACAGCAAGACCGGCGCTCTCATCCCGAATATCGATGCGTCGATGGGCCTGACGATCATCTTCGCCGGCCTCATCGGCGGCATCCTGTGGAACCTGCTCACCTGGCTGTTCGGCATTCCGTCCAGCTCATCGCACGCCCTGTTCGGCGGCCTGATCGGCGCGGGTCTCGCCGCGCTCGGCACGGCCGGCGTGAACTGGAGCGGCGTCACAACGAAGGTGCTGATCCCCGCCGTGGCCGCGCCGGTGATCGCGTGCCTTGTCGCCGCGTGCGGCACCTGGCTGGTTTACCGGATCACCCGCAACGTGGTGCAGAAGCGGCGCGAAGAGGGCTTTCGGTGGGGCCAGATCGCGACCGCCTCTCTGGTCGCGTTGTCGCACGGCACCAATGACGCCCAGAAGACGATGGGCGTCATTGCGCTCGCGCTCATCACCACCGGGCACCTCACCGGCGACGTCAAGGAGCAGGGCCTGCCGTTCTGGATCATCTTCAGCTGCGCGCTTGCTATCGGTCTCGGCACCTACATCGGCGGCTGGCGGGTGATTCGCACCCTCGGGAAGGGTCTGGTCGAGATCGAGTCCCCGCAGGGCTTCGCAGCCGAGGCGTCGTCGGCTGCAATCATCCTGAGCTCCAGTGCCGCCGGTATGGCGCTGTCGACCACCCACGTGGCGACGGGCTCGATCCTGGGCAGCGGTGTCGGCAAGCCCGGAGCTGAGGTGCGGTGGGCGGTCGCCGGACGCATGGCGGTCGCATGGCTGATCACATTGCCCGCCGCAGGTCTCATGGGCGCGCTGTCCTACTGGCTCTCTCACGGAGTCGAGTCGCTCACCGGCTCCGACCTCGCCGGTGACGGTCTGATCTTCGTCATCCTGTGTGCGCTGTCGTTCTACATCTGGTGGCGTGCCCAGCAGCAGAAGGTCGACAGCAGCAACGTCAACGCCGATTGGGACGCGACCACCAACTCCGTGGTTCCCGCCGAGGTTCGCGCGGCCGTCAAGGAGCCCAAGGACACGGCCGCGGTCTGACCGCGATCGCTCCCTGAAACAAAGGAAGATCGATGACTTACTTCGAAAGCATCTTCAAGGTGCTGCTTATTGGACTCGTCCTCGGCGCGGGCCTGCCCGCGGTCTTCGCCGGCGGGCTGGTCGCCTACTCCAACGGAGCAGGGGCCACAGAGGCCGATGGCACCACCCACTCGTCCAACCCGGCGATGAAGTATCTCGGCATTGCCCTGTTCGTTTTCGTCGGCTGGGTGATCATCACCGCCGTCGCCTGGATCACCAGGGCGACGATCATCCACCATTTCGGTTTCGATCCGTTCCCCTTCATGCCCAAGAAGTGACCCGAAAGGCATCATGACCGAGAATCAGACTGTTCTGGACAACGTCCTCGGGTGGCTGCACCAGGGTTATCCCGAAGGTGTGCCGCCGAAGGACTACTTCGCGCTCCTCGCGCTGTTGAAGCGGTCGCTGACCGAGGACGAGGTCGTCAAGGCCGCCCAGCATGTCCTCAAGGGAATCGACTCCGACGAGGTGACCGAGGACGAGATCCGCACCGCGGTACAAGGGGTCATCGAAACGGAGCCAAATCCGGAGGAGATCCACCAGGTCGCTGCGCGGTTGGCCTCCGTGGGTTGGCCGCTGGCGGCCGCTCGCTGACCTGAATCAGGCGGCCCTCGGCTCAATGAGCCGGGGGCCGTTCAGTTTCTGGTGTCGCGCCGCAGCGGGTGGGTTTCCGGCACCTGCACGAAGATCAGCGTGACGCCGTCGGGATCGGCCACCTGCATCTCGTGCAGGCCCCACGGTTCCTGCCTAGCTTCCCGCACGATGGGAACCCCGCGGTCGGCCAGCTCCTTCTCGGCGGCGTAGACGTCGCGCACCTGCAGCCAGAGCGTGCCGGAGGCGTTAGGCCCGCCGTGGCTGGCCAGTTCGACCAGTGACTGGCCCGCGTAGAAGACGGTGCCCGCCCCGTAGTCGCGGGCGATCGCCAGGCCGAGTTGGTCGCGGTAGAACCGCAGCGAGCGATCATAGTCGGCGGGCCGTAGGAGCATCCGGCTCGCGAGGATCTCCATGACTCTGGTCTATCACGTCGGGTGCCGGATTCGGCACAGGCGCGTCATGCCCCCGGCTGCAGTCGCTGCCGCTTCATCAGCGCGTTGAGCCAGCCCGGTGCGACGGTGTCGAGTGCTTTGGCGGTGACGGCCATCCGCGGGGCGATGCGCACCGGCCGGGTGCGGGCGGCGGTCACCATCCAGTCGGCGGCCTCGGCGGGCGTGAGTGCGGGCAGCCCGGCATAGGCCTTCGTCGGCGCGATCATCGGGGTGGCCACCAGCGGGTAGTACAACGTCGTCGAATGCACGCCCCTGTGCGCCCACTCGGTTTCGATGACCCTGCTCACCGCCGACAGCGCCGCCTTCGACGCGTTGTAAACCGCGAACAGCGGCGAGGATTCGCTGAATACGCCCCACGTCGCGACGTTGATGATGTGACCGTCGCCGCGCTCGAGCATGCCCGGCGCGATAGCGCGGATCAGCCGCAGCGGCGAGTAGTAATTGAGGGTCATCGTCCGCTCGACGTCGTGCCAGCGCTCGAGCGACTCGGCGAGCGGGCGGCGGATCGACCGGCCCGCGTTGTTGACGAGGATGTCCACGCCGCCGATCTCCTTCTCGACGCGGGCGCCGAGCGCATCGACGGCGTCGAGGTCGGCCAGGTCGCAGTCGATGGCCAGCGCGTCGCCGCCGTCGGAGAGGATCCGGTCGGCCACACCGTCCAGCAGGTCCTTGCGGCGGGCGACGACGACGACGGTGGCGCCTCGGCGGGCGAACTTCAGCGCTGCCGCCTCGCCAATACCCGACGATGCGCCGGTGAGCAGGATGCGCTTGCCTGCGAGGTCGATGTCGCCTTGGCCGGGCCGGTACAACATCAACTGGGGGGCGATCGGTGGTCGCATGCTGGCCAGCACCAGCTCGTTTGCCAGCCGCCGCAGCGGGCTCTTACTCACCCGTGGAGTCTATGGACCGCGATGAGTTGTGCGCCGTCGCAGGGTCGGTATGAGTATGGCGATCAACGGAACGCTCGATACCCGCTTCAGCGAAGCCTTCGAAGCCGTCGGCTGGCAGCAGGTCAGGGATGCGCTGACGGCCGCCGAGCTCTACTGGCTGACGACCGTTCGCAGGGACGGACGGCCGCACGTCACCCCGCTCGTCGGGGCGTGGGTGGACGACACGTTCGTGTTCTGCACCGGCCAAGAAGAGCAGAAGGCGCAGAACCTCAACGGGTCGACATCGGTGGCTGTCACCACGGGCGTCAACACGTGGAACGACGGGCTCGATGTGGTCGTCGAGGGCGACGCGCAACGGGTGACCGGCGTTGAAAGGTTGACGAAGCTCGCCGACGCCATCCGCGAGAAGTACGACGGCGACTGGGATTTCACGCCAGCCGAGGACGGCTTCGGCCACAGCGACGAAACCGGCGACAGTCATATCGCTCATGTGTTTCGCGTGCCGCCCGTCAAAGTGCTGGCGTTCGCGAAGTCCCCGCACGGCCAGACGACGTTCCGCTTCTAGGCCAAGTCCGTTCGGCGAGACGAAGACCCCCGATGCGACAAGTTCTGGACAGTGGACTAGCGTTCTGCATGTTCGTGAAGGGGAGTATTCCTCCGCGGCACTCGTCGTCATCACGGAAGGCCCAACGGCCTACCCGGCGGTGCCGGTCTCTGGCCACGGCCAGGGGCGGAAGAGACCTTCGGGCCGTTGCGTCATGCCGTCCGGAGGTCGACCGTGATTTCTGCCGTATCCCCCTTGGTTTGGGCCATCACCGTCGCGGTGCTGGTCGCGATCATGGTCCTCGACCTTGCGGTCATCGGCCGGCGACAGCGGACGGTCACCACCCGCGACGCCGTGCGTTGGGTCCTCATCTACATCGGCCTCGCGGCGGTGTTCGCCGTCGGGCTCTTCGTCTTCGCGCCGGGTTCCAGCGGCCAGGAGTTCGTCGCCGGCTACATCACCGAATACAGCCTCAGCGTCGACAACCTGTTCGTGTTCATGATCGTCATGGCCCGGTTCGGGGTGCCCGAGCTGGCCGAGGACAAGGTGCTCTACATCGGCATCGTGTTGTCGCTGGTCTTCCGCGCGGTGTTCATCTTCGCGGGCGCCGCGGCGATCTCGGCCTGGAGCTGGGTGTTCTACATCCTCGGCGGCTTCCTGGTCTATACCGCGATCCAGTTGGCGCTCGAGGATTCCGACGACGAGCCTGACTTCCGCAAGAACCCCGTGTTGCGGTTGCTGCATCGCATCCTGCCGCTGCGCGACGACTACGAGGGGCGCAAGCTCGTCACCCGTGTCGGCAAGCGGCCGATGTTCACCCCGCTGGTGATCGTCATCGCCGCGATCGGCATCGCCAACGTCGTGTTTGCGCTCGACTCGATTCCGGCGATCTTCGGGCTGACCAACGACGCGTACATCATCTTCACCGCCAACGCGCTGGCGCTGATGGGTCTGCGGCAGCTCTACTTCCTGATCGGCGGCCTACTGGAAAGGGTCGTCTACCTCAGCAAGGGATTGGCCGTCGTGCTTGGCTTCATCGGCGTCAAGCTCATCGTCGAGGCGCTGCACCACTCCCGCCTCGACCATGTCGGCTCATTCCATCTGCCCGAGATCGGAATCGTCACGTCGCTGCTGTTCATCGTCGCCACGTTGACCATCACGACGGTGCTCAGCCTGCTCAAGACGAGCCGCGACGCCCGCCGCGCCGCCGAAGCCGAGTGATTTCGGCGCGCTCGCGTGCGCTGAGCGTCGGTCAACGCGCCGAAATCGCTAGAACGCGCCGAAATCGCTAGAAGTAGCGGGGGAACGGGCTCCAGTCCGGGTCGCGCTTCTCCAAGAACGCGTCGCGGCCCTCGACGGCCTCGTCGGTCATGTACGCCAATCGCGTTGCCTCACCGGCGAATAGCTGTTGGCCGACAAGCCCGTCGTCGGTCAGGTTGAACGCGTACTTGAGCATCCGCACGGCCTGCGGCGACTTGCCGTTGATCGTGGTGGCCCAGTCCAGCGCCACCGTCTCCAGGTCCGCGTGGTCGACGACTTCGTTCACCGCGCCCATCGCATGCATCTGCTCTGCGTCGTACGGGCGGCCGAGGAAGAAGATCTCGCGGGCGAACTTCTGGCCGACCTGTTTGGCCAGATACGCACTGCCGTAACCGCCGTCGAAGCTGCCGACGTCGGCGTCGGTCTGCTTGAACCGGGCGTGTTCGCGGCTGGCCAGGGTCAGGTCGCAGACCACGTGCAGGCTGTGCCCGCCGCCTGCGGCCCACCCGTTGACGAGGCAGATGACGACCTTGGGCATGAACCGGATCAGCCGCTGCACCTCGAGGATGTGCAGCCGTCCCGCACGGGCCACGTCGACGGTGTCGGCGGTCTCGCCTTCCGCGTACTGGTAGCCGGTGCGGCCGCGGATGCGTTGATCGCCACCGGAACAGAATGCCCAGCCGCCGTCCTTCGGCGAGGGCCCGTTACCGGTCAACAGCACGACGCCGACGTCGGGCGACATCCTGGCGTGGTCCAGAACCCGGTACAGCTCGTCGACGGTGTGCGGGCGGAACGCGTTGCGCACCTCGGGCCGGTCGAACGCGACCCGCACGGTCGGCTGCGGTGCGCCGTCGATGACGTGGCGGTGATACGTGATGTCGGTCAGGTCGAAACCGGCGACTGGCTGCCAGAGCGCGGCGTCAAAAGGGTTCTCGCTCATGCGTTTACCGGATCGAAACGAAAGACCGGGCAGCGGCCTGCCAGTGCTTCGTACTCGTCGGGGTTGGGGCCGGTCACCAAGCCCGCGTTCTTGAGAAAACCCACGCCGGTCGGCACCTCGGTGGGGAACAACCGCAGCAATGGCCGCGCCTCATCGGGTGGCAGCTCCACCATCCGAACGCGTTCGGTGCTTCGGCCCTGGCGCAGCTCGACCACACCCGCGGCGCGCACGTTGGCGGCCCAGTCGCCGCCGGGCAGCCCCCCGAGCACGTACCGCTTGCCGTCGACGGCCATCGGGGTGATCGGCGTCGAACGCAGCTTTCCCGATTTGCGTCCGCGGACCGTCAGGATCACCGGCCCCTTGCCGCCGAACCCGAAACCGAGCCGCTGCGCGCCGATCATGACTTTGTTGACGTATTTCAGCCACCACGGCGGCCGAATGCGCTCGCTGTTGGACATACCGCGACGCTACTGCTTGTCCAGGTCGACGCCGTACCCGGTCAGCGCGCTGCGCAGGCCGTGGGGCCGCTCCGCCGTCGGCAACGGATCGACCAGCAAGAACCCGCAACCGAGGGCCCGCGCGCCGCCGTCGGCTTCTTCGCTGTCGCCGACCATCACCGTGTATTCGGGCATTGCGCCAAGCCGTGTCAACGCGGTCTGGAAGATCGCGGCGGACGGCTTGACCGCGCCGACCTCGAACGACAGCACGAAATCGTCGACGTGGTCGGCCGCGCCGATCGCCTCGAACGCGGGCCGGACGTCGAAGGCGATATTGGAGACGACCGCGGTCTTGATGCCTTGACGATGAAGACTCTTGAGCACCTCGGCGGTATCGGGGTACGCCGTCCACGACATCGGGTCGATCACCCGTTCGTACAGCGTGACGGCATGTTCGTCGGGCATTCCCGACCTGCGCAGCACATGCAGGTACGCCTCACGGTGCAGGTGCGGTGCCAGGTCGCGGTTGACCCACGCTTCGTAGGCCTGTGGTGTCATCTCGACCGAGCGACCGGTAGGGGCGGTGAGTCGGCGCATCAGCTCGGCCTGAACGTGCCCGTCGACCTCGCGCTCCTCGACCGTCATGCCCGCAAACCAGCTGTCGTCCTCTTCGAGCCGGAACAGCGTGCCCGAGTAGTCGAACAAGACGGCACGTACCTGCATGACGGAAATCCTGTCACGGGTCGCGCGTGTGGAATTCACGGCACCGGCTACTCCACCCCCGTGACCGAGCCGACCAGCAATAGTGCGCGCTTGGCGGCGCGGCCGATCGACGAGGGCGGCACCCCGGTCGAGGCGTGGACGCAGTGGCGGCGCGACTTTGCGGCTCTGGACGTCGAGGACTGCCGCACGCTGTTCCTGGTCGCTGCGCATCCCGACGACGAGACGTTGGGCCTGGGTGCCACCGCCGCGATGCTCAGCCGTCGCGGAGTCACCGTGCAGGTGGTCGCGGTGACCGACGGTGAGGCGGCGTACCCGGACGACGGCGGCGATCGGAAGGAATTGGCGAAGTTGCGCCGGCATGAACTCGCCGACGCCGCGAAGGCCCTTGGCTTGCCGACGCCGGTATTCCTACGCATCCCCGACGGCGAGGTCGCGCGTCACGAACGCAGGCTGAGCGCCCGGCTCGGCGTGATGCTGGCCGGCTTCGACCGCGGAACGTGGTGCGCCGCGACGTGGCGCGGTGACGGGCACCCCGACCATGAGGCGACAGGACGTGCCGCAGCAGACGCCGCCAAGCGCGCCGGTGTGCGGTTCCTCGAGTACCCGATATGGATGTGGCACTGGGCAATTCCTGATGACCCGGCTGTGCCGTGGCATGGGGCCAGACGCATCGAGCTGACGCCGGGCGATCTCGCCGCCAAGGCGGAAGCGATGCGGTGTTTCGCCAGCCAACTGGAGCGCGGCGACGGGCCGCCGCTGCTGACCCCGGAGGTCGTCGAGCGGCAGATGGCGCTGGGGGAGATCGTCTTCCTCTGAGCCGGTTTCAAGATCTGGAATCCGGCTATCTACCAGGGATGGAACTGGCCAAGGCCGTCGTCGTCGTGCCTGCCCACAACGAGGCCGCACATCTGCCGCGGTGTCTGCGTGCACTGGCGACCGCGACCGTTTGTCTACCCGCGCCGGCTTCCGTTGTGGTGGTGCTCGACGCCACCAGCGATGGCAGCGAGCGCTTGGTCGGGCAGTTCGGCCCGGACGTGCACTTCGTCACCGTTGAAGCGGGCAATGTCGGGGCGGCAAGGGCGGCGGGTTTCGAGTATGCCCGCCAGCTGTGCGAGGCCGTCGACCCTGCCCGCACCTGGTTTGCCACCACCGACGCCGACAGCGTGGTGCCCGCCGACTGGTTGCTACAGATGACGGCCTCCGACGCCGACATGGTGCTTGGCGTCGTGCGGGTGCCGGCTTGGCGACACTACCCGGCCGAGGTGGCTCGTCGCTACCTGCGCGCATATCACTCGAAAGGCCTGGGCCACAATCACGTTCACGGCGCAAACATGGGGTTTCGCGCAGATGCGTACTGGGCGGCTGGCGGGTTCCGGGCACTGCCTTCCGGCGAAGACGTCGAGCTCGTCGGCCGGTTCGAGGCCCGGGGTGTGCGCATCCATCGCGACAAGAGCTTGTCGGTGGCGACGTCGGATCGCCAGAAGGGCCGTGCGCCAGGTGGATTCGCAAAGCACCTGCGTGAGCTGTCGGACTCGGTGCGCAAGAAGAGGGCGGGCGCATGAGCACCCAGATCGGGCGCTGGTTGGCGGCGGGGGAGTTGGATCTGCCTCTTCCCGGCTCAGGTGAGACCGCGGTTCGTTGGCGTCGGCTGGCCGAACTGACGGAGGCCGACGTCGTCGCTGGGCGGCTGGCCGAAGCGCACACCGACGCCGTCGCGATCCTCGCCGAGCTACGCGGGCCAGACCCCAAACCCGATCAGCTGTGGGGGGTTTGGGCCGCCGAGGCCCGCGATGCCGTCCTGCTTGCGCATGGCGAAGGCGATGACGTGCGACTCGAAGGCACAAAGGTGTGGTGTTCCGGCGCGGGCATCTGCACCCACGCCCTGGTGACCGCGGAAGTCGACGCAGAACGTCGCGGCCTGTTCGCCGTAGACCTCGCTGATCGGCATGTGCGATCGCTGCCAAGTGATTGGCGCAACGCAGGGATGGCAGACTCGGACACCCGATCGGTGCAATTCACCGGTGCGCCTGCGGTATCGGTCGGCACTCCCGGCGAGTATCTCGACCGGCCGGGCTTCTGGCACGGCGCCATCGGGGTGAGTGCGTGCTGGCTCGGCGGGGCACGCGCGGTCGCCGCACCGCTGTATGCGCGGGCCACCCGCGAATCCGTCGACCCGCACACGCTTGCGCATCTCGGTGCGGTGGACGCCGCGATCGCTGCCGCCGAGGCGATGCTGCTGTCGGCGGCGTCCGAGGTCGACGCGGATCCGTTGAACCGTGCGGGGCGAGCGGAGTTGATTGCGCGAAGGACAAGGGCGGTGGTGGAGACGGCGGTTGACGAGACGATCACCCGCACCGGACGGGCGCTCGGGCCAGGGCCGCTGGCACAGGATGCCAAGCATGCGGGCCGCGTTGCCGATCTGACCATGTATGTGCGGCAGAGCCACGCCGAACGCGACCTTGCCGAACTCGGATCACTGGCGGGACGGCTTCGATGAGCGCACGACTGCCCGATGCGTACTTCGACCGGATGTACGACGCGTCGGCCGATCCGTGGCAGCTGCAGGAGAGGTGGTACGAGCAACGCAAGTTCGCGATCACCCTTGCGCTGCTGCCACTTCCGCGATTCCAGCATGCATTCGAGCCCGGCTGTTCTGTGGGTGTGCTGACCGAGCGGCTGGCCGCTCGATGCGATCACGTGACGGCCACCGACCTCGTTCCCGCCGCTCTGGAAGCCACCGGCAGACGGCTGAAGGAAGCCGGCCTCGAAGAGGGTGTGACGCTGATGCGTCACTCGCTCGACGAGGACTGGCCGGCAACGGATTTCGATCTGATCGTGCTGTCGGAGGTCGGCTATTACCTGGAGGCCGCAACGCTGCGAGAGATTCTGGACCGCGAGCTGCCGCGGCTGACCAACCCGGCGACGATTGTCGCCGCGCATTGGCGGCATCCCGTCACGGATTATCCGATGACGGGCGACGAGACCAACGACGTCGTCGCCGCGACGCCCGGCCTGCACCGCATCGGCGGGTACCGGGACGACGACGTCGTCGTCGACGTTTTCGACACCGCGACGCCCGCTTCGGTGGCGGCCCGCACCGGCGTGCCTGGAGCTAGCCCGTCTGCATCCGAATAGCCTTGTTCCTCAACACGTCCCGCTCGCGCTCGTTGTCGGTGAGGTCGGCGGCCCTTGCGAATTCCGCTGCCGCTTCGTCGTTGCGGCCGACGCGGGCCAGCAGCTCCCCGCGAACGCTTGGCAACAGGTAGGACCCGTCGAGGCCGGTCAGCCCGTCGACGATCTCCAGCGCCAGCCGGGGCCCCTCGGAGGGGTCAGCCATCGCGACCGCGACGGCCCGGTTTAACTCGACTATCGGCGACGGCGCGATCTGTAGAAGCCCGTCATATAGCGAGACGACCCGGTTCCAGTCGGTTTCGGCCGCCGTCGGGGCGGTGGCGTGGCATTCGGCCAGCGCGGCCTGCAACGCATACGGGCCCCAGCCGGTGCCCCTCTTCTCGACGGCATGCGCGGCCCGCTCCAGCGCGGCGACCCCGCGTCCGATCTGCGCGCGATCCCACTTCGTGCGGTTCTGCTCCTGCAGCAGGATCGGTGTCCCGTCTGCTTCGGTGCGCGCCCCGAACCGCGACGATTGAAACTCCATCAACGACAAGAGCCCGTGCACCTCGGGTTCATCGGGCACCAGCGCCGCGAGTACCCGGCCGAGGCGCAGCGCCTCGGTGCACAGCTCGTCGCGAATCCAGCGTTGACCAAACGATGCCGAATAGCCCTCGTTGTAGATCAGGTAGATCACCGAAAGCACCGCCGACAGCCGCTGCGGGTACTCCGAGCGATCGGGCACCTCGAACGGTACGTCCGCCGCCGCAAGCGTCTTCTTGGCCCTGGTGATCCGGGCCGCGATCGTCGGCGCCGACGACAGGAAGGCTCTGGCGATCTCGTCGGTGGTCAGGCCGCCGACCACGCGCAGGGTCAGCGCGATCTGCCCTTCTCGCGACAACACGGGGTGCGACGAGATGAAGATCAGCCGCAGCACGTCGTCGTCGATCCGGTCGGGATCCCATGCGGGTTCGTCGATTCGGGCTTCCAGACCGCGGGCCAGTGTTGCGTACTTGGCGTCGAGGTTGTCCTGCCGACGCCAGTTGTCGATCGCCTTGCGCTTGGCAACGGTGGTGAGCCACGCTCCCGCGTTGCGTGGCACGCCGGTGTCCGGCCATTGTGTCAGCGCGTCCACGAGGGCTTCCTGCGCCAGGTCCTCGGCGAGCCCGATGTCGCCGACGACCCTGGTCAGCGTCGCCACGATCTTGGCGGCCTCCATTCGCCACACCGCATCAACGGTCTGGCGGATATCGGTCGACGGCACACGCCCATTGTGGGTCACCCTCTAGCGCGAGCAGTCGCAAAAGTCCCCTTTTCGAGGGGCTTTCGGGTACATATGCGTCTGCTCGCGGTGCAAAATCAGCCGACCGCGCGGCCTGCGCCCTCCCAGAACTGCGCGCGCACCGCCTTCTTGTCCGGCTTGCCCAGCGCGGTCACCGGCACCGAGTCGACGACGATCACCTGCTTGGGTGACTGCACCGAACCCTTGCGATCCTTGACCGCGGACTGGATCTCAGCGGTCACCTTCGCGATCGCCTCGTCATCACTGGGCGCATCGGGCCGCAGCACGATGACGGCGGTCACCGCCTCGCCCCACTTCTCGTCGGGCGTGCCGATGACGCAGACCTGCGCGACCGAAGGGTGTTCGGCGACAACGTCTTCGACTTCGCGCGGGAACACGTTGAAGCCGCCGGTGACGATCATGTCCTTGGTACGGTCGACGATGTACCAGAAGCCGTCTTCGTCCTCGCGGGCCAGATCGCCGGTGTGCATCCAGCCGTCGCGGAACGTCTCGGCCGTCGCCTCGGGTTTGTTCAAGTACCCGCCCGAGAGCAAGGGTCCCGACACGCAGATCTCGCCAACCTCGCCTTGGGCCACCGGCTGGCCGTCCTCGCCGAGCAACGCCGTGCGGGCGAACAACGTCGGACGCCCGCATGAGGTCAGTCGCTTCTCGTCGTGGTCGCCCTTGGCCAGATAGGTGATCACCATCGGCGCCTCGGACTGCCCGTAGTACTGCGCGAAGATCGGGCCGAACCGGGCGATCGCTTCCTTCAGCCGCACCGGGTTCATCGCCGACGCGCCGTAGTACACAGTCTCGAGAGACGACAGGTCACGCGTATGCGAGTCGGGATGATCCATCAGTGCGTAGATCATCGACGGCACAAGCATCGTCGCCGTGATCTTCTGTTCCTCAATGGTTTTGAGCACCTCGGCCGGATCGAACTTGGCGAGCACGACCATCTCGCCACCCTTGACGATCGTTGGCACGAAGAATGCTGCGCCGGCATGCGACAGCGGGGTGCACATCAGGAACTTGGGATTCTCGGGCCATTCCCACTCGGCGAGCTGGATCGTCGTCATCGTGGTGGTGGCCTGGGCGGTCATCATGACGCCCTTCGGCTTGCCGGTCGTACCACCGGTGAAGGCAAGCCCGGTGACGGTGTCCGGCGCCAACTCCGCGGCGACCAACGGGCGGGGGGAGTACTTCGCCGCCTCGGCATTGAGATCCACCGCGACGTCGGCCAGCTCTGACGGCACCGGCCCGATGGTGAGGATCTGCTTCAGCTCGGGCACCTTCTCCAGCAGACCCAGCGCCCGTTCAACGAACATCGGGTTCGGGTCGATGATCAGGGATGTGATCCCGGCGTCGTTCAGCACGTAGGCATGGTCATCCAACGAACCGAGAGGATGTAGTGCGGTTCGTCGATAACCCTGCGTTTGGCCGGCACCGACGATCATCAGGACCTCGGGGCGGTTGAGCGCCAGCAGGCCGACAGCGGCGCCAGTGCCCGCGCCGAGCCCCTCGAACGCCTGAATGTACTGGCTGATGCGGTCGGCGAGCTGGCCGCCGGTCAGCGTGGTGTCGCCGAGGAAAAGCACTGGCTTGTCCTTGTTGCGCTTGAGGGCATCAACCGTGAGGTGGCCGGAGTGCAGGGGATGGCGCAGCAGGTCGTCAACCGAGGTCATGACTTCAGATTAGAACGTGTTACAGAAATGGTTTCAAGGGCCGGGCACATCGTAGGCGCTCGACTTCCCGCGAAACGGAATCCCGGCACGCCCCCACTCGCACTTCCGGTGCCGGAATTCCGTCTCGCGGAGAGTCAGCGCGCCAGCTTGTCGGCGTCCGCGCGCGCCTGCGCGGCGATCTTCTCGGCCAGGTCGGCCTTCCACTGAATCTCCTTCTGGACCCACGGGTTGTCCTGCGGAAACTCTTCGGTCTCCGACACCCGGCGCACCTCGAGCTTGACGCCCTTACCCAGCGGAACCTTCTGTGCCCACTGCTTGGCCTCTTCCTTGGAGGACACGTCGAGGATCCAGAACCCGTTGAACAGCTCCTTGGCCTCGGTGTACGGGCCGTCGGTGACCACAGGTGGATCGGCGTTGAAGTCGACGACGAAGCCCTCCTCGGGCCCGGTCAGACCCTCGCCGGCCAGCAGCACGCCGGCCTTGATGAGCTCCTCGTTGAACCGGCCCATCGACTCGATGATCTCGCTGAAGTCGATGTTGGCCTCTTCCATGGCGGCCTCGGCCTCGGGGGTGGACCGCATGATCAGCATGTAGCGCGACATTGTCATGTCTCCTTCGATCTGTGGTGAAGGGGCACGTCCATCGTGCCCTCGTTGACACGTCGAACGACAACCCCGCCGAATCGACACGGCCGGAAAAAAACTTTCAGAAAAGTTTCGGAAAAAGTGTGCGAGCGCCGTAGGCCCAGCGCTCCTACCCGTGAGAGCAGCCCAAACCGGGAAGCGCCAGCACCTACGGGAGAGATCATGAACAGCTACTACGGCCCCCAGAACAGCTACCACGGCCAGCCCAACACCTACTACGCGCCCGCCCCGCAGCCGCAGTACGCCCCGCAGCCGCAGTACGCCCCGATGCCGGTGGCCCCGCAGAACTCCGGTTCCGGCATGAAGATGGCCGCAGGCGCGCTGGCCCTGCTGGCCATCGGCATCGGCGCGTTTGCGCTCATGCTCGGCATGAAGAACTCGAATGTGCAGACCACCAGCGCGCAGAGCGCACCGTCGACGGTGTTCAACATCCCGTCAGAGATCAACATCCCCTCGCTGGGCACCAGCTCGTCGCCGAGCGCCCCCGTCGTGGTGAACAACCCGTCACCCCGCGTCATCACGGTCCCCGGCCAAGCTCCGGTTCAGCAGGCACCGGTCCAGCAGGCTCCGGTTCAGAACCCCGTGGTCAGCGGCAACGGCGACGGGCAGGCCAAGATCGAGGCGCAGCAGGCCGAGGCCGAGGCGGCCAAGAAGGCTGCCGAGGAGAAGGCCGCCGCGGACGCAAAGGCCGCCGCAGACGCGAAGGCCGAGAACGCGAAGAAGGCCGCCGCGCTCAAGGCTGAAGCCGTCAGCTTGCGTGAGCAGGCCAACCAAGCGCGTCTGGACGCTTCGCTGCTGAGCCCGGATAAGGATGCGGTCGCCAAGGGCATGGCCGCGGCGCAAGCTCTCGAGGACCAGGCGACGGCGAAGGACAATGAGGCCGCCGCACTCGGCGGATAGCAACCGTAGCTCTCTCCCCAGCCCGGCCCAGGCTCCTCCCGGCCTGGGCTGGGTCCATTTCTGCTTTCAAACAACCGGCGTCCAGCAAAATGGGCATGTGCCCAACGCTGAGCTAGTCATCCACGGAACAGTGCTGACCGCCGACGAGGCACAACCCACCGCGGAGGCGCTGGCCATCGCCGACGGCCGAATAACAGCCGTCGGCAGCAAGGTCGACATCGAGGCGTTCGTCGGGCCCGACACCGAGGTCATCGACATCGGCGACGCCTGCGTGCTGCCCGGGCTGATCGAGGCCCACGGGCACCCGCTGATGGAGGCGATCGCCTTGTCGGACCGGCTGGTCGACATCCGGCCCGTCACGATCGCCGACCCCGACCAGGTCGTCGCGGCAATCAAGGCGGAGGTCGCCAAGCGCGGCGATGAAGGCGCGTACCTCAACGGCTGGGATCCGCTGCTGCAGGACGGGCTTCCCGAGCCGACGCTCGACTGGCTCAACGGGATCGCTCCCGACGGCCCGTTGGTGATCATCCACAACTCCGGCCACAAGGCGTACTTCAACTCCGCGGCAGCCGCGCGAGCCGGGCTGACCCGCGACACCCCCGACCCCAAGGGTGCCCGCTACGGCCACGACGCCTCCGGCGAATTGGATGGCACCGCTGAGGAAACCGGTGCGGTGTTCCCGCTGCTGGCCGGCGCGATCCAACCCAGCGACTACCCCGCCATGCTGCTCGCCGAGTGCGCGCGGCTGAACCGGGCCGGCCTGACGACGTGTTCTGAGATGGCTTTCGACCCGATGTTCCGTCCGATGCTCCTCCAGCTGCGTGACCAGCTGACGGTCCGGCTGCGCACCTATGAGATGTCGACCGCGGCGATGACCACCGACGAGACCGTCGACAACGGTGACGACACGGTGCGTCAGGTCGGCATCAAGATCTGGGTCGACGGCTCGCCGTGGGTCGGCAACATCGACCTGTCCTTCCCGTATCTGGACACCGACGCCACCCGCGCCATCGGTGTGGTGCCGGGCTCGTGCGGGCACGCGAACTACACCCGCGAGCAGCTCACCGAGATCGTCGAGGCCTACTTCCCCCTGGGTTGGCAGATGGCCTGTCACGTGCAGGGCGACAAGGGCGTCGACACCATCCTCGATGTCTACTCCGAGGCGCTGAGAAAACATCCGCGCACCGACCACCGGCTGCGCCTCGAGCACGTCGGCGCGATCTCCGACGAACAGCTGCAGCGCGCAGCCGATCTCGGCGTCACGTGCAGCATCTTCGTCGACCAGATCCACTACTGGGGTGACATCATCGTCGACGGCCTGTTCGGCGTCGAACACGGATCACGTTGGATGCCATGCGGTTCCGCGGTCGCCACCGGTATGCGGATCTCGCTTCACAACGATCCGCCGGTCACCCCGGAGGAGCCCCTGCGCAACATCAGCGTTGCGGCCACCAGGACCGCGCCGAGTGGTCGGGTGCTCGGACCCGAGCAGCTGCTGACCGTCGACCAGGCCATCCGGGCTCAGACGATCGACGCGGCATGGCAGCTGTTCAGCGACGACGCGATCGGCTCGTTGGAGGTCGGCAAGTACGCGGATTTCGTTGTGCTGTCGGCCGATCCGCGCACCGTGTCCGCCGAAGACATCGCCGACCTGGAGGTGCGCGCCACCTATCTCGCGGGGCGCCGGGTGTACGCGAAGAGCTGAGCTTTCATGGCTTGATAGCTATGGCTATCTCGTTGCGGCGCCGGAACGGCAGGGTCCAGGGCGGGTCGTAGAACCAAGCGACCGGCTCGCCGATCGGTTCGATCCCGGCGGTGCGTAACGCATCGAGCAGTTCTTCGGTGCGGGCTGCGACTGCCGTCGGGCTGCGATCTCCGCTGAATCGCAGCACCGCGACGGTCTCTCCGGGGACGGATACCAGTGCGACATCGTCGTCGTCGGGGGTGGGCAGCGTGTCCATCGTCCACTTCGACGGCATGAAAAACCGGATGGTCCAACGGTCGTCGGATGTGCGCGACTGGGCGACGGGCGCCGTCATCGCGATGTCGTCGCCCTTGCGGCTCGCCTGCTGGACCACCGGTGCGGTCATGGCGATCTCCTGCTCGCGGTGGTTGCCGCCGAAGATGTAGCGGGCCAGGCGCCGGAATCCGATGCTGCGGGCGCGGTCCTCGTCGGCCTCAACCGTTGTCTGGGCAGCGACGCGCGGGCCGTAGGTGCGGATGTCGACCCCATCCGTGAGACGGGTGCTGAGGTAGTGCGGCTCCTCCGTACCGACTCGAATCCCGCCGACGGATAGGGCCGACTCCGCAATCTGTATGGGTAGCTTGGCGATTTTCATGAGCGTCGATTCAGGAACCAGATGTGGGTGGACAGCACGGCGGCAAACGCGCACCACAGCGGGTAGAGGGCAAGCGGTGCGGCACGGCGACCGCGCACCGCCGCCGCACGTCGGGTCAGATCGGCACTGCTGACGGCGAGTACGCCCGCCGCGATCGCCGAGGTGCCAAGCCATCGCTTGGTGAAGAAAAGCCATGACCAACTGGCGTTGAGCACGAGGTTGGCCGTCAGGGCCGCGATGTAGGACCGGCGGGCGCCTGTGTCGCCGCGGTCGTCGAGTTCGTCGATCGTCGACGCCGAGACGGTGGCGATATCGGCGTAAAGGATCGGCCAGACGATCGGGAACGCCTGCCGCGGCGGCTGGTACGGCGGCTTCTTCAGCGACGCGTACCACGCCGACTGCGCCGGTCGGCTGGCAAGGCCGCCCAACACGCCGGTGGCGGCCACTGCCAGTGCGTTCGGGACCAACGTGCGAGCCTGCATGATCACTGCCCTCTCACGAGCCGATGCCCGTGCTGAAATTGTTAAGTAACTTAAACATACGCTAACCGACGAGGGGCCGACGGGCTGCTGCCGAACTCTTACCGAACTATGACGTGGTGGATTATTGAGGCCGTGCCGTCAGTAACCGACATCGTTGATCGCCTACACGTCGTCGCCCTACCGATGCGGATCAAGTTCCGCGGCATCACTGTTCGCGAAGTTGCGCTGATCGACGGCCCGTCGGGCTGGGGCGAGTTCGGCGCGTTTCTCGAGTATGAACCGTCCGAGGCGGCGGCGTGGTTGGCCGCGGCCGTCGAGGCCGCGTACACGCCGCCCCCGCCGGTTCGTCGCGACCGCATCGCAATCAACGCGACCGTGCCCGCCGTCGCCGCCGCGGATGTGCCCGACGTGCTGGCCCGATTCCCCGGCGCGCGCACCGCCAAGGTGAAGGTCGCCGAGCCCGGTCAGACGCTCGCCGACGACGTGGCCCGCGTCAACGCCGTGCGTGATCATGTGCCGACGGTTCGGGTCGATGCCAACGGCGGCTGGACTGTCGCCGAGGCCGTCGAGGCGGCTCGGGCGCTGACCGCCGACGGCGGCCTGGAATACCTTGAACAACCCTGCATGACCGTGCCCGAACTGGCCGAACTGCGCCGTCTCGTCGACGTGCCGATCGCCGCCGACGAAAGCATCCGCAGGGCCGATGACCCTTTGCACGTCGTGCGATCGGGGGCCGCCGATATCGCCGTGTTGAAGGTTGCGCCGTTGGGCGGGGTCGCCAAGATGCTCGATATCGCCCGCCAGATCGACATCCCCGTTGTCGTTTCCAGCGCACTGGATTCGGCGGTCGGTATCGGCCGAGGTCTGCTGGCCGCCGGTGCACTGCCGGACCTGCGGCACGCCTGTGGGCTTGGCACCGGCGGCCTGTTCGTCGAAGACGTCGCCGAACCCCTCACGCCCGTCGACGGCTATCTGCCCGTCGCGACGGTCACCCCGGACCCGGCTCGACTGCAGACGTTGGCCGTGTCACCGCAGCGGCGACAATGGTGGATCGACCGGATCAAGGCCTGCTTCGCGTCAGGGCGCGCAGACCTCGTGACCGAATAGCAGAAACGGCCACATCGCCGTCGTCGCGCCGAACGCCGCCAACTCGGAACCGGCGGGAATGCGTGTCTGCAAATGACTCTCGATTCGCGTGACGTCGTCGGCGTTGAAGAAGGTCCACCCGATCCCGATGACGAGATAGGGGATCGCGAGCCACATCGCGATCTCGAGCATCGCTTCGACGCTGACCTTTCGGCTGAGCAGCCGACGCAGACCGGTCACCCTCACACCAGGCTGCTGTGCGCGCGAACCCGCCTGCGCACGTCGGCCAACGCGAGGTAGCTACCGCCCTGACGGATGAACACCGGCAAGAACCGGTTCGCGAAAGCCACCAGAAGGAACAACCATTCGAAGCGGCGCTGCTTGCCCTGACTCCACCGCACACCCAACGCGTCCCTGAACACCGGAGCGAGGAAGCCGATGGTGAGAAACTTTAGCAGCGGCCGGAACGGCAGCCCCAGAACGGGATTGATCATCCGCAGGTTGATCAGATCGGAGAGGTACTCGCGGACTGGGGCATCGATGACCACCCGCTTGCATGCGTCATCCCAGTAGGTATCGAACTCGGATCGGGTGGCCGGCCATTGGTCCTCTGTTACCTGAAGGGTTGTTCCCAATGTCCACGAGGAACGGTAGAACTGCTCGCGCTGTTGGGGGGTCATCTCGCCGCGCAGTAACCTGTAGGTGTCCTCGAGTCCGACGAAAAGGCATGCCGCCACCCACATTTGGAGTTCGCGGTCGAAGGCGTTGTACTTCACCGGGCTTTCGGGGCTGGAGATCACCTGGCGGTGTGCCCCGTCGACGGCTTCACGGAACGCGGCGCGGTCCTGCTCGGAACCGAACACAGCGACGGCGAGGTACTGCGACGTCGTGCGCAGGCGCTTCCACGGGTGCTTGAGAATGCTGCCCGAGTCGACCTTGCTCTCGACCACTCCGTAGCCGACACCTGGCGACGCCAACTGCATGACCACATTGGCCGCGGCGGCGGCGAACGACCAGAAGTCCATCGCGTCGGCCACCGAGACCTCGGCGTCGGGATCCCAGCGTGCGGTCTGTCTCCTGACGGAGATACGGGTATCGCTCATGCCAGGCACACATCGGAGAACAACAGCACCGGCCAACTCACGATCGATCCGAGAAACGACACCGTTCGATCGATGTCGGTGCTCCCGCCGAGGTGGGCCGTGTGCGTGGCCGACCAGAGCACGCCGATCACGAGGTAGGGGACCGCGCCGACGATGGCCGTCCCGAGCCACTCGGCGATCGTCATCTCGAAGCCCAAAAACTTCCGCAGCGTGTCGAGCACGGCGCCTATGTTAATGCTCATTCCGCTCTGGGCAGCGCTTTCGCTGACATGCGGACACCATGTCCTGATTTGTGGGGTACAGGGCGTAGACGACATGGCCCATGGTGGCCAACACTGGGGTCGTGACGCGATCGGTGGTGATCCTCGGCTACCCTGGCGTGCAGGCGCTGGACATGGTCGGACCGTTCGACGTGTTCACCGGCGCAACGCTGAACCTGGCCGCGGACAACCGCGCCGACGACGGGTACGACGTGACGATCGCGTCCGTCGACGGTGGCCACGTCACCGCCGGCACCGGGTTGGTGCTCGTCGCCCAACCACTTCCCGACCCTCACGGCGACATCGACACCGTCGTGCTTCCCGGCGGCTGGGGTCTCGATGAGGCGCGGAAGAACCCCGGCGTCGTCGACTGGGTCAAGGCGGTGTCTGGAACCGCCCGGCGCGTCGTCAGCGTGTGCACCGGCGCGTTCCTCGCCGCGCAGGCAGGCCTGCTGGACGGCTGCAGAGCGACAACGCACTGGGCGTTCGCCGACGAGTTGGCCCGCGAGTTTCCCTCCGTCGCAGTCGATCCCGATCCGATCTTCGTGCAGAGCTCACCAACGGTGTGGACGGCGGCAGGTGTCACCGCCGGGATCGATCTGGCGCTCTCGCTGGTCGAGGAGGACCACGGCACGGAGGTCGCGCAGACGGTTGCCCGGTATCTGGTGCTCTATTTGCGGCGGCCGGGCGGGCAGAGCCAGTTCGCCGCACCGGTGTGGATGCCGCGCGCCAAGCGGGCACCGATCCGAGAGGTGCAGGAGTCGATCGAGACGCAACCCGGTGCCGCGCACAGCATTTCCGATCTGGCCAGCCGAGCGGCGATGAGCCCGCGGCATTTCACTCGGGTGTTCACCGACGAGGTAGGGGAGGCGCCCGGCGCTTACGTCGAGCGCATCCGCACCGAAGCCGCGCGCAGACAACTCGAGGAGACCGACGACACCGTCACCGTGATCGCCGCCCGGTGCGGCTTCGGCACCGCAGAGACCCTGCGCCGCAATTTCGTTCGACGAATGGGCGTCTCGCCCGATCAGTACCGCAAGGCATTCGCCTAGAGGAGGAACCATGCAGATCGCCATCGTGCTGTACCCGGGCTTCACCGCACTGGACTTCATCGGACCATACGAAAGCCTGCGCATGCTGCCCGACGCGGAGGTGCGCTTCGTGTGGCATGAGCCGGGCCCGATCGCCGCCGACTCCGGCGTGCTCGTGGTCGGTGCAACACACTCGTTCGACGAAACTCCCTCTCCCGACATCATTCTCGTGCCCGGTGGATTCTCAACGATGGAGCACGCCCGCGACGAGAAGGTGCTCGACTGGCTGCGCAACGCGCACGAGACCGCAACGTGGACGGCGTCGGTGTGCTCCGGCTCGATCATGCTGGCCGCGGCGGGTCTGCTGGAGGGCAAGCGCGCGACCTCGCACTGGGCGGCTCTGTCGGCGCTGTCGGCGTTGGGTGTAACGGCCGTCGGCGATGAGCGCATCGTGTCGGCGGACGGTTCGGTCGAAAACAAGATCGTGACGTGTGCGGGTGTTTCGGCAGGAATCGACCTCGGGCTGTGGCTCGCGGGCCAGATCGGCGGCGAGGGCCGGGCCAAAGTCATCCAGCTGTCGATGGAATACGACCCGCAGCCGCCGTTCGACTCCGGCCACATGTCGAAGGCATCGGCGACGACGAAAGCGGCGGCCACCGTGCTGATGGGCAAGGATCTCGTCAAACCCAAACAGCTGAAGGCCGCGACCGGACTGCTGTGGGACCACGCGATCGAGCGGGCAAGGGCGAAGCGTCGCAAGGGCCGCGCTCGCGTAGCCTCTGCTGGGTGAATCTGGCCTACGACGAACGCGGCGCCGGCGAACCGGTGCTATTCATCGCCGGACGGGGCGGTGCCGGCCGTACCTGGCAGCTCTATCAGGTCCCCGACTTCGTGCGGGCCGGGTACCGGGCGATCACATTCGACAACCGGGGGATCGGCGCCACCGAGCAGGCCGACGGGTTCGGCGTCGAGCAGATGGTTGCCGACACCGCTGCGCTGATCGAGAACCTAGACGCCGCACCCGTGCGAATCGTGGCGGTCTCCATGGGCTCCTTCATCGCGCAGGAACTGATGCTGGCCCGCCCCGAACTGGTCCGCTCGGCGGTGCTGATGGCCACCAGGGGCCGCCACGACCGCGCCCGCGACTTCTTCCGCACGGCCGAACGCGAGCTGGCCGAATCAGGCGTCGAGTTGCCCGCCTCCTTCGACGCGAAGCTGCGGCTGCTGGAGAGCTTCTCGCCGAAGACGATCAACGACGACCTCGCGGTCCGCGACTGGATCGACATGTTCACCATGTGGCCGACCAGGCCGACGCCTGGCCTGCGGGCCCAGACCGACGTCTGCCCGCACGACAACCGGCTGCCCGCTTACCGAAGTATTACCGCGCCCGCCCTCGTCATCGGGTTCGGCGACGACATCGTGCTGCCGCCGCACCTTGGCCGTGAGGTCGCCGCCGCGCTGCCGAACGGCCGCTACCTGGAGATTCCGGACACCGGCCACCTCGGCTTCATCGAGAAACCGCAGGTGGTGAACGCGGCGGCGCTGAAATTCTTCGGCGAATAGGCTGTAGTGGTGAACCCATCGACGGCACAGGCGCGTGTCGTCGTCGACGAACTCGTTCGCGGCGGCGTGCGCGACGTCGTGCTGTGCCCGGGTTCGCGTAACGCGCCGCTGGCCTTCGCGCTGCACGACGCCGACCGAGCCGGCCGGATTCGGCTGCACGTACGCATCGACGAGCGCACCGCCGGCTACCTGGCGATCGGGCTGGCGGTCGCCGAAGGCGCCCCCGTCTGTGTGGCGATGACGTCGGGCACAGCGGTGGCCAACCTCGGACCCGCAGTGGTGGAGGCCAACTACGCGCGGGTGCCGCTCATCGTGCTTTCGGCCAACCGGCCCTACGAACTGCTTGGCACCGGAGCGAACCAGACGATGGAACAGCTGGGCTACTTCGGCACCCAGGTGCGAGCAAACATCAGCCTGGGGCTAGCCGAAGCTTCACCGGAGCGGATGGACGAATTCAACGCGCAGTGGCGGTCGGCGACATGTCGAGTGTTGGTGGCCGCCACCGGTGCTCGAACCGCGAACGCCGGGCCGGTGCAGTTCGACATTCCGCTGCGCGAGCCGCTGGTGCCCGACCGCGACCAGGATCCGTCGACGTCGTACGCGCCGCAGGGCCGCCAAGGCGGAAAGCCGTGGACCTACACCCCCCCGGTGACGTTCGACCAACCGCTGGACATCGACCTCACCCCCGACACGGTCGTCATCGCCGGACACGGCGCAGGCGCGCACCCCAACCTGGCGGCGCTTCCGACGGTCGCCGAACCGACCGCCCCGCCCGCTGACAACCCTCTGCATCCGATGGCCCTGCCGCTGCTTCGCCCGCAGCAGGTGATCATGCTGGGCCGCCCGACGCTGCACCGACCTGTCTCTGCCCTGCTGGCCGACTCGTCGGTGCCGGTGTTCGCGCTGACAACCGGACCGCGCTGGCCCGACGTCTCGGGAAACTCGCAGGCCACCGGCACCCGCGCGGTGACCACCGGCGCGCCGAACCCGGCCTGGCTGCGTCGCTGCGCCGCCGTCAACACCCAGGCGAGCGAGGCGGTGCGCGGCCAGCTCGAGGCCCATCCCTTGACCACCGGGCTGCACGTCGCCGCGGCAGTGGCCAAGGCGTTGCGTGAGGGCGACCAGCTGGTGCTCGGCGCGTCGAACCCGGTGCGCGACGTCGCGCTGGTCGGCCTGCGCCCACGTGGCATCAAGGTGCGCTCAAATCGCGGCGTCGCCGGCATCGACGGCACCGTGTCGACGGCGATCGGCGCCGCGCTGGCGCACGACCGCACCGGGGGCCGGACCGTCGCGCTGATCGGTGACCTGACCTTCGTGCACGACAGCTCGGGGCTGTTGATCGGGCCGACGGAGCCGGCACCGCGGCATTTGACGATCGTGGTCTCCAACGACAACGGCGGCGGCATCTTCGAGCTGCTCGAGCAGGGCGATCCGCGGTTCTCCGATGTGTCGTCGCGAATCTTCGGCACACCGCACGACGTTGATGTCGGCGCGCTGTGCCGGGCGTATCACGTGGAGAGCAGGCAGATCGAGGTCGACGATCTGGTCGCCGCCCTCGACGAACCGTTTGACGGTATGCGGGTACTGGAGGTGAAGGCCGACCGGTCGTCGCTGCGGGCGCTGCACGCGTCGATCAAGGCGGCGTTGTGATCGAACCGGTGAAGCGGTTGGTGCGCATCGTCAATCCGCACCTGTACGGCGAACCCGGCGAAACCCGCGCCGCACGGAACTTCCGGCGGATGCGGATCGGCATCGTCATCGTGGCCTCTCTGGTGACGTTGCAGTCGCTGCTGCTGGTGCTCGGAGCCTGGCGCAACGACGCGCAGATCGAAGGCAACATGGGGGTGGCCGAGGCCGAGGTGCTCAGCGCCGGACCCCGGCGCTCGACGATCGAGTTCGTCACACCCGACCGTGTCACCTACCGGCCCGAGCTCGGCGTGCTGTATCCGTCCGAATTGGACACGGGCATGCGGATTTACGTCGAATACGACAAGGACAATCCCGATCTGGTTCGGGTGCAACACCGCAACGCCGCGCTGGCGATCATTCCGGCCGGATCGATCGCGGTGGTCGGCTGGCTGGTCGCCGGGGTGGCATTGATGGGGCTATCGCTCTTCGAGCGACGGCTCGCGGGTCAGACCGACGAGCCCATCAAGTTGTCCAGCCAGTCGTCGTCGTGAACGTCGACCTTCTCCTGCGTGCTGAGGTCGTAAACCGTTGGTGTTCCGGTGGTTATCGGATCAATACCGATCAGCGCCCCGTAGTTGTATGCGGCCATCTCGTCGATGTCGACGTCGTCGGCGGAGTCGCCGTCGCGGATCTTGCCCGCAACATCATCGGGGATGCCGGATTCCTGCGCCATCCTCGCCATCGCCTCGTCGCTGGGACCGGGGCCGCCGGGCTCCTGATGGGCCCATAGGTCTTCGACGAAACGCTGGAACTCGGGCCCCGACGACATGTCGGCCTCGTCGGTCGACTCGGGCGCCCCGACGGCCAGGAACATCGCATTGGCCACCCGCGCCGAATGGTGATCCGTGCTCGGGGTGTCCAGGAATGTCACCGGGCGGTAGGTCACCGCAAGCTGGCCGAGGTTGATGTAGCGCTCGATGTCGTTGCCGTAGGACGACTGGAGCTCTTCGCAGTGGCTGCACTGAGGTTCGGTGTACAGCTCGATCTGCACCGGGGCGTCGGGATAGCCCGCGACGATGCCGTATCCGTCGTCGCTGCGTGCCAGCGGAGGCTGAGTCGGATCCTGCGTGGCGGTGCCGGTGATTTGGTTGGTGCAGCCGACGGCGCCCATCAGCACGGCCGCCGCTATGACTACCGCCGCGCGGGGAATTCGCATGTCAACCGCCCTCCTTGTGCGCACAATACCCGCCAGCGGAGCAGGATGTTCCCGGCGATCGGCACGAGAACTTCGCGTGTCGTATCCCGGCAGGCAACCTTGCCGACAGCCGTTGATGTCACCATCTTGGTGTGCGCGTTGCGATCGTCGCAGAGTCCTTCCTCCCGCATGTCAACGGTGTCACCAACTCGGTGCTGCGGGTGATCGAGCACCTCCGCAACCACGGTCACGAAGTCCTCGTGATCGCCCCTGACACACTGCGCGGCGAGCCGCCTGCCGACCGGATCCACGAAGGTGTCCGAGTTCACCGGGTGCCGTCACGGATGTTCCCGAAGGTCACGTCGCTGCCCCTGGGCGTGCCGCGGCCACGAATGGTCAAGGTGCTCAGGGGATTCGACCCAGACATCGTGCACCTCGCGTCGCCTGCCCTGCTCGGCTACGGTGGTCTGCACGCCGCGCGCTATCTCGGAGTGCCGACCGTCGCGGTGTTCCAAACGGACGTAGCGGGTTTCGCGCAGAGCTACGGCATCGGCATCGCCGCGCGAGCCGCCTGGGCCTGGACCCGCCACCTGCACAGCCGCGCCGACCGGACGCTTGCGCCGTCGGTCTCGGCGATGGAAAATCTTGCTGCGCATGGTATTCCCCGTGTCCACAAGTGGGCGCGTGGAGTCGACATCGCGGGATTCGCCCCGTCAGCCCGTGACGAGCGGCTGCGCAAGCAGTGGTCACCCGACGGCAAGCCGGTCGTCGGCTTCGTCGGCCGCCTCGCGCCGGAGAAGCACGTCGAGCGCCTCGCCGTGCTTGGTCGACGCGATGACCTGCAACTGGTCATCGTTGGCGACGGTGTGGACCGCGTCAAGCTCGAATCAGCCTTACCGACGGCCGTTTTCACCGGTGCGCTCTACGGCGAGAAACTCGCCGCCGCCTACGCCAGCATGGACGTCTTCGTCCACCCCGGCGAGCACGAGACTTTCTGTCAGGCCGTGCAGGAGGCGATGGCGTCGGGACTACCGGTCATCGCGCCCAACGCGGGCGGCCCGCGAGACCTGGTGGCGCCCATGCATACCGGGTTGCTGCTGCCGGTCGCCGAGTTCGAAGACCGTTTGACGACGGCGGTCGCTCACCTGCTCACCGAGCGGCAGCGCTACTCGGTGGCGGCCCGCCGCAGCGTGCTCAGCCGCACCTGGCCCGCGATCTGCGACGAGTTGATCGGCCACTACGAGGCCGTACTCGGGACCCGCGGCGTCAAGGCCGCCTGATCAGCCCTGCGCCTCGACGGAGACCGGCTGCCACTGCTCCCACGTCGCCAGCCGGGTTTCGTAGTCGGCCTTGGCCAGCGACAGCGGCAGCTCGCCGAAGAACACCCGCAGCGGCGGTTTGGGCGCGTCGACGATCTTGAGAACGGCGGCCGCCGATGCCTTGGGATCACCTGGCTTCGACATCCGCTGCGCGCGCACAAGGTCGGCCGCCTCGTGCACCTCCTTGTAGTCGGGCAGGGGGTTGGAGCGCTTGGCCGACGGTCCTGCCCAGTCTGTTGAGAAGCCGCCGGGCTCGATCAGCGTGACATGGATCCCGAACGGTTCGACCTCCTGCGCCAGCGACTGGGAGAATCCTTCGAGCGCCCACTTCGACGCGTGATAGATGCCGACGTCCTGGAACGCGGTGATGCCGCCGATCGACGACACCTGGATGATGTGCCCGCTGCGCTGTGCCCGGAGGTACGGCAGGGCGGCCTGGGTGACCCACAGCGCACCGAACACGTTCGTCTCGATCTGGGCACGCGCCTCCTGCTCCGAGAGTTCCTCGATGAAGCCGAAGTGTCCGTAGCCCGCATTGTTGACGACGATGTCGAGCCGGCCGAAGTGGTCGTGAGCCTGCTTGACGGCGGCGAAGTCCGCGTCGCGGTCGGTCACGTCCAGCTGGATCGGAAGCAGGGCGTCGCCGTATTTGTCGGCGAGGTCGGCCAGGGTCGCGGTGTCGCGGGCGGTGGCCGCCACCTTGTCGCCGCGCTCGAGGGCCGCGATCGCCCATTCCCTGCCGAAGCCACGTGATGTCCCGGTGATGAACCAAACTTTGTCAGCCATGTCTTTAGCAATGCCCGCCATCGCACTGGGCATTCCCGCTCTACGGAGCTTGACAGGTAGCGTCGCGGGCGTGAGCCGGGCGTCGCTGGACAAAGACCCACGTGAAGTGGCGTCGATGTTCGACGCCGTCGCGCAGCGCTACGACCTGACCAACACGGTCTTGTCGCTGGGGCAGGACCGGTTCTGGCGGCGCGCAACGAGGTCGGCGCTGCGCATCGGGGCAGGCGACACGGTGCTGGACCTGGCGGCGGGCACCGCGGTGTCGACGGTCGAGCTGGCACGGTCGGGTGCGTGGTGTGTGGCCGCCGATTTCTCGGTCGGAATGCTCGCCGCAGGCGTGGGTCGCGACGTGCCCAAGGTCGCGGGCGATGCGACGCGGCTGCCGTTCGCCGACGGGGTGTTCGACGCGGTGACCATCAGCTTCGGGCTGCGCAACGTCGTCGACCATGCGGCGGGGCTGCGCGAGATGGCGCGGGTGACGCGGCCGGGCGGGCGGCTGGTGGTGTGCGAGTTCTCGACGCCGACGAACACGCTGTTCGCCACCGCCTACAAGGAGTACCTGATGCAGGCGTTGCCGCGGATCGCGCGAAAGGTGTCGTCGAACCCCGACGCGTATGTCTATCTGGCGGAGTCGATTCGGGCGTGGCCCGACCAGGCGCAACTCGCGCGCCAGATCTCCGACGCCGGCTGGTCGGCGGTGCGCTGGCGCAATCTGAGCGGCGGCATCGTGGCCCTGCATGCCGCGGTGAAACCCTCGCCCTAGGGTCGCGGGATGCCCGGCGGGCTGAGCGCTTCCCAGATGCGAAGGCTCGCGGCGCCGGCTGTCGCGTCGTGGGTCTGCTGGAAGTTGCGTCCGCCGCGCCGGAAGGTGGCGACGACGGCTGCGGGCACCTCCGGTTCAAGCAATGGCTTTGGCAGCCAATCGCATTCACGCACATGAACCAGATCGACGGCCACCGCGTCGTCGGTGTCATCGTAGAAGTAGGGACCCGATACACGGCCAAGCCAGTACAGCCCGTCCGGGTCGCGGGTCCACACGAACGAGCCTTGCTCGACGTCGGCGAACCGCTCGACCCGTCGGGCGGAGCGGCCGTCGTGAACGGGCTCGCCGAATCCACACACCCCGACTCGCAGTGCCCGCTCGATCGTCGCCCCGAAGTCGACGTCGTCACGACGTGACCGCATCGGCGCCCGGTATGTGCTGGGGACGTTCGGCATCAGGCTTGGGTACCCGCCTGTGCCCGGCTCTGAGCGACTAATTCGCTCAACCCGAAGACCATCCCGAGGACCATTCGGTAGCAGCGAGAGATTCGCTCGGAGGCGGGCACCGCGAGAGATCAGCTGAACGGCGGGCGGCGGTCGAGGCGCCGTGAGCCCCCGCCCGCGCGCCGCCACACCCGCGCGACCCAGTCCGCGTCCTCGTCGGTGACGAGGTTGGCCATCACCCGGACCGCGATGTTCATCAGAAATTCCGACCGCATCGCGAGCGGACCCGTCGCGGGCAGGAAGCGCGGGATCGTCAGCAGCAGGCCAAGCCGGCGAGCGACCGAGAACCCGCGGGCGTAGTGCTGCTGCAGCAGCGCAGGCCATGCAGACGTCAGATCACCCGAATCGAGCATCTCGGCCGCCAGCCTGCCGGTCTCCAGCCCGTAGTCGATGCCCTCCCCGTTGAGCGGGTTGACGCACGCCGCGGCGTCCCCGATCAGCATCCAGTTCGGCCCGGCCACCCCCGACACCGCACCGCCCATCGGCAGCAGCGCCGAAAGCCCCAGCCGCGGCTCGCCCTCGAAGCCCCATTCCTTACGCCTCAGTGACGCGTAGTACGCCATCAGCGGCCGCAGCGCCGCATCCGCCGGCCGTTTGGCGGTCGCCAGCGCGCCGACGCCGATGTTCACCTCGCCGTTGCCGAGCGGGAAGATCCAGCCGTAGCCCGGCAGCACCTCACCCTCGGGCGACCGCAGTTCCAGGTGCGACGTGATCCACTGCTCGTCGGCGCGCGGCGTCGCGATGTACCCGCGAATCGCCACCCCGTATACCGTCTCCTTGTGCCACTCGCGGCCAAGCACGCGGCCAAGCGTCGACCGTGCCCCGTCCGCGACGATCAGCTGCCCGCACCCGACCTCGGCGCCGGAGTCCAGCAGAACGGAAGACACGCGGCCCGCCGAATCATGCTTCACCTCAACGGCTTTGACGCCCAGCATCATCTTTGCGCCATCGTCTACAGCGACCATTCGGATGCGGTCGTCGAGCTCGGTGCGGGGCACCGCGCTGCTGATCTTCGGGAACGAAGGGCCGGGCCAGCGGATCTCGACGTCCGCGCCGAAGCCCGACATCCGCAGCCCGTGGTGGGTGATGCGGCCGTCGAGCCACGGCCCGAGGCCGAGCAACTGCATCTCGGCGACGGCCCGAGGGGTCAGGCCGTCACCGCACGCCTTGTCGCGCGGGAACTGGGCGGAGTCGATCACCAGCACGTCGCGGCCGCTGCGGGCGGCCCATGCGGCAGCAGCGGAGCCGGCCGGCCCTGCGCCGACGACGACCACGTCAGCCCTGATGCTCATGCCTCCCAGTATGTTGGCAGGGTGAGGACACCGGCGAGCGTGGTCGCGGGCGTGGACTTCGGGGACCCCGCCTTTGCGCAGGACGTCCGCGACGGCGTGGCCCGCATCGAGGACCTGATGGCCACTGAGCTGGGCAAAGCCGACGACCTGATGGCCGAGGCCGTCCAGCATCTGTTCCAGGCAGGCGGCAAGCGTTTCCGCCCCCTGTTCACCGTGCTGTCCGCGCAGCTGGGTCCCGACCCCGACAACTGGCAGGTCACCGTCGCAGGCGCCGTCATCGAGCTGGTGCACCTGGCCACGCTCTACCACGACGACGTGATGGACGAGGCTCAGGTGCGCCGCGGCGCCCCGAGCGCGAACGCCAGGTGGAGCAACAACATCGCAATCCTGGCCGGTGACTACCTGTTCGCGACGGCCTCGCGGCTGGTCTCCCGGCTGGGCCCCGACGCGGTGCGGATCATCGCCGAGACGTTCGCCCAGCTGGTCACCGGCCAAATGCGCGAGACCCGCGGCGCCGCCGACCACGTCGACTCCGTCGAGCACTATCTGAAGGTCGTCTACGAGAAGACGGCCTGCCTGATCGCGGCGTCCGGCCGGTTCGGCGGCACCTTCTCCGGCGCCGACGAAGAGCAGATCGAGCGGCTGAGCAGGCTCGGCGGCATCGTCGGCACGGTGTTCCAGATCTCCGACGACATCATCGACATCGACAGCGACCCCGAGGAGTCCGGGAAAGTGCCCGGCACCGACCTGCGCGAAGGGGTGCACACCCTGCCGGTCCTCTACGCGCTGCGCGAAACGGGTCGCGACGCCGACCGGCTGCGCGAACTGCTGGCAGGCCCGGTCGAGGACGATGCCGAGCTGGCCGAGGCGCTGAACCTGCTGCGCAGGTCGCAAGGCATAGTTCAGGCCAAGGAGACCGTGGTGCGGTATGCCACGCAGGCCCGCGACGAGCTGGCCAATCTGCCGGAGGGGCCGGGTAGGCAGGCATTGGCATCGCTGGTGGATTACACGGTCAACCGGCACGGCTGAGGAACCTGCGACGGCCTTCAGAGCGTTGGAGAAGCGAAGACCTTCACGCGGACGCGAGGAGCGGAAAGTTTCAGGAGGACGCTGATGAGCTGGCATCCACATGCCAACACGGCCAAGACTTTCGTCCTGCTGGCATTGTTCTCGGGGCTGATCGTCGCCGTCGGTGCAATGTTCGGCAGGAACATCATGTTCCTGGCCGTGCTGTTCGCGATCGGCATGAACGTCTACGTCTACTTCAACAGCGACAAGCTGGCGCTGCGGGCGATGCACGCTCAGCCGGTCACCGAGGTGCAGGCGCCGTTCATGTACAAGGTCGTGCGGGAGCTGGCCACCACCGCCCATCAACCGATGCCGCGGCTGTACATCAGCGACACGGCAAATCCGAACGCGTTCGCGACGGGCCGCAACCCCCGCAATGCGGCGGTGTGCTGCACGACCGGGATACTGCAGATCCTCGATGAGCGGGAATTGCGTGCGGTGCTCGGGCATGAGCTGTCGCACGTCTACAACCGCGACATCCTGATCTCGTGTGTGGCCGGCGCGATGGCGTCGGTGATCACCGCGATCGCCAACCTGGCGTTCTTCGCCAGCATGTTCGGCGGAAACCGCGACGGTGGCGCGAATCCCTTTGCCATCCTGCTTGTTTCGCTGCTCGGGCCCATCGCCGCAACGGTTATTCGGCTGGCGGTGTCGCGGTCGCGCGAGTACCAGGCCGACCAGTCCGGCGCCGAGTTGACCGGCGACCCGCTGTCGCTTGCGTCGGCGCTTCGCAAGATCAGCGGTGGCGTGCAGCAGGCGCCGTTGCCGCCGGAGCCGCAGCTGGCCGACCAGGCGCACCTGATGATCGCCAGCCCGTTCCGCGCGGGCGAGAAGATGGGCAAGCTGTTCTCCACGCACCCGCCGATCGAGGAGCGGATCCGCAGGCTCGAGGAGATGGCGGGCCGCGGCCCCGGCCAGTACTAGCCACCGCCTCTGCTTTTCACTTCTGCACCACTTAAGCTGAGCCGATGCTGAGCAGAACGATCCTCGTGGGTGCTGCGGCAGCCGCCGTGGCCAGTGCGCCGGGCATCGCCGCGGCCGATCCGAGCGAGCCACCCCCGCCTCCGCCGCCGCCCAACGTGAACGGCTACGCGCCGGTGAAGCCGTCGGACTACGCGGTGCTTGGCGACGCGGCATACGCCTTCACCACGCCTGACGGGCTGACGTGCCTGCTGCAGCGCTCCGGTGGCTACGGATGCAGCGGCCCGATGCCCGGCGGGCCCGAAGGCGCGAACATGGTCAGCGGCGCGATCGGCGGCGTGCCGGTCTTTTCCAACGTCGCGGCCAACCCGTTCACCAGTGCCGGTGACATCAAGCCGCTTCCGGCCAACTCGCGGCTGTCGTTCCAGACCTTGAGCTGCGGCAGCGACGGCACCGTCACCTCATGCGTCGACAGTCGCAATCAGGCGGGCTTCGTGATCAGCCCCGCGGGCAGTTTCATTGTCGGTCAAGTCAATCCGTTGGTCGACCGGCCCGAAGGAACGAACCCCTACTTCAACTAGCTCAGAACCCCGAGCCGTACACTTCGTGCCCCGGCTTCTCGGCGGCCAGCCCACGGTAGGCGTCCTCGACGGTTGCGCCGTGGTTGACGACGCCGTCGACCTCGCGAGCGATCGGCATCGACAGGCCGTACTCCTCGGCGAATTCCATGATCACGCTTGCCGCCTTGACGCCCTCGGCGACCTGGTTCATCGACGAGATGATCTCGTCGATCGACTTGCCCGCGCCCAGCTGCTCGCCGACGTGGCGGTTGCGGCTGCGCTGGCTTGTGCACGTGACGATCAAGTCACCCATGCCCGCGAGGCCGGCGAACGTATCGCGGTGGCCGCCCATCGCTTCGCCGAGCCGCGACATCTCGCGCAGCGCGCGAGCGATCACCAATGCGCGGGTGTTCTCGCCGATACCGAGGGAGTAACCCATGCCGACGGCGATGGCGTAGACGTTCTTCAGCGCGCCCGCCATCTCCACACCGACGACGTCATCGGTTGTATAGGTGCGGAATCGTTGGGTGCGGAACAGGGTTGCGAGGTTGGCGGCCAGGTGCTGGTCCGGCATTGCAAGCACTGCCGCGGCGGCATATCCCTCGGCGACCTCGCGGGCGATGTTCGGACCGGCCAGGATGCCCGCAGGGTGCCCCGGCAGTACCTCGTCGACGATCTGGCTCATTCGGTAGTTGGTGCCCTGTTCGAGGCCCTTCACCAAAGACACCACCGGCACCCACGGCCGCAGCTCCTTGGCGAGTTCGGTCAGCACGCCGCGGAAGCCGTGGGACGGCACACCCATCACGATGACGTCGGCGCACTCGGCCGCCTCGGAGAAGTCGGTGGTGGCCTGCAGCGTCAGCGCCAGCTCGACCTCGTCGCCGAGGTACTTGGTGTTTCGATGCTTCTCGTTGATGTCGTTGGCGGTCTCCTCGGAGCGCACCCACTGCAATGTCGGCCCGCGCCTGGCGCAGATGGAAGCGACGGTGGTGCCCCAGGATCCTCCACCGAGGACGACGACTTTGGGTTCGCGTTGAGCAGGTGCCATGGGTTGAAGCGTATTGCCGACGCACGCCGTTTCACTGGGAGTTGACGAACTGCGTCGGGCACATCGCCGAAGTTAGCTGATGCGAACAAATTGGTGCGGAAACACCCCTTGCGCCGCTGGTAGCGTCGATTGCCAGCTGGCAGAAAGGCTCCCCGTGCCCGAACTGATCAAGGTCGACCCGCAGGACTTGGCTCGTGCCGCCGAGCGCGTCCGCGGGTACGCAGACCAACTCAGGGCCGGACACGGGTCGTCGGTGGCGGCGGCCGACGGCGCGCAGCCCGGACTGGTCGGGCGGTCGGCGCGAGCGGTCGACTCAAGGACTCAACGCTGGCAGACCACGACGGCCGAGCTGTACCGAGTGCTGACCTCACAGGCGGACGCGTTGTCGAGTGCCGCGGCGGCCTACGCCAACACCGAGGACAACAACCGCGACATGATCGCGTCTGTGGATCCCACAAGCCTGTAGGCCCCAATGTCGTTGACGATCGAGGACGTAGCGCGCTGGGATCCCGGGGCGGTCCGCGCGGTCGGTGACGCCGCCCGCACCCGCGCGCAGATGTCGATCGACACCGCCAACGACCTGCCGACGTTTCCGGACTGGACGGGTCCCGGTTCCGTGGAGGCCAAGCAGGCGCTCGAGCGGACCCGGCAGGCGCTGATGAGGGACGCCGACGCAGCGCTGGCGGCGGCGCGCGCGGCCGACGCCGCGGCCGTCAACGTCCAGATCGTCAAGGACAACCTGGCGCAGGTGCTGAACATGGCCCGCGACTGCGGCATGGTGGTCGATCCGGCGGCAGGCACGGTCCGTCCAACATTTCCAGCCACGGCCCTGCCGAACGATTGGCACAACGCACAAGTGCTTCAGCAGGCGATCCAACAGGTGCTGGCGCAAGCGAATACGGTCGATCAGCAGCTGGCCGACGCGATGGACCGGGCCGACGACGTCGTCGACGTGCCGCCCGAGGCGCGACCGATCCCGTTGCCGCCGCCCGGTGCCACCGCCGAAGAGGTCGAGCAGTGGTGGAAGTCGTTGAGCCAGAAGGACCGTGAGCGGCTGATCGCCGAACATCCGGCAGAGGTGGGAAATCTCAACGGGGTTCCCGCGGCGGCGCGCGACATGGTCAACCAGCAGGTGCTCACCGACGACCTGAACCGGATCGCGGATACCGCTGCGCAGCACGGTGTTTCGAACGAGCAGGTGTTGGCGAACCCCGGTTTCTACGGCCTGTCGGCGGACGACGTCACGCGCTACAACAACGCCATCAAGGTCCAGCAGGGAATGAACCATCAGCGCGGTGACGACCCCGACCCGTCCCGGCAGCGGCCGGTCATGCTGTGGCGCTACGAGCCGCTCGCAGATCGCGGCCAGGGCCGCGCCGCCATCGCGATCGGCAACCCCGATTACGCCGACAACACGACGGTCACCGTGCCTGGCACCGGCAGCAGTGTGGAGGGTGGCTGGCTCAGCGACGGCCACAACGACGCCATGAACCTCTGGGACCAGGCCAACGCGGCCGACCCGAACAGCACTCACTCGGTGATCTCGTGGATGGGCTACGACGCACCCGACGGCTTCTCCGACACGCGCGTCGCCAACCCGGATCTTGCCCGGGCCGGGGGCAGCGTGTTGGCGGCCGACGTCAACGGGCTTTGGACCACCCATCAGGACCCGCAACAGCACGTCACGGTGATCGGGCATTCCTATGGGTCGACGACGGTGGCCGACGCCTTCGCCCAGTCTGGTATGCACGCCAACGACGCCGTCCTCATCGGTTGCCCAGGAACGGATTTGGCGAGAAGTGCCGCCGACTTCCACCTCGACGGCGGAAATGTCTACGTCGGCTCGGCGTCGACGGACCCGGTCAGCTACATCGGAACGGCGCCGGAGTATCTGCACGACTATCTGAACCGTGAACTGGGCTATCCGGTAGGGCTCGACGCGGGTCTCGGGCTGGATCCCGCGGGCGATCAGTTTGGCTCGATCAGGTTCGACGCGGAGGTGGCCGGGCGCGACGGCATCGACAGGAACGACCATTCGCACTACTACGACATGGGCAGCGAGTCGCTGCGGGCGATGACCTACATCGCCGTCGGCGAGGGCGGCGAGCTGGGTGATGAAGGGCTGCTGGCCGACGGCCGCCGGCAGCCGCACGTCGACCTGCCCACCGAAATCGACCTGCCGTTCGGCGGAAGGATCGAGTTGCCGCCCGTAGGCTTCGACATACCGGGATCGCCCGCATACCTCGATCCAGAAACCGGTCGTCCATCGGAGTCAGTGACCAAAGACCATGCGTTCTAAACGATTTCAGTTGAGTACGGTGATCCTCATACTCGCCGTGGTTTCAGGAGGCTGCTCGATGTTTCCTCATGCCGACAAACCCTCGACGACGCCGCCGGCGCCGGTGCAGACGCAGTCCGACGAGGACACGATCAAGCAGGTGGTCGACCCTGCCAAGACCATCGTGGCGGTGGCCGCGCTTCAGGACGTGAGTGGCGGCGTCGGATTCGAGGCGTGCAACGATCAGGGCGAGCCACCCTATCGGGGCAGGCTCGAGATGGGCTTCCGCATTCCCGACGATATCGAGCCGAAGAAGTACTTCGAGCAGATCGCCGAGACGATGGTGGCGCAGGGCAACGGCTGGTACGACGGCCCGCCGCCGGGCAAGAACCCGTTCGGCACTGTCATCCACACCGACACAGTGTTCGCGGTGATCGGCCAGAACCCGGTAGCGCGCGAAGACGGCTACGTGCACATCTTCGGTGAGTGCCGCAACATGGCCGACCACAAAGACGGCGCGAGCGTGAACGTCACCGACCGGCTGGTCAGCGGTAGTTGACGAACTGCAGCGCGACCTCCAGGTCGGCCTTCTTCAACAACGCCTGGACTGCCTGAAGGTCGTCGCGCTTCTTGGAGCTGACCCGGACCTCGTCGCCCTGGATTTGCGTCTTGACGCCCTTGGGTCCTTCGTCGCGAATCAGCTTGGTGATCTTCTTGGCGTCCTCGCTGGAAATGCCCTGCTTGATGGTCCCGCTGACCTTGTAGGTCTTGCCGCTCGCCTGTGGATCGCCGACGTCGAAGGCCTTCATCGAGATGTCGCGACGGATCAGCTTCTCCTTGAACACGTCGATGGCGGCCTTGGTGCGCTCCTCGGTGGACGAGGTGATGGTGATGGTCTCCTCGCCCTGCCATTCGATGTGGGTGTCGGTGCCGCGGAAGTCGAAGCGGGTGGACAGCTCCTTGGCGGCCTGGTTGAGGGCGTTGTCGACCTCTTGTCGATCGACCTTGCTGACGACGTCGAAGCTTGAATCCGCCATTGGATCGGCTCTCCTCTCGTTGTGCTCGTATGTACTATCCCACGACGCCCAAACCGACATTTCGCAGGGAAAGTGCGAGTAGACCGCTGCAAAACGTCGATCTCGGCGCAGGGGCAGCCGGCCGTTTTCGTCCTCGGTGGGTCCTCGTTGTACCCTGCTAGTCGCACAATGGCAGGTTGCCCGAGCGGCCAATGGGAGCGGACTGTAAATCCGTCGGCTAACGCCTACGCAGGTTCGAATCCTGCACCTGCCACCAAGGTCAGGATCGTCGGGTTTGACTCCGGGCCTGGTCCGCGACCTATGCCATTGGGCCGCTCTGGTCGACGACTATCCGACCGCCGTCAGGGAGGATGCCTCGCGCCACAGACGCGTCGCGTTGTCGCCATCGAGCGCGTAGCTCGCGACCCCGCCGGCACGGCCGAGATTCTCGGCACGTTCGGTGACTACGTCGGCCTCGTTGTTGTTCTCGAAGTACCGTCCGCCGAACCCCTCGATGAGCGGCGACGCCGCCAGCAGCACTGATGTCGACGCGCCTTGTTCGACGGTTTTCTGGAACTCCTCAGGAGTGCGCAACCCGCCGGTGTGCTTTTGGAGACCGGTGGCGATCGCACCCGGATTCAGTGCGTTGGAGACGATTCCGTCATCGGCCCACCGCGCAGTTACCTCGACGGCCAGCAATACGGTCGCCGTCTTCGACTGACCGTAAGCGGTCATCGGATCGTAGGGGCGGAACCGGTAATGGAGATCGTCAAATACCATGGGCGAGAACAGATGCCCGGTCGAACTGACCGACACCACGCGCGCGCCGCCGGCGGAGGCGAGAGCGTTCCGCAACTGTGCGGCGAGGACGAAATGCCCGAGGAAGTTGCTTGCGAATTGCATCGCACACCCCAGCGCACTGCGCTGCAGCTCGGGCAACGCCATGACTCCGGCATTGTTGACCAGGATGTGCAGCGGGCCGTTCCACGCCCGGGCGAATGCGGAGACCGAGGTGTGTTCATGTGTCGGTGCTCTCAACTGCTGCGGTCATAACGGTTACGACCTCGGCTGTGGCGACGACGGTGTGGGCGAGGAACGCGTAGTTGATAAGTGCCGCCTGGTACCCGTCCCCTCGGGTGGGGTGCCGTGGGCCTGCCGTGGCGTCGCGAACGACGGTCACCTCGAAACCGTTCTCGAGCAGGTCCCGCAGGTGCGACTCCACGCACATGTTGGCCAACATGCCACACAGGATTATCTTGGCGATGCCCCGTTTACGGAGTTGCAGGATAGGGTCGTTCGATTGGGGACTCCACACCTTGTGTGGGCTGACGACGATCGTTTCGCTGTCATCGATGAAGGTTTTGAATTCGTCGAGCCAGTCGGCGCCGGACCCGGTGAATCCGTCCAGCGTGAGGGCGCCGTTGCGGGCGAAGGTGTGGGTGCGGAACTTGTCCGATTCGAGTGGGCCGTTGAACAGTCAGGTGCTGTCGGTCGGATAGAAGTAGTGCGCAGAGATGTACACGCCGAAGCCCGTGGCCTTGGCGGCAGCAAGGATGTCGACCAAGTGTTGGACGGTATTGTTCTCGGTCACACTGGCACCCACGCTGTCCCAGTTCTTTCCGGTGGGACTCAGGACGTCGTTCTGCGGGTCACACCTGGTCGCGAGTGAACGGCGGGTCGACCAGCACGGCGTCGTGCGCGCCGTAGATCAGCGTTGACGTCACCGGTGAGGACACGATGGCGCTGCCGTCGGGCAGCCGCTGTTCGCGCTGACGCGGCAGACCCTCATGGACCATCGTTTCGTAGGCGAGTTCGGTCATGGTGTTTCCTTTCAGCGGGTTTCGGTTGAGGCGAGGTGCTCGACGAACCAGTCGCGGGCCGCACCGGCGGCCAGGCCGAACTGGTTTAGGTAGGGGTCGAAGTGTCCGCCACGGATGGTGACGAGTTTCTTGGGTTGCAATGCACGTTCGTAGGCGGCCAGCGCGAGGTCGGTGACGGTGACGGTGTCCTGTAGCCCGACGACCATCAGCAACGGGGTGGGGGAGACGCGCGAGATCCACGTGCCCGGTTCGTACATCCTGGCGGCGCGCGAGGACCGCACTGTCATGAGGTTCTGCCAGACACCTTCGGGCACCGGCTGGTTGTAGAACGCGATGGCGTCGGCGGCGCGGTATGCCGCCGGGATCGCGGGATCCGCGCCCACCACGGCTTGCGTTGCGGGCGGCTCGCCGCGGAACTGGCGTCGTTCGTCCTCGATGAATCCCGCTTCCAGCGCCGCCACGTCATGGGGCGCGATGCGTCGCAGGCTCTGCTCGTAGCCGCTGATTGTGGGCACCTGAGCGACGACGGCGCGCAGCCGCCGATCGGTAGCACCCAGCACGATGGCGTGCCCGCCCGCGTAGCTCGTTCCCCAGAGGCCGATGCGGTCCGGATCGACGGCGGGGCGACTTTCCAAGAAGGAAATAGCACGCCGCCAATCGGCGATCTGAATCCACGGGTCGACATCGAAGCGTGGCTCGCCGTCGCTGGCCCCGAAACCGCGATGGTCGTGCACCAGCACCACGAAGCCGGCCTCGGCGAACACCCGTGCGAATCGCTCCAGCCCGTGTTCCTTGACGCCCGCGAAGCCGTGCGCCATCGTGATGCCCGGATGGGGCCCCGCATCGTCGGGCCCGAACAGCCAGCCCCTCAACGTCACTGCGCCTTCGCCGGTGAATTCGACGTCTTGTCGCCGCATCATCTGCTCCTTTCGCGTTGTCTAACGGCATAACATTCACGATCGGTCCACCATGTCCGAACAGGGAAATCCCATCGACCATGGTGCTGGGAGGGACAGGCTTACGCTCATTGGGTGGCGGCAGCAGGAAACGCCCTCGGGGACTACCTTCGTTCGCGGCGCGGACAGGTCCGGCCAGAAGATGTCGGGCTGGTGGCGGGTGCTCGGCGACGTGTCCGAGGTTTGCGACGCGAGGAACTGGCGACGGTGGCCGGCGTCAGCTCCGAGTACTACCTGCGGCTGAAGCAGGAGCGTGACAAGAACCCGCCGCAGATTCTCAATGCGCTGGCCCGCGCGCTGCAATTGGATATCAGGGCAATGGAGTATCTGTATCAACTGGCCAGCGGCCGTGATATCCCGCAGCCTGACCTCTAGACTGCAGCCGACGACCTGGAGCAGCTGATCGACCAGCTGCCTATGCCTGCAATCGTGGCGAACAGGTACCAAGACGTGCTCGCCTCCAACGCGATCGCACGGGCACTGTCACCCGCGTATGCGCCCGGCCAGAACTTCCCGCGATGGCGGTTGGTGGACCCGGCGGCGAAAGACTTCTTCGTCGATTGGGACGAGGCGACGGATATCGCGGTGAGCGGTTTGAGGGAAGTCGCCGGCAGCGCGTCGGACGATCCTCGCATGCGCGAGCTGATCGACGAATTGTCCGCTTCGAGTGACCGGTTCGGGGAATTGTGGGAGCGTGCAGAGGTGGGTTACCGCGCAGGGATCATGCACGTGCGTCACCCGGTCGTCGGCGAGTTACACCTTCATCGCAACAGGTTGAGTGTGCCAAACTCGGGTGGGCAGCATCTGATCGTCTTTTACGCACCCGGGACCCCGTCGGAAGAAGCGTTGCGGCAGTTGCGTTGTCTGTGACCCAGGAGGTGCCATGATGCAGGAGTACTCAACGTTGCGCATCCGACAGGACGATCAGCGCATCATGACGGCGGCCATCGACGCGCCGCCGATGAACCTGATCGGGCCTGCACTTGTCCGCGATCTGGTCGGCTTTCTCGACGCGTTGGAAGCCGACGACGAGGTCGCGGTGTTAGTGCTGGAGAGTGCTGACCCCGACTATTTTGTCCCGCATGTCGATCTGACGAAGGTCGCGGAGTACACCGCAGAAGCGGCGAAGGCCGGAGGGCCGGAGGACGCGTCGTTGGGCATGCTGTGGCGCAAGCTCAGTCAAGTGCCGGTGGTTACGATCGCGAAGCTGCGCGGGCGGGCACGCGGTGCGGGTAGTGAACTCGCCCTGGCGTGCGACATGCGATTCGCCGCCCGCGAGAATGCCGTGTTGGGCCAGCCGGAGGTGGGATTCGGTGCGCCACCGGGCGCAGGCGGTGTGCAGCATCTCGCACGCCTGCTCGGTCGGGGGCGAGCCATGGAGGCACTGCTTGGCGCGGCGGATTTCGATGCGGACGAGGCGGAGCGCTACGGCTGGATCAACCGCGCATTGCCTGACGCCGAATTGGACGATTTCGTCGCAGATCTCGCCAGGCGTATCGCCTCCTTCCCCGCGGATGCCGTGCGTGCCACCAAAGCAGTGGTCAACGAGCTGACGCTGGCGCCTGCCGACGCATATCGGGCTGATGCCAAGCGCTTTCGACATTTTGTCGCCTCAGACGTGGTTCAAGCGCGCATCGCAACGTTGTTCGGGCAGGGTCTGCAGACGCGTGGTGACCTCGAACGCGACCTCGGTGGTCGCATCGGCTCGCTGTGAGATCAACTGTGGTGGTCTGCGATACTCACTGACGTATTCGTCTAGGTATCGATCGTGCTCACGACGTCACTCAAGAGGTCATCGAGGCGTCGGCCGAGATTCCAGCCCAAGTAGACCGCGAAGTGAACGACGAGTTCCTCGAGTTCGTCCCGCGTCATGTCGCCCAGTGTGAGGGCAGCCCGCAGGTGGTCGGTCACCTCTTCATCGACAGCGGTCGAGGCGGCGCTGCAGATGCTGATGATTCGTCGGTCGCGGCGGGTGAGGTACTTCTGGCGACTCCAGACCTCGCCGTACAGGTAGTCGAGGCGGGCGCGACCGTGAAACGGTGTCGACGCGGGTGGCGGTGGCTCGCCGTGGATTTCGTGATAGGCGGCGATACCGCGTTGCCGCCGGATGCTGTCCTCGGTGGGTTCGGCCCAGAGCTCGTAGTCGAGGGGCGCCGCCTGCTCACCCGTTTCATCGCCGATTTTGAACATGCTCACCATTCCGTACATCTGCATGGCAGACGCCTTGGGCCAGCCCGCTTGGGTGCCGAAATGCAGTACGAATTCGTCGAACTCGGAGTACGAGATGTCGCCGCTCTTGAGCGCTGCGTACACGTGGGTTTCGATCGGGGTGATCGCACCAGCCGCGCCGACGCAGGTGAGGGTGATCCACCGCCGGTCTCTTGGAGTGAGGACCCCGCGGCGCCACATCTCGCCGAACACAAACCCGACGACGCCGGCCTCGATGAAAGCGCCACAGGGATCCGGGCTTTCAGACTGCATTATGTGCTCGTATTCGGCCCTGGCGATCGCTTGGCGCTCGCCGCGCGTCGACCATTCAGACATCCCGGTCTCCTTTCATCGAATGCCGGCGCTTGCTCACAGCCGCATGATCCAGCCGCCGTCGACCGAGATGGTTTGGCCGTTGATCCACTCGCCCGCCGGTGAGCACAGCAGAAGCATGGTGCCGATCAAGTCCGCGGGCGGCCCCGAAGTCTTCCCGGGGATCTGTGCGCCGAGGATCTCCCGGAACGGCGAATCCTTCGGCAGGCTCACATAGCCGCTCTCGTTGTCCACCAGGCCTGGCGCGATTCCGTTGACATTGATGCCCCGACCTCCAAGCTCGGCGGCGAGGTTGCACGTCAATCCGTGCAATGCGTATTTGGAGACGCCGTAGATTCCGCCCGGCATGAAACCGCCGGCAGACAGACCGTTCACGATTCGGCCGCCGCCGCGCTCCGTCATCGATTCGACGACAGCCTGGGTGCACAGCAGCGGGCCGCGCAGGTTCACGTTGAGAACCCGGTCCCAGTCGGGCACAGGCATGTTCGATAAACCGTACGGAGGCAGGTTGGTCATCACTGCTGCGTTGTTGATGAGAATGTCTATCCCGCCGAATGCCTCGGTCGTCGCCGATGCCATCTGTGCCGCCGAGTCGGCCGAGGTGACATCGAGATGTACTGCGACGGCCTGGAATCCCTTGCCCTCGAGCGTGTCAGCGGTGTGCTGTGCTGCGTCGATGTTGACGTCGGCGATGACGACGCAAGCGCCGACGTCGCAGAGCGCTTCGGCATACACCTCGCCAATGCCGCCTGCCCCACCAGTGACCACGGCGACCTTGCCGGTGAGGTCGAAAAGTTCCTTCACGTCCATCCGAGCATTAGGCACACACTTGACCTATGAAGTCAAGTGCCTTACAAATAAGATAAATAGCTTAGCGGCTGCAGATTGAAGCGGAGGACGTCTCGATGACCGTTGACCTGACCGTTCCCGACGTGCACTTGCACATCGGCGGCGAGACACGTACGAGCGGTTCGGGAGGCGTGCACCATCACGTCTATCCGGCTACCGGCGAGATCCAGGGCCTCGTCCCGCTTGCCGGGCCTGACGACGTCGACGCCGCAGTGCGCGCCGCCGATGCCGCGTACCCCGCCTGGCGCGCCTGGCGGCCGTCGGAGCGGGCGCGAGTACTCCGGCGACTCGGCGAGCTGATGGAGCGCGACGCCGACGAGATCGCACGACTGTCGGTGCTCGACAACGGAATGACGGCAGGCATGAGCCAGCCGCTCGTCGGCATCATGGCGCACTGGACGGCGTACTACGCAGGCTGGGCCGACAAAGTCGAAGGACGTGTCACGTCGTTTCCGGCCAACCAGCGCGAGCTCGCCTATTCGATGCCGGAGCCGTACGGCGTCGTCGGGATCATCCTTACGTGGAACGGTCCCGTTGTATCCGTTGGGATGAAACTGATTCCGGCTCTTGCGGCGGGAAACACAGTCGTCATGAAGCCGTCCGAGCTGACGCCGTACGCCACCGAACACGTGATGCGGTTGGTTCGAGAAGCGGGAATCCCGGACGGCGTCGTCAATCTCGTGCTGGGCGGCCCCGAGACCGGAGACGCACTCGTACGTCACCCGCTCGTCCAGAAAGTCAGCTTCACCGGTGGACCGTCAACCGCGCGCAAAATCCTCGCCACGTGTGCGGAATTCCTCAAGCCCGCTGTCCTCGAACTCGGCGGCAAGTCGGCCAATATCGTTTTTCCCGACGCGGACCTGGATATGGCCGTCGCCGTCAACGCCTTCAGTGTGCTTGGCACACTCGCAGGGCAGGGGTGTGCGATCCCGTCGCGCATGCTCGTTCACAGCGACATCTACGACGCCGTCGTGGAGCGCGTCGTCGCGATGGTCGACGGCATGCGCTGTGGAGATCCGTTCGATCCGGCGACCGTCATCAGCCCCGTCGTCACCCGCCAGGCGCAGGACAGGATCCTGGCGATGATCGAACGAGCGCAGGCCGACGGGGCGAAGCTGTTGGCAGGCGGTCGCGCTCCCAGCCACCTTCCGGACGGCTTCTTCGTCGAACCGACAGTGCTCGGCGACGTCGACCCGGCTTCCGAGCTCGGCCAGGTCGAAGTGTTCGGCCCTGTGCTCTCGCTGATTCGCTTCGAATCCGAAGAGCAGGCAATCGAGATCGCGAACTCAACGGAATACGGGCTGGCCTCGTACGTCTACACCAAGGACATCGACCGGATACAACGCCTGGTGACGGCACTGCACGCCGGCGGCGTCTACATCAACGGGGCGAGCCCGGTGGTCGGCTGTGAGCTCGCCTTCGGAGGCGTCGGAATCTCGGGCTACGGCCGCGAAGGAGGGGAGGAAGGTCTGTTCGAGTTCCTGCGCACGAAAGCGGTTGGTATCGCATGAGTAAGCCACTCGATCTCAACGGCGCGGTCACCGTTCTCACCGGCGCGGGCAGCGGTATCGGCCGCGCGACAGCGCTCGCCTTCGCGCAGCGCGGAGCCTCCGTCGTCGTGAGCGACCTCTCTGAACAGCGTGTCACTGAGGTCGTCGAGCGGATCGGATCACTGGGGGGTCGGGTCATCGGGCTGCCTGTCGACGTCACCACGGAAGCGGAACTCGAGAAGCTTCGCGACGCCGCGCTGGAGCGGTTCGGTCGAATCGATCTGGTGATGAACAACGTTGGAGTGCTGGCGATCGGCGCTCCAGAGACACTGCCCGACGAAGCGTGGACCCGCACGATCGACGTCAACCTCTTCAGCGTCGCCCGCAGCAACAGAGTGTTCCTGCCAGGGTTGATCGCGCAGGGCAGCGGTCACGTGATCAACACCGCTTCCGCATCGGGGTTGCTGGGCTATGGTTTCGATCGTCTCCCCTATGTCGCGTCCAAGCACGCGATCGTGGGGATGTCTGAGGCACTGGCGACCTATCTTGGGCCGAAAGGCGTTGGCGTCACGTGCCTTTGCCCGTCTGGGGTCATCACGAACATTCTCGAAGGCATCACCGCATACGGTGAAGTCGGTGTGACGCCCGTTGCGCCCGCTCACCAGATCGTGACTGCCGAAGACGTCGGCAATCTGGCTGCCGACGCGGTCGAGGCCGGGCGATTCCTTGTCGTCACCGCACCCGAGGTGAATGACAGCCTGCTGGAGCGCGCCAGCGATATCGAGGCCTACATACAGGCGAGCATCGAAGCGCAAGGATGACACGACTTCGCGTTGGATTCGCCGGTCTCGGGTCCCAAGGTGGACCGATGGCTCGCAGAGTCATCGAGGACGGGTTCACCACGACGCTGTGGGCGCGAAGAGCTCAGTCCCTGGAGCCTTTCGCTGACACCGGTGCCGCCTACGCGACGGATCGCCGCGCGCTCGGGGCTGCATCGGACGTGCTGTGTCTCTGTGTAACCGGCGATGGTGATGTCGACGAAATCCTTCGAGGCGAGGAGGGGGCGCTTGCCGGAATGGCGCCGGGCGGGATCGTCGTGATTCACAGCACCGTCCATCCCGACACGTGCATACGTCTGCAGGCGGACTACGCCGACGTTCATTTCGTCGACGCCCCCGTCTCCGGAGGCGGTCACATGGCGGCGGCCAAGGCGCTGCTCGTCATGGTGGGCGGCGAACGCGAACCGATCGAGCGGTGCCGGCCTGTCTTCGAAACGTACGCCAACTCGGTGATCCATCTGGGCGGCCTAGGGTCGGGGCAGGCAGCCAAGCTGCTGAACAACTCGCTGTTCACCGCTCATCTTGGCCTGGCCGCCAGTACCTTTTCTGTTGCGGGCAGCCTTGGCTTGGATCTCGACGCCCTGGCCGATGTCCTCTCGGCCGGCAGCGCCCGCAGCTACGCAGCCGAGGTCATCGCCAATTCGGGCCGCAGCCTGTCTGTGATGGCGGAGCTGGCCGGGCCGCTTCTCGCAAAAGACGTCGCCATCTTCGCCGCCGTGGTGGGCGCGAACTCTCGCGGGTTGCTCCAGATGGCGACGGCCACAATCGACGCCATGCACCTCAACGATTCGGCGCCGCCAGATGCGCAATGATCTCAAGGTGAACCCGACGACCGGACCACCCCCTGCGACGGCGCTGCAGCTGCTTCTCACAGCCGAGCGGCTATTCGCCGAGCATGGGCTCGCCGGCATCTCGCTGCGCCAGATCTCGATTGAGGCGGGATCGTCGAACAATTCGGCGATCCAATATCACTTCGGTTCCAAAGATGATCTTCTCCGCGCGATATTCGCCTACCGACTGGGCGACCTGATGCAACGCCGCGCGCTCCTGCGGGCCAGGGCGAATCCCGACGACCTTCGGGAGCAGCTGGAGGCACACATACTTCCGCTGATCGAGCTGGCGGAGTCGCCCGACAGCTCGTACGTGTCCTTTGTGGAGCAGCTGCAACGTGTCGGCGCGGTTGAGGTTTTACTTCATCAGTCGGACGCGGCGAGATCGCAGCAAGAGTTTGCTTCCGGGATGCAACGCCTGTTATCGCACATCCCTGAACCCGCACGGTCGATGAGGATTCAGCAGGTTCAGGACTTAGCGGTGCACCTCGCTGCGGAGCGCGAGCGCGCGGTGCGGCGCGACGACGCGGTTGTGCCATTCGCGCTGTTCGTAAGTGGCGTCGTCGACGGCCTCGCGGGATTCCTCCAAGCACCCGCCTCCGCCGAGACCGACCAGCTCATCGCCCGCGGGAACTCGGCTTCATGAGACTCCGAGATCGCGTTTCGCTGTAACGGTGCGCGCGACGGCGTCCGGGGAGGATGCGCTCGCAGGAGTAGCTGCGGCCAACAACGGATCGTGGAGCTGCCAATCGTGACTCACGAAAATCACTTTCGGCAGAGGCATTCACACATGTGCGGGGTCACCTCTAGCCAGAGTGGAGGGCCGGGTCACCACCAATAGGCTGCTCGACCGGACGACCGAGCTGAACGCTTCTGTTCTCAGACCTGGTTGATGGCCGTGACAAACGCGGCTTGGTTGGCGGACATTCCGCTGAGGATGGCCGTTAGTTGGGAGTTGATGTCGTTGCGCGCTTGTTGCGTCGCGGCGATCAGTTCAGCGTTTTGCTGTTCAAGAGCCATTTGGTGTTGGGCCTCTGCCTCTTCGTACTTCGCGCTGGCCGAGTTGTAGCCGGATTGCAAGCTCTGGCCAAATCCCGCGTAGGTGCCAAGGGAGCTGGCGCCAGGAGGGATCACGCTCGGGGGCACGGTCGGTGTCGACCGGTCGAGGGTGACGGTGACTTGGGTGGGATTCTCGTATTTGTCGACCGCATAAGCCGTCACCGTGACGGTCGAAGAGTAGGACGAACTGGTAGGTGCCGGGATGAAGAACTTGCCGCCCGAGTTTCCCGATTCGTCGAAGTAGTAATACGAACCGTCGATGCCCGTTCCGTATATCTTGATCGGATCATTGTCGGGGGCGCCGACGAAATAGATCTGCCCGCTGACGCTGTGGTCCGCGTTGACCGTGTACGAGACCTTCTGATACACGGGCCCGTTCGCCGTCTGGGAAACTATTTGCGCCTGCGCCTCGGCGGAGGCGTTCAGTGCCGCCTGCAGATCGTCTTTCCTCTTGTCCACGTCGGCTTGTTGGGCTTTCAGTTTCGCGAACTGCTCGTCCATGACGAGATCGGGCGGAAGGCTCGTACCCTCTTGCCCAACAACCCGAGCCCCGTTCACTGCGGCCGTGAGTTCGATGGTTCCTGCCCCGCTATTCGCAGCGGCCGCTATCAGCTGCGCCTGAGCGTTGAGTCGCATCAGGTCCTCCGGTGACAAGGTGCTGCCGGGGTCGGTCGCGGCGTCCAGCGCCGTGAACGCGGCGAGTTGGGTGTCGTCGCTCTGTTGCGGGTGCGAAGCCAGGTATTGCTGCAGTGTCTCGCTGAACGCGGCTTGCGCCTCGGCAAGCGCCGCGGTGTCAGCCGCGATGGCGGCCTGCGCCGCGGTAAGTGCCTCCTGCGCGTTCGATGCGGTGATCTCAGCCGGCGTGATCGTGACGGTGACGTCTGTGGTGCTCGTACCGCCGTGGCCGTCGGCGGCGGTGACGGTGAAGGTGTCGGTGTAGGCGCCGCTGGCGAACGCGGCGATGAAGCGCTGGCCTGCATCGGGGGTGTAGGTGAACGCGCCGCCTGCGTCGACCACCACGCTGCCCTTACCGGTTTTCCCGGTACCGGAGTACGTCACCGCGTCCATATCGGTATCGGCGAATACCACTGTGCCGGTGACGGTTCCGTCAGAGTCGGTTGAGCGATCCTTGACCTCCACGAAGTTCGGGTCCGTGTTCTGGGGATCGATGGTGACGGTGGCGGTCTTGGTCACCGTGCCGCCGTGCCCGTCGGTGATGGTGACGGTGAAGCTGTCGGTCTGTGGCGCCGTGGCGCCCGCAGCGGCGTGGCGGGCCTGCTCGCTGGGGGTGTAGACGATCGCGTAGGTGCCGGTGCTCGCGTCGACCAGTGTCGGCGTGCCCACGGTGCCTTTGGCGCCCGCGGGTTGGGTGATCGTCAAAGTGAGCGGATTGTGGTCGGCGTCGGTCGCCACCGCCGTCACCGTCACCTCGCCTGTGTCATCGGGTTCGTCGGCCGTGAGCGACAGCTCGGGCGGAGTGTTCAGGGTGACGGTGACGGTGGTGGTTGCGGTGTGTCCGGCGTCGCCGAGTCGGCCGAAGCTCAGCGCGTTGATCAGGCCGGGCAGTCCGTGAATGTGGGGTGTCGTGGCGTCGGATGCGGTGACCGTCACGGTGTCGGTGCCCGTCGCTCCTGGTTTCGGCGTGTAGGTGAGGGTGTGGCCGTCGGCGTTGACCGCGACCGTGCCCTTGTCGCCGTTGGTGGTGGCGGTGTAGTTCAGCTTGTCGCCGTCGCCGTCGGTCTGGTTCAGGCTGATGGTGATCTTTCCCTCGGAATTCGGTTCGGAGACAGCTGATTTGATTTCGGGGGTCTGGTTGAAGAACTCCCTCCGCACGACGGCCAGCACGGCCCACATCACCGGGGAATCTTGGGGTACGCCGGGCTTGGGCGAAGCCAACGACCCCAGCACGATGTTCGCCACGCTGGATATCGTCTTGACGATGGTGGCAGGCAACGCGTTGAACGCCGCGACTCCGGTGGCCGGCGCCGGTGCCACGAGCGCCGCCTGGCGTTGCGTGGCGGGAACGACGGATTCGACGACGGATGTGCGCGGCTCCACGAAAGGGGGCGTGCTCACGGCTTCGGCCTTCTGCGCGAACGACGTAATGGTGTGCTTGACGGCAGATTTCAGCTCCTGATGTGGTGTCGGCAGCATCGGTGGCGTCGACGTCTTGCTGGTCGCCAACGTCGTCGGCTCGGGTGCGGTGTCATTCGGTCGCGGCGCGAACACGTGTCTCGGCCGGGGCACGTTGGATCTGCTTTGCGTGAGGTTCGGTGCGACGGTGTCATCCCGAGACTCGTCACGTCCGACTAGGTTCGGCGATCCGAACTCGTGAATCCTCAACCGCGGCGGGCGGCGGGTTGTGGTCGTGGCGGCCGACGCCGGATCGGGCCCGGACGTCGGATCCGATTCGGTCGCTGAATCCTTGTCGGGCGTCGAATCGGAGGCGTTCGTTTCGTGATGCGAGTGGATTCTGTGCGGCTTCGTATCCGTGTCGCTGGGTGAGTCGGGGCGGGCCCACGCCGAGGACTGCGTGCTCGTGACCGCCATCCCGACTCCCAGCGCGACGGCCAGGGCGCCGACGCGACCGACAAACATGGCACCAGTCGTCATCGGGGTCCTCCTCACCGCACCGAAGAGGCAGGCCCGACGCCAGCGAAGACCCTCCATGCGCTTGACCACTGATGGTGCGCGCGGCAGCCCGTAGTACGTTCCGGTGTGAACTACTGCAATTTTCGCGGCCGTCAGCGCAGAACTACTGCATTTGGCTAATATTCTCGCGTGCTCGAACACTGGCCGATGACCGGCCGGGATTCAGAGATCGGCGAGGTCAGCCACTTGATCGCCGACGATGCCGCGCGCGGCGTTGCACTGTCGGGCAAGCCCGGCGTCGGCAAGTCGCGGTTGGCGCGCGAAACGCTGCGGGCGGCGGCAGATGCCGGATGGGACGTCCGCAGCGTGGCTGCCACCGCCACGAGCCGAGCAATCCCGCTGGGAGCGTTCGCGCAATGGACCGACGATGTGCACGGCGAGCCCTTCGTATTGGTACGCAGGGTCGTCGAGGCCCTGACGGCCGGAACACGGCCCGAACGGCTGGTTGTCTTCGTCGATGACGGTCACCTGCTCGACGATTTGTCGGCGCTGGTCGTGCACCAGATCGTGCACTCGCGGGCCGCGGCCCTCATCGTCACAATCCGCACGGGCGAGTCGGCCCCGGCCGCGGTGACGGCGTTGTGGAAGGACGGCCTGCTGAGCAGACGCGAGGTCGAGCCGCTGTCCCGTGACCAGATCGATGACTTGTTGGCGGCAGCGTTCGGAGGGCCGCCGGATCCGCAGTCCGGGGAAAGGCTGTGGCGCCTCACGTGTGGAAACGTGCTGTTCCTGCGTCAGCTCGTCGAGCAGGAGTACAGGGCCGGTCGGCTGATCGTTGAGGATGGCCTGCTGGGCTGGCATGGCAGCGGACCACTCTCGGGTTCGTTGGCTGAGCTGGTGGACACCCAGATCGGGGCTGTTCCCGGTGATGTGCGCGATGTGGTCGATCTCGTCGCCGTCGCTGAACCGCTCGATTGGCATTGCTTGAGGCTGCTTGCCGACCCGACTGCGATCGAAGCGGCCGAACAGCGCGAACTCATTCGGACGGTGGAGGACGAAGTCTTCATCGGTCACCCGATGTACGCGGAGGTCCGCGTGAACCGCTGTGGTCCTTCGCGACTGCGGCGGCTCCGCGGTCAGATCGCCACCGCGATGAAGGAGGGCGGTAGTCCCGCAGCTGTCATGAAGCGGGGGATGCTGTGGCTGGAGTCCGATCTTCCGCCCGACCCGGATGTGCTGTTCGCCGCAGCGACGGCGGCCAGCTCGCTGCTGGACTTCGTAACGGCCGAGCGGCTTTACACCGCTGCGGCCGCAACCGGCGTCGGCGCGCAGGCGCGAATACCTCTCGCCTACACGCTCTTCATGATGCAGAAAGGAGAACTCGCCCTCGAAGTCCTCGATGGCATGGAGAACGACGCGACGCAGACTGCATTCGTCAACGACGCGGTGATGCGTGCTGTCAATCTTCTGTGGGCGAAGCGTTCACCGGAGCAGTCGTGGCGTGCCATCGACGAGGCGCTGGTCGGCGCTTCGGGTGTACGTCGGCAGCAGCTGCTGGTGTTCCGCGCGAACCAACTCGCGCTGGCCGCACGGCCCGTCGAAGTCCTGGAAACGCTGGTCGACGTCGACTATGGAGACCTCGACTACTACGGGGCGACAATGGGTCTCAGCGCCGAGGCCATGGCCTACGGCGAGCTCGGGCAAACCGATCGCGCCGTGGTGAAGGCGATCGAGTCCGGCCGCTCGCTCACCCGCAGCGACCAGGGCGAGTACCTCCGCCAGCCGTTGGCCGAGTTCCACACGTTCGCCCTCGCGGCGGCGGGACGAATCAAAGAAGCGATGTATGTCGCTGAACGGCATCTCCGGGATCATCGGGAGCCGATGCCCGTACAAGTGCTGGCATCGGAAATCCTCGGCATGGCGAAGTTGGCCGCAGGCGACCTCGGCGCCGCGCTGCGTCTGCTTCCGCTTGGATTGGATACCGATATCGTCGGCGACGAGGTGGCCAACAGCTTCCACGTGGCGAACAGCTTTCACCGGTTCCATCTGCTGCGCGCCCAGGCATTGGCCCGGTCCGGCGATGTCGATGCCGCCCGCGATGCGCTGGAAAGGGCTCGCACGCTACGGCATCCAGCTTACGTCTTCGTCACGTCCACCGAGATGCTGGCCGAGGCGTGGTTGGCCGCGTGCTGCGGGCGGCTCACGGAGGCACGCCGGGTGGCGCGGGATGCCGCCGAGTTCGCCAGAGAGCACGACCAATTCGCCCGTGAGGTGTGGTGCCTACAGACCGCGGTGCAATTCGACGACGTCGAAGCCGGCGGGCGACTTGCCGAGTTGGCCGCACTCGTCGAAGGTCCGCGTGCCGTGGTCGCGGCACGTCACGCGGCGGCGCTGAGTACCGACGACGCCGTCGAACTCGACGCGGTGTCAGCCGAATTCGAGACGATCGGCGATCTTCTCGCCGCGGCGGACACTGCAGGGCAGGCTGCGACGTCGCACCGTCGGGCAGGCCGTGCGGGCAGCGCGATGACTGCCGCCGCGCGGGTACGACGCCTGGCGCACATGTGTGGCGGAGCGACGAGCCCGGCGATCGAAGCCGCCGCCTTCGTCCCGCCGTTCACCAACCGGGAGCGCGAGATTGCGGTGCTGGTCGCCCGGGGGCTGTCGAATCGCGAGATCGCCGAAGCGGTGTCGCTGTCCGTGCGGACCGTCGAAAGCCACATCTATCGGGCAAGTACCAAGGCCGGAGTCGCCGGACGTTCCGCGCTGGCCGATCTGATGCGGAACTCGGACAACTAGGCGATGCCGAAGTCCTTGATCTTTCGGTAGATCGTGGCGCGAGACATCCCGAGGGCCTCTGCGGCGTCGGCCTTGCTGCCGTCGTTCTCCGAGAGGCTGCGGACGATGGCATCGCGCTCCATGGCTTCGAGACGGGTGAGCTTGCGTCGGGTCAGCGAGTGGCACTCGGCGGGAAGCTTTTCAACGCCGATGATCCCTGAACGCTGTCGGGAAACGGTTTCCGCCAAGATGTTTCGCAGCTGCGCAACATTTCCGGGCCACGGCAACTTGCTCAGCTGACGCATCGCTTCGCGGTCCATCCGCACCTCGTCGCGCGTCAACTCGTTGAGCAACATGGGGACGAGCTCTTCCAGATCCTCGATCCTGTGCCGCAAGGCGGGGACCGTCACGGTATGGGTGAAGAAGGGAAGGACGAGCATGTCCACCAACGGTGAGCTTCTCTCGGTGCTCGTAGTCGCCGCTATCCAGCCGCGGCCGGCCCGAGTCTGTAACACCGCCGCCAGCGGCTCGAGCGCGTCGTCGGCGAGCTCATCGACGTTGGCGACGATGACGGCGAAGTCGGCGGAGTCCGTCTCTGCTTCGAACTCTGCGACGAAGTCGTCTGCAGTTTCAAACGATTCGGCACGCAATATCCGGATGGTGCGCTCCGGGGTGACGAATTGTGCGACGGCCTGGCCAAGCCGCGTCCTTCCCGACCCGCGTTCGCCTTCGATCACCACCCATTCGCGGTCGCGGTAGCAGCGTTCCACTTGCTGGGAGCTGCGCCGAAATGAGCTGCTCCGGCCGGCCAGCCGTGGGATGGGCTGACGCCCGCGGGCCGGAGCGCTTTCGGTGATGTGCAACGACACATGGAACACCACGCTGTCACTGCGGACACCGACGGCAATACGTTGCGCGGCCGATATCTTCACCGACGCACCGCTGGGCAAGCTGGCTACCGTCGTCGTGGTGAATGAGGTGCGCGTCATCTCTGCGGCGTGATCCAGCAATGCCGTCTGGTCGGCGGCATTGAGGGCCTGCCGGAGATAGGGATTCATCAGGACCACGTCGCCACCGATCGCGAGCACCCCGGCGGGGTAGCGACGGCTCTGCTTGAGGTAGGCGTCGAGCAGTGCGGTTTCAGTCTCGTTGTTCATCGCGCGCATACGGTCTTCGATTTGACTGCCTGCGCTCTTGGCGAGGACGAAGAGCAGCGGATCGGCCTGCTTGGCCCAGCACGTCAGGTCGATTACGCCGACAACTCGCCGGGTGACCGGTTCCCGGATGGGTGAGCCGGCGCACGCGAGCCTGCCAAGGGTTCCGACGTAGTGCTCGCTGCCCTGGATGAACACTGGCTGACCGGTCTCAAGAGCGGTACCGATGCCGTTCGTGCCCGCGAACTCCTCCGCGTAGCTGTAGCCCCGAGCGAGGCGGACGTTGTCGAGCGTCCGCGAGATTTTGGAATCGGCCGCGATCCGGTCGAGGACCACACCGTCGGCAGAGGTGAGCACAACGCTCACCGCCTGCGCGGACAGGTCCTCGGCGATCCGGCGCAGAACCGGTGCGGCGGCGTGGGTGAGGGGCGTGTCGGTGTCCGGCTCACGCACAAAGGGCAGCTCGACGCGGTCCGGATGGACCTGCAGGTCGCGGGATCGGCGCCACGAATTCAGAACGCCAGGTGCGACCGCATCGGCCCTCAGGGCGCCTGCCGTCAAGAATTGCTCTCTGGCGCGACGGGCCCCGACGGCTGTGTCGGCATCTTTGACCATGGTGGCTGTACCTCGGTCCATAAAGGCTGCAACCCGCAGCATAAGCATGTGTGCCGACCGCGCCGTCTCAATTTGAGAATCCCGGCCGCCTCATACAGACGTTCGTTCGAACTCTACTGCGGTGTGACGCTCGTCTCAGACTGAGACGCCTGTGCGCCACGCCACACGGTTACATCGGTCACGCATCGTCCCCGAGCCCGGCGGATGAGTGGCCCATCAATTCAGGAGGCTCACCTTGAGCAGACAAAGCCTGACCAAGGCGCACGCGAAGATCAGCGAACTGACCTGGGAACCGACGTTTGCCACCCCGGCAACCCGGTTCGGCACCGACTACACCTTCGAAAAGGCACCCAAGAAGGACCCGCTGAAGCAGATCATGCGGTCCTACTTCCCGATGGAGGAAGAGAAGGACAACCGCGTCTACGGAGCCATGGACGGCGCGATCCGCGGCAACATGTTCCGCCAGGTGCAGCAGCGCTGGCTCGAATGGCAAAAGCTGTTCCTATCGATCATCCCGTTCCCCGAAATCTCGGCGGCCAGGGCAATGCCGATGGCCATCGACGCGGTCCCCAACCCCGAGATCCACAACGGGCTCGCCGTTCAGATGATCGACGAGGTTCGTCACTCGACGATTCAGATGAACCTCAAGAAGCTGTACATGAACAACTACATCGACCCGGCCGGCTTCGACATGACGGAGAAGGCCTTCGCGAACAACTACGCGGGCACCATCGGCCGTCAGTTCGGCGAGGGGTTCATCACCGGCGATGCCATCACCGCAGCGAACATCTATCTGACCGTAGTCGCCGAAACCGCGTTCACCAACACTCTTTTCGTGGCCATGCCCGATGAGGCCGCGGCTAACGGCGACTACCTGCTGCCAACTGTTTTCCACTCGGTGCAGTCCGACGAGTCTCGCCATATCTCCAACGGGTACTCGATCTTGCTGATGGCACTGGCCGACGAACGGAACCGGCCGCTGCTGGAACGTGATCTGCGGTACGCGTGGTGGAACAACCACTGCGTAGTCGATGCCGCGATCGGCACCTTCATCGAGTACGGCACCAAGGACCGCCGCAAAGACCGCGAGAGCTACGCCGAAATGTGGCGGCGGTGGATTTACGACGACTACTACCGCAGTTACCTTCTGCCGCTGGAGAAGTACGGCCTCACCATCCCGCACGACCTGGTCGAGGAAGCGTGGAAGCGCATCACCGAGAAGGGCTACGTGCACGAAGTCGCCCGCTTCTTTGCCACCGGCTGGCCTGTCAACTACTGGCGCATCGACACCATGACCGATACCGACTTCGAATGGTTCGAAAACAAGTACCCGGGCTGGTACTCCAAGTACGGCAAGTGGTGGGAGGAATACAACCGCTTGGCATACCCGGGCCGCAACAAGCCCATCGCCTTCGAAGAGGTCGGGTATCAGTACCCGCACCGCTGCTGGACGTGCATGGTGCCCGCACTGATCCGTGAGGACATGGTTGTCGACAAGGTCGACGGGCAGTGGCGGACCTACTGCTCCGAGACTTGCCACTGGACCGACGCGGTCGCCTTCCGCGGCGAGTACGAGGGCCGGCAGACCCCGAACATGGGCCGTCTCACCGGTTTTCGCGAATGGGAAACGCTGCATCACGGCAAGGACCTCGCCGACATCGTCAGCGACCTCGGTTATGTCCGCGACGACGGCAAGACACTCGTCGGGCAGCCGCACCTTGACCTGGATCCGTCGAAGATGTGGACTCTCGCCGACGTCCGCGGCAACACGTTCAACAGCCCGAATGTGCTGCTGAACCAGATGAGCGACGAGGAGCGCGACGCGCACGTCGCCGCGTATCGCGCCGGCGGCGTCCCCGTCTAAGTACCGGCGGCGGGCGGCATTAGCGCAACCGCGGTGTCGCCCGCCGTTTTCCACCTCACCTCAGCTTGCAGCCAGGAGGCTCCGCCATGGCGGAATCGCACAAGATCAACTTCGAGCCCGTCGACATCGAGATGGAGGTCGGCGAGGACGAGAACATCCTCGACGCCGCGTTCCGGCAGGGGATCCACCTCATGCACGGCTGCCGCGAAGGTCGGTGCTCGGCGTGCAAGTCCTACGTCCTCGACGGCGACATCCAGATGGAGAACTACTCCACCTTCGCCTGCAACGACTCCGAAGTCGACGAGGGCTTCGTGCTCCTGTGCCGCTCGCATGCGTTCAGCGACTGCACCATTGAACTGCTGAACTTCGACGAGGACGAACTACTCGGTGGAATCCCGATCCAAGACGTCAGAACCGAAGTGCTGGCGGTCGAACCCAAGACCCGAGACATCGTGTCGCTGCGGCTGAAGCCGATCGAGCCCGGCAAGTTCGACTTCAAACCCGGCCAGTACGCCGACCTTCACATCCCCGGCACTGGCGAACACCGGTCGTTCTCGATGGCCACCACCCAGTCGTCCACCGATCAGGTCGAGTTCCTGATCAAGAAGTATCCGGGCGGCAAGTTCTCCTCGCTGTTGGACGGCGCTATCCAGGTGGGTGACGAACTCGCACTCACCGGCCCTTATGGATCCTTCACGTTGAAGGAGGGGCACGTCCTTCCGGTCGTGTGCATCGGTGGCGGTGCAGGCATGGCTCCGATCCTCTCGCTGCTGCGGCACATGAACGAAACCGAGAACACCCGGCCGGCGCGGTTCTACTACGGGGCGCGCACCGCGGCGGACCTGTTCTATCTCGACGAGATCCTGGAACTGGGAAGGGGATTGACCGGTTTCCAGTTCATCGCCTGCCTGTCCGAGTCCGCCGACGGCACGGTCTCCGCCGACGTCACGGTGGAGGAGGGCATGGTCACCGACGTCGTCGCGCGCCACGAAGCCGCCATCGCCAAGACCGAGGTGTACCTGTGCGGCCCGCCGCCGATGGTCGACGCCGCGCTGGTCTTCCTCGACGCCAACTCCGTGCCAAAGGACCAAGTTTTCTACGACAGCTTCACCAGCCCCCTGTTCGACTGAAAGGAATCAACGATGTCCACTGCCGAGAAATCCACGGAACGCAGTTTCCCGAAGATCGAATTCACCGACTCCGAGGCCGGCGCCCGCGAGTTCCCGAGCTCCAAGAGTCGCAAATACTCGTACTTCAAGCCGGCCAAACTGCGCGCGACGATGTATGAGGACGTCACCGTCGACGTGCAACCCGACCCCGAACGGCACCTGAGCCAGGGCTGGGTCTACGGCTTCGGCGACGGTCCCGGCGGCTACCCGCAGGACTGGACGGCCGCCAAGTCGTCGGACTGGCACGCCTTCCTCGACCCCAACGAGGAATGGAACCAGACCATCTACCGCAACAACTCCGCCGTCGTGCGGCAGGTGGAGCTGTGCTTGCAGAACGCCAAGCGCGCCAACGTCTACAACGGCTGGAACTCGGCGTGGCTGACCTTCATCGAGCGCAACGTGGGTGCGTGGATGCACGCCGAGAACGGCCTGGCTTTGCACGTCTTCACCTCCATCCAGCGCTCCGGCCCGACCAACATGATCAACACCGCGGTGGCGGTCAACGCGGCACACAAGATGCGCTTCGCGCAGGACCTCGCGCTGTTCAACCTGGATCTGGCCGAGGCAACGCAAGCCTTCGACGGCAGTGCCCACAAAGCGGTGTGGCAGGACGCACCGGAGTGGCAGCCGACCCGCAAGGTTGTCGAAGAACTGACGGCCGTGGGGGATTGGTGCCAACTGCTGTTCGCCACCAACATCGTCTTCGAGCAACTGGTGGGGTCGCTGTTCCGCAGTGAACTGGTGATGCAGATCGCCGCCCGCAACGGCGACTACATCACCCCGACCATCGTGGGCACCGGCGAGCATGACTACGACCGCGACCTCAACTACACCCGCAACCTCTTCCGGCTGCTGACCCGTGATGCCGAATTCGGCGAGGCGAACAAGGCGCTGTTCACCGAATGGCTCGGCATCTGGGTGCCGCGCTGCCTGGACGCTGCGCGCGCACTACAGCCGATCTGGTCCACGCCTGCCGACAAGGCGGTCACCTTCGCGTCCAGCCTGGACGCAGCGGTCGCGAAATTCACTGCCCTGCTTGAAGACATCGATCTCGACATCCCGAAGGAGTTGACCAAATGACAATGCAGTTCGGATCGGCAACCGAGTTCTCCAACATGTGCGGGGTGACCCTGATGAATACGCCCATCGGTCGCGTCGTCGCCGAAGTGATGGGCGCCAAGGAGGGCGTCGAGCTCACCGAGTACCCGTCGATGATCCGCGTCGACGGCGTGCGCCTGCTGAGCTTCGACTACGACGAACTCTCCGAAGCCCTCGGCGAGGAGTTCGACGGCTCGATCTTCGAGGAGATCAGCTCCACCCATTACGGGCGCATGGTGCACCTCGACGACAAGACGATGTTGTTCGCCAGCCCCGAGGACGCCGCCGAGTACATCGGCTTCGACCTAACTGCGAAGTAATCCGTCACCGAAACAGCCCAACCAGCAAGGATTTTGCGATGTATGAAAAAGATGGCCAGAAGTACTTCATCGTCGACGGACACGTTCACCTGTGGGACGGCCGCGCCTCGAACTTGAAGAACGTGCACGGCAAGCAGTTCATCGACTGCTTCTACGACTACCACCGCAACCTCAGCCCAGAAGAGGCGCTGTGGGACTACGACACCTACACCTACTACGGCGGCGACAGGCTGATGAAGGACCTGTTCGTCGAAGGCTACGTCGATCACGCGATCTTTCAGGCCACGCTGCTCAGCGACTTCTACGTAACCGGCTTCGGGCAGACCGAGGAAGCGTTCGCGCTCACCCGGCAGCATCCCGACAAGCTGACCTACAACCACGCCTACGACCCACGCTACGGCGAAGCCGGCCTGGAGCAGCTGCGCCGCGATGCCGACCGGATGAAGCTCCAGGGGGTCAAGCTCTACACCGCCGAGTGGCACGGCGACTCGCGGGGCTACAAGCTCGACGAAGCCTGGTCGCGGCGCTACCTCGAAGAGGCCATCGAGCTGGGTATCAAGAACATTCATGTCCACAAGGGCCCGACGATCAGGCCGCTGGACCGCGACGCGTTCGACGTCGCCGACATCGACAAGGTGGCCACCGACTACCTGGAGTTGAACTTCGTCGTCGAGCACGTTGGTCTGCCCCGGCTCGAGGACTTCTGCTGGATCGCCACCCAGGAGTCCAACGTCTACGGCGGATTGGCCGTTGCCATCCCGTTCATCCACACCCGGCCAAGGTATTTCGCGCAGATCATCGGCGAGCTGCTGTACTGGATCGGCGAGGATAAGATCCTGTTCTCCAGCGACTACGCCCTGTGGACGCCGAAATGGCTCATCGAGAAGTTCGTCGACTTCCAGATCCCCGAGGACATGCAGGGCGAGTACGCCCCGATCACCGTCGAGCAGAAGCGCAAGATCCTCGGTCTCAACGCCGCCTCGCTTTACGACATCGACGTACCGGCCGAACTGAAGCTGCCCACACCCGGACAGGACACCGTCGAGGTGGCGGCCGGCGCCAAGGAGAGCGTGACGATATGAGCACCGCCGTGCTCTCCGCCGAAGCGGAGATCCTGGACGCCTTGGCGACGGTGACCGACCCCGAACTCGACGAACCCATCACCGATCTCGGGTTCGTGCGTTCGGTGTTCATCGACGATGACGGAGTCACCGTGCACCTGCGGCTCCCGACGGCGTTCTGCTCACCGAACTTCGCCTATCTGATGGCGTCCGACGCTCTTGACGCCCTGCGGGAGCTGGACGAGATCGGGCGGGTGCGGGTCGTGCTCGATGACCATCACGACAGTGACAAGATCAACTCCGGTCTTGCCGCTGACGCGGGTTACCTGGGCACGTTCGGCGTCGAGGCGCAGGAAAGCCTCGATGAATTGCGGGATGTGTTCCGGCGCAAAGCCCATGCCGCGGCGATGGAGCGTGCGATCGCTTCGCTACTGCGCCACAAGCCGATGGATGTCGAGCAGATCGGGCACCTGCTACTGCGCGACCTGCCCGAGGACAGGGCGAAGGTGGCCCTGCTGCGCCGCCGGTACGCGCTCGGTTTGAGCAACTGCCCCAACAGCAGAGTGCTGGTCGACGACGAGGGCAAGCCCGTTGCGCCCGAAGCTGTTCCGCTGCGATTGCGGTTCGCCAAGTCGGTGCGAATCTCGATGGAAGGCAATTCGCACTTCTGCCGGGGACTGCTTGCCACTCGCTACGCGGACCACGAACCCGCAGGCGGCGTGCCCGTCGTGACCAACACCAAGTCCACAAGGAGCAGAAAATGAAAGCGGTGCAGGTGGTCGGCTACCACCAGAATCTCGAGATGGCCGACGTCGACAAGCCGACGCCGACAGGGCCGTTCGACGTCGTCGTGAAGATCGGCGGCGCGGGTGTGTGCCGGACCGACCTGCACATCCTGGAGGGTCAGTGGGCCGAGAAGTCACAGGTGCAGCTGCCCTACACGATCGGCCACGAGAACGCCGGCTGGGTCGAGGCCGTCGGATCGGCGGTCTCCAACGTCTCAGAGGGCGACAAGGTCATCGTGCACCCGCTGATCACCTGCGGGCTGTGTCGCGCGTGCCGCTCGGGCGACGACGTGCACTGCGAGGCCAACGCGTTTCCGGGTATCGACACCAACGGCGGGTACGCGGAGCACCTCAAGACCTCTGCGCGCAGTGTGGTCAAGATCGACGATGCACTGGAGCCGTCGGACGTCGCTGCGCTGGCCGATGCCGGCTTGACGGCGTATCACGCAGCCGCCAAGGCGGCAAAGCGGCTGACCCCGCGCGACCGTGCGGTCGTCATCGGCGCGGGCGGATTGGGGCACATCGGGATTCAGGTGCTCAAGGCGCTGTCTCCCGCTGAACTCATTGTGGTGGACCGTAATCCGGAAGCGTTGAAGCTTGCAGATGCGATCGGCGCCGATCACGGCGTCATCGCGGACGGCACCCAGGTCGATCAGGTGCTGGAGCTCACCGGCGGAAGCGGCGCCCAGACCGTGGTCGACTTCGTCGGCGAAGATGGGGCTACCATCGAGGGCATCGCGATGTTGCGGCGCGCGGGAGATTATCACGTCGTCGGCTACGGGGAGAACATCAACGTCCCGACGATCGACGTGATCTCCACCGAGATCAACTTCATCGGCAACCTGGTCGGCTCCTACAACGATCTATGCGATCTGATGGCGCTCGCCGCCAGGGGTGCAGTGAACCTGCATACGCAGAAATACGCGCTGGACGACTTCCAGTCCGCCATCACCGATCTCGACAACGGCAACGTCCGCGGGCGCGCGATCCTCGTTCCGTGAACTCACCTAGACAGCTCGCCTGAAAGGAACAACGGCCATGGCCAAGGAATTGCGGTTCAACGCAGATGCCCGCTCCCGACTCGAACAGGGTGTGAACGCACTCGCCGACGCCGTGAAGGTGACGCTCGGCCCGAAGGGTCGCAACGCCATCCTGGAGAAATTGACGGGCCCCCCGACAATCACCAACGACGGCGTGACGATTGCCAGGGAGATCCAGCTTCGGGATCCGTTCGCCAACATGGGCGCTCAGCTCGTCAAGGAAGTGGCGATGAAGACCAATGGAGTCGTCGGTGACGGCACTACCACGGCAACCGTGTTGGCCCAGGCGATGGTTCGCGAAGGGCTGCGAGCCGTGGAGGGCGGCGCCAATCCGATGCGTCTGCGCCGCGGCATCGAGCGCACGGTACCGGTGGTCGTCGAGTCACTGCGCAGTCACAGCGTCGAGGTCAGCGGTAGCAGCGATCTGCGACGGATCGCCGCCCTCGCCGCCAGCGACGACGAGACCATCGGTGGCGTTATCGCCGCCGCGGTCGAACACGTCGGCAAATCGGGCGTAGTCACCACCGAGGAAAGCGACACCCTCGGCATGGCGGTGGACGTTGTCGACGGCATCGAGTTCGACCATGGCTACATCTCGGGGTACATGGTCACCGACCACGAACGCATGGAAGCTGTGCTGGACAATCCACTGATCCTGTTGACCAACAAGAAGATCAGCCAGGTTCAGGACATCATGCCCACCCTTGAGGTGGCTAAGCGCGCCGACCGCCCGCTCGTCGTGATCGCCGAGGACGTCGACGGACCCGCGCTGCAACTCCTTGTCGGCGGCAACATGCACAAGACAATGCAGTCCGTCGTGGTGCGGGCGCCCGGCTTCGGGCACCGAAGGGTGGCAGAGCTCGAAGACCTGGCCGTCGCGCTCAGCGGGCACGTCATCGCCAAGGACACCGGCATCGAACTCTCCGAGATCACCCGCGAACACCTCGGATCCTGCGACCGGCTTACCGCCACGGAGAACGACACCACAATCGTCGGCCCTCACGGGCAGCAGAATCTCGTCGATGCCCGGGTGGCGCAACTGGAGGCTCAGCGCGAGCGGGCCAAGCTCGACGCCGACCAGGACATGCTTGATCTGCGGATCGCGCGGCTCACCGGCCGCGTCGCTGTCATCCGTGTCGGCGGCGCCACCAGCGTCGAACTCAAGGAACGCATGTTGCGGGTGGAGGACGCACTCGCGGCGACGCGAGCGGCGCTGGAGGCCGGCATCGTCTCCGGCGGCGGCACCGCGCTCGCCCAGGCACACCGGGCGCTGGACACCCTCGAGCTCGTCGGTGACGAGGCCATCGGCCGCGACGTGATCCGCCGCGCCTTGGCCGAGCCGCTGCGTTGGATCGCGATCAACGCCGGGTTCGAAGGAGACGATGTCGTCGACGTCGTCGCCGACCTTCCCCTTGGGCATGGCTTCAACGCGCTCACCGGCGAATACGGCGACATGTTCGATGAAGGGATCATCGATCCGTTCAAGGTGACCCGTGCCGCGCTGGAGAGCGCAGCGTCGATCGCAGCCCTACTCATCACGACCGAAACCGCGGTAGTGGAGGAATTGATCGGACAACCCGGCGCGATCATGGCACCCGGATTCGGCGACCTCGCAGAGGGCATGATTCGGCCTTCGAACATCTACTGATCCCGCGCGGCGGCAATCTGACCGGCCCGCGTTACGCCGCTCCAGCGGCGTGGCCGTCATCCGACCCGGCACGTGCGCAGGTCGATAGAACCGTCACAAGGATGGCGTGGTCTCCATCGCGGGCCAGCTATCTGATCGGGCTCTTCTCGGCGGGGGGCACGCGTCACCCGCGACTGTGATGGGCAACTGTTGCACGCCTTCATCGAAAACGAGCTGATCGGCGCCTGGCCCTGCCGCATCAACACCGACCAACTCGGCCGCCTCAGCGGCGCGACGACAAAACCACATCGGTTACGCCACGGCCGCTACCCCCGGAATCGTTGCGTGCACAACGAAAGCCCACGCCGGCAGCCGCATCATGGTCGCTTGACAGAACATCGAACTCGGCCCACGCCGCCGCGGCAAGATCGACCGGCCGTCATCAGGACAGCCACCTACGCGTGCTGCACGACGAAGAAAAGATCGAGATACCCCCATGGCGAAACCTCAAACCTATCACCCGATTCCACGTCACTGACGCAGAAGCCAATCCCGCAACCGACAAGGATCTCCCGACGGCAATCCGTCAAGAGTGTCCTTGGTTCATACATTGACACACAGAAGGTGGCTGTGACGAAGGCGATTTGCTAACACTCCGACCCTGTGTGATAAAGCGCTGCGTGGCCTGCCTGCTGGGGTTGCTCGTTGGCGGCCTAGCAGAGCCGCAGAGGTGGTGACGAAATACCTCGTTTCGTCTCCGGCGTCGGGTGGCGTCGGGGAGCCGATGTGTCGGCGGGTGGGGTTAGCCCAAGAAATTCGGGCTCAGTCCAGCGACGTCTAGCCTGCAATCGACGCGGAGAAGTTTGACGGAGCTTCTGCGCGCACGAGCAACGACCCACCACCTGAGATGGCGCGCTACCGAAGAAGTACAGCCGGTGCTGCATGGTGGTGCGAACGTGCGGATGGTGCGCGCCGTAGGCGTCTCATCTGTGTTCGACAAGCCGGCAATGAGGGCGCAAGCGGCGCAACGTGTTCGGCAGCATCGGCCGTCGTGGTCCGACTACGGGGAACCGCCTGTCGAAGCTGAATGGCGCTTGCCGGACGTCGCTCCGTCAATGCCATGTCGTCTCCGCGTCCGAATATCGTTTCGCCGGCGGCCTGATGTGCTTTGGAAGGCTCTGTGTCGCTCGTGGTCAGGTTGGAGTTGATGCTGTGGCGATCCACGGACCGCAAACTCGAAACCGTGGTCCTCTAGGTAAAAGAACACCGCCGCCGCTTGGCGACGGCGGGGCTGGCGTGGCTCGGCCAGCACGGCCCCAATGACGAGAATGGATGCGTTCGCAGTGGAGAGTTGCGAGAGGCGCGGTGGTGTTGGCCAATGTTAGCTGGCATCTATGCACTAGACTTAGCTGAAGATCAGTAGGTTTAGCTTCTGAACTGTGGTTATGTAACTTATGGTGAGTTGCTCTAACGATAAGTATTACGGTGAAACGCGATTGCTTGCTATATGCGGTGGTTCCGTGCAGGATGGGGCCAAGGCCGTGTGGATTGTGATCCACGTCGCACGCTTTTAATAACTGCCCTTAGACAGCCAGGGGTGGGGACACCGGTTTCAACTGACTGTGCTAAGACGGGATGTGTTTCTTGCTCGACACGGATTTCTCCGAGGTAAGCGATCGCATAATCGCGGCTTGCAGCTTCGTCAAAGTCGACTCAGAGGCGGTTTTGCCGCATCTGCGGTGGGAGCTGGAGTCGGTGATGTCGCGGGTGCGGCCGGAGGACCTGTCAGCCGCCGAGGTCGCCGCTCTTCTCGCCATTTTGATACCCGCTCATTCCCGGGTCATCGGCGGACCAGCCGGGCGGCCACGCTTGCGCGTTGTTGGGCGCCGCAGCGAGGACCCGACGCCTCAACTCGCTTAACAGCGAATCGATAGACACCCCGGTTAGGTCACCGGTCAGCGTCGTAAGTTCCACCACGCCCAGCTCGCTGCTGGAGAGATAGCCCGCCGCCACCAGCGCTTCGACCGGTGATCGACCGTAGACCCTGGCAAATCCGACTACGGCTTCGGCGCGGGGGGTGTGGGTTCCGCGTTGCCAGCGCGAGATGCTGGACTGATCGATGCCCGTTGCGGCGGCGATGTCCTTCTGGGCGGCATTTCCCGTCACCGTCACGACATAGCGCCACCATGGCGCTGATGTCGGCTGTTGCTTCACGTTGACCAGAGTATGGCATGCCGTCACCGAAAACGGTGATGAGGCCTCCAGTGAGCTGAATCTCAGTCCCACGAAACCGGTCAAACGAACCCGGGACGGCCCAATTCTCCGATGGCCGATCGGAGACGCAACTCCTCCAGCAAACTCTGCTCTTGCATGCACACACGCATACTGCTATGGTCGCATGCATACGCAGTGGACTGGATATAGAAGGGGGCGACGGCGACTTCGTCGCTACAGCCACAGGCGTCAATGACGGATCACGTCACAATGTGCGGTTTGGCTCTGAGAGCCTGAATAGGAAACTTTGAAATGAAGAATTACGTCTACCCGTGCGCAACGGGAATAGCAATCGCCGGAGCCGGCGTGGCGTTGGCGCTTGGCGCCGGCACAGCACAGGCCGCGCCGGTACTTTCGCCGTCACTGTCACCAGTGACGTGTGTGGTGCCGACTTCCGGATGTCTCCCTAGTGGACTCGTCGGGGCCAGCTCGCTTGTCCTTTCCCCGAATACCCCAACACCCAACTCGCTGTCTGCGGGACTCATCGGCGGCGGGTTGGACCAGCCGCTCTACGGGCTCATCGAAATCGCGGGTCAGATCCCGATCGTCAATATCTTTATCGCCAACGGCACCAACGGCGCGGCAGGCACGGGTGCCAACGGTGGCAACGCCGGGCTGCTGATCGGCTACGGCGGCCAGGGCGGGTCGGGTGCCGAGGGGCAGGCCGGCGGTACTGGGGGTAACGGTGGCTTGTTCTTCGGTAACGGCGGCACCGGCGGTACCGGCGGAACCGGCGCAGCGGGCGGCGACGGCGGCAACGCCGGCTTCTTCGCGCTGTTCAGCAATGGCGGTGACGGCGGCGAAGGCGGATACGGCGGCGGCGCGGGCGGTAACGGCGGCAACGCCGGGAAGTTCGGGCTGTTCGGCCACGGCGGCAACGGCGGCCTCGGCGGCGACGGGACCACAGGCACCGACGCTGTGGACACCACGGTCGCCCGGTCAAGCGCAAGCGACGTCACAACCCTGGCAGCCCTGGCGGCAGTAGCCCCAGCAGCCGACGGCGCCGACGGTGCCGACGGAACCACGGTGGGCACCGACGGTGCCGACGGGACGAACACGGTTCCCAGTGGTGCAGTGGGGACCGAAGGCGCAGCTGGCGGTGCAGGAACCGTCACCGGTGGTAACGGCCTCCCCGGTGGTGAGGGCAACGGCGGCGGTGCCGGCGGTGCCGGCGGCGCAGTGGCAGGCACAGCGCCTATCGCGACCGGAGGTGACGGCGCAGCAGGTGGCGACGGAACCGCGGGTGCCAACGGCGGCGCAGGCGGCGCAGGCGGCGCATCGAGCACGACGGGCGTCGGCGGAGTAGCCATCGGCGGCAGCGGAGCTAATGGCGGCGCAGGCGGAACCGGTACCGGTACCGGTGGCGCAGGCGGCGCAGGCGGTGCTGCGACCAGTACCAGCGGTGTTGGTATAGGCGGCGACGGCGGAGACGGCGGAAGCGGCGGAATCGGCGCGGCAGGCGAGGCTGGCGGTGCCGGCGAGGCCGGCGAGGCTGGCGGCGCGGGAGCCAACGGCACCGTAGTGGGCACCAGTGGCACCAACGGCGGCGCCGCAGGCGCTGGCGGTAACGGTGGCACCGGCGGACTCTTCGGTCGCGGCGGCAATGCCGGTAGCGGCGGAACCGGCGGAACCGGTGGAACCGGCGGCGAAGGCCAGGCCGGCGGCGCAGGCGGAACCGGCGGTGACGGAGCCACAGGCGGCAACGGTGGCGACGGCGATGACGGCGGCAACGGCGGGGTCGGCGGCGCAGGCGGCGCAGGCGTTGGTGCCGGAGGCACCGGTGTCGGCGGGACCGGCGGCGCAGGCGGTTCGGGCGCCACAGGCGGCCCGGGCGGCGCTGCGGGCGCAGGCGGCGCAGCAGGCGCAGGCGGCGCAGGCGGAACCGGTGCTGCGGGCGGAACCGGCGGAACCGGCGGAACCGGCGGAGCAGCCGGCACAGCTGGCGGCGGCGGAATATTCGGTCGGACTGGCTCGTCTGGCACGACCGGCAGTAGCGGCACCACCGGTGCCACAGGCGCTACCGGTGCCACAGGTGCTACCGGTGCCTCAGGCACCGCAGGCGCTGACGGCACCGCGGGTGCCAACGGAGCAGGCGGGACCGCAGGCGCAGACGGCGCCGACGGCGCCTCTTCCTAACACGCAGTAAGGCGGCGGCTTCACTGAGAAGCCACTGCTGAACGACATCGGGGGCGTCGGCTATGCCGGCGCCCCCGGTCTCATGTCACATCAAGATCGAAGAGATCGAAGAGAAGGGACAGCCATGGAAGTCCTCAACGGTGCTCACGCCGCAGATGCGGTGAACACTGCGCTGTACCCCCAAGTCGATCATCGTATATCGCCGGTCGCCGACGTCGGGCGGTTGTTGTTGCGCTGCGCCGACCGGCCCGGCTTGGTCGCCGCCGTCAGTACCTTCCTGACCGACTCGGGTGCCAACATCGTCTCGCTGGATCAGCATTCGACCACGCAGACCGGCGGAACATTTATGCAGCGCACCATCTTTCACCTGCCGGGGTTGGCGGCCGGGCGGGAGACGTTGGAAGGGGACTTCGCTGATCAGGTGGCGGTGCCGTTCGACATGGAGTTCCGTCTCGCCGAAGCGTCCAGACCAAAGCGAGTGGCGATCATGGCGTCGAGGGACGACCACTGCCTGTTGGACCTGCTGTGGCGCAACCGACGCGGTGAATTGGACATGTCGGTGGTGATGGTCATCTCCAACCACCCTGAGCTCGCCGATCAGACCCGCCCGTTCGGAGTGCCGTTCCTGCATGTGCCCGCTTCCAAAGATATTCGGGCGCAGGCAGAACGACGCCAACTCGACGCGCTGCGAAACAACGTCGACTTGGTTGTCCTTGCTCGGTACATGCAGATCCTCACCCCGGAGTTCGTGTCCGCGGTCGGCTGCCCCCTGATCAACATCCATCACTCTTTCCTGCCGTCGTTCGTCGGCGCAGCCCCGTATCGCCGGGCCAGAGAGCGCGGCGTCAAACTCGTCGGCGCCACCGCCCACTACGTGACGGGAGCCCTCGACGAGGGACCGATCATCGAGCAGGACGTCGTGCGGGTGGACCACCGGCACGGCGTCGGCGATCTCGTCCGGCTCGGCGCCGACGTCGAGCGCGCCGTCTTATCGCGGGCAGTCCTGTGGCACTGCCAGGACCGCGTCATCCGACACGGCAACCAGACCATCGTCTTCTGACATCAGGCTCCGCATCGGCCGCAGAGGTGATCAGGACAGAGACTCGTCCAATTCACCCAGCGCGGCGATCAGGGCGCTGTTGGCCGAGTAGTCGACGGGGCAGGCGATGACGCTGACGGTGTCGTCGGCGAGCGCTGTGCGTAGGGTCGGCAGCAGTTCTGCGGCAGCGGTGATTCGATAGCCCTTCGCGCCGAAACTCTCGGCATAGGCGACGAAGTCGGGATTTCCGAAGTGGGTTTCCACGTTGTGGCCGATCTCGAGGTCCATCTTCCAGCTGATCAGCCCGTAGGCGTTGTCGTCCCAGATGAGGATCACCATCGGTGTACCGACTCGCAACGCGGTCTCGATCTCTTGCGAGTTCATCAGAAATGCGCCGTCTCCAGTGGCGACGAGAACCTTCGCGGCGGGCCGCGCGATCTTGGCGGCGATGGCCCCCGGCACCGTCCATGCCATGGTCGAGAGTCCATTGGAGATCAGGCACGTGTTCGGCTCGTACGTCGGATAAAGCCTGGCCATCCACATCTTGAGCGCGCCGGTATCGACCAAGACGATGTCGTCGCTGCGCATGGCCGCTCGCGTGTCGGCGACGATGCGGGCAGGCGCGAGCGGGAATCTGTCGTCGGCGCGCCCACGGTCGAGCTCGGCGAAGAGCAGTTCACGGATGCGCTCATGACCCGGTGATGACGGATAAGTGCGCGTTACCCGGGCTGCCAGTGCATCTAGGGCGCCGCCGATGTCGGCCTGCAAACCGACCGCGACGTCGTAGTGTGCATCCACCTCAGCGGGAAATCGGTGGATGTGAATGATCTTGGTATCGCCGCCCGGGTTGATCCGGACGGGGTCGAACTCCTGCAGCTCGTAACCGGCGGCGACGATGACGTCGGCTTGGTCGAAGCCGAAGTTGACGTAATCGTGGCGCATGAAACCGACGGCACCAAGCGCGAGCCGGTGATCGTCGGGCATGACGCCCTTGCCGTGAAACGTTGTCGCCACCGGGATATCGAGCGCCTCGGCGAATCGTCGTACCGCTTCGGCGGCGCCGCCACGGGCAGCCCCGTGACCGGCCAGCAGGATGGGATTGCGCGCGGAGCACAGAATCTCCACGGCCCGATCCAGCTGCGCAGCCGAGGGATCTTCTGGCCGTGGCACATTGACTGGTAAGGGGCTTGCATCCGCTGGGGCGGCGGCTTCTTCGACGTCCTCGGGTACCGCGAGATAGACGGCGCCGGGACGCTCGGTTTGGGCGAGCTTGAAAGCTTTCCTGAACATCTCCGGCACTGCACCCGGTGTCGCGACGAGCGCGGACCACTTCGTCGCCGGTGCGAACATCGACACAAGGTCGATGCTCTGGTGTGACTCCTTGTAACTGCGACCCATCCCCACTTGCGCCGAGAGGGCCACCACCGGAGTCGAATTCGTGGTCGCGTCTGCGACTCCGAGCAGCAGGTTGATCGCTCCCGGGCCAAGCGTCGCCGAGCACACGCCTGCGCGGCCGGTCAGGCGGCCGTATACCTCGGCCATGAATGAGGCGCCCTGCTCGTGGCGCGTCAGCACGTATTCGATCGACGATCTCGACACCGCCTCGGTGAAGCGGATGTTCTCCTCGCCGGGGATGCCGAAGACATGCGTGACGCCCTCGTTCTCCAGGCACTCGACGATAAGCTCCGCGGTCGTGCGACTCGGTTCGCTCATACCGGCGAGCCTAGCCGTGGCTATCCGGACGGAGGGCCAGACCACGGCTCCTTTTCGACCTGGTATGCCTTCGGCAGCCGCGGGCGGTATCTGAGATCGGCCGAGGACGGCAGCGGGTGTCCCGCGACGCCGGCCTTGGCGATCCGCTTGAGTTTGGCGTCGGCGCCCGCCGGGAGCTTGCCGTCGCGCGCCTCCCCGAGCATCTTCAGGCTCATCTCGCGGACTTGCTGCCTCTCGTTGCCCAGATAGACGATCTCGCGAAAGTTGGTGAAGTCGTATGTCGCCTTGACTCTTTTGCCGAACGCCGGATGCGTCTGGTCGATACCGGTGTCGAGCACTGCCCAATCGATGCGGGAACAGTCGACTTCGAAAACCCGGCGGCCGGCGTCGGCCTTGACGGTCGGCACCGAATGTTGGATAGCCGTGGTGGCACGTCGATTGAGAGCGATCGTGAACACCATCGGCTTGGGTTGCGGCTTCATAGTCTGTAGAAATCCCAGCACGGCCGTCTCGATGTCCGACGTTGATTTCGCCTTTATGCGCGTTGTCGTCGCGGCGGCGAGCGTCTTGACGCCCAGCGCCAAGTCCTCGGATTCGTTCCAAGCGTCGAGGCCGGCTAGCCCGACGAGGGTGCACATGGCAACGAATCGCTCGAATGCCGATCGGTTGTTCGGCATCGCAGCGGCGGTGTCACCCGCCAGCCATCGGTCACGCAGTTCGAGGACGTCCTCCACCGTTTGAGTGAGCTTCTCCGAACCCGCGTCGTCGTAGCCGTTGAGCTCCTCCTGTGTTCGGTTGTCCTGCCACCACTCGGTGAGAGGGACCAGAAGCTTGAGCATCTCGCCCAAGTACAGCCGCGCGGCAACCAGGTTCTGTAGCGGGGCTATGCCCGGATCGTGTTCCGCACCGTCCGGACGCCTGATCCCCGTGTAGATCTTGCGTGCCAGGTCTGGTGAGTTGCTCTCGTCGTGTGACGTGATCAGGAGGTCGACCGTCGGTGGGGTGCAGGGCGTACTCCACCCAGACGTCAATGAGGATCGGCGAGTCCTGGATCTGGCGCTTGCTGTCCCCGCTGCCAAGCAGGATGTACTCGATGAGACGGCGCGGAATCGTCATGGTCATGCGCCTGCCCCTCCCGTGCGAAGACTGACTCACTGCTCACGAATTCAGTACGAGTTCCTCGAAGTAACGGTATTGCGGCGCAGTGCGCTCGGCGTGTGTATTCGACTACTCGATTGTTTCGGATCAGCGAGACAGATCCCACTGCCCGAAATCAGCTGCGAGGATGTCGTCCTCGTCCACGTGGGTACCGCCGAGGCTGATACCGGGGTCTGACGCGGTGACGATGACTCTCTGATAGAGCACTGCGGCGGGTTCGCGTTCGCCGGCGGACCACGCCCTGGTCTGCCATGCCCAGCGGTATCCGGGAGTGGTCGATTGCCCGATGACTCCGTCGGCGATCGCCCACCCGCACACCGCGGCGTGGCCGTACACGCCCGTGCGCTGCACACCCAGCACCGAGTTGATGCCCCGAAGCCATTGGACTGCAACGCTTTTCCATGTGCCGGAATTGATGTCCTCATCGATGCTGAAGAAGATCGGCGCCGAGTCCGGGCCTCCTGCCGCGGCGTGTAGGCGAAGGGCGGTCTTGGCGTCGGAGATGCCGCCGTCGTAACCGCGGGTGTAGTCAGACGGAGTCGGCCATCCGGGCTTGCCGTACTGGTAGCAGCTGACGACGTGAAGTCCTAACGCGCGCAGCGCGTCCGCGTAATCGCGAGTGACGGGCTTGAAGTCGAAGGTGGCGCCAGGGCGCAGCTCGGACACATAGACCAGAGCGCCTGCATAGCCGGCCGCCGCAACCTGGTCCGCCGGGACAAGCCGCTCGGCGAAATCGATCAGCTTGGAGCTGTCGGCTGATGCCTTCGGTGCGTTGCCGGTCAGCGCGCCGAGGCCGGCAACGACTGGACCGCACAGCGCGTATCTGAGGACCTCACGTCGTGAGACTCCCTCACTGTGGTCCGACGACACGGCATTCGACTGCACACGAGTTGATCGTCTCCGGACTGCTCTGCAGATGTGGTTGCGGTGATGGCGGCGCGACGGGAATGGTGGACAGCGACGGTGCGGCGGGCGAAGGCAAATGCGCCTGACCGGCCTGCGCCGGCGTCTGCGGGGTCGCTTCGGGAGCGGGCGTAGCCGCCGCTATGCGATTCGCGGCGAATGTGGCTGCCTCGTCGACCATTCCCATCTCGACGTACTGCGTATGCGCATTGAAGTCGCGCCCGCTGGAGCAGACGAAGTCATCGGGGACGCAGAGTTCGACGGTCTTACTCGCATACAACGGCCCCACTTCGACCTGCGGCTGTCTGATAACGCGCATGAATCGCTCGTTGGGCTTGCCGAACAACGCGACAGCGGCGACACGATTCGCTACGTCGGGTGGCATCGGGTTCGGCACGCCCTCGGGCGCCCCATCCGGAATCACGTTCGCCGTGACGAAGCCCGCGACAGCTGCGCCCTGGGAGAATCCGCCGAGCACGATATTGGTGTCGGGACAGCTCGCCGCCACGGACTCGATTCGACTGCTCGCATCCCGGATTCCGTCCATGGCTTTGGGAAATTCGGTGGTGGCGGGATAGTCCACCGGATACGCCTCGAGCGTTTTTGCGCCAATGCGGGGTCGCAGCGAATCGACAAAGGCCTCACCGGTCGGACCGAGACCGGGCGCCTCGGCGGTGCCGCGCGCGAACACCACTTCTACGTCGGGACACGGCTGCGCGAACGCGGGCTGGACGGCGCCCACCGGAGTCAGACTCACGATGGTCGCCGCCCCCACGAATATGGCGATATTGCGTCGCCTCACCGCGCAATGCTGACATACCTTGGAGACAATCGCGCTTCGAAATTCCAACAGCTAATGAACGTCTTATTAATCGGCCAACAATGGCTTAGTGAAATCGACGTTCGAGTGAATCTCGCAAATGTTCACGTGAATCGTCACGGTAGCGCCGCCCCGCTAGATCATGTCCTTCTCGGTCAGCCAGCGAATCAGGAACCAGCCGACGAACACCGGCAGCCAACACGTGAGAACCCGGTAGAGCAGCACCGACGACACCGCAACTCCAGCGGGCACCCCGAATGCCGCGAGACCACCGATCAGCGCCGCTTCCACCGCGCCGACGCCGCCGGGTGTTGGTGCGGCCGACGCCAGCGTCCCGCCGATCATCGTCACCACGGTGACGGTGACGAACGAGGTGTCTCCACCGAACGCCAAGATGCATGCCCACAGCGCCAGTGCCCCACCAAGAGTCGTTGCTGCGCAGCCGATGACGATCAGGGCAAGCCGTCTCGGTTCGCTGGCCAACTCGCGCAGGTCGCGCAGCACCTCTCGTACTCGCGGGCCAACCGTCGCCGTCAACCACCTTCGTAGTTTGGGCACGATGACGAATGCCGCGGCGAACAGCAGCGCGACGCCGCCGACCACCAACACAATCGTCGTCGACGGCACGAAATGAGAGAGGTTGGCCGATGCCCCTGCGAACGCGCTGAACAGGATCAGCAGCGCGACGTGGGTGACCACCTGCACCGACTGCTGCAGCGTCACGGCGGTGGCGGCGCGGAGCGCGCCGAGTCCGCCCTTCTGCAGGAACCGTGCGCTCAACGCCAGTCCACCGACGCCCGCGGGCGTGGTGGTGGCGGCGAAGGTGTTGGCCACCTGCATCAACGTGAGATTGCGGAAGCTCACCAGCCCGTCGGCGCAGGCCCACAGCGCCGCCGCCGCCCCGATGTATTTCAGCGCGGACACCACCAAGCCAAGCAGGCCCCACCACCAGTTCGCCGTCCGCAGCTCGGACAGGAACGTGGGCACAGTGCTGATGAAGGGCAACGCGACGTAGATCAACGCGACCAGCAGCACCATCTGGATGATCTGGTTGCGGTTGAACCGGGTTACCGTCTCCGTCTGAATCTCGTCGGCGCCGGTCTGCAGCTTCACCTCATCGCGGACCGTGCCGAGTATCCGCTTGGGGTCCGGGATGACCTCCCGAATACGCTTGGGCACAGCGGCTTTCGTGAGACGCGCTGACGCCGTCAAAACCGCGCTCTTGCCGAAGACGCCAATCGCTGCGCGCACCGCCGTTGGGACGTCATAAAGCGCACTCGTCGTCATCAGCAATTGCGCGACGTCCGATTGCAGCTGCGCGTCCGTCGCCCCGTACTCGGCGAAATCGAAGCCGCCGAACAACACCGTGTCACCGTCGACGGTGATCTTCTTGGCGCGCAGGTCGCCGTGAGAGATGTGCTGATCGTGCAGGGTCCGCAATGATCCCCAGATCCGCGGCATCAAGGTCGTTTCGGTGACTTCGTCAAGCGGAGTGCCCCGGTCGGGCGTGTGCGCATACAACGTCCACCCGCGATCGAGCGGCGTAACGGCCATCGGTGAGGTGTTGGCGATTCCGAGGTCGCCGATGGCGATCGCCATCAATGCGCGGTGCTCGACGATGCGTCGCATCGACGCGTGGAAAGGCGCGGTTTCCCCGCCGCGCAGCGTGAGCTTGCGCCAGAGTTGGCGCACCGTCCCGCCGCTGCGCTGGTTCGGGCTGTACAACTCGATCTCGGTCGTGGCGCCGTCGGCACAATTGGCGGCCAGCAGCAGCGACCCGCGACCGGCGCGCCGCAGCACCCTCAACCCGGTCACCGTGCAACCCCGCCGGTCCATCGCCCGCACCGCGCCCTCGAGTGGCACCTCGAGGGCAGGCGTGCCGACGACCAGAATCACCAGCGCGCCGACGAACCACCCCACCGCAAGCCCGAGCAGTGAGCGGGCAGGCACCACGGCGCTGACGACAAGGTGGATGGGCACGAAGGCCAGCAGCAGCGCCCACCACCAGTGCCGCCACCGTGCAGGCAGCCACGGCCCGGACACGGTGAGCATCGCGGCGAGCATCGCGATCCAGCGCGGGTCGTCGAGGAACTGGGAGAGGAAGGTTTTGGGCTGGTCGGCCAGGTCCCAGTGCCATTGCGGTGCGGCGAAGCCCCCCGGCCGGACCGACAACGCGAGCAGGGCGATGATGCCCGCCGCGGCGTACGCGCCAAGGAGTTTCCAGTGCCTGCCTGCGATCAGCCCGATGAGGATGGCGAACGGCAGCGCCAGGATCGCGATGCCGTAGGCCAGGTAGACCAGGTTGGACTGGGTTGGCGTGAGGACTCCGACGATGTCGGAGATCGACCTCTCAAGGGATACCCAGTCATATCGGGTGATCAGAGAGCTGGCGATGACGACCGCGAGGAAGATCGCCGCCAGCAGCAGCCGCAGGATGTCGCTGGTGCGTCGCGTCAACGGCTGCAGCAAGCTGCCCGAAACGGTGATTTCCCGCCCGTCGACTCGCACGCCGACTAGTTAACACCGACAGGCTAGTTAACACCGACAGACTCAGCCGCCGTGCACGACATTGCGCAGCGGCTCGCGGCGCGCCAGCCTCCCGATATTGGCGACGACGTCATCGACGCGGCCGGCGAAGGTGTCGCGGGTGACCCCGGAGGAGTGCGGCGTCATCAGGAGATTCGGCAGATCAGCGAAGGGCAGGTGCCCGGGTGCGCTGATGTCGCCGCCCGAGGGGTAGCGGTACCAGACGTCGATGGCAGCGGCCAGGATGACGCCGCCGGCCAGTGCCTCGTACAGCGCACGCTCGGCCACCAAAGGCCCGCGTCCGACGTTGATCAGCACCCCGTCCGCACCGAGCGCCTGCAGCTGCGGCGGGCCAATCATGCCCTCGGTGTGCTCGTTGCGCGGTGCGCAGACGACGGCCACGTCGCATTCGCGCAGTAGTCGATCCAGCTCGCCGGTGTCACCCGCCCACGCAAGGCCTGCGTCGGGAACCCGGCCCGAGCCCGTCACCGCAGCGCCCGTGCATCCGAAGCCGCGGAACAGATCCCACGTGCGCCGGCCGATGTGCCCGAAGCCGACGAAGCCGATATGGGCGTCGGCAAGCGTCCCCGGTTGTGGTATCGCCGGTTCGTACACCGACGTGGCCCAGATGTCGCGGCGTAGCAGTCGGTCCTGGGTGAGAAAGCCGCGGCGCAACATCACCGCGGCGGCGACGACGTACTCGGCGATGGACTGCTCGTGGTGAAATGTGTTGGCCACCAACATGTCGGGCGGGAGTGCGGCAAAATCCACCTTGTCGGTTCCAGCACCGGCGATGTGGATCAGCTTCAGTTTCTCCGCGGAAGCGGCCATCGCCGCGGTGAAGCGGCTACCGACGTACACGTCGGCGTCACGCAGGTCGTCGGGTGCCACCCCGCTGCCTTGCCAGCACACGCAAGCGCCGGGCAGTGCTGCCTCGAACCGCTCGCGGTGCGGGGCCAGGTTGGCATCGGCAACTAGAATCTTCAGCGGTCTTCTCCTTTCAATCCCGTTGTAGCGCTGGACGCTTGCTGTCGAACGTCCAGCCGGGAATCAGGAATTGCATGGCAGCGGCGTCGTCGCGGCTGCCAAGGCCCTCGCGCTGATACCGCTCGTGCGCCGCGGCGACCGCCTCGTCGTCCAGTTCGACGCCGAGGCCGGGCTTATCGGGCACCGTCAGGTAGCCGTCGACGATCTCGTATGGCTCCTTGGTGATCCGCTGACCGTCCTGCCAGATCCAGTGGGTGTCGATGGCGGTGACGGTGCCGGGCGCCGCGGCGGCGACATGGGTGAACATCGCCAGCGATACGTCGAAGTGGTTGTTGGAGTGCGAACCCCATGTCAGCCCCCAGGCGTCGCAGAGCTGCGCGACACGCACCGAGCCGGCCATCGTCCAGAAGTGCGGATCCGCCAGCGGGATGTCGACTGCGTTGGCGCGGAGCGCGTGGCCGAGCTCGCGCCAGTCGGTGCCGATCATGTTCGTCGCCGTCGGAAGCCCGGTGGCGCGCTTGAACTCGGCCATCACCTCGCGCCCGGAGAATCCGCCCTCCGGGCCGACGGGATCCTCGGCGTAGGCGAGCACGTCGGTCAGCTCGCGGCATGTCCTCACCGCATCGTCGAGCAGCCATCCGCCGTTGGGATCCAACGTGATCCGGGCTTCGGGGAAGCGGTCGGCGAGCGCAATCACCGCCTTCGCCTCGTCGGGGGCGGGCAGCACGCCGCCCTTGAGTTTGAAGTCTGCGAAGCCGTAGCGCGCCTTGGCCGCCTCGGCGAGCCGGACGACCGCCTCGGGCGACAGCGCCTCCTCGTGCCGGATGCGCAGCCACTCGTCGGAGTCGGCGTTCTCGTCGGCCGCCGACCGGTACGCCAGATCGGTCTTGGTGCGGTCGCCCACATAGAACAGGTAGCCAAGCGCCTGCACCCGGTCGCGCTGCTGACCGTCCCCGAGCAGCGCCGCCACCGGCACGTCGAGGTGTTTTCCGAGCACGTCGAGCAGGGCGGACTCCACGGCGGTCACCGCGTGCACCGCCACCCGCAGGTCGAACGTCTGCGCCCCGCGGCCGCCGGCGTCGCGGTCGCCGAACGCACGACGGAGGTCGTTGAGAACGCCGTTGTAATCACCGATGCTGCGACCGGTGACGATCGCCCGCGCATCCTCGAGCGTGCGCCGGATGGGCTCTCCGCCGGGCACCTCGCCGACACCGGTGTTGCCGTCGGAGTCGGTGACGATCACCAGGTTTCGGGTGAAGAACGGGCCGTGAGCGCCGCTGAGGTTCAACAGCATGCTGTCGTGGCCGGCGACCGGGATCACCGTCATCTCGCGGACGGTTGGAACATTCATCGGGCTCTCCTATTGCTCAAGATGCAAACCACTTGTCGCCGTTGGCCAGTGGCCGGACCACACGGGTCACCTTGTCGCCCGTGGCACGCATGGCGTCGACGAGCGCTTGCTCGCGCTGCGGGTTAAGCCGCTCGATGGGAATCGATACGCTGATCGCGTCCTGCGGCGGGCTGCAGTAGCGCAGCGCCACGGCGAAACACTTCAAACCAGTTGTGTTCTCCTGGTTGTCGGTGGCATAGCCGCGTACCCGTACCTCCTCGAGAACCTCGTCGAGAGCAGCTCGGTCGACGATCGTCTCGGTGGTCAACGGGGTGAGCGCGGCGGGCACGTGCGTGTCGCGCTCGACGCCGAACCGCTCGGCAAGCAGCGACTTACCCAACGCCGTCGCGTAGGCGGGTAGCCGGCGGCCGACCCGGTTCTGAATCCTGCTGTACTGCTTGGACTCCCGCGTGGCCAGGTAGACGATGTCGGTGCCGTCGAGCCGGCCGAGATGGAATGTCTCGTCGAGGTCCTGACGCAGCTCATCGAGGAACGGGGTGATGAGCGGCAGGTACGGGTCGCTGTCGAGGTAGCTCGTGCCGACGAGCAGCGCGCGGATACCGATACCGAACAGGGTGCCCGACGCATCGGAGCGCACCCAGCCCTGCGCGACGAGCGTGCGCAGTAGGGCGTGGGCGCTGCTGCGCGGCATGTCGAGGGCGTCGCTGATCTCCCGCAGCCTTGCCGGGTTGTCGTGCCGGGCGGCGAGGTACTCCAGCAGTTCGACCGTCCGTACGGCGGACTTGACCTTGCGGACCACGAGGTCGGGTGATGCCGGCGTTGAGGCGAAGGCATCGGACTGGGATTCGTCTGTCACGTCACCCTCCTATCGCCAGCAGTTCGCGGCCGATCAGCACCGTGGCGCCCACAGAGGAGACGCCGATCGCCAGCCAGCGCAATCGTTTCGGGTCGAGGAACTTGTTCATCGGGCGCGACAGCAGGTAACCCGCAACCGCCGCAGGAACAAGCACGACGACCCCCCACATCGTCCGGCCGTCGATCGCCCCGGTGGCGGCCAGCGCGGCGATCGACATCATCGAACCGACAAGGAAGAATCCGCTCATCGTGCCGCGCAGCCGCGCGCCGGTATTACGTTGCCACACAAGCGCCATCGGCGGGCCGCCGATCGCGGTCGCCGTGCCGAGGACGCCGGACGCGGCGCCTGCGAGCACCACATTGCGCCTGCGTGCCACCGGGATCCAGCCGAGGCTGGTGACGACGACACCGCCGAGAACGACAGCGGCGAGCAGGATGACCAGCGCTCGATGTGGCAGCATCGCCAGCAGCAGGGCTCCGGCGATCGTGCCTGGCACGCGGCCCACGAGCGCCCAGCCGGTGCCGCGCAGGTCGATGTCCTCGCGTTCGCGGATCACCACTATCAGGGTGACGACGGTTGCGACCATGATCAGCGTTCCTGGAAGGAGGCGCGGGTCGACGAGCGCGACGATCGGGGCAGCGAGCAACCCGATGCCGAAGCCGATCGATGCCTGCAGCGCCGATGCCAGCATGACCGCGCTTGCCACGATGCAATACCCCAGGACAGTCACGCGCCGACCAGCACGCTGCCCTCCTCCAGGAGGGGGTGGTGACATTCGGCGGCGTGTCCGACGACCTCGAGATCGAGTGCGTTCGGCGGCGCTGTCGTCGCGCAGATCTCGGTGGCTTTCCAGCAGCGGGTCCGGAATCGGCATCCCGATGGCGGGTTCAACGGCGATGGCACCTCGCCCGTGAGCAGGATCCGCTCGCGTCGCTGTTCGCCGTCCAGCGTCGGTGCAGCGGACATCAGGGCCGCGGTGTAGGGATGGTTGGGTCGTTCGAAAACCGCTTCGATCGGGCCGGATTCGATGATGCGGCCGAGGTACATCACCGCTACCCGGTCGGCGACGTGCCGGACCACCGACAGGTCATGCGAGATGAACACGTAAGAGATCTGCAGCTGCTGCTGAAGATCGTTGAGCAGGTTGAGCACCTGCGCCTGCACGGACAGGTCCAGCGCGGACACCGGCTCGTCGCAGATGATGATGTCGGGGTCCAGCGCCAGCGCGCGGGCGATGCCGATGCGCTGACGCTGACCGCCCGAGAACTCCTGCGGGTACTTGTCGGCGGCCTTCGCGCCGAGGCCGACAAGGTCGAGGAGGCCGCGTACCCGCATGTCGCGATCGCGCTTGCTCTTGTACATGCCCGGGTGGCTGCGCCACGGCTCGGCGATGATGTCGGCCGCCGTCATTCGCGCGTTGAGCGAGGCGTAGGGATCCTGGAACACCATCTGTACGCGGCGGTGGAACTTCAGCAGGTCCTTGCCCCGCAGGCTGAACGGATCGATGCCGTCGAAGCGGACGGTGCCGGAATCGGGTCGCTCCAGCATGAGCAATGTCCTTGCCAGCGTGGACTTTCCGCAGCCGGACTCACCGACGAGGCCGAGGGTCTGCCCGCGGGCGACGTCGAGGGTGATGCCGTCGAGCGCCTGCAGTCTCTTCTTGCCTGCGTTGGGTACATGGAACGACTTGCGAAGGTCGCGGACCTCGAGCAGGTTCTCCGACTCAGACATTTGTGACCTCTTCTGGGAAGTGGCATGCGGCCTTCCGGCTTGCGCCGGCGGTGCCGGCAATTGGGGCATAGCCGGCGGTGCCGGCAATTGGGGCATAGCCGGCGGTGCCGGCAATTGGGGCATAGCCGGCGGTGCCGGCAATGGTGTCGAGGGTGGGTCGTTTGGTGGCGCAGATGTCGCGGGCCAGCGGACAGCGCGCCTGATAGACGCAGCCCTGCGGGATCGCGTGCAGGTCGGGAGGCGAGCCGCCGATGGACTTGAGCTCGTCGCCGCGTCTGGCGTGCACGGGAACCGAGTTCAGCAGACCCTTGGTGTAGGGGTGCTGCGGGTTGGCGAAAACCTCTGCCACCGGTCCGGTTTCGACGATGTTGCCTGCGTACATGACGGCGACGCGGTCGGCTTCCTCGGCGACCAGCGCCAGGTCGTGGGTGATCAGCACGACCGCCATCCGGTATTCGGTGCGCAGATCCCGCAGCAGGGCCATGATCTGGGCTTGAACGGTGACGTCGAGCGCGGTGGTGGGCTCGTCGGCGATCAACACGCTCGGGTTCAGTGCGACGGCCATCGCGATGAGCAGGCGCTGGCGCATGCCGCCCGAGAACTGGTGTGGGTAGGAGTTCACCCGGGTCTCTGGTTGCGGTATGCCGACGCGGATCATCAACTCGATCGCCTTGGCCTTGGCCTCCTTGGCGCTCATACCGTGGTGGATCAGGAAGGGTTCGGCCAGTTGGGTTCCGACGGTGTAGAGCGGGTTGAGCGCGGTCAGCGCGTCCTGGAAGACGATGGCGAGTTCGGTGCCCGCGATCTCGCGCCGCTTCTTGCGGCTCGCGTTGAGGATCTCGACATCGCCGAGGGTGGCCGTGCCGCTGACGATGTCGGCAACGGGCTCGAGCAGGCCGACCAGTGCGGTGGCCGTCATCGACTTGCCGCAGCCGGATTCACCGAGCAGCGCGAGTGTTTCACCGCGGCGGGCCTGGAAGCTCACCTCGTTGACGGCCCGCACAACACCGGTGATGGTGCGGATCTCGACGCTCATGCCTTCGACGTCGAGCACGGGGTCGGCGTCTACCTGGTCGGTATGAGCCTGATGGTCAATGACAGCGGTCATCACAGTGCCTTCGTGGTCTTGGTGAACTTGGACAGCCGTTTCTGCGGGACGGTGAGACGCCAGCGCTGCCCTGGATCGGTGGCGATGCGGGCCCAGGCGGCCAGGATGGTGGCCGACACCGTGGTGATGACGATGGCCACGCCGGGGAAGAACGACAGCCACCAGGCGGTGTGCAGGTACGTGCGGCCCTGCGAGACCATCAGGCCCCAGCTGATGTCGGGCGGCTGAATCCCGATGCCGAGGAAGCTCAGCGAGGACTCCGCCAGCATGACGTAGCAGAAGTCCAGCGTCGCGACGGTCAGCAGCGTCGGCAGCACAATCGGTAGGACGTGGCGCCAGATGATCGACCGTGCGCTGGCGCCGAAGGTGCGGGCGGCGTCGACGAACAGCCGGCTCTGCAGTTCGGCGGACTCGGCCCTGGCGGTACGCAGGTACACCGGGATGCGGGTGATCGCCAGCACTGCAACGATGTTTGCGGCGCTGGGCGAGAACACGTAGAGGACGACGACGGCCAGCAGCAGTGACGGGAAGCTCATGATGACGTCGGCGACCCGCATCGCGACGGTCTCACGCCAGCCGCGGTAGTAACCGGCCCACATGCCGATCGCCGAGCCGACGACGCCGGAGATGACGACCGCGGGTATCGCGACGGACAAGGTGGTCTGGCAGGCGACGATCAGCCTGGCGAGCATGCTGCGGCCGAGCGGATCGGTGCCGAGCACGTTGGCCCAGCCGTGCGACAGCGTGAACGGCGCCTGGTTGGAGTTGTCCAGATCGATGTGCGTGGCGAGGTTGCCGACGAGCATCGGGCCGAAGATCGCGGTCAGGAAGACCACGCCGAGGATGACGGCCGCGACGGTGGCGACCCGGTCGTTGACCAACAGCCGGAACCATTTCGACCCGCGGCCCTTCCTGGCGGTGTCGGCCTCGCCGACGATGGCCGTCGTGGGTTTGACGGGAACCAGATCGATTTGAGTGCTCATGTCTCGTGTCTCCCTCAGGCCATGACTGGTTCGCGGACGCGGGCGTCGAGCAGCGCGTAGCAGGCGTCGATGATGATGTTCAGGACGAAGATGCTCACCGCGGTCAGCAGCACCGCCGCCTGCAGCACCGCGAAGTCGCGCTGCAGGATCGCGTCGATCATCAGCTTGCCGATGCCGGGCCAGCCGAAGATGGCCTCGACGACGACGGCGCCGTTGATCAGGCCGACGGCCAGGTCGCCCGCCACGGTCAGCGCGGGCGCCGCCGCGTTGCGCAGGGCGTGGTGGGTGACGACGCGAAAGTCGCTTGCGCCCTTGCTGCGGGCCAGCCGGACGTAGGGCGCTGAAAGCGCGGAAACCATTGCGCCGCGCACCACCTGGGTGAGCACGCCGAGCGGGCGGATCATCAGGGTGGCGATCGGCAGGATCCACGACAGGATGCCGCTGTCGACACCGGAGGTGGGCAGCACGCCGAGCAGGACGGCGAACAGCCAGACACCGGTGATCGCGAACCAGAAGTCGGGGATGCTGGCGGCGGTCATGGACAGCAGGCTGGAGAACCGGTCGGCCAGCGAGTTGGGCCGGTAGGCGGCCCAGCAGCCGATGACGACGGCGAGGACGATCGCCAGAAGCATTGTGGTGATGGCTAATTGGAGGGTGGCGGGGAAGGCCCGCAGCGCCATCTCTGATGCGGGCTCGCCGGTGCGCAGCGAGGTGCCGAAGTCGAGGTGGATGACGCCTTTGAAGTAGTCGACGAGCTGGGTCCAGACCGGCTGGTCGAAGCCGTTCTGGGCGGCGAACTGCGCGCGCTGCTCGGGGGTCGCCGACTCAGGCAGGTACAGGTTGGTGGGATCACCGGTGAGCCGGGCGAGCAGGAACACGCCAAGCAACACGATGATCAACGGCAGTGCGCTGGTGTACATCCGGCGCCGAACGAACGGGAACATGGGCGATGGCCTCCGGAACTCTCTAGGACTGGTCGGAGCGGTCGGCGCCGGTTTGGGCGGGTGTCATCTCGGCCAACCGCATTTCGTCTCCGGTGGCGGAGTTGGGTGTGTAGTCGACGCGCGCCGACTTGCCGAGGATGCCCTGCATGTGCGCGAGGTAAGCCATCTGCATGGTCTCCTTCGGCTCCTCAGCGAAGAGCTTGGCGAAGGCGTCTTGGCGCTGCTGCCCTGTCAACGCTTCGGCGGCCCGGATCCTCTTGTCGAATTCCGGTGTGCCGTAGGCGGCTTGGGGCCCGTCGCTGAGCATGTACTGATCCATGGTGAACGCGGCATCACCGGCCTGGTTGCCGTGCATGATCATCAGCAGGTACGGGCCTGCGCCCTCCGGGAACGGCCGCAGCTGATACAGCAGCTGGTTGGAGGTGTCCATCATCTCGATCTTGACGTTGAGTCCGATGTCGGCGAACTCGCTCTGCAGCACCTCGATGGTCTCGCTGATGTTCGGGAACTGGGCGGTGCGGCCGATCAGCCGGATCTGCTTGTCGACGGGAACGCCGTCGGCCTTGGCCTCGGCGACGAGCTGCTTGGCCTTCTCGGCGTCGTGTGGCCACAGCTGCAGTTGGTCGTTGTATCCGACCACGCCGGATGGAATCAGTTGAGACGCAGGCTCTCCCAGGCCGCGGAAGAGGGCCTTGACGATGCCCTCGCGGTTGACGGCGTAGTTGATGGCCTGCCGTACCCGCATATCGTTCAGCGGTGCCTCGGTGGCCTGCATGCGCAGGGCGGTGGTCTCGTTGTTCTGGAACGGAACGCCGAGGTCGCCTGCCCCGTCCTCGGGGCCGAGCCCGGTGGCGATGTCGGTTTCGTCGTTGGTGATCATCGCGGCGCGGACGCTGCCTTCGCTGCGCCACTGGTATTCGGCGTGGGCGAACGCCGGCTTCTTACCCCAGTAGGTGTCGTTGCGCCTGAGGATCAGCTTCTGCCCGTACTCCCAGTCGTCGATCGCGTAGGGCCCGGTGCCGATCGGCTCGCGCACCTTCTCGGTCATGCTGGTGCCGCGCGGCACGATCTCGACAAACGAGATACGCAGCGGGAGAATCGGATCCGGAGTCTTGGTGCGGACGACGAGGGTGGTGTCGTTCGGTGTGGACAGGTCAAGCGGGTCGTCGCCGAACACATAGCCGTCGACATTGCAGTTCAGGTCGGAGTTGACGGCGCGGTCGATCGAGAAGGCGGCGTCCTGCGCGGTGAACGGGGTGCCGTCGGAGAACGTCACGCCCTTGCGGATGTCGAACTCCCATTCGTCGGGGGACGTCTGGCGCCACTTGTCGGCCAGCAGCGGCTGCAGGTCGCCGGAGTTGGGGTCACGCTCGATCAGGGGCTCGGTGATGTTGGACCGGACCACGATTCCGGTGGAGGTCAGCGAGCTCTCACAGGGCTCGAGGGTGGGCGGCTCCTGCTGCAGAACGATGCGCAGGGTGTTGGGGTCGTATCCACCGTGGCGTGAGTTGGCGACCGTGCACCCGGTCGAGGCGAGGGTGATTCCCGCGATCGCGACGGCAGCGGCCACTGCGGTGCGGCGCCGCGGAGTGTGTGCTGCGGGGCTCATGGATCCTCCCGGAACTGCAGTTGTGACGTCTACGTATGTGGATGAGACGTGTGATCGCAGACACAAGCTAAGAACGCGGCATCTCGGCCGTCAACCCCGGCGAATAGGCCAAATCGGCACCGTCGGCGACGCGGCAGCGGTCGAATTAGGGCTGGCTACATACGCCGTGACCAGTCATTTCGACCAATTGACCTAACCCTCGATACCTTCGCGGTGGGATGAATCGGCTAGCCATGCCGCTTAGGTATCAGTCGATGCTAATTCAATGTTGGACGGGTATTCGCAGGTCGCCGTACCGTGGTCGCAACATGAGTACCTCACCCCGCAGCCCGCACGGTGGGACCGTCCTACAGGTCGGGCCGCTGAAGTCGTCGCTGGCGCAGATCCTTCGTGACGACTACGCGGCGTATGTGCTGCCCGATGAGGCCGACGGTCGTGGGGAGTTTCTGTCCACCCACGGCCAGGAGATCACGGCGGTGGTGACCTCGGGCCGAACCGGCGTCGACGCCGGTTTGATGTCGGCGTTGCCCAAGCTCGGCGCCATCGTGAACTTCGGAGTCGGATACGACACGACCGATGTGGACGCCGCCGCAGAACGAGGGGTCGCCGTCAGCAACACGCCGGACGTGTTGACCGACTGCGTGGCCGACACCGCCGTCGGCCTGATGATCGATGTGATGCGACAGTTCTCGGCGGCCGACCGTTACGTGCGGGCCGGCCGTTGGCCTGTCGACGGGATGTACCCGTTGACACGTCAGGTGAGTAACACGCGGGTGGGGATCATCGGCCTTGGCCGGATCGGAAGCGCAATCGCCAAGCGACTCATTGCCTTTGGTTGCACCATCTCTTACCACAACCGGCACAGGATCGACGACTCACCGTTCGAGTACGTGTCGTCGGCCGAGGAGCTGGCAGGGCGGGTCGATGTTCTGGTCGTCGCTGCTGCAGGTGGACCCGGTACGCGAAAGCTGGTCGACCGCAAGGTGATCGCTGCGCTCGGCGTCGACGGATACCTGGTGAACATCGCACGTGGGAGCGTGGTCGACGAGGAAGCGTTGGTTGAGGCGCTTCGAGCCGGCCGCCTGGCTGGTGCGGGACTGGACGTCTTCGCCGACGAGCCGAACGTGCCGGAGGAGTTGTCGGCGATGGACAACGTCGTCGTCCTGCCGCACGTGGGCAGCGGCACGGTGCAGACGCGTGCTGCGATGGAGGCGCTCACGCTACGCAACCTCGAGAGCTTCCTGGCGACTGGTGCGCTGGTGACCCCGGTGCCGATGCCTGCGAAAGCTTCTGGGTAGATCGCACTCATATCGACGTCTGAAGGACGATAATCGGGCAACCACTCCTCGCCGGAAGGAGATCCCGGTGGAGCTACCGCAGACGCTGCATGGTCAGCTGTACCTGCTGGCGTATGACAAGAAGCGCAGGCAGTTCCAATTCGACTGCAACAGTGGTTGGAACAAGCAGTGGCGGTTCGAGTTCGCACTGCGTTCGGCCATGTTGACCGATCTGCATCTCACCGGATACATCGAGGACCGCAACGGTGAGGCGTGCCGATTGAAGACGCGCCACGATGATCCGGTGCTCAACGACATGTTGAACCGTGCCGCGGGGCAGGGTTGGTCTCAGCTGGTTTCCAGCGGCAACCGAACCTGCCAGGACGTCCATCACCAGCTCGCAGCGGTCGGCTGGATCCACGGGCAGCGCCGTCGGATGGTGGGAATCGTTCCTGCCAGGTTCGAGGTCTACGACGACGACCTGGTAGGCGGCTTGGCCCATCGGGTCACCGACACGCTCCGCGACATCCTAGAGAACCGAGCGGTCGAACCGAGATCGCTCGCCGTGGGTCTGATCGCAGTACAGGCGCAGCTGGCCGTGGTTTCGGCTTTCACAGGTCACGCGAATCACCGCGATCGGCTGCGCGAAATGACGCTTGCCGCAATCGAACCCATCCTCGGCCTGTACCAGGCGATCCACATTCGTTACTCGTCGCGAATGGGCGGTGGGGGTGGAGGTTGCGGAGGTGGAGGTTGCGGCGGCGGAATCTGATCAAAGTGTCATCAGACGCCGCTAGCCGACCACGTCCTCGACCAGGTCATCGGTCGTCCATTCGCGTTGCGGGAGAACGTCTCTGAGCAGACGCAGAAGTGCTGGGTTGGTGCTGTCGCCGCGCCACACCGCATCGAGTTCCACGGGTCGCTCGCGGAATGCACCGATCGAGCGGAACACGACACCCTCTGGATGCAGGGTGGCCGCCGACGCGGGGACCAGCGCCATGCCGATGCCGGACCGCACCAACACCAGCATGGTGTGCACCTGCGTCACGGTCTGCACATAGCGCGGCGTCGCGCCTGCGATGGTGAAGGTGCTGATGAGCAACTCGTTGAAATAGCGGGCCTGCACCGGCGAGTACATGATGACGTCCTGACCGTCGAGGTCGTTCAACGTGAGCTGCCGTCCGAGCCCCACCAACGGATGAGCCTCCGGCAGAGCGGCGATCAGCTGCTCGTGCAGCAGCGGTCGCGACACCAGACCGGGGCGCCTCACCGGCGGCCGCGCCATGCCAAGGTCCACCTCGCCCGTCATCAGGCCCTCGAGCTGAACGGCGGTGACCATCTCGCGTAGATCCAGTTTCACGTCGGGCAGCTTTTCTCTGGCCGCTCCCAGCAGCCGCGGCAAGACGACATGCGCGGACGCTGCCGTGAAGCCGATGACGACGGTGCCGAGATCGCCCGCGGGTATGCGCTTGACCGTCTGCGCTGCGCCCTCGGCCAGTTGCAGGATTCTGCGGGCGTCGGGCAGGAAGGCCACTCCGGCCGGTGTCAGGGTGACGGCCCGCGTGCTGCGCTCGATTAGCTGTACGCCGAGTTCGCTCTCCAGCTGTTGAATCTGACGACTCAGCGGCGGCTGGGTCATATGCAGCCGCTCGGCGGCCCGCCCAAAGTGGAGTTCCTCGGCCACGGCGACGAAACAGGACAGCCTCGCTAGGGATAACACTGATTCACTCCGCGCATAGCTGGGCGTTTTCTATGTGAAACGTATGTATCAGTCTAATGATGGGGTAATCGCGTGCCGTGCTTTCCGGCGAGCCGGTAGCTTTGCGGGGTGGATGATCGGCATCCCGGTCACGCGCTGGCCGAAGATCGCTATCGCCGATTGGTCGAACGCAGTCCCGATGGGATCTGCGTGCACAAGGACGGCCGCGTTGTCTTCGTCAACGACGCCGGTGTTCGGCTGATGCTCGCGAACTCACCCGATGAGATCACCGGTCGTCCGATCACCGACTTTGTCACCGCCGATTCGGTTCCACCGATGCGGGCTGGTGTCGCTGCGCTGCGTGAGCCCGGTGACTGCTCGCCCCACTATCAGGCGCAGATGATCCGGGTCGACGGCACACTGCTGCCCGTCGAGATCGTCGTCGTGCTGATGGTCTGGGAGGACGGACTCGCCCACCAGGTGATCACCCGCGACGTCAGCGCGCGGCATGCCGCCGATGTCACGCTGCGGTACCAGGCCGCGCTCGTCACTAACGTCAGCGATGCCATCATCGGTACGACGCCGACGGGCGTGGTGACCAGTTGGAATCCCGCAGCCGAAGCTATCTACGGGCGGCCCGCCGACGAGGCGATCGGCAATCTGATCAGCGAATTGGTCGGCGCTGCAGTGGATCCCATCACGATCGTCGAGTCGGGGGGAGTCGTGCACTGCACCCACCGCTCCACCGACGGCGCGCCGCTGGACGTGCGCGTGTCGGCCGCGACCATGGAGAACGGATACGTGTTCGTCTGTTGCGATCTGACCGCTCTGCACCGCGCAGAGAAGCAGTTCGAAGCGATCGTGGAGTCGATGACCCAAGCCGTCATCCTGATCGACAAGGACGGGCGCATCAAATCGATCAACCCGGCTGCCTTTCAGATCATGGGCGTGGGACCCGAGTACATAGGGGCGGATTTTTTCGCGCTTACAGATCAATTCCCGTTTTATGACTCCGACGGCGTGAACATCCCGCCGGACGTGCGACCCGCTCGCGCTGTGCTGCGGACCGGTGTGCCCTTTTCCAACCAGGTGTTCGGTTTCGACCAGCTCGGCCGCGAACGTTCCTGGCTGTTGTCCAGCTGCCGACTCCTCGACCCCGAAATGCCCGGGCAGTCCGACATGCTGATGTCGTTCACCGATGTCACCGCTGAACGCAACGCCGCCGACAGGGTGTTGTTCTACGCCAGGCATGACGCGTTGACGGAGCTGCCGAACCGGGTTTCTGTTCTGCGCAGGCTCAGGAGGGCGCTCGCGGCGCCCGACGACGGCGACCGGTTGCGTGCGGTCCTGTTCATCGACATCGACGACCTCAAGTCGACGAACGACACTCACGGTCACACCGCGGGCGACGACCTGCTGCGGGCGGTCGCGGCCTGTCTGCGTCGCGTGGTGGCGCCTGAGGACGTCGCGGGACGGCTGGGCGGCGACGAGTTCGTCGTGCTGGTCTGCCGTGAGGTCACCAAGGGTGAACTCGACGAGATGGTAGAGCGGCTGCGCCTCGAGCTCGATACGCCCGCGAGCATCGGTGCGACGAACCTGCCGATCGGTGCCAGCATCGGGGTCCTCGAGGTGCATCCCGGTGACAACCGGACGGCCGACGAGATACTGCGCGACGCGGACCTTGCGATGTACGAGGCCAAGCGTGCCCGCCGAAGCCAGGGCGGCGGCTGAGCCGAACTCCGGTGGCTACGCACGAGCGAACTCGATGGGTACCGCCGTCGGGCCGCTCAGAAAAATGTAGCCGTGTCCAACGGACGGTCAATGGATGGCCAGGGATGTTCCGAGCGATTCGCCATCAATATGGCGCTATATGGCGTGGAATGTCGGGCCAGTGCGCTATGCGCTACCAGCGCGGGCTGACCGCCTCGTAGCCGGGATCGATGGTCTTCATGTACCCGGTGTCGTCGCGGTCACGGATGCCGCAGCGCAGGTATTGCTCGTGCAGTGCGGCCAGCGCGTTCTCGTCGAGCTCGACGCCGAGACCGGGCGTCGTCGGCACCGCCACCGAGCCGTCGACGAACTCCAGAGCGCCCGGCTTGACGATTTCCTCGGTCTTCCACGGCCAATGGGTGTCGCAGGCGTAGGTGAGGTTCGGAGTGGCGCCCGCAAGGTGCACCATCGCGGCCAGGCTGATGCCCATATGCGAATTGGAGTGCATGGACAGCCCGAGACCGAACGTGTCGCAGATACCGGCCAGCATGCGCGAGCGGTGCAGGCCACCCCAGTAGTGGTGGTCAGAAAGCACCACTTGCACCGAATCCTTGGCGACAGCGGGTGCGAGATGGCCGAAAGCGACGACGCACATATTCGTCGCCAGCGGCATCGGCGCCTGCCGGGCGACTTCGGCCATCCCGTCGAGGCCGGGCGTCGGATCCTCGAGGTATTCGAGGATGCCTGCCAGACCCGACGCCACCTTGACCGACGTCTGCGGCGTCCAGGCGGCGTTGGGGTCCAGACGCAGCGGATGGCCGGGGAAGGCCGCGTGCAGCGCTTCGATCGCCGCCATCTCCTCCTCGGGCGCAAAGACGCCGCCCTTGAGTTTGATTGCGGTGAAGCCGTATTCGTCGATGATGCGGCGTGCCTGCGCGACGATGCCGTCGGGGTCGACGGCCTCGCCGAACGCGTCGGGCGCGCCGCCGGGATGGCCTGCCCACTTGTAGAAGAGGTAGGCGCTGAACGGCACGGTGTCGCGCACCTTGCCGCCGAGCAGATCCGACACCGGCCTGCCGGTCGCGTGGCCCTGTACGTCGAGGCAGGCGACCTCGAACGGCGACAGCACCTGGTCGACCGCGCTGGCGGTGGTGATCATCCCGGCGGTACCGACGGCGCGGGAATCGCCGCGCAGCCGCTCGTCGATGGCGGCGCGAATCATGTTGAGCGCGAAGACGTCCAGACCTGCGATGGCGTCGGCGGCGGCTTCAAGCCTTGCCAGGTGCGTCTGGTCGGCGTAGGTCTCGCCTAGCCCCACCAGACCGGCATCGGTGTCAAGCGCAATGATGGCGCGAAGCGCATAGGGCTCGTGCACGCCGACGGCGTTGAGCAGCGGTGGGTCGACAAACGCGATCGGGGTGATGCGGGCGCCGGTGATGCGGATAGGGCTCGGCGCCATCGCTAGCGCGCCTGGGCGAGCGCCGCGGCGAGCACGGCGCGTCCCGCGTCGATGATCGAGCGCAATTTGGTGAGGTCATCGGAGGTCGGCATGATCAGCGGCGGCCGGACCGGTCCGGCCGGTATGCCCTCGAACGTGACGCCGGCCTTGACGAGCGATACCGCGTAGCCGGGCACCGTGTCGCGCAGCCGGACGAGCGGGTGGAAGAACTCCCGCAGCAGGGCGGTGGTCAGTTCCGCGTTGCCGGTTTCGAGCGCATTGTAGAAGGCGAGCGCGAGGTCGGGCGCGAAGGCGAACGTCGCCGACGAGTACAGCGGGACGCCGACGGCGCGGTAAGCCTGCTGGGTGGTCTCGGCGGTTGGCATGCCGTTGAAGAACAGGAAGTCCTTGGCCTCACCCTTCATGGCGTTTGTGACCGCATGCACGATGCGCGCGACGTTATCGAGATCGCCTGTGCCATCTTTGAATCCGATGACGTTCGAAATCTTCGAGACGGCGATCGCGGATGCCTCGATGAAACGGGCGTTGTTGCGGTTGTAGACGATGACGGGTAGATCGGAGGCGCCGGCGACATCGCGGACGTAGGCAACGAGGCCCGCCTGCGGCATCTCGACGAGATACGGGGGCAGCAGCAGCAGGCCGTCGGCTCCTGCCTCCTTGGCGGCCACGGCGAACTGCTTGGCCTGTGCAACCGAGCCGCCTGCACCGGCGTAGACGGGCACGCGACCGGCGACGACCTCGACGGCGGTGCGCACGATGGGGCCGAACTCCTGCAGCTCGAGAGCGTGGAATTCGCCTGTGCCGCAGGCGATGAAGACTCCGCCGGGACCCGCATCGACACCGCTGGCGATGTGACGCGACAATGCGTCCAGGTCGACCTCACCGGCTTCCGTGAACGGGGTTACGGGGAAGAACAGAACTCCCTCGAAGGCAGGGCACGTTGGGGCGGTCAAAACGACTCCTTGGTGAGTGGTTGGGTCAGTCCTGCTGGAGTCGGCCGTCGATGCGCCGCCACAGGTTGTCGGGGTTGCCGTCAGCGATTGCGCTGGGCAGTAAGGACTTCGGCACATCCTGGTAGCAGACGGGCCGTAGGAAGCGTTCGATCGCGCGCGCACCGACCGACGTGGCGCGCGAATCCGACGTTGCGGGTGACGGGCCACCGTGCACCATTGCGTTGCAGACCTCGACACCGGTGGGCCAGCCGTCGAACAGGATCCGGCCCGCCTTCAGTTCGAGGAGCGGCAGAAGCTTACCGGCGTCGTCGTGGTCGGACTCATCTGCGTGCACCGTCGCGGTGAGCTGGCCTTCGATGCTCTCGGCGACCGTCCGCATCTGGGCGGCGTCGGCGCAGCGGACGATCAGGCTGGAGGAGCCGAAAACCTCGGCCTGCAACGTCTCGGAGTCAAGGAAGCTCTTGGCGTCGATCGCGAAAAGTGCCGCACGACAAGTTGTCTGGCTGTCGTTCGCTTCGCCGCGGCCGATCAGGTCGGCTTCTTCGGTGAGCCGGGCGACGCCGGCGGCGAACGCACTTGCGATGCCGGGGGTCAACATCGGCGTGGCCGATGACTGCTCGAGCGCGTCGCGTGCCGCGGTGATGAATGCGTCGAGTCCGTGTCCGTCGGCGGCGACAACCAGGCCGGGGTTGGTGCAGAACTGCCCCGAGCCGAGCGTGAGCGAGTTGACGAATGCGCGACCCAGGTCGTCGCCGCGGTTTGCCAGTGCGCCGTCGAGCAGGAACACCGGGTTGATCGAGCTCATCTCGGCGTAGACCGGGATCGGCTCGGGTCGACCGGCCGCCGCGGCGACGAGTGCCATTCCGCCGGAACGGGATCCGGTGAAGCCGACGGCCTTGATGCGTCGATCGGTTACCAGCGCGACACCCAGTTCGGGCCCGTATCCGTACAGCAGCGAGAAGGTGCCTGCGGGCAGGCCTGCGGTGGCGACCGCGTCGGTGATGGCGCGGCCGACGAGTTCGGACGTACCGGGGTGGGCGTCGTGCGCCTTCACGACGACGGGACATCCCGCGGCGAGCGCCGATGCGGTGTCACCGCCCGCGACAGAGAACGCCAGCGGGAAGTTGCTGGCGCCGAATACGGCGACAGGGCCGAGAGGGATCGACCGCTGGCGAATGTCGGGCCGGGGCAACGGGCTTCGGTCGGGCAGCGCCGGGTCGATGCGGGCCTCGTTCCAGCTGCCCTCACGTAGGACGCCGGCAAACAGCCGAAGCTGTCCGGTCGTGCGGCCGACCTCGCCGGTGAGACGGGCCTGCGGCAGTCCACTTTCGACGACTGCGCGCTCGACGATGACGTCCTTGGCGGCCTCGAGATTGGTGGCGATCGCTTCGAGGAATCCGGCGCGCTGCTCGGAGGTCGTGGATCGGTACTCGGCGAAGGCGGCCGCTGCGGCCGCGCATGCGGCGTCGACGTCGGACGCGTCGCCATAAGAATAGGCGGGCTCGAGCTCCTGGCCTGCGGTCGGATCGAAGGCGCGGATCTGTTTCCCCGAACCCCGAACCGGTTCACCGGCAATGAGCATCTGTCCCGTCAGCGCAGTGTCGGGCATGGTGGAAGTCATGTTGTCCTCGGCCTTGAAAGGTCGGTGTTGGTCGGTGGTCTGGCCTCAACGGTAGAAGCGACATCCATGCTTGTCCAAGACCATTTAAGGCATGACTGATGCATTAGTTGGATTAATAGCTGACCGGTTGCGGGCCGCCCGCTAACTCGCTGTATGTCCACAGACAGGCCGCGGCGGTAGTGTTTGACGCGGATGTAAGGCAGAGGGGGATAGCGAATGGACCTGGTACTCGGTCTGTCGGTCACCTCGACGGCCGTCCGGTGGGTGCTCGTCGAAGGCGTGACCGGCGATGGCGATGCCGTCGACCGCGGTGCGCTCGACATCGTCGAGGGTGTGGAATTCGACGCCGAAGCCCTGCTCACGGTGTTGCTGGACGCCAATGAGGCGGTCGTCGAGAACGGCGTGCATGCCGTCGGTGTTACGTGGACTCCGGCAGGGGAGCCGATCGCGGGCCCGATCGTCGAGGCGTTGCAGGACAGGGGCGTGCACAACGCCATCTCCGTCTCGGAGTCAGAGGCCGCCGAGGCGTTGGCGAGCGGCATCGCCGACATCGGCGGATACGAAAATGTCGCCGTCTGCGTCTTCGAACCCGGCTACACGATGGTCGCGGTGGTGAACGCCGACGGGGTGACCGCCGAGCCGCAGAACCTTCCCGACGACGTCGAGCTGGCCGCCAGCGTGATCGCCCTTGACCTTAACGACCGCCAGTTGGACGCCATCTTCGTGGTCGGCTCGGCCGACCTCGACCCGATTGTCGCCTCGATGGACACCGTTGCGGCGGCCCCGGTGATCTCCTCGGCGGAAGCCGATATGGCCATGTCCCGCGGTGCCGCGGTGGCGTCGGCCATGGCGGTGAATTCGCTGGCCGGCGGCCCGACGGCGATGATGCGGCTGCGCGGGATGTCGAGGACCAGCGTGTTGGCGTCTGTCCTCGTCGCCGCGGGCGTCACCCTGGTGATCTCGCTGTCGGTGGTCCTCGGCCTGCAGGCGACGTCCGATCCGCCATCCGAGACCAAGAACGCCAGCGCCACCGGCGAGCAGCTCAAGGAGACGCCGGTGCCGTCGAAGGCCAGGGCCGCGATGGCCGCGCCCAAGGTGGAACAGCCCCCGGTCGCGAAGCCCGCACCCGCGGCACGCCCCGCGCCTCCCGAGCCCGCCGCTCCGCCCGTCGCGCAGACGATGGTGGCCGCCCCGCCGGCGCCGGCGCCCCCCCGCGCCTCACCCCCTCGCCCGCCCGCCACCCGCTCGTGCAGCCCGCCCCCCACTGCTTACCGCCGCCCTCGCACCCGCACCTCTGAGCCGTC
>NZ_RARC01000023.1 GCF_003719305.1 Mycolicibacterium stellerae
GGGGCATTACGGTGGACCACGAAGACCTCCGGGGTGAGTTGGTGCGTTCCTAGACAGCTCGCACTTCACTCGGAGGTCTTCGTCATGTCACCACGCCACGCCGTACCTAACGTCCGTGGTCAGTACAACTAGCCCGGGCTGTCGACGGGGCCGGCCCGGGCGGCGGCCCGGGCGCGCCCTGCCTGCACCGTGACCACCACGTCGAGTTCGTCGACTTCGCAGGCGGCGATGTCGACCCTCATCGCCGTCGCGATCGCTGAGGCCTGGTTGCACGCCGATCCGGCGCCTTCGGCCAGTCGGGCCGCGGCCGCCAACGCGGCCATGTCGGCGGCCGCCTGTGCGCGGTGCCGGGCGATCACCGCCGAGCCGACATAGAACCCGCCGACGGTGACCGTCAGCAGCACCGCGATCATCGCGGCGGCGATCAGTGTCGCCGAGCCCCGATCATCCCACCGACGGTTCGATCGCAGACACCGTCTCCGCCCGTATAGCGATGCCCGGCAACAGGATCGAGTGAGCGGTGACCGTCGCAACCACCAGCCCGCCCTCCCTACGCATATCGAGATGCGCCCCGAACGGAGCGATATCGTGCGCCGCCTGCACCGCAGCACCATTATCACCGCGCGCCGCGAGGCGGGCCGCCTCCCTGGCCGCATCGATACACCGCACCTGCGTCGACATCGCGGTGAGCCCGGCCATGCACAACACCAGAACCACGGCCAGCGCGGCGATGGCGAATGCCGCCTCGATGGTGGTCGCGCCGCGATCACCGGTCAGACGTTGGTGTTCAGCGCCCGATTGATGATGTTCGTCAGGGCGGTGACGATCGAGTCGCCGGTGACGACCGTGTAGAGAATCGCCCCGAACGCCGCGGCGGCGATGGTGCCGATGGCGTACTCGACGGTCGACATGCCTGTGTCGTCGACCAGAAGCAACACCACCCTTGCCTTCGCTTCGCGAATCATGCTCGCCACCATTTGTTTTCCCTCCTATTTGTTCATCGGATTTGTTCATCGGACAATCCGGGCAGTTCACGCCAGCCCCGATCGCAGCACGTCGCCGGCCAGCCCCGCGACGATCGGGACGATTCCAAGGCATACGAAGGCAGGCAGATAGCACAACCCCAGTGGGCCCGCGATCAGCACCGAAGCGCGCTGAGCTCTGGCGTCGGCCGCCGACGCCGCGTCGTGGCGCAACTGATCGGCCAGGTCGGAAACCCCTTGGGCGAGGGCGGCACCCGACATCGCCGATCGGCGTGCCAGCCGGAGCAGAGCATCGCCGTGGTTGTCCAGCGGCAGGCCGGAATTCGACCACGCCGCAGCGGGATCCGCGCCGAGCGCCAGCATGTCCGCGGCGCGATCCAGCACTGCGGCGAGCCGACGCGGCGCCGAAGGTGCCGCTGCAGCGGCAGCCGACGACACCGCCATACCTGAACTGAGGCAGGTCGCGAACACATCGAAGGTGGAGGCGACGGCGAGAGAATCCGCGGCGCCCGACGGAGACATCACCGTCGCCGAGGTCTCGACAACCGTGCGTACCCGAACCCTCGACGAACCACCGGTGATCAACAGCGCAGCCGCCAACAACAGGGCAGGGATACTCATGCCACCGCCCGCCCCGTGATGCGATCCGACCACACGAGCCCGCAGCATGCGAGCGTCACACCGGCAACCAGCAGCCAGCCACCGGCACCGCCGGACAGTAGGAGGCTCACCGGGTCAGCACCAATGAGTTGACCGAGGCCGATACCGAGTACCGGAAGACCGGCCAACACCGCCGCGGTGGTGCGCGCCCCAGCCATTCCGGCATCTACCCGGGCCGAGAAGCGTTCGCGCTCAACGACGTCGCGATGCGCCGCACGCATCAACGTGGCGATCGGCAGGCCGTGGGTCTGCGCCAGCCCCCAGTACAGAGCAAGCCGCTGCCAGTGCGCGGGCAGATTCGATGACGCGGCGAAACTGCGCAGGCCCGCTGCCACGTCGGCGCCCAACCGTGCCCGTGCGGCGACACCACGCAGGCTTTCCGCAACGCGCCCCTCGACCTCGCGTGCGGCGACATCGAATGCGGCCACCGGGTGCGCGCCGACGCGTAGTTCACCGATCAGCACATCGAGCGCGCTCTGCAACGCGGCGGCCTCCTTCGCGTGTGCGCGACGCGCGTCGGACTGCCGACGACGCAGCATCAACGTCGCGCCGAGGATGCCAGCGGCGAGGGTGACAGCGACGGGCAGCGCCATCGCGATCGCTGCAGCGAATACGACCGCGACCGCCAACCTCGGCAGCCGCCGACGAGTGCGCGGCACCGGGACCAACCGATGCCGAGGCGGGCGTGGTGCGACGAAGACCGCCAGCGCCAACGCGAGCGCCGCTGCGGTCACCGCACACCCCGCTGCGCCAGCAGGGCCACCAGATCGTCTGCGCCGCCGCCGAAGCCGCTATCTGCATGCCACGCCGACACGACCTCCACCAAGCCGCCGCCATCCCGGCGCAGCACCGCGATCTCGCCGAGCCTGCGCTTGCCTGCGTTGTCGCGACCGACGTGCAACAGCACCTGCACAGCCGCAGCCAGCTGACTGTGCAACGCGAAGCGATCCAGGCCACCGAGAGCTGCCAACGCCTCCAGCCGTGCGGGCACCTCGGCGGGATTGTTCGCATGTACTGTGCCCGCGCCGCCGTCGTGTCCCGTGTTGAGGGCCGCGAGCAGGTCGACGACCTCCGCACCCCGCACCTCGCCGACGACGATGCGGTCCGGTCGCATCCGAAGTGCCTGCCGGACCAGGTCACGGACGGTAATCTCGCCTACCCCTTCGATATTCGCGCATCGCGCGACCAGATTCACCAGGTGCGGATGCCTCGGCCGCAACTCGGCGGCGTCCTCCACGCAGACGATGCGTTCGCCCGGCGACACCGCACCAAGCACGGCCGACAGAAGTGTCGTCTTCCCGGCACCGGTGCCCCCGGAGACCAGGAACGCCAGCCGGGCGGCGATGATCTTGTCGAGGAGTGCGGCGGCCTCGGGGGCGATCGCCCCGGCCCGCACGAGCATCGGGAGGTCCTGGGTCGCCGGCCGCAGCACCCGCAACGACAGACAGGTGCCGCCGCAGGCGATTGGCGCGAGCACCGCATGCAGACGGACGGTGAACTGGTCTGCGGTGACACCGACCAGCTGACCGTCCACCCATGGCTGCGCTTCATCGAGTCGACGCCCCACGCTCAGCGCGAGACGCTGCGCCAGCCGGCGCACCGCATCCTCGTCGGCAAACCGGATAGAGCTGCGCCGCAACCCGTTTCCATCGTCGACCCATACGGCGTCGGGCGCGGTAACCAAGACATCTGTAGTGCCTTCCGCGCGCAGCAGCGGCTCAAGGATGCCGACACCGGTCAGCTCCGTCTGCAGCATCCGCAGATTGCTCAGCACCTCGGTGTCGCCGAGCACTCCCCCCGATTCAGCGCGGATGGCCGCCGCGACGACATCGGGACGTAGGGGCGCCGATTCGGCCGCCAGCCGCTCACGAACCCGATCGATCAACGACACGCTCATGCTCATGCGGCGGCCGCCGATGGATGTTGCGCCAGCACCGTCAGCACCCGTCGCGCGGCGGTGGCAAGCGGTGAGCGATGACTCACCCGCAGCCCGCCGCGCTCCAGCATCCCCGCGATGCCGGGCTGCGGTCGCACGGAAGCCAAGAGCGGCAGGTCGACGGCCCGCGCGACGTCGACCGATCGCAATCCGGCGGGCGATGGGCCGCGAACCACCAGGCCGACATTCGGGTTGATAGCGCCAAGCGCCGTCGCAACGGCTGCCGTCGCCGCGCAGCCGCCGACATCGGCCGTGGTGACCAGCACGACCAAGTCGGCTGCGCCCACGGCTAATTCGACCGAACGTGTCAGGCCGCGGGGCAGATCGCAGACCACGGTTGTGCCGCCACGTCGTCCCGCATCGATCACCGCGGCCAGCGGCCCGGGCTCGACGTCGTTACCTGAGCGGACGCTGGAGAGCACGCTTAGCCTGTCGAGACGGGGCAATGCCTGCCGCAACGCCGCGAAGTCGAGCCTGCCGTGCTCCAAGGCAAGGTCCGGCCATCGCAATCCCTGCTGTTCCTCGGTCCCGACCACCAGATCGATGCCACCGCTCCACGGGTCGGCATCGATGAGCAGAGCATTGCGCGCCGACTGCGCGAGTGCCGTCGCAAACACCGAGGCCCCGGCGCCGCCGCGGCCGCCCATCACGGCGACCACCGGACCCCTTGCCTCGCCGTCGCCACCCGATTCCGCGGCCGCAGACAATGCCGCGACGAGGTCGGCCTCATCGGCGGGCAGGCTCATGACGTGTTGCGCGCCGACGGAGATCGCGATGTGCCAGTCGGAGGTGTGTGGTTCACCGCGGCTGACCAGGATGACGTGGGCGCGCCGAGGCAACGACGGCGCGTGACAGCTGCCTGCCGCGGCCGCGTCGAAAACGACCGCGAGTGCCCCGGTCCAGGCTTGCCGGCTCGGCGGTTGCGCGACATGGACGACGGTCACGCCTGCGGCCGCGGCGACGCGGTCGACCTCGTCGCGCATCCCCGTTTCGGAGAGCATCGCAAGGACAGCGTTTCCGGCGTTCATCAGTCCACAGTGCGGGCAGGCACCGACGTGGCGCTAGCGCCTCAAGGTGTTCTGTGGACGAGGGCCTAAGTGTGGATAAAGCGACCGCTACGGCTTGACCATGTTCGCCCTAGGATTCGCGTTCTCCGCCGCAATGGTGTTCCGTTCCGCCGGCTCGACGCACACGGTGTCGTGCATGTTCGCGTCTCGTCCGACGAACCCGTCATTGCAGAACTTCTGGCCAGTCAACTCGTTACAGCCTTCTGGCAACGGATCACCCACCTTCTTGAACAATGGATTGCACTCGGTGCCGACCTCCGGCCCTCGGCCGGCAGGTGCTTGGGCCGGAGCACGACTGGCCGCCAGCGCATTGTCGGTGGCTACCTTGTCGCGCCTTTCCGGCGTGACACAGATGTGGTCACCTGGAACAGCGTCCCGCCAGACGTAGCCCTGCTTGCAGGTGTCCGGCCCGTACGGGAGGGAGGGATCGATGGTGACACTCACTTCGGGGGACCAATTGGAACAAGGGTCGCCGAACAAACCCGAGACACAGCCCTGTACCCGGAATGTGTAGGTGGTGCCCGGGCTTACCTCGACGCGCTGCCAACCCCAATCTCCTTCGGATTTGTGCTTGATCGAATTCCATGTGCCGCCCTCGCGTAAGACGTCGACAAAGTAAAAGTCGTAGTCGTGAAACCCTTTCCATCCCACACCGAAGTTGTCGGGACTCGTCGGTAGGGGATCGATCTTCGGTGTCGGCAGAGGCCCACTGGGCGCCATTTCTCCGACCCCGGGCCCGCCCCTTGCCGTCGTCAGCTGCACGGGCGGCTCCGTGCAGACCACGTCACCTTCCGGCGTGGCGTAGTGAGCACACACCGTGACTGAGTGCGTTGATTCCGGCTCCCAGCATCGAGGCGGGTCGTACTTTCCGGCCATCCCTACGTCGATCTGGTCTCCGCCATCTATCCCCACCGAAAAACTGTTCACATTTGAGGCGTAGTGCTGCCAGATAACGGAAAGGCACCCGGGAGAGGTCGTGTTGTTTTGAACGTTGACCGGCGGCGGTTGATCATCATCAGCCGTCGCGATGCCAACGCTGGACAGCCCTAGAACGAAGACTCCGAATACAGCCCCGAGGCAGCCGATGATTTTACGCATGAACATCCGATACATGGTTAACCCTCCCGTGCGGCACAGCTGATTTCCAGCTGATCGTCAGGGACGCTAACGAAGCTCGAGCCTTCGCCGCATCGGGTGTTTCCCTAGCATCGGAGTTTGGGTCCCTATAGGGTGCTTCCCCGCCAACACGGCAACGAAAACAAGTTCCGCAACTAAGGCAGAGTTTCCCCACCTATCCGGCCAACGAAAAGGGTCCAGAAAAGGGACGACCCCCGCCAGGGGGGGAGGAGGCGGAGGTCGTCGTGTATCAGCCCCGGGGGGTCGGGCTGATGCACACCCGGCATAAGCCGAGTAATCCTCACTATACACACGGAAAGCCCAAGGAGCGCAAGTAGTGCTCACCACCGAAAGCACCCGCTAGCCTCGCAGAAGTGCAGGCAAGGGCACCTGTCGTGAACTGCCATTTTGGCCGCTTGGCGGGCTGGCGCCGACATGTGAGCCCTATGCTGGGCGTTGTGACCGCCACCGATCCAGCGGCCGCGGTGGGTGTTGTACCGCAAACGAAGCCGAAATCCGGACAGCCCGTTCGCACGGCAGCGTTCTTCGACCTCGATAAGACGGTCATTGCGAAGTCCAGCACGCTCGCTTTCAGCAAACCCTTCTACGACCAAGGGCTAATTAATAGACGCACCGTACTCAAGTCCGCTTACGCCCAGTTCCTGTTCCTGATGTCGGGTGCCGACCATGATCAGATGGACCGGATGCGGAATTACATCACCAATATGTGCGCCGGCTGGGACGTCGAACAGATCAAGTCGATCGTCGGCGAAACCCTGCACGAAATCGTCGACCCCTTGGTCTTCGCCGAGGCCGCCAATCTGATCGCCGATCACAAGCTGTGCGGGCGCGACGTCGTCGTCGTGTCGGCGTCGGGCGAGGAGATCGTCGGGCCGATCGCCAAGGGCCTCGGCGCCACCCATGCGATGGCCACCCGGATGGTCGTCGAAGACGGAAAGTACACCGGCGAGGTCGCCTACTACTGCTTCGGCGAAGGCAAGGTGCAGGCGATTCACGAGCTCGCCGCCCGCGAGGGCTACGCGCTCGAGCACTGCTATGCCTACTCCGATTCGATCACCGATCTGCCGATGCTCGAAGCCGTCGGCCATCCGACCGTGGTGAACCCCGACCGCGCGCTGCGCAAAGAGGCTGTGGCTCGGGGCTGGCAGGTGCTGGCCTTCTCGCGACCGGTCCCGCTGCGCGACCGTCTTCCCGCGGCGCCGTCAAGCGCGGCCGTCGCCACCACCGTTGCGGTTGGTTTGACCGCCGTGCTGGCCGGCGCGCTGACCTACTCGCTGCTGCGTCGGTTCGCCTTTTAGCATCCGACCGACGGTAGTAGCTGACGGCCGAGCGGTAACGATCAAATCTCGCGGGCGATTCACCCTTGCTGTGACCGTGGTCACGGAGTACAAAGGAAGCACGGAAGCCTGGCGAGGCCAAGGTCGAGCCGGAAGAGAAGGCTCGAACTCCCGAAGGCAGGCTACCCAGCACGGATCCCGGCACCCACGCGGAGCTAAAGCCGCGGAATAGGCAACAGTGTTGCGGGCCTGCGTAATTGCGAAAAGCGGACGACCACGACGACTCCTTGGGTGGGGTTGCAGCCGTAGCGCATCGTCGAAGACGCCGAGGCCACCCACGCACACCTGACCAGCACGCTTGGTAACCGGAGTCCGTGCTAGCGGGCGACGAGCCGAACTTGTTTCGGAGCGTCGCCCGCTTTCACTTTGCTGGACGCTATTGCGTCGCGCCCTCCGCGATCGAAAGCCCCTCCCTCGCGCCGGCCCGAAGTGCTTGGCAACTCAGCACCAACCACGCGGCCAATCCGTCGGGAGTGCCCGACGCGAATCCGCGCGCGGCGGCCAGGTAATCACCGGAGCGGCGCATCCAGAACACCTCTGGGACGCCGAGACCGTGCGGATCCAACCCACTGGCGATCGTCACCAACCGAGACACCCCGCGGGCGACCAGCCCGTCGGCGGTGCCGAACGGTGCCAGCGTCAGCAGCTCACCGTGCGCGACCGCGGCCAGCACCGTCGCGGGCACGTCAGATTTGCCGGTGACCATCTCGACCAATAACTCCAGCCGAGGCCCGACGTCCGGGTCGGCGCGCGGGCGCCCGAGCCGCTCGTCGTCGACAAGGTCGCTGGCGGCAAGGGCATGCAGCCGCGCCAATGCCTGCATCGGCGCCTTCTGCCAGACCCCGACGAGAGCCGTCGTGCCGCCCTCCAACGCCTCGGAGACTCGAAGAGCGCCCGCGAGTAGCGGATCGGGCTCTCCGATTTCTGACAGTTGCAACGACCCGCCCTCGAGCACAGCCGATGCCCGTGCGGCACGCAACGCGGCCTCCGCGGCGGTCGCGGGCCAGCCCCGCAGATTGGTGCGGTGACGGTGCACCTTGCCCAGCGCCTCGCGCGCCTCGTCGCTTGCGGCCGCCACGCCGGGCAGTTCGGCCAGCGGTGTCAGCGGATGCGACGTCATTTCGGCAAGGCTAGCGGCGCCGAAATGGGTACCCGGTTGGGATGGTGAACAACGCAACGTCGACGCAACCATCGGGTGACTAGGCTCACAGACATGTCGCAGAACCATGCCGAAGGCCCCCCCACGTACCCGCCAGCCGACGACTTCGCCGCGCAGGCAAACGCGACCGCCGAGCTGTCAAGCGAGGCCGAGACGGACCGCTTGGCGTTCTGGGCGAAGCAGGCCAACAGGTTGTCCTGGGACACCCCGTTCGACGACGTCCTTGACTGGTCGGACGCACCCGTGGCCAAGTGGTTTGTCGGCGGCAAACTCAACGTCGCCTACAACTGCGTCGACCGCCATGTCGAGGCGGGCAACGGGGATCGGGTGGCGATCCGCTGGGAAGGCGAGCCCAAGGACGACAGCAGGGAGATCACCTATTCCGAGCTGCTCGCCGAGGTGAGCAAGGCGGCCAACGCGTTGACCGACCTCGGCCTCGTCGCCGGTGATCGAGTGGCGATCTACATGCCGATGCTGCCCGAGGCGATCGTGGCGATGCTGGCCTGCGCACGGCTCGGCGTGCTGCACTCGGTGGTCTTCGCCGGGTTCTCGTCGGCGGCGCTTGCGGCCCGCATCGAGGACGCCGAGGCCAAGCTGGTGATCACATCCGACGGCCAATACCGGCGCGGCAAGGCGGCGTCGCTCAAGGAGCCGGTCGATGAGGCCGTCGACGGGCAAGACACAGTCGAGCATGTACTCGTGGTGCGCCGCACCGGGATTGATACGCCGTGGACCGAGGGCCGCGACCTGTGGTGGCACGACGTCGTCGACAAGGCGTCGCCGGAGCACACTCCGGAGGCGTTCGACTCCGAACATCCGCTGTTTTTGCTCTACACATCGGGCACCACCGGCAAGCCCAAGGGCATCATGCACACATCGGGCGGCTATCTGACCCAGGCGTCCTATACGCACTACTACGTGTTCGACGTCAAGCCCGAGACCGACATCTATTGGTGCACAGCGGATATCGGCTGGGTCACCGGCCACACGTACATCGTCTACGGGCCACTGTCCAACGGCGTCACCCAGGTGGTCTATGAGGGCACGCCGAACTCGCCCGACGAGCACCGCCACTTCGAAGTCATCGAAAAATACGGCGTCACAATCTATTACACGGCGCCCACACTGATTCGGATGTTCATGAAGTGGGGACGCGATATTCCCGACGCCCACGATCTTTCCAGCCTGCGGCTACTGGGTTCGGTCGGCGAGCCGATCAACCCCGAAGCGTGGAGATGGTATCGGGATGCCTTCGGCGGCAACCGAACTCCGATCGTTGACACATGGTGGCAGACCGAGACCGGCGCGATCATGATCTCTCCCCTGCCCGGCGTGACGGCGACCAAGCCCGGTTCGGCGATGACACCGCTGCCCGGAATCTCGGCGAAGATCGTCGACGAGGACGGCAAGGAACTGGTGCCCGGTGCCGACGAGGCCGAACATGTCACCGGCTATCTGGTGCTTGACCAGCCGTGGCCGTCGATGCTGCGCGGCATCTGGGGCGATCCCGAGCGCTACAAGGAGACGTACTGGTCGCGCTACGGCAAGCAGGGCTGGTACTTCGCGGGCGACGGCGCCCGCGTCGACTCCGATGGCAGCATCTGGCTGCTCGGGCGCATCGACGACGTGATGAACGTGTCGGGACACCGGATTTCGACGACGGAGGTGGAGTCGGCGCTAGTCGGTCATTCCGGTGTCGCAGAAGCAGCCGTCGTCGGCGCTGCGGACGAAGCCACCGGACAGGGCATCTGCGCCTTCGTCATCCTGGAATCGCACGCCAAGGACAACGACAACATGGTCGAAGAGCTGCGCGAGCAGGTCGCCAAGGAAATCGGGAAGATCGCGCGGCCCCGCGAGATTCACGTGGTGCCCGAGCTGCCGAAGACGCGCAGCGGCAAGATCATGCGACGGCTGCTGCGCGACGTCGCCGAGGGACGCGAACTCGGTGACACCTCTACGTTGGTCGACCCGACCGTTTTCGAGGCGATCCGCGCGGGCAAGTAGCGCTACGCGGCAGGCGGCGCGCTTCCGACGGGCACAAACCCCGATCCGGGCCGGTTCTTGGCGGCGATGTCGGCCAGCTGGGTGTTGATCGACATCGCGACCGCCGGGGTGTGCAGCGGGATGAACTTGACCACGCAGGTCGGCAAGTCTTCTGCGAACGCGCCGTGAATCATGCCCACCAGCCGGTTGTTGACGGTGACGGGCGCCCCCGAGTCGCCGGGCTGGCCACACACCTGGCTGACGATCGTGCCGGGCTCGTCACCGGGTCCCCAGACGACGCCGCAGGAGTAGCCGGTCGTCCTGCCCAGCTTGCAGGCGACATCGCCGGTGGCGGGGTCGGGCCCAAGGCCGTCGATCTGAAAGTCGTTGACGTTGTTGAGCGGGGCGACCTTCTGCGGGTCGAACTGGATCACCGCGTAGTCGAGGGCGTCGTTACCCGCCACCATGGTGCCAAGCACGCCACTGGCTTCGGCCCCTTCGGCGCCCACCTGCGCGCCAGGGCCGCCGCAGTGCGCGGAGGTGAAGCCGATCAGGTTGCCGCGGTTGTCGTTGCCGATAGCGGTCAACGTGCACAACGTGTCCCCGTTGACGACGAGCCCCGAGCCCCCGCCGATCGGAACGGGCTCGTCGGCGTGCGCAAGGGGGGAGGTCGGTGCCAGCATGGTGGCCAGCGCCGCCACGACCACCGAAAAGCGTGCGAGCCAGCGGTGCCCGGTCTTCAAGAACCCATCCCCATTCGACGTCCCCGACCCGCTTGCCCGACTGTGACGGTCAGTCTATCGCTCGGCCGGGATCGTCTACCTCGACGCCACATGGCAACATGACCTTCAGCGACATCGACATCGGGAGGACCGTTCGTGACCAGTGCCGACCGCAAGAATGGCGTACCGACCACCGTTACCTCGATTCCGCTGGTGGATCCCCACGCCGCCAAGCCCGACCCGTCGATCGGCGAGCTGGTCAAGGATGCGACAGCGCAGGTATCGACGCTGGTACGGGCAGAGGTCGAACTGGCCCGCGCCGAGATCACCCGTGACGTCAAGAAGGGCCTCACCGGCAGCGTCTTCTTCATCCTGGCGCTCGTGGTGCTGTTCTACTCGACGTTCTTTTTCTTCTTCTTCGTCGCCGAGCTTCTCGACACGTGGCTGTGGCGCTGGGTGGCATTCCTGATCGTGTTTGGCGTGATGGTCCTCGTCACGGCCGCGCTCGCGTTGTTCGGCTATCTGAAGGTGCGTCGCATTCGGGGTCCGCAGAAGACCATCGAGACGGTCAAGGAGATCCCCGACGCGCTGACCCCGGGACACGAGAAGACCAAGGCGTTGCGCGCTTCCGATGGAAAGGCCGCGGCCAACCCGACCTCGGATCCGTCTGGCTGGTAATGGCCCCACCCGATCCGTCGGTCGTCCGCATCGACGGCCCGTGGCGTCATCTGGAGGTGCACGCCAACGGCGTTCGGTTCCATGTCGCGGAGGCCGACGCCAAAGCCGACGGAGCCGCACCGGCGGCGACATCAAACAACGAAACCGCCGAGCCGATAACCGAGCGGCCGCTGGTGATCCTGCTGCACGGTTTCGGCTCGTTCTGGTGGTCGTGGCGCCATCAGCTGCGCGGTCTGCGCAACGCCCGCGTTGTCGCAGTTGACCTGCGCGGATACGGTGGCAGCGATAAGCCGCCACGCGGCTACGACGGCTGGACACTGGCCGGGGACACCGCTGGCCTGATCCGTGCGCTTGGCCATCCGTCGGCCACGCTGGTCGGTCACGCCGACGGTGGATTGGTCTGCTGGGCGACGTCGGTGCTGCATCCACGAATGGTCAGCGCGATCGCGGTGATCAGCTCACCTCATCCCGCCGCGCTGCGCTCATCGGCCCTCACCAGGCGCGACCAAGGGCGGGCCCTGCTGCCGTCGATGCTGCGCTATCAGGTGCCGATGTGGCCTGAACGGGCGCTGACTCGGCACGACGCCGCAGAGCTGGAGCGGCTGATGCGTAGTCGTGCCAGCGCGAAATGGGTTGCGTCAGAGGACTTCTCCGAGACCATCGCGCACATGCGCCAAGCCATCCAGATTCCGTCGGCCGCTCATTCCGCTCTGGAGTACCAGCGCTGGGCGGTGCGCAGCCAGCTGAAGAGCGAGGGCCGGCGCTTCATGCGCTTGATGAAACGGCCTCTCACCGTACCGATGTTGCACATCCGCGGCGAAGCCGATCCGTACGTCCTGCCCGACTCCGTGAACCGAACCCGGCGTTACGCGCCCCACGGCCGTTACGTATCCATCGCCGAGGCAGGGCATTACGCCCATGAAGAGGCGCCAGACGCGGTCAACGAGCAGCTATCGCGCTTCCTGGCCCACCGTTGAGGGCATTCGTCAGGCGTTGACGCACACCCCGGTGGCGACCGGCACCGTATTGCCGATTCTGCCGAGCTGGTGGCCGACCTCCCTGGTGGTCAACACGAAGCCGGTCTCCGCATCGTCCACTGCGGCGCCGAACACCACACCGAGTACCTGGCCCTGCCGGTCGATCATGGGCCCACCCGAATTACCTTGGCGCACAGTACCTCTGATCGTATAGACCTCACGGTCGACGGTCTTCGACTTGTAGATGTCTGGTCCCTTGAGCTCGATGGTCTCGCGCACACGTGCCGGGGTGGCCTGAAACTCGCCGCCGCCGGGATAGCCGAGCACCAATGCATCTGTCCCGCTCTTCGCGGGTTCCTGGGCGAACGGGAGTGGCGCCGATGGCAGGCCCGGCACATCGAGGATCGAGATGTCGGCATCCGGATCGTAGGAGACCACCGTGGCGTCATACGTCTGACCGTCGGCTTCGACGGTGACGGTCTCCGCCCCCGCGACCACGTGCGCGTTGGACATCACCCGATTAGGCGCGACAACGAAACCTGTTCCCTCCAAGACCTTTTGGCAGCCCGGCGCGACACCGCGGATCTTCGTGATGCTCGGCCGGACGGTGGCGACCACCGGATCGTTGATCAGCGCGGCGTCCGGCGCGTCGACGTTGGCGATCGGGGTGCGGCCGAAGTTGCCAAGCACGTCGGGCAGACCGGAGGTGTCCAAAAGGGCCTTGAGCCGGTTCGGCACCGCCTTCAGCCATGGCGGCGCGACCTGGTCGACCTGGCTGAGCACCTTCGAACCACGCACGGCTGCAGCCAGATTCGGTTGGTTGGTCGATGTCAGCGGGGTCGCCAGCAGATAAGCCACCACTGCAACGGCGGCCACCATCACGACAACACCGATCACTGAGTCGAACAGCCGCAGCGTGCCGTTGCGGATCGCACCTCGCACCGCACGGCCAAGCACCACGCCGGCGATCTCGCCGACGACGACAAGCCCGAGGATCAGGAACAGGGTGATGAACAGCTGCGTGCGCGTGCCGGTGACGTGGGTGACGATGTGCGGTGCAAGCAGCACGCCTGCCACGGCACCCAGCACGACGCCGATGAAGGACAGCAGCGAGCCAAGCGCACCGGATCGCCATCCCGAGATCGCCGCAACGAACGCGACCGCCAGCACGGCCATGTCCAGCCACTGAGACGACGTCATAGTTGTGCCTCCCCGCCGGTGTCATCATGACCGACAAGGGCCATCACTTCGTCCAACTCGCGCACGTCGTCGGTGTTCCAGGGTTTCGCCCACCCGGCCACGTCGAGCATCGCCGAGATCACCTGCCCCGTGAAGCCCCAGACCAACATCTCGTTCAGCAGAAACGCCGGCCCTGCGAGGCGTCGGGTGTTCTCTTTGCGGTACACCATCAGCCGATTCTGCGGATTGATGAAGGCACGCACCGGTACCCGCGCCACGACCGCGGTCTCGGATTCGTCGACGACGGCTACCGGGCCGGGGTCCGGCGAGTAGGCCAGTACCGGCACGACATGGAAGCCCGACGGCGGGATGAACATCTTCTCCAGAGTGGCCAGGGGCGTGAGCCTGCTGGTGTCGATGCCGGTTTCTTCACCTGCCTCACGCAGCGCCGTGTGTATCGGCCCCTCGTCGCCGGGGTCGGCGGCTCCGCCCGGGAACGCGGCCTGACCGGCGTGATGGCGAAGCGTCGACGCCCGAACGGTCACCAACAGGTCGGCGTCGTCGGGCAACCCGCCGCTCTCAGAGTCCTGCGGGCCCGAAAAGAGCACCAGCACCGCCGCGTCCCGACCGGCTCCTGTCAGCGCCGCCTTCGCGTTGGCGGCGGTCACCATCGCCAGCAGCTGGGCAGGCACCCGTCGCCGGTAGGCCTGCTTCACCGCGCGGGCATTGTGGACCAGAGGCTTCAGCCAGGGCGGAGCGGCGTCGGGAGTCACCGGACTCCGTTCGCTCTCCGGACTCACCCCGGCACTCCTATCTCTGGATCGACGGCAGCGGCGATGTCGTCGGCGGTGGCGAACGAACGCGGCAGGATTTCGGCAACGCTACCGTCCGGCCGCAGCACCACCGTCGCGGGCATCACATTGGGCACCTGCAGTGCAGCGGCGATCAACCGCCTGCCGTCCTGCAGTGTCGGCAGCCGCACATCCAGCTCGGCCAGCCGCATCAGCGCCGCCGTCTCGTTCTCGTCCTGGTGCACGGTAACCACGGTGACAGCTGCGCCGACGCGACGTTGATACTCGGCCATCGCGGGCAGTTCCTCGGCGCACGGCGCACACCAGTACGCCCACAGGTTGAGCACCACGGTCCGGCCGGCCAACGCCTTGGCCACGTCGACCTGTGCGCCGTTACCCGCGCATTCGACCGTGATACCGGCCAGCTTGGCTGGACCGGCGCCGGGTCCGTCGGCTGGACATGGCGCGAGATCGGCCCTCTGCCGCGGTTCGGCCAGCGCCTCGGGAGTGTCTGCGTCGCGGTGCTCCCTGGCCTGCACTTGACCCGGCCCGCCCGTCGACCCGGTGCGGTCCAGCTGAATCCACAGCCCGACCCCGAGCGCGACCACGACGGCGAGCGCCACCACGGTCCACCGGGTCGACGTGCTCATGGCGCAGGAGGGCCGCGGCTACAGCCCGGCCATCGCCAGCAGGTGTTCGGTCTCCGGACCCTTGACCAAAGGCGCGGCGACGAGCGGGTCCGTCGGCCCGATCCCGAACGACGGACAGTCCTTGGCCAGCACGCACACACCGCAGGCCGGCTTGCGGGCGTGACACACGCGGCGACCGTGGAAGATCACCCGGTGGCTCAGATCGGTCCACTCGCGGCGTTCGATCAGCTCACCGACGGCGTGTTCGACCTTGACCGGATCCTCGAGCTCCGTCCACCCCCACCGCCGGACCAGCCTGCCGAAATGGGTGTCGACGGTGATGCCGGGAACGCCGAACGCGTTGCCGAGGATCACGTTGGCGGTTTTGCGGCCGACACCGGGCAGCGTGACGAGCTCCTCCATGGTGGAGGGCACCTCACCGTCGAACCGCTCGACGAGTTCGGAACCCAGCCGGATGAGCGAGTTGGCCTTGTTGCGATAGAAGCCCGTCGGCCGAACCATCTCTTCGAGCTCGGTGCGGTCGGCCTGCGCGTAGTCCTTCGCAGTCCGGTACTTCGCGAACAACGCGGGGGTGGTCAGGTTGACGCCCTTGTCGGTGCTCTGCGCCGAAAGGATGGTCGCCACCGTGAGCTCGAGGGGATTGGTGAAGTCGAGCTCGCAGTACACATGCGGAAATGCCTGCGCCAGTGTGCGATTCATCCGTCTAGCCCTGCGCACCAGCCCGATGTGGGTCTCGGAGTCCCACTTGCGCGACGAGGCCCGCCTTGTCGGCTTGGGCTTCGCCGTCTTCCCCGTCGAGGACTCACCAACAGTCACGGATGCAAGCGTACTGAGCCGGCCGACAACGGATACTGCGACCGGTGACAATTCGTGATCCCACCGAGACCTTCGCCGTGTTAACTACCTGCTTGTGTCGTGGTTGCTCGTTGCCTTCATCCCAGGGTTGCTGATGCTGGCCACGTTCGGGCTCCAGCGCATCGAATCCGGCCTCGATCGCGACACCGTTTCGGCTGCCGACGTGGCCGAGTTTCTCGAACAGGCGCGCGCCGATGACGTCCGTACGCTGGCGCGGGACGGCATGCCGGAGGCAATCGACGGCATGCATCGCCGACAACAGGAACGTGTTCGCGATCCGGAGGTCGTCAAGAGCTACATCATCGACGACGACTGGTCGAATTTGCCGACGCCGCTGTATGCAGACAACGTCGCGAATACTGAATTTCAGCCGTCTCCGCACGCCAATCGTGTGTAGCGTGACTACGCACGAAATGGCCAGCCTCTAGACTGATGTCGCAAAGCGTTAGAGGTTGGCGTGCGCATGTCATATCACTCAACAGCTTAAGAGGGGCAACGTGGACGAGATCCTGGCCAGGGCCGGAATCTTCCAGGGAGTCGAGCCGAGCGCCGTATCCGCGCTGACAAAGCAGCTGCAGCCCGTCGACTTCCCACGCGGGCACACCGTGTTCGCCGAGGGAGAGCCTGGCGATCGGCTGTTCATCATCATTTCCGGCAAGGTCAAGATCGGTCGCCGGTCGCCGGACGGACGCGAGAATCTGCTCACCATCATGGGTCCGTCGGACATGTTCGGCGAGCTGTCGATCTTCGACCCCGGTCCACGGACTTCGAGCGCGACCACGATCACCGAAGTGCGTGCGGTCTCGATGGACCGCGACGCGCTGCGTGCCTGGATCGCCGATCGACCCGAGATCGCCGAGCAGCTGCTGCGGGTGCTTGCCCGCCGGCTGCGCCGCACCAACAACAACCTCGCCGACCTGATCTTCACCGACGTTCCTGGCCGCGTCGCCAAGCAGCTTCTGCAGCTGGCTCAGCGCTTCGGCACGCAGGAGGGCGGCGCGCTGCGGGTGACCCATGACCTCACGCAGGAAGAGATCGCCCAACTTGTCGGCGCGTCACGGGAGACGGTCAACAAGGCGCTCGCCGATTTCGCCCATCGCGGGTGGATCCGCTTGGAGGGCAAGAGCGTGCTGATCTCCGATAGCGAGCGGCTGGCCCGCCGCGCCCGTTAGGGATTCAGGAGCGCAGGTAGTCGAGCTGGGCCTGCACGCTCCATTCGGCGTAGTCCCATAGGTTCTCGTCGACGTCGGTGTAGACGTGTTCGACGATCTGCCGGGTGGTGGCGTCGTCGCCGAGTGCCCGCAGCGCGCCGCGCACCTGGTCGAGGCGCTGCTCGCGGTGGGCCAGGTACATCGCGGTGACGGCCTCGAGATCGTCGAGATCGGGGCCGTGCCCTGGCAGCACCGTCCGGTGTCCCAGGCCCTGAAGCCGCTTGAGCGACTCCAGATATTCGCCGAGGGCGCCGTCTTCGGAGTCGATCACGGTCGTGCCACGGCCGAGCACGGTGTCGGCGGTCAGCACGGCGTCATCGAGCACGAACGACAGCGAGTCGGCGGTATGCCCCGGCGTCGCCATCACCAAGATCTTCAGCCCCGCGGCGTCAATGACCTCACCATCGGTCAACGGCCCACCGAGGCCGCGCAGAAAGCCGCTGCCGACCGCACGGACCACCGCGCCGGTGCGCTCCACGATCTTGTCGATGGCGCCGGTGTGGTCATCGTGGCGGTGGCTGATCAGCACAAGCGGGATTGCGCCGAGCTCGGCGATCTTGGCGACGTGTTCGTCGTCCTCGGGCCCCGGGTCGACGAGCACCATCTCGTCGCTGCCCTTACCGCGCAACACCCAGGTGTTGGTGCCGTCCAGCGTCATCAGCCCGGGGTTGTTGCACAGCAGCACCGATGCCGTCTCGGTCACCGGGCGCAACAACCCGTAGGCGGGATGCCGCACGGCTCACCGCACCTCGACGATCAGCTCGACCTCCACAGGCGCGTTCAGCGGCAGCTCGGCCACCCCGACCGCCGACCGCGCGTGCGCGCCCGCCTCCCCGAACACCTCGCCGAACAGTTCGGATGCGCCGTTGACGACGCCGGGCTGGCCGTGGAAACCGGGCGCGGATGCGACGAAGCCGACGACCTTGACCACCCGGGCGACGGCGTCGACGCCGACCAGCGAATCGACGGCGGCCAGCGCGTTGAGCGCACAAATCCGGGCGAGAGCCTTGGCCTGCTCGGGGCTGACGACACCGCCGACAGCGCCTGCCGCGGGCAGCTCGCCCGCCACCATCGGCAGCTGTCCCGCTGTGTAGACCAGATTGCCGGTCTGCACCGCGGGGACATAGGCCGCCACGGGTTTGACCACCGGCGGCAGCTCGATGCCCAGTTCGGAGAGCCGGGCTGACCAGCCGCCGCCGCTCATTTCGGCCGTTTCAGGTAAGCGACGTGCTGCTCACCGGTTGGCCCCGGCAGCACCGCGACGAGCTCCCAGCCGTCCTCTCCCCATTGGTCGAGTATCTGCTTGGTGGCATGCGTCAGAAGTGGGACAGTGGCGTACTCCCACCGGGTGGATTCGCTCATGCGGCTGAGCTTATCCGGATGGCAGACCGCCTTGGCTAGGCTGCAGTGGTGGCTAACGAAGCGAACGACCGTAAACCGGTCGGCTGGCCGTCCCGGCTGACCAAGGCGCGGTTGCACTTCGTCACCGGCAAAGGCGGCACGGGCAAGTCGACCATCGCCGCCTCACTGGCGCTGGCGTTGGCTGCAGGCGGCCGGAAGGTGCTTCTGGTCGAAGTCGAAGGGCGCCAGGGCATTGCGCAGCTTTTCGACGTGCCGCCGCTGCCCTACGAGGAAGTGAAGATCGCCACCGCCGACGGCGGCGGAATGGTCAACGCGCTGGCCATCGACATCGAGGCGGCGTTCCTCGAATACCTGGAGATGTTCTACAACCTCGGGTTGGCGGGCCGGGCGATGCGGCGCATCGGCGCCGTCGAGTTCGCAACGACCATCGCGCCTGGCCTCCGCGACGTGCTGCTCACCGGCAAGATCAAGGAAATCGTGGTGCGCAACGAGAAGCCCGACAAGAAGCGCTCCGCGTACGACGCCATCGTGGTCGACTCGCCGCCGACCGGGCGCATCGCCCGCTTCCTCGACGTCACCAAGGCGGTCTCCGATCTGGCCAAGGGCGGGCCGGTGCACTCTCAGGCCGAGGGCGTCGTCAAGCTGCTGCACTCCGATCTGACCGCGATCCATCTGGTGACGCTGCTCGAGGCGCTGCCCATGCAGGAGACGCTGGAGGCGATCGACGAGCTGCAGGACCTGGAACTGCCCATCGGGAGCGTCATCGTCAACCGCAACATCCCCGCGTACCTCAGCCCCGATGCGCTGGCCAAGGCTGGCGACGGTGACATCGATGCCGACAAGATCCGTGCCGATTTGACCAAGACCGGAATCACGTTGTCCGACAGCGACTTCGCCGGTCTGCTCACCGAATCCATCCAGCATGCCACTCGGATCGCGGCGCGCGCCGAGAGCGCAGAAGAGCTCGACGAGATCAAGGTGCCCAGGCTGGAACTGCCCGCACTGCCCGACGGTGTCGACCTCGGCAGCCTCTACGAATTGGCCGAAGCGCTGGCCCACCAGGGAGTCCGCTGATGAGCACCACCCCGCCCGCGCTGGACATGGCCGAGATCCTGCACGACACGTCGAACCGCGTCGTGGTTTGTTGCGGCGCAGGTGGTGTCGGCAAGACCACCACCGCTGCGGCGATGGCGCTGCGCGCCGCCGAGTACGGCCGAACGGTCGTCGTGTTGACCATCGACCCGGCGAAGCGTCTGGCCCAGGCGTTGGGCATCAAGGACCTCGGCAACACCCCTCAGCGGGTGCCACTGGCTCCCGAGGTGTCCGGCGAACTGCACGCGATGATGCTCGACATGCGTCGCACGTTCGACGAGATGGTGATTCAGTACTCGGGAGCCGATCGCGCACAAGCGATTCTGGATAACCAGTTCTATCAGACCGTCGCCACCTCGCTTGCGGGCACGCAGGAGTACATGGCGATGGAGAAGCTGGGCCAGCTGCTGGCTGAGGACCGATGGGACCTGGTGGTCGTCGACACGCCGCCGTCGCGCAACGCCTTGGACTTCCTTGACGCGCCAAAACGTCTGGGCGGCTTCATGGACAGCAGGCTGTGGAAGCTGCTGCTGGGGCCGGGCCGCGGCATCGGAAAACTGGTGTCGGGGGCGATGGGCCTCGCCATGCGCGCGCTGTCGACGGTGCTCGGCTCACAGATGCTGTCCGACGCCGCGGCCTTCGTGCAGTCGCTGGACGCCACATTCGGCGGGTTCCGCGAGAAGGCCGACCGCACCTATGAGCTGCTGAAGCGACGCGGCACCCAGTTCGTCGTCGTGTCCGCGGCCGAACCCGACGCATTGCGGGAGGCGTCGTTCTTCGTCGAGCGGCTCTCCGAAGAGCACATGCCGCTGGCCGGGCTGATCCTCAACCGGACCCATCCGACGTTGACGTCGCTGCACGCCGACAAGGCCGCAGAGGCCGCCGACACGCTGGCCGCCGAGGACCCCGAGTCACTGACCGCCGCGGTGCTGCGGATTCACGCCGCCAGGGCGGGGACGGCCAAGCGCGAGGTTCGGCTGTTGTCGCGGTTCACCGGCGCCAATCCGCACGTATCGATCGTCGGAGTGCCGTCGTTGCCGTTCGACGTGTCGGATCTAGAGGCGTTACGCGCGATCGCCGATCAGATCACCGGCGAAGCGGAAGCTGCTTAGGGGCCTTCCGCCTAGACGGCGCTGCGGTGTTTGCGCTGGGCGGCGAAGAAGTCGGCCCAGGAGACCACCTCGGGGTGCTGCTTGAGCAGTGCCCGGCGCTGGCGCTCGGTCATGCCACCCCAGACACCGAACTCGACACGGTTGTCGAGCGCGTCGGCGCCGCATTCGAGGATCACCGGGCAGTGCCTGCAGATCACTGCGGCTTTGCGCTGGGCTGCGCCACGGACGAACAGTTCGTCGGGGTCGGCTTGCCGGCAACGGGCCTGGGAAACCCACGCGATTCGGGCCTCGGCCTCTGCGCCTTGGACCGAACAGTTGGGAAGAGAGGTGGTGGTACTAGTCCTGCGCGCAACGGGCCGTGTGCTCGACACCAGCGTTTCCCCTTAAGTCCAGCCGCCGTTACTTGACGGCTCAGTCCCTCGGTGTAGAACGCTGATGCGATCTACGCCACATTGCGCAGGTCGTTGTTACCTGAATCGCACTGTAGGTACAAGCTAGGTGGTCACAGGGTATTTACGCAACAGTTTGTTTGCCCCTTTTTTGGGACAACCGTCCAGACATGCCGCGCAGCGCAAACACGATCCTGGGCGTATCGCCATTTATGCTGGCAATCTGGCCGCGCGGCGTTAGGCAACGCGGCGATCTAGTTACTCTGTAGGGCATGCCGGAGCGCCAGCCGAATCGACCGCCGGCGACGGTCACGGTCATCAAGCTGGCATGGTGTTGCCTGTTGGCCAGCGTGGTAGCCGCGGGTTTGATGTTTCCGGTCGTCGGCGGGTTCGGATTGATGTCGAACCGGGCCTCCGATGTGGTTGCTAACGGCTCGGCTCAACTCGTCGAGGGCGAGGTGCCCGGAGTTTCGACGATGGTGGACGCCAAAGGCAACGTCATCGCGTGGCTGTATTCACAGCGCCGGTTCGAAGTGCCAAGCGACCAGATCGCCAACACGATGAAGCTCGCCATCGTCTCCATCGAGGACAAACGGTTTGCCGAGCACAACGGCGTCGACTGGAAGGGCACCCTGACGGGCCTCTCGGGCTATATGTCGGGCAACATCGACACCCGCGGCGGCTCCACCCTCGAGCAGCAGTACGTGAAGAACTACCAGCTGCTGGTGATCGCGCAGACCGATGCGGAGAAGCGCGCCGCCATCGAGACCACACCTGCCCGCAAGCTGCGGGAGATCCGGATGGCGCTGACGCTGGACAAGACGTTCACCAAGCCGGAGATCCTCACCCGCTACCTGAACCTGGTGTCGTTCGGCAACAACGCGTTCGGCATCCAAGACGCGGCCCAGACGTACTTCGGTGTCAATGCGTCGGAGCTGAACTGGCAGCAGTCCGCGCTGCTGGCCGGCATGGTGCAGTCGACAAGCACGTTGAACCCGTATACGAACCCCGACGGCGCTCTGGAACGCCGCAACGTCGTCCTCGACACCATGATCGAGAACATCCCTCAGGAGGCCGATGCGCTGCGCGCCGCCAAGGAGCAGCCGCTCGGCATCTTGCCCCAGCCTCAGGAACTGCCCCGCGGCTGCATCGCAGCGGGTGATCGGGCCTTCTTCTGTGACTACGTGCTCGACTACCTGGCGCGCGCTGGCATCAGCAAGGAGCAGGTCTCGCGGGGCGGATACCTGATCAAGACGACGCTGGACCCCGACGTTCAGGGCCCGATCAAGTCGGCGGTCAACGACATAGCAAGCCCGGACATCGACGGCATCGCCAGCGTGATGAGCGTGATCAAGCCGGGCAAGGAATCCCATCAGGTGCTCGCGATGGCAAGCAACCGCACCTACGGGTTGAACATCGACGCCGGCGAAACCATGCAGCCCCAACCGTTTTCACTCGTCGGTGACGGCGCTGGTTCGATCTTCAAGGTGTTCACAGTTGCCGCTGCGATGGATATGGGCATGGGCATCAACGCCCAACTGGACGCGCCGAGCCGCTTCGAGGCCAAGGGTCTTGGCAGCGGCGGAGCGAAGGGTTGCCCACCCGCGACCTGGTGTGTGCAGAACGCCGGAAACTACCGCGGATCGATGAGCGTCACCGACGCCCTGGCCACCTCACCGAACACCGCGTTCGCCAAGCTCATCTCGCAGGTTGGGGTGCAGCGCACGGTGGACATGGCGGTCAAGCTGGGCCTGCGGTCATACGCGCTGCCCGGCACCGCCCGCGACTACGACCCGGAAAGCAACGAAAGCCTGGCCGACTTCGTCAAGCGGCAAAACCTCGGCTCGTTCACGCTCGGGCCGATCGAGGTGAACGCGCTCGAACTGTCGAACGTGGCCGCGACGCTGGCATCCGGCGGCGTCTGGTGCCCGCCGAACCCGATCGACAAGGTATTCGACCGCAACGGCACCGAAGTGTCTGTCACCACCGAGGCGTGTGAGCAGGCCGTCCCGGAAGGTCTGGCCAACACGCTGGCCAACGCGATGAGCAAGGACGACACCGGATCGGGCACAGCGGCGGGCGCCGCAGGCTCCGTCGGCTGGGATCTCCCGATGTCCGGCAAGACGGGGACCACCGAAGCCAGCCGCTCGGCGGGCTTCCTCGGGTTCACCAATCAGTACGCGGCCGCCAACTACATTTACGACGACTCCACCGCGCCCGGCGCGTTGTGCTCGTACCCGCTGCGCCAGTGCGGCGGCAACGGCAACCTGTTCGGCGGAAACGAGCCGGCCCGCACCTGGTTTGGGGCGATGAAGCCGATCGCCAACAACTTCGGCGACGTCAGCTTGCCACCCACCGACCCCCGCTATGTGGACGGCGCGCCTGGCTCGAAGGTGCCAAGCGTGTCAGGGATGTCTCAGGACCTGGCGCGGATGCGGCTGAAGGAGGCCGGCTTCCAGGTCGCCGACCAGGCCAACCCGGTCAACAGCACCTCCTCGCAGGGCACTGTGGTCGGGACATCGCCGTCGGGGCAGACCGTGCCTGGCTCGATCATCACCATCCAGATCAGCAATGGCATCCCGCCGCCACCGCCACCACCGCCGGAGGGCGCCATCCCTGGTCTGCCGCCGATCGCGGGCTCGACGGTCGTCGAGATCCCCGGCCTGCCGCCGATCACCGTTCCTGTGCTCGGCCCGCCACCGCCTGCGCCGCCACCACCTCCGTAAACGGTGTGGCCTGGGTCGCTGACCGCGGGTGAGGAGCGGTGCGGGCACGCGCTTGGCAGTAGGCTGCCAAGCATGCCTGCCGCTTCGACCCTGAAGAAAACCGCTGCTGTGGCCGCCGGCTCGCTCGTTGCCGGCATCGGCTACGCGTCGCTCATCGAGCGGAATGCGTTCGTGACCCGCGAGATCACCATGCCCGTGCTGACCCCGGGGTCGACGCCGTTGCGGGTGCTGCACATCAGCGACATCCACATGCGGCCCGACCAGAAGCGCAAGCAGGCTTGGCTGCGTGAGCTGGCCGGCCTGCAGCCGGATCTGGTGGTCAACACCGGCGACAACCTGGCTCACCCCAGGGCGGTGCCCGCCGTTGTGCAGACACTGGGCGACCTGCTCTCGGTGCCCGGCGTTTTCGTGTTCGGCAGCAACGACTACTTCGGGCCACGGCTGAAGAACCCGGCCAACTACCTGACCAAACCGTCGCACCGGTCCTACGGCCAGCCGCTGCCGTGGCAGGACCTGCGGGCGGCATTCACCGAACGCGGCTGGCTCGACATGACGCACACCCGCCGCGACATCGAGGTGGCCGGGCTGCGGATCGCCGCGGCGGGCGTCGACGACCCGCACCTCAAGCGCGACCGTTACGAGACCATCGCGGGTCTCGCCGACCCGACCGCGAACCTTCGGCTCGGCCTGACGCATTCGCCTGAGCCGCGCGTGCTGGACCGGTTCGCCGCCGACGGCTACCAGCTGGTGATGGCCGGCCACACTCACGGCGGCCAGCTCTGCCTTCCGTTCTACGGCGCCATCGTCACCAACTGCGACCTTGACCGGTCGCGGGCCAAGGGGGCGTCGCGCTGGGGCGCCGGTACCGCGCTGCATGTCTCGGCGGGCATCGGCACCTCGCCGTTCGCTCCGCTGCGGTTCTGCTGCAGGCCCGAGGCGACGCTGCTGACCCTGGTGGCGACGCCAACCGGCGGTCGTGACGCCGACGCTCGGGTGGGGCAATCCCATCCGACAGCCTCGGTACGGTGACCGACGCGCCATCGAGCGCGACTCGCAGCCAACCACGCGAGTGGGTGGACAATGCGGTTCGGCTGATCGAGGCTGACTCCCGGCGCAGCGCGGACACCCACCTGCTGCGGTATCCGCTTCCGTCGGCCTGGTGTGACGGCGTCGACGTCGCCCTTTACCTGAAGGACGAGTCCACCCACATCACCGGCAGCCTCAAGCATCGACTGGCGCGCTCGCTGTTCCTCTACGCGTTGTGCAACGGATGGATCGGCGAACACACGACGGTCATCGAGGCGTCGTCGGGCTCGACGGCGGTTTCCGAAGCCTATTTCGCGGCGCTGCTTGGCGTCCCGTTCATTGCGGTGATGCCGTCGACGACAAGTGCATCGAAGATCGCACTCATCGAATCACAGGGCGGCCGTTGCCATTTCGTGGCGGAATCTTCTCAGATGTACGCCGAAGCCGAACGGTTGGCTGAAGAGACCGGCGGACACTACCTGGATCAGTTCACCAACGCCGAGCGGGCCACCGACTGGCGCGGCAACAACAACATCGCCGAGTCGATCTTCGTGCAGATGGGCCTGGAGGCACATCCGATTCCGGAATGGGTCGTCGTCGGCGCGGGCACCGGCGGAACGAGCGCGACAATCGGCCGCTACATCCGGTACCGCCGCTACCCCACCCGGCTGTGTGTCGTCGACCCGGAGAACTCGGCGTTTTTCCCGTCGTATGCACAATGCCGCGACGACGTTGTCACCGGTAGGTCGTCGCGGATCGAGGGAATCGGGCGGCCGCGCGTCGAACCGTCGTTCCTGCCCGATGTGGTCGACCGCATGCTGACGGTTGCTGACGCGGCGTCGATCGCCGCCTCGCGTCACGTCAGCGAGGTGCTGGGTCGCCGGGTGGGCCCGTCGACAGGAACGAATCTGTGGGGAGCGTTCTACTTGCTGGCCGAAATGGTCGCCGAGGGGCGCAGCGGGTCGGTGGTCACGCTGATCGCCGACAGCGGCGATCGCTACGCCGACACCTATTTCAGTGACGAGTGGCTGGACAACGCTGGGCTTGACCCCTCGACTGCCGCCGGCGTGCTTGCGGAGTTCGAGCGATCCGGCCGCTGGCCCTGACCGTCGGAGTCCCTGGTGAGGGGACCGTCGGAGGTGAGGAACAGCCACAGCGCAGCCAGGGCGAAGAAACCCACATAGATGGAGGCTCCCAACCCAGTCATTTCACGCCTCGTTTCGACCGATATGCGGCTACTTGCCGTCATTGTGCATAACGACACCGACAATCAAGATCCATCCCGCGGCGTGGCGTGACCTGAGTCGCTAAATCGTGACTTCGCCCACATTCGTCCGCGGATTATCGATTTGGCGGCACACCTGACCGGTGCGATACGCTGTCGAGGCTTCACGCGGGGTGTGGCGCAGCTTGGTAGCGCGCTTCGTTCGGGACGAAGAGGTCGTGGGTTCGAATCCCGCCACCCCGACCGCGAAAGTGCAGCCGAGGGGCCCTGACCAGGAATTCTGGTCGGGGTCTTTTTCTGTCGCCTAGGTGTCCATCATCAGCACTGCCGACTGATGCCCAAGCATCGTCTGCACTGCCTTCGGATTCGCTCCTCCGCTTGTCGCAAGAGACGCGGCGGTGTGCCCGATGGCGTCCAGGGCTGCGTGGAGGCTCCGGCCTCACCTGCGACGTAGACCTCGATCATCTTCATCAGGCCGGCCTGCACGCTCGGGTCGTCGCTGAGGGGTGCGGCAATGGCGATCTTCGCAGCGTCGCGCGGAGTGAGCCCTTCGGCGATGAGTCGCCCTGCGGCGATCAGCACGCGGGTCGACGCGACCTCACGTAGCCCTGGGGTTTCCAGTCGTCGTATCGCCTGGCTGAACCGGACGAGGGTCGCGGCGACATCGGGGGAGATGCCGGCTTCCCCGTTAAGGATCTGCTCTTCTATTTCGGGTGTGGGGAAGCCGAACTCGATGGCGACCATCCGTTGGCGGGTCGAGTCTTTGAGGTCTTTCAGAACGCTTTGATAGCCGGGGTTGTACGACACGACGAGCCCGAAGCCTTCCGCTGCATTGAGCGTGACCCCCAGTCGTTCGATGGGCAGTTGTCGCCGGTGATCGGCGAGGGGGTGCAGCACGACGATGGTGTCCTGCCGGGCTTCCACCACCTCGTCGAGGTAGCAGATCGCTCCTTCGCGGACAGCGCGGGTGAGCGGGCCGTCGACCCACTCGGTTTCACCGCCACGTAGGTGGAAGCGGCCCACGAGGTCGGCGGTAGTGAGATCGTCGTGGCACGACACGGTGATCAACGGTCGATTCAGGTCATGGGCCATCGCTTCGACGAAACGCGTCTTCCCGCAACCGGTTGGTCCTTTGAGGACGACGGACAAACCTTGCCGATAGACGGCTTTGAAGAACTGCTCTTCGTTGCCGGTCGGCGCGTAGAAGGGCCGCTGGGTTGGTGGCGTCGTCGGATCGGTCACGGAGTGGTCGGTGTCGACGGCGGTCATCTGTTTCCTTCTACTTGGTTGACGGGTGCTGGTGTGGTCTGTGACGTGGTCACGCCGCTCGTCGGCGAACGTCGGCTGATCGCAGAGCCGAATGGACTAGTGCACCGACTGCATGCACCAGTTGCGTGTGATTGAAAACTGTTGCGTGCGCTGCTGTTCCGAACAGTCGTTCCAGCGAGTCTTCGTCGGCGTTCGCTCCGAACGTCAGGCACAGCCCGCCGGTTCCACGGTTGCGGGCCTCGGTCAGTGCGCGTCGCGCGTCGGCAGCACGAGATCGTCACACTCGTCGTCGATCTCGAAGATCGCTGGGGCAGTGCACTTTTCCGCGATGAAATCGGCCTGTACTTCTCGCCGACGCGGCCAGAAGACGACGAGTGGACCGACCACCCCACCATCGTTTTACTCGCCGGTGAAATCGTGCGTGCCCGCAACCGTGGCGACGTGTTCTCTGATGTCGACGCTTTCCATAGCGCGGTGTTCTTCCTGCTTGGCCTTACGCACTTCTGACGACTATGCGCAGCAACGCTCCCGGACGAGACGGACTGCTCGCGAAGTTCGTTGCAAGTGAACTTCGAAGCCTGCGAGTGGAAGTCGTTTCGCCCGCATAGCGCCAGCGATGCGACTGTCAAGGGGGTGATCGCAATCCGCAGCCAGTCCCTCATTGCCAAACCCGCTGGTGATGTTGTTCGGGACGAAGAGGTCGTGGGTTCGAATCCCGCCACCCCGACCGCGAGAGTGCTCGTCGCGCCGCCCGAGGAAACAGTTTGGGTCCAGACCCCTCACAGAGCCATCAGTGACCACCGCTGCGGAAGTCAAATTGACGTCTCCGTGGCGAACCGATCGCCGGTCCGCTGCGATGGCGCCAGGTGCATTCACGCAAATTCTGTCAGGCACTGCAAAATAGCTGATTATCTGCGTGAAGCACCGACAGTCATCTAGGCTTAGCAAGCCGAATTTCGAGCTGGCTGCTCGGCCGGGCCGCTGCTACAGCAATCGCCCGAACGATTAGGGGTGGATGGCAGTGTTACCGAACATCAAGAGAGCTATGCGGCTGGCCGGAATGCGGCCAATGCCGCGATGGTCTGCGCGCGCAACCGTCGATCTACGCGGCAGACGGATCCTGCTTACCGGTGCGTCTTCGGGAATCGGAGCGGTCGCCGCGCAGAAGCTCGCCGCCGAAGGCGCAACCGTCATCTGCGTTGCGCGTCGCGAGGCCCTGCTGTCAGACGTCGTTGACCGCATCATCGCGGCCGGCGGGCACGCTACCTTCCGCGGAGCCGACCTTTCCGACCTCGAGCAGGTCGACGATTTGGTACAGGCAGTCGGCCCGGTCGACGTGTTGATCAACAACGCGGCGAGGTCGATACGCAGGCCGCTTGCTGACTCTTTGGCACGCTGGCATGACATCGAACGAGTCATGCAGCTGAACTACTACGCTCCGCTGCGACTCATTCGCGGCGTGGCCCCAGGCATGATCGAGCGCGGCGACGGACACATCATCAACGTCGCCACCTGGCGTGTGCTACCGGAATCATCCCCAATGTTCGCCGCCTACAACGCATCCAAGGCGGCGTTGAGCGCCGTCAGCCGTGTCATCGACACCGAGTGGGGCAACCAGGGCGTGCACTCGACGACCGTGTATTACCCGTTGGTTGCCACGCCGATGATCGCGCCCACCCGCGCATACACCGGTGTGGCGGCACTCACCGCGGATGAGGCCGCCGACTGGATGGTGACCGCGGCCAAGACCAGACCGATCCGCATCGCGCCCCGCAAGGCACTCGCGCTACGCGCACTCGACGTTGTCGCACCCCGCAAGCTCAACGGCATCCTGGAACGCGAGACCAATCGAATGAATGCACGCACAGCCGAAGTCGCCAAACCCGCACCGACAACCAGCATCTCACGATGATCAAAACCGTACTCGGCGCCGTGCTGGCTGCCTCGCTCATCCTGACCGGCTGCCAGAGCACCGACCAGGCGCCAGACGGAGAAGGCTATCCCTCTGGGCCGGTGACGATGACGGCGGGAGCCAACCCGGGCAGTGGATTCGACATCACGATCCGCTCGGTCGTCGAAGCGTTGCAGAAAGAGGAGATCGTCAAAGTGCCACTGCCGGTGCAGAATCGGCCGGGCGGCAGCGGAGCGGATTTTCTGGCGACCATGGTGGAGCAGTACAAGGGCGCCGACGATCAAGTCTCGGTCACGTCCCTGTCGATGATGATGAACGAACTGCGCGGCAAGTCGAATTACGGCTACGACGACGTCACCATGATCGCCCGTCTGATGACGGAGTACTTCGTCGTCGTCACCGCGCCCGGCGCCCCGTTCGAGAACCTCGGGGACGTGTTGACCGCGGTCAAGTCCGACCCTGCCCGCGTCAAAGTCGGTGCCGCTCATGACGACGAGGCCCCGTTTGACCTGCTTGTTTCGGCGGCGGGTGGCGATCCGTCGTCCGTCAGCTACAGCCCCGTCGAGGGTGGCGGTGACCAGCGCGCGGCGCTTCGCAGCGGCGATATCAGCGTCGCGCTCGGCGGTGTCAGCGAGTTCATCGATGCACTGAAGTCAGGAGACCTCAGGGCGCTCGGTGTGCTCTCCGAGAAGCGGCTCCCCGGCCTCGACGCTCCGACCGCGAGAGAACAGGGATTCGACGTCACCCTCGCGAACTGGCGGGGCCTCTACGGGCCCCCGGACATGCCGCAGTTCGCCGTCGCGTACTGGCAGAACGCACTCGGCCAGATGGTGAACACGACCACCTGGAAGCAGATCGCGGAGCGAAGCCAGTTCACCACCACGTTCATGACCGGTGAGGAATTCGCGGCCTTCCTGGCGGAAACCCAGGCGGACGTCAAGGCCGCACTCGAACAGGCGGCCAAGTGAGTGGCGTGGTGACCACCAACACCGGCGTGGGTCACCGACCCGAAAACCTCGGCCTGGCAGCGGCTCTCACCACCGCAGCATTCTTCTGCGTCGCGTTGGTCGGCACCCTTGCGAAGGTGTCGGGCCAGTACACCTCGACCGGAGTGCTGCTGCTGTCCCAGAACTTGATCTGCTTGTTGTTCATACTTCCGGTGGCGCTACGGGGCGGCTGGTCATCGCTACGGACCGACAAGATCGGCCTGCACATCCTACGCGCGACAATGGGCACCGCGTGCTGGTATGCCCTGTTCTTCGCGATCACGCAGATTCCGCTGTCCAACGCGACACTTCTGACCTACAGCGCACCGCTGTGGATGCCTCTCATCGCCTGGCTCGTCACCCGCCAACGGGTATCCAGACTGACCTGGATCGGCGCGGGCATCGGCTTCGCCGGGGTGATCCTCGTGCTTCAACCGCAAGGACACAGCTTCAGCCTCGGCGAGCTGTCCGCGCTCTCAGGCGCCCTCTTCCTTGCCGTCGCCATGATGTCGGTCCGCTGGCTCGGGGCCACCGAACCAACGACCAGAGTCCTCTTCTACTACTTCTTGCTCTCGACCGTGATGTCGGTCCCCATCGCGGTTTTCGACTGGCACCCATTCACCTCGCAGGCCTGGGGTTGGTTGATCGCCCTCGGTTTTGCGCAGTTGTTCTCCCAAGCCCTCATCGTGGTGGCCTACCGGTACGCGTCGGCGGAAAAGGTCGGCCCGTTCATCTACTCCGTCATCGTGTTCACCGCACTCATCGACTGGATCGTCTGGCAGCATGCACCGACGCTGTCCTCGTATCTCGGCATGGCCCTGGTGATCGGAGGAGGACTGGTGGCGATTCGTGCCAAACGCAGCGCGCCAATGGGCCCGAAGGTAGGAGAGCAAGCGTGAGTCAGTGGTTGGTGAGCAACCTCCCGTCCTGGTTGCTGTTGCTGGGAGTCATCGCCGTCGTGGCGGGCGGCGCGGTCGTCATACAGATATTCGTGCGCCGCAAGTTCACCAACCTCAAGGGTGAAGAGCACAACGATGTCATCAGGTTTGCGTTCGGGGTGATCGGGTTCGTGTTCGCGTTCTTCGTCGGTTTCGTTGTATCGGCAATGTGGGGACAGATCGGCGATGCCGACGGTAGGGCGCGGACCGAAGGAGCGGCGGGTGTGCAGCTGGTCAGGGACGCGTCGGTGTTCGAGCAGCCTGACAACGACCGAATTCGCAAAGCTCTGCTCGAATACGAGCAGGCCGCGTTGGTCGAGTGGCGCGAGGCCGCCAACGGCGGTTCTTATCCCGAGGCCGATGACGCATTGTCGCGTCTCTATTCCGCCTATGACGGCGTCCAAGCGCGCACCGACACCCAAAAGACTTTGCTTGCCGCCTCTTTCAGCAGCCTCGACACCCTCAGCCAGGCCCGCACGCAACGGGTACTCCAGGCGCGCACAGACGTCGGGCCACCCTGGTCACTGTGGGCGGTCATTTGGCTGACCAGCGGGCTGCTCGTGGGGTGCGCCATCATCTACGGCGTCGAGAAACCCGCCACCCACTACACGATGGTTGCGATTCTGGGCGTGTTGGTGGCCGCCAACGTATTCCTCGTTCTTGAACTCTCACACCCGTTCATCGGCGAGATCGGGACGTCCTCGGAACCGCTGCAACAGGTGATCCGGCTGCTGAGTTAAGAAGCTCCGGTTTGACAGGCGTCGGCGGTGGGCATCAGGGCTCTGTGACACTGGCATCACCCAAGCTCGAACCCGCACTGCCCTCGGCGACGGGGCCGCTTTCGTCGACCGTCCTTGACCTGCTGGCCTGCCGTCCGCCACAGCGGGCATTCAGTCTTGTCGCCCTGCCGGTCGCGGAGGTCGACCCTTACGGGCTCGACCTGCACCTGGCGTTGTATATCTGCTACGAGATGCACTACCGCGGGTTCGCGGGGGTCGACCCCCGCTGGGAGTGGAACCCGGAGCTGCTGGCGCTGCGGTCCCAGCTCGAAGATGTCTTCCTCGAAGCGGTCAGGCTCGACGTCGGCGAGATCGCAGCCGACGAGCACGCCGAAGCCGAGATGGACGCCCTCTGCGTCGAGCCGGTCGACGGCACCGGCCCGTCCTACTACCTGCGCGACGAAGGCACCTGGGAGCAGATGCGGGAGTACTTCGCGCACCGCTCGCTTTATCACCTCAAGGAGGGCGATCCGCACGCCTGGGTCATTCCCCGGCTCACCGGCCAGGCGAAGGCGTCGTTCGTCGCCATCGAGTTCGACGAGTACGGCGGCGGTCACGGCGACCGGGTGCACCAGCAGCTGTTCGCCGACCTGATGGACGCCGCAGGGCTGGATGCGTCGTATCTGGGTTACCTCGACGCCGTCCCCGCCGAATCTCTGGCCGTGGTCAACCTGATGTCGATGTTCGGGTTGCACCGGGAGCTGCGCGCTGCCGCCATCGGACATTTCGCGGCGACGGAGATCACCTCGCCGCCCGGATCACGCCGGCTGGTCGAGGCACTGCAGCGGATGGATGCCCCCGATGCCTGCGTCCATTTCTACGCCGAGCACGTCGAAGCCGACGCCGTGCACGAGCAGGTGGTTCGCGTCGACGTGGTCGCCGACCTGGTGGCAGCCGAACCGCACCTGGATCGCGATGTGGTATTCGGGATCAGGGCAAGGGATTTGGTCGAGGACCGGCTTGCCGCCCACATGATGGGGTGCTGGGCCGATGGCCGGTCGTCGTTACGCAGGCCGCTGAGCTGACGGGTCGTCGCTTCGCTGCCGCCTGCGGTGGCTGGTATCGCACAACGGGTAGCTCTTCGACCGTCGGCACGCGCAGATCGCCACCATGAAGCGGTCGGAATCGACGACGCTGCCGTCGGGCATTTCGATGCGCACCGGCCCCTGCACCATCACGGGTCCGGATGGCACCACCCGCACGATCCGGACATCATCGCTCATGGTCGCCTCCCGCCTTGTCCGCTCTGATCACAACCAGCTCCTCTTCGCGCCGACCGGAATCGAGCCTGCCGGTGTCTTCGAGCCATTGCGCCCGCGCTGACAGCACCGGGCCGAACGGAATCCATTGAGAAGCCAGGATTTCGGCGTCGAGGCCGCTGCCGGCGAGCGCAGCCAATGTCTTTCGGGGGTTCGAGAACTCGGAATGCACCAGCAGCATCGTGCCGCCGTCGGCGAGCAGGTCGCGCACCGACGCGCACAGTGGGTCGAGCACGAGCCTGCCGTCACAGCCGGCATCCCACGCTCTTGGCGGTCCGACATGTGACGGCAGATCGAGTTCTTCAATGCCCGGGTCGTGCGGAATGTAGGGCGGATTGCAGACCACAAGATCATATGGGCCGAACTCCGCCGCGCGTGCCCATGAGCCGAGATGCGCTGAGACGTCGACGCACGCTGCCGAAACCTGTTGGCGGGCAAAATGTACCGCGCGCGGACTGATGTCAAACGCGTCCACCGCCGTGGCACCCTGATTGGCCGCCGCTATCGCGACGACGCCACTGCCTGTACACAGGTCCGCGACCCGGCGACGTCGCGCCAAACCGGTTTTGTCCATCATGTCGATCAGCAGCTGGGAGTCTTCTTGCGGCGCGTAGACGCCCTCGGCGACGACCGGCGCTTCCCAGTCGTTGTAGGCAGTGGTCAAGGTCGACCCTCCGGATGTGTGCGGACAAATCGGGCATGTAAATTCCCGATCTCGACACCGTTAAACCGGGCCTACGTGTTTGCTCCGCCTCAGGCCGTCGGCTCGTCGCCGACCTCGGCGACATCGGGCGTGTTCTCGCGAGTCGCCATGCCGCCCTCGCGCCCTTCGTCCTTCGGGCCTGGCCTGCCGCCCTTCGGCTCGTCGGCGCTTTCGTCGTCGTAGATTCCTTGTCCGCGCGTCATCTCAACCTCCTGCTACTGCGATGCGGTGCGCAGCTTGTCCAGCAGCGGTTCCGCCGCCTCTTTGAAAAACAGATCCTGGGACTCGTCGCCGATCTGCACCAACGCGATGTCGGTGAAGCCGGCCTCCCAGTACTCGCGGACGGCGTCGACGATCGCGTCCAGATCCGGGCCGCACGGGATGGAGTCGGTGACGTCCTCGGGCCTGACGAACTGCGTCGCTCCGTCGAATCCGGCAGTGGTCGGCAGGTCGGAGTTGACCGCCCATCCGCCTGCGAACCAACGGAATTGATCATGAGCACGAGCTATCGCCGCATCGCGGTCGGGATCCCAGCAGACCGGTATCTGACCGATCACCCTGACATCGCCGGGCAGGCCGGTCGCGCGACGCGCGTCATGCCAGGAGTCCACCAATTCCTTGTTCGGTTCGACGGCGATCAGGTGGTCGGCCAGCAGCGCGAACTTCTCCACCGAGCGGTCTCCTGACACCGCCGCCGCGATCGGCACGCCCGCGTCAGGGACATCCCAGAGGCGGGCCGAGTCGACCTCGAAGTACTCGCCTTTCCAGTCGACCAGCTCACCGGTGAACAGCTCGCGCATGATCTGAATCGCTTCTTGGAGCATCTCCTGGCGTCGAGCCACCGTGGGCCAGCCCTTCCCGACGACGTGCTCGTTGAGGTTCTCACCGCTGCCGACGCCGAGGGTGAACCGGCCGTCGGCCAGAATTTGAAGGGTTGCCGCTTTCTGCGCCACGACGGCGGGGTGGTAGCGGATCGTCGGGCAGGTGACGTAGGTGAACAGCTCGACACGCTCGGTGGCGTGCGCAACCGCGCCGAGCACCGACCACGCGTAGGGGGCATGGCCCTGCGACGAGAGCCACGGGAAGTAGTGGTCGCTGGAGACTTCGAAGTCGAACCCGACACGCTCCGCCGAAACGGCGTAGTCGACAAGCTGTTTGGGTCCGCTCTGTTCGGTCATCAGGGTGTAGCCAAAACGCGTCATGGCGTCTGGTTACCCGGGTGCCAGACGGCGAAAACGGCTACAGGCGAGCTTTGACCGCGGCCGAGAGGCGCGCCCCGTCGGCCTTGCCTGCGGCGATCGCCGTCGCGGCCTTCATCACCTGGCCCATCTGTTTCATGCCCGGCGCTTCGCCGTTCTCCTCGGAGACCGCAGCGATTGCCGTGTCCACCACGTCGGCCAGTTCTGCTTCGGTCAACGGCGTTGGCAGATACTCGTCGATGACTCGGGCCTCGGCGTGCTCATTGGCCGCCAGTTCGCCACGGCCGTTCTGGGTATAGATCTCCGCCGACTCGCCGCGCTTCTTCGCTTCCCGTGCCAGCACCTTGAGCACGTCGTCGTCGGACAGTTCGCGCGACTGCTTGCCTGACGTCTCCTCGGCCTGGATCGCCGACAACAGCATTCGCAGCGTTGCGGTGCGCAGCTTGTCCTGCGATTTCATCGCACTTGTCAGATCTGCACGCAGCCGGTCCTTGAGTTCCGCCATGACGCCGACGCTACGCCGTCGGATGCCCGTCCTCACCGATGAACCGCGCATCGACGGTCGCCGAAACCTCGATGTCCGCCGGTATCAGTTCGACGTCTGACCCGCCGCCGTCTGCGGCGCCCACACGCATGTAGGCGGCTCCCCCGCCCCTTTCCGGATGCAGATTCGGGCCCAACATTCCGGCGTCTGCAATGGCGACCGGCGCGATCTTGCCGAGCCCGAGCGCGTCGGCATACAGCTGAGCACGGACGACGGCGTCTTCGACCGCCCTGGTGTGAGCCTGCCGCTGCAACTCCGTTCGCCTCTTCGACGTCAGGGTCCACTCGACGTGGGAGATCTTGAAGCCTTCGGTGTTCGTGACGTGCTGGCCGACCCAGCGCGACAGCGACGAGAAGTCGCGGAACTTCACCTCGATTCCGACCCTCGCGTAGTGCACGAGCGGAAGCTGTATCCCGTCTTTGTTCCACGGCCTGTTCGACCAGGTGCGCAATTGCTGTGCCGACCACCACGTCACGGGCCCGTGGTCGCCTGTCTTCAGCGGGGTGACCGATGCCTTGACGGCCTCCAGATCGCGGGCCACCCGGTCGTACACCGGCTCCATCGCCGGCCCCTCGTACGCGATGGTGGCGTGGACGGTCCCGCGTTCGGGAGACTGGAACGCGCTAAACGTTCCTCGGACGGTGATCTCGGTCGGCATGCGGCCACCGTAGCGGCGGCGAAGGACCGGCCGATGGCCCGCCGCGGTCCACGTTGTCAATTTTCCCGGTGATCGACAGGATGGTGGCCATGAGCAACCCTGGGTACCCGCCGCCCGGCTACCCACCGCCCGGCTACCAGGGCTACCCGCCCCCCGGCTATCAGCCGTACCCGCCGCCCGGCTACCAGGGCTATCCACCGCCCGGCTATCCCGGCTACCCACCGCCGGGCTATCCACCACCCGGCTACGGCCCGCCTCCGCCGATGCCGCCCGCAATCAAGCCGGGCGTCATCCCGCTTCGGCCGCTGACCCTCACCGACATCCTCAACGGCGCGTTCTCCTATATCCGGACCAACCCCAAGGCGACGCTCGGGCTGACGACGGTCGTGGTGGTGGTCGCCCAGCTGATCGGGCTGGTTCTGCAGATCGGCCCGCTGGCCGCGATGGGCGAACTCGGCATGCTGCGCGGAGAGGAAGCGTCGACGGCTGCGCTGCTTGGCTCGTCGGCCTCCAGCATCGCCAGCACCGTCACCACGCTGCTGTCGTCGATCGTGCTCAGCGGCATGCTCACGGTCATCGTGGGAAGGGCGGTGTTCGGCGCAGGAATCACGATCGGCGAGGCATGGCAGCGTGTCCGCGGGCGACTGCTCCCGTTGTTCGGCTACATGCTGTTGTGGCTGCTCGCGGTGGCAGTCCCGGTGTTCATCGTGGTGTTCGTCGTCGCCATCGTCGTTCAGTTCAGTGGCGCCGCGGCCTTCGTCCTGGCCATCCCCCTCGGGCTCGGATTGATTGCGCTGCTCGTCTATCTGTGGACGGTGCTCAGTTTCGCTCCGCCGCTGATCGTGCTGGAACGCCTCGGTGTCTTTCCGTCGATCAGCCGGTCCGTGCGGCTGGTGAAGGGTGACTTCTGGCGCGTGTTGGGGATCCGGCTGCTGGCGACGCTTGTCGCAGGGGTGATCGCGGGGGCGGTGTCGATTCCGTTCAGCCTCACCGGCCAACTCATGCTGATGGGTTCGGAATCCACCGCAACGACCCTGATCGCGCTGGTGCTCGTCGCCGTCGGCAGCGCGGTCGGCCAGATCGTCACGGCGCCGTTCAGCGCGGGCGCGGTGGTGCTCCTCTACACCGACCGGCGGATCCGTGCCGAGGCGTTCGACCTGGTGCTGCAGACCGGCGCGGCGATCGCGGCGCCGGGTGCGGCACCGGACTCGACCGACCACCTGTGGCTCACCCGGCAGCCCTGACGTGCCCGCAATCGATATCGACCGAGACGCCGCCCATGAGGCGGCCCAGCGTGAACTCGCAAAGCCCATCTATCCCAAGCCATCTCTGACCCAACGTTTCTCGGAGTGGCTGGACGACCTGCTCTACCGCATAGTGCAGGAGGGCTCGAAGCTGCCAGGCGGCTGGTTCACCATTTCTGTGCTGCTCATCATCCTCGCGATCGCGATTGTGGTGGCGGTGCGAATCGCGCGGCGCACCATGCGTACAAACCGCGGCGGCGAGCACGCACTGTTCGATTCGCATGAATTGACCGCCGCTGCGCACCGCGCGACCGCCGAACAATTTGCCGCGCAGGGTAATTGGGCCGCCGCCATCCGCCACCGCCTCAGAGCCGTCGCGCGACAGCTCGAGGAAGACGGCGTGCTCAACCCCGTGCCGGGCAGGACGGCGACCGAGCTCGCGGTGGATGCCGGAGCGGCCCTTCCGGACCTCGGCGGCGAACTGACGCAAGCCGCAACCGCGTTCAACGATGTCACCTACGGCGAGCGGCCCGGCACCGAGCCTGCCTACCGGATGATCACCGACCTCGACCGCCATCTACGGTCCCGCGGTGCGACGAGGTCTGGCACGTCGGCGATCCCCGCCGCGACAGACACCTGGACGGCGATTCGATGACAGACGTCGACACCGCGATTGCACCGACGGCGAGGCAGCGCTGGCGGGCGGGCCGTTGGGTGATCTCTGCGCTGGTCCTCATCACCGCTGTCGCCGCGTTGACGACACTTCTGACGTCGGCCCGGCCCGGCGGCCGGATGGACCCTGCCGCAACATCTCCCGAGGGCGCTCATGCCTTGGTCACCTTGTTGCGCGACCACGGTGTCGATGTGGTCGTCGCAGACGACATCGATGCCGTCGAACGGGCGGCACGACCAGACACACTGGTCATCACCGTGCAGACGAACCACCTCGTCGACGATGACGTACTGCGCCGGCTGGCTGCAGTGCCCGGCGACCGGCTCGTCGTCGAGCCGATCTCGCGGACGAGAGAGGTTCTCGCGTCCGAGGTTCGCCGCGACGCGCTGGGCAGTGAAGGCGGCTCTCCGGACTGCGATCTGCGGGAGGCCACCAGGGCCGGGGATGTCCAGTTCGGTGCGAGCGACGCATTCGAGGCGGAAGGCGACGTGCCGGTGACACGGTGCTACGAGGGGGCGGTCGTCCGCTACACCGACGAGGGTCGCACCGTGACGGTCGTCGGCACCTCGGACTTCATGGCCAACTCGGGACTGCTGAAGCGGGGCAACGCGGCGCTGGCCATGAACCTGGCCGGCGCGGCGCCACGGGTCATCTGGTACGCCCCGCAACACACCGAGGGCGAATCATCAGGCGGTGCGACAGTTTTTGACCTCATCCCCGACCGCGTGACGTGGATCTTCCTGCAGCTGTGCCTGGTCGTGCTGTTGGTCGCGCTGTGGAAGGGCCGACGAATCGGCCCGCTGGTCGCCGAGCGACTGCCGGTCGTGGTGCGCGCGTCGGAGACCGTGGAGGGCCGCGGCAGGCTCTATCGGTCGCATCGTGCGGGTGACCGCGCCGCCGACGCGCTGCGCACTGCGACGCTGCAGCGTCTGCTGCCCCGCCTCGGGCTCGGACCCAACGCCGACCCCGCGGCCATCGCGGCTGCCGTCGTCGGACGAATCGGGCAGGACCCGGAGTTCGTCCGGCACACCCTGTTCGGGCCCGCCCCTGCCACCGACACCGACCTGCTGAACCTCTCCCACGCTCTCGACAACATCGAAAGGCAGGTCGCCCAGTCGTGACTCAGCCAGTAGCAGCCACAACCCCCGCGACATCGGACGGCGCACGGAATGCGTTGTTGGCCTTGCGAAACGAGATCGCCAAGGTGGTCGTCGGCCAGGACGCCGTCGTCAGTGGCCTCGTGATCGCCCTGCTGTGCCGCGGCCACGTGCTGCTCGAGGGTGTGCCGGGCGTGGCCAAGACGCTTCTCGTGCGTACCCTCGCCGCGGCCCTCCAACTGGAGTTCAAACGAGTTCAGTTCACCCCGGACCTGATGCCCGGCGACGTGACCGGCTCGCTGGTCTATGACGCGCGCACCGCCGAGTTCGAATTTCACGCGGGCCCGGTCTTCACCAACCTGCTGCTGGCCGACGAGATCAACCGCACCCCACCCAAGACCCAGGCCGCACTGCTGGAAGCGATGGAGGAACGCCAGGTCAGCGTAGAAGGCGAGGCCCGTCCGCTGCCCGATCCTTTCATCGTCGCCGCGACACAGAACCCCATCGAGTACGAGGGCACCTACCAACTTCCCGAGGCGCAGCTGGACCGTTTCCTGCTGAAGCTCAATGTGCCGTTGCCACCGCGCGACCACGAGATCGCGATCCTGGACCGGCACGCGCGCGGCTTCGACCCGCGCGACCTGTCCGCGGTGCAGGCCGTCGCGGGGCCCGCCGAACTCGCCGCGGGACGTGCGGCGGTGCGGCAGGTGCTGGTGGCCGACGAAGTGCTCGGCTACATCGTCGACATCGCCGGAGCCACAAGGCATTCGCCTTCTCTCCAGCTCGGCGTGTCACCGCGTGGCGCGACCGCACTGTTGGCCACCGCGCGGTCCTGGGCATGGCTGTCGGGCCGCAACTACGTGACACCCGATGACGTCAAAGCCATGGCGCGCCCGACGCTGCGGCACCGGGTGGCGCTGCGACCGGAGGCCGAACTGGAGGGCGCGAATCCCGACGGTGTGCTCGACGGCATCCTGGCGGCCGTTCCGGTGCCCCGGTAGTGGTGCTCACCGGCCGTACCGGCCTGGTGGCGTTGATCTGCGTATTGCCCATCGCGCTGTCACCCTGGCCCGCAACGGCGTTCATTGCCCTGCTGGCTCTTCTTGTGATTGCGGTCGCGGTGGACATCGCCTTGGCAGGCAGTACCCGCCGGCTCAGGTTCGTCAGGTCGGGGGAGACCGCCGCGCGACTGGGTCAGCCCGTCGCCGCCGGGCTGACGATCCAGAACGTCGGCCGCAGCCGGTTCAACGGCGAGGTCCGCGACGCCTGGCCGCCGAGTGGACGCGCCGAGCCGCGCACGCACCCACTGGACGTGGCTGCGGGACAACAGATTCAGGTGCAGACCTGGCTGCGGCCGGTGCGCCGCGGCGATCAGCAGTCGGCGTTGGTCACGGCCCGCTCGATCGGTCCGCTCGGCCTTGCCGGCAGGCAGGGTTCGCACCGGGTGCCGTGGGAGATACGGATCCTGCCGCCGTTTCTGTCCCGTAAGCATCTGCCGTCGCGACTGGCCAAGCTGCGGGAACTGGAGGGCATGGTTCCGGTGCTGATCCGCGGGCGGGGCACCGAATTCGACTCTCTGCGTGAATATGTCATCGGCGATGACGTCCGGTCCATCGACTGGCGCGCCACCGCCCGCCGCGCCGACGTCGTGGTGCGCACGTGGCGGCCCGAGCGCGATCGTCGTGTGGTCATCGTCTTGGACACCGGCCGCACATCGGCGGGCCGGGTCGGCGTCGACCCCACCAGAGCCGACCCCGGCGGCTGGCCCCGGCTGGACTGGTCGATGGATGCGGCGCTGTTGTTGGCGGCGTTGGCTTCCCGGGCCGGCGATCACGTCGACTTCCTGGCCCATGACCGGGTCAGCCGAGCCAGCGTGTTCAACGCATCGCGGACCGAACTTCTCGCGCAGTTGGTCAACGCGATGGCTCCCCTTGAGCCCGCGCTCGTCGAATCGGACGCCACCGCGATGGTGTCGGCCGTAGCGCGCCGGGTGCGGCGACGGGCGCTGGTGGTGCTGATGACTGACCTGAACGCCTCGTCGCTCGACGAGGGCCTGATGACGGTGTTGCCCGCGCTGTCGGCCAAGCACCAGGTGTTGTTGGCCGCGGTCGCCGACCCTCGAGTCGACCGGCTTGCGGCAGGCCGGGACGACGCCGCGCAGGTGTACGACGCCGCCGCTGCGGAACGGGCGCGCAACGACCGGCGGATGATCGCATCGAGGCTGCGTCGCCACGGGGTCGACGTCGTCGATGCGGCGCCGGAGGAGTTGGCGCCCGCGCTGGCCGACCACTATCTGGCGATGAAGGCCAGCGGCCGGCTGTAGTCCGGCTTTAGGGTAATCCGGCCCCGAAGGCACGGGTCAGCCCGTCGGGACGACGTCCGGCGCGTCGTCGACATCACCGGTCTCGTTCGCCGCAACGGCTTTTCGACCGAAGTGAATGACATAGGCCAGGAACCCGGCCTCGGCGAGAATGCCGATTCCGATCCGCACGAATGTCGGCAGCGGTGACGGCGTGACAAGGGCTTCGATCAGGCCCGCGACCAACAGCACCGCGACCAATCCGACCGCGACGGACACCACTGCCCTGCCCCGTTCTGCGAGCACCTGAAGCCGAGGGCGGTTGCCCGGCGAGATCACCGACCAGCCGAGCTGCATGCCGACCGCGCCCGCAAGGAACACCGCGGTCAGCTCGATCAACCCGTGCGGGGCGAGCAGGCCGAGCATGATGTCGCCCTTGCCCGCGTCGAACATCAGGCCCGCGATGACTCCGACGTTGGCGGCGTTCTGAAACAGCAGATACGGAATGGGAATGCCGAGCAGCAGTGCGAACGCGATGCACCGGGCGGCCACCCAGGCGTTGTTCGTCCACACCTGCAACGCGAACGAGCCTGCAGGGTGCTCGCTGTAGTAGTCGGCGAACTCGTGGTTCACCAATTGGTCTATCTCACTGGGAGTTCCGACGGTGGCCTGCACTTCCGGGTTGCCGGCCACCCACACCGCGATGATGACGGTGACGACGAAGAAGGCCAGCGCGGTCGCGGCCCACCACCGCCAGCTGCGGTAGGCGACGACCGGGAACGACACCGTCCAGAACCGGACGAATTCACTCCACAGCGGTGCGTGGGCACTGGTGACCGCCGACCGGGCCCTGGCGACCAGCGACGACAACCGGCCCACCAGCACCGAGTCGCCGGATGCCGTCCGCACCATCGACAAATGCGTCGACACCCGCTGATAAAGGTCGACCAGCTCGTCGACCTCGGCGCCGGTCAGCCGCCGACGCCGCTTGACCAGCTCCTCGAGCCGCTGCCACGTCGGCCGATGGGCGAGCACGAACGCGTCGACATCCACCCTCCAAATCCTAGTAGCGTGGGCTTTCATGGTCGGGCATGCAGAACAGGTGGTGACCGGCGACGCCGTCGTGCTCGATGTTCAGATCGCGCAGCTGCCGGTGCGGGCGCTGTCCGCGCTGATCGACATCGCGGTGATCTTCGTCGGCTACATCGCCGGCGTGATGCTGTGGGCGACGACGCTGGACCGGTTCGATTCCGCGCTGTCGGGCGCGGTACTGGTCATCTTCACCGTGCTGACCATGGTCGGCTATCCGCTGATATTCGAGAGCGCGACGCGAGGCAGGACGCTGGGCAAGATGGCGCTCGGGCTGCGGGTGGTGTCCGACGACGGCGGCCCGGAGCGCTTCCGGCAAGCACTGTTTCGGGCACTGGCATCGGTGATCGAGATCTGGACGTTCTTCGGCGGGCCCGCGGTGATCTGCAGCCTGCTGTCGTCGAAGGGCAAACGGATCGGCGATGTGTTCGCAGGCACCGTCGTGATCAGCGAGCGCGGGCCGAAGCTTCCGCCTCCCCCGGTGATGCCTCCGTCGTTGGCGTGGTGGGCATCGTCGCTGCAGCTATCGGGACTGGGTCCCGAGCAGGCCGAGTTGGCCCGCCAATTCCTCTCTCGCGCATCGCAGTTGGATCCTCGAATCCGCGAGCAGATGGCCCATCGCATCGCCGGTGACGTGGTCGCGCGGGTCTCCCCGCCGCCTCCGCCCAGTGTCCCCCCGCAGTACGTGCTCGCGGCTGTGCTTGCCGAACGGCACCGACGAGAATTGGAGCGGCTACGACCCGCGCCGGCGGAGCCACCACCACCGCCACCGTCGTGGGGTGCTCCCCCGCAGTGGGCACCAGCGCCGGCGCAGGGGGCGCCTGCGCCGCAGTCCTGGTCTCCGCCGCCGCCGGTTGCCCCGCCACCCGACGGCGGCGGCTTCGCCCCGCCTGGCTGATCGGGTCAGCGATACCGTGCGCCGATCAGCATCAGCGCAGGGGCCACGATGGCGGTGCAGGTGCGGACGTGGTTCCACGCCGTCCACGTCGAGAAGTACGCCTGCCATTCACCGGCGGCGTCGGCGAGCGACAGTCCCGCCGGGTCGACGGAGTCGAGGTGGTTGTTGAGCGGCACGTTGAACGCCACCGTGATGACGGCGCCGAGCACGCCGAAGATCGCACCGGCCAGAAGCCATCCGCTGCCCGGTTGGCGAATCTGGACGATGGCCACCACCCCGACGGCCGCCGCGAGCACGGCCGCCCCGAGGTAGGCCACCAGGAAGGGTGCATTGGCGTTCGCTTCGGTGTTGATACCGCGCATCGCGGTGATCGCGCTGAGCGGGCCGGTGCGATCCAGTCCGCGCATCACGAAGGTGGAGAAGACGTACATCATTCCCGCGGCGGCCGCGCTGGCGATCGCGGCGATGGAGACAAGGACGACGGTCGGACTCATGTTCATGAGTTGGAGTCAACCGATGGCGGCCGAGACGATCCATCGTTGATCGTCGCGATCACATACGTAGTCGTCTACATCCCAACGCCCTTGTAGAGCTTGATGGAGATAGCGGTCATCCAGGCCCACGCCAAGACGACCGCTGCGGTAAACGACAGGATCGCGACGGCGCCCGCGCCTGATGCCATAAAGGCGAAAGTGCCCGCGAAAACGAGTCCGGTGACCCGCGAGAACCACGCCCAGCCCCCTTCACCGGCGCGCGAGAAACATGCAGCGAAGACGAAGCACGAGGCCACGAGAGCGATGAACGCGACGCCCGCGACCGTGAGATGAACCATTGCGTGCCATGTCGGTTCAGCCATTCCGGGTGGTGTGCCGGGCGGGAAGCCGTCGGACGGATCGGCGCGAAAAATCCCTGCTGCGACCAAGCCGGCGCCATAAGCGCCGAGCAGGCCCGCCGCCCACGCAGAGGAACGGCCGGCGCCGAGCGCCCGTCGAACGCCCACTGCGGCGGCAATGGTCATGGCGCCCGTGACGAGGAAGGTGACTATTTGCACCCAGCCGAGGTCGCCGTTGGCGAGTTGGCTTGCGGCGTGCCGGGTGGGGTCGAAGCCCTCCCTGGTCGCCACCTGCGCGGCTACCGAGGCGACGTAGAGGGGTCCTGCGATCACCCCGTAACCGAGCAGCGACTTCGTGACGCGATCGGCCAAGGGTGGGCACGTTGTCGCAGCGGTCATGATTGAGCCTCCCTGTGGAACTAGACGGTTCAGTACTGTAATCGGGCGGGAACTGGACTGTCTAGTACTCTCACTGGATGGAACGGATCGGGACATGATCGAGGCGATGCTTCCAGCGCGCTCCGCACGAAAGCGGCAGACGATCCTCATAGCCGGCCAGCAGCTGTTCCTGAGCAACGGCTATCAGGGCACCAGCATGGATCAGGTCGCGGCAACCGCCGCCGTTTCGAAGCAGACCGTCTACAAGCATTTCGGCGAGAAGCGGGAGCTGCTGTTCGCAATCGTCAGCGACGCGCTCGACACTGCAGCCTCCACCATCCGGGACCGGATCGCCGCGCTGACCGTCAGCGGCGATCTGGAATCCGACCTGGTCCTCCTCGCAGGCGACTACCTGCGCACGGTGTTGGACGAACGCGTAGTCCAACTGCGACGGCTGGTGATCGGCGAGGCGAATCGGTTGCCAGAACTGGCTCGGCTCTACTACGAGCACGCGCCACTGCGCACACTCACTGCACTCACCGAGACGTTCGGCGAACTCGATAGGCGCGGTGTCTTGAACACACCCGAACCATCGCTTGCCGCAGAGCATTTCGCATTCCTGGTGGTGGGCAGGCCGATCGATCAGGCATTGTTTCAGGGCGCCCCGAAAGTACTTGTTGATTTCGACGTCGAGGCCTATGCCCGAGCCGCCGTCGACGTCTTCCTTGCGGCATACCGGCCGCGCTAGGGCAGCGCTAGGCTCGCGGGCGTGGACGCCGTCGTCGGACTTCTCGATGGGGTACGCGCGCGCGGTGCGTTCGTGCTGCGGATGGTGCTGGACCCGCCGTGGTCGATGCGCATTCAGGACGACGCGCCGCTGACCCTGATCTGCCAGACCCAGGGCAGGGCGGCCATCGTCGGCGACAGCTGCGGGACCGTTTGGCTCGAGGCCGGGGACGTCGCACTCACCCGTGGCACCGAGCACTACCGTTTCGCCGACGACCCAACCACCGCGCCCACGATCGTCATCCATCCCGGCAACCGCTGCACCACGCTGTCCGGCGCCGACCTCCACTTCGAGATGTCGCTCGGGGTACGCACCTGGGGCACCAGCGCCGGCGGGGCCGATCGATCGATCGTCTGCGCCTATGAAGGGCAAAGCGAGGTCAGTGCCCGGCTGCTCGATGCGCTGCCGACCGTGTTGGTGCTTCGGGCGCACGAGTGGGACACCCCGCTGGTCGACCTGTTGGCCGCCGAAGCCAGCCGCGACGGTTCTGGTCAGGAGGCGTACCTCGACCGGCTGCTCGATCTGCTGCTGATCGCGGTGCTACGCACCTGGTTCGACCGCGAGGAGAACGCCCCGGCGTGGTGGCACGCCGAACAGGATCCGGTCGTCGGGCCGGCGCTGCGACTGATCTACAACAACCCGTCGCATCCGTGGACCGTGGCCAACCTCGCTGGCGCCGTCGGCTCTTCGCGTGCGGCGTTCGCGCGCCGGTTCACCGAACAGGTCGGCGAGCCACCCATCGCGTTCTTGACAGGTTGGCGACTCGCGTTGGCCGCCGACCTGCTGCGGTCAAGCCAGGCGACGATCGCGGCAGTCGCCAAGCAGGTCGGCTATGGCACGCCGTTCGCGTTGAGCAGCGCGTTCAAACGCGCATACGGCGTCAGCCCGAACACGCACCGGGCCGCCGCGGCCCGTCCCGCGTGAGCTACGCGCCAATCCAGTTCCCGTGGAAGCCGAACGGAACCCGGTGCGGCAGCTTGATTCTGGCCACCGGATCGCCCGCGAAGTCGGACGCGTCGATGATCACCAGATCGCTGCCGTCGCGTGCCGAATCGTAGACGTAGCCGAGGTACCAGCCGTTGCCTTCATCGGCGGGCCCGGTGGTCGACGGCACGAACACCGCCTCGCCGGGCCGGCCCGGCGCCTTCTCGGTACCGAGCCGATGCTCGACGGCACTGCCGGTGTCGAGGTCGTAGCGAACCAACGCGGTCTCACCGACCGACACCGCGTAGCGGGCGGGCAGGCCGGCCAGCCGGTCGTCGATGCGCGGGAACTCGATAGGCCGGTCGTCTAGCTGACGCTCGGCGACCTTGCCGGTGCCCAGGTCGATGATCCAGCTCCACAGCACGCCGTCGGTTTCGAAGCCACTGGTGCCACGCCACAGCTCGGGGTATCGGATAGCTTGCAGCACAATCGAATTGCCGTCATCGTAGGCGTTGGCGACATGGAACACGTAGCACGGGTCGATGTCGAACCAACGGACCTCGCCGAACGGATCGTCTCGTCGCAGCACACCGAGGCGGGCGCCGTAGTTGTCATCCCAGCGGTAGGGCATGTCGCGGTTGCCCGCCATCGCGACGTCAAGATCGAACACGACGGGCAGATCCATGAAGACGACATGTCGCGCCGTCAGTGCGAAGTCGTGCATCATCGTCAGCGCCGGGACGTCGAGCGGGCGGTTGATGGTCAGCTCGCCGTTGGCGTCGGCACGGTGATAGGTGACGTGCGGCGAGAAGATGCTGCCGTAGCCGAAGAAGTGCAGCTCGCCGGTTGTCGGGCAGATCTTGGGGTGCGCCGTCATCGAGTCGGCGAGCTTGCCGCCGAAGTCGTAGGCGCCCAATGTTTCCAGCTCGTTGGTGATCTCGTATGGCAGCGATGATTCGACGAGCGCCAGCGTCTTGCCCGCGTGATTGACCACGTGCGTGTTGGCGACGCTGGAGTGCAGGTTGCGGGTGCCGTCTGCGTTGTAGATCGGGAAGCTCTTCTCGAAGCTCTCGGTGCGCACCCACCGGTTGCGGTACCAGGCGGCGCGGCCACGCTCGACCCGGATGCCGTGGATCATCCCGTCACCGCTGAACCAGTGTCCCGTCGGGACTCGCGGGTTGGGTCCGTTGCGCAGATACCAGCCGTCGAGCTCGGCAGGGATGGCGCCTTCGACGGTGAGGTCGAACTCGGTGAGCTCATCGGCGACGGGCGCGTAGTTGTCGCGCTGGAAGAAGTCGTCGGTGCCGAAGATGGCTGAAACGTTCGAAGTGGTCTCGGTCATTGAAGTCTCCTGTTGTTGACATTTCTAATGTGACATGTCATTAATGACCTGTCAAGAGTGGAGTACGATCATCGGGTGAGTCTGCGGATGGCGGCGCTCGGCTTGTTGGCACAGCAGCCCGGCAGCGGGTATGACCTGCTGAAGACGTTCGAGAAGTCGATGGCCAATGTGTGGCCCGCGACCCAGAGCCAGCTCTACGGCGAGCTCAACAAGCTCGCCGACGCCGGGCTCATCGAGGTGGCGGACATCGGGCCCCGCGGGCGCAAGGAGTACCGAATCACGTCAGCCGGGCGCGCCGAGTTGCAGCGCTGGGTGATGAACCCCGAGGACGACCCGCCGTTTCGGGATGCTTCGCTGTTGCGCGTGTTCCTGCTGGGCGAGATCGAACCCGAACAGGCCCGCAGGCACATGGCCGCGGTCGCCGAGCACGCCGACTCGGAGGTGAAGCGGCTCAAGGCTCTCAGCGACTCCATCGACTGGACCGACGGGGACGGCCTGTTCTTCGGCCGTGCCGCACTCGAATACGGCCTTCGGCTCGGCGCCATGGAGGCCGACTGGGCGCGTTGGGTCATCCGCGAGCTCGACAAGCGTGCCAAGAACACGAAGTAGTCCCATCCGTCGGCCCGAGGTCGCCGAATACCGGTCATGCACCGACAGATGATCCGCACCGATCCGATCTACCGAATAACCCATCGCTTATGGCGGGGGCGATCCGCGGACGTGAAATCCCACGAGATCGCGACGACCGTCTCCGGTTGGTTGGCGGAGCTCGGCGTGCGCAGTCCGTTGGTCGAAGACCTTGCGCGAGCGGTTCGAACCGACAACTGGCGCGCGGCCAACGCGATCGGGGCGTTCCTGTCCGTCGACGTCGCCGTCGCGGCAGGCGGTCGTAGCCGCTGAAGAAAAGCGTGTGACCTGCCGATAGTGCGTCGAGCGACCGCTCGGCGTTGCATCCCGATAGATTCCGATATATCGTTGACGCATCGGAATCGCATGAGGCGGTTCCTGACCTAAGAAAAAGGACCTTTCACATGAATGACCCATTCACACCACCACCCGGTGGATTCGGCTTCGGGTTCGACCCGGAGCAGCGTCGTGCGCTGCACGAGCAGCGGCGGCACGCTCGTCGTGAGTTCCGGGAACACATCCGGGAGCACGGCACAGACCGGCGCGGCCCGTTCGGCCCCGGCTTTCAGGCCGGCTTCGGGTTCGGACCCGGCCGCGGCGGGTTCGATCCTCGCGGAGGCTTCGGTTTCGGCGGCCCGCGCGGCCGTCGCGGCGGAGGCAGACGCGGAAAGCGTGGCGACGTCCGCGCAGCCATCCTGGCTCTGCTGTCCGATCGCGCAATGCACGGATACGAGATGATCCAAGAGATCTCCGATCGCAGCGGCGGCCTGTGGCGCCCCAGCCCGGGATCGGTGTACCCAACACTGCAGCTGCTGGTCGACGAGGGCCTCATCGTGGGCACCGAAAGCGAAGGCAGCAAGCGGCTTTTCGAGCTCACCGACGACGGCCGCACGGCCGCCGAGAAGGTCGAGACACCGCCGTGGGAGGAGATCGCCGAAGGCTGGAAAAACGAAGAACCCGGCCAGGTCAGTCTCCATAAAGCGTTGAGCCAGCTGATGGGTGCGGTGGCGCAGTCCGCGCATACCGCAACCGAGGAGCAGCAGGCGCGCATCGCCGACATCGTCAACAACGCCCGCCGCGAGGTCTACAACATTCTCGGCGAGACCGAGTAACCGCGGCCGGTCGGAATATGCCCAGCGGGATTGGTGTACGCATTGAGTATGCAAACCTTCCCGCTGGGCTCCTTCCATGTCGGCCGCGTCGGCTACGGCGCGATGCAGCTGCCCGGACCGGGTGTGTTCGGTCCGCCTCGTGACCACGACGAAGCAATCGCCGTGCTGCGCCGCGTGATCGAACTGGGCATCAACCACATCGACACCGCGCAGTTCTACGGGCCGAACGTGTCCAACGAGCTGATCCGCGAAGCCCTGCACCCCTACCCCGCCGACCTGGCCTTGGTCAGCAAGGTCGGTGCACGCCGCGACGACACCGGCGCATGGCTGCCTGCGCAGCAGCCCGACGAACTGCGGGCCAGCATCGAGGAGAACCTGCAGACCCTTGGCACCGACCGGCTGGCAGCGGTGAACCTTCGCGTGCACGACGAAGCCACCGACCCGAACTCGCCCGCCAAGGTCGACCGCGAACTGTTCGACCGTCAGCTCGACACGATGATCACGGCCCGAGATGAGGGCCTCATCGGCGGAATCGGGTTGAGCAGCATCGTCGTTGAGCATCTGCAGATCGCGCTGGAGCGCACCGAGATCGTCTGCGTGCAGAACGCGTACAACCTCGCCGACCGGACCTCACAGCCGGTGCTCGACGCCTGCATCGAACACGACATCGCGTTCGTCCCGTTCTTCCCGCTCGGCTCGGCGTTCGCCGCGGACAACCCGGTCCTCGGCAACCCGGTCATCCGGCGGACGGCAGAGCAGACGGGTCGTACCCCGGCACAGATCGCGCTCGCGTGGACCCTTTCGGTCGCGCCCAATGTGCTGCTCATCCCCGGCACATCATCGGTGCGGCACCTCGAGGAGAACACCGCCGTCGCCGACATCGAGCTCGACGACGAAACCCGCACGCAGCTCGACGACGCCAGCAGCCCGGCCTGATTGTGATTTCGGCGCGCTGACGTACGCTCAGCGTCGATCAGCGCGCCGAAATCACTCGACGTCGACCCAGTCCAGCGTCCGTTCGACGGCTTTCTTCCAGCCCGCGTAGCCTGCGGCGCGCTGGTCCTCACTCCAATTGGGAGTCCAGCGCTTGCCCTCCCGCCAGTTGGACCGTAGGTCGTCGGGGTTCTCCCAGAACCCGACCGCAAGTCCCGCGGCGTATGCCGCGCCCAACGCCGTCGTTTCGGCGACCACGGGCTTGACCACATCGACCCCGAGGACGTCCGCCTGAATCTGCATGCACAGGTCGTTGGCGGTGATGCCGCCGTCGACCTTGAGCACCTCCATGTGCACCCCCGAGTCGGCCTCCATCGCGTCGACGACGTCGCGGCTCTGGTAGCAGATCGCCTCCAGCGTCGCGCGCGCCACATGGGCGTTGGTGTTGTACCGCGACAGCCCGACGATGGCGCCGCGCGCGTCGCTGCGCCAGTACGGTGCGAACAACCCCGAGAAGGCGGGCACGAAGTACACCCCGCCGTTGTCCTCGACCTGCCTGGCGAGCGATTCGCTCTGCGAAGCGCCGCTGATGATGCCCAACTGGTCGCGCAGCCACTGCACGGCCGATCCGGTGACCGCAATCGAACCCTCAAGCGCGTAAACGGGTTTGGCGTCGCCGAACTGGTAGCAGACCGTCGTCAGCAGCCCGTTGTTCGAGCGCACGATCTTCTCGCCGGTGTTGAGCAGCAGGAAGTTGCCGGTGCCGTAGGTGTTCTTGGCCTCGCCCGCGGCAAGGCACACCTGGCCGACCATGGCCGCCTGCTGGTCGCCAACGATCCCGGTCACCGGGACCTGTCCGCCCAGCGGTCCGTCGTCGCGGGTGACGCCGTATGACTCGGGGTATGACGACGGCCTGATCTCGGGCAGCATCTGCCGGGGGATGTCGAAGAACGACAGCAGCTCGTCGTCCCAGTCGAGCGTTTCGAGGCTCATCAGCATGGTTCGGCTGGCGTTGGTGACGTCGGTGACATGCACACCCCCACGGGGTCCGCCGGTCAGGTTCCACAACACCCACGAGTCGGCGGTGCCGAAGATCGCGACGCCCTTCTCGGCGTCGGCCCGCACCCCCTCGACGTTCTCCAGGATCCAAGCCACCTTGCCGCCCGCGAAGTACGTGGCAGGCGGCAGACCGGCCTTTTGCCTGATCACATCGCCGCGGCCGTCCCGGTCGAGCGCGGACGCGATACGGTCGGTGCGGGTGTCCTGCCAGACGATCGCGTTGTAGTACGGGCGGCCGGTGTTCTTGTTCCACACCAGCGAGGTCTCGCGCTGGTTGGTAATACCTAGCGCCACAAGGTCATTGGCGGACAGCTTGGTCTTGTTCAACGCCGACGTCAGCACCGATGCGGTGCGTTCGGTGATCTCGACCGGGTTGTGCTCGACCCAGCCTGCCTGCGGCAGGATCTGTTCGTGCTCGAGCTGATGGCGGCCGACCTCGGCGCCGTCGTGGTCGAAGATCATGGCGCGGGTACTTGTCGTGCCTTGGTCGATCGCGGCGACGAACTCTGCCAACTCCTGCTCCCTCCTGAGACGCTCAACGGTCCATCATGGACTACATGGCAACCGAGATCGTCGACATTGACCGCATGCCGAGGGGCGGGCCCGATGCCTCGTGCGTCGACCGGTTACTTGAAACCGACCGGCTGGAGTACCTCGACCGCGACGACGTCGACGAGGAGAAGAAGCGCAGCGTGATCAGGGCGCTGGAGTGGACCGGCGAGGTGTTCGGCAACACCGAGAGGTTCGCGCGGACCGTGCTCGACGAGGTCGCTGACGTGCCCGACCCCAAAATCCTCGAGCTCGGCGCGGGCCACGGCGCCCTGTCGCGCACGCTGCTCGAATGGCATCCGAGCGCCGAGCTCACGGTCACCGACGTCGAGCTGTCATCGGTGCAGGCGATGGCGGCGGGCGAGCTCGGCGAGCACCCCCGCGCGACGGTGCGCGAGATGGACGCCACCGCCATCGACGCTGCGGCCGGGCATTTCGATCTTGCGGTGTTCGTGCTGTCGTTTCACCACCTGCCGCCGTCGCTGGCGTCGCAGGTGATCGCCGAGGGCACCCGGGTGGCCGACAAGCTGCTGATCATCGACCTGCCGCGGCCCCCGTGGCCGCTGCACCTCATCCGGTTGGCGACGATGCTGCCGTTTGCGCCATGGCTTCCGTTCGTGCACGACGGCGTGATCAGCTCGCTGCGCACCTACAGCCCGTCGGCCCTGCGCGCCCTCGCCGCACACGCCGATCCGTCGATCGACATCGAACTGCGCGGTGGCCTGTTCAGCCCCCAGGTCGCCGTCGTGAGCCGCCGGCCTCAGTCCATGTAGCGGCGATGGTGGCCGCAGCCGACATCAGGGACTCGCGGTGTCCATGGCGGTCGCCGGCTTCCTGGCCACCTTCAGGATCGGCGCGCCTGCGCTCACCACACCTGAGGCGACCGGTTCCACGGACGCGAACTTCTTGCCGTTCAAAACGATCACGGGGGTGACCAACGAATACCCGGCGTCCTCAATCACCTTGCGGTCGAACATGACCAGTGGAGTGCCGACGGTGACCCTGTCACCCTTGTTGACCTTCACATCGAAACCCTCGCCCTTGAGTTGAACGGTGTCGATGCCGACGTGGATGAGGACTTCGATACCGCCGTCGAGCACAAGGCCGAACGCGTGACCTGTCGGCTGTGCTGCGACGACGATTCCGTTCCCGGGGGAGTACGCGGTGCGACCGGAAGGCATTATGGCGACGCCGGGACCCATGGTGCCTTTACTGAACACCGGGTCCGGCACCTCGGCCAGCGGTACGACCGTGCCGTCGAGCGGCGACGCGATCTCGGTGGTAACGCCGCTGTCCCCGACGGACGTGATTTCCGAACCGGCGGCCACAGTCGCGGCACTGGCCGAGGCAGACGTGGTCTGCAGACCTGCCACGGCCACCCGGTCAGCCTCGAATTCCGCCTCTTGTTCGGGGTTGCGGTAGCCGGAGAGGATCACCAGGGTCATCGCGGTGACGAACGCCGCGGCGACCGCGATCGCGTACAGCGCCATATTGCTGAACGCCGGAATAGTCAGCAGCGACGTGAACACGAACGCTTGGGTCTTGACGCCACCGCCGATGCCGATGATGATCCCGCCCACCAGACAGCCGACCAGCATTCGGGGGTAAATCCGTTTGAACCGCAAGTGAATGCCGTACAGCGACGGTTCGGATATGCCGCCGAGCAAACCCGCGGCAAGGGCCCCGATCGCTGTCTGCCGCATTGGTATGTCACGTTCCCGCCAGGACAGGTACAGCACCCCGGCGGTGGCGCCGAAGCAGGCGAAATTCCACGCACCCATCGGACCCTGGATGTAGTCGTAGCCAAGGGTCTGGATGTTCAGCAGCATGATCGCGTTGATCGGCCAGTGCAGGCCCAGCGGCACCATGAACGGGTAGGCCAGCGGGATGACGATGGCGAAGATGAACGGGGATATGTCGTTGATCGACTTCAGCACGTTGGCCAGGCCGGCACCGGCGTAGACGCCAATCGGCCCGATCAGGAAGGCCGTCAGCGGGATCATGATCAGCATCGACAAGAACGGTACGAAGATGAGCTGAATGTTTTCCGGGATGATCTTCTTCAGGGTCTTGTACAACAGGCCAAGCACCGCGGCCATCAGCAGCGGCGGAAACACCTGTGAGCTGTAGTTGAACACCGTGAGCGGCAGACCGAAAATTTGCACGATGTCGACTTCGGAGCTGAAGACCACGACCTTGTGCGAGACGTCCTCAAGCGCGGCGAACCCTGGCAGCATGACGACGGCCATGATCGCGAACCCGACCCAGGGGTCCGCGTTCAGCTTCTTCGCGGCGTTGTAGGCGACCATCAACGGCAGGAATACGAACACGGACTGCCAGCACAGGTTGATGAACTGCCAGGACGGCGACAGTTCGACGCGCGGGTCGGCCCAGTTCGGGATGACGCCCAATGTGCTCATCAGCGACATGAACGTGATGAACAGCGACGCACCCAGCAGTGCACCCAGGATCGGCCGGAACGAGTCGGAGAGAAACTCGAACAACGAGTCGAGCCAGGCGAACTTCCCACGCGGGCCCTTGGCGCGGGCGGCGGCCTTGATGGACGCCGCGTCGTCACCCCCGCCGCCGCCACGATTGGCCATCGCCGGCAACGCCATGATGTCGTTGAAGACGGTCTGGACGCCGCCGCCGATGACGACCTGGTACCGATTGCCGGCCTGGGACACGACGCCCAGCACGCCGGGCACCGCTTCGACGTCCGATTGCTGGATGCTCGAGGAATCCCTGAGCTGGAAACGCAGCCGCGTCGCGCAGTACGTCAGGTCCTCGATGTTGTCGGCTCCACCGACACTCTCCACTATCGCTGCCGCCGCGTTCGACACCATGGGAACCCCTTAAATGTTCACCAGTGGTAACGCTCGACTTTGGCCGCACTGTGCGACGGGACGCGAGCGCTGCCCGCTGGCGGTGATGTTATCGACGCCGGGGTTGACGTGGACCGAAATGGACTTCCTGGCGACGATGCTGCCGTTTGCGCCATGGCTTCCGTTCGCGCACGACGGCGTGATCAGCTCGCTGCGCACCTACAGCCCGTCGGCCCTGCGCGGCGGCCTGTTCAGCCCCCGGGTCGCCGTCGTGAGCCGCCGGCCTCAGTCCATGTAGCGGCGGTGGTGGCCCCAGTCGCCGCCCTGCGAGATCAACACGAGCACGAAGATCGCGTAGAAGATCACGAACAACAGCAAGAGGGCGCCTGCGAGCCACAGCGACAACTGGCCGAGCCTTCGCGCCCGGTCCGATGCGTACTGCGCGCCTGCATAGTTGCCCGCCGCCCACAGCGGATAGACGTTGAACGCATGGGTGAACGCAGAAAACGACAGAGGCCAGAAGAACAGCACGGCGGCGACGGCCCAGCCCGCGTTGTGCGGCGGCGGGCCGACCGGCGGTGCGGTGGCCGGCGCCTGCGCCTGCGGCGCAGTGGTGGGTTCGGATTCAGTCATTTCAGGCTCCCCAGTCGATGATTGGCGACAACTCCGAAGGTACCCGTGCGGGGATATGCCCGATTTCCTTGCGCCCGCGTCATCGACCCTGTTGCATCGGCTCTGTGGGCGAAGAAGTGAAGCAGACCGACTTCAGTCGCGCGCACCGCCGCGAATACCGACGCAAGGTGCAATTGTGCCTCGACGTGTTCGAGACGATGCTGGCCCGCTCGAGTTTCGAATTCGAGCGCCCATTGACCGGCATGGAAATCGAATGCAACCTCGTCGACGCCGACTACCAGCCCGCGATGAGCAACTCAGAAGTGCTGGCTTCCATCGCCGATCCGGCGTACCAAACCGAATTGGGCGCCTACAACATCGAATTCAACGTCCCGCCCCGACCGCTGCCGGGACGGGCGGCCTTGGACCTGGAATCCGAAGTCCGTGGCAGCCTCAACGCCGCCGAGTCGAAGGCGAGTTCCAGCGGCTCGCACATCGTGATGATCGGCATTCTGCCGACCTTGATGCCCGAACACCTAACCGGTGACTGGATGAGCGAATCCACCCGGTACCAAGCCCTCAACGACTCGATCTTCTATGCCCGCGGCGAGGACATCCAGATCGACATCGCGGGACCCGAACGGCTCAGCTTGCAGGCCGCGTCCATCGCACCCGAATCCGCTTGTACGAGCATGCAACTGCACCTGCAGGTGTCGCCGGAAGACTTCGCGAAGAATTGGAACGCTGCGCAGGTGATCGCCGGCCCACAGTTGGCGTTGGGCGCCAACTCGCCGTACTTCTTCGGACATCAGCTGTGGTCGGAGACGCGGATCGAACTGTTCGCCCAGGCCACCGACACCCGCCCGGACGAGCTTAAGGCCCAAGGTGTGCGGCCACGCGTCTGGTTCGGTGAACGGTGGATCACGTCGATCTTCGATCTGTTCGAGGAGAACGTCCGCTACTTTCCGTCGCTGTTGCCCGAGCTGTCCGATGAGGACCCGGTCGCCGAACTCGCCGACGGGCGCACGCCGACGCTTCCGGAGCTGCGGCTGCACAACGGCACGATCTACCGGTGGAACAGGCCGGTGTACGACGTCGTCGACGGCCGACCCCACCTGCGGGTCGAGAACCGCGTGCTGCCCGCGGGCCCGACGGTCGTCGACATGATGGCCAACTCGGCCTTCTATTACGGCATCCTGCGCAGCCTGTCCGAGGAGGACCGGCCGCTGTGGACGAAGATGAGTTTCGCTGCCGCACATCAGAATTTCCTCGAGGCCGCCCAACACGGAATGGATGCCAGGCTGTACTGGCCCGGCCTCGGCGAGGTGACGCCTGACGAACTGGTCCTGCGTCAGTTGTTGCCGATGGCCCGCGACGGTCTTCGCAGCTGGGGCGTGTCCAGCGAGGTCTCCGACCGGTATCTCGGTGTCATCGAGGGCCGTGCCAAGACGGGGCGCAACGGGTCGGTCTGGCAGGTGGAGACGGTGCGGGCGTTGCAGGAACGCGGTATGGCGCGGCCCGCGGCGCTGGCCGAGATGTTGCGGCTGTACTGCGAACGGATGCACAGCAACGAGCCCGTGCACACATGGGAGATCAGCGGATGAGAACCGCGTGCCGGTTGCTCATTGTGACGGTGCTGGCCGCCGCGCTGACGGCATGCCAGGCCAGCAGGGAGGCCGAAGCCGATCCCGTGGAATTCGCTCTGGGCCAACAGTTCCCGCTGACCGCAGGGCAGGAGGCGACGATCGCAGGCGAGAACCTGCGGGTGCGCTTCACCGACGTGCTCGAAGACTCGCGGTGTCCGACCGAGGTCGAATGCTTCTGGACCGGGCAGGCCCGCATCGCAATCGCGGTCCAGCCGGCCGGACGCGCGGCAACGACCGTGGACTTCAACACCAACCCTGCACCTGGCCAGAACGTGCAGACCGCTGACGTCGACGGCTACACGATCGCGTTGAAATCCCTTGACCCGTACCCGCGAACGCCCGACGACGGCACCGCATTCGAGGACTACACGGCGACGCTGGTGGTGGGGCGCTAAGGAGCGGCGGCGGCCTTCGCGGGCTCTTTGTCCTCGGTCGGCTCGTCGTCCTCGTCGATCATCGTCCGTTCGTCGAACGGGATGTCGCCGTCGAGCACGTTGTGCACCCGGTCGCCGTTCATGGAGTTGGTCCACGTGCCCACCAGCAGGGTGGCCACCGCGTTGCCGGAGAAGTTGGTGACCGCGCGGGCCTCGGACATGAACCGGTCGATGCCGACGATGATCCCGACGCCGTCGAGCAGATCGGGGCGGTGGCTCTGCAGGCCTGCGGCCAGCGTCGCCAGCCCCGCGCCGCTGACCCCTGCGGCCCCCTTGGACGCGATGATCATGAACGCGAGCAGACCCAACTGTTCGGGGATCGACATCGGGGTGCCCATCGCATCGGCGATGAACAGCGACGCCATCGTCAGGTAGATGGCCGTGCCGTCCAGGTTGAACGAATAGCCGGTCGGCACAACGATTCCCACCGTCGCCGGCTCGACACCCGCGTGCTCCATCTTGGCGATCAGCCGCGGCAGCGCGGACTCCGACGAGGAGGTCGCGACGATCAACAGGTACTCGCGGGCCAGATAGCGCACCAGCTTGAATATCGACACCCGGGTGACCATCCACAGCAGCGCACCGAGCACACCGAACACGAAGATGAGGCAGGTGAGATAGAACGCCAGCATCAGCACAGCGAGCTGGACGACCGCGTCGAACCCGGTGGCGCCGACCACCTCGGCGATGGCACCGAACGCGCCGATCGGCGCTATCCAAAGCACACCGATGAGGATGCGGAAGACCAGTTTCTGCAGCAGCTCGATGCCGCGTAACAGCGGCACCCCCGAGCTGCCCATCATTTGGATCGCGAAGCCGACGAGCAACGCCACGAAGAGCGCCTGCAGCACGTTGCCCTCGGTCAGTGCGGAGAACAGCGTCGTCGGGATGATGTCGGAGAAGAACTCCATTGGGCCGCCCTCGGAGGCGGCCTCCCCTGCCAGTTCGGCGCCCTTGCTCGGATCGGAGGGGATGTTGAGACCGGTTCCCGGGCTGATCAGGTTGCCGACGACCAGGCCGATGGCCAGCGCGACCGTCGACATCGCCAGGAAGTAGGCGAGTGCAAGCCCGCCGACCTTGCCGACCGCGGTCGCCTTGAGCTTGCCGATGCCGATCACCACGGTGCAGAAGATGACCGGGATGATCATCATCTTGATCAGCTTGACGAACAGCTCGCCGAGCACGCCGAGCGACTTACCAAGGTCCGGCGCGACCAGGCCGACGATGATGCCGGCGACGACGCCGATGATCACCAGGATGTAGAGCCAGTGGGTGCGGTCCCGCTTTTGCTTCTTCGGCTTCTCGTCGCGCTCGACATCGACGTGCTCGGTCATGGTCGGCCCCTTAGTGTCGTGCCTGTGGGGTAACCAGAAGTGGGCTGTGTCACACCTCGGATGTCGCAGCTACCAGGGCTTCGGCGAATATCTCCAGGTCGTCGGCGGTGGTGTCGACATGCGGCGACACCCGCAGCACCGGCGCAGCCATCTCGAACGGCGCGCGCTGCACCTCGGCGTAGGTGGTGACGATCCCACGTTCGGCGATGAGCCACGCCCGGACGCGCTGCGGGTCTGCACCCGCGGTCGCTTGCAGCGTGGTGATCGCCGTCGGCTCATCGACGGGCTCGACGACCCGCCACCCGTCGACGTCGGCCAAAGTCGTCCTGGTCAATCGCCCCAGCTCGGCCAGCACGGCGCGGATGTTCTCCGGTCCCGCCGCGAGGTTCTCACCGAGTGCGACCGAAAGCCCAACGCGCGCAGCGAGATTTGCCTCACCGTGCTCGAGGCTCTGCATGACCGTGAACGGCAGGTTCCATTCCGGTGGAGGCAACCGCGGCCGAAGACGCTCGGCCAGTGCCGGTGTGATCGCCAGCATGCCAACACCGCGCGGGCCTGCGATCCACTTGCGCGACGACGAGTAGACGGCGTCGGCGCCCACCGCACAGTCGATGTGTCCGAAAGCCTGGGCAGCGTCGATCACCAACGGCAGTCCCACGCCGTGGCACACCTCGGCGAGCTCGCGGGCGGGCTGGACGATTCCACGGTGGCTGGCCAGCGCGGTCAGGTGCACCAACCCGGGCGGACTGACGGCCAGCGCCGTGGCGGCCTCATCGACCACCAGGCGTCCGGTCCGGTCGGCCGGCAGGACGCGCACATCGAAGCCGTTCGCCGCCATCACCGCGAGGTTCGGCCCGTATTCACCGGGCAGACATGCCACGGTGCGCGGCCCCGTCCAGCTGCTCAATAGCAGGTCGAGGGCGTGATTGGCGCCGGTGGTGAAGACGACGTCGGACGCCGTCATCCCGGTCAGCACCGCGATCGCCGAGCGGCCGGCGTCGATGACGGGCGCGGCGGCCGCCGCGGCGACATATCCGCCGACTTCGGCCTCGTGCCTGGCGTGCTGGGTGGCGGCGTCGATGACCGCCAAGCTCTGCCGCGAGCACGCGCCGCTGTCCAGGTGCAGGCCCGCCACCTTCGGCCGGGCGGCCCGCCACCGGTCCGCGAGCACGGTCATCGCGTGGACAGCGACAGCCCGAAGTCTCCCGCGCGATCGGTCCACCAATGCGTGCGTCGCAGGCCCGCGGCGGCCAACTCCTCCGCCACGCGCTCCTGGCGGAACTTGCATGACACCTCGGTGAGCATCTCCTCGCCCGCGGCGAAGTCGACGGTCAGATCCAGCGCCGCGACGCGAACCCGTTGCGCCGAGCTTGCCCGCAGCCACATCTCGATGCGTTCCTCGTCGGCGTTCCACCGCGCCACATGGTCGAAGCGCCCGAGGTCGAAGTCGGCGTCGAGCTCACGGTTGACCACCGCCAGCACATTGCGGTTGAACCGCGCCGTGACACCCGCGCTGTCGTCATAGGCGCGGACCAACCGGCCGGTGTCCTTGACCAGGTCGGTGCCGAGCAGGAGGCTGTCGCCCTGCGCAAGCGCGTCGGACAGCGCCGAAAGGAACTCGGCGCGCGGGCCGGGCGTCAGATTGCCGATCGTGGACCCGAGGAACACGACGAGCCGCCTGCCGACGCGAGGGATCTTGCCGAGATGCTCCTCGAAATCGCCACATACGGCGTCGATCTCGATCCCCGGATACTCGTCGAGGATGGCCGAACTGGCGGCCTGCAGCATCCCGGCGTCGACGTCGAACGGGATGAAGCGGCGCAGTGCTCCGGTGTCGCGCAGTGCGCTGAGCAGCAGCCTGGTCTTCTCCGAGGTGCCGCTGCCGAGCTCCACGAGGGTATCCGCGCCGGATGCGGCGGCGATCTCCGCCGCATGGTCGCGGAGGATCTGCGCCTCGGTCCTTGTCGGGTAGTACTCCGGCAGCCGGGTGATCTGGTCGAACAGGTCGCTGCCGACCGAATCATAGAACCACTTGGGCGGCAACGTTTTCGGTGTCTGCGTGAGGCCGCCGTAGACATCGCGGCGCAGCGCCTGTGCTGCGGAGTCAGCCGCGAGATGGTTGGACAGCGACAGTGTCATTCCGATCCTTTCAGCGCGGTCAGGTCCACGCGGGAGTCAGTGACCGCGACGAGGTGGCGGTCGGGGATCTCTTGCCAGTCCTCGTGGTCGTCGAATGGTTCACTGGCAAGCACCACGCCCTCGTCACGCCGGAGCAGAAACAGGGTGTCACCCCATGTGGTGGCGCGCAGTTCAGATCCGTTGCCTGCCAAAATGTTCAGCCTGGCATTGGGGTCAGCCGCCGCAATCTCGTGGATGGTATCGCCGAGTGCGTCGAGACCGCGTTCGAAGATCAGCGCGGCCAGCAGCGCACTGTCATTGGTCGATTCGGCCGCCGCGGACGCGGGCAGCACGGCGCGATCCACCAGACCGTTGTGCGACAGCAGCCACCGTCCATCGCTGAACGGCGCCGATGCCGACGCCTCGATCGGCATCCCGACACTCGCCGAGCGCACCGCGGCCACCACGCAGCCGCTGCGCAGTACCGGCGCCACCGACGCAAACGACGCATCGCCCCATAGCGGAGCAGCGCTGCGCCAACGCCGTGGTGCGGCGTCTTCGTCGAAGAACCCGACGCCCCAGCCGTCGGCGTTCATCAGCCCGTGCTTCTGCCGTCGCGGCGAATACGACTGCACCAGTAGGCCATACAGGGGATCCAGCACGAGTGATGCCACCGAACGCGGCTCACCCAGCCAGCCAAGGTGGCGACACATCAGACGTCCCAGGCCAATCGCAGCCCGCTGAAGATCTGCCTGCGGATCGGGTGGTCCCAGTTGCGGAAGCTCGGCCGAATGATGTCTGCTGCGACCGCCCACGAACCGCCGCGCAACACCTTGTAGTCGCCGTCGAAGAACGGCTGGCTGTACAGCTCGTAGAGCATCGGTGTGAACCCCGGCCATGGCCGCAGTGGAGACGACGTCCACTCCCATACGTCACCGAGCATCTGCTCGGCGCCGTATGCCGATGCACCTGTCGGGTACGCGCCGACCGGAGCGGGGCGCAGGGCGTCCCCGTCGAGGTTGGTGAACGCACTGGTGGGTTCGGATGCGCCCCAAGGGAATCGACGCCGCGCGCCGACGTCTGGATCCCATGCGCACGCCTTCTCCCACTCGACCTCGGTGGGAAGCCGCGCGCCTGCCCACGCCGCGAATGCCTCCGCCTCGAAGTACGTGACGTGCTGCACGGGCTCGTCGGCCGGAATGTCCTCCACGTGGCCGAACCGGGTCCGGGTGCCGTCAGCGTTCCAGAACTGCGGAGCCGTCAATCCCGCCTGCTCGCAATGTGTCCAACCACGTTGCGACCACCAGCGCGGCTGCCGGTAGCCGCCGTCGTCGACGAACTGCCGCCATTCGCCGTTGGTCACCGGCACCCGGCCGATTCGGAAGGCGGGCACATCGACGATGTGGGCGGGCCGCTCGTTGTCCAGCGAATGGGGCTCGGTCACCGCGTCTACGCCGAGGACGAACGGGCCGCCGGGCACCAGCACCGATGTCCCGGCCACATCCGGCCTACCCGGCGGAAGCGCGGTGCCGTGGTCGAGCAGGGCGGGACCCGTCCGCAGATTCAACGCCTGCATCATCGTTTCGTCGTGCTGGTTTTCGTGGCTGATCACCAGGCCGAAGTTGAACTCCGCCTCGACGTCGTCGTCGGTGAGCGCGTCAAGGGTGTCGAGCGCCTTGTTGCGCACCGTCGCACAGAACATCCGCGCATCCGACGGCGGCAGAAGCGGCAGGTCGACCCGGCTGGCGCGGGAGTTCTCGAACGCGTCGTAGAGGCGTTCGACGTCGGGCGTCAACATGCCCGGCCGGTGCGGATCATTACCGCGCAGCAGCCACAGCTCTTCCTGCCATCCGATATGCGCGAGATCCCACAACAGAGGGCTCATCAACGGGTCGTACTGCCGGTGCAGTTCCGCGTCGTCGAACTCGACCAGCCGCAGCGTGCGATCGCGCGCCTTGGTCAGCCGGCGCGCCAGCGTTTCGCGTGAGGTCACTGCTCCCCTTGCGCCACTTCGGTGACCGCGGCCGCGATCCCGTTTCTCACCACCCGGTCGGAGAAGTCGTCGGCCGGACAGCGTCCCAGCTCTACCGAACGCACCAGCCGCTGCATCGATTCCTGGAGTTCGGCGGGGGCGCGCTCGGCGGCCGCCTGCACGCAGCGGACGGCGGCCTCGGCCAGCAGCCGGTCACCGAGGCCGATCTGGGCGGCACGATCCCATGCCGTCGCCACGGGTTCGGTGGCTTCGGCGGCGGTGTCGGCGGCGACGGGGTCGTCGAGGAGCGTGGCAAGGGTGAAGACCAGGGCGGGCCAGTCCGCGTCGGGCACGCTGTCGAGATAGCGGATCTCCAGAAAGCGCCGCGGTCGGACCGGGGGGAACAGCGTCGTCAGGTGGTAGTCCAGGTCGGCGACGGTCGGCCTGCGATCACCGAGCAATATCCGCCCGTTAGCCCAGTCCGCGAACGGCACCCAGTCGCTCATCGGCACGGCGTCTTCCTCTGGAGTGGGATGCACGAGCATCACCGGCGCCTTGAGCGCATAGCGCGCCCAGTCGCTGGCGGGGTCTTCACCGCTGAGACCAAGGATCGGCCCGCACCGCGCGGAGTCGAGCTGACTCCACACCCACTGCCGCGAGCTGCGCCAGCCGGTGAACTTACCGCCGAGCAGCGGTGAATTGGCGGCGATCGCGATCATGGTCGGGCCGAGCGCGTGGGCGAGCTCTATGCGTCTTGTCCACTCCGCCTGCGGGCCCGCTTCCAGGTTCACCTGCACAGATGCCGTCGACGTCATCATCGCCGCAGCGGCGGGACCGCTTTGGCTGGCGGCGAAGAACTCCTCCATGGCGCGGTAGCGATCGCCAGGGTTCACTCGTTTGGCGGGCCGTAGGGGGTCCGCGCCGAGAAGCACCAGACCGAGACCCGCTTCGGCGAACGCGTTCCGAAGAACCGCACGGTCGTCGGCCATTGCCTGAATTGCGGGCAGCACACCGTCCAACGGCGGCCCGGACAGTTCCACCGCACCCCCGGGTTCAAGGGTGATCAGGCTGCCACCGGGGAGAGCCGGGACGCCTGCGACGACAGCGGTCAGCTCGTCCCAAGAGGGCCTGCGACGTGGTTCGGCGGTGTCGAAGCAGTGCGCTTCGATCTCCAACCCGACTCGGCCGACCGGGGCGTCGGTCAGACACTTGGCAGTGATATAGGACGCAGCGTCGTTCGCGCTGGTCAGTACGGTGTCAGGGGCGGGCCCGGGGGGTGTTTCGCGCAGGTCGGACACGATGGTGTTGGTCATACCAACCGTCCCTCCGGGGTCTCGGACACTCGCCGCCGTCATCCATCTTCCAGATGACACTGACAAAGTCCTGCGATTCACGCATGACGGGTCGATGACGGGTACCCAAAAGGGCCGTTGCTACTGCCCCAAAGTGTTCTGCATCGCGCCTGCCAGAACGTTCACCGCGGGTCCGCCGTTGCCCGGCTGGCAGACTTTCGCTTGCAGCAGAACGTTCTCCCGAAGCCGTGTCGTGGTGAAGCAGCGTCGGTCGGTGCCCGCCTCCTGCTTCACCCAGTCGGCGTCGGTCGCCGACGCCGGACCGCCGGTGAACGACCACACCTCGGTCGCCATGGTGTCCAAATGCATGGCCGTGGTCTGGCCCGAGCAGCCCACCGTCCGGTCGACGACCCGGTGAAAGGCGCGGTCGGCGGCGTCGTTGGTGGCGAATACACCGACCGCCTGCTTGACGCGGTGCGTGTCGTCGGTCGCCGTCTCCTGCGTCGTCGTCCCGTTGAACGACGCCAGGTCGGGGTCGGCGTACACCTCGGGCAATCCGATGTCGGCCCAGTTGTTGCACACCGGGTTGTCGACCCAATACGACTGGAACGGGTCGGTGAACGGCGCATCGAACCGAAACGTGGCGCCGACGATGTTGCCGACCGATCCCTTCCCGAGGACGGCGTAGTTCACCACGCCGGGATCGGATGGGCGGGCGTCCGCGGGGGCGGCGACCGAAAGACCGAAAGCCAGACCGACGGCAACCATGGCGACCGCGGTTCGCCCCCGGCGGCTGCGCGGCCGCCGCGACGTCACCCGACTAGACCTTCGCCGACAGCTTGACGTCGATGTTGCCGCGGGTGGCCTTGGAATAGGGGCAGACGCCGTGCGCCTTCTCCATCAGTTCCTCGGCGGCGCTCTGCTCGAGCCCGGGCAGGTAGCCGATCAGGTGCGCGTTGATGCCGAATCCGCCATCGGGGTCCTTGCCGAAACCGACCTGGGCCGTGATTCCCGAGGCGTCGTCGAGGTCGATCTTCTCGTTGCGGGCAACAAGGCGTAGCGCACCAAGAAAACATGCGGAGTAGCCGGCGGAGAACAACTCCTCGGGGTTGGTGCCCTCGCCGCTGCCACCCATCTCCTTCGGCGGACGGGTATCCAGGTCGATCCTGCCGGTCGTCGACTTCACGTGACCGTCGCGGCCACCCCCGGTTGCGGTTGATTCTGCGGTGAAAAGGACTTCGATGCTCATGGGCTCGATCATGCCAGCTACCGGTCGGGCTCAGCACCGTGCCTTCGAGCGGCGCAAACACCGACCTTCGGCATTCCCGCACGCAACGGTGAACATGGCCGCACACCCGACGACACAGCAAAATCAATAGGGGGCCCCGTCGCCGACGGTGGTCGCCGACGGCTCCGTCCAAGAACTGACGCTCGTCTCGGTAGGGACTTGCCCCGCGGCGAACCTGACCGCAGTTTGGGCACGGGTCGGCCCCTGAATCGGCCGCCCGCCAACGTCTCAGGCGCCGCGCACGCCTTCCTCGATCTTCTTGCCCAGATCGGGATCGACGTTGCGCCAGTACTCGAACACCCGCGAAAGCACTGGTTCGCGAACACCGTCGGAGACGTGGCCGATGATGTTGTGCGCCAACCGGTCCCGAGCCTCGTCATCGAGCACCTCGCGGACCATCGTGCCGGCCTGACCCCAGTCGTCGTCGTCCTGGCGCAGGGCGTACGCCGTGCGGACCATGTCGCCGTCGGACGCCCAGTGCACCTCGGCGGCGCGCCTGGCGTCCACCTCGGGACCACCCATCGAATTCGGTGTGTAAACCGGGTCGGTGGCGTTTCGCATCCGCATCGCCCCGTCCTTCGAGTAGGCATTCACCTCGACATGCGGCTCGTTGACCGGGATCTGCTTGTAGTTCACCCCGAGCCGGGCACGATGTGCGTCGGAGTAGGAGAACCCGCGGGCGAGCAGCATCTTGTCCGGGGAAAGGCCGGTGCCTGGCACGATGTTGTTCGGCTCGAACGCGGCCTGCTCGATCTGCGCGTGATAGTCGGTGACGTTGCGGTTCAGCGTCATGCGGCCCACCTCATGCAGAGGGTAGTCGCCGTGCGGCCACACCTTGGTGAGGTCGAACGGGTTGAACCGGTAGGTCTTGGCATCCTCGAACGGCATGATCTGCACGTGCAAGGTCCAGCTGGGGAAGTTGCCGTCCTCGATCGAGGTGAAGAGGTCGCGCTGGTGGTAGTCGCCGTCCTCGCCGGCCAGCCGGTCGGCATCCTCCTGCGTAAGGAAGTCGATGCCCTGGTCGGTCTTGAAATGGTATTTGACCCAGAACAATTCGCCGTCGGCGTTGAGCCAGCTGTAGGTGTGGCTGGAGTAGCCGTTCATGTTCCGCCAGGTCTTCGGAATGCCTCGATCGCCCATCAGCCAGGTGACCTGATGCGCCGATTCCGGTGAGAGCGTCCAGAAGTCCCACTGCATGTGGTGGTCGCGAAGGTTGTTGGCGGCCATCCGCTTCTGGCTGCGGATGAAGTTCTGGAACTTCATCGGGTCGCGGACGAAGAACACCGGCGTGTTGTTGCCGACCATGTCGAAGTTGCCCTCGCTGGTGTAGAACTTCAGCGCGAAGCCGCGGGGGTCACGCCAGGTGTCTGGGCTGCCGCGCTCGCCTGCCACCGTCGAGAACCTGGCCACCATCTCGGTCTTGGCGCCGGGCTGCAGGAAGGCAGCGCGGGTGTACCTGCTGACGTCCTGCGTGACCTCGAAGTGGCCGAACGCGCCGCCGCCCTTGGCATGGGGCTGCCGCTCCGGGATGCGCTCCCGGTTGAAGTTCGCCATCTGCTCGATGAGGTAGTGATCCTGCAGCAGGATCGGGCCATCGGGCCCTACGGTCAGCGAGTGCTCGACGCTCGGCGCCGGCGCACCGGCGTCGGTCGTGGTGAACTTGTCAGCCATCAGTTGTCATCTCCTCGACGAATAGTGAGGCGGACTGAGCCTCGTCGAGTTGAATCCCCGTTGATGCACCGATTCAAAACCTCGTACTACGGACGGGGCTGGGCCGAGGTCGCCGGCGCCTGGGGTGACTCCTGCTGGGAGCCGGGTCCACCGGGCCCACCCGGACCGAACGGCGGACGCTCGAACCGTGGCGGCCCCATCGGCCCCATCGGACCTACCGGGCCCATCGGGAACATCGGCGGCGGCCCGCCGCGGTGAAACATCCCGAACTCGCGATCGCCTCCGCCGTGGTGGCCGCGGTTGCCACCGGCATGCGCGCCGAGGATGAAGCCGCTGAAGAAGATGACCGCGACGATGAAGACGACACCTGCGACTATGCCGACCCATGCGGCGACCGCGGGGAGCCGCGAGCGACGCGGCTCGCGCTCGACGTATGTCGGTTGCGACGAAGGGCTTGCGGTGGCCACCGGCGCCGTCGCCGGTTCGGGTGTCGATGTTGATTCGCTCATGGCTCTGAGCATGCAAACATTTGTGATGCACCCGGCTTGATTTGCATATGAATCAGCTGTGAATTCAATAGCGTGCCAAAATTGCTACATGGCCAGCGGTCTGGTTGAGAAATGAGCCAGGACTCCACCGTCGAGCAAGCCTTGGCGGGCGGCGCTCCGCAGCACTTTGGTTGGTACCGCTTCTACTTCGAAGACGAGCGGTGGGAGTGGTCGCCCGAGGTGGCCCGCATTCACGGCTACGAGCCGGGCGAGGTCACACCGACGACTCGGCTGGTGCTGTCGCACAAGCACCCAGAGGACTACGAACAGGTCGCCGCGACGCTCGAGGACATCCGCCGGACGCACAAGCCGTTCAGCACCCGCCACCGCATCGTCACCGTCGCGGGCGTGACGCGCGAGGTCGTCGTGATCGGCGAACGCATGCACGACAACGCCGGCCGGGTGATCGGTACGCAGGGGTTCTACATCGACGTCACGCCTGCCGGTGAGCTACAGGCGGCGATCATCACCGAGGCTGTCGCCGAGATCACGGAGAATCGGGCGGCGATCGAGCAGGCGAAGGGCATTCTGATGCTGGTTTATCGCATTCAGGCCGACGCCGCCTTCGACCTGTTGAAGTGGCGCTCCCAGGAAACGAATGTCAAGCTGCGCGTGTTGGCTGAACAGCTCGTCGCCGACATCCGCGCCCTGGAGTACGGCGAAGACATCCCGCCGCGATCGACTTTCGACCGGCTACTGCTGACCGTGCACAAGCGAGTGAGGGCGAAGGCCGCAGGCAAGCACACCCGCGGTCAGTCGCCGGTGTGACGGTGTGGTTCGGCGACCGGCTTGGATTCCGCAGAACCGCGCTGCCGCAAGAAGATCGACAGTCCGACGATGGCGGCCACGGCGATGAACTCGCTCTGCCAGTTCTGCATCGACTCGAACCAGAACTGCGACGTCGTCAGGTAACGCCACACCGAGACGGCGCTCTCGCCGTGTTGCACTTGTTCTTCGCTGAACGCCTTCGCGCCGCCGATGGCGTGTAGGCCCAGAGACGCGAAGAACAACACGAAGAACGCGATGGCCAGTGAGTGTTCGTAAATGCGCAGGACCCAACCGCCCCTGCGCACGGGCCAGGGCGTCCACCGGTTCGGTGTGGTGTCCCGGGGATCCTTGTCCTGCGGTGCCGACCCGTGAAGCGGCTTCGACTCAGACGAGCCCTTCTGGTACAGGAATGCCGTGAGCACGACATACATGCCCATCTGCAGGAATTCGGATTCCCAGTTCTCGAACGTCGCTTCGACGAAATCGCCGGTGGACAGGTACCGCACCAGTGAGATCTGTTGTGCGGAGCCGTGCTCCTGCTGCTCCTGGTTGTAGACCGCCCAACCCGACACGATCATGCCAACGAAGAAGACGACGAACAGCCCCAGACAGGCGAGGAGCAAGCCGTTCTCATGCAGCAGCCTCCGTGCGCGACCCTGCGCCATGTTCACCTCCCATCCCGTGCCCACGTGGGCTTGCCCGACCGACTGGAAATCCTGACCTCCCGCACGGTGAATGTGGCTTCCGCCCTCAGCCCGACCACGGCTTCAACGGATTCACCGCGAATTGGATGACGCGGTACGGCGACTGGGCACGCGGCAGCGTATTCCACTGGCTGATGAACACGCGCACCTCGTCGAGCGTGGATCCCGGCGAGACATAGCCGCCATACGGCTGCGCCAGCCGGTTGACCTCGGGAGGCGGCAATTCCTCTGCGGGATCTGGCCATTCGCTGGCGAAAACAACGGTGGTGACCGGCGCGGTGCCAAGCGCGGTGGGGTCGTCGGCGACACGCACCTCCATGTTCCCGTTGCTGGCGTTGAAATACGACAGTACGGTCTTACCGTCGATCTGCCGGATGCTCATCTCACCGACCCTGTCCGGCCACAGCGGAGTGGGGGCCTTGTTCCAGCCGGCCAACGACCAGCCCTGCCAGCTCGACCGGTCGGTGAACGTCTCCCGTTTGGCGCGGTACAGAACGACGGGGCCGGTGCGGTCGAAGTTGTTGGCCACGATGTATACCCAGCCGGTGGGTGAGTCCGCCGTCGGGATCGGGTCGTAGTATCCGCTGATCTGGCTCTGCCTGCCGCCCTCGAATCCCGCCCCCCGTACCGAACCCGGCAGCGTCGGCCAATTACCCTGCGCAGGATCGGCTTTCACCAATCGAGACGACTGCGGGCGCAGATCCTTGGCGGTGGTCACCATCATGTAGTTCTCGCGGTTGATCTGCACGACGCCCGCGGGCAGCTGCGACTCCCCCGGCCGCGTCGGATCGGCGAGCAGCGGCTTGTCGGTTCCGGTGACGCCGTCATATCGCACCCCGGTTGGATCGTCGATCGAATCCGTTTCGACATGCAGCGCGATGGGCGAGTACCAGCCGCCGAAGCCGACGCCCTGCCCGGCGAAGCTGTCCCCGCACACCTGCAGGATGCCGCTGGGAAACTCCATGAACTCGCATAGATCGGTGGCGCCGACACCGTAATCGCCTGTCGGCGTGCCTGTTCCCGCGGTCGGCCCGATGCGCAGCACCTGCCCCGGCGCGAGCGGCGGCAGGATCGGCTCCGGAATCGGTGACGGTGGATCGGCCTGGGCGGGCGTAGCGGTCAATAGGACGACGGTGAGCGCCGAAATCGACAAAATGGCGGGGCGCACTCGCATTATTCCGCCCAAACGTCGGTTTCGGCGCACAGGGGGGCGGGGGTTAGAGCTCGGCGGCTAGCAACTCGGCAATCTGAATTGTGTTCAGCGCAGCGCCTTTACGCAGGTTGTCGCCGGACACGAACAGCGCGAGCCCTCGGCCGTCGGGCACCCCGGGATCCCGGCGGATCCGACCGACAAGCGTTTCGTCGACGCCGGCGGCCGCCAGCGGCGTCGGCACGTCCACCAGCTTGACGCCCGCGGCACCGTCGAGGATCTCTTGCGCACGCTCGGGGGACAGCGGCTCGGCGAACTCGGCGTTGATCGACAGCGAGTGCCCGGTGTACACCGGCACCCGCACACAGGTGCCGCTGACCAGAAGGTCCGGGATGCCGAGGATCTTACGGCTCTCGTTGCGCAGCTTCTGATCCTCATCGGTCTCACCGGAGCCGTCGTCGACGAGCGAGCCGGCCAGCGGGACCACGTTGAACGCGATCGGTGCGACGTAGCAGACCGACGGCGGGAACTCCAGCGCGCCGCCGTCGTGCACCAGCTTCTCGCTCTCGTCGACGACCGCGCGGGTCTGCCCGAAAAGCTCCTGCACGCCTGCCAGCCCGCTGCCCGAGACCGCCTGGTACGTCGAGGCGATGATGCGCACAAGGCCCGCCTCGTCGTGCAGCGGCTTCAACACCGGCATCGCGGCCATCGTCGTGCAGTTCGGGTTGGCGATGATGCCCTTGGGCCGACTGCCCGCGTCGCGCTCGAAGTTGACCTCGCTGACGACGAGCGGCACGTCGGGGTCCTTGCGGAACGCCGACGAGTTGTCGATGACGACGGCGCCTGCGGCCGCGAACCGCGGGGCCTGCACACGCGACATCGTCGCGCCCGCGGAGAACAACGCGATGTCAAGGCCGCTGGGATCGGCGGTCTCGGCGTCCTCGACCTCGATCTGCTGGCCGCGGAATTCGAGCTTGCGCCCCTGCGAGCGCGCCGACGCGAAGAACCGTACCGACGTGACAGGGAATTCGCGCTGCTCAAGCAGCGTGCGCATCACCTGGCCGACCTGCCCGGTCGCGCCGATTACACCAATGTTGACCATCGTCTATCCCGTCGCTTCGCTCGCCGCGGACCTAGCGTCCCGTTCCGGCGTACACCACTGCCTCTTCGTCGCCGCCGAGGTGGAACGCCTCGTGTAACGCCGAAACAGCCTTGTCCAATTCGGTGTCCTTCACCAGCACCGAGATCCTGATCTCGGAGGTGGAGATCAGGTCGATGTTCACCCCGACCCCGGCCAGCGCCTCGCAGAACGTCGCGGTGACGCCCGGGTGGCTGCGCATGCCTGCGCCGATCAGCGACACCTTGCCGATGTGGTCGTCGTAGAGCACCTTGGTGAAGCCGATCTCGTTCTGCTGTGCCGTCAGCTTCTCCACCGCGCCGGGCCCGCTGTCGCGAGAGCAGGTGAAGGTGATGTCGGTCTTGCCGTCCTCGATCTTGGAGATGTTCTGCAGCACCATGTCGATGTTCACATCGGCGTCGGCGACGGCGCGGAACACCTTCGCGGCGTAACCGGGAACGTCGGGCAGGCCGACCACGGTGACCTTGGCCTCGCTGCGGTCGTGCGCGACTCCTGTAAGGATGGCGTCTTCCATCGGGATGTCCTCCATCGATCCTTTGACTACCGTGCCCGGCTTGTCGGTGTACGACGACCGGACGTGAATCGGGACGTCATACCGGCGGGCGTATTCCACGCAGCGCAGCATGAGCACCTTCGCCCCGGCCGCCGCCATCTCCAGCATCTCCTCGAAGGACACGGTGTCGAGGTGCCGTGCGTTCGGGACGATGCGCGGGTCGGCGGTGAAGATGCCGTCCACGTCTGTGTAGATCTCGCAGACGTCCGCCTTGAGCGCGGCGGCCAGCGCGACGGCCGTGGTGTCCGAGCCACCGCGGCCGAGCGTGGTGACGTCCTTGCTGTCCTGGCTGACGCCCTGGAAACCGGCGACAAGCACGATCAGCCCCTCGTCAAGCGCCGAGCGCAGCCGGCCGGGAGTGACGTCGATGATCTTGGCGTTGCCGTGGGTACTTGTGGTGATCACGCCCGCCTGCGACCCGGTGAAGGACCGGGCCTGCGCGCCGAGAGACTCGATGGCCATCGCGACCAGCGCATTGGAGATGCGCTCCCCCGCGGTGAGCAGCATGTCCATTTCCCGCGCAGGCGGGGCCGGTGAGACCTGTCTGGCCAGGTCGAGCAGGTCATCGGTGGTGTCGCCCATCGCAGAGACCACCACGACGACGTCGTTGCCCTGCTTTTTGGTCTCGACGATGCGCTCAGCGACGCGACGGATCCGTTCGGCGTCAGAAACCGACGATCCGCCGTATTTCTGCACGACGAGCGCCACTGTGGTGAACCCTCCCTGGTTTCGCGGGTGATCCGTGAAGATCCCACCAAGGATAAGGGGTTGGCGCACCTCATTTACTCCGCCGGTAGCGTCACGGCCGTGGGGCACAACCCAGTCGAGAAGCGCGCCGACACCAGGGTGCCGATTCACCCCGAGATCGCGGCGCGGTGGAGTCCGCGGATGTTCGACCCCGACGCGGTGCTGGACAGCGAGCAGCTGGTCGCCGTCCTCGAAGCGGCGCGCTGGGCGGCGACGTGGGGACACCGGCAGCCGGTCCGGTTCATCGTCGGGCTGCGCGGCGACGACACCTTCGGGGAAATCACCGAGCTGATGAAGCGCGGCAACCGCTACTCGCATGCCGCGGGGGCGCTGATCATGGTGTGTATCGACGAGGGCGAGGACGAGCGCACCGCCAGGTACGCGGCCGTCGACGCGGGTGCCGCGATCGCGCAGCTGACCGTCGAGGCGGTGTCGCGCGGTCTTGTCGCCCACCCCATGGCGGGGTTCAACGCCGACGGCGCGCGTGACGTGTTCGGGATTCCGGCTGGCGTGCGTCCGGTCGCGGTCGTGGCGGTCGGGTCGCTCGGCGACTACGACAACGCCCCACCGGAGGTCGTCGAGCGCGACGCGCAGGGCCGCCGACGCCTGCCGCTCACCGACGTCGCCTTCACGGGTAGCTGGGGTACGCCGCTGCCGTTGTGACTACGGCGCCCGACTACGGCGTGGCCAAGAAGGCGAACGGCTCGGCCGGCTCGAACTGCGCGCTTGCATCGCCCGCGTAGATCGTTTTCTCACCCTCGCCGAGGATGAGTCGCTTCGTCGGCGCTCCCTCGGTGAAGTCGAGGTTGTTCAGGTCCACCCAGAATATGTTGGGGGACAACGCCGATTCGAAGAAGTACCACATCGACTTGTGGTCGATGACGGTGCGCCAACGCGTCATGGAGATGTTCGGCTCATCCGACGTGGCGATGCCGTACGGGGCGGAGGCGTTGCGCACAACGCTGAAGACGGCGGCGACGGCGACCAGCGGGTCATCGGTCTTGTGCACCGCGTTGATGTAGAAGGACGCGCGCACGAAGCGGTCGGCCGCGCGGTTGGTGCCCGGCAGCATCACCGTCCCGCCGATCTCATCCCAGTATTCGCTGATCGCCAACTGCTTGGAGAAGATCGGTGAGTTCGTCATCACCTGGTACTCCCTGGAGTGGTGGATCACCTGCTCGCCGTCGATGTACTCAATGATCGCGCTGTCCCCGCTCGCGTCGGACATGGCCAGGTGCACGGTGCCAAGCAGGCCTTGCCCGGGTATCTCCGCGGTGACCACGCGTAGCGGCACGGCCGTCAGCGCGTCAACCGCCTCCGCCACCGTCGCGAAGTTGTCCAGCACATACTGCGCCCACAGCGCCAGCGACATCGCGGGCCGGTCGCCGTTGTTGGCCGGGTATTCGGATTCGGCCAGCCACAGAACGTTGGCGGCCAGCCCGGCCTCGTTGAGGCCGTCGGCGGTGCTGATGTCAAAGCCGGAGGCCACCACGCTGCCGTACTTCGACGTCCACTCCGCCGAGTCGGGACCCGCCTCCCCGGTGCGCTTCACCCCCCTTGGGAAGACCCACAGGTTCGTGCCGATCTCGGTTTTCCAATCCATGGACCGGCCGGTGACGATCCGCTCGCCGGTCCCGAGGTAAACCACACGTGTGCACACGGGGCCCACCCTACGGCCGGACTATGTGGGACAGGCGTCAGATAACTTCGAGATTGCTTCGGTGATCTGGGTATTCAGAACCGCCATCTCGTAGGCCTCTGGCGGCGCCGGGGCGCCAGGCGCCCGCGACTGCGACTGGGCTCGCAGCACCGGGAACTTGCTGACGAACTCGCCGGACAGGCTCGCCAGCTGTGTGGCATCGGTGGCGAGGTCGGGATCGTGCACGCTCTGCGCGCGTTCGGCGAGGCCGTCGGCCCAGACCTGATACGCGCCCTCCTCGGCCACGTTGGGGATGCCATCGGAGTCACCGGCCTTGGCGGCGATCTGTTGGCCCTGCGACCGGTTGTACTCCAGCATCTCCTTGACCGGACGGCAGTCCTCGGCCGACGGGCCGAAGACGCCGAACTGCGACAACGCGAACGCCACCACCGCAAGCACCGCGACGCCGATGGCGAACCCCCACCGGCGATCGAGTTTCATCACAGCAACTTTAACGGGCGGTTCAAGGCTTGCTCCTCACGTGCGCGGTGACTATTAACACCCGCGCAACAACACGAACCCGTCCACGTAACAGAAACATCGGTTACTGCCAGTGATCGGCCGACGGAAGGCCGCTATCACTCAGGAGATGTATATGGACGTGGATACAGGAACCACAGCATTCATGCTGTGTTGCATCATCGGCCTCACGCTGATGATCCCCGGGCTCGCGCTGTTCTACGGCGGCATGGTGTCCGTCAAGAGCTCGACCAACATGATGATGATGACGTTCGGCGCCGTCGCGATCGTCGGCGTGCTGTGGGTGCTGTTCGGATTCTCGATGACCTTTGGCACCTCCTACGGCGGATTCGTCGGCGACGTCTTCGAATTTGCGGGGATGAAGGACCTACTGGAGTCGAACACGACGCTCAGCGGGTTGCCGATAACGCTGTTTGCGTTGTTCCAGGCCTTGTTCGCGGCGATCACCGTCGCCCTGATCTCGGGCGCGGTCGCCGACCGGATGAAGTTCGGCGCGTGGATGTTGTTCGCCGCGGTGTGGGCGATCCTGGTGTACTTCCCTGTCGCGCACTGGGTTTTCGCGTTCGACGGCGTGGTGACTGAGAACTCCGTCGGCGGCTGGATCGCCAACTCGCTGAAAGCCATCGACTTCGCGGGTGGCACCGCGGTGCACATCAATGCCGGTGCCGCAGCGCTGGCCGTCGCGATCGTGCTGGGCAAGTCCGCCGGTTGGGGCAAGCTTCGCAAGCCGCACAACGTGCCGCTCACGCTGCTCGGTGCGGGCCTGCTGTGGGCCGGTTGGTACGCCTTCAACGGTGGCTCGGCGCTGGCCGCGGGTAACTCCGCCTCGATCGTCATGGTCACCACGTTCGTCGCGACCTGTGCCGCGACCCTGGCCTGGATCGCGGTCGAGAAGATCAAGGACGGCCACGTCACCGGCGTCGGTGCGGCGTCGGGTGCCATCACCGGACTCGTCGCGATCACGCCCGCCTGCGGCGCGGTCACGCCGGTCGGGGCGATCATCCTGGGTGCGATTGCGGGCGCGATCTGCGTCTACGCGGTCGGGCTCAAGGAGCGCTTCGGCTATGACGACTCGCTCGACGTGGTCGGCGTGCACCTCGTCGGCGGCGTCGTCGGCACCCTGCTGATCGGCTTCCTGGCCAGCGAGAGCATGCCCAACGCCACCAACGGCCTGTTCTACGGCGGCGGATTCGACCAGCTGTGGCGCCAAGCCGTCGCGGCAGGTGCCGTGATGGTCTACTCGTTCGTCGTCGCGGGCATCATCGCGTTGGCGATCAAGAAGACGATGGGCATTCGCATCTCCCCCGACGAAGAGGAGGCAGGCATCGACACGGCCTTCCACCGCGAAGCGTCGTACGAGCTGCAAACAGCCTGACCCCCAAGCCCCGGCCGGCGCGGCACCACTCGCCCGCGCCGGCCGGTTTGGTCGGCAGGTAGTTTCCTAGCGCGATACACTGATTCCTAACAAGAGACAAGGCTTCAAGATGTCCACCGACCTCGCCGCACTGGCCCAGCAGTCAGGAACGAAGTTCATCCTGGCGTTGTTCGTCGACCTGCGCGGGAAGCCGTGCGCGAAGCTGGTTCCTGTCGAAGCCGTCGACCTGCTCGCCACCGAAGGCGTCGGCTTCGCGGGCTACGCGGTCGGCGCGATAGGCCAGGAGCCCAAAGACCCTGACCTGATGGCCATTCCAGACATTGCGTCGTTCACCCCGATCCCGTTCATCAAGGACGGCCTTGCCATCGTCCACTGCGACCCGCACGTCAACGGTGAACCGTGGCCCTACGCACCGCGGGTCATCCTCAAGTCACTCATCGGGCGCGCCGCTGACGCCGGCTTCGAGCCATGGGTCGGCGCGGAGGTGGAGTACTTTCTGCTGCACCGCGACGCCGACGGTGCCCTTTCGGTCGCCGACACCGCCGACAACGCCGCCCAGCCCTGCTACGACGCGCGTGGTGTCACCCGGATGTATGACCACCTGACCGCGATCTCCGCCGCGATGAATGAGCTCGGCTGGTCCAACTACGCCAACGACCACGAGGACGGCAACGGCCAGTTCGAGCAGAACTTCGAATACGCCGACGCACTCACCACCGCCGATCGCGTTGTGACGCTGCGCTATCTGTTGTCGGTGATCGCGGCCGAACGCGGCATGATCGCCACGTTCATGCCCAAACCGTTCGGAGACAAGACGGGCAGCGGACTGCATCTGCACATGTCGCTGACCTCCGGAGGCGCTCCAGTCTTTCCGGCCGACGACGACAAGCGCGGGCTGGGGTTGTCCGAGACCGCGTACGCGTTCATCGGCGGGATCCTCGAGCACGCCTGCGCGCTGCAGGCAGTGGTGGCGCCAACCGTCAACTCCTACAAGCGAACCGGTGCGACGACCACCGCGTCGGGTGCATCGTGGGCGCCGAGGACGCCGACTTACGGCGGCAACGACCGGACCCACTACATCCGGGTACCTGACTCCGCACGCGTCGAGCTGCGCGGCGGAGACGGCTCGGCAAACCCCTATCTGGCCATCGCAGCGGCGCTGGGCGCGGGCATCGACGGCATCAAGCGCAGCGCGGACCCCGGCGCCGTTGGAGAAGGCAGCACAGGACGGCCGCTGCCACCCACCCTGCTGCATGCCGTCGACGAGTTCGAGGCCGACCAGGTGATCACCGGCGTCCTCGACACCGCAGGCGAGGGTGTCGCGTCCTACTTCGCAAAGCTCAAGCGCGAAGAGTTCTTCGCCTACCACAGCGCCGTTTCGCCGTGGGAGATCGACAACTACCTGACCGCTTTCTGAGCCGGAATACCAAGGGAGTCAAGACCATGTGCGGGATCGTCGGGCTGCATCTACGCACCCCGCAGCTGTACCCGAGGCTGGGGGAACTGCTCACCGGAATGCTGTGCGAGATGGGCAACCGCGGCAGCGACTCGACGGGAGTCGCGGTATACGGCGATCCGATCTGGTCACCGGCAGGACGCGGTGTCGTCTCGGTGGTCGACGTGTCCGACGACGTCGAAGCCGTCGCCTCCGCCGTCAGCGGTCAACTCGGCCGCGACGTCGACGTGGTGACGGTCGACGCCACCTACCTGCTGTCAGCCGATACGAACTCCGCGGCGCTGCTCGACGCGGTCAAAGCGGCATATCCGCGCGCCCTGATCGCCGGATTCGGCGCCGACATGGCCGTGCTCAAGGGCGTCGGGCACCCACGCATCTTGACCGATGCGTGGAGCCTGGCCAAGGCGCAGGGCTGGCAGGGCGTCGGACACACCCGGATGGCCACCGAGTCCGCCGTCACGCCCGCGGGCTGCCATCCCTATACGGTCGGCCCCGAACAAACCATGGTGCACAACGGCTCGTTCGCGAACCATGCCACCATTCGGCGCCAACTGCGTTCCGCGGGAATCGACTTCGACAGCGAGAACGACACCGAAGTGGGTGCGCGGTTCATCGCCAAGCAACTGGCCGACGGCCGCGATATCGAATCCGCGCTCAAAGAGCTCTGCGCGACGTTCGACGGCTTCTACACGCTGCTGGTGTCCAACCGCGACTCGTTCGCGGTGGTCCGCGATGCGATCGCCTGCAAGCCCGCCGTCATCGCCGAAACCGCCGACTGGGTGGCCGTTGGTAGCGAATACCGCGCTCTCGCAGGCCTTCCCGGGGTGGAGAATGCCGTGATCTGGGAGCCGGAGCCGGAGGTGATCTACGCATGGAACAGGTAACAGTCACGGTGTCATCACGGTCTTTCGACCTCCGATCGACGAGCCTGCGCGATATCAATGCGGCGCTGCACGCACCCGACCTGGCCGGCGAATTCGTCATCACCCATCCCGACGGCGCCCACAACGTCGCGGTCGGGACGAACGCCGCGGTGAAGATCACCGTGGACGGCCACGTCGGCTACTACGCCGCAGGGATGAACCAGCAGGCCGAGATAACCATCAACGGCAACGCGGGTACCGGCGTCGCCGAGAACATGATGAGCGGCTCGGTGTGGGTGAAGGGCGACGCATCCCAATCGGCGGGCGCCAGCGCACATGGCGGTCTGCTGGTCATCGAGGGCAATGCCGCTGCGCGATGCGGCATCTCGATGAAGGGCGTCGACATCGTGGTCGGCGGGAATGTCGGCCACATGAGCGCGTTCATGGCCCAAGCTGGGCGGCTGGTGATCCGCGGCGACGCAGGCGAGGCGTTGGGCGATTCGATCTACGAAGCCCGCATCTACGTCCGCGGTGACGTCGCATCGCTCGGCGCCGACTGTGTCGCCAAGGAGATGCGCCCCGAACACCATCAGGAGCTCGAACAGCTATTGAAGACGGCCGGTTTCGAAGGCGACGACACCGGTGCCTACATCCGCTACGGCTCTGCGCGATCGCTGTATCACTTCCACGTCGACAACGCCGCGAGCTACTGATGAGCCACCCAGGCGACGACCGGGCCCGCCTCGGCCTGCGCGAGTCCGCGACCTTCGACCGCCAGACGATCGCCGCCATCCACCGGGCGGCCGAAACCGGCATCTACGACATTCGCGGCTGGGGCGCAAAGCGGGCCCTTCCGCACTTCGACGACCTGCTCTTCCTCGGCGCGTCGATGTCGCGCTACCCCTTGGAGGGCTACCGCGAACGCTGCGACACCGACGTCGTGCTCGGCGATCGGCACGCTAAACACCCACTGCACCTTGATATCCCGGTCACCATCGCCGGCATGTCGTTCGGCGCGCTGTCCGGGCCCGCCAAGGAGGCGCTCGGCCGCGGCGCCAGCGAGGTCGGCACGTCGACCACCACCGGCGACGGAGGAATGACGACGGAAGAGCGCGGGCAAAGCAAATACCTTGTCTACCAATATCTTCCGTCGCGCTATGGGATGAACCCCGACGACCTTCGGAAGGCCGACGCGATCGAGGTGGTGCTCGGCCAGGGCGCCAAACCAGGTGGCGGCGGCATGCTGCTCGGCCAGAAGATCTCGCCCCGCGTCGCGAGCATGCGGACCCTCCCCGAGGGCATCGACCAGCGGTCTGCGTGCCGGCACCCGGACTGGACCGGACCCGACGACCTGACCATCAAGATCAATGAACTGCGCGAGATCACCGACTGGGAGAAGCCGATCTACGTCAAGGTCGGCGCGACCCGCACCTACTACGACGTGAAGCTCGCCGTGCACGCGGGCGCGGACGTCGTCGTGGTCGACGGCATGCAGGGCGGCACCGCCGCCACCCAGGAAGTGTTCATCGAGCATGTCGGCATCCCGACGCTCGCTGCGGTGCCCGAGGCCGTCCAGGCGCTGCAGGAACTCGACGTACATCGCACGGGGGTGCAGCTGGTCGTGTCCGGTGGCATCCGTACCGGCGCCGACGTCGCCAAGGCGCTCGCGCTCGGCGCCGACGCGGTCGCGATCGGCACCGCTGCCCTGATCGCGTTGGGCGACAACCACCCTCGCTTCGAGTCCGAATACGCGAAGCTCGGTAGCGCCGCCGGCTTCTTCGACGACTTCCAGGACGGCACCGACCCGGCGGGGATCAGCACACAGGACCCCGAGTTGGCGGCGCGGTTCGATCCCGTCGAGGGTGGCCGCAGGCTCGCCAACTATCTGCGGGTGTTGACGATGGAGGCGCAGACGATCGCCCGCGCCTGCGGCAAGTCGCACGTGCTGCATCTGGAACCGGAGGACCTCGTCGCGGTCACCATCGAAGCGGCGGCGATGGCACGGGTGCCGCTGGCGGGCACGAACTGGATTCCAGGCACATGAACGAGACGGCAGACGTCGTCATCGTCGGTGGTGGCATCGAGGGCGCGGCGGCCGCATGGGCCCTGAGCCAGCGGGGCGTCTCCGATGTGCTTGTCGCCGAACGTAATACCGTCGCGTCGGGCATGACCGGTAAGTCCAGCGGAATCGTGCGCTGCCACTACGGGGTCAGCTCGCTGGCCGCCATGGCCACCGTCGGGCTCGAGGTGTTCGAGAAGGCCGACGAGATGTTCGGCACGGACATCGGCTTCCGCCAGACGGGCTACGTCGTCGGCGTCGGCGAGGCGAACGTCGAGTCGATGCGCAACAGCCTGGCCGCGCAGCGTGCGGTCGGCGTGCAGACCGAGGAGATCGACCACTCCGACGTGGCGCAGATGTGGCCGTTCGCGGACCTTTCGCCGTTCGCCGCGTTCGGCTGGGAGTCGCGCGGCGGCTACGGCGACGCGTATTTGACCGCGCAGGCCTTCGCGGTCTCGGCGCGCGCGGCCGGTGTCCGTATCCGCCAGGGGGCGACGGTGACCGACCTGTTGGTCGATGGCGATGCCGTCACCGGCGTCCGGCTTGCCGACGGCTGCACCGTGTCGGCGGGCGCCGTCGTCGTCGCCACCGGAGTCTGGACCAGGTCCCTGCTCGGACCGTACGGCGTGGACGTACCCATCCGCGTCGTGCGGGAGCAGATCGTCACCATCGACCCAGGCGTCGAGACCGGGAACGTTCCGGTGTTCTCCGACCTCGTATCGCTGCAGTACGTCCGCCCCGAGGTCGGCGGCGACATCCTGTTCGGCAACAGCGACCTCTCCGACGTCGAGGAGGCCGACCCGGACAACTACCTCAACCGCGCGACCGAGGCGTTCGTTGACCTCACGGTTGACAAGGTGGGCACCAGGTTCCCCGGCTTGCCCGCCGCGGCAATCCGCACCAGCTATGCGGGGTGCTACGACGTCACTCCCGACTGGAATCCGGTGATCGGCGAAGGCCCGCTGGACGGCCTCTTCATCGCGGCCGGCTTCAGTGGCCATGGCTTCAAGATCTCCCCCGCGGTGGGACGGCTGGTCGCCGATCTCGTCATCGACGGCCGAAGCGCCGACCCGCGCATCCCCGAGAACGATTTCCGGCTGTCCCGGTTCGCTGAGAACGACCTGCTGAGGACGCCGTATCCGTACGTCGGCGCCGGGCAGATGCGCTAGACAGGAGAGTCCAGGCATGACCGACGTCCCGCTGCTGCGCAACAAGTCCGGCACCGCCCGCGACCGCGATCCCAGCGCGCCGGTGGAAGATCTCGAGTTCGAGGCCGCGATCGGGCGCAATGTCCGTCAGCTGCGCCTTCAGCAGGGCCTGACTGTTGCGGAAATGGCTGTGCGGGTGGGCATTTCGAAGGCGATGATGAGCAAGATCGAGAACGCGCAGACCTCCTGCAGCCTGTCGACGCTTGCGCTGCTGGCCAAGGGTCTCGACGTGCCGGTCACCAGTTTGTTCCGCGGTGCAGAGGTGGAGCGGCCCGCGGCGTTCGTCAGGGCAGGCACCGGTGCCCGCATCGTGCGCAACGGCACCAAGGAGGGCCACGAGTACCAGCTGCTCGGCTCGCTGCGCGGTGAACACAAGCGGCTGGAGTGCCTGCACGTCACACTGTCGGCGAAGAGCAAGACCTACCCGCTGTTCCAGCATCCGGGCACCGAGTTCATCTTCATGCTCGAGGGTGTCATGGACTACAGCCACAGCCGGACGGTCTACCGGTTGGAGCCGGGCGACTCGCTGCAGATCGACGGCGAAGGCGCGCACGGCCCGGTCGACCTGATCGAGGTGCCGATCCGCTTCCTGTCGGTCATCGCCTTCCCGGACAGCCAGGTCTAGAACCTGGGGTTTTGGCCGGGCAGCGAGGTGGGCTACAGTGGTCGACGTGCAGCGGGTGCTCCTTCTCGGCAGCCGCGACGGGGTCTAACCAGACTGGCTTCCCGTCGCGGGTAGTCGCGATGCGCCGGTCGAGTCCCTTTTCACTCCCGGAGCGATCATCGTGAACAACCCGAATTCCAGCCAGACTTCTGTCGACGCTTTCACGTCGGCACGCACCATCACCACCCCATCGGGCGCCCCCAACGACGGGCAACCCGCATGGAACACCCAGCGCCGCACGTCCATGCCGACCAGCCGGTACCGCCCCTTCGCAGAAGAGGTCGAACCGGTATCCGTGCCAGACCGGACGTGGCCCGACAAGATCATCGACAAGGCGCCGCTGTGGTGCGCCGTCGACCTGCGCGACGGCAATCAGGCGCTGATCGACCCGATGAGCCCGGCCCGCAAGCGGCGCATGTTCGACCTACTCGTCCGCATGGGCTACAAGGAGATCGAGGTCGGCTTCCCGTCGGCCAGCCAGACCGACTTCGACTTCGTCCGCGAAATCATCACCGAGGGCGCCATCCCCGACGACGTCACCATCCAGGTGCTGACGCAGTGTCGACCCGAGTTGATCGAGCGCACCTTCGAGGCGTGCGAAGGCGCGCCGCGCGCCATCGTGCACTTCTACAACTCGACGTCGATCCTGCAGCGCCGCGTCGTGTTCCGTGCCGACCGGGACGCGGTCAAGGCGATCGCCACCGACGGTGCACGTCAGTGCGTCGAGGAGGCGGCCAAACATCCGGGCACGCGGTGGCGGTTCGAGTACTCCCCCGAGTCCTACACCGGCACCGAGCTCGAGTACGCGGTCGAGGTGTGCAACGCAGTCGCCGACGTCATCAAGCCGACGCCGGAATGGCCGCTGATCGTGAACCTGCCCGCGACCGTCGAGATGGCCACGCCCAACGTCTACGCCGACTCGATCGAATGGATGAGCCGCAATCTGAGTCCGCGGGACAGCATCATCTTGAGCCTGCATCCGCACAACGACCGTGGAACTGCCGTCGCCGCAGCGGAATTGGGCTATCAGGCCGGTGCAGACCGGATCGAGGGCTGCCTGTTCGGCAACGGTGAGCGCACCGGCAACGTCTGCCTTGTCACGCTGGGCCTCAACCTGTTCAGCCGCGGCATCGACCCGCAGATCGACTTCTCCAACATCGACGAGATCCGGCGCACAGTCGAGTACTGCAACCAGCTGCCGGTGCACGAACGCCATCCCTACGGCGGCGATCTGGTGTACACCGCGTTCTCGGGCAGCCACCAGGACGCCATCAACAAGGGCCTCGACGCGATGAAGGTGTCGGCCGACGAGGCCGACTCCGACGTCGACGACATGCTGTGGCAGGTGCCGTATCTGCCGATCGACCCCAAGGACGTCGGGCGCACCTACGAGGCTGTCATCCGGGTGAATTCGCAATCCGGCAAGGGCGGGGTGGCCTACATCATGAAGGCCGACCACGGCCTGGCGCTGCCGCGCAGGCTGCAGATCGAGTTCTCCCAGGCAATCCAGAAGATCACCGACGGCGAGGGCGGCGAGGTGTCTCCCAAGGAGATGTGGGACGTCTTTGCCGATGAGTACCTGACGCCGCTGCGGCCGCTGGAGCGCATCAGGCAACACGTCGACGCATCTGAGGTGGACGGCGGCATCGACTCCATCAAGGCCGTCGTCAAGATCGACGGCGTCGAACGGGAGATCCACGGCTCGGGCAACGGTCCGCTCGCCGCGTTCGTCGACGCGCTGTCCGGCGTCGGCATCGACGTCAGTGTGCTCGACTACTCCGAACACGCGATGTCATCGGGCGAGCAGGCGAAGGCCGCCGCCTACGTCGAGGCGTCGGTGAACGGGAAGACGATTTGGGGTGTCGGCATCGCGACGTCGATCACCACGGCATCGCTGCGGGCGGTGGTGTCGGCCGTCAACCGCGCGGCAGCCCGTGATTGACTGACGTTTGCGCAAATACCGTGTGCATCCGTCAGTTGAGAAGGAGCTGATCGTGGACTGGGGTTCGACGTGGGATTTTCTCTGGCACTTTTTGATCATTTTCGCCTGGATCGCGTACCTTCTGGTGCTCTTCCAGATCCTCACCGACCTGCTATGGCGTGACCATAAGACGTCGGGCCTGGCCAAGGCCGTTTGGGTGATCTTCCTACTCGTGCTGCCGTGGTTCACCGCGCTGGTCTACCTCGTCGTCCGCGGCAGGGGCATGACCGAGCGGGCGCGCGAAGCGTCATTGGCTGCCAAGCAGCAGGCCGACGACTACATCCGCGAGGCGGCGGGCCGGTCGCCCGCGCAGGAGATCGCCGACGCCAAGTCACTCCTGGAGGCGGGCACGATCTCACAGGCGGAGTTCGACTCCCTTAAGACGAAGGCGCTCAGCTGATTCAGCGCTGACTCGCCGCAAGACCCATCATGGTCGGCATGGACGAGCTCGTGATTCCAGCCGCGCGAGGTGACGGGGTCTTCAGGGCGGCGGTCACGGGTTGCTTCGTCGTGATCGGGCTGTCGGTGGCAGTCGGCGGGGTCGTCGTCGCCACCTCGAATGGCGGCTCCGCAGGTGGCTACGCGCTCGTGGCGATCGGCGTCCTGGTTACCGCCGTTTTCGCAGTGCCCTTGGCCCAGACGATAGGTTCGCTGACCGGGCGATTGCGCCTGACCTCCAACGGGTTCGAGATCAACAAGCACACGCTCGTGTGGTCGGATATCGAAGGGTTCGACACCGTCGGCGGCGCGGAGACCGGCGCCGTCAGCCATCTGCGGGTGAGATGCCGCGCTGACACCAAGCAGAGCCGGGCCCTGCGGGCGAGCAGCGCGCTGGGCAGGCTGGGCTACTACACCGCGCCCGCCTACATCCCCGTCGGAGCCTTCGATACGGGCGGGGCACCGCTGCTCGACATCCTCAGGAGTTGGCAGCACGGCGATTTCACCGCAGGGCTTCGCGCCGCCGATCCGCCGGCAGCCCAGCCCGTCCGGCGCCGCAAGAGAACGGGCGACGAGGTCGTGCTCGCGCGCAAACGAGCGGCACCCGCATTCAATGCCGCCGTTGCCGTCGTTTTCTTCGTGTCGATCGCCGTCGGTCTGCCCGCGACGCTGGCCGATGACGAGGGTGATGTAGCGCTGTGGTTGGTCATCCCGCTTACAGTCTTGTGGTTGCTGCTGAGCGCCGTCACCGGTATTTGGTTGTACTTCGCTGTGCGGGAACTGTTTTCGCCTGGGCTGATATTGCACGACGACGGGTTCGAACTCGACGGAAAAGTGTGGCCGTGGGCCGACATCGAGGGCTTTCAGACAATGTTGGTTCCCGACGGCGACGGACACAACGTGGTGCGGCTCGGCGTCGTGTACCGCGCCGAAGCGGCCACCGGCTCGTCGCGGGCTGAGCTGCCGTTCTCCCCGTCTGATTTCAAGACGGACGGACAACCACTCGAGCAGATACTGCGAGAGCGGTTGCAGCGCCACCGCAGGCAGGGCTAGTCGACGAACGCGCTCAGCAGCCGGTCCACCAGGCCGGCGGTGTCCTGCGCGCCCGGTTCGGGCGCGATGGTCAGCTTGGAGAACACGAACCCGTTGAGCACCCTGCTCAGTTCGTCCATCCGGTCCTGCGTCGGCGTGAAGCCGGCGGCCTCGAAGATGAGCGTCGCCGACTTCACCGCCGCGGCTTGGAGTTCGGCCATCAGTGGCCGCAACTCCTCGCGCCGTGTGCTCTCCATGAAGAGCTCGAAGCGAGCCAGCGTCCAACGGCGAAACTGCTCATCGGGTTCGAGCATGCGAATCATCAACGCCTTCAGGGCATCGCGGCTCAGCGGGCCGACCGCGGATTGCAGCGCCTCGACCCGCTGCCAGTGCAGTTCGACCGTGCGCGCGGCGGTCGCCTCCAGCAGCGCCTGCCTGGTGCGGAAGTAGTTGGACGTCGTGCCCGCAGGCACCCCTGCACAGCCGTCGACCTGGCGATGCGTGAGACCCCCGACGCCGTCGTCGCACAGGATGTCGATGGCGGCGTCGAGGATCTGGTTTCGTCGTTGCGGGTTGGCTGACATCAGCTCTTATAGTGCAGCTTCCAGAACATCGTCAGGAACAGCGGGTACACCACGATCAGCAGCAGATAGCTGAACCAGTAGCCGGCCATGTGGACGTAGAAGCTGACGTCGGCCATCACCAACGTGACGTAGATGTGCAGGGGCACGCTGACCGCGATGTAGGCCAGGGCCGCGGTGAGCGCAACCCGGTGCACCTTGTTGGCGAACACCATCCGGCGATAGCCGAGGATGCCGGTGACGGCTGCGTAGGTCATCGGGATCATCAGAAGGGTGTCGGTGGTCTGCGTGACGACGTACTGCAGCGCGGCTTCGTCGCCGAAGATCACCCGGTACAAGTGCAGGCAGAAGCCGACGAGGATGGTCAGCGTCGCGGCTTCTTTGAAGTAGTAGCCGTGCATGCGATAGGTGTCCCGGAAGGAACCCCTGCGTTGTACTACATCAGTAGTGGTTGTCATGGGCAGACGGTAACACTACGTGCGTAGTGGTTGTCAAGAGGCTGCTACGGACGCGGCGGCAGGCTGTCCGCCCAGGTGTCCGGAAGCAGCTCGATCAGCTGCCCGTCGGGGTCGCGGATCATCGCGAAATGCTCGGTGACCGTCTCGTCGACGACCGATCCGCCGAAACTCTGCACCTGCGCCAACACCCCCGCCAGGTCAGACACCGACAACGACATGTGGGTCAGCCCGACCTCGTCCATGACTCGCGTCGACCCGGCTTGCACGTCGCGCCTCGAGTAGTCGATGAGCTCGAGGACGACGCTGTCGCTGACCAGATAAGTCGCGCGAACGCCGATCGGTCCGTCCAGCTGCAGAAGCTTGGCCGTGGCAAGGTCTGGGAGCTCGAGTTCCCGCCAGAACGTGAAGCCGAGCAGGCCCTCGTAGAACCGGCGCGAGCGGTCGCGGTCGGCGACGCACAATCCGACGTGGTTGAAAACCGTTCGGTGATTGGGCACGGGCACCTCTTTCAAAGAGGTAAAGATAGCGTAATGGGGCAACCGGACGTCAGCACCGACGCACTGGTCGACTTCGACCATCACTCCGATGACTACCAGCGCAACGAACTCCGCATCAACGCCGACCTCCGACGCCGGTGCCCGGTCGCCTGGAACGAGAACTACGGCGGGTTCTGGTTCGTCACGGGCTATGACGCCGTCACCGAGGTGGCTCGCGACGGCGACACCTTCGCGCACAAGTACGAGCCCGACGCGCCGGACGGCGTGAGCTACCAGGGCGAGATGGGCGTCCCGCGCCCGCAGGGCCAGCCGCCGCTCGGCATCGGCGAGGTCGACGGGCCCTATCACCTGGCCCTCCGGCGCGCGCTCACCCCGTTCTTCTGCACCGGGGCCGTCGACAAGATGCGGCCGTTCATGGAGCAGTCGGTGCACTGGTTCATCGACCAGCGGATCGCCGACGGGCAGATGGATCTGGTGCTCGACTACGCCAGCCCGGTGCCCGCGATCCTCACCATGCGGTTGATGGGCCTGCCTTACGACGACTGGCAGCGATACGCGAACCTCTTCCACTCTGTCATGGCCGCTTCCGGCGGCGACGAATACAACCGGGCGATCGCCGAGGTGCCCGCGATGCTCGACGGCCTGGGAAAGTTCATCGCCGCGCGGCGGGCCGATCCCGGCGACGACCTGACGAGCTTCCTGGTGCAGTTCGACATCGAAGGGACGCGCCTGGACGACAGCCAGCTGCTCGACATCCTCTGGAACCTCATCGGCGGCGGGGTCGACACCACCACGTCGCTCACCGCGTTGAGCCTGCTGCATCTCGGCACCCATCGAGATCTACGCCAGCAGCTCATCGACCACCCGGAGCTGTATCGCCGTGCGGCAGAAGAGTTTCTGCGCTACTTCACCGTCAACAAGCAACTCAGCCGGACCGTGAGCCGCGACACGGTCCTTGCGGGCCAACAGCTTCGGCGCAACGACCGGGTGCTGGTCAGCTGGATCGGCGCCAACCACGACGAGCGGGAGTTCGACGACCCCGGCGAAGTGATGTTGGACCGCTCACCCAATCGCCACGTCGCGTTCGGACTCGGCCCGCACCGCTGTATCGGGGCGCCGCTTGCCCGCATCATGTTCGAGGTGATGGTCAGGGCGGTCCTGGAACGCATGCCCGACTACGAGGTCGACCTCGACGGCGTGCACACCTACGCGGGCAATCCCACGATGACCGGGGTGGGCAAGCTGCCGGTGACGTTCACGCCCAGCCAGTCGCTGGGCACGCCACGCCCGCAGTGACCGCGCCTAGAAGAGGGCGAACTGACCGCCGTCGATGGTGTGGTCGGTGAACTCCTCGATGCCGGTGCCGCCGATGACGCTGTCCAGGTGGTCCATGAACTCGGTGTCGGAGACGACCGGCACACCCAGCTCGTTGGCCTGGTAGCCCTTGCCCTGCTCGGGCTTCGGATCGTTGCAGATCACCACCGACGTCTCCGGGTCGACGGCGTCGGAGTAGGCGAGCCCGGCGTGCAAGATGCGCTCGACGAGCTCCTCGTGGGTGCGATTCACCTCCGCCGACAGCCCGACGCGCATGCCCTGCACGAGTGGGCGGCCGCGGACGAAGCGGCCAGGGTTGAGATACGGGCACGGCAGCCGCGACGCGATCATCTTCAGCGGTCGCAGCTCCTCATGGGTGACCAACCCGCTTGGCCAGCGTCGGCGCTGAACCGGCCGCAGTGGCAACCAGACCTTGCGCTCACGGGCGCGCACCAGTGCGGGCTTGAGAATCTGGGCGAGCACCAACGCGTCGTCGAGTGCGTCGTGCGGTTTCATCTGGCTGACGCCCCAGTGCGAGGCCAGCGTCTCCAGCCGCATGTTCTCGACCTCGAGATCGAGCCGCCGGGACAGCTCGACGGTGCACATGACCGAGTCGATCGGCAGTTCCACCGCGGCGAGCTCGGCCTCCGCGGCCAGGAAGGAGTAATCGAACCCCACGTTGTGGGCGACGAGCGTGCGGCCCCGCAACACGTCGACGATCTCGGCGGCGACGTCGGCGAAGGTCGGCTGACCGGCCAGCATCTCGGCGGTCAGGCCGTGCACATGGGTCGGCCCAGGATCGACACCGGGGTCGAGAAGCGTCGAAACAGTGCGCTCGACGTTGCCGTCGTCACCGACCGCGAGTGCGGCGACGCTGACGATGCGCGCCTGTCCTGGTCGGAATCCGGTCGTCTCGACGTCGACGACGGCCCAACCCGCGCCGGGGTCGGCTGCCGGCCGACCCCAGATATGGCTCACAAACGTCAGGATGGCACGGCCAACCGACAAGGCTCGGCCGCTGAGGCCGCGTGTCGGACACATAATATGCACGGAATGGTCACCCCACGCGGACGTATGGCGCTGGCGGCCGGCTCCGCGGCACGCTGGTCGTCGCGGGTGACCGGCCGCGGCGCAGGCGCGATGATCGGCGGCCTGGTGGCGATGACGCTGGACAAATCGATCCTTGGCCAGCTGGGCCGAGGCCGCCGCACAGCGATCGTGACGGGCACCAACGGCAAGTCGACGACGACCAGGATGACCGCCGCGGCGCTTGGCACGCTGGGGGTGTCGGAGCCGCGAGGGCGGCGACATCAGACGGTCGCAACCAACGCCGAGGGCGCCAACATGGACGCTGGCCTGGTGGCCGCGCTTGCAGGCGCGCCGCAGGCCGAGCTGGCGGCGCTGGAAGTCGACGAGATGCACGTGCCGCACGTCGCCGACGCCGTCGACCCGAAGGTGATCGTGCTGCTCAACCTGTCGCGCGACCAGCTCGACCGGGTGGGCGAGATCAACCACATCGAGCGCACGCTGCGCGCCGGTCTGGCGCGTCACCCCGACACCGTCGTCGTCGCCAACTGCGACGACGTGCTGATGACCTCTGCGGCCTACGACACCCCGAACGTGGTGTGGGTCGCCGCAGGCGGCGGCTGGGCCAACGACTCGGTGAGCTGTCCGCGCAGCGGCGAGATCATCGTCCGCGACGGCGCGCACTGGCATTCGACGGGCACGGATTTCAAGCGGCCAACCCCGCAGTGGTGGTACGACGACGCGAACATCTATGGCCCCGAGGGGTTCTCGATGCCGATGTCGCTCGCACTCCCAGGAAAGGTCAACCGCGGCAACGCAACTCAAGCGGTGGCCGCGGCGGTTGCGATGGGCGCCGATCCGGCAGCGGCCGTGGCCGCGGTATCGACGGTCGACGAGGTGGCAGGCCGCTACAGCATTGTGCGGCTCGGCGCACACACCGTGCGGATGCTGCTGGCCAAGAATCCGGCGGGCTGGCAGGAAGCACTGTCGATGGTCGACACCGATGCGGGCTCGGTGGTGATCTCGGTCAACGGCCAGGTGCCCGACGGGGAAGATCTTTCGTGGCTGTGGGACGTCAACTTCGAGCATTTCGTCGACCATCCGGTCGTCGCGGCGGGTGAGCGGGGAACCGACCTGGCCGTTCGCCTCGGCTACGCGGGCGTCGAGCACACGTTGGTGCACAACGCCGTCGACGCCATCAGGTCGTGTCCGCCGGGTCACGTCGAGGTGGTAGCGAACTACACCGCGTTTCTGGCCTTGAATCGAGCGCTGGCCCGTGGCTGAGTCGACGGTCCGGATCGGGTTGGTGCTGCCCGACGTGATGGGGACGTACGGTGACGGCGGTAACTCCGTCGTGCTGCGACAGCGGTTGCGGCGCAGAGGTTTTGATGCCGAGATCGTCAACATCACGCTTGACGATCCGGTGCCGTCGAACCTGGACCTGTACACACTGGGCGGCGCGGAGGATTATGCGCAGCGGCTTGCGACGCGCCACTTGATCCGGTACCCCGGCCTGCAGGACGCCGCGGCCAAGGGTGCGCCGGTGCTGGCGATCTGCGCGGCGATCCAGGTGCTCGGGCACTGGTACGAAACCTCTGCGGGTGAGCGGGTCGACGGCGTGGGACTGCTGGACCTGACGACGTCCCCGCAGCCGCGGCGGACCATCGGCGAGGTGGTCAGCCAGCCGCTGCTGCCCGGGCTCACCGACCGGTTGACCGGCTTCGAAAACCACCGGGGCGGAACGGTGTTGGGCTCGGATGCCCGGCCACTGGCCCGGGTCATCTCGGGTGCGGGTAATCGCGAGGGTGACGGTGTCGACGGTGCGGTGCAGGGCAGCGTCGTCGCGACCTATCTGCACGGCCCGTGCCTGGCCCGCAATCCCCAGCTCGCAGATCACCTGCTGTCGCGCGTCGTCGGCGACCTGCCGCCGCTGGACCTGCCAGAGGTCGACCTGCTACGCCGCGAACGCCTGGCCGCACCCCGCCGCGCGTAGCGCGTCACGCAGCGAATGTGCGGGTGAACCGTTGTAGTTCATCGATTTCGACAGCGCAGCCGCGGGCGATCAACGCCGCTTCGACTCTCGCGATGACATCCTTCGGCTTGTCCTCGGCGATCACTCGTATGACGATCCATCCCAGCGCTTCGAGCATTCGCAGCCTCGCGATGTCCTTGACGTACTGCCGTCGGCTCTTCCGGTGGTGATCGCCGTCGTATTCGGCGGCGACCTTGAAGTCCCGCCAACCCATATCGAGGAACGCCACAGGGGCGGTACTGCCATGAAGAACCGGAATCTGCGTTTCGGGCTGCGGCAAGCCGGCGTCTACCAGCCACAACCGAAGACTGCTTTCGCGTGGAGATTCGGCCCCGCCATCGACGAGCGGCAGCAGTTCGAGCAGTCTTCGAAGACCGGGTGCGCGTGGGTATCGGTCACCGAGTGCGCACACATCCGCACGCGAAAATGCCTGATTCCACATCAGCGCATCGAGACGGGCGACCGCCTCCGTTCGCTCGAGGTGGCGGCCCATGTCGAAAGCGGTACGCACCCTCGACGTCACCGGCAAGCCGGACACTCGGGTGATCTCGCCGTCCGCGATGCGGTCAGCCCTCGGAACCAGACCGGGCTGCGGGCGGATTTTCACGCCGACGAGTTCGATCGGCACATCGGGATCCACCCAGGGAGCGCCATGCAGAGCCGATGCCGCAACGCCTGCCACCACGCCCTTACGGCCCGACGCCAGCCAGGCGGCGATCGCGCGGTCCCGCAGTGACAAGTGCGCGTCCCTGCGCGCGTAGACGCCGCGATAGACCGGTGTGTACCAACGCCGTAGCTGGTGACGAGTCACGCGGCCGGCGGCCAATTCTTCACTCCCGATGAACACTTCAGACATACGGGCATCGTGCACGGGTGCACTGACAAGTCACATCGACCGACGTTTTGCAGGGAAAGTACGAGAAGATCTGTGCGAAACGTTGATCGATGTGACTCAGGTGAGCGCGCGTCGGCCCGAGAGCGCGCGGCCCAGCGTCAGCTCGTCGGCGAACTCCAGGTCGCCGCCCATCGGCAGGCCCGATGCGATGCGGGTTACGGTCAGGCCGGGGATATCGCGCAGCATCCGGACCAGATACGTCGCCGTCGCCTCTCCCTCGGTGTTGGGATCGGTCGCGATGATCACCTCGGTGATGTCGACCCCGTCCACGCGCTCACCAATCCTGTTGAGCAGCTCACGGATACGCAGCTGTTCGGGACCGACACCCGACAACGGATCCAGCGCGCCACCCAGTACGTGGTATCTGCCGCGGAATTCGCGGGTGCGTTCGACGGCCTGGACGTCCTTGGGCTCCTCGACGACACACACCATCGATGCGTCGCGGCGTGAATCGGAGCAGATCCGACAACGGTCGTCGTCGGACACGTTGCCGCACTCCACGCAGAACTTGACCCCGTCGCGCACCTTCCCCAACACGGCGGTCAACCGGTCGATGTCCGGCGGCTCGACGGACAACAGGTGGAAGGCGATGCGCTGGGCACTCTTCGGGCCGATGCCCGGCAGCTTGCCCAACTCGTCGATCAGATCCTGGACGGGGCCTTCAAACATTGCAGTACAAGTCAGAGTCCCGGCAGACCAAGGTCACCCATGCCGCCTGCGAGCGGTCCAAGCCGCTCCTGGGCGAGCAGGGTGACTTGGCGCGCCGCGTCGGCGTGCGCGCCGACGATCAGATCTTGCAGCGTCTCGACGTCGTCGGGGTCGACGACCTTCGGGTCGATCGAAACCGCCACCACCTCGCCGCTGCCCTTCATGGTGACCTGGACGAGGCCGCCGCCGGCCTGCCCGTGCACCTCGGTGTTGGCGAGCTGTTCCTGGGCTTCCATCAGCTTCTGCTGCACCTGTTGCGCCTGCGCGAGGAGCGCCGACATGTCGGGCGGGCCTCCGGGTTGCATGACAGTCCCCTTGCGTATTGGTCTCGACTTGGTTGCGCTCGCTGGCACGCGGCGTTTCGGCCTTTCAAGCGTAGACGCCCGGGCGCTACCTTGACGCCGTGCACGTGTCAGCCACCCTGCGTGTCGGCGCGACCGCGGCCACTTGCCTCGTCGTCGCCGCGTCGACGCTTGCCAGCCCCGCATCCGCCGCGCCCGCCAACATCGCGGGCATGATCGTGTTCCTCGACCCCGGCCACAACGGCTCCAACGACAGCTCGATCAGCCGCCAGGTGCCCACCGGCCGCGGCGGCACCAAGAACTGCCAGGAAAGCGGCACCTCCACCGAGGACGGCTATCCCGAACACACCTTCACCTGGGAAACCACGCTGCGGATCCGCCAGGCACTCACGGCGCTTGGCGTGCGGACCGCGATGTCACGAGGCAACGACACCGGCCTCGGGCCGTGCGTCGACGAGCGCGCGGCGATGGCCAATGCGCTGAAACCCAACGCCATCGTCAGCATCCACGCCGACGGCGGCCCGCCGACGGGCCGCGGATTCCACGTGCTCTACTCGTCGCCGCCGCTCAACCAGGTGCAGGCCGGACCGTCGGTGCAGTTCGCCCAGACCATGCGCGACCAACTGCAGGCCTCGGGCCTGGTGCCATCGACCTACATCGGCACCGGCGGCCTCAACCCTCGCTCCGACATCGCGGGCCTCAACCTGGCGCAGTACCCGTCGATCCTCATCGAGCTGGGCAACATGAAGAATCCCGCCGACAGGGGCCTGATCACCACGCCCGAGGGCAGGCAGCGCTACGCCGACGCCGTCGTGCGCGGTATCGCGGGCTTCCTCGGGGTCCAGACCCGCTAGCTGGTTTCTACGGCCTTCTTCAGGTTCGCCAGCACCTCGGCCTGAATCTTCTTCAGCCCCAAGGGCGCAAATGTCTTCTCGAAAAACCCGCCGATGCCGCCCGCGCCGTTCCACGACGTCTTGACGGTGACCGACGAGCCGGGTCCGGCAGGCGCGACGGTCCAGTTGGTCACCATCGAGCTGTTGGCGTCCTTCTCGATCACGGTGTGGCCTGCCACGTCGACGTTGGCCTTGACGTCGCGCACCCGCGACTTGGTCGCCTGCAACTTCCAGCTCGCAACGGTGCCTGCGCCCTGCCCGCCTTCGAGAACCTGGTAGTCGAGATAGTGCGCCGAGAGGATCTTCGGGCGGACCGTTGTGTAATCCGCCACAGCCGCCAACACTTTCTCCGGTGTGGCGTCGATCAAGACGCTGCTGGCGGCGCTGACCTGTCCCATCTCCTATGACTCCCCTCGTTGTGATGCGGTCGCATCGGCCGCAGACGCGGACTAGCGTATATGCGTGTCTGTCCCGGCCACCGAAGCACGTGCTACGCACGCCGACGGCGTGCGGCGGCTCATCGCGAGCTACCGTGCGATCCCGCCTGCGGCCACCGTCCGGCTGGCCAAACCGACCTCCAATCTGTTCCGCGCCCGCGCGAAGAGCAACGCCAAGGGCCTGGACGTCTCGGGGCTGACGGGTGTGATTTCGGTGGACCCCGACGCACGGACCGCCGACGTCGCGGGCATGTGCACCTACGAGGACCTGGTCGCCGCGACACTGCCATACGGATTGTCGCCGCTGGTCGTCCCGCAGCTGAAGACCATCACCCTCGGCGGTGCGGTGACCGGGCTCGGCATCGAGTCGTCGTCGTTCCGCAACGGCCTGCCGCACGAGTCGGTGCTCGAGATGGACATCCTCACCGGCACCGGTGACGTGGTCACCGCATCACAGGAGCAGAACGGCGACCTATTCCGCGCCTTTCCGAATTCGTACGGCACGCTGGGCTATTCGGTCCGACTGAAGATCCAGCTGGAGCCGGTGAAGCCGTTCGTGGCGCTGCGGCACCTGCGATTTCGATCGCTGCAGGAGCTGGCCGCGGAGATGGATCGCATCATCGAGACCGGCGGCATCGACGGTGCCCCGGTCGACTATCTCGACGGCGTGGTGTTCAGCGCGGACGAAAGCTATCTGTGCGTCGGCGTGCAGACCGCGACGCCGGGGCCCGTCAGCGATTACACCGGCCAGCGCATCTACTACCGGTCCATCCAGCACGACGGCACCGAGAAGCACGACCGGCTGACGATCCACGACTACCTGTGGCGCTGGGACACCGACTGGTTCTGGTGCTCACGGGCGTTCGGCGCACAGAACCCGAAGATCAGGCGGTTCTGGCCGCGGCGTTTCCGGCGCAGCAGCTTCTACTGGAAGCTGATCGGCTACGACCAGCGCTTCAACATCGCCGACCGGATCGAGAAGCGCAACGGCCGGCCACCGTTGGAGCGCGTCGTGCAGGACGTCGAGGTGCCGATCGAGCGGTGTGTCGAGTTCCTCGACTGGTTCCTGGCCACCGTTCCGATCGAGCCGATCTGGCTGTGTCCCCTGCGCCTGCGCGACGACGGGAACTGGCCGCTGTACCCGATCCGGCCGCACCACACCTACGTCAACGTCGGCTTCTGGTCGTCGGTGCCCGTCGGGCCGGAGGACGGCTACACCAACAAACTGATCGAGCGCAGGGTCAGCGAGCTGGACGGACACAAATCGCTGTACTCCGACGCGTTTTATTCACAGGATGATTTCGACGAACTTTACGGCGGGGAGGCCTACAAAACCGTAAAGAAGACATACGATCCCGATTCACGTCTCCTCGACCTGTATGCAAAGGCGGTTCAACGGCGATGAGCACTAGCGCAATGAACGGAGGTCACCGATGACGACATACAAAGAGCAACAGACACCTACGCAGGCGCGAAGGCTGAAACTTGCCGAGATCCTGGAGATCTTCGCCGCGGGTCAACTGCCGCTGAAGTTCACCGCGTACGACGGGAGCACGGCCGGACCGCAGGACGCCACCGTGGGGTTGGACCTGCTGACCCCGCGCGGCACCACCTATCTCGCCACCGCGCCGGGCGAGCTCGGGTTGGCCCGCGCGTACGTGGCAGGCGACGTCGCGCCGCTCGGTGTGCATCCCGCCGATCCGTACGAGCTCCTGCGGGCACTCGCCGACAAGATGGACTTCAGGCGGCCGCCCGCTCGGGTGCTGGCCAACATCGTCCGCTCGATCGGCATCGAACACCTCAAGCCGATCGCGCCGCCGCCGCAGGAGGCGTTGCCTCGCTGGCGGCGCATCGCAGAAGGACTGCGGCACAGCAAGACCCGCGACGCGGAGGCGATCCATCACCATTACGACGTCTCCAACACGTTCTATGAGTGGGTGCTCGGCCCTTCGATGACATACACGTGCGCGTGCTACCCGCACGCCGACGCAACGCTCGAGGAAGCGCAGGAGAACAAGTACCGGCTGGTGTTCGAGAAGCTGCGTCTCAAGCCGGGCGATCGACTGTTGGACGTCGGCTGCGGCTGGGGCGGCATGGTCCGTTACGCAGCCAGCCACGGCGTCAAGGCGATCGGGGTGACGCTGTCCAAGGAGCAGGCGGCATGGGCGCAGAAGGCGATCGCCGAGGACGGCCTGTCCGACCTATGCGAGGTCCGGCACGGCGACTACCGCGACGTCGCCGAATCAGGGTTCGACGCGGTGTCGTCCATCGGGCTGACCGAGCACATCGGCGTGCAGAACTATCCGTCGTACTTCGGCTTTCTCAAGTCGAAGATGCGGCCGGGCGCGCTGCTGCTCAACCACTGCATCACCCGCCCGGACAACCGGCAGGGCCCCTCGGCGGGTGGCTTCATCGACCGCTATGTCTTCCCCGACGGGGAGCTGACCGGATCGGGCCGGATCATCACCGAGGCGCAGGACGTCGGCCTCGAGGTCGTGCACGAGGAGAATTTGCGCCACCACTACGCGTTGACGCTGCGCGACTGGAGCCGCAACCTCGCCGAGCATTGGGACGAGGCCGTCGAGGAGGTCGGGCTGCCGACTGCCAAGGTGTGGGGACTCTACATAGCGGGCTCGCGGCTGGGTTTCGAGACCAATGTCGTTCAGCTGCACCAGGTTCTGGCGGTCAAGCTCGACGACGACGGCAACGACGGCGGGCTGCCGCTCCGGCCGTGGTGGACGCCGTAGAGGCGGCCTAGCTGCCGTCGATGCGACGGGCGCCGAGCTCGTTCTGCAGTAGCTCGAGCGCGGCCTCCTCGGGATCGCGGCGCACTGTTTCGGAGTCGTCGCTGCCAGCCTCGGCAAGCATGCTGTCCTCCTCGTCGCGCGCAATCGCGTGGTCGTGGCCACCGGCGGCCGCTGCGGCACCGGCGGGCGACCCGACCTCGAAGCGCACCTTGAACCCCACCCCGAGTGCATCCTTGAGCGCTTCCTCGACGACGTCGGTGTTGCGCTGCTCGTTGAGCCGCTTGGCCAGCGGCGCGGACTCGTGGTTGAGCAGCAGCGTGCCACCGTCGACGGTGCGCACGACTGCCCCGGCCAGCATGACCGCCAGCGAGCGGCTGCGGTCGCGGACCCTGTCCAGCACGGTCGACCACTGCCTGCGTACCGAGGCGGCGTCGGGTTCGCCGACGACGGCGGCAGCGGACGCGGCGGGCACCTCCACCACCGGGTCGGCTGGCGGCTGCACAGGCGGCGGGGAGGCAGGGGGTGGCTGCACCGCTTCTGGCGCGACGGGTTCGGGCGAAACCGGTTCTGGCGCAGACTTGGCAGCCGACGCAGGGGCACGCTCCTGCGGTTGAGGCACCTCCGCCTGCGGTGCTGCGGCCTTGGTCTTGCGGACGAACTGCTTCGACGGCTTCGCCTCCCGCGCCGCGGGCGAGGCGGCGGTGGTGCTGTCGGCGGGAATCGACATGTCGAGCCGGGTCTCGATGCGCTCGAGCCGGTGCAGCAGAGCCGATTCCGTATCGCTGGCCGAGGGCAACAGCAGGCGCGCGCACACCACCTCGAGCAGCAGTCGCGGCGCGGTCGCGCCACGCATCTCGCCGAGTCCCGCGTGCACCACCTCGGCATACCTCGCCAGCGTGCCTGCGCCGATGCGGGCGGCCTGGTCGCGCATCCGGTCCAACACGTCGCCTGGTGCGTCGACAACACCGCGGGCGGCGGCGTCGGGCACCGCCTGCAGCACGATCAGGTCGCGGAAGCGTTCCAGCAGGTCGGTGGCGAACCGGCGCGGATCATGGCCCGCGTCGATGACCCCCTCGACGGCACCGAACAGTGCCGCGGCGTCGCCCGCTGCCAGCGCGTCGACGGCGTCGTCGATCAGCGCGACATCGGTGGCGCCAAGCAGAGCCAGCGCCCGCGGATACAGGACCCGGTTCCCGTCGGCGCCCGCGAGCAGCTGGTCGAGCACCGAGAGCGTGTCGCGTGGTGAGCCTCCGCCTGCACGAATGACCAGCGGGTAGACGGTCTCGTCGACCTCGACGCCCTCCTGCTCACAGATCCGCTCCACCAGCGACCGCATCGTGCGCGGCGCAAGCAGCCGGAACGGGTAGTGGTGGGTGCGCGAGCGAATGGTCGGCAGCACCTTCTCCGGTTCGGTGGTCGCGAACACGAAGATCAGGTGGTCGGGTGGCTCCTCGACGATCTTGAGCAAGGCGTTGAAGCCCGCCGTGGTCACCATGTGCGCTTCGTCGACGATGAAGATGCGGTAGCGCGACTGCGCGGGGGCGTAGAACGCTCGGTCGCGAAGCTCACGGGTGTCGTCAACGCCACCGTGGCTGGCCGCGTCGAGCTCGACCACGTCGACGCTGCCGGGTCCGTTGGGGGCAAGGGCGACGCACGAGTCGCACACCCCGCACGGCGTCGGGGTCGGGCCCTGCTCGCAGTTCAGCGACCGGGCCAGGATCCGGGCCGACGACGTCTTGCCGCAGCCGCGCGGACCGGAGAACAGATAGGCGTGGTTGATGCGGCCCGCCGACAGCGCGGTGGACAGCGGTTCGGTGACATGCTCCTGCCCGACCACGTCGGCGAATGTTGCCGGTCGGTACTTACGGTAGAGCGCCACGCTCAGCAGGCTACCGACTCATCCGGACACATCGCCGCGCGCACTGTGGCGCCTGTGATCGAACCGCGGTGGCCGTTCGTCGGATCAGAGGCGTTAGCGGCGGGCCAAGGCCGCATGGCTGTGGTCGAAACGTCGCGGCGTCGTCGCGGGACTGTCGGCGGCTGCAGTGCTTGGCACCAAGTGGATCGACCCCACAGAGCCTGCCGAGCTGATTCACGACAACCGCAGGCCGCCACCGAATCTCGTCGTCAGAACCGAGAAGCTGTTGTCTGGCGAATTCCTAGCTTTGGGCGAAATGCATGTCACCGCACCGGCCCGCACCATGTTCGATCTCGGTCGCCACATCGCAACGCCGACGGTCGCGGTGCAGCGACTCGACGCCCCGGTCAACGCCACCGACGTCAAGCCGGCCGACGTCGAAGCGGTGATGGCCGCGCACCCTGGTGCCCGCTACCTCCCGAGACTGCGACGGGTGCTTCCGCTGGTGGATGGCGGCGCGGAGTCACCGCGGCATCGAGTACGACGGGCCCCAACACTGGACAGACCCCGCGGTGCGGCAACGCGATATCGAAAGCAATTTGCCCTAAACGAGTTGGGCTGGCTGATCATCCGGGTCAGCAGAGACCTGCTGCGCTACCGGCGTGCCACATACACCGCCAGGGTCGACAACGCCCTGCACTCGCGTGGCTTTCATTTGTGAATCTGACGATGTTTCCGGCGGCTCAAAGTCAAGTGGTTAGTGCAACGGCGTTAGGCGGCCGCTTGGGCGAGTAGGGCGTTGAGCCGGTCGGCGGGTGTGTCGAGGTCGAGCGTGGGTCGTGGTCTTTTGTTGAGGGTGTCCTGGATGTGTTTGAGGTCTGCGGCGGTGTGTA
>NZ_RARC01000024.1 GCF_003719305.1 Mycolicibacterium stellerae
CAACCAGTCAAAACTGGCACAAAAACAAACCACACCCCCTAAACGGGAAAAAGAGAGCATGGCAAAAACAAAAACAACAAACAAAAACCACCAAACACACTATTGAGTTCTCAAACAACACACCCGTTCCGCCCGCGCGACCAAACCCGCGGCAAGAGCCGCGTGCTAGTAGTGCGGACGTTCGGGAACCCCACCGAAGTGGAGCTTCCCTCTGGGACGCCGTCGCGCTCAGCGGCCGGACCGCGTCGCGACGACTTCAACAAGTTACGTGAGGGAAAACTCGGAGTCAAATGGGCTGATAGGCGGCATATCTCGACGATTCCGCTCATCGTGCGCACTACCCACACGCCGCTCCTCGCGCGCGCAGTCGTGCGTCAGCTCCGACGGATCAACCAACGCGGACGACGCCAGCAATATTCCGCTTCCCCCGCCGAAGCACCAACCATCGGTCGTGCAGGAAGTCTGACGGCTGCGGCGTCCAGTCGTCGCTCTCGACGCGGACGTTGTTCACGTAGGCACCGCCCTCGGCGACCGCGCGCCGGGCCGCGCCCTTGCTGTCGACCAACCCGCTGGCCACCAGCAGGTCGGTGATGCTGTTCGATCCGTCCGGCCCGAGCTCCGCGACATGGCTGTTGCTTGCCTCGCGCAACGCGGCAGCCAGCGTCGGCTCATCGAGTTGGCCGAGCTCAGCTCGCCCGAACAGCGCCTGGCTGGCGTGTTCGACAGCGGAGCACTGCGCCTCCCCGTGGACCAGGGTGGTGAGCTCTTGTGCCAGCCTGCGCTGGGCCGCCCGCTCATGTGGACGTTCGGTCGTTGCCTGCTCGAGTTCGGCCAGGTCCTCGCGCGACAGGAACGTGAACCATTTCAAGTACGGGATCGCATCGGCATCGGCCGTATTGAAGAAGTACTGATACCAGGCGTACGGGCTCGTCATCTCCGGGTCCAGCCATAGGCTGCCGCCGCCTGTCGACTTACCGAACTTCTTGCCCTCCGAATCGGTCACCAACGGCGTGGTCAGCGCATGAACCGTGACACCCTGCTTCTGTCGCACCAGCCGCACTCCGGCGATGATGTTCCCCCACTGATCCGAACCGCCGATCTGCAGGGCGCAGCCGTAGCGCTGATTGAGTTCGACGTAGTCGTTGGCCTGCAACAGCATGTAGCTGAATTCGGTGTAGGAGATGCCCTCCCCCTCGAGGCGGCGCCGCACCGTGTCGCGGTCGAGCATCACGTTGACCGAGAAGTGCTTTCCGACGTCGCGCAGGAACTCGATCGCACGCATGTCGCCGGTCCACGTCAGGTTGTTCTCGACGACTGCGCCGGACTGCGAGTCGTCGAAGTCGACGAAGCGTTCGAGCTGACGGCGGATGCGGCCCGACCAGTCGGCCACGGTGGACTCGTCGTGCATCGTGCGTTCCCCGGTGTCCCTGGGATCACCGATCATTCCGGTTGCGCCGCCTGCCAGCACGATCGGGCGATGGCCGGCCTGCTGGAACCGACGCAGCGTCAGCAGAGGGATGAGGTGTCCGGCGTGCAGACTTGGCGCCGTCGGGTCGAATCCCGAATAGACGGTGACGGGCCCCGCGGAGAGCTGGTCTCCCAGCGCATCACGGTCGGTCGACTGGGCAATCAGCCCTCGCCAGTCCAACTCGTCGAGGATGTTCGACGTTCCCATGGACTCGATCTTCCCGTATCAATCGCTCTGACCGGGCGCCGGTGCCCGTGGACTGCGGCGGTAAAGGGAAACCTCGGGGCGACCGGCCAGCCAAAATCGCCACGGTCGATCGGCGGCTTGGCTGACTCCGACCCGCGGCCCCTCGGCTGCGCGACGTTCCTCCGACAAAGTCAGGCGCACCGGGCTCCGACGGTCGAAAAGGTCAATTCCGTTGTCGTCCATCGTGATTCCCAGCGCGGAGCAGAGGTTGCCCGGGCCACGGGCAAGGGCAGCGGGACGCACCGCCTCGCCGCGGCGACCTCCCGCTACCTCGAGTCCGGACTCGACAGCCGCAGCCCGCAGCAGGACGGCCCCCGCGACTCCATCGAAGCCGCAGACGACATTGCCGCAGACGTGAATGCCATGGCTGCGGTAGGTGTACATCCGGCCCGCCGGCCCGAACATGACCGTATTGCGCCCGCGTTGTCCGCGGAATGAGTGCGACGCGGCGTCTGGCCACGGGCCGTCCAGGGGGCCGCCGTATGCCTCCACCTCGACAATCATCGCGGTCACTTCGCGCCCGATCAGCGTGGCCCCCAGTAGCCGGCGGGCCGCCTCAACCGGGTCGCCAGGCAGAAGTTTCGCGGTCACCGTGGCGATTCTGCCTACGACCCTTGACACACCCAAGCCCTGGGAGCATTATTCATCGCATGATGACTTCATCGAGTGATGAATTACTGAGACGGGGAGTCGAACCGGCCGTCGTCATCGAGCATCTGCGGGTTGTCCGCGGCAAGCGCCCGGCCATCCACGACCTTTCGGTGCAGATCGCGCGCGGCTCGATCACCGGCTTGCTCGGGCCTTCGGGCTGCGGAAAGACCACGCTGATGCGCAGCATCGTCGGGACCCAAATCATCAACGAGGGCAGCGTCTCGGTGCTCGGACACCCGGCAGGCTCCGCTCCCCTACGTAGACGCGTCGGCTATATGCCGCAGGCGCCGACCATCTACGATGATCTGCGCATCGTCGACAATGTCCGCTACTTCGGCTCGCTGTACGGCATGGACTCCACTTCCGCCGACGAAGCCATCACCGCGGTCGGCCTCGACGACCATCGAACGGCGTTGTGTAGCAATCTGTCCGGTGGCCAACGCACTCGCGTATCGCTGGCATGCGCGCTGGTGGCCGCGCCGGATCTGCTGGTGCTGGACGAACCCACCGTCGGCCTGGATCCCGTGCTACGCGTGGACCTGTGGCAGCAGTTCCACCAACTCGCAAGGCGCGGAACGACATTGCTCGTCTCCAGCCATGTCATGGACGAGGCCGATCACTGCGGCGATCTGTTGCTCATGCGGGACGGCCACCTGCTCGCCCACACCACGCCACGGAACCTACGAGAGGACACGGGATGTCAATCACTGGAGGAAGCGTTTCTGTCCGTCATCCGGCACACCACCGCAGCCGCAGCAAGCTGAGCCCGCAGAGTTATCTCGCCACCACCGGGCGAATCCTGCGTCAGCTCGCGGCGGACCACCGCAGTGTCGCGATGATTCTTGTCGTACCCAGCCTCATCATCACGCTGATGTACTTCATGTTCCAGAACGCCCCGCATCGGCCTGGCGCTCCGACACCGTTCGACAACGCCTGTCTGATCATGCTCGGGCTGTTCCCCCTGATCATCATGTTCCTGATCACGTCGATAACCATGCAACGGGAACGTGTTTCGGGGACGTTGGAGCGGATCCTGACCACGCCCCTGCGGCAACTCGACCTGCTGGCCGCCTACGGCACCGCGTTCTCGGTCGCGGCGGCAGCACAGGCAACCCTCGCTTGCATCGTGTCGTTCTGGCTACTTGGCCTCGATACCTCAGGCAGCCCGACCCTGGTGTTCATCATTGCGATCATCAACGCCATACTCGGTGTGGGGCTGGGCCTGTTGTGCAGCGCGTTCGCCCGCACCGAGTTCCAGGCGGTTCAGTTCATGCCCGTGGTTATCGTGCCCCAGCTGCTGCTGTGCGGCATCATCGTGCCCCGCGATGTATTACCAGACTGGCTGCAATGGATCAGCAATGTCATGCCCGCCAGTTACGCTTTGGAGGCGCTGCAGCAGGTCGGCGCTCACCCGGACCTGACGACGATCGCGTTGCGGGATATCGCCGTGGTGATCGGCTTTGCGGTCATCGCGATGTGCCTCGCCGCTGCGACGCTACGACGAAGGACACCGTAGGAGCTTGACAACCAACACCGAGCGCAAACGTCCCGGCCGACCGCCCGGCGCGTCCGACACGCGCGAGCGCATCCTTGCCAGTGCTCGAGAGCTGTTCGCCCGCAACGGGATCGACAAGACGTCGATTCGCGCAATCGCGGCCGATGCCGGCGTGGACCCCGCGCTGGTGCACCACTATTTCGGCACCAAGACGCAGCTGTTCGCGGCCGCCATCCACATCCCGATCGACCCGATGGCGGTGATCGGTCCGCTAAGGGAGATCCCGGTGGACCGGATCGGTTACGTGTTGCCGTCGATCCTGTTGCCGCTCTGGGATTCCGAGCTGGGCAAGGGCTTCATCGCGACGCTGCGCTCGATCCTGGCGGGAAATGACGTATCTCTCGTCCGCTCGTTCCTGCAGGAAGTCATTTCCGCAGAGGTCGGCACGCGGGTGGACAGTCCGCCGGGGACTGGCCGTATCCGCGTTCAGTACGTGGCGTCGCAGCTCGTCGGGGTGGTGATGGCGCGCTACATACTGGAATTGGATCCGTTCCGGTCGCTGCCGGTCGAACAAATCGCCGCGACAATCGCCCCGAACCTGCAGCATTACCTCACCGGCGATCTGCCGGGGTTTGCGTAAGCCCGCCCGCCTTTTCGGCTGAAATGAGCTGAAAATAGATACAGGCGCTCAAGACTTGGCGCGGCTCAACAACCGCTCGTGCTCTGCGTCGTCGGTCACCGCGGCGGCTTCGTCGACGAGCAGCACCGGGATACCGTGCTCGATCCGGTATGCGCGGCGCAGTCGCGGGTTGTAGAGCAGTTCGTCATCGCCGATCAAGAGCAGCGGCCCCCGGTCATCGGGACAGACCAGAATGCTCAGCAGTTTGTCGTCTAGCAACGCGAGATCAGCCGGGGTAGGGCATGATCGTGCCGCCCTGATCGAACGGCGCAGGCGCCCCGCCGATGGAGAAGCCCCCGCCGCCGTCGGCCTGTTGAGCTGCCGCCTGCGCCTGGATCCTGCGCTGGTAGGCGACGGTCGCCTTTAGAGCCTCCACAAGGGGCGCCTGGTTCGGCCGCTTCTCCAACGCCTCGATGATCGCGGTCTGGTTCGCCTTCGACGGCCTGAAGCCGAGATTGCGCAGCACCAGCACCTCGTGGACGAAGTTGGACAGCTGACCACCGCCGGCACCCAGGTCGTAGTCCTGCTGGATTATGGCGAGGGCCTGATCGCCCGTCATCGCCGGCTGCGCAGGGGCCTCGGTATCGGTGCTTTCATCGTCCCCTGGAGCGGCGAAGGCCGTCGGCGCGCCGATACCTGCGAACAGAGCGCCCGCGACCATGCCGCCAGCAAGGGCACCGACCAAGCGGCGCCGACCGTTCTGCGATGTCATCGATCCTCCAGTGCGTTGGCTCAAGTTGATCGTGCTCCCCACATGCGCTGCGAGCCTAACAGCGCGTCGGACACCCAGCACGACCTCAGTGTTCGTCGCCGAGGATCTCGGCGCGTACCGCGGCCGTAAGTCTTTTGTATTTATTGGTATCCGTATCCAGGTACCAGGCGTTACGGGACGGCTTCGGAATGCCCATCGCGCGCAGTTGGCTGATCAGCGGTCGATACGACGCGCTGAGCGCCATTTCCTGGACCACATGCACGATGTCGGGGGCCGCGCCGACCGGTAGATCTGCCAGCGCTTCGGACAGGTCGCCCGCCGCGACGCTGCCGCCGGGGCGCAGCGCGAGAGCGCTGACCGCGATCCGCTGGCCGCCGGATTCGACGGCGTAGGTCACCGACATGTCCACCGCGTCGATCCCGCCGATGGCGTCGTCGACGGGTGAGGCGTACACCGGTCCGCGCTCGCCGCGGATGACCAGGCTGCGGTTGTCCACCAACCAGTAGTCGCCGTCCTGATCACGCCGGAACAGGTACTCGGTGGAGACCCAGGTGTCCGCCGGGGAAAAGACACCGCGCTTGACGGATGCCGTCGGGTCGATCGGCCCGCGAGGGTGAGCCAGCATGACGCCCACTTCGTTGGTCTCGGCCTTACGCACGAAGCCGCGGTCGTCCTCGAGGATCAAGTCATCTTCGGCGTCGTATGCCGCGAGTTCGACGTCGCCGCCGCCGGGCAACGGCCTTCCCTTGCTGCCGATCTTTGCCCCGGACACATTGGCCAACACCGCCTGACCGTCGGTGGTGGCGAAGAACTCGACCACATGGGCAGGCCCGAAGATCTCGACCACGCGTTTCCAGAGTCCGGTCGGCATGCCCGAGCCGATGAACAGCCGTACCGGGTGATTGCCGCTCAGCGCGAAGGAAGGATCGTCGATCACCTCGCGAAGCATGGCCCAGGTGTAGGACACCACGGTCACGCCGTACTGGCGGATCTCTTGAACGAACCTGTCGGACACCAGGCCGCGCGACAACGCGATCCGGGCCCCGCCGACCACCGCGCCGCCCAGGGCCACCAGCAGTCCGGACTGGTGATGCAGAGGCGTGAGGCAGTAAACCGTGTCATTGCGGCCGAGGTTGGCCGCCGAGGCGGTGCCGAACGCCGACAGCGCCCAGCGGAAGTTGGTGATCTGGCGAGGGAGAACTTGTCCGCCCACCGTGCTGAACGCGACAAACGCAAGGTCGCGGGCCAACCCGGGGTTGGGCCGGTACCACCCGGGCAGGTCCACTTCGTCCGGGTCGATCTGCTCCATGTCAACGACATCGGCGTCGTCCACCAGATGCAGATCGCGCGACTCACCGCCGCCGAGGACCAGCACCCGCATGGACAGCCCGCGCGCGGCTTCGAGGTTGCTCGGGTCGGCGATGATGTCGGACACCGAACCGAGCCGAACGACGGTCGCCAGATCGACGTCGGGCGGCATCAGCACCGCGACCGCGCCGAGTCGAGACAACGCTGCGATCGCCACCAGCGCGCTGGGCCGCGTCTCCATCAGCACACCGATGTGCGCGCCCTGTCGGACGCCGGCCTCGATCAGGCCTCGCACCACGTTGTTGATGCGGCGGTCGACCGCCTCGTAGGTGTGGACCCGCCCGTCGAACAACAGGCACTCGCCGTTGGGTGCGTCACGCGCCTGCTCGGACATGATGCGGCCAAGCGACATGCGGGTGTGGTCATTGATCTGACCCAGCCGGGCCAGCCTTGGCAGCGTGCGGACCGTTTCGACAGCCAGCGCGCGGGCCGATTTGTTGGCGGCCACGAGCGCGCCTGCGGCCGATCGGGCCATGGTGAAAGCCATCTCACCGGCCGCAGTGGCGCCGTGCGCGAGCCGGGATGCCAACGGCACGCCGCTTTCGCTGGTCGCCGACGGCTGAAGCGCCATCGGGGCGACGCCATCGGGCAGGTCCGCGTCCCCGTCGATCGATTTCACCCATTGCGCCACTGTCGGCCACGTCTGCGTCGCCGCTTTTGATCCCACCACAAGACCGAAATGGCCTGCGCGGATGAGGTATTCGTACACGTCGGCCTGGGGGGCTGCGCGCTTGATGCCGCGCACCGAAGCCGGCTGGCCGATGTCGTCGACCTCGCCGACCACTGCCAGTACCGGGCAGTTGATGTCGCTCAACGTCACCAGATCGCCGTGGATGGCGAAGCCGCCGGTCATCATGCGGTTGTGGGCGATGAACTGTTTGAGCAGTTCGGCGATCGCGGGGCCGGACCAGGCGATCCATCCCTCGGACGCCAGGAATCGCCGCTGCTGCTCGCGGGGCAGCAGCGCCTCGCGGTCATGCAGCTGGCGCAGGAAGTCGAGGCGCGATTGCGCGGTCTTGATGGGGTCGAGCATCTGGAACCCGGTGCGCGCCAGCCAGCTGGGGATGTCGATGCGGCTGAAGACATGGTCGGCCATGAAGTCGGCGGCACCGGCGGCCAAGCCGGCTGGCAGGTTCATCGGCAGGGCGGCCAGCGTGTCGACCGGCGAGCCGAAGGCGACAATGCTGGCGAGGTCCTTCGACCGGCGGAACGCCGCGGTCTGGTAGCAGAACATCCCGCCCTGCGAATAGCCGGCCAGGTGGACGTCGCGGCCGGTGGTCTCCTTGACGGTGTCGATGGCCTCGCTGAGGGCCACCACGTGGTCGGCAAGGTTGCGCTGCATACCGCCTTCGACCTTGTCGGGCTCGCCGAAGTCGATGACCCACGGGTCGATGCCAGCACCGTGCAGAATGCCGACGGCGCCCTCGTTGCGGGTGACGTCCCACATGTCGGCAGACATCATCATCGGGTGCACCATGAGGACCGGCGGCCCCGGTGGTTTCGAGCCGGGCCGGGTGTCGGGCGGGAAGTACCGGCGAAGCCGGTACATCGGCACGCTTTCGATGATCTGGAACGGCGACGGAACCGCGCCGGTCTCCAGGCCGCCGTAGCGCAAGACTTCCAGACCGTTCTGCGCCGTGGCCACCAGTCGACCCACTGGCCTCGTTATTGCCGAAAGGTCCACCACCGGCGGTTCCCCTCTAGTCACACCCGTATCCCCTGATTGCCGAGGTCATCATGGCACAGCGCCCGCCTATCATCGGCGGCTGATGGCGAACTTGATCAACGTCGAACGAGCGACGGTCGGCTACGGCACCCGCACACTGCTGGCCGCCGTCAGCCTCGGCGTCGACGAAGGTGACGCGATCGGCGTGGTCGGCCGCAACGGCGACGGCAAGTCCACGCTGCTCCAGGTGCTGACCGAAGCCCGCGGGCCCGACTCAGGGCGAGTCACCCACACGTCGGGGCTGTCGGTGGGCTATCTGCGTCAAAGCGACGACTTCGCCGCCGGGTCAACCGTCCGAGAGGTCATCGTCGGCGGGCGGGCCGACCACATTTGGGCCGCCGAACCCGATACGCGTGCAGTGGTCGAGCACCTCCTGGCCGCGGTGGACCTCGACAGCGGCGTCGCAGACCTGTCCGGCGGTGAGCGGCGCCGGGTCGCGCTGGCCGCCGTCCTGATCGCCGGACACGACGTGCTGGTGCTCGACGAGCCCACCAACCATCTCGACGTCGAGGTGATCGGCTGGCTCGCCGAGCACCTTTCCGGGCTGCGATCTCAGGCTCTCGTGGTGGTCAGCCACGACCGCTGGTTCCTCGATGCCGTCACCACGAGCACATGGGAGGTGCACGACGGCGCCGTCGACGCCTATGAGGGCGGCTACGCCGCGTACGTGCTGGCCCGCGCGGAACGAATGCGGCTGGCTGCCGGGACGGAGGCTCGGCGCAGGAACCTCATGCGCAAGGAGTTGGCGTGGCTGCGCCGCGGTCCGCCCGCGCGGACGTCGAAACCGAAGTTCCGTATCCAAGCGGCGAACGATCTCATCGCCAACGAACCGCCGCCGCGGGATTCGCTTGTGCTGCAGCGGTTCGCTACGACACGGTTGGGCAAGGACGTGTTCGATCTGCACCGGTTGCGGCTGGAAGTCGGCGATCGCGTCATCCTCGAGGCGACCGACTGGTCCATCGGGCCGGGTGCGAGGATCGGACTGGTCGGTGTCAACGGCACCGGCAAGACGTCGGTGCTGCGGCTTCTCGCTGGTGAATTGCAGCCAACGGCGGGCACGATCAAACGCGGCTCAACGCTGCACATCGGATATCTCAGCCAGGCGCTGGCCGAGATGACGGATGCGGATCGGGTGATCGATGCCGTCGAAAACCGGCGCCGCATCAGCCAATTGGCGGGCGGGCGGGAAATCAGCGCAGACACCCTGCTGAAGGACTTCGGCTTCACCGGCGACAAGCTCATCGCGAAAATCACCGACCTTTCGGGAGGCGAGCGCCGCCGGTTGCAGTTCCTGCGCATCCTGCTCGACGAGCCCAATGTGCTGCTGCTCGACGAGCCGACCAACGACCTCGACATCGACACGCTGACCGTCATCGAGGACTACCTCGACGATTGGCCGGGCACGTTGATCGTCGTCACCCACGACCGGTACTTCCTCGAGCGCGTCACCGACGTCACGTATGCACTCACCGGCGCAGGGCGCGCCGACCTGCTGCCAGGCGGCATCGAGCAGTATCTCGCCGACCGCGAAGCGGCCGAACCCCCGCCGAGCCGCCAAGAGCCGCAGCGCTCGGAGTCGGCGTCGGCACGCGAGCGACGTACCGGCAAGGAGATGGCCCGCATCGAAGGGCAACTCGCCAAGCTCGACGAACGCATCGCCGCCATGCACGAAGCGATGGCGGAAGCTGCCGCAGATCACGTCAAGCTGGGTGAGCTCAACAACGAACTCAATGATTTGTTGGCAACCAAGGAATCGCTCGAAGAAGCCTGGTTGACCGCAGCGGAGGACTGACACTCACCAGGTGCCCGGCAACCCGTGCCGATCCGCTTACGATATGGCGGTGCGCGACCTGCTGCGGCCATTCGTTCTCTGGTGGCGCCACTTCCCCCAACTCGCCGCGCTCTACCTGCTCGGCTGGCTCGGCCGTAGGGGCGCCATCGAACTGGCCGCCTATGTCGGCTGGGACAACGACGTCTGGGCCTCGCTGATCATGCCGTTCGCCGGCCTGGCCCGGCTCGGTTCGTACGTGGCAATGTTCCTGGTACTGCGCTCCGCCATTCCCGCGCTTGCTGCGCTGCCGCGACGTTCGGCGCGCACCGTCGATGTTTTCGCCAACATCGTCGTCCCGTTCTTCGCCATCTATCTGGCGTGGAAGCTGTTCGCAGAGGATTGGCTCGACTACGAGTCGGCCGCGTTGACTTATCGGCTCGGTCACTCGATGACACGGGCGCTTGAGACCGGTGAGACGACTGGTCTGCATCCAGACCAGCTGCCGATCAGCGGCGTCACGTGGATCATCATCGCCTCCGCTCTGGTCCTGCGTTATGTTCTCGGCAAGTTCAAGGAGAGCTTGCCGGGCTGGGTCATCGCGGTGCGCGTCTATGTCGACGCACTGTGGGTCTTTCTCACCGTCAGTTTTGCGGCCAGCCAGGGCGCCGGCTTCCTCATCAACCCGATGGGGTGGATAGGCGAGCGCCGAATTGTCGTGTGGGCCAACACTACCCGCGCCAACCTGTTCTCTCATTTTCAGCCGCTGGAGGCACTGTGGGATGCCGCGATGTCGGTGTTGCGCACGGCGTTCGGCGGTGCCACGATCCCACTGCTATGGCTTGCCGTCGCCGGGATCATCTATGGCGTTTCCATGCCGGACTGGCGGGGCGCCGCTCGCCGCGTCGTCGGTGACCACGCCGACAAGGTGTTCGAGCGCGCCGCCGCCGGACGGAAGAGATTCACCGAGAGGGGATGGCGAGTCGACCAGACCGTCGGCGAGAGGATTCGCGAATGGGCGCGCACCAGGATGGGCAACTACGGCACCATCGTCGATTCGGCGCGGCTGATTCTGCACGGTGGCGTGCTGGGTTTGGCGCTGTACGTCTTCGGTTATCTCGGGTTGGCGTGGCTGGACATGGCGGGCGCCTTCTACCGCCCGGAGGTTGGCGCAGGGTACCTATTCCGTTTCATCGCATGGCTTTTCGGCCCGCATACTATTGAGTTCTGGATTGACTTCTACGACACGATCGCGCTGATCTCGCACGTGATTATCGAATCGCTACGGATCTGCCTGATCGCCTCGACCGTCGCTTACTGTCTCGAACAGGTGCGGACGGACGAGGCTACAGCAGCAAGCGCACCGTGATGGAGCCGTCGAACGCGGTTATGTCCATCGCTGTGGGAACCGCATCCTTGGGCAGTAGGAACGTGAATTGAAGTAGCCCCGGTTGGCTGCACAGACTGGTCACTCCGTCGGTCGGAGGCGGCGAAAATCCACCGATGTTCTCGGCCTTCCATCGGCGTTCCCCGTCGGTGATGACTCCGTAGCAGACTTCGTCTTTCACCGGCCCGGAGCGGTCGACGGTGACGACGGTCAGCACCGTGCCCGCAGGCAGTTCCGGTCCGTAGCTGAGTGGGTTGCGGTTCAGGTGCTTGACCGAGTCGATCTTCCAGGTCTGGTCCCCGGCCGAGCCGGTTTGCCCCTTGGCCACAACGGTGGCCGGAACGACGGTGTGGCGATACGTGGCCCACTGGTCACCCAGAATGGTTGTGATGATGACGCCGGTGGCGATCGCGGCAACCACTGCGCCGATGAGGTTTCGCACCCACAGTGCGGACAGTCGTCCCCTCATGAGGCGCTCCTCTCCGGTTTCTTCAGCGTGACGGTGTCGACCCTGCTGAAGCGTGAACCCTCGAGCGGAATCCGAATGGCCAGACGAGAATCCAGCCTCCCGTCGCCGACCGAGACGTGGAGGGTCATCGGGTAGGACGAGCCTGGTGCAACGAGCGCAGGTGCCACGTCGAACACCCACGAGCCGCGCAGGGTTATCCCGGGGCTGATCTCGCCCATCAGTGTGTCGAAGAAGAACACATCGCTCGGCGAGTAGGTGTTGGGCCCGACGACCAACTCGCTGCGCGGCAATTCGGTGCGTCGGGTGCCCTCGAGCGCCGTGTTGACCACCACCCAGATCCCGGCAGGCTTGACGGAGTTCACCTCGGGGGCGATGCGAACACTGGTCACGGTCGCCGTAACGGCGCGCCCTGTCGCGGGCGCTCCCGCTTCGGCGTGGACGTCGAATGGCCCGAGCACATCGGTTGGTGTTGGCAGGTGCCGCCAGACGACGGCGGCCGCCGCGACGGTGACGACAACGCCGACAGCCGCCAGCACACCGCGCGCGTTCGGGCTCCGCGGCTTCACGCCGACTCCTTGACCGGCACGACAACCTGGCCGTAGTTGTCGGTGTCCATCCACTCCTTAGTGCTGCCGACGACCATCAGCTGCGTGTACTGCTTCTTCCAAACCCGGATCGTCACCGACTCGAGGGACGCAGCGGCCGAGTCCGGGAGTAGCCAGGCGAACACCAGTTGCTCGGTGAGTCCTGGGCCGAGCGTCTGGATCGCCGAACCGTCGCGATACCGGAAGGCGCCGAAGAACTCGCCTCCGGATACCTCGCGAAGATCCAGTTGGTCACGGAGGCGTCCGGGCACGGTGCCGTCGTTGCGCAACGTGGCGACAACACCGAGGTACACCTTCCCCGGTTTCGCGGTTCCGTAGGTGCCTTTCAGCTCGTCGACCAGCCTCGCACGGTCAATGGTGACCATGAACTCGCCGTCGCTGAACTCTTCGCCGGGTTTGAACGGGGTGACTTGCGTGTCGACCGTCTGCAGGCCACCGAACGCGGCGGTCGCGGCGAGCACCAGCAGAAGCGCGATCCGCCTCGTCTGGGCAGATGTCAAGCGCGCGAACCACTGGCTCCACCGATTGGTCTGCTGGACGGGGACGGGAGGTTGGCCCATGTTGCTGGATCGTAGTGGCAACCGACGTGCCCGCCATGTACTAGCGTCTGCGGCGATGCTCGAGGTCATCGACAAGGGACATTGCACCGCGGCTCATCCCGCGCCGCTGTTGTTCGTTCACGGTGAGTGGCATTCGGCATGGTGCTGGGACGCGCATTTCTTGGATTTCTTCGCCGAACGTGGTTTTCGGGCCGTCGCGATCAGCCTTCGAGCTCACGGAAAGAGCGCCACCTCCCAGCCCCTGCGCACCTGTTCGATCGCCGACTACGTCGACGACGTGACAACCGCAGCCGATCAGCTCGACGCCCGACCGGTTATCGTCGCCCACTCCATGGGTGGGTTCGTGACACAGAAGTTCCTGCAGACCTACCACGCGCCTGCCTGCGTCCTGATGGCCTCCGCGCCACCGCAGGGCACGTTGCGGGCCGCGCTGCGGATGTTCAGGCGCCACCCGTTTACGGTCACGAGGGCGAACACGGCCGGCAGCACCGTCGACGCCGTGGGAACGCCTTCGCTGGCGCGTGACCACCTTTTCTGCGCCAAGACACCGGAAAGCGTCGTCACCGATTGCGTAGCGCGCCTTCAACCCGAGAGCGCGCTGGCAATACGCGAGATGATGTTCGGCGATCGGCCTGATCCTTCGCGAGTGACCACGCCGATCATGGTGCTCGGCGCCGTCGCAGACCGTGCATTCACTCAGGACGAAATACGCGCCACCGCAAGCGCTTACAACACCCAGCCGCAGTTCTTCGGGGATATGGGCCACAACATGATGCTGGAGCCAGGGTGGCTGGCGGTGGCCGAACAGATCATCCGTTGGCTCGGCCACCGCGGCTTATAGCCGGGCCCGGAGCGCCTCGGCGGTGTCTCGAACAACACCCAGCTGTTTGGCGACCTGGATCGGTGCCGTACCGCCGCGCGCGTCGCGAGAGTTCACCGAACCCTCGATGGTGAGCACCTCGCGGACATCGGGTGTCAGCTCGGGATGAATGCCCGCCAGTTCGGCGTCCGCCAGATCCTCGAGCCCCACTCCACGTGCCTCTGCGGCACGTACGGCCGCACCTGCCGCCTCATGGGCTACCCGGAACGGCACTCCCCTGCGCACGAGCCACTCTGCGATATCGGTCGCCAACGTATAGCCGAGCGGCGCGAGCTCGGCCATCCGGTCGACGTCGAAGCGCAGGGTCGCGACCAGGCCGGCCATCGCGGGAAGCAACAGCTCCAGCTGTGCCACCGAGTCGAACACCGGCTCCTTGTCCTCCTGCAGATCCCGGTTGTACGCCAGCGGCTGCGCCTTCAGCGTCGCCAACAAACCGGTCAGGTTTCCGATCAGCCTGCCCGATTTGCCGCGTGCCAGTTCCGCAATGTCGGGGTTCTTCTTCTGCGGCATGATCGAGCTGCCCGTCGACCACGAGTCGTGCAGGGTGACATAGCCGAACTCCGTTGTACTCCACAGGATGATGTCCTCGGCCAGCCGCGAAAGGTCGACGCCGATCATGGTGAACACGAACGCGGCCTCTGCGGCGAAGTCACGGGCCGCGGTGGCATCCACCGAATTGTCTGCGGCGGCGCTGAATCCGAGTTCCTCGGCGATGGCGTCCGGGTCGAGGTTCAGCGACGAACCTGCCAGCGCTCCTGCGCCGTAGGGCGATATCGCCGCGCGCTCATCGAAGTCGATCAGCCGGTCCACATCGCGCAGCAACGGATGCGCGTGGGCCAGCAGGTGATGGGCCAGCAGGATCGGTTGCGCCGACTGTAGATGTGTCTTGCCTGGCATGATTGCCGTCGGATGCGCGGCGGCCTGGGCGGCAAGGGCCGACACCACCTCGAAAGCACCATCGGCGACCCGGCGAACAGCGTCGCGCAACCAGAGTCGAAACAGCGTGGCCACCTGGTCGTTTCGCGACCGGCCTGCCCGCAGCCTGCCACCGAGATCATCGCCGACCCGGTCGATCAGGCCACGCTCTAATGCCCCGTGCACGTCCTCGTCGGTGACGAGCGGCAGGAAACTGCCGTCGGCCACGTCCTCCCCGAGGCTGTCCAGGCCGGCCAGCAGGCCGTCGCGCTGCTCCTCGGTCAGCAGCCCTGCCCGAAACAGCACCCGGGCATGCGCCTTCGACGCGGTGACGTCGTATGGCGCGAGGACCCAGTCGAAATGGGTGGACTTGCTCAGCGCGGCGAGCGCATCCGACGGGCCGTCCGAGAACCGACCGCCCCACAACGTCACTTCTGGTCCCGGCGCGCAGCGATTTTGGACGACAGGCCGTGCACGTGCACAAACCCCTTGGCCGCGGACTGATCGAAGGTGTCGCCCTCGTCGTAGGTGGCGAGGTTGAAGTCGTAGAGCGACTCGGAGCTGCGCCGCCCGTTGACGGCGATGTGCCCGCCGTGCAGCACCATCCGGATCTCCCCGGACACGTGCTCCTGGGTGTCGGCGACAAACGCCTCCAGCGCCCGCTTCAGGGGCGAGAACCACAGACCGTCGTAAACCAGCTCGCCCCAACGCTGGTCGGTCTGCCGCTTGAAGCGGCCCACTTCGCGTTCCAGCGTGACGTGTTCGAGCTCGGTGTGCCCGGTGATCAACACCATCGCGCCGGGCGCCTCGTAGATCTCGCGGCTCTTGATGCCGACGAGCCGGTCCTCCACCACATCGAGCCTGCCGACGCCCTGCTCGCCCGCGCGACGATTCAGCTCCTCGATGGCCTGCAGCACCGTCACCCGCCTGCCGTCGATCGAAACCGGCACGCCCGCCTCGTATCCGACAATCACCTCGTCGGGTGAGCTCCAGTTGACGGTCGGGTCCTCGGTGTAGTCGTAGACGTCCTTGGTCGGCGCATTCCACAGGTGTTCCAGGAAGCCGGTCTCCACGGCACGACCCCAAACATTCTGGTCGATGGAGAACGGCGAGCGCTTGCTGACGTTGATCGGGATCGCGTTCTCCTCCGCGAACGCGATGGCCTTCTCCCGCGTCCATGCATAATCGCGGACCGGTGCCAGCACCTCCAGATCCGGTGCCAGTGAACCGAATCCAACCTCGAAACGCACTTGGTCGTTGCCCTTGCCGGTGCAGCCGTGGGCGACGATGCCGCCGCCGTACTGGCGTGCCGCAGAAACCAGGTGTTTGACGATCAGCGGCCTACTGAGGGCCGACACCAGCGGGTAGCGGTCCATGTAGAGCGCGTTGGACTTGATGGCGGGCAGGCAGTATTCGTCGGCGAACTCATCGCGCGCGTCGATCACGATGGCCTCGACGGCACCGCAGTCCAGCGCACGCTGTCGCACCACCTCCATGTCCTCGCCGCCCTGACCGAGGTCGATCGCGACGGCGACGACCTCGCTACCGGTCTCCTTGCCGATCCAGCTGATCGCAACTGAGGTGTCCAGACCGCCGGAATACGCGAGGATGACGCGCTCGGACATGTAACCAATCTCCTTTGATAACAGCTCTATTGAAGGTGCTCGATGCGGGAGGCCAGTTCAGCGCCGGTCATCGGCTCACGGGCGACCACGAAGATGGTGTCGTCGCCTGCGATCGTGCCGACGACGTACGTGAGGGCCGCGCGGTCGATCGCGCTGGCCAGGTATTGCGCCGCCCCCGGTGGCGTGCGCAGCACGGCGATGTTGCCGCTGGCGTCTGTCGATGTCAACAGGTCACCCAGCATCCGAGACAGTCGGTCGGTGCCGCCGGAGACGCCGCGCACCGGGCTGCCGTCCTCCGGCACAACGTAGACGCCGACGCCACCGTCGGCGGCGCGCAGCTTGACCGCACCCAACTCGTCGAGGTCGCGCGACAGCGTCGCCTGGGTGACCTCGATTCCCTCCGCCGCCAGCATCGCGGCCAGTTCGGTTTGGCTACGTACCGAATTCGACGACAAGATCGCGACGATGCGGGCTTGCCTGCCTGCACGGGTACCGCTGATTTCAGGAGCCTTGCCTGCGGTCATGATCGCTCCAGCAGCCATACCAGCAGCGCCTTCTGCGCGTGCAACCGGTTCTCCGCCTCATCCCACACCGCGCTGTGCAGACCGTCGATGACCTCGTCGGTGATTTCGTGACCACGGTGGGCGGGAAGGCAGTGCAGCACAACCGCATCGGGGTCGGCGAGGTTCAGCAACTCGGCGTTGACCTGATACGGCTTGAACGGCGCGATCCGGTCGAGTCCGTCGTCCTCCTGGCCCATCGACGTCCAGGTATCGGTGACCAGCACGTCGGCCCCCGCCGCGGCCCTGGCGGCATCGCTGGTGATCGTCACCGAAGCACCGGTCAGCTGCGCCCGCTTCTCGGCGGCGCCAACGAACTGCTTGTTCGGTTCGAAGCCGGACGGAGCGGCGACGGTTACGTCGATGCCCGCCGTGACGCCGCCCAGCATCAGCGAATGGGCCATGTTGTTGGCCCCGTCGCCGAAGTACGTCAGCCGCAACCCCTTCAGTTCGCCTTTGCGTTCGGCGAGCGTCTGAAGGTCGGCCAGCACCTGGCAGGGATGGAACTCGTCAGAGAGCGCGTTGACGATCGGCACGCTCGCTCCTGAGGCCATCGATGTGAGCCGCTCCTGGCCGAAGGTGCGCCAGACGATCGCCTCGACATAGCGGGACAACACCTTTCCGGTGTCTTCGAGTGTCTCGTCGCGGCCGAGCTGCGTGTTTCGGCCGTCGACGACGACAGCGTGGCCGCCGAGCTGTGCGATGCCGACCTCGAACGAGAACCGGGTGCGGGTGGAGTTCTTGTCGAAGATGACCGCGATCCCCCGCGGGCCCTCAAGCGGCCTGCGGGAGAACGGGGCGGATTTCAGTTCCGCGGCCAACGCCAGCACCTCGGCCTGCTCGGCCGGTGAGAGGTCGTCGTCGCGCAGAAAATGGCGGGACATCACGTCACCGCCGTGTCCAGGACGCCGGGCAGCGCGGTGAGGAACTCGGCGATCTGCGCCTCGGTGATGACCAGCGGCGGGGCCAGCCGGATCAGGTCGGGCGCAGCGGCGTTGACAAGGAAGCCGGCGTCGCGGGCGGCGGCCTCCACGGTCTTGGCTTCGGGTGCGCTCAGCGCGATTCCGCGCAGCAGCCCGCGGCCCCTGACGTGGTCGACGAGGGGGTGGCGCAGCGCCTCGATGCCGTGGTGCAGGGTCTTGCCGAGCACGTCGGCGCGGGACACCAGGTCATCGTCGGCCAGCACCCGCAGCACCGCCAACGCCGCTGCGGCACAGACCGGGTTGCCGCCAAACGTGCTGCCGTGCAGCCCGGGGGTCAGTAGACCGCCGACCGGCCCGACGGCAATGCATGCACCGATCGGCAAGCCACCGCCGAGTCCCTTGGCGAGGGTGACGATGTCGGGCGTGATGCCATCGTGTTGGTGGGCGAAGAACGTTCCGGTGCGGCCCATTCCGGTCTGCACCTCGTCGAGGACCAGAAGTGCGCCTCGGGTTGTCGATAGCTCGCGGGCGGCTACCAGGTAGCCGTCGGGCGGCACGACCACACCGGCCTCCCCCATGATCGGCTCCAGGAAGACCGCGGCGGTCGAATCATCGACCGCTTCTGCCAAAGCAGCGACATCCCCGTAAGGCACATGCACAACGTCGCCGGGCAGCGGGGCGAACGGCTCCTGCTTGGCGGGTTGCCCGGTCAAAGCCAGTGAGCCCATCGTGCGCCCGTGGAAAGCGCCCTGCGCGGCGACGATTTTCGTACGCCCTGTCAGCCGGGTGATCTTGAAGGCGACTTCATTGGCCTCGGTGCCCGAGTTACACAGGAACACCCGCGCATCGGCGCCCAGCAGGCCGACGAGCGCCTCGGCCAGCGCGATTCCGGGTTCGGTCGCATAGAAGTTCGAGGTGTGGCCAAGCGTGTTCATCTGGGTGGTGACGGCTTCGATGACGGCGGGGTGCCGGTGGCCGAGAACGTTCACCGCGATGCCGCCGAGCAGGTCGATGTAGGACTTGCCGTTCTCATCGGTGACCACGGCGCCCTCCCCGCTGGCCAGCGCAATGGCCGGGGTGCCGTAGTTGTTCATCATCACGCTTTCCCAGCGCTGTTGGAGCGTCACGCATTCACCACCTTGGTGCCGGTTCCTTCATCGGTGAACAACTCGACCAACACGCAATGCTCGACGCGTCCGTCGATGACGTGGGCGCTGGGCACACCGCCGCCGACGGCCCGCATGCAGGCCTCGATCTTGGGCACCATGCCCGCCTCCAGTGTCGGCATCAGTTGCGCCAGCGCCGCGACGTCGATCTCGCTCACCAGCGAGCCACGGTCGGGCCAACTGGTGTAGAGACCTTCGACATCTGTGAGCATCAGCAGTTTTTCAGCGGCGAGGGCTTCAGCCAAGGCCGCTGCAGCGGTATCCGCGTTGATGTTGTGCACCACACCGTCGACATCGGGGGCGATGGTGGACACCACCGGAATGCGGCCTGCAGCAATGAGATCGAGGACCGCCTCGGTGTTCACCCGCTCCACATCGCCGACCAGGCCGATGTCGGTGGCCACCCCGTCGACGGTGACGCTGCGCCGCACAGCGGTGAACAGTTGAGCGTCTTCACCGGTGATGCCGACGGCGTAGGGCCCGTGCATGTTGATCAGGTTCACCAGCTCGCGACCGACCTGACCGAACAGCACCATCCGCGCAACATCGAGCACTTCGGGTGTCGTGACGCGGAAGCCGCCCTTGAAATCGCCTGCGATGCCTAGCCGTTTCAGCATCGCGCTGATCTGCGGCCCGCCGCCGTGCACGACGACGGGATGGATACCGCAGTTGCGCATGAAGACCATGTCCGCGGCGAAGGCGCTTCGCAGCGAATCGTCGGTCATCGCGTTCCCGCCGTATTTGACCACGACGATCTTGCCGTGGAGTTGTTTGAGCCACGGTAATGCCGACGCAAGCACGTCCGCCTTGGTCTGCGTGGAAGCCGTCATGAGCTGTATGCCGAGTTCTCTTCGACGTACGCGTGTGACAGGTCGGTCGTACGGATCGCGGCGCTGTCACCGCCGATGCCGAGGTCGATTGTGACCTCGATGTCGTCACCGGACAGGTCGACGTCCCGCGCACCGGCTGCACCGACGCCGTCGACGCAGACCGGGAAACCGTTGAAGGACACGCTGATCCGCTCGGGGTCGAGCCGGACCGGGGCCATGCCGACCGCGGCGAGTACGCGGCCCCAGTTGGCGTCGGAGCCGAACAACGCGGTCTTGACGAGGCTGTCGCGGGCGACGACGCGCGCCGCCGTCAAGGCGTCCGCCTCGTTGGCCGCGCCGGCAACGGTGACCACGATCCGCTTGGTGACCCCCTCCGCGTCGGCCTGCAGTTGCGCACACAGGTCGTCGCACACCCGCAGCACGGCCGCGTCGAGGTCATCCTGGCTCGGCGCGATCGCACTTGCCCCCGACGCCAAGACCAAGATGGTGTCGTTCGTCGAGCAGCTGCCGTCGACGTCGAGCCGATCGAACGTCAGGCCACTCGCCTTGCGCAATGCATGATCCAGTGCGGCCGCGTCGGCGACCGCGTCGGTGGTGATGACGCACAGCATGGTCGCCAATGACGGAGCGAGCATGCCGGCGCCCTTCGCCATCCCGCCGACCGTCCAGTTGTCGGAGTGGTGCAGCGCAACCTGTTTGGGCACCTTGTCGGTGGTCATGATGGCCCTGGCGGCCTCCTCGCCGCCGGTCAGCCCGCCTGCCATCTCGTGCACGATCTCGGTGACACCGGACAACACCTTGTCCATGGGTAGCCGATCACCGATCAAACCCGTTGAACACACCGCGATTTCGATCGCGCCCGTATCGGTGCCCCAGTCCGAGAGGGCGGCGGCGACTGCCTCGGCGGTGGCATGGCTGTCCTGGAAGCCGCCGGGGCCGGTACACGCGTTCGCGCCGCCGGAGTTGAGGATCACGGCGCGCAGCCGCCCGGTGGTCATCACCTGTTGGGTCCACAGCACCGGCGCGGCTTTGACCTGGTTGCGGGTGAACACGCCTGCGGCGCCGTAGTCCGGGCCCTCGTTGAACACCAGCGCCATGTCGAGTGCACCAGAGGCCTTGAGGCCCGCGGCAATACCGGTGGCGCGGAATCCCTCTGGCGCGGTGACGCCCTGCGTGCGCACCAGCCGTGTCGTGCTCGCAGTTTCTGTCACGGCGCCACTCCCACGATCGAAAGTCCTTCGGTCTCGGGCCAACCGAGGGCGAGGTTCATCGACTGGACGGCTGCCCCGCCAGTGCCCTTGACCAGGTTGTCGATCGCGGCGATCGCGATGAACACTCCTGCATCGTCGTCGACGGCGACCGCGAGTTGTGCGGCGTTGCTGCCGATCACCGCACCGGTCTTTGGCAGCTGGCCTTCCGGTAGCAGATGCACGAAAGGTTCGGAATCGTAGGCTTTCTCATACGCTGCACGCAGCTGCGACAACGGCGCATCCGTGCGGGCGGTGCACGTCGCGAGGATGCCCCGCGACGTCGGTATCAGCACAGGGGTGAACGAGACCGTCACATTCTTGTCGGTGACGGCGCGCAGACCCTGCGCGATCTCGGGAGTGTGCCGGTGCTTGCCGCCGACGTTGTACGCACGGGCCGACCCGATCACCTCGGAGCCAAGGAGATCAACCTTGGCCGCGCGTCCGGCACCGGATGTGCCGCTGACCGCGACGACGGTCACCGCGGGTTCCACGAGGTCCTCGGCAACGGCGGGCAACAACGCCAGCAGCGCCGCGGTGGGATAGCAGCCTGGAACGGCGATCCTGGTGGCACCGCGAAGCCGATCCCGCGCTCCAGGCAGTTCGGGTAGCCCGTATGGCCAGCTTCCCGCGTGGGTCGAACCGTAGAACCGCTCCCACGCCACCGGGTCGGTCAGCCGGAAATCCGCGCCGCAGTCGACGATCACCGTGTCGCTGCTCAGCTGATCGGCGAGCGCCGCGGAGTGGCCGTGCGGCAGCGCGAGGAAAACCACGTCGTGTCCCTCGAGTACCTCGAGGTCGGTGGCTTCCAGCACACGGCCACCGAGCGGCAGCAGGTGCGGATGGTGTTCGGCCAGCGTCGTGCCCGCGCTCGCCGCTGCTGTGAGCGCGCCGATCGTCAGCCGGCCATCGACATATCCCGGGTGACCAAGCAGCAACCGGAGGATCTCCCCACCGGCATAGCCGCTGGCACCGGCCACGGCGACAGAAGTCATGCAGTCGATTCTGCATGTTTATGCAGTGTGGTGCAAACTCACTCTTGTGGTGTTCCCCCGTTGGTCCGCTCGCCGGGTGCTCGGTCGCGGCCCGGCCCGGCTGGTGGTGAGTCCGAACTAGGCTCACTCGATGTGCCCACCCCACTTCCACAACCGGTGACCGACCGGGTCGGTGTGGTCGGTGGCGGCATCCTCGGTGTGGCGGTCGCCCGCGAGATCCTCAAGCGTCGGCCCGACACGGACGTGACGCTGTTCGAGAAGGAGGATCGCCTCGCGTCGCATCAGACAGGAAGAAACAGTGGGGTCGTTCATGCGGGCCTGTACTACGAGCCCGGCTCCAACAAGGCGGTGCTCTGCCGCCGCGGTGTCGGCCTACTCGAAGAGTTCTGCGAGCAACGCGGCATTCGGCGGATCGCCTGCGGGAAGGTGCTCGTCGCGCTCGACGAAGCCGAACGCGCCCGGCTGAACAACATCATCGAGCGGGCACAGGCAAACGGTGTGCCCGGAGTGCGCATCATCGGTCCTGACGAACTGCGCGAGCTGGAACCACATGTGCGTGGCGTCGGCGCCCTGCACTCACCGTCCACGTCGATCGTGAACTTCGCCGAGGTGACGCGGGCGCTCGCAGAAGACGCGGTCGGCGACGGCGCGACGATATTGCTCGGCCACCAGGTCGTGGGCATCCGACCGTCGAGCACCGAGGTGGTGGTAACCGCCGACAGCGCAGGCGGTTCCACCGAGGCGGCATTCGACCGGATCGTGGTCTGCGGCGGACTGCAGAGCGATCGGCTGGCCGAACTGGCCGGCGACGACCCCGACCCGGTGATCATGCCGTTCCGCGGCGAGTACTACGCGCTGAAACCCGAACGGCGCAGCCTGGTGAACGGTCTCGTCTACCCGGTGCCCGACCCTCGCTACCCCTTTCTCGGAGTGCACGTGACGCCCCGCGTCGACGGCGAGGTTCTGATCGGCCCGAACGCCGTGCTCGCCCTCGCCCGCGAGGGGTACACCTGGGGCAAGATCTCGATCCCCGATGTTGTGGAAGTGGCACGCGCACCGGCATTTTGGCGCTTTGCCCGCCGTCATTGGCGCACCGGGATCAGGGAGATGGGTGGGTCGCTGAGCAAGCGGCGGTTCATTGCGGCCGCGCGTGCCTACGTGCCCGAGCTGGGCGACGACGACGTCGTCCCCGGAGTCGCAGGCATTCGCGCGCAGGCGCTCGACTCCGACGGCGGACTCGTCGACGATTTCCGAATCAGCATTCGAGAGCGCGTCGTCCTGCTTCGCAACGCGCCTTCGCCTGCGGCGACGTCGTCGCTTGCCATCGCCGAACACATCGTGACGGCAATCGAGAACGGAAGGTGATCGGTGTGACCCATCCACTGTCCCAAGGTCTTTGGGGTGTCCTCGCGACACCCTTCGACGACAGGCTCGATGTCGACCTGGACTCGTTGCGCACCGAGGTGGCATCGTTTGCCGCCGACGGTGCGGGCGGCCTGGTGGCGCTCGGCGTCTTCGGCGAGGCGGCGGCGCTCAACCCCGACGAGGCCGACAGCGTGGCGCACACCGTCGCATCGTCGACCGACCTGCCGTTCGTGCTCGGCCTTTCTGAGCGCGACCCGGCCGCGGTCGTCGAGCAGGCCCGTCGGCTACTCGCCGCCGTACCTCGTCGGCCGGTCGCCCTGATGGCGCAGATCGGCGACGCCGACCCGGCCGCCGCAACCGCGGCGCTGCACCGCCTGTACGACGCGACGGGAGTCGGCATCCTCATTCAGGACTATCCGGTCGTCTCGGGGGTCAGCGTCACCGACGAGCAGGTCGTCGAGATCGCGTCGGCCTGTCCTTTCGCGGTCGGGGTGAAATCGGAGACGCCGCCGACATCAGTCGCGGTGGCACACCTGGTTTCCAACCTCGACGTCCCGGTCTTCGGCGGTCTCGGCGGCGTCGGGCTTCTCGATGAGCTGGCCGCAGGCTCGGCGGGCGCGATGACCGGATTCAGCCATCCGGCCGCATTGGCGGCCGTCCTGCGGGCTCATCGAGACGGCGGATTCGCCGCTGCCCGCGATGTCTGGGCGCCGTGGCTTCCGCTCGCCAACTTCGAGGGACAGCTGCGGGTGGGCCTTTCGATCCGCAAGGAACTGCTCCGGCGACGCGGCGTGATCGCCTCCGGCGGGGTGCGCCCGCCGGCACTCAGACTGCCGGATACGTTGATTGCACTGCTGGAGATGCACCTCGCGACCTTGCCAACCAACACTGCAACCCGCTGAAGGAGCCGATTATGGATCTCGGCATCACCGGACGTACCGCCCTCGTCCTCGGTGCCAGCGGCGGCCTTGGCGGCGCGATCGCCGTGCGGCTCGCCGAAGAAGGCGCGAACGTGGCGGCCGCCGGGCGCTCAGCAGACAAACTCGCCGACACCGCCGAGCGCATCGAAGCCGCAGGCGTGAAAGCGCTGCCGCTCACCTGGGATCTGGGCGATCTCGACTCTGTGGACACCCACGTCAGCGCGATCGAGAACGCCCTCGGGCCGGTGGACATTCTCGTGAACAACACCGGCGGGCCGCCGCCGACGCCAGCGGCGGGTCAGGACGCCGCCACCTGGCGCACCAGCTTCGAGCAGATGATCCTCTCGGTCATCGTCATCACCGACAGGGTGCTACCAGGCATGCGCGAGCGGGGCTGGGGCCGCATTCTCACGTCGACATCGGGCGGAGCGCTCAGCCCGATCCCGAACCTCGCGATATCCAACACGCTGCGCGCCAGCCTGCACACCTGGTCGAAGACGCTCGCCGACGAGGTGGGTCGCGACGGCGTGACAACCAACATCATCGTGCCCGGCCGCATCGAGACGGCCAGGACGAGATTCCTGGACGAGCGCAGGGCCGAACGCGAAGGCAATACCAGCGACGATGTGGTGGCGGCCAGCGCCAAAACGATGGCACTGGGTCGGTACGGCCGGCCTGACGAGTACGCCGACGTGGCCGCATTCCTGTGCAGCGAGCGGGCCTCGTATGTGACCGGCTCCGTCATCCGCGTCGACGGCGGACAACTCAAGAGCGTCGGATAACGCATGCGGCTCCGGACTCTTCAGTCAGATGGCGCCGCCTGCGTCGCGCTGCCGGACGGCAGCCTCGCCAGGATCGACCGCATCCTCGACAGCGCGCCGTCGGATCTACTCTCGCTGCTGGCGGTCGGAGCGCTGGATCCGCTGGCCGATGCCATCGCGGCCGGCGTCGACTCCGCTGCATTCGTGGACCCGCAGTCACCGGTCGCCGCGCCGTGGACCAGGCCGCGCAAGATCCTCGGCATCGGGCTCAACTACGGCGCGCATGCGGGTGACCTCGGCGAGCAGGCCCCCCGCACGTCGCCCGCGTCGTTCATCAAGGGTGACCACACCATCGTCGGTCCCGGGGAGCCGATCGTGGTGCCGCAAGGGATCGGCCGCGTGACCGCGGAAGCCGAACTCGGTCTTGTCATCGGGCGTACCTGCCACCGCGTCGGGGTTCACGACGCGATGTCCTACGTGGCGGGTGTGGTGCCGGTCCTCGACCAGACCGCCGAGGAGATCTTGATGGAGAACCCGCGATACCTGACGCGGGTGAAGAACTACCCCACCTTTTTCTCGTTCGGACCCGATCTGATCACCCTCGACGAGGTGGCCGCGCATGGTCCGCTCGCGGATCTGCGGGTCGCGACCGTGCACAACGGCGCGGCGCACCGCGCGGACACGGTTGCAGGCATGACGTTCTCCCCCGCCGAACTGCTCAGCTTCCACAGCCAGGTGATGCCGTTCTACCCCGGTGACATTCTGTCGACGGGGACGCCGGGAGCCGTACCGATCGTGGCGGGCGACGTCGTTTCGTGCGAACTGGGCGACGGGCTGGCATCGCTGACCAATCCGGTTGCTTAGCAGCCGATCTCAGCGCCGCTGCTCGGCGCCGACACGCTGCGCGGCGTTCGCGACTGCGGCGTCACGGGCGGCGCTGGCCTCGTCTTCGGTCAGCGTGCGATCCCCGGCACGAAAGCGCAGCGCCAACGCGATCGACTTGCGGCCCTCGCCGATCTGCGGTCCGGTGTACACATCGAACAACCGGACGTCCTCGAGCAGCTCACCGGCGCCCTCTCGGACAGCGTCGACCACACTTTGTGCGGCGACCTCGGCGTCGACGATCAGCGCGACGTCCTGGAACACCGCGGGAAACGGCGACACCGCGGGAGCGGGCAGCGTCTCGGTGATCGGGACGGCGTCGAGATTCAACTCGACGGCGCAGGTGCCCTTCGGCAGACCCGACCGCTCGATGACCGCTGGATGCAGTTGGCCTGCGTGGCCGACGACGGTGTCGCCGACCAGCACCTCGGCGCATCGGCCGGGGTGCCACGGCAGATACTGCGCGGGGCGCAATGTCAGCTCGACGCCTGCCGCGCGGCCGACGATACGGACCGCTTCGAACGCGTCGGTGGCGTGGACCGGCCGCCCAGGTCCCCACGGACCGGCGAGCTCGCGCAGCCCTGTCAGCACCGCACCGACGTGCTGCGGCTGATTCGGCAATGACGCGTCGAGCATCGCGATCTCGGCGTCGGTGGGCCTGCGATCGGTCGGTATCAACTCGACGGCGCGCGTCTGCGATGTCGGCTCGACCACCTGCTCGATCGCGAAGAGTGCGGTGTCGACGGCGCCGCGGGACACGTTGCGGGCCAACGATTCCAACAGCCCTGGCAACAATGTGGTGGCCAGGCCGGGACGATCGGCCTCGAGTGGGTTGAGTACGTGCGTTGCGGCGCGGCGCGGATCGTCGCTCGGCAGGCCCCACTGGTCGAACACCCCCGCGGGCAGGAACGGACTGGGCAGGACCTCCACATATCCATTGAGCGCCAATGACTTTCCGACGGCACGGCGGCGCTTCTGCGCCGGCGTCAGACCGCGTCCGGCGGGTGCCTGCGGCAGCACGGATGGAATGCCCTCAAGGCCCTCCAGCCGCAGCACCTCCTCGACGAGGTCGGCAGGCTGCCGGATGTCGGGCCGCCAGCTCGGCGGCGTCGCCGTTATCAGCCCGCCGTCGTCGGTCACGTCGGCGCCGATCTGGGTGAGCCTTCGCCGCGTGGTGCCCTCGGCGTAGGTCACCCCGGCGGTACGGTCCGGCAGATCGCTGGCCATGCTGACCGGAGGCGGCGACCAGTCCGATCGCGGCGGATCGCCCCGCCAGTCCGTCAAGGTGGGTTCGACCGTGCCCCCGGCAATGTCAGCGAGCAGTGCGGCGCATCGGTCCAGTGCGGCGACCGAGACGGCGGGGTCGACGGCGCGTTCATAGCGGCGGCCTGCCTCGCTGTTGAGGTGCAGCCGCCGCTGGGTGCGCGACACCGATGCGGGATCCCATACCGCCGCCTCGAGCAGCACGTCGGTGGTGCTGTCGCGTACCTCGGTGGTGCCCGCGCCCATCACGCCGCCGATCGCCGCGGTTGCGACGTCGTCGACGATGAGCACGTCGCCCGGATCCAACGTTCGGGTGATGTCGTCGAGGGTGACCACCGTCTCCCCCGGCTCGGCGAACCGGACCCGGAAGCCACCGGTGATCAGGCTGCGGTCGTGGGCGTGCATCGGGTGCCCGAGCTCGAGCATCACGTAGTTCGTCACGTCGACGGCGGGCGAGATCGCCCGGATGCCGCTGAGCAACAGCCGCCTCTGCAGCCACCAGGGCGACGCCGCCGCCGGATCGATGCCGGTCACTGGCCGCAGTCCGAACCTCAGGACACCGGTGCCTGGCTCGATCGTCACCGGCAGCGCATCGCCGTCGACGGGTAACGGAGCGACGTCGGCGGGGTCGACATAGTCGAGGTCGTAAGCGTTGGCGATCTCGCGGGCCATGCCGCGCACCGAAAGGCAGTAACCACGGTCCGGGGTGATCGCCAGGTGGAACACGGTGTCGTCGAGTCCGAGCACATCGGCGGCGGGCGCACCCGGGTCGGCGGTGCCCGGCGGCAACACGAGAATTCCGGAATGGTCGGTGCCGAGGTTCAACTCGGCCGTCGAGGAGATCATCCCGTCGGAGGTGCGGCCGTATGTCTTCTGCGCCGTAATGGTGAAGTCGCCCGGCAACGTGGTTCCCGGCAGTGCCACCACAACCAGGTCCCCGACGGCGAAGTTCGTTGCGCCGCAGACGATATCGCGGGGATCGGCTTCACCGACGTCCACTTTCACCGCGCGGATCGGCTTCTTGAAGTCGGTGAGCTCCTCGATCTCGAGAACGCGGCCGACGGTGAGCGGACCGCTCACCGGGCCTACCGGGATGATCTCCTCGACCTCGTGGCCGATGCGGATCAGTGTCTTCTCGAGTTCGCCGACGGGAACGTCCCACCCGGGTGCGCCTGCCGCCACGACGTCCCGCAGCCAGCTGTAGGGAAGTCGCATCAGGCGCCGACCCCGAACGGCAGCGAGAACCGGACGTCACCCTCGACCATGTCGCGCATGTCGGGGATGCCGTTGCGGAACTGCAGCGTGCGCTCCATGCCCATGCCGAATGCGAAGCCGGAGTAGATCTCGGGGTCGATACCGCAGGCGCGCAACACATTCGGATTGACCATGCCGCAGCCGCCCCACTCCACGAAGCCGGCCCCGCCCTTCTTGTTCTCGAACCACACGTCGACCTCGGCAGACGGCTCGGTGAACGGGAAGAAGTGCGGGCGGAACCGAGTGCGGGCCTGCGGTCCGAACTCCGAGCGGGCGAACGCGTCCAGCGTGCCGCGCAGGTTGGCCATCGTCAGCCCCTTGTCCACCGCGAGGCCTTCCACCTGGTGGAAGACCGGGGTGTGCGTCGCGTCGAGTTCGTCGGTGCGGAAGGTACGGCCGATCGAGATGATGTAGACCGGCAGGTCGCGTTCGAGGAGTGCCCTGATCTGTACGGGCGACGTGTGGGTGCGCAGCACCTGCCGCGATCCCTCCGGCGCAACGTAGAAGGTGTCCTGCTCGCTGCGCGCCGGATGGTCGGGCGGAAAGTTGAGCGCGTCGAAGTTGAACTGCTCGGTCTCGACCTCCGGCCCCTCGGCCAGCTCCCAGCCCATCGCCACGAAGGTGTCTGCGATGTGTTCGGCGAGGATCGTGATCGGGTGCCGGGCGCCGATGGGCTGACGCGTCGACGGCAGCGTCACGTCGATTCTCTCGGCGACCAACACCGCGGCGTCGCGTTCGGCGCGCAGCACCTCGAGCCGCGCGTCGTAGCTGCGCTGCGCTTCGGCGCGCACGACGTTCACCCGCTTGCCCGCGTCGGCTCGGTCGGCCTTCGGCAGCGATCCGAGCGCCTGCCGAGCCAGCGAAAGTGGCGCGCGGTCGCCCAGGTGCTCCGTCTTGGCCCGCGCAAGAGCGTCAAGGTCCCCAGCCAGATCGAAGGCGTGCTGGGCCGCGCTGACCAGCTTGGCCAGCGCTTCCTCCGACAAATCTATAGGCTGATCAGCCACCCGGCGATCATAGGTGATCGCTAGGTGAGAGCCGCGTCACGCGACACCAGTGGTGAGTGCGCAGCCCGGGGCGACCGATCGCGACGCCCGCCGACGAGCGGGCCTGCGCCCCACCGCCGCCTCCGATAGCACGGCACCGACGAGGCCAAGCCCGGACGCCGCGACCAACGTCGGGGTGTTGTTAGCCAGCATCAGAAAGCCGAATGCCGCTGCGACGACGAGCAGCAGACACCGCACCGGGGTCCACTCGGCGGCCCGTCCGAACCGGGTCGAAACGAGAATGCCGAGCACCAGCGCCACCGCGTGACCCACATCGGTGAAGTCCCTGTTGACGGCCACCACCGCCGCGGCAACCGCGAGCCACCAGCCCGTCCATGCGGGCCGCAACCGCCGCGGAATCGCCCCACTGAGGGCACCAAGGACGGCCGAGGCGCCGTAGCTCATCCCCACGTCGGTGGCCCGGGTCACGTCCGTCGTCAGCCAGCCGAGCTCGACCGCCGCGGTGAGCCCGACCGCGACCAGGAGTGTGGCGCCGATGTGGCCCGCCGCGAACGCCACCACCAGACGACGGCTGCGCCACATCAACTCGGCGACCGCCAACAGGCACATCAAGCCGGGCAACCAGACATAGATGGGCCCCGCCTCGATGACGAATGCACTGAAGAGCAAAGTGCCGAGATGGCCGTGGCTCAGGTTGTGCAGGTTTGTGCTGGCATGGCTGATGACGCGGGTCTGCACCCGTGGCCCGAGCGCCATCAGAACGGAGGTCACGCCGGTCAGAATCGCCGCATAGGCGACGGTGACACGGATCCGGGCCAGCGCCCGCAGCAAGCCGAACAACATCTCACCGACCACTATGCGTCGGCGACGTCGTCGCTCTCCTCGTCCTCTCCTGGCAACTCTCTGCGAGTTTTCACGCGATACATGGCCAGATCAGCGGGCACGCCATCCTGCTTCGGCGAAAACACTTGCTTACGTATCCGTTTGGCGGACAAGCCGAGCGCATCGAAGTCCGCTTCGGGGATTCGGTCCATCGTGGCCTGCGACACGACCAGCCCGCCCCTGGCCGCACGCTGCATCACCCGGGCGGCGATGTTGACGTCGACGCCGAGCCAGTCCGAGCCGATCCGCTGCGGCCTGCCAGTGTGCACCCCGGCACGTATCCGCGGTGTATAGCCCTGGACCTCAACATCTTTGACCGCATCGAGACTGGTACGCACGGCACGAACCGCGGTGGCGGGGTCGGCGAACACCGCCATGGTGCCGTCGCCCATCCGCTTGACGATATGACCGCCCGCTTCCAGCAGTGGCGGTTCGACGACCTGTGCGACCCGCCGAAGCAGCTTCAGCGTGGCGTCGTCGCCGGCCTTCAACGCCCATGACGAGAAGCCGACCAGGTCCGTAAAAACCAGCGTGACCTCGCGATTGGCGGGTTTGCCCGAGACGCGCTCGGTGAGCGCCTGCCACACCTGCAAACCGGCGAGGCTGACCTCGCGTGACGCCGCGTCGCGTTGCAACAGTCGGTCGGCCGCTCGCGCGGCGGCACTCGGTCCGCCAACTCCCGCTGCCGACAACGGATCTCCGAAATCGGGGTCGCCGGGTAGTGCACGGCGTGCTCGTCGGATGAATGACACAACTCCGGGACTGTGGTTGGTGCTCCGCAGCCAGTCCCGCGGTCGCGATGACGCGCCGGACCGTTCATCGAACGATTCGGCATCCATTGCGCAAGGTTAGATGCCCGCTCTTTCGGCGGGCAAACACGGTGCGACGCGCCCCGAAATAATGGACAACGTGCGTTGTCAAGTTTATCGTGAACTTGTGACGGTCAGCTCGACGACGAGACGAACCAAACGATCCGATCCGCTCGGTCCGGACTCCCTGACCTGGAAGTACTTCGGCGATCTGCGCACCGGAATGATGGGCGTATGGATCGGCGCACTGCAGAACATGTATCCCGAACTGGGCGCGGGCGTCGAGCAGCATTCCATCCTGCTGCGGGAGCCTCTGCAACGGGTGGCGCGGTCGGTGTACCCGATCATGGGTGTCGTCTACGACGGGGATCGGGCGTCCCAAACCGGTCAGCAGATCAAGGGCTTCCACGCCACGATCAAGGGGGTCGACTCCGCCGGACGGCGCTACCACGCACTGAACCCCGAGACGTTCTACTGGGCGCACGCCACCTTCTTCATGTTGGTGATCAAGGTGGCCGACTACTTCTGCGGCGGGCTGACCGAGGCCGACAAGCGCCAACTCTTCTCCGAGCACGTGCAGTGGTATGCCCAGTACGGCATGAGCATGCGGCCGGTGCCCAAGTCGTGGGAGGAGTTCTGCGAGTACTGGGACCGCGTCTGCAGCGACGAACTGGAGATCAACCGCGCGACCCTCGACATCTTCTCGATCCGGATTCCCAAACCGTGGTTCGTCCTGATGCCGACCCCGATCTGGGACCAGCTGTTCAAACCGATGGTGGCCGGGCAGCGCTGGATCGCCGCTGGGATGTTCGACCCTGTGGTGCGGGAGAAGGCAGGCATGCGCTGGAGCGCGGGCGACGAAGTGCTGCTGCGACTGTTCGGCAAGCTGGTCGAAATGGCGTTCGTCGTCGTGCCCGATGAGATTCGGCTGCACCCACGTGCGCTGGCCGCCTACCGCCGCGCGTCCGGCCGCAGCGCCGACGATGCACCGCTGGTTGAGGCGCCCGCGTTCATGGCCCCGCCGCGCGATCGCAGAGACATGCCGATGCACTACGTTCCGCGGCGCAAGACCCTGCTCGACCGCGCTGGCTCGCTGGTGCACACCACGTTCTCGCTGGCGGGCCTACGCCCGGCGCGCGGCCGAAGCACCGCCGCATAGGCTCCAGGCATGCTCGATTGGTCTGATGTCGATATCGCCGTGCGCGACGCCGTGCGGGAATTCGTGGACAAAGAGGTCCGCCCCCACGTCGACGCGCTGGAAAGCGGCGAGATGGAGCCCTACCCCATCATCCGCAAGCTTTTCGCGACCTTCGGCATCGATGCACTGGCCCGCGATTCGTTGGACAAGCGGCTGGCCCGGATGCGCGATGGCACCCAGAAATCGGGCGACGCGTCTGGTGGCATGTTCGGCGGCGACGGCGCTTCGGCAGGCATGGGATTCGTGGTCGTCAGCGAGCTCTGCCGCGTCTGTATGGGGGTGGTTACCGGTATGGGGGTCAGCCTTGGCCTGACGGTGCCGACCATCGCAGGACGAGGCACACTCGCGCAGCAGGAGCGTTGGCTGCCCGGCCTTGTCACCTACGAGAAGGTGGGCGCGTGGGCGATCACCGAACCCGACTCCGGCTCAGATGCGTTCGGCGGCATGAAGTCCTATGTGGTGCGCGATGGCGACGACTACATCCTCAACGGGCAGAAGACGTTCATCACCAACGGGCCTGATGCCGACGTGGTCGTGGTATACGCCAAGCTGGACGAGGGCGACGGCGTCGACAAACGCGATCGCAAGGTGCTGACCTTCGTGCTCGATCGCGGCATGGAGGGCTTCGTGCAATCAAAGCCGTTGCGCAAGATGGGCATTCACAGCTCGCGCACCGGCGAGTTGTTCTTCAGCGATGTCCGGCTTGGCCGCGACCGGCTGCTGGGCGAGACCGAAGGAGATCCCGCCGATTCCGCCAGCGACGGCCGCGCCAGCGCACGATCGAACTTCTCCGCTGAGCGGATCGGAGTGGCCGCGATGGCGCTCGGCGTCATCGAAGAGTGCCTGAAGCTGTGCGTCGACTACGCCAAGGGCCGAAAACTGTGGGGTCAGGAGATCGCCCAGTTCCAGCTGATCCAGCTGAAGTTGGCGAATATGGAAGTGGCGCGAATGAACGTGCGCAACATGCTGTTCCGGGTGATCGAGGCGGCGCAGACCGGCGCCCAGATCTCGCTGCCCGAAGCGTCGGCGATCAAGTGGTATTGCTCGCAGGCCGCGACTGACGTCGCGATGGATGCCGTGCAACTGTTCGGCGGCAACGGGTACATGACTGAATATCGCGTCGAGCAGCTGGCCCGCGACGCCAAGTCGCTGATGATCTACGCGGGAAGCAACGAGGTGCAGATCACCCACGTTGCGCGGGGTCTGCTGAACGGCGGTTAGCCTGGTCTGGTCTGGCCTACTACTAGGGGAGGACCTGGTGGAGTTCAACAACGGAACCGCGCTGATCACCGGTGCAAGCGGCGGAATCGGTGAGGAATTCGCCGTCCAACTGGCTGGTCGCGGCGCCAATCTCGTGCTCGTCGCACGGCGCGCCGACAAACTCGCCCAGCTGCACGACACGCTGGTCGGCAAGCATCCCGACATCACCGTCGACGTCATCGCCGAGGACCTCGCGGTACCCGGTTCCGGCGCGGAACTCGAGAACAAGGTCCGCGACCTCGGACGGACGATCGATGTGCTGGTGAACAACGCCGGAGTTGGCCTGCATTCGAAGTTCGTCGACCAGGCGCCCGAACCCAACGCCGCGCAGATCCAGTTGAACTGCGGCACCCTTGTGGATCTGACCGCGCGCTATCTCCCGGCCATGACGCAGCGGGGACGCGGTGTGGTCATCAACGTGGCCTCAACGGCATCGTTTCAGCCGACGCCCGGGATGGCGGTTTACGGCGCGACGAAAGCGTTCGTGTTGTCCTTCACCGAGGCCCTGTGGCAGGAATGCAGAGGCACAGGGGTGAAGGTCCTCGCGCTCTGCCCCGGTGCGACGGAGACGGAGTTCTTCGAGCGCACTGGTGAGGATTTCCTGACCGATGGCAGGCAGACGGCCCGACAAGTCGTCGGGACCGCCCTTGGCGCACTCGACAGATCCGGACCTACCGTCGTATCCGGCTGGAAAAACTCACTCCTGGCGAGTGGCTATCGCGTCACGCCACGGAGACTGATGCTCGCGGTGTCCGAGCGACTGCTCAAGTCGGCCAACTAGCCTGCGCTGTGCGCTAGGCGGAGAGGCTCGCATCTCCCCCGACGGCTAGGGCAGCGACCTCGTCGTGCAGCGCCCGCACCCGTCGACGGATCCGGTGTTGGGTCGCCCGCGACATCGCCCCGGGGCGGTAGTGGCCGCGGCGGAGTCGAATCGCCCGACCGTGCGTCATCTCCCACCGCAGTGCGTCGGAGACAGACTTCGAATGCCGTCCAACGGGATCGAAGCCGTGGTAGGCGAGCGCGTCGACCAATTCCTCGACCGTCGCCGGGCCATGGTCGAACAGGTACGCGGTGAGCAGGTAGCGGAGATCGGTGCCTTTGACCGTCAGTAGTTGGCCCATCGTCAGACCATGACATGACGGTCTGACACCAACCGGCATGTCGCGAACGAATCCGCACACTCGGCGGCCTAACCGGCGCGGTGCGCTTTTGCGCTCTGGTAGAGGCAGATCGCAGCGGCGGCCGCCACGTTCAGACTCTCGGCCCCGCCTGACATCGGGATCCGAACGCGGTGAGCCGCCATCGCCGCCAACTCCGCGGGCAGGCCATGGGATTCGGGCCCGAACAACCATGCGGTCGGCCCGGAGAGATCGGTGTCGTCGAGGCTGACTTCACCGTCGACGGTGGTCGCCAGCACCCGCAGACCCGCACTGCCGAGTGCGGAGACCGCTGCCCCCGCATCGGCTTCGCTCACCACCGGCACCGCGAAGATGCTTCCCGCGGAGGCGCGCAGACACTTGCCGTTGTAGGGATCGACGCTGTTGCCTGCCAACACGACCGCGTCTGCTCCCATCGCGTCGGCGATTCGGATCAGCGTGCCCGCGTTGCCTGGCTCGGAAATCTCGGCAGCGACAGCGACGAGCCGTGGCCGGTCGGCCAGCACTTCGTTCAGGCTCGTCGACGGCGCTTCGCACACCGCGACCAGCCCGACCGGTGTCACGGTGTCCGACAGTGCTTTTGCGGCGCGGTCGGTGACGACATGGACGGGCACGTCGGCGAGCATCGACTCAAACCGGCTCAACGCGGCTTCGGTGACGAAGACCTCGATAACGAGGTCGCGCCGCAGCGCCGCCTCGACGAGGTTCGGTCCCTCGGCGAGGAAGCGTGCGGCGCGGCGTCGGCCGACGTGGCGGTGCAGTTTGATCGCTGCCGCCACCCGGTCGGAGCGCTCGGTGAGCGTCAGGCAGCCTCGCCCGAGCCTGTTGGGGCGTTCACGTCCTCGGGCAGCGCGCCCTTCGCGACGTCCACCAGTGCGGTGAACGCAGCCGGGTCGCTGACCGCGATCTCGGCCAGGTTCTTGCGGTCGACCTCGACCCCGGCGGCCTTGAGCCCCTGAATGAGCCGGTTGTAGGTGATGTCATTGGCGCGGGCAGCCGCGTTGATCCGGGAGATCCACAACTTGCGGAACTCGCCCTTGCGGGCACGCCGGTCGCGGTACGCATAGTTCAGCGAATGGAGCTGCTGCTCTTTGGCTTTGCGATAGAGCCGGGACCGCTGGCCGCGGTATCCCTTCGAGGCCTTGAGTACTGTCCGCCGCTTCTTCTGGGCGTTGACTGCGCGCTTCACGCGTGCCATGGGGGTGTTCCTATTCTCGTTCGGTTCAAAAGGTCGGTGCAGGCTCGGAAAACAGCCCGAAAACTAGCCGTTCAGCAGCTTCTTGACGCGCCTGGTGTCGTTGGCCGACACGTCGGTGCGCCCTTCGAGCCGACGGGTGCGCTTGCTCGACTTGTGCTCGAGCAGGTGCCTGCGGTTGGCCTTCTCGCGGACGATCTTTCCGGTGCCGGTTTTCCGGAACCGTTTGGAAGCGCCACTGTGGGTCTTCGCCTTGGGCATGTGTCCTCAGTTCTATGGTGTGTCGGTCTGTGCTTCGCTGGGCTGAGCGCTTGCGCGCTGCGCAGCCGGTGCGTCTGCGTCGTGCGCCGCCTTGGCGCGAGTCTTCGCGCCGCGATGCGGTGCCAGCACCATCGTCATGTTGCGCCCGTCCTGCTTGGCTGACGTCTCGACGAAGCCGTAGTCGGCGACGTCGGCGCCAAGGCGCTGCAACAGCCGGTAACCCAGCTCGGGCCGCGACTGCTCGCGTCCGCGGAACATGATCGTCACCTTGACCTTCGACCCCGCTTGCAGGAAGCGGACCACGTGGCCCTTTTTGGTCTCGTAGTCGTGCGGGTCGATCTTGGGGCGCAGCTTCTGTTCCTTGACGACGGTCTGCTGCTGGTTCTTGCGAGACTCGCGTGCCTTCTGGGCCGTCTCGTATTTGAACTTGCCGTAGTCCATGATCTTGCAGACCGGCGGCTTGGCGTCCGGCGCTACTTCGACAAGGTCGAGATCGGCATCCGCGGCGACGCGGAGGGCGTCTTCGATGCGCACGATGCCTACCTGCTCGCCACCTGGTCCTATCAAGCGGACTTCAGGTACTCGAATGCGCTCGTTGACGCGGGTCTCAGTGCTGATGGGGCCTCCTATGTTGTCCTCTTTTCAGGAGCCCACACCATCAGCACAAAGGCCCTGCATTAAGCAGGGCCCGAAGCCGACCAGGACAGACATCCGCGAGAATGTCTGAGACCGGACCGCTGAGCCGGTGTGGCCAACGGTGGGAGCGGGACTCCACTTGCTGTCCCTGGCGTACGCCGGGACGGTCGCGCGTGCCACTCTACCAGCCATGACCGAAATTCCTGCATCGCCCGAACCGACGGCTCAGCCGTCCGTCCGTGAGCTGGCCGAAATTCCAGCGGTGGAAATCATCACCCGTGCCGCGGTGATGCTGATGAGCGCGGCCGCGGAGAAGCTCGGTCTTTCGGCAACCGATCCCGACGATAGTCCGCACCGGGATCTCGACGAGGCACGCAGATTGATCACCGCCCTCGCCGGTCTGGTGACCGCGTCGGCCGAATACCTCGGCCCGCATGCGGGACCCGTCCGCGACGGGCTCAAGAGCCTGCAGTTGGCATTCCGCGAGTCCAGCGCCGCCCCCGACGAACCCGGACAGGGGCCCGGCGAGAAATACACCGGCCCGGTCTGGTAGCGGTCACACCCATTTCCGGGGTTGAGCGAATATCCTCGCCGCCTATGACCCTCACTAGCCCACCGCGGGTTCGGCCCACCTCGAAATTCTCCTGGGTGCCCGCGGCCGCAGGCTGGACCGTCGGCATCATCGCGACCCTGTCGCTGATCGCGAGCGTCTCGCCTCTGGTGCGGGTGATCATCAAGATCCCGCGGGAGTTCGTCAACGACTTCATCTTCAACTTCCCCGACACCAGCTTCGCCTGGGCCTTCGTGCTGGCACTCCTGGCCGCCGCGCTGGCGGCCCGCAAACGGCTCGCCTGGCTGATCCTCGTGCTCTACATGGTCGCCTCGATCGTGTGGAACATCGGCGACATCGTCACCGGCGACGAGACGTGGATGGAGGAGAGCGGCGAGATGATCGGTCTCGCCTTCCACATCGCCGCGGTCGCATTCCTGGTTCTCGCTCGCAAGGAGTTCTGGGCGAAGGTGCGGCGCGGCGCCCTGCTCAAGGCGGCGGTGACGCTGGTCGCCGGGATGGCCGTCGGAATCCTGGTCGGGTGGGGACTGCTGGAACTCTTTCCCGGCACGCTGGAACGCGACTACCGGCTTGGCTACGCGGTCAACCGAGTCGCAGCGTTCGCCGGCGTGGGTTCCAACGCGTTCGACGGCCAGCACCCGCACGTGTTCGTCAACGCCCTGCTCGGCCTATTCGGCGCGCTCGCCCTGATGGTCGCCGCGACCGTGTTGTTCCGCTCGCAGCGGTCAGAAAACGCGCTCACCGGTGAGGACGAATCCGCCATCCGCGGCCTGCTGGAGCTGTACGGGAAAAACGATTCGCTCGGTTACTTCGCCACCCGGCGGGACAAGGCGGCGGTGTTCGCGCCGAACGGACGCGCAGCGATCACCTACCGCGTCGAGGTGGGCGTGTGTCTGGCCAGCGGCGACCCGGTCGGCGACCCGAAGTCATGGCCGGCGGCGATCGAGGCGTGGCTCCGGCTGTGCCAGGAGTACGGCTGGGCGCCCGGCGTGATGGGCGCCAGTTCGACGGCGGCCCAGGCGTTCCGCGAAGCCGGGCTCAGCGCACTGCAACTCGGCGACGAAGCGATCCTCTACCCCGACAAGTTCCGGCTGACTGGCCCGGACATGCGTGCCGTGCGTCAGGCTGTGACCCGCGCACGGCGTTCGGGGCTGTTGGTGCGGATGCGGCGGCATCGCGACATGACGGTCGAGGAGATGGCAGCGGTCGTGAAACGCGCCGACGCATGGCGTGACACCGACTCCGAACGGGGCTTTTCGATGGCCCTTGGCCGGCTCGGCGACACCGCCGACGGCGACTGCCTGCTCGTCGAAGCGGTATACACCGGCGACGACGAGGTGGTCGCGATGCTCTCGCTGGTCCCGTGGGGAAGCAACGGCCTGTCACTCGACCTGATGCGACGCTCACCGAAGTCGCCGAACGGCACCATCGAACTCATGGTCAGTGAACTGATCCAGCAGGCCGAAGGCATTGGCGTGAGCCGGGTCTCGCTGAACTTCGCCATGTTCCGCTCGGCCTTCGAGCAGGGCGCCCAGCTGGGCGCAGGCCCGGTGGCCCGGCTGTGGCGCGCCCTACTGGTGTTCTTTTCCCGGTGGTGGCAGCTGGAGACGCTGTACCGGTCGAACATGAAATACCAGCCGCAGTGGGTGCCGAGGTACGCCTGCTACGAAGATGCCCGGCTGATACCTCGCGTCGGCGTCGCGTCGGTGATCGCCGAGGGGTTTCTCGTCCTGCCGTTCTCCCGGCGCAACAAACAGCACACCGGCCATCACTCTGCGGTGCCCCACGAGTTGGTCGCCACCGGCGGCCTGCATGCCGACGGCAGCGCACCGGACGTGACCGCGCTCGCCGAGGAGATGGGCGCAGATGACGGCCCCCGCGTTCCAGAGCAGGTGCAGGTCCGGATGGCCAAGCTGAAAGCGTTGCAGGACAGCGGTGTTGACCCATATCCGGTCGGCAAGCAGCCGAGCCACACCGTCGCCGAGGCGCTGGCCGAGGACGACGACACGACCGTCACGATCGCGGGCCGGATACTGCGAACCCGCGATTACGGCGGCGTGCTGTTCGCGCAGCTGCGCGACTGGTCCGGTGAGTTGCAACTGCTGCTGGAGGATTCCCAAGTCGACGGTGACTCACCGGATTTCACGGCGGTGGACCTTGGCGACCTCGTCGAGGTCAGCGGCCACATGGGGTACAGCAAGAACGGCACCAGGTCGTTGATGGTCAAGCAGTGGCGGCTGATCGGCAAGTGCCTGCGCCCGCTGCCCGACAAATGGAAGGGGCTGACGGATCCGGAGGCCAGGGTGCGGGCGCGCTATGTCGACCTCGCGATCAACACCGAAGCGCGAGAGCTGATCCGCGCCCGCAGTGGTGTCCTCCACGCGATTCGCGAAACATTGGTCGGCAAGGGCTTTTTGGAGGTGGAGACCCCGATCCTGCAGCAGATCCACGGCGGCGCCAACGCCCGCCCGTTTCTCACCCACATCAACGCATACGACCTCGACCTGTATCTGCGCATCGCCCCTGAGCTGTATCTCAAGCGGTTGTGCGTTGGTGGTGTCGAGCGGGTGTTCGAGCTGGGCCGCGCGTTCCGCAACGAGGGGGTGGATTTCAGCCACAACCCGGAGTTCACGCTGCTGGAGGCCTACCAGGCGCACGCCGATTACAACGTGTGGATCGACGGCTGCCGCGAGTTGATCCAGAACGCGGCACTGGCCGCCAATGGCGAACAGGTGTTTCTGCGCCCCGGCGATGGCGGCACGTTGGAAAAGGTCGACATCTCGGGACAGTGGGCGGTCAAGACCGTGCACGGCGCGGTCTCCGACGCGCTCGGCGAACAGATCGGGCCCGATACCGACCTGATCACATTGCGCAAGCTGTGCGACGCCGCAGACATCCCCTACCTCACGCACTGGGATGCCGGCGCGGTCGTGCTGGAACTGTACGAGCGGCTCGTCGAGGACCGCACCGAGGAACCCACGTTCTACAAAGATTTCCCGACCTCGGTGTCGCCGCTGACCCGACCGCACCGCAGCATCCCCGGGATTGCCGAACGCTGGGACCTCGTCGCATGGGGCGTCGAGCTGGGCACCGCCTACAGCGAACTCACCGACCCCGTCGAACAGCGCAGGCGGCTGCAGGAACAGTCATTGCTGGCCTCTGGTGGCGATCCCGAGGCGATGGAACTCGACGAGGACTTCCTGCAAGCAATGGAGTACGCGATGCCCCCGACGGGCGGGTTGGGTATGGGAGTCGACCGGGTGGTGATGCTTATCACTGGCCGAAGCATCCGCGAAACGCTGCCATTCCCGTTGGCCAAACCTCGCTAGCAGCTAACTCACAGCCGGCCACAAGGTAGGCACGCCACCATGTTGCCGTGACGTTACCCGACTCGTTGCGCCACCATCTTTCGCTCATGCACGGTTGGCTTCCGGTCACCGTGCAAGTCATCGCTGCCGTCGCACTGATTGCCGCGGTCAGCCGTCGCAGTGGACGCTGGCAGGTGCGCTGGCTGCCGTGGGCGCTGATCGTCGGCGCCGCCATGGCCACATCGGCCTACTGGTATGTCGCATCTCAGGGATTGTCCGATAACCCCGCGCCGCATGCATTGTGGATCTGGGTCGGGCTCACCGGTTTCGCGGCTGCCGTACTGGTGGCCGGTTGGCGGAGGTCGGGGTGGTTGCGGCGCGGCGTCTCGGTGGCCGCGCTGCCGCTGAGCCTGCTGTGCGCTGCGCTGGCACTGAATCTGTGGGTCGGCTACTTCCCCACCGTGCAGACGGCATGGAACCAGCTGACTGCCGGGCCGCTGCCCGACCAGACCGACGAGGTCACCGTGATGGCCATGCAGCAAGAGCGCAAGATCCCGCCGAAAGGCACCGTGGTTCCAGTCGATATCAGCGACACGGCGTCGGGCTTCCGTCACCGCGGCGAGCTGGTCTACCTACCGCCGGCCTGGTACGCCACCAACCCCGCGCCGAAACTGCCGACGTTGATGATGATCGGCGGTGAGTTCAACACTCCTGCCGACTGGCTGCGCACCGGTGGCGCGGTGAAGATGCTCGACGACTTCGCCGCCGCACATCACGGCAATGCTCCTGTCGTCGTGTTCGTCGACCCGGGTGGCGCTTTCAACAACGACACCGAATGCGTCAACGGCAGCCGCGGGAACAGTGCCGACCATCTCACCAAAGATGTTGTCCCGTACATGGTCTCGCACTATGGCGTGAGTGCCGACCGCTCCAATTGGGGTATCGTCGGCTGGTCGATGGGCGGCACATGCGCCGTCGACCTCACAGTCATGCATCCGGACATGTTCAGCGCATTCGAGGACATCGCGGGCGACATCGGACCCAACTCGGGCAACAAAGACCAGACCATCGCGCGACTGTTCGGTGGAAACGCCGACGCCTGGGCGGCGTTCGACCCGACGACCGTGATCACCAGGCACGGCCCGTACACGGGAGTGGCCGGGTGGTTCGATGTCAACGGCTCGACGGCGACCATCCAGCGTGCCAAGAACGACCAGGCCGCGGCCGCGAACTCGTTGTGCGGGCTCGGCGCCGCAAACGGGATCAGCTGTGCCGTCGTGAGCCAGCCGGGCAAGCACGACTGGCCGTTCGCATCGCACGCGTTCGCCGCTGCCCTGCCGTGGCTGGCTGGCCAGATCGGCACACCCGACGTGCCACCGACGCCGTTTCCACCTGCGGCGGGAAGCCCGACGTTCGAACAAGCCGCCGCGAGGTAGCCAAAGAGTACGGTGGCGGCATGCCCGACGAACCGACTTCCGAACCGGCGCCTGCCGACTCGGAACCGGCCGCCGCCGACTCACAGCCAGGTGCGGCGCCACCCCCGCCCGCCGATGCCGCCGACGCCGGGTACACGCCGGGCGGCGTGCCGACCTTCGAGTCGGTCCGGGAAAAGATCGAGACGCGGTACGGCACCGCGATCGGGGCCAGCGAGCTGGCGGCCGAGACCCCGGAAGGTCGGTCCGTCGAGGAGCAGTACGAAGAGCGTCAGCGCGCGGCCGCCGAACGCCTCGAACTTATTCGCAAGTCGATGCACTCCGAAAAAGACGAGCCTCAGTAGTCGGATTCGGCGGCGAGGATCTCGGCGAGGTAAGCATCGCCCCCAGGCGCCGCCAATCGTGCCCGGGCGAAATCCCGAACCCGCTGCCGCGTCTGTGGTGATTCATCGATGTCAGCCCCGACCGTCACCGTCGTGCGCTCCCAATCATGGTTCCAGGCAGTTGATTCCGCTAGCGGCTGTCGCTGTTCATCGACCAGGGCAAACCTCGCCTGTCCGCGGTCGTCCAGGACGCCGGTACCGCTAATGGACCCCGCCCGCAGCCGCACCGGGATACCGCTCGGCGAGTCACCTCCCGACAATTGCGCGCCGACAACGGCATTCGCCCCTGACCCCACCGGCTCGATGAGCCAGTCGATCGTGTTCTCAGCCGCGTCGAAAACTGTAGGCGGAACACCGGCCCAGGCGATCGAACTGGTCCCCCTTGCGATCGCGCCCGGTCCGCGTTGGCCGCGATCCGCGCCCGCTGCGAGCGCGTAGTCATCGCGACGCTGTGCCACCGGCACCGGCTCGGCGAGCACGATCCCGACGTCGTCGGTCAACTCGCTCACCGCTCGCACCAACACCACAACGCGCGGATCTCCGCCTTGGACATAGACATTCAGCGCCACCGAATGCGGCGCGAGCAGCTCCGTCACATCCGAGTCGAGGGTGTCATCGGCGAAGAAGTCCTGTGCCGCCGCGGTCAGCAGCGCGATCTCGGCGTCGACCAGTGCAGCATCGAGGGCGACGATGCCGTCGCGGTGACTCGCGGGCCACCAGCGTCGCATCCAATGCCCTAGTGCCAGCCGTCGCAGCTGATCGACCGACCCGGGCAATACGGCGACACCGTTCACGTCGATCGTCTGCTCATCGCCCGGTACGCGTCCCTCCACCGCCGCCGCCAGTGCGCTGTGACCGGATTCGCCGAGCACCCGCCACAGCCAGTCCGCCCGCGCCAGATCCGTGAAGGTGATCGATGCCGGACCGGGCTCGTCGATCGGCCAGGACAACACGGCGCCGCTCACTTCCAGCACTGCGACCAACGGACTCGGCGCCACCAACGGGCCGGTGCTCCAGAGTCCGGAATCGGCGACCAGCTTCATCCCGCCACCTGCAACATCGACTTGATCCGCTGCCGGTGATCGAGGCTCACCGACCGCGCCACCCCCTCGAGCAGGGACCGGACGTCGTCCACATCGCTGCACGGCTCCTGCCAGACGTCACGGCCATGCAGACGCGCCCACAGCCGGCTCAGGTACGGGCGGGCGAACGCGGAGAGGTCGTCGATCACCTGCTGCTGGCGAGGGTGAATCGGGCCGCCCCCGGCCAGATATCGGCGTGCGTGCATCACATACGCCTCTTTGCGCAGCCGCGCCTGGATCAGGCTCGCAAGTTGGTAGCGGGGGGCGACGTCGGTCAGCGGTGCGAGATTGACCGCGATCTCGATCCCCGCTATCAACGCGGCCTGGTTGTCCTCAGCGAGCAGACCCCACGGCGCACACGACCTGTCGACCTCCTCCGCGCACAGCAGCGGCACGTCAGGCAGTTCGTCTCGATCGAGCGCGCGCCGCAGGGTGGCCCGGACACGGTCGACGACGCAACGATTCAGCGGGCGATCGCCCGCGGCCCCCCCGACTATCGTCGGCGGAAGCTGTGGCTCAACCGAACTCAAGCCGAGATCGACGATCGACCACGGCAGCGATGTCGTCGCCTCATGCGCATTCGCCCCGAGGTTGTATGGCGCCGCATCGGCGATCAGCGCCGACCAGACCCGCTGACGAGCGACCGAATCGCGGTGGCTCTCGGCAGGTCCGAGCACCGTTGTCAGGCCCGCCAGGAACGGGCCGGTGATCTCGGTGCCTGCACGCACGTCCCGCCAACTGTGCCGGAGCTGTTCGGCGAGCTTCGCGACGACCTGCTGATCGCTGACGAACTGGTTGAGTACCTCAATGGCGGTGCGGTCGCGGTCGTCATGAATGCCCTGCAGCACCGTTGTTGCCGCGTCGTGATCCTCGTCCGAGGGTGCTCCCCTGGTCACCGCAAGCTCGAAACAAACCGGGAAATACAGTTCCTGCGCGTTGCCGGTGGTGATGCGTTGCCTGCGGCGCTCGCGTTTGAGGACCTCGAACCACGCCGCGGCGGCGCGCAACGCGGGCCCATGGCCGACGATCAGTTCATGTATCGCCGCGGCAACGGCGGCATCGACGAACGGCGCCGAATACTGCGTGTTCGACCGGAGCCGCAGCACCAGCGGGTCGATGATTCGCTTGACTGTTCTGCGCAACGGGCCACCGTCGTCACCGCTGAGCACCTCGACGCCGGGACCGATCGCCCGCCACGCCCCGTCGATCACGGCTTGGCGCGGCCGCATGACGGCGATCGCCGTGTCGGCTCTGGCCTCCGTGGTCATCCCTAGAGGATAGAAGTGGGTTCGAACATCTCCTAGCGGAAAAGTTGGGTTCGGTAGCCGATGCGCTGTCAGAACCTGATGGCATGCCTGATGCGTTGTTGCTCACTGTTCTGGCCGTTATCGGAGTCGGCTTGGCGGCGACTCGCTTACTTTCCCGGCCCGTCGCATCGGTGAAACCGAATGTCGCACCCGGCGTCGGAATCGGCACAGTTCGGCAGATCACCGACGTGATCACCATGGAGGTGGAGAGCGTGACGGGCGTGAGGTTCACCGGCCGGCTTCACGACGACTCGGTCGCCGGGGTGTTGCGTCCAGGGGCCGTTTTGATGGTCGCATTCGACCCGGCTGCGCGCGAACACCTTTCGCTGGCCGACGACATGTTGGCCGTCCGTGCCGTCTTCGACCAGATGCTCGTCGACAAGGGTCTGCTCACCTGCCGCCAACTCGACCTGATCCGGCACGGCACCCGATCACACGGTGTGGTCACCGGGATGCAGGCAACCGGCGAAACCCGAGAGGACTATCGGGAAGTCGAGCTCGACGTGATGGTCAGCAGACCCGGCGGCGGCCAGTTCGCGGCGCACGAGACCGCACTGATACCGGCTTCGTCCATGGCGAAGGTGTCACCCGGCAGCGTCATCGACACCTACTATCGGCCCGGCGACGAGACTGAGATCGCCGTCTCCGTGCCGCCCAGTTGATTTCAGCGTGCCCCGTCGACGGCGAAGGTGACCAGCGCAGCCCAATACAGGGGGCTGGCGGTCACATCGCCGTCGCGCCAACGCCGCAGCTGCTCGCGCTGCCAGCGGTTCACCGCGCTCCCCGCCTCGGCGTCCTGATGGGCCCGATCTACCGCGACGATCGCGTCCACCATCGGATCAGCGTTCGGCTCACCAGGAGTCGGCGCGAACTGCCGGTAGCCGGCCGCTGTTGGCAGGGACCACAGTGTCGCGGTCACCAGTTGCGCGCCACCCAGGATCATCGCGGCGACCAGCCCCGTCGCCTCGTCGAACTGGTAGTCGCCACCGGATGCGCAAGCCAGCAGTGCGACCCTTGGCGGGAAAGGTAGCTTGGCCGACATCAGATCCGATGCAGTCAGTGGACGGTCGTCAGCAAGATGCAGCGCGGCGCGGTCGGCGTGACCGATATCCCCGTCCGCCGCCGTCGCGTGGCCGACGTAGAGCAGCCTGCTCGGCGACTGCGCGAGCAGACCAGCCAACCATGCGCGGCCCGCATCGGTGCGCCGGAACAGCTCGACCGCCGTTGAGACACCGGGAAGGACGGGCCGCCGTTGCATCAAGTCGCCGAAATGAACCGCCAACGGCATCTCCGGGGACGGCCGGCCGAGAACGGAGCCGAGCGGCGAGTCGGGCCGCTGCCCCGGCACCCGCGGATCGAGTACCAGCAGCGGCGGACCGCTCTTCGTGCTGTTCCAGTCGACGGGCGCGCGCGAAGCGTTGACGATGTTTGGCGGTGCCGCCATCAACACGTCGACGAGCTCGATCAGCCGAAATCCTTCGTCGCCTGGCATCGCAAGGGCGGCCCACGGAACCCGCGCGAGCCGTGCGCTTGGCGAGACGAACAGTGCAGCCCGCGGAGACGACATGCACTCGGTCAACAGTTGCCACGCGGGTGCGGCGAGCAGTTCGGAGCCAAGGTCGCGGGCGATCTCCAGCTCGGCGGACGGTGACGCGAACGGACCCGTGGCGATCGCGCGTTGCACGGCGTCCCGCTGAGTTTCGGAACCGCGCGGGTCGGGCAGCGCCTGTTCGAGTTGCGCCAGTGCCGCAACCAGAGTCGGCTCCTCCACCACCCAGGTGACGGTCCGCGACGGCGCTCCGACGACACGCAGGCTGGCATACGTGGCGACGCCGACGTCGGCGAACCGCAGAACCAGCGTCTGCCGCTGAGAGGCGCTCACGGCCACGTCGACCAAGCGACCTCGTCGGCGGTGATGTCGCGGCCGTACCGCTGATACGCCAGCTCGCGATACCGGCTCATGATCGGCGGCGTCTCCGGATCCATGCGCAACGGCGGCAATGGCCCCAGCCGCGTCAGCCCCCCGGCGACCGAAGCCGACCACGAGCCCGCAGCCACCAGTGCGTACTCATCATCAGCCTCTATCGGCACGGCAGCGGTCGCGGCGCCCATCCATTGCTCCGCGGCGCTCTCTGTCGGCTCGGTACTGAAAGCGCCTCGCGCACAATGGTACTCGACGAGCTCGCTGAGGAGGTCAGCGTTCCCCCACTCATAGGCCACGGCGAAAGCGCCTGCCAGAATCCGTGCCGACACCAAAGTGGCCCAACGCATCCTGGCGTCGGCGTCGACGATCGCGTGCCGCACCGAGTCCACCGCCAGTGCGGCGGGCACCTTGAGGTCGGCGGCCTGCTGGAGTTTGTCCGCCGCATTCGCGGGGTCGGCCAGCGCCTCGGCGCGCAGGATGCTGCCCACGTGGTCGTCCAGCCTCGCGTACTGCAGCCAGCTGTGCCGCGGCCACGAATCGAGCAGTTGCCGCGCCTCGGTGGCCCTCTCGGCCGCCGCATCGAACCGGCCGCGCAGGATGTCGACCCAGCTGCGCTGCAGCAGAATACGATGGATGTGCAGCGGCTTCTCCACCTCACGCCAATGCCGCTCAGCGTGCCCGAAACGCTCGTCGGCGTCGTCGAGCTTGTCCAGCGACATCGCGATCAGACCGAGATACAGCCAGCTCCGGGAGACGTCGTGCGCACGGTAACCCTCCGCTATCGCCGGATAGGCCTCGTGCACCAACGTCTGGGTCTGCCACACATCGCCCGACGCCCACGCCGCTGTGCCGCGTTCGAGTTGTGTTCTCGCTTTTGCCAAGTCCCATCCTCGGCTTTCGGCCCGGGCCCCGGCCCGCCGCAGCCAGGGCTCGGCTTCGGGCAGCCGGCCCGTCTCGACGCAGAAGCGACCGTATCCGGTGGCACCCTGGACCAGCAGATGGTCATCGGCTTCACCGCCGTCTCCCGGCCGGTCGATGGCCTCGATCACCTTCTCCCACAGTGGAATCGACTGTACATGGAGGTCGTCGTCACACAACGCATTTGCACAGAAGATCTGCGCGTAGGTGATCAGGAACCGATGCTCGTCGGCGAGGTCGGGGTGGGCCACGCCAGAATCGTCTGTGCACAACACGAACAGGGCGAGCTCGGCACCCTCGTGGTCGCCGTGCGCCGCGGCCGCTAGTCCAGTCCGCAGAAACTGTGCGCGACGCGAATACCTGCACAGCATATGGTCGATCTCGGCATCCGACATCGCCGCCCGCGAAGCGGCTTCGGGGTTTGTGCCCGCCCGAATGGACCGGTAGACGGCCAAAAGGTTGTCGATACGGCGGATGCACTCCTCGGTGCCGTTGTATGCGGTGCGCACCAGATAGATCTCGCCGAGCAACGCGAAGATCTCCAGCAGGAGATCGTCGCGCTCGCCGTCCTCGATCTGTTCACCGAGGCCGACCAGCAGGTCCTTCGCCGTCACCTCGTCGGCGGCGAAGATGAGTTGACGCGCTCGGTCGAGCTCGCCCGCTGTGCTCAATGCTCGGCTCCCATGGCGCAATCTTAGGAAGCGGCGGGCGCGCAATGCACGCCCGCCGCCCGGCTGGAGCCGCTTATTTGCAGCTCACCGTCACGGTGAACGGCTTGGTGACCATGCCTGCCATCGGGTTCTTGATGTCGGCTCCGGTCGCTTCGCCGGTGATGGTGTAGGTGCTGCCGTCGACCTTGACGTCTGCCGAACCGCTCTTCACGCCGCCCATCTGGCTGACGGCGAGGGCGCTTCCGTCGACCACCATGGCCAGCGACTCCACGGTGGGCGTTGCCTCGTCGGTCATCAAGATGCCAAGGCCTTGTTGGCCACCGATGGCCCCGCTGGCAACGGTGATCTTGCCGCCCTGCTTGACGCAGGTCACGGAGTTGAGATCCAGGCCGGCCAGGTCCTTGCCGTCGACCTTGACCTCGGTGCTGCCGCCCGTGCTGGCCTGCGTGTCGCCGGCACTCGCCGTCGAAGCGCCCTTGTCGTCCGAACATCCCACCAGCAGTGCAGCTCCTGCGAGCAGCCCCAGTGCACCCGCGACAACTCGGTTCATTGTCCTGATCCCTTCGTTTGTGCGTCGCCTCGATGGCGGCGTCGTGATGAAGTCAAGACGGGCCGGATCGCTACCGATCCCAAACTTTGTCGGGCGGCGACGGTACGGTTCCCAGTCGATGCGGTCTTTCACGGGCGCCGAACGGCGGGCACGTCTGGCGCGGCGGCATTTTCTGGCTGCGCCCGCGGGCTCGATGGACCGGGTTGTCGCCGACCTCGTCGGGCTGCACGCCACCGACCCCGCCACGCCCTATCTTTCGCTCTGGGCCCGGCTGCCCGGATTCACCGTCGCCGACCTCGACGCCGCGCTGTATCAGCGGCGTAGCCTGGTCAAGCATCTGGCCATGCGCCGCACGCTTTGGATGGTCACCGCCGACGACCTTGGCCACATTCAGGCCGCGGCGAGTGACCGGGTGGCCGACACAGAGCGTCGCAAACTCGTCGCCGATGTGCAGAAGGCCGGCATCGCCACCAACGGGGAGAAATGGCTCGACCGCGCGTGTGACGCGGTATTGAGCCACCTGGTCGAAAACGGCCCGACCAACGCCAGGCAACTGCGCGCGGCCCTGCCCGAACTGGCGGGCAGCTACGATCCGGCACCCGGAAAGCGTTGGGGCGGAGACACTCCCCTGTCCCCCAGGGTGCTGACTGTGCTGTCCGTTCGCGGCGACATCATCCGCGGCCCGAACGAGGGAACGTGGACGACATCACGGCCGCAGTGGACCGCGGCGACTGACTGGTTGACCGATTCACCCCGTGCCGCCGCGCTCGAAGCGGCGAGCGCACAGTTGGTTCGCGCCTGGCTGCGCACTTTCGGGCCGGCGACGGTCACCGACATCAAGTGGTGGTTCGGCAACACCCTGACCTGGGCGCGGCAAGCACTGCGCGACGTCGACGCGGTCGAAGTCGACATGGACGGGACACCTGGTTTCGCGCTGCCCGACGACCTCGAGATGGAACCCGAACCCGACCCGTGGGGCGCGCTGCTGCCCAGCCTGGACGTGACCACGATGGGTTGGTATGACCGGAACTGGTATCTCGGTGAGCACCGCAGCCAGGTTTTCGACACGAATGGCAATGCAGGACCTACCGTCTGGTGGAACGGCCGGGTGGTGGGCGCCTGGACTCAGGACGACGACGCACGCGTCGAGCTCAGGCTGCTTGATGACGTCGGACGCGGTGCACGCAAGGCGCTGGAACGACAGGCCGACGATCTGACCGAATGGCTCGACGGGGTGCGGATCAGCCCGCGCTTCCCGTCGCCGCTGTCACGTGCTGGTCGGTGACGGGCGGGCAGGCGCACCCCGCGCGACCACGACAGGCATGGACGTCGACGTGTTGGTGCGCAGGATCGTGTGCACGACGTCGACGAGGTCCTCGACCGGCATCAGCTGGCCGGGCATGCAGCCGCGCGAAATCCACTGCGGATAGAACTCCCCTGCGAGCTCGAGGTCCCAGCCGGTGCTGAATCCGGTGGCGGAGTCACCGTCGCCGCCCGCGCATTCGCCGACGATCAGGTTCGTGAATCCGATATTTGGATGCTCGGCGCGCCACGCCTCGATGAGCCTCTCGAGTGCGGCCTTGCTGACGCCGTATGCGGCCAGCCCCGGCCAGGGCGGGCCGAAGGTGCCAGCGTCGGAAGACAGATAGACGACCTTGCCTGCCGATTCGGTCAGATACGGGACGGCCGCCGCCGTCGCAATGGCGGCACCGGTGACATTGGTGGCGAACACGCTGCTCCAGGTGTCGGCGTCGGTGTCAACGAGCCGCATCACCGAACCGATCGCCGGCGTGTAGATGAGGTTGTCGATGCCGCCGAGTGCTTTAGCGGCGGCGCTGATGGCCGACCGCACCGACGCCTCGTCGGTCACATCGCAAACGACTGCAACCGAATCCGCCCCGGCCTCCTTGGCGGCGTTCTCGATGCGGTCGCGACGGCGGGCCAGCAGCGCCACCCGGTCGCCGCGTTCCGCCAGCCCGATTCCTATGCAACGCCCGAGCCCGCTCGATGCGCCGATCACCACCGTTTTCGACATGGTCTCCTCGCTGGTCGATGCCGGGTAATGGCATTCTCAGTTCAGGAGAAGATACCTCACGCGCTGACCTTGCGGCGCCGCCGCGTCGGCTTGGCCGGCACAACATCGAGCACCTCGGACAGGAACTTTCCGGTGTAGCTCTCCGGCACCGCGGCGACGTCCTCGGGCGACCCCTGTGCGACGACGGTCCCACCGGCCGAGCCGCCCTCCGGACCGAGGTCGATGATCCAGTCGGATGTCTTGATCACGTCGAGGTTGTGCTCGATGACGATGACCGTATTGCCCTTGTCGACGAGGCCGTTGAGGACGGTGAGCAGCTTGCGGATGTCTTCGAAGTGCAGGCCGGTCGTCGGTTCGTCGAGGATGTAGACGGTGCGACCGGTCGACCGCTTCTGCAGTTCGGAGGCCAGCTTGACCCGCTGCGCCTCACCACCGGACAGCGTCGGCGCCGGCTGCCCGAGCCGCACGTAGCCCAGCCCGACGTCGACCAGTGTCTGTAGATAGCGGTGGATCGAGGAGATCGGCTTGAAGAATTCCGCCGCGTCCTCGATCGACATGTCGAGCACCTCGGAGACAGTCTTGCCCTTGTAATGCACCTCGAGGGTTTCCCTGTTGTACCGGGCACCGTTGCACACCTCGCACGGCACGTACACATCGGGCAGGAAGTTCATCTCGATCTTGATGGTGCCGTCTCCCGAGCATGCTTCGCAGCGACCGCCCTTGACGTTGAACGAGAACCGGCCCGGCTGGTAGCCGCGGACCTTCGCCTCGGTGGTGGCCGCGAACAGCGAGCGGATCTTGTCGAACACCCCGGTGTAGGTCGCCGGGTTCGACCGCGGTGTGCGACCGATCGGCGACTGATCCACCCGCACCAGCTTGTCCACATGGTCGAGACCGTTGACCCGGGTGTGCCTGCCGGGAACCTGCCTGGCGCCGTTGAGCTTGTTGGCCAGCACGGACGCCAGGATGTCGTTGACCAAGGTCGATTTGCCCGAGCCGGATACGCCGGTGACCGAGGTCAGCACCCCGAGCGGAAACGACACGTCGATCTCGTGCAGATTGTGCTCCCGCGCGCCGACAACCGTCAGCTGCCGTTTGGGGTCGACGGGCCGCCGGATGGCGGGCACCTCGATACGTTCTCGGCCGGAAAGGTATGCACCGGTGAGTGATTCGCGGTTTTGCAGCAGTTCTTCGTAAGGCCCGCTGTGCACGATCCGCCCGCCGTGCTCGCCCGCCATCGGGCCGATGTCCACCACCCAGTCGGCGTGCGCAATCGTGTCGAGGTCGTGCTCGACGACGATCAGCGTGTTGCCGAGGTCCTTCAGTCGCAGCAGCGTTTCGATCAATCGGCGGTTGTCGCGCTGATGAAGGCCGATCGACGGCTCGTCGAGCACGTAGAGCACCCCGACCAGACCTGAACCGATCTGGGTGGCGAGCCGAATGCGTTGTGCCTCACCGCCGGACAGTGTCGCCGCCGCGCGCGACAGGGACAGGTATTCAAGCCCGACGTCGAGCAGGAAGCCGAGCCGCGATTGGATCTCCTTGAGCACCTGGCCCGCGATCGCCTGTTCGCGCGAACCCAGCGTCAGCGAGTTGAGGAAGTCCGACGCGTCGGCGATCGACAGCTCCGCCACCTCTGCGATGGACTTCTTGCCGTGCTTGCCCGCCGATAGCGTGACGGCCAGGATCTCCGGCTTCAGCCGGGTGCCGTTGCATTCCGGGCAGGGCACGTCGCGCATAAAACCCTCGTAACGCTCCTTCATCTGTTCGGAGTCGGTCTGCTCCATGCGGCGCTGAAGGAACGCCATCACGCCCTCGAAATCGGCGTAGTACGAACGGGTTCGGCCGTATCGGTTCTTGTACCGAACATGAACCTGCTCATCGCAGCCCTCGAGAAGCGCTTTACGCGCCTTGGCGGGCAACTTCTTCCACGGGGTGTCGACATTGAAGCCGAGCTGGTCGCCGAGGCCGGCCATCATGCGGGTGAAGTACTCGGCCGTCTGGCCCATCGACCACGGCGCTATCGCACCTTCGGCCAGCGTGAGATCCGGATCCGGGACGACGAGGTCGGGATCCACCTCCTTGCGAATGCCGAGGCCCGAGCATTCCGGGCAGGCGCCGTAGGGCGAGTTGAAGGAGAACGATCGCGGTTCGAGGTCGTCGACGGCAAGCGGATGTCCGTTCGGGCAGGCCAGCTTCTCGGAGAAGCGCTGCTCCCGGTGCGGGTGGTCGTCCTCGCGGTCGACGAATTCCAGCACCACGATTCCGTCGGCAAGGTTCAGCGCAGTCTCCACCGAATCGGTCAGCCGCTGCTTGGCGGACGCTTTGACCGTCAACCGGTCGACGACGACCTCGATGTCGTGCTTTTCCTGCTTTTTCAGCGTCGGCGGGTCGGTGAGCGGATACACCACCCCGTCGACGCGGACTCTGCTGTAGCCCTGCGAGTTCAGTTTGTCGAACAGATCGACGAACTCGCCCTTCCTGGTACGCACCACCGGGGCAAGCACCTGAAAGCGCAGGCCTTCGTCCATCGCGAGTACCTGGTCGACGATCTGTTGCGGGGTCTGCCTTGCGATGCGCTCACCACAAACCGGGCAGTGCGGCGTCCCGGCTCGCGCGTACAGCAGACGCAGATAGTCGTAGACCTCGGTGATGGTGCCGACCGTTGACCGCGGGTTGCGGTTGGTGGACTTCTGGTCGATCGACACCGCGGGCGACAGGCCTTCGATGAAGTCGACGTCGGGTTTGTCCATCTGTCCGAGGAACTGTCGGGCGTACGCCGAAAGCGACTCGACGTAGCGCCGCTGACCCTCGGCGAAGATCGTGTCGAACGCCAGCGACGACTTGCCCGAGCCGGACAGGCCGGTGAAGACGATCAGCGCGTCGCGGGGTAGGTCGAGGTCGATGCCTCGCAGGTTGTGCTCGCGCGCACCCTTGACGATCAGGCGGTCAACCACCCGTTTTTCCTCCCGAAGACATAGTTGGTGCCCATGCTATGTGCCGCCTACGACAAGCCCCAGCCAAGGCCGATACCGTGAGCACCATGACTGTCGTCGACGATAACTACACCGGCCATGTCGAACCCCGGACCGCCGCCCGGCGCAACCTCCCCGGTGCGTCGATCGTCAAGGTTTCGGTGGGCCCGATGGACAACAACGCGTACCTGGTCACGTGTTCCCAAACCGGCGAAACGCTACTCATCGACGCCGCCAACGACGCCGAGATCCTGCTCGAGCTGATCGAGCGGTACGCCCCCAAGCTGTCGCTGATCGTGACCAGTCACCAGCATCAGGACCATTGGCTGGCCCTGTCCGAGGTGGCCAAGGCGACGGAGGTGCCGACGGCGGCCCACCAGCTCGACGCCGACCCGCTCCCGGTGAAGCCGGACCGGATCCTGGCCAACGGCGACACCGTCGAGATCGGCGAGCTGTCCTTCGATGTCATCCACCTCCGGGGCCATACCCCGGGATCAGTCGCGTTGGCGCTGGACGGCGCCGACCCGGAAGCCGGGGCCACCCACCTGTTCACGGGCGACTGCCTGTTCCCCGGCGGGGTCGGCAAGACGTGGCAGGAAGGTGACTTCGAGAAGCTGCTGGGCGATGTGACCACGCGGGTGTTCGACGTCTACGGCGACTCGACGGTCGTATACCCAGGTCACGGCGACGACACCACGCTTGGCGCCGAGCGACCACACCTCGCCGAATGGAAAGAGCGCGGTTGGTGATCGCCACCGACAAGACGGTCGCCGTCGTCACGGGGGCCAGCCGCGGCGCGGGCCTCGGCATCGCCCACGCGCTCGGCAGCCACGGGTGCACTGTCTATGTCACCGGGCGCACCACGCAGCCCGGCCAGTCGTCGCTCGCGGGCACGATCGGAGAGACCGCCGAACTGGTGACCAGGGCAGGCGGCGAGGGTATCCCGGTCGCCGTCGACCACGCCGACGATGATCAGACGAAGGCGCTCTTCGACCGAGTCCGGGCCGAGCAGGGCAAGCTCGACATCCTGGTCAACAACGCGGCGATCATCCGCGACGAGATAATGGGCCCGACGCGGTTCTGGGAGGAGCCCGTCAACGTCATCGACATCCTCGACGTCGGGCTTCGCAGCAGCTATGTCGCCACCGTCTACGCCACACCCCTGATGCTGCCGCAGCGCAAGGGTCTTGTCGTCTTCACGTCGGCACCTGGCGCCGCCCATTACGTCTTCGGCCCGTCGTATGGCGTGCACAAGGCCGGCATGGACAAGATGGCCGCCGACATGGCGGTGGACTTCGAGGAGTTCGGCATCGCGTCGGTGTCCATCTGGATGGGCATCCTGCTGACCGAACGGCTCAAAAACATCGTCGCCGGTGCCCCAGAGAAGTTCGCGCGCATGCTCGATATCGCCGAGACTCCCGAACTGACAGGCCATCTCATCTGGGCGCTGTTCAACGATCCCGACCTCATGCAGAAGAGTGGCCAGACATCGGTCGGTGCGGAGCTCGCACGTGAGTACGGCATCGAAGACGACGGCGGCAGGCAGCCCCCGTCGTACCGCGACCTGTACGGAATTCACCCAATCAGGCAGTTCACTCGCGTCCTGAGGTGACAATGGTCGCGTGGGCGGCACGCCACTGGTGGCCGCCGTCAGACCGGCCGATACAAGCAGGTAATTGCCGACGTCGCGTTCTCCGATACGCGATCACCGAGATCTTCCCTAGGGCTGTGGTCGAGCCCGAAACGACCACCCTCCTGCAGATTTCGCTGCATCTGCCCGAACTGCGACAGGCTACTCCTGGAGCGCCGAGGTGGCAGCTACCTTAGGCGGGCACCGACCAGGCGACCGGTAACCGCTTGATGCCGTGGAGAAACGCCGAGTGCAGGATCGCGGGCTCCTCGGCCGCGACGATGTCGGGTATCTGGCGGTGCAGTTCTTCGAACAGCACTCGGATCTCCCGACGCGCCAGGTTCGCGCCCAGGCAGAAGTGTGCACCGCCGCCCCCAAAGCCCATGTGCGGGTTAGGATTCCGGGTTACATCGAACAACCACGGATTGATGAACTTGGCCTCGTCGCGGTTGCCCGAGTTGTACCACAGGGAGATCTTGTCATCGGTCTTCATCTCGATGCCGTGCAACTCGATGTCCTGAGTCAAGGTGCGCCGCATGAAGATAACCGGGGACGCCCACCGGACGATCTCCTCGACCGCGGTGCCGGCCATCCCATCGAAATCCGCCCACCACTTCTCCCGCTCCTCGGGATACCGGGTGAGTGCCACCATGCCGTGGCTGATCGCGTTGCGCGTTGTCTCGTTGCCGGCAGCGGACAACAGAATGAAAAACGATGCGATCTCGCTTGACGTCAGGCGCTCACCGTCGACTTCGGCCTGCACCAGGCTGGTGGTGAGGTCGTCGCCGGGGTTCGCCCGCCGTTCCTCCGCGAGGCGCATCGCGTAGTCGACGATTTCGTTCACCACCATGAGGATCTCGGCGAATTCACCGGATACTTCGTCGTCGCCGAAGCCCAACATCACGTTCGTCCAGTGAAAGATCTTCGCCTCGTCGTCTTCTGGAATGCCCATCATGTCGCAGATGACCTGCAGCGGCAGCAAGCCGGAGGCCTCGGCGACGAAGTCGGCTTCGGCGTCGGGATGGTTGGCGATCATGTTGGTCACGATCGCGCGGGCCCGGTCTCGCACGCTGTCCTCGATCCGGGCCACCACCTTCGGCGTGAACGCGCGGTTGACGATTGTGCGCAGCCGCAGATGACGCGGATCGTCGAGGCTGATCATCGACCCCGCGAACTCCGCGATCTCGGGTGGCACTTCGTTGAGGGACGTGCTGGTCGGAATGGAGCTGAAGATCTCGGGATGGCGGCTGGCGTGGTGGATATCGTCAAACTTCGTCAACGCCCAGTGGCCGGCGCCAGCGGGGAAACCGGGAAAATCCGCAACGTCGAAGAAGGCGATAGGCGACTCCCGTCGCAACGTCGCGAACGCGCCGTCGCGAAGGTCGTCGTCGCGCTCCCAGAACTCGAGCGACCCGAGGTCGATATCCTCGAGCGGTACGTCGGGAGGGGCAACGCCGTTTTCCCGGCGCGCGATACCGACCCGAGGTGTTGTGATCGTCATAGTTACCCCCGTCGTCAATTCGAGTGTCGCACCCCCCAAGTTCCGATGATCGGATTTTGAGTCAGCCTTCGTTCGGGTCGCGATGCGGGCAGCGCTAGATTGCCTGGTGACGAAGAAAGGGGAAGAAATGAACAACGACCAGTTCAAGAAGGCGCATACCGGCGCGGGCTTCATCGCGGCGCTCGACCAGAGCGGCGGCAGCACCCCCAAGGCACTGAAGCTCTACGGCATCCCCGAGGACGCGTACTCGGGCGACGAGCAGATGTTCGACCTGGTGCACGAGATGCGGACTCGGATCATCACCAGCCCCGCCTTCGGCTCGGACCGCATCATGGGCGCCATCCTGTTCGAACAGACCATGGACCGCCAGATCGAGGGCCGCCCCACCGCCGACTACCTGTGGAACGTCAAGGGCATCGTGCCGTTCCTGAAGATCGACAAGGGGCTGGCCGACGAGCAGGACGGCGCTCAGACGATGAAGCCGATGCCCGGCCTCGACGACCTGTTGGACCGCGCGGTGGCCAACGGCGTCTTCGGCACCAAGGAGCGGTCGGTCATCAAGCTGCCCGGCGCAGGCCTCGATGCAGTCGTGGCGCAGCAGTTCGAGGTCGCTGCACAGGTCATCGCGAAAGGTCTGGTGCCGATCATCGAGCCCGAGGTCGACATCAAGAGCCCCAAGAAGGCCGAGGCGGAGGACCAGCTGAAGGCGCGCCTCCTCGACGGCGTGAGCCAGCTCGGTGACGGCCAGAAGGTCATGCTGAAGCTGACGCTGCCCGATACCGACAACCTGTATCGGGATTTCGTCGAACACCCCAATGTGGTTCGTGTTGTGGCACTTTCGGGTGGTTACAGCCGCGACGAGGCCTGCGAGAAGCTGTCCCGCAACAACGGCGTGATCGCCAGCTTCTCGCGCGCCCTCACCGAGGGACTCACCGCGCAGCAGAGCGACGAAGAGTTCAATGCCACGCTTGATGCGGCGATCGCCGAGATCGCCAAGGCGTCGAGCACGTAAGGAGCTACCCGAATATCGGCAGCCGGCGACGGCGGCCAAGCGTGTCGAGCACGGACTGCATCACCCAGCGAACGTAGCGGTCGACGTCGTGTACGTCGGGGTCCTTGCCAAACCTGGCGGCGATGTCGATCGGCGGCAACACCTGCGTGACGATCTTGCTCGGCAGCGGCATGTTCAGCGGAATGGTGAAGATGCTCAGCCCGAACGGGAATCCGAACGTGATCGGCAGAATGTCGCTGCGCCCGACCTTGCGGCTCAGCTTCGCCAGCCCGAGCCGACGCGACAGCCATTCGCCGCGGGCCAGAAAGAGCTGTGTCTCCTGGGCGCCGACCGACACCGCGGGAACGATCGGCACACCCGCTTCGATCGCGGTGCTGACGTAGCCCGTCCTGCCGCCGAACGCGATCTTGTTGCGTCGCAGGGTCGACCTGTAGACCTCGTGGTCGCCACCGGGGAACACCATCACCGCCGCTCCGGCCGCCAATCCGGCAGCGGCGTTCTCGCGCGTCGCCCGGATGACCCCCGTGCGCCTCAGCAGGGCTGCCGCCGGCGTGTCGAACAGCAGGTCGTGGGCGAGCGTGTACAGCGGACGGTCATAGCCGTACTCGTCGTAGTAGGCGACGGCGAACACGGACATGTCCGGGGTGAGCAGGCCTCCCGAATGGTTGCCGACCACCAGGCACGGGCCAGCGGGGATGTTGTCGATGCCGCGTACCTCGGAGCGGAAGTATGTCTTGACGATCGGGCGGGTCAGCCCGACGATCGTCTCGGTCAGGCCCGGGTCGTATCGGCCGACGTCGGATTTCTCGATAGCAGCGTCACTCATGCCCGTCCCCACTCTTCTGCGGAGATCGTGCATCCTCGCGTCGGAGCCACACCAGGGCCCGAGAGCCCGACTGGCGGTGACCTTGGACCCCTAGCCAGCCGGACGGCGGTCGACCTGATCGCGCCGAGCGGATTACGTCGTGGTGTGAACGATCAGCACGTCGGTCTTCGACCGCCGCGCGACGTTAGCCGGCACCGAGCCGAGCAACCGGCCTGCGATGGTGCTCAGGCCGACGTTGCCGACAACAAGAAGGTCCGCGTTAACCTCCTCGGCAAGGTCGACGAGGGCGTCGACGGGGGCGCCGACGACGGCCTTCTCCTCGACTTCGGTAGCCCCAGCGGCCTTCGCGCGGTCCCTGGCTTCGCGCAGGATCGCATAGATCGGCGCGTTGCCCGACATCTTGTAGCCCTCGTCCTTGAGGACGTCGGCTGCCCGCTGGTCTTCGCTCTGGGGAAAGTACGCGGTCGCGACGATGACCTTCGCGCCCGAACCCGCAGCGATCTGACCGGCCTTGTCCACCGCACGCAACGACGAATCCGATCCGTCCGTGCCGACCAAAACGGTCTGATAGCCGCTCATTCATACCCTCCGAGTGTCGTTTGCACCGCCAACGAACGACCCTAACCCGATGTCGGGCGAAACTGGGAGTTATTCACCACCGTGAGCAGCATTTTCCTGGGTCTTTGCGGCCTTTGCGCTATCAAGGTCACGACGCCGCCGCATAAGTGACAGCGGCAACAGGATGGGTATCCATCGACTCGTGACAGGTCTGACCGGGCTGGCCAAGCAGGCCGAGGGCTGTCAGCGCTGCGATTTGTACCGCAACGCAAAACAGACTGTGTTCGGGGACGGTGCGCACGCGGCCTCGCTGGTCCTGGTGGGCGAGCAACCCGGCGACCAGGAGGACACGGCCGGAAAGCCGTTCGTCGGCCCCGCGGGGCGGTTGCTCGACAAGGCGCTCACCGCCGCACACATCGATCGCGCGAACGTCTACCTGACCAACGCGGTCAAACACTTCAAGTTCGAGCAGCGCGGCAAGCGCCGAATCCACAAGGCGCCGAGCAGGACCGAGGTGATCGCGTGTCAGCCGTGGTTGCTTGCCGAGCTCAATGAAATCGGACCCGACGTCGTTGTGCTGCTTGGCGCCACGGCCGCCAAATCACTGCTGGGCAACGCCTTTCGGTTGACGCAGCACCGCGGTGAGGTGCTCCGACTGCCCGCAGGAGCCGCACCCGTCGATCTGAATGTCGACCCGCGGCTGGTGGCGACCGCGCACCCGTCTTCGGTGCTGCGCGGACCGCCCGCGGACCGTGAGACGGCGTTCGACGCGCTCGTCTCCGATCTGAAGTTCGCCGCCGGTCTGCTGCCTCACGCAGGCTAGAACATGTCGAGCGAGTGACGGGATTCGAACCCGTGTAGACGGCTTTGCAGGCCGCTGCCTAGCCGCTCAGCCACACCCGCACGAGCACCACCTTGCCAGGCCGCATCGGCACAGAACAGCATTCGGCTCGCGGTGAGGTTTTCGCCCGGCGCGCCGGAAGCCGCGTCGAGGACGCCGGCGTTAGCTTGTTCCCATGGATCTGTGGCTGGCGGCCGATCCGCCGTTCTTCGGCGGACCGGGGCAGGGTATCCGGCAGATCACCGAGTTGTTCGTCGCATTCGGACTGACGGCGCTCATCGGGCTGGAACGCGAACTCCAGGGCAAGAGCGCAGGCATCCGCACCCAGACCATCGTCGGCACCGCGGCCGCCCTGATTCTCTTGGTCAGCAAGTACGGGTTCAGCGATGTCCTCGCCGCGGGCACCGTTGAGGTCGACCCGTCGCGTGTGGCGGCCCAAATCGTCTCGGGGATCGGCTTTCTCGGCGCGGGCATCATCATCTTCCGCCGCGGGTCGGTGCACGGTTTGACCACTGCCGCCTCGATATGGGAGTCCGCGGCGATCGGCATGGCCGCTGGCTCCGGCCTGCTCCTGCTGGCGTTCACGGTGACCGCCATGCACTTTCTCGTGGTGGTCGGCTTCATGCCACTGGCCCGGCGGCTGAGCTCCCGGCTCAGCGGTGCGATCCGCCTGCACGTCACCTACTCCGAGGGGCAGGGGGTGATGAGCCGACTGCTGCAGGCCTGTGATCGACGGCAGTGGCAGCTCACCGAACTAACCGCCGATCCGGAGGGTGAACCGCTCGGCAATGCCCCTGGTCAGTCGGGCGTCATGCTGACGCTGGCGGGTAACGGCATCCTGAACGCGCCCACCGTGCTGGCAGGTATCGACGGCGTGACCGCGATCCGTCAGCTCGACGAGGACCCCGACTAGCGTTCGCGCGACGCGCGGTAGGAGGCCGCCAACCCGACGGCGGCCAGCACGGCGAACACGATGAACAACCACCGCGCCGCCGCAGCGTCCCCGCCATGGGTGAGGTTGACGACAACACCGGCCAGTCCCGCGCCGAACGCGCCGCAGATCAGCTGCACGGTGTTGATCGCGGCCGCGGCGGTGCCTGCCTCCACCGGATCCTCAACTGCCCCCATGATCCAGGCCGAAAGATGCGGCCACGCCATGCCGACACCGGCGCCGGCGATGAACAACCCGACAGCCCACACCGTCATCAACGGCCACCTCAACCCCTCGCCGAGGACGAGCGCGCCGAGCGCCAACCCGACCGCCATCACCACGGGAGCCGCGGCAACCAGGCGGACGATCGTGCCCGTCCGGCTTGCCGATGCGCTCACGATCTCCGACACCGTCCAGCCAACCGCCAACACCGCCCCGAAGAATCCGGCCGCGGCAGGAACCATGCCGGCCAAATGCTGAGCGAACAGTGGCACATACATGTCGACCATCGTCGCCGCCATCAGCAGCCCGATCGTGACGTACATCCACTTCAACGGCCCCGGCCCGAACGCCGCGCGCGGCAGCACCGTCGCCCCGGCACGACGGTCGACGACCAGGAACACTGCCACCACCACCGCCGCAAGGGCGAGGAGGCCAAATGTGGCGGCAGCACCTCGCTGCACTCCGGCAACACTGATCGCCAGGGCGGCGGCGCCGAGCAGAAGCAGCGACCACACCGGTACCCGCGGGAGCGTCGAAGGCTCGTCACTGTGTTGGCGGGCGGGCAATGCACCCGGCACCAGCGCCGCCATGCCTGCTGTCAAGATCACCAAAGTCCCGAAAGCCCAACGCCAGATACCGAATTGGGCGAAAACACCGCCCATTGCGGGACCGATGATCACGCTCACGCCCCACATCGCCGACACCAACGCCGACGCCCTCGTCCACAACCAGTTCGGCAGCGCGGAGTTGATCACCGCATAGCCGAGGCCCGCGAGCATGCCACCGGCCGCGCCCTGCACGGTGCGGGCGACCAGCAGCAGCTCCATATTCGGGGCGAGTGCACAACCCAGCGTTCCCACGCCGAAGATCGCCAGTGTCAGTAGGTACGACGCCCTCGGCCCGAACTTGACGAGAAGGGGGTTGACCGCGGCCGCGGCGACGACGGAGCCGACGAGGTACACCGCGATCACCCATGCGTAGAACCTCTGGCCGCCGATGTCGGCGACCGTGCTGGGTAGCAGGCTGATGGTGAGGAACTCGTTGGTGGCATACAACCCGACCCCGCCTGCGAGCAGGGTCGCGGTGCCGAGCCGCTCACGACCCAACAGCTCGCGCCAGCTGCCCGGCTTGATCGTCGGGGTCTCAGTCATACGGTCACCGTATGACCTCAACCACAGTTGAGATCAAGCTTATTTCAGGCCGGCGGCATCCATGCCGCGGAGTTCCTTCTTCAAATCCGCGATTTCGTCCCGTATTCGGGCAGCCAGTTCGAACTGGAGGTCACGCGCTGCGGCCATCATCTGCGCCGTCAGATCCTTGATGAGATCGGCAAGCTCGGCCCTCGGCATGCTCGAGGTGTCGCGGCCCTCGATGATCCCGGCGCTGACCGCGCGACCCGGCTCACCCTGTGCGCGACGGCCCCGCGAAGCATTTCGTCCCGAGCCGCCCACCTCGACGTCCGTGTCGTCGGCCTCGCGGTACACCTGGTCGAGGATGTCGGCGATCTTCTTTCGGAGGGGCTGCGGGTCGATACCGCGCGCCTCGTTGTAGGCGATCTGCTTGGCCCGCCTCCGGTCGGTCTCGTCGATGGCCTGCTTCATCGAATCGGTCATGGTGTCGGCGTACATGTGCACCTCGCCCGACACGTTTCGCGCCGCGCGGCCGATCGTCTGAATCAGGCTTCGCGGCGAGCGGAGGAAGCCCTCCTTGTCCGCGTCCAGGATCGCCACCAGCGACACCTCGGGTAGGTCGAGCCCCTCGCGCAGCAGGTTGATTCCGACCAGAACGTCGTACTCACCCAGCCGCAGCTGTCGCAGCAGCTCGACGCGGCGCAAGGTGTCGACCTCGGAGTGCAGATAGCGGGTCCGGATCCCCGTCTCCAGCAGGTAGTCGGTCAGGTCCTCGGCCATCTTCTTGGTCAGGGTGGTCACCAAGACGCGCTCGTCGACCTCGGTGCGTTTGCGGATCTCCCCGATCAGGTCGTCGATCTGCCCCTTCGTCGGCTTGACCACCACCTGCGGGTCGACAAGGCCGGTGGGCCGGATGACCTGCTCGACGAATTCTCCGCCGGTCTGGCTCAGCTCGTAAGGACCGGGCGTGGCCGACAGATACACCGTCTGGCCGATCCGGTCGGCGAACTCCTCCCACGTCAGCGGCCGGTTATCGATCGCTGACGGCAGGCGGAAGCCGAAATCGACCAGGTTGCGCTTGCGGGAGATGTCGCCCTCGTACATCCCGCCGATCTGCGGCACCGTCACGTGCGACTCGTCGATGACGAGCAGGAAGTCTTCGGGGAAGTAGTCCAACAAGGTGGCGGGCGCAGAGCCGGCCGGACGCGCGTCGATGTGCCGCGAGTAGTTCTCGATACCCGAGCAGAAGCCGACCTGTCGCATCATCTCGACGTCGTAGTTGGTGCGCATCCGGAGTCGCTGCGCCTCCAACAGCTTGCCCTGCTTCTCCAGCTCGGCCAGTCGCTCCTCGAGCTCCTGCTCGATGGTCGAAATCGCGTGCGCCATCCGCTCGGGCCCGGCGACGTAGTGAGTGGCCGGGAAGATCCGCAGCGAGTCGACCTTGCGGACCACGTCGCCGGTCAGCGGGTGCAGGTAGTAGAGCCCCTCGACCTCGTCACCGAAGAACTCGATGCGCACCGCGAGCTCCTCGTACGACGGAATGATCTCGACCGTGTCGCCGCGCACCCGAAACGTACCTCTGGTGAACGCCATGTCGTTGCGGGTGTACTGAACGTCGACCAGCAACCGAAGGAGCGCGTCGCGCGGTATCTCCTCGCCGACCTTCACCTCGACCGACCGGTCCATGTAGGACTGTGGCGTGCCAAGGCCGTAGATGCACGACACGGACGCGACCACCACGACGTCGCGCCGAGACAGCAGGCTCGAGGTCGCGGAGTGCCGGAGCCGCTCCACATCGTCGTTGATCGAGCTGTCCTTCTCGATATAGGTGTCCGTCTGTGCGATGTACGCCTCGGGCTGGTAGTAGTCGTAGTACGAGACGAAGTATTCAACCGCGTTGTGCGGCAACATCTCCCGCAGCTCATTGGCCAACTGTGCGGCGAGTGTCTTGTTCGGCGCCATCACAAGGGTCGGCCGCTGCAGCCGCTCGATCAGCCAGGCAGTCGTAGCAGACTTGCCGGTGCCGGTAGCGCCCAGCAACACAACGTCGCGCTCCCCCGAGTTGATGCGGCGCTCCAGATCGTCGATCGCCGCGGGCTGGTCACCGGCTGGCTCATATTCGCTGACGACCTCGAACCTGCCGCCCGCGCGCACCATCGCCTCGACAGGGCGGTACTCAGAGTGCGCCAATACGGGGTGTTCGGTAGCGAAAGCCATGTTCACAGGGTAGAACCACGCACCGACATCGGCTGTTCCCCAGCCTATGCTTGGGTATCCACGCTCCCAAGCACGAGAAATTCGACCTGGTCGCACGCACCAACACCGATCCCAAGGGGATCGTCCGCGCGGTGGACACATACACCGTGAAGCCGTGGGGACTCTATATGGCCCGCCCGACGCCGGGCCGTGCCCAGTTCCATTACCTGGAGTCGTGGCTGCTGCCGTCACTGGGGCTTCGTGCGTCGATCTTTCATTTCAACCCCGGCTACGAACTCGATCAGGACTATTACCTCGACGTCGGCCGCTACTCCCCCGGCCCGACCAGCTGGCATTCCGAGGACCACTATCTCGACCTGGTGGTGCGCACCGGCGAAAGCGTCGAGCTCGACGACGTCGACGAGCTTCTGACCGCAGTGCGGCACGGCCTGCTGACCCCTGAAGACGCCGAACAGGCGGTTCAGACGGCCGTGGCCGCGACAGCCGGTCTGGCCAGACACGACTACCACCTCGAACGCTGGCTGGCCGAGGCGGACATGACGCTGAGCTGGCTTGGGGCACGTTCCTGAGCAGTATCGGGTAACGGCTCCACACGCCGCAGCGATGGTCTTCATGACGCCAAAACTGCAGGTCGACGAGGCCTGATCACACCCGAGTTGTAAGGTTTTATGTCATGAGTGTCACCAAACGCAGCGCCCTCGCGCTCGTGGCCGCGGCTGCTCTCGGGCTCGCGGCGCAGGTCAATGCTCCCACGGCGCCGGCCGATCCGGGCGCCGATTCCCAGACTGACGTGGCGCCCGCTCCCGGTGACGGGTTGCAGCACAACGTCACGTATCGAGCTCGCGCCGACGGCACGTCGCGCGGAGCGGTGGTGTCCTACAAGATCGATGACACGAACGTCAACAGCGACCAACCGACGCTGCTACCGGGAGCCACGTTCGAGGTCAACACGGTCCTTTCCGACCCGAAGCTGGCGGGCATGACAGTCTCCATCGAGTGGCCGTACGGATCGAATCTGCACTGCGAGATCCTCGTCGACGACGAAATAGTCGCCCAAGCCGATCAATTCATCGCGCCGAGGCTGTTCCGCGTCAAGGACGACCCGCTGTACGGCACGCTGCAGTGCGGCGCGGCGCTTGACAGCCCTATGCCCGATGCGCCTGCGCAGGAAGCACCGCCTGCCGAAGGCGCTGCTCCCGCGGCCGCCTAGCGGGCCCCGGCCGTCCACCCTGTGGAATCGGCCCACGCCTTCGCCCGCCAATAGGCGTCGAGGAACCACGGCTCTTTTGCCTCTGCGTAGTGAGGCTCCGTCAGCGCGTGGCGCTTTGCCTTCAAGTAGTCCTCGCGCACACCGGGATTGGCCTTGAGCCAGTCGGTGAACAAGAGCGCGAACTGTTGACCTGGCCAACCGTCGACCCTGACGTGAACGTTGGCAGGCCTGCCGGGATCGGCCGCGCAGTGAAACCGCTTGCGCCACAATGCCGGATCATCGGTATGGGGGGTGTCGGTGCTGATGTGATCGACGCGCGGGTAGCCGACGTCGGCCAACGGTTCGGCGAGTTCGTCGGCGACATCGAGTGATTCAACGGTGATCTGGATGTCGATGACGTCTTTTGCGTCCATCCCCTCGACGGCGGTGGAGCCGATGTGATCGACCCGCAATGCCTTTGGTCCGCAGGCGGTTTGGATGCGCTTGATGATCCGACTTGCGTCGTCAAACCATGCCGGATTGAAGGGCACGAGCTGATGGACGGACGGGACGCATTGCCCGGCGCGGATATTGGCCGCGAGCGGCAGCACTCGGTTGTACCAGAGGTCGCGTGCCTTCTCGACTAGCGCGCCCTGCGAGCCCGAGTTGTCCAGCAGCACATCGGCAATCGCGCGGCGCTGCTCCTCAGACGCCTGAGCGGCGATCCGCGCGCGGGCGTCGGCCTCGTCCATTCCGCGCTTGATGAGCCGTGCCACCCGAGTCTCTTCATCCGCATGGACGACGACCACGAGCGGGAACATCGGCGCCATCCCCGTCTCGACCAGCAGTGGGATGTCCTCGACCACGACCGCGTCGTCGGACACCGCGGCGATGATCTCCTCGCGCCGCCTGCCCACCAGCGGATGGACGATGCCGTTCAGCTTGGCGCGCTGCTCGTCGTCGACGAACGCCTTGGCGGCCAGCGCCGGCCGGTTCAACGCCCCATCGGGCAGCAGGATGTCCGCGCCGAACGCGTCGACCAGCGCGGACAGTCCCTCGGTGCCGGGCTCGACGACCTCCCTGGCGATGACGTCTCCATCGACGATGATGCCGCCGCACTCGTTGAAGGCGGCGGACACCGTCGACTTGCCGGCGCCGATTCCGCCGGTCAGACCGATGCGCAGCATGCGGTCAAGCGCTGACTATGCGCTGCCCGCGAGCTTCTCCCGGAGCGCCGCCAGCTGAGCGTCGCTGGCAAGCGACCCGCCTGCCGACTGCTCGTCGTCCCGCGGTGCGCCGTTGCCCTTCGATGCGGACGCCGCGACATCTGCTGCCTCGGCTGCTGCGAACTTCTCCATCTGCGTGGTGTGCATCTTGTGCCTGCGCTCGGCCTCCGCGTAGCGAGCCTCCCACTCGTCGCGCTGCTTCTCGAAGCCCTCGAGCCATTCGTTGGTCTCGGAGTCGAAGCCCTCGGGGAAGATGTAGTTGCCCTGCTCGTCGTAGCTGTCGGCCATGCCGTACTTGCTGGGGTCGAACTCCTCGGTGTAATCCTCGTTGGCCTGCTTGAGCGATAGCGAGATGCGGCGACGCTCCAGATCGATGTCGATGACCTTGACCATGGCGTCGTCGCCGACGGCGACTACCTGATCGGGCACCTCCACGTGGCGCTCGGCCAGCTCGGAGATGTGCACCAGGCCCTCGATGCCTTCCTCGACGCGGACGAACGCACCGAACGGCACCAGTTTGGTGACCTTGCCTGGCACGATCTGACCGATCGCGTGGGTGCGGGCGAAGTGCCGCCACGGGTCTTCCTGAGTCGCCTTGAGCGACAACGACACCCGCTCGCGGTCCATGTCGACGTCGAGCACCTCGACGGTGACCTCGTCGCCAACCTGAACAACCTCGGACGGATGATCGATGTGCTTCCAGGACAGCTCGGAGACGTGCACCAGGCCGTCGACACCGCCGAGATCGACGAACGCGCCGAAGTTGACGATGGACGAAACGACACCCTTGCGGATGGCGCCCTTCTGCAGCTGGTTGAGGAACTCGCTGCGCACCTCCGACTGGGTCTGCTCCAGCCAGGCGCGGCGGCTCAGCACCACGTTGTTGCGGTTCTTGTCGAGCTCGATGATCTTGGCCTCGATCTCCTTGCCGATGTACGGCTGCAGATCGCGGACACGGCGCATCTCGACCAGCGACGCGGGCAGGAAGCCACGCAGGCCGATGTCGAGGATCAGGCCGCCCTTGACGACCTCGATGACGGTGCCCTTGACGGCCTCGTCCTTTTCCTTGAGCTCTTCGATGGTGCCCCAGGCGCGCTCGTACTGCGCACGCTTCTTGGACAGGATCAGACGGCCTTCCTTGTCCTCCTTGGTGAGGACAAGGGCTTCGACCTCATCGCCGACGGACACAACCTCAGAGGGGTCGACGTCGTGCTTGATGGAGAGCTCTCGGGAGGGGATGACGCCTTCGGTCTTGTAACCGATGTCGAGCAGGACCTCGTCACGGTCAACTTTGACGATGGTTCCCTCGACGATGTCGCCATCGTTGAAGTATTTGATGGTTTTGTCGATGGCGGCGAGAAAGTCCTCGGCCGAGCCGATGTCGTTGACGGCTACTTGCGGCGAGGTGACGGAGGGACTTGGCATGTGGTGGGTTGCTCCGGACAGGTTGGGTAGTAGGGACAGTTGTTATTGGCGTGACCCGCAGCAGAGATCGCAAAACCACAGACGGGTACCCGTCGAGATTACTCGACTGTGTACACGCTGGACAAACTAGGTCCCTCGGCCTTGGCGATCGACCGCTACCCTGCTCAGGTGACTTATGCCGGTCCGCCGCAGCAGCCACTGCAATTCCTCCCGCCGTATCCGCCGATCCAGAAGAAGGTCCGCAAGGTCGGGGCACCGCTTGCCGTGCTGATCCTGCTGGGAACGATCGCCGGCCTGATCATCATCGCGCTGACCGCGTTCAACCCGGTCGGAACGGCAATTGGGTTCGTGTTGTCCAGCATCGCCATGACGGTCGTCGTGCTGGCCTACCTGTGGTTGGACCGATGGGAGCCGGAGCCAGCTCGGCTGCTTGTGCTGGCCTTTCTCTGGGGCGCGTCGGTCGCCGTCATCATCGCGTCGATACTTCAGCTCGTCGCCGAGGCCGCGATCAACCCTGGCGCAGCGGAGTCGGTCAGCCCGGTCACGATCGTGCTCGGCGCGCCCTTGACCGAAGAGGCGGCGAAGGGCCTGTTTCTTCTGCTGATGATGACCGGTCGGCGTCGCAACGAGCTCAACTCGCTGACCGACTGCCTGGTGTACGCCGGCCTGGTCGGCGCCGGGTTCGCCTGGCTGGAGGACATCCTCTACATCGGCGGAGGAGAGACGGTCGGCGACTCGCTGTTGACCGCGGCGATGCGGCTGATCATGGCGCCTTTCGCGCATTCGCTGTTCACCACGTTCTTCGGCATCGGCGTGTGGTTCGCGTTGCAACACCGAAACGCCCTGGCCAAGGTCGGCTATCTCCTGCTCGGCTACATCGCCGCGGTGATCATGCACGGAATGTGGAACGGGTCGTCGCTGCTCGGCATCGGCGCGTACTTCGGCGTTTACCTGCTGTGGATGGTGCCGATCTTCGGGCTGGCGATCTGGCTCGCGGTGGCAAGCAGGCGCAAGGAGCAGCGGATCGTCGCCGAGAAGCTGCCGGGCATGGTGGCCGCGGGCCTGGTGACGCCCAACGAGGCGACCTGGCTCGGCGCGATCCGTCCGCGGAAGGCGGCGATAGCGCAGGCCGCCCGGATTGGCGGAAAGCCCGCGGCCAAGGCCGTGAAGACCTTCGCCGCGCAAGTGGTCGAGCTGGCCTTCGTCCGGGACCGCATCGACCGCGGCTTCGGGGACCAGCGGGTGAACGCGCTGCTGACCGAGGAGACGTACGCGGTCTACGGAGCGCGGGCGGGCGCCCCTGCCCTGCAGGGGCTGACCCACTTCCGCTCCCCGGCCTAGCGCGCCGACTTAGGGCGCGGGCGACCTCACCCTGCCTCTAGAGCCAGACCGCCGTCGACGGCAGGCGAGCGCACCGGTGCCGGCACCTGCTGAAGGTCCGGCTCCGGATACGCGGATGCCGATAGCATCTGCAGGCTCGACCGGCGCTTCACCAGCAGATAGCCCATCAGTGCGATGCCGATCAGATACCAGGCGGCAACGACTGGACCGGCCAGACTCAACGGCCAACTCAGCGCGGTCGCGAAGCTGAACGCCGGGATCCCGGCCCCCGCGCAGAACGCCGGAATCAGCAAGACCGCACCGAGCACCGGCACGAGGAGGTGCAGGAACACGTTGAACTCGGACCGTCGGTAGCGCAGGTAGTACACCGGGCAGGCCAGGGCCGTCACGAAGTAGATCGGCAACACCGCGACCGTCAGCGCAGTGCCGAACACCGCGTACGCCGTGACCGGATCCCACGCGTAGCCGCCGACCAAGGTGAGAATCGCCCCGAGCACGAAGAACACCGTGATCGCCGTGGACGGCGACCGCCAGCGTGGGTGGACGTGGCCGAAGAACTTCGGCAGCGTCCCGCTGCGTCCCATGGCCATGATGCTCCGGGTGGCAGCCATCGCCGCACCATTCATGCATGCGAACGACGAGACCAGCAAGACCGTCAGCAGGATCACCCAGCCGCCGCCCCACAGATTCGTGGCAAGCCCAATCCAGGCATTGCCGCCGTGATACGCCATGAAGTCAGCCATCTTGTCCGGTCCGAAGTACACCGCCGACGCATAGGAGGTGAGCACGTAGAACAGGCCAATAAGCAAGCAGGACAACATTACCGCCCGAGGGACCGTGCGGCGGGGGTCCTTGGTTTCCTCGGCAAGTGGCGCGGCCGCCTCGAAGCCGATGAACGCGAGGAAGCCGTAGACGGAGGCGGCGATCACACCGCCCATCCCCTCGAATCCGGGCACCGTCGCAGCCGCAGGGGTGAACAGCGTCACGGTGTTGGCGTCACCCGCGGCAAAGACCATCCACACCGACATGACGACGAGTACCGCGATCTCGAACAGGCCGAGTATCAACCCGAACCGGACACCGATCTCCACACCGAAGAAGTTCGTCGCGAACGCGCCACCCAGGCAGGCCAGCGCCCCGACCGTCCAGACGACGTTGAAGGCAGTTCCTCCGTCGGGTGCCACCGTCGTGGCCAGCAGGTTGCCGAACACCAGCGCCAAGTACGGCATCGCGAACAGATACATGAACGGATACGCCCACGCGATGACGAAACCGACACCGGTGTGCATGGCGGTGCCGACGTATGACGCCAACCCGCCGGCCGACGAAATGTGTTTGGCGAGTTGGCCGATCGCCGTCGCTACCAGAAGGCTTCCGACGAGTGCAAAGACCACCGCCAACGGGAGCGCGCCACCGCCGAACAACGCACCGGTGCTGATGGCGTATGCCGCGCCTGCGCCGGGCGCCATCGTCGCGATGGCCACGAATAGAACGCCGGGCAAGTTGACGACGCCCTTTGCCAGACTCGGCTCCGCCGAGTCGTCTGCTACAAGAGGCGCCGCAGCGACCTCAGGGTTTGCGGTCACGTAAGTTCTCCATACCTTCTAGAGGTCGACCGCGGTTGCGGTGAGCTCGACGAGTTGATCGGGGTGAGCAAGGGCGGTGACCCCGACCCAGGTGCTCGAGGGAGGCGCGGCGCCGAATCGCTTCGCGAAGAGCTCGGCGGTCGCCATGAGAGCCGGCACGTCGGTCGCGTAGACGGTGACGGCCACCAAGTTCTCCAGCGTCTGGTGCTCGGACGCCAGACACCGTTCCAGGATGTCCATCAGGAACAGCACCTGCTCTTCCATCGAGCCGGTGCCGATCACCGTGAATTCCGGTGGGGCGCCGGTGAAGGGTGCGATTCCGGAGTAGTAGACGGTGTCCTTGGCGCGAACGACCTGACTGAAACCCAGCAGCTCGAACGTCGACTCGTCGACGTACCCGACCTCGGGGTTGCTACGGACGATCACGCCATTCCTCCTGCAGCAACTGGGGTTTCGGCGTTCACCATCTCTTCGTGGAAGGTATCCATGTAATCGGAGTTGAGGTGGTCGGTCTTCTTCGTCAACGACGCGAACTCGTATTGCTTCTTCGGCAGGTCGTCTCGGATGGCGGCCATGGGGTCTTCGAAGTCCCTGATGTATCCCACTGCCAGCCCACCCATTTGGTAACCCATCAACTTGAGCAGGTCCTCATCGAGCGTGCGTGCCACTTCGATCGGCGTCGACAGATACTGGTTCTCTTCCTGCCGGACCCAGCCGACGCAGTAAGTGAGGTTGATCCCCTGGCGAACCGACTGCGAATTGTTCGCGGCGGCACCGTGATACACCTTGCCGGAGTAGAAGAACATCGAACCGCGCTCCATTTCCGCGCGCACGATCCTCGGGTCGTCGTCCTCGTAGGTCTGCTTGCCCTCGATGAGGTGGCTGCCCGGCACGATGCGGGTCGCACCGTTCTCGACGGTGAAGTCGGTCATCGCCCACATGGTGTTGCACTGGACGTCGTAGTCGAGCGGGAAGGGGAAGAAGTCCCAGGCGAGTTCGTCACGGTGGAGGGGCTGATGCGTCTCACCGGGCAGCACGGAGATCACCTGCGTCAGATGCAGCTGATAGGCCGTGGCCTTGTGCAGGAGGTCCGCCGTGGCACCCAGTACCAGCGGGTGTGCGATGAGCTCACGGCTGGTCACCGACCGTGGAATCAACGAGCCGGTTCGCCGCGTCTGGCGACCGACGAAGTCGTCGAGACCCAGCGGGGTGAGGTCGATGTATTCGTCCAGCTCCTCGGTGATTCGGTCCATGACCTCGTTGGAGACGAGATTGTCGACGATGACGAAGCCGTCCTTGCGGATCGCGGCGGTGACGTCGGCTGGCGTGGCGGTGGGCGGCAGGTGGTACTTGGGCACGCGGGTACTCCATTCGTGTGACAGGGCATTCGAGGCGAACGGCGACGGGGCCTCGGTGGGCTAGAGTCGAGCGATCCGGTGGACTCGGGTGCTTCGGCATTGAGGCGGCGCCCGCAGGAAGGTGACAGCTGAAAGTGAATCAGTCTCAGGTTTCGGCGGCGCTGCCCGTCGGTAAAGGGCTCATTACACCGGAGCGCCTGGCGGACTTGATGATTCCGGTCATGTCGCAGGTCGGCGCCCGACGCTCGGCGATCCAATCTCGCAGCCAGGACAAGTTGGCGCGCGTCCTGCAGGCCACCGCGGCGTTCCTGGACGAGGCCGGCCCGGAGTCGGTGACGACAACATCCGTGGCCGGGCGGGCAGAAGTGTCCATCGGTTGGCTCTACAACTTCTTCGACGACCGCGAAGCGCTCCTGGAAGAGGTCATGGTCAACGGACTGCTCCAACTCGACCGCAGCCTGGACGACGTCGGTTTCAGCCTCGCGGGGCCGGACTGGCGCCCCACGGTGGTCGCCGGAATCGACACGGTGATCGAATTCTTCGACGCTTCACCGGGGTTCAGGTCACTGTGGTTCTCGGCGGAGTTCACCGGCCGCATGCTGCAGGCGAACCGGTTGCACGACGACGCGCTCGCCGCCTACCTCGCCGCCAGTGTCACCGAGATCAGACCCGACGCCCCGAACGTGCCGTTGGACATAGTGACTCAGGTTTTCGTCGGCATGCTCGACAAGGGTCTCGACCTCGCTTATCGAAATGATCCGGTCGGCGACAAGAACATGCTTGCCGAAATGTCCCGCGCAAGCGTCGACTACCTCGGCTGCTTCCTGCGGTAAGACTTCGGTTAGTGCGCCGCAGTGTCCCAGCTCCGGCCGTATCCGACCGACACCTCCAGCGGCACATCCAGCGCATAAGCGCCGCCCATCTTGTCGCGCACCAGCTTCTCGAGGTCGTCTCGTTCCCCCGGCGCGACCTCGAACAGCAATTCGTCGTGCACCTGCAACAGCATCCGCGACTTCAGCCCGGCGTCCTTTAGCGCCGTGTCGACCTCGATCATCGCCACCTTGATGATGTCGGCGGCGCTGCCCTGGATCGGGGCGTTCAGCGCGGCCCGTTCGGCGGCCTCTCGGACGTTGCGGTTGCTGCTGTCCAGCTCCGGCAGGTACCGCCGTCGACCGAACACCGTCGACGTATAACCGTCCTTGCGGGCCTGGTCGACGACATCGCGAAGGTAGTCGCGCACCCCGCCGAACCGGTCGAAGTACTGCTCCATCTGCACCTTGGCCTCTTCGGTGGAGATCTTCAGCTGCGCGGCGAGGCCGTACGCACTCAATCCGTATGCCAGCCCGTAGGACATCGCCTTGACGCGGCGCCGCAGCTCGGCGGTGACCTCGTCGATCGGAACGGAGAACGCCCGCGACGCGACGAACGAGTGCAGATCCTCGCCGGTGCGGAACGCCTCGATGAGGCCCTCGTCCTTCGACAGGTGCGCCATGATCCGCATCTCGATCTGGCTGTAGTCGGCCGTCATCAGCTCTTCGAAGCCGTCGCCGACAACGAACGCGTCGCGGATCCGGCGCCCCGCCTCGGTGCGGATCGGGATGTTCTGCAGGTTCGGTTCGGTCGACGACAGCCGTCCAGTGGCCGCGATCGTCTGGTTGAACGTGGTGTGGATCCGGTCGTCGGACGCGACCGAGTTCAGCAGCCCGTCGACGGTGACCTTGAGCCGGGTGACGTCGCGGTGCGCCAGCAGATGTTGAAGGAACGGGTGGCCGGTCTTGTCGAACAGCGACTGCAGCGCATCTGCATCGGTGGTGTAGCCGGTCTTGGTGCGCTTGGTCTTCGGCATCTCCAGCTCGTCGAACAGCACCACCTGCAGCTGCTTGGGCGAGCCGAGATTGATCTGCTTGCCGATCACTCCGTAAGCCGCCTCCGCGGCGTCGCGGATCTGGGCGGCGAACTCGCTCTGCAGTTCCGAGAGCTGGCCGAGGTCGACGGCGATGCCCGCGGTCTCCATCTCGGCGAGCACCCGCTGGACAGGCAGCTCCATCTCGCCGAGCAGCGATGCCGACTCGATGCGCGCCAACTCCTCATCGAGCGCGTCGGCCAGGTCCATCACCGCACTGGCCCGCAGGATCGACGTCTGGACCGCCTGCTCATCAACTCCTTCGGTGTCGTCGAGTAACGAAAGCTGTTGCTGCTCAGGATTATCCGCACGGAGCTCGCGTTTCAGGTACCGCAATGACAGGTCGTCGAGCGCGAAGCTTCGTTGGCCGGGCCGAACGAGGTAGGCGGCGAGCGCGGTGTCCGACGTGACACCGCGAAGCGTCCAGCCGCGGCCTTGCAGGTCATGCATGGCGAGCTTCGCTTCGTGCAGCGCCTTGGGTATGGCTGCGTCGGCGAGCCACGACGCGAGCGCGGCCTCGTCGTCGGGATGCAGGTTCGCGGTGTCGAGATAGCGACCGTCTCCGTCGGAGGCGACGATCGCCAACGCTGTCGCATCGGCGTCGAAGGCCAGGTGTGTGCCGACGACGGCCATCCCGAACCGGCTGCCGGTACTGCGCTCGGTCAACCATGAGGCCAATTCGCCCGCCTCGAGCGCGCCGCCCCGCACGTCGAACCCCTGGTCGACCTCGGGGTCGGCCGACGCCAGCGTGTCGAACAGCCGGTCTCGCAGCACCCGGAACTCCAGATCGTCGAACAACCGATGGATCTGGTCGCGATTCCACGGCTGCATGCGCAGGGTGTCGGGGGTCTGGGCCAACGGCACGTCCTTGACGAGATCGGTGAGCTCGCGGTTGAGCACGACGTGCGACAAGTTGGCCCGCAGCGCATCGCCGACCTTGCCCTTCACCGTGTCGACCTGATCCACGAGGGCCTGCAGTGAGCCGTATTCTGCGATCCACTTCGTCGCGGTCTTCTCCCCCACGCCAGGGATGCCGGGGAGGTTGTCGCTCGGATCACCGCGCAACGCGGCGAAGTCCGGGTACTGCAGCGGCGTCAGCCCGTACTTCTCGAGCACCGCCTCCGGTGTGAACCGGGTCAGCTCGCTGACGCCCTTGCGCGGGTAAAGCACCGTGACGTCGTCGCTGACCAGCTGCAGCGAGTCGCGGTCGCCGGTGACCACCAGCACCCGGTAGCCCTCGTCTTCGGCCTGCGTCGCGAGCGTGGCGATGACGTCGTCGGCCTCGTACCCCGGTTCGGCAAGCACGGTGATGCCCAGCGCACCGAGCACCTCTTTGGTGATGTCGATCTGCCCGCGGAACTCGTCGGGGGTGGCCGATCGGCCCGCCTTGTACTCGGGATACTTCTCCAGCCGGAACGTCTGGCGCGACACGTCGAACGCGGCGGCGATGTGGCTGGGCTGTTCGTCGCGCAGCAGGTTGATGAGCATCGCGGTGAATCCGTACACCGCGTTGGTGGTCAGGCCGCCCTGGGTCTTGAAGTTCTCGGCAGGCAGCGCGTAGAACGCCCGGAACGCCAGCGAATTGCCGTCCAGCAGCATCAATATCGGCTTCTCGGTCGCCTTCTCGGCCGTCGCGCTTGCGGTCACGGCCCTACTCTATGCATGGCCGCTGACACGCAGTAGCCGACGAGCCCGATCGATCAGAACACGTGCGGCGGGGCTGATCGGTCCCGCCGAGCGCCAGGCCAGCACGAGCCGCCCCCGCAGTTCCGGGACGAACGAGACCGCGTGCAGATCGGCACGGCCACGCGGCACCGAAGCCGGCACGATGGCGACCCCGAGCCCGCGCTCGGCCAGGTCGGCCAGCGCGAGTGGAGTGCTGGCCTCGAAGGCGATCCTCGGTGTCACGCCTGCCCGCGCGCAGGCGCGGTCGAACTGATGGCGGATGCCCGCACCGGCAGGAAGCGCGATCAGCGTTCTGTCCCGCAGATCGGCCAGCCTGATCGTCTTCCGTTTCGCGAGTGGATCGGCTCGGCACATCGCCGCCTCGATCGCCTCGTCGGTGACGACCTCGATGTCGAGCCCGTCGGGCACCTCGTCCGGGCCGACCGAGGCGATCGCGACGTCGAGCTCTCCGGTCCGTACGTTCTCGATCAGATTGTCGGAACTCTCTGTGCCGAGTGTGATCTCGACGTTGGGATGCTCTGCGTGAAAGTCGGCAAGCAGTTGCGGCATGTCGACGTTGTGAGACGTCACCGTTCCGATGGTGACGGTGCCGCGCACCAACTGGGTGAGCTCGTCGGCGGCGACATGCATGTCGCGGACGGCGCCAAGTGCGGCCCTGGCATAGGGCAGCACCGCTTCGCCCGCTGCGGTCAGCCGCACCGCGCGTCGCGACCGATCCACCAGGATCTGACCAAGCTCGCGTTCCAGACGTTGGATCTGTGCGCTGACCGCGGGCTGAGCGACGTGGATGCGTTCGGCTGCCCTGGTGAAGTTGGCCTCCTCGGCGACGGCGACGAGGTACTCCAGCTGTCGAAGTTCCATAAGTTTTCATTATAGTTTGACGACGAGATCGGTATTGGACTTATGAAGGTCATGCGCCAACGCTGGAGACATGACTGAAAACGTTCTCATCGCCGGGGCGGGCATCGGTGGCCTGACCGCCGCACTCGCACTCCATGCCCGTGATGTGGACGTGACCGTCATCGAACGCACGGACCTTCGCCCGCTGGGTGTCGGCATCAACCTGTTGCCGCATGCCGTGCGCGAGCTTTACGAGCTGGGGCTCGGCGACCGGCTGTCGCGGATCGCCGTGGCACCCGCCGCGGTCGCGTACTACGACACCGACGGTGCGCTTCTGTTCAGGGAGCAGCGCGGTATCGACGGGGGTTACGGGTATCCGCAGTACTCGGTGCACCGTGGCCTGCTGCAGATGTTGTTGCTCTCGGCACTGCGGGATCGACTGGGCCCCAACGCTGTTCACGACAACTGCGAGTTGGTCGGCTTCGACGAGTCGGATGGCTGTGTGCGGGTGCACACGTCGTCCGGTGACCTCGTGGCCGGTGCGCTGGTCGGTGCCGACGGCATCCACTCATGTGTCCGCCGCCGCATCCACCGGGGACCGGACCCGCTGCTGTGGTCGGGGTCGCGGATGTTCCGCGGCGCCGTCGACGGCGAGCCGTTCCTGGACGGGCGCACGATGTCAATCGTCAAGGGCGCCAACGGTGTCGATCTCGTCGTGTACCCGATCGGCGGTGGTCAGCTCAACTGGGTGGTGATGCTGCCCGAGGCACAGCAAGGACCACTGCCCGGCGATGCGAAATGGAACCGCCCGGGCGACCGTTCCGAGGTGCTGCGTCACGTCGACCACTGGAATCTGCACTGGCTGGACGCCGCCGATCTGGTGCGCCGGACCGAACCGGTACTGGAATACCCGATGGTCGACCGCGAGGTGCTGCCCTGGTGGGGGCGCGGCCGCGTGACACTGCTCGGCGATGCGGCACATCCGATGTATCCCGTTGGCGCCAATGGCGGCTCGCAGGCCATCGTCGATGCCGCCGTGCTGGCCGAGGAGCTTTCGCGCGACCCCGTGCACGGCTTGCGCGGCTACGAGGACCGGCGCCGGCCCGAGACGGCGAAAGTCGTCGAGGCCAACCGCGAGATGCACAGGGCCGGAGCAACTCAGCGTCCCGACGACCTGGCCCGCGTCACGGCCAAATACCGAACCGATACGAAAGCCGATAGGAGTCACGCATGACCACCTACGTCCTCATCCCCGGCGCCTGCCACGGCCAATGGTGCTTCGACGATCTCGCCGCCGGCTTGCGCAATGAAGGCCACCGGGTGCTCAGCTACACGCTCACCGGAATTGCCGAACGCGCGCACCTGGCGCACGGCGGCGTCAACCTCGAAACACACATCACCGACGTGCTGGCCGCATTGGCGGCCGAGCCCGACGCCGACGATCTGGTGCTGGTCGGACACAGCTATGGCGGCATGGTGATCACGGGGGTCGCCGATCGCGTTCCCGAGCTGGTGGACGCGCTGGTGTATCTCGACGCAGTCGTCCCCCACGACGGCGAATCGTGCTGGGATCTCGTCAACGACGAGCAGCGGCAGTGGTATCTCGACGTCGACGACACCGGTTACGGTGTCCAGCCGATGTCGTTCTTCGACCCGCGCGCGACGGCCCATCCCCTCGCGTCGTTTCTCCAGCGGATAAGGCTGACCGGAGACTTGAACAGGTTCCGGCGTCGCGACTTCGTCTATGCGCTGAAGTGGCCGGGAGATTCGCCGCTGCGGCCGTCGTACGAACGGGTCAAGGACGACCCGAACTGGCACGTGCATGAACTCGATGGCGCCCACAACCTGATGCGGGACAACCCGGGCGATCTACTGCGCATCCTGACCGAGGTGGCGAAAGGTCAGAGCTGACCGCTACGGATCCAGTCGATCGTCATGTCAACCGGGTTCGCCGGATCGACGAACACCGCAAGCGTCGTGCCCGGCCGCATCCGCGCCATGTGCATCTGCGCGACAACCTCGTCGAAGACGGCGCAGTAGGGCGCGGTGCCGTCCTCGCGCTTGACGCGTCCCTGGACCCGCATGACGGGCGACATGTTCATGTATGAGCCGACCTGCCAGGCGCCATCGACGGTGACGATGGCCCGCACACCCGCGCCGTTGTTGAGCGCCGAGTGCCGCATCATCTTCATGCCGATCTCGCCTGCGTCGGCCGCCTCGTGGATCCGGTTGGGGATGTCGCCGATCTGGCCGAAGAAGGACGACGGCCGGCCCTGCGACTCCAGGTATTGCTTGTTGGCGCCGTACATCCGCGCCCAGTCCTTGAACGGGTTGGGCATGATATTTCCCGGCCCGCTCAGTAGCCGAGGAACTTGCGGAACTGCTGCCCGACGGCCATTGACTGACCCATCCGCTGCACCCAGCCGTCGAGCGCGGCCTTGGTGTCGGCGGGATTCCATCCGCGTTCCTTGGCGAGGGTGATCATGCCTGCCTCGTCGTTGATTCCGCGCGCCTGCGCGTCCCGGGCGAGCGCCGCGTAGTCCTGCAGCGAGATGCCGTTGATGGGCTGCCAGATCGGGTCGTCGGCGGCCACCGAGCGGGTCGACGGCCCGCCCATGATGGTCGGGTCGATCGGGCCCGCGCCGCGGACGTGCACCATGCCCTGACCCTGCTGGGCGAATGACTGTTGTGCCTGCTGTGCGGCTTCCTTGGCCTTCTTCAAAAAGCCCATGATGGTCTCCGTTCTTCCTGGCCCGGACCGTGATGCCCGGATCGCTCCTGGTGCCAAAGTGCACACGGGTCCGATCGCTACCGATCCCAAACTTCGCCGGGCCTGCGAAACTGGAACACGTTTCAGTTTCGGCGCCGGAGTCGGTACGCTGACCGCGTGTCAGCTTCCACCCAACCCGCGATCGACGGCTGGTTCGCCACCGACGGCTCAGGCGAGCCATATCTGATCGGCGGTAAGTGCCATCAGTGCGGCACCTACGTGTTTCCGCCGCGCGCAAACAACTGCCCCAACCCTGCCTGTGACGGCGACGAGCTGGCTCAGGTGCCGCTGTCGCGCAGAGGCACGCTGTGGAGCTACACCGAGAACAGATACGCGCCCCCGCCTCCGTATCCCTCTCCGGATCCGTTCGAACCGTTCGCCGTCGCCGCGGTGCAGCTCGCCAAGGAAGGGCTGATCGTGCTGGGCAAGGTCGTCGACGGCACACTGGCCGAGGATCTCAAGGTCGGCATGGAGATGGAGTTGACGACCATGCCGCTTTACACCGACGACGACGGGGTCGAGCGCGTCGTCTACGCATGGAGGATCGCATGAGCCCCGAACCCGTTTACATCCTCGGCGCCGGCATGCATCCGTGGGGGAAGTGGGGTCGCGACTTCACCGAGTACGGCGTCGTCGCCGCGCGAGCCGCACTCGCCGAGGCCGGCCTGGACTGGCGCCAAATCCAGCTGGTTGCGGGCGCCGACACCATCCGCAACGGATACCCCGGCTTCGTCGCGGGGGCGACGTTCGCCCAGAAGCTCGGCTGGAACGGTGTTCCCGTTACCTCGAGCTACGCCGCATGCGCCAGCGGCTCGCAGGCCCTGCAGAGCGCGCGGGCTCAGATTCTGGCGGGATTCTGCGACGTCGCCCTGGTGATCGGTGCAGACACCACGCCCAAGGGCTTCTTCGCGCCGGTCGGCGGAGAACGCAAGAACGATCCGGATTGGCAGCGCTTCCACCTGATCGGCGCGACGAACACGGTGTACTTCGCGCTGCTGGCGCGCCGCCGGATGGACCTCTACGGCGCGACGCTCGAAGACTTCGCGCAGGTAAAGGTCAAGAACGCCAAGCACGGCCTGGACAACCCGAACGCGCGCTACCGCAAGGAAAGCTCCGTCGAGGATGTGCTTGCCAGCCCGGTGGTGTCGGATCCGCTTCGGCTGCTTGATATTTGCGCGACGTCCGACGGCGCGGCGGCTCTGATCGTGGCGAGCAAGGCGTTCGCCGAGAAGCACCTCGGATCGGTGGAGGGTGTGCCTTCGGTGCGTGCCGTCAGCCTTCAAACACCGCAGTATCCTCAGCATCTGCCCGAATTACCGGATATCGCAACCGATTCGACTGCCGCCGTGGCTGCACCAGAACGCGTTTTCAAGGACCAGATCCTCGATGCCGCCTACGCGGAGGCCGGTATCGGACCCGAGGACCTCAGCCTCGCGGAGGTCTACGACCTCTCGACGGCGCTGGAACTCGACTGGTACGAGCATCTCGGCCTGTGCGCCAAGGGCGAGGCCGAGGGGCTGTTGCGCAGCGGCGCAACGACGATCGGCGGAAAGATCCCCGTCAACGCGTCCGGCGGTTTGGCGTGTTTCGGCGAGGCGATCCCGGCTCAGGCCATCGCCCAGGTCTGCGAGTTGACATGGCAGCTGAAGGGCCAGGCCACCGGCCGCCAGGTCGAGGGTGCCACCGTCGGCGTCACGGCCAATCAGGGATTGTTCGGACACGGCTCGTCGGTGGTCGTGGCTCGCTAGCCTCCTCCCATGGCCTCAGCCGTCGAGGAGATTGCGCCCGCCCTCTTTGGTCGTCGATGACACCACCATCGAGGGCGTTGCGAAAGGCGAGTCGACGGGGTGGATCATGCAGGCCCGAGTGGAGGTCCCCGGAGCGGGATCACCCTAGACCCGGGCCCGCGCCGCGGACGCGTCGCGAGCGCTCAACCTTGTACGGTTTGAGCTCGATGATCTGTACAAGAATGAGCGGTCGGCAGTTTTTCACCGGGCCTATTGCCGAGAGCGTCCGCGCGCACCACCGCTCGCTTTGCTAGGCGACGCCGAGGTAGGCGGCGCGAATGCTGTCGTCCTCCAGCAACTCTCGGGCATTACCCTCACGGGTGATCTCGCCCGTCTCCAGAATGTAGGCACGGTCGGACCGGGTGAGCGCCTGCTGCGCGTTCTGCTCGACGAGCAGCACCGTCGTGCCCTGCGCGTTGATGTCGGCGATGATCTTGAAGATCTGAGATATCACCATGGGCGCCAACCCCATCGACGGCTCGTCGAGCAGCAGCACCTCGGGACGCGCCATCAGCGCCCGGCCGATCGCCAGCATCTGCTGCTCACCGCCGGACAGCGTGCCGCCCACCTGGCTCCTGCGCTCGGCCAGCCGAGGAAAGGTCTCCAGCACCCAGTCGAGACGTTCTTTGTGCTCCGCCTTGGACGCGAATTTGCGTCCGTAACAACCCATTTCCAGGTTCTCAATGACGCTCATACCGGGAAACACACCGCGGCCCTCTGGCGCCTGGATCAGTCCTTCTGTCACCCGGCGGTGTGCTTTCACCCGCGAGATGTCTTTGCCCTCGAACCAGACCGAACCCGACGTCAGCGGCCGCAGCCCGGAGATGGCGCGCATGATCGTGGTCTTGCCCGCACCGTTGGAGCCAAGCAGGGTGACCAGCTCGCCTTTGCGTACCACCAGCGACACCCCGTGCAGGGCCTTGATACGGCCGTAGTGCACGACGATGTCGCGGGCCTCCAGCAGGACAGGCCGGTCGTCGGCGTCGTCAGGAGAGTTCGTCATCGGGCACCCCCAGGTAGGCGGCGATGACCTTCGGGTCATCACGGATCTCGGCGGGCAACCCGTCCGCGATCTTTCGGCCGAACTCCAGCACCACGATCCGGTCGGTCACCCCCATCACCAACCGCATGTCGTGCTCGATGAGCAGCACCGTGTAGCCGTCGTCGCGGATCTTGCGGATCAGGTCGATCAACGCCGCCTTCTCGCTCGGGTTGAACCCCGCAGCCGGTTCGTCAAGGCATAGGAGCTTGGGTTCCGTTGCCAGCGCACGCGCGATCTCCAGGCGCCGCTGATCACCGTAGGGCAGGTTCTTCGCCTTCTCCTCACCGCGGTGCGCGATGCCGACGAAGTGCAGCAGCGCCGCGGATCGCTCGATCGCCGACTTCTCCTCGCGGCGGTGTCGCGGGGTGCGGGCTAGAGCGCCTGGCACCGAAGTGTGGTGCCGCGCATCGGTGCCGACAATGACGTTCTCGAGTGCGGTCATCTCGCCGAACAGCCGGATGTTCTGGAACGTGCGGGCGATTCCCTTGCGGGTGATCTGGTGGCGCTTGATGCGGCCCAGCGGCGCCCCGTCGAAGATCACCGAGCCGGAACTCGGTCGGTAGACGCCGGTGATCGCATTGAAGCAGGTGGTCTTGCCCGCACCGTTGGGGCCGATCATGCCGAGGATCTCGCCGCGTCGGATGTTGAAAGTGACCGAATCCAATGCGGTCAGCCCGCCGAACTTGACCGTCAAATCCTCTGTCTGCAGCAGAGTTTCACCTTCGGCGGCATGGATCTCGCGATGGACCCCGGCCAGTTCCTCGACGGTTTCGTCTGCGCCCGGCAACGGTGTGGTCATGCCGCAGGCTCCTTCTCCGCGGGTGTCGCACGCAACAGATCGCGGGCGGCCTTGCCGTACGTCAGTAGCTGCTGGCGGGCCGGGAACAGACCTTCCGGGCGGAAGATCATCAGCACCACCAGCGCCAGACCGAAGAACAGGTACTTCAAGTCACCGAGGTTGATGCCGAGGAATTCCACCCCCAGCAGGCGGTTGGGCAGGTACACGATGATGAATGCGCCGAAGATCACGCCGAGCTTGTTGCCCTGTCCGCCGAGCACCACGGCGCACAGGAACAGCATCGAGTTGATGATGTTGAAGGTCGGCGGGGCAACGTACTGCACCTGGCCCGCGTACAGGGCTCCGGAAAGCCCACCGATCGCAGCACCGATCACGAATGCCCACAGCTTGAACCGGAAGGTGTTGACCCCCATGACTTCTGCAGCATCCTCGTCCTCGCGGATGGCGATCCAGGCGCGGCCGACCCGGCTGCGCTCCAGGTTCCCGACGAGCATCAGGAGGCAGACGATGAGAAAGAGACCGAGCCAGAACCACCAGGTGCCGTAGTTCGCTTCGCCCGTCGAGTTCGCGCTCGAGAACACTCCCTCCGGGAGCTTCTCGCTCTCTCCCACCCGCGGGAACGCGACCTCGTTGAGGCCGCGTGGGCCGTTGGTGATATCGGAGAGGTTGTCCGCCATCAGCCGGATGATCTCGCCGAATCCCAGTGTGACGATCGCCAGGTAGTCGCCGCGCAACCGCAGCGTCGGGATACCGAGGATCAGGCCCGCAAGTGCGGTGATCGCCATCGCCAGCGGCACGCACGACAACCAGGCCCACGGGGTGCTCAAGAACTTGCCGGCACCGACCTGGTTCCACGGGCTGTCCGGGCTGGTGAGCAGCGCGACGGTGTAGGCGCCGACCGCGTAGAAGCCGACGTAGCCGAGGTCGAGCAGGCCGGCCTGGCCCACCACGACGTTGAGGCCGATCGCGATGATCGCGACCATCGCGAACTGCGCCATCGTGCCGCCGAAGCTGATTCCCGGTGTGTCAAGGAACGGCGGGGTGTACAGCGGCAACAAGGCGACGGCGCCGAACAGCAGCACACCGAAAATCCACTTCTGGGTCCGGGACAGACCGTCCCACCACTGCCTCAGGCCGTCGCCGGGCGCCAGCAGCCGCTTTGCCCGCTTCTCGCTTGCCGTCGATGCGCGATCCGACTCGCTTGAACTCATGCGCGTGCCTTCCCGAGGCTCTCACCGAGTATCCCGGTCGGCCGGAACAACAGCACCATGACGAGCAACGCGAAGGCGATCACGTCACGCCACTGGGTGCCGAAAACGGCCTGCCCGTAGTTCTCCATGATGCCGAGCAACAGACCGCCGAGCAGCGCTCCGCGCAAGTTGCCGATACCACCGAGCACCGCAGCCGAGAACGCTTTGATACCGAGAAGGAATCCGCCGGAGTAGATGATCCCCTGCGGGACCTTCAACGTGTACAACAGCGCCGCGGCACCGGCCAACAGGCCGCCGATCAGGAAGGTCGTCATGATGATGCGTTCCCGCGAGACACCCATCAACGTGGCGGTGGTCGAGTCCTGTGCGACGGCGCGAATGCCGCGGCCGAACTTCGTCCTGTTGATCGCGATATCTGTCAGCAGCGCGAGGGCCAATGCCGCCACGATGATGAGCAACGTGACGTTGGACACCGACGCGCCGAAGATGGTGAATTGGGTCTTCGGCTGCACAAGGATGATCGGCTGTTGAGCGTTACTGCCGCCGTAACCCTTGATCAGCTTGGGGAGAACGAAATGCACGAATTCCTGCAGTACGAACGACATGCCGATCGCGGTGATCAGGAAGGTCAGCGACCGCGCATTGCGTCTTCGTAGCGGCCGGTAGGCGACGAACTCCAGTCCGACCGCGGCCGTACCGGAGACCAGCATCGCGAACAACATGGCGATCGCCAGATACAACACCGTCAGCGCGATGCCCTTGTTGTACGCGTTGCCGCTGGGCGTGAAACCCAGGATGATGTCGAGCGCGAAGTAGGTCCCGAACATGCCGAGCATGAAAATCTCGGAATGAGCGAAGTTGATCAGGCGCAGCACACCGAACACCAGCGTGTAGCCGACCGCCACCAGCGCGTAGATCGCCCCCCACGACAATCCGTCGATCGTCAACTGCCAGAAGCCGCTTCGCAGGTTCTCCAGATTGAAGTTGATGTTGGCGGCCAGGCAGGCGTACTGGTCTAGACAGTCAGTGGGCATCAAGCTCATCCGGTGGCGGGTCCCTCGCGAAGGTTATCTTGAAGCGAAAACGCGTCCGAGCCTTCAGGTCTCGGACGCGCTTCGCCGCAGGGTCACTGAACCTTGAAGATCCAGATCAAATTGGTAGTGAGCTCGCCGGTCGGCGACCACTGGTAGTTGCGTGCCACGCCCTGACCGTTGTAGTTCTTCACGAAATCGAGCAACGCGGGCCGGGTGATGGCGCCCGAGTCGATGCCCTTGACCAGGATGGTGCCCAGGTCATAGCCCTCGGCGCTGTAGGTGCCAGCTTCTGCGTTGAACTTCTTCTGGTACTCCTCGGCGAACGGACCGGTGGCCGGACCGCACGGGCACGACAGGATCGCGTCCTTGGCAGCTTCACCGGCCTGGCTGACGAACTGCGGGTCCTTGGTTCCGTCGGCGCTGACGAACGTTCCTTCGAATCCGCCATCCTTGAGCTGCTGGACAAGCGGAGCGGCCTCCGAGTAGTAGCCGCCGTAGAACACCGCGTCCGGGCTGACACCCTTCACCTGGGTCACCGCAGCGGAGAAGTCCTTGTCGCCCTTCTTCACCGAGATGTTGCAACCCGAATCGGCGACGTCGCCCAACGTGTCACGAACGGCAGTCGCCAGGCCGAGGCCGTAGTCGGTGCTGTCGTCGATCACGCAGACCTTCTTGTAGCCCAGCGCGCCCTTCATGTAGTTCGCCACCGACGGACCCTGAACGGCGTCGTTCGCCAAACCGCGGAAGAACGTCTGCCAACCGTTCTCGCTGAGCGTCGGGTTCGTCGCCGAGGCCGTCACGGCCACCAGGCCGGCCTGGGCGAAGACACCGCCGGTGGCCTTCGTCTCGCCCGAGAACGCAGGGCCGACAAGCCCGATCGTGTACTGATCGTCGACAATCTGCGGTGCAATCGCCGTGGCCTTCTGCGGATCGCCCTCGGTATCGAAGGGCTTCAGCTGAATCTGGCAACCCGGATTGGCGGCGTTGTGCTTGTCGATCGCCAGCTGCACGCCGTTCTTGATGTTGATGCCGAGCGCCGCGTCAGGGCCGTTGAGCGCACCTGCCATGGCAATGGACACCGGCGGGCAGTTGGCTTTGCCGTCGCCTGCGGGATCGGCGGGTGCAGCACCCTCCGCCGCCTTGACCTCGCCGCCCTTCTCGTCGATCTGCACCTGCTCGACGATTTTCAGGTCAGTCTGCGATGACTCCTCTTCGGGCTTGGACTGCTGACAGGCAGCCATGCTGAGGACCACCAGTCCTGCGCTACCGAGCGCAACTGCGCTCCGTGTCACGCGACCGCGCACGTTTCACCTCCGACTCGATGTTTCATCGGCATCGGCGATCCGGCCTCCGATCGGCCAGGGCGCTGACGCTTCGGGGTAGAACATAGCCAACACATGGCCGTGGTGCGCGTTTTCGGGGTATTGCTAGGCGGGCGGCGCGGCGTCCTCCGGCTCGTCGAGCGTCTCCAGCACCACCTCGGCAACGCGCCTCATGGTCGTGCGGCGGTCCATCGCCGCCCGCTGAATCCACTTGAACGCCTCGGGTTCGGACATCTGATGCTTGGTCTGGAGCAAACCCTTCGCCCGTTCGACCAGCTTGCGCGTCTCCAGCCGGTCCGAGAGCGTCGCGACTTCCTGCTCCAGCGCGGAGATCTCGTTGAACCGGCTGACCGCCACCTCGATCGCCGGAATCAGGTCGGTGATGGAGAACGGCTTGACGAGGTAGGCCATTGCGCCCGCATCGCGGGCCCTCTCGACCAAGTCACGTTGGCTGAAGGCGGTCAGCACGACGATCGGGGCGATGCGCTTGGCGGCGATTTCGGAGGCCGCGTCGATGCCGTCGCGACGCGGCATCTTGACGTCCATGATCACCAGGTCGGGTTTGAGGCTTTCGGCCAACTCGACGGCTTCCTGCCCGTCACCGGCCTCGCCGACGACCTCGTAGCCCTCCTCGCGGAGCATCTCGGCCAAGTCGAGCCGGATGAGTGCTTCGTCCTCTGCGATGAGAACGCGGTGTGGCTTGACACCGTCTGTCGTTGGGGCGGTCATGGCTGCCATTGTGGCGGTCGCGGCCTCAGTCAGCGACCTCGGGGGATCCTCTATGGTGGTAGGCCGCGCCCTCGTATCCCAACTGGCAGAGGAAACGGATTCAAAACCCGTACAGTGTGAGTTCGAATCTCACCGAGGGCACTCGTGCTGCGAGCGTGTTTCCGCAGGCAAACAGCAATTCCAGGGCCCTGGCCGCTTGGCTCATTGGTTAGGCACGTCGAAGTAGTCGCGCCACGCCGTGATCTTGCCGTCGACGACCTCAAAGGCTCCCATGCACCGAGCAGATACGTTCCTGCCGTCGTAGACGAAGCGGTCGATGCGTTCCACCATGACCAGACCACCGTTGACCGCCACACTCAGGACTTGGAGATCTGCTCGATCCATCCGCTTGATGTAGCCCTCAACTGTTCGACGTATCTCCGCAAGCCCGCGATACGTGCCCATTGGGTCTACGACAACTGCATCGTCGCTGAAATGGGCCAGGACGTTGTTGGCGTCCAACGTCGCCCACGCGTTCAGCTTGGCCCGCACGACCTCTTCAGGTGTCATGACTCTCCCAATGCACCAGCAAGCAGATTTCGCCGCGCTGAAGATATACCGGACAGGCGCCGGCTACCGCGAATTGCACCGGATGGGGAGGGTGGGAGCCGTGGTCAGGCCCATGACGTGAGCTCGAATCTCACCGAGGGCACCAGAGTCGTGGTTACAGCAGAATTCTCGTCGGAACCGGCGCCAGTAGCGCCCTTTGCACACCCTTGGCCTGGCGGTAGCCGGCAAACGCACCGATAAGGGTGAACCCGGCGATGCCCACCGCGCCGGGCAGCGCCGCCGCGAGAATGTCCATGTTGGTCGCGGACCGCAGGTACTCCGCGTAGCCGGCCCTGAAGCCCGCTGGGATCTTCGTCGGCGGTCGAAGGGAATCGCCAGGCGCGAGCGGGCGACCCGGCCAAGGCGCGCTCGTCGAAGGGATCACCGGCAGGGCTCGCGGCGCCGGCGGGCCGTAGGCCGGTGCGGCAGGCGGCGCGATCAGCCCGGCCGCCTGCGGAACGGCGGCTGGCGGCAGCGCCGCGGGCGGGGACGCAGCGGGGATCGCCTCGACCAGCGGGGAGCCCATCATCGTCGCAGGCGCATACGCGGCAGAAACGATCGCAGGTGCGGGCGCCGTCTGCGCGACGGGGACGGCCGCAGGGCCCCTTGATCGGATCACGACACTGCGGGCGCTCGGCGCGGTGGAGACTGCGTCTAGGCGAGCCCGTCCGCCGTTGACGGTCTTGGCTTTTCCTCCACCGCCAAGCAGGTCGATGCCCAGGACGTCGATTCCGCCGCCTCCACCGCCGACGCCGAGCAGATCTGCTTTAGCGACGGCAGTACCGACAAGCGACGGCCCGACAATCAGGGCAATGCAGGCGGTCACGCATCCGATCGCGCTTCGCGTCAGCGGCCTTTTCATTCTGCTCCCCACCCAAGAGACACAATGCCGGGCTTGGGTGCCCGCATTTCATCGAAATCAAACTACCTGCTCAGAGCAGGATGCTCGTGGGTACCGGAGCAAGCAGCGCGCGCCGCAGGGATTTGGCCTGCCGGTAGCCCGCGTACGCACCGACGAGGGTGAACCCCGCAATACCGGCCACGCCGGGCAGTGCCGCTGCGAAGAGGTCGCTGGTAGTCGCAGACCTCAGGTACTCCGCGTACCCGATCCGGTACCCGTCGGGCATCCGTGTTGCACCCGAATCATTCGGTGCCAGTGGGTCTTTCCCCTGTGGAGCCGATTGTGCCGGCGCAGGCGGTGCGGCGACCGCCGGCCGGCTCGCCGGTTCTGGTGCTTCCGGGGGCGGCGCGGCCAGCGCGACGATGGCGGGCGCCTGAGGCAGCGCAGGCGAAACGATCTCAGGCGCTGAGGCGGCCGGACTGGCCGACTGAGGGACACCACGGATCACGATGCTGCGCGTCACCGGCGCGGATGAAACGCGTGGCAGATTTCCCGCCCGCACAGCGGCGTTGGTGAGCGGAAGGCCGCCACCGCCACCCCGACCGACGCTTCCAGGAATGTCGACCGCCTCGGAGGCGGCGACCCCGCGGGCATTCGCGTTCTCGGGAAGGCTGCCGACCTTGGCCGTCGGGGCCTCCGCGGTCGTCACTCCGGCAGTCGTTCGAGACGACTGTGCACCGACGTCGGCCTCTGGCCGCGGGTGGTGCAGATCGGATTTCTTGTCGTCGCCGAATAGGTCGAAGATGTCGGGCCCGATCCCGAAGAGTCCTGCGTGTGCGACGGCGGTCCCCACAAAGCCCGGCCCGGCAGCCATTGCGCATGAAGCAACCGCGCAGCAGATTGCCACGTCTCGGACCCACCACCTGTCCAACCTTGCCCCCCAAGATCAGCGAACGGCAGGCTTAGACCTTACAACGTCACACTAAATTGTCGCCTCTGTCACCGGTTCTGGCGCGCTGCCCTCCCCCCGACTCCTGCGCTCCCACTCGGCCATCACCTCGCTGGCAGTCGGCTTACTGAGCAAACTGCCGACGACGAACACCACGAGGCCCGATGCCAGCCCGACGTAGATCGGTTCGTTGGCGAAGATGTCGCCGACGGCAATCATGGTGGACAGTGTGGCAACCGTGCCGACCGCCATCGCGGCTATCGCGCCGATGTTGGTGCCGCGACGCCAGAGCAGTCCGCCGAGGATCGGGATCAACAGGCCGCCGACAAGAATGTCGTACGCCACGGTCAGCGCCGCGACGACGTCTTGCAGCAGGCATGCGATGACGATCATCAGGATCCCGAAGACGGCTACGTAGATCCGGTTGCTGCGCACGTGGTCGTGTTCGCTTCCGGCTTCGATGTCGCGCTTGCGCAGCCGGGCGACGATGTCCTGGCTGAAAACCGTCGCCGTGGCGATCAGCGCTCCGCTCGAGGTGGACATCACCGCGGCCAGCGCGGCCGCCAGCACCAGACCGGCCAGGATCGGCGGTAGCTGCATCTCGACGAATTCCGCGAACGCGTCGTCGCGTGCCTCCAACGCGGGCAGCAATACCTTGGCCGCCATCCCGATCACCGCACCGGCCACGGCGTACAGCAGGCAGTACACGCCGGCTGCGGTGCCCGCCCAGCGGGCCACGCCGGGGCTGCGTGCGGTGAACACCCGCTGCCAGATGTCTTGGCCGATAAGGAGTCCGAAGGTGTAGACGACGAAGTACGTCAGGATCGTTTGACCGCCGATCGAGGTGAACGACGTCGCGTCGACTGGCAGCTTGTCGGCCAGCCCGCTGATTCCACCCGTCTTGTACAGGGCGACCGGCAGAAGGATGAAGAAGATGCCGATGGTCTTGATCACGAACTGGACGAAGTCGGTCAGCGTGATCGACCACATTCCGCCGAGCACCGAGTAGATGACCACGACGCTCCCGCCGAGAACGATGGCGGGCACCCTACCGATGTCGAACAGCGCACTGAAGATCGTCGCGTACGCGATGGTCGAGGTCACCGACAGCATCAACGTGTAGCCGAACATGACCACGCCGGACAGCACCGAAGAGCCTGGCCCGTAACGAAGTTCGAGCATCTGGCTTACGGTGTACACGCGCAGACGCTGGATCCGGCCCGCGAACAGCAGGCTCAGCAACAGAATGCCCGTGCCGATGGCGAACACCAACCACATGCCCGAGATGCCGTACTGGTAACCGAGACCGACGCCGCCGATGGTGGATGCGCCGCCGAGCACGATGGCAGCCATCGTGCCGGAGTAGAGCATCGGACCGAGTCGCCGACCGGCCACTAGGAAGTCGGATTGTGTTGTGGCTCTTCGCTTACCCCAGAACCCGAACGCGATCATGCCAACGAGATAGATGATGACGACAGCGATATCCATGAGGGGGGTCCTTTCAGCGGATGTCGAAGTGAATGAGGGTCGGGCCGTCGGCGGCGAGCGCGGAACCGACGAGTTCGGACAGGTCTGCGGTCGAGGTGGTACGGACGCCGTTGGCGCCCATCGCGACGGCGAGGGCCGCCAGGTCCGGCGTGTGCAGCTTGACCCCGATCGGCGGGATCCCGCGGGCCGCCTCCTGATCCTGGATCTCCCGATAACCGCCGCTATCCACAACGACTATCGGTACCGAAAGGCCCTGTTCCACAAGCGTTGTCAGCTCTTGCACCGAGAACATCAGTGCACCGTCACCGAGCAGGACGGCGACCGGTGCGCCTGGCTGTCCGACCGCGGCTCCCAGCCCGGCAGGAAGTCCGTAGCCGAGGGTGGCGAACCCTGGGCAGTAGCAGAACCGCCGCGGAGCGGGCAGATCGAAGTAGTGCACGGAGCCGAAATAGGTGACCTGTGAGCTGTCGCCGGCCAGCACGCCGTCGGCGGGAAGTGCCGCGCGGACCGCGGCGTTGATCTCAGCGTATGGGCCGGCATCGACGGCCGCCTCGTCCCGACACGCGGTTCGCAGTATCGCTGCACGCTGTTCTCCCCCAGCCGGTTTCGCAGGCAGCGCCTCGAGCAGCGCGCTCAGCGTGGTGGCGGCGTCGCCGAGCAGCGCGTGGTCGGCGGGGCAGTTCTTGTTGAGTTGGGCCGGGTCGATATCGCAACGGATGACCTTCCGTCCGCGGATCTGGCCCTCCCACAGGTCGGAGTCGCCGAGCTCGGTGCCGATCACAAGAAGCGCGTCGCTGTCGGCCGCGGCTTTCTGCAGCGCACGAAGCCGTACCGACGCGCCGACCGACAGCGGGTGTGCCTCGTCGACCGTGCCCTTGCCGTTGACGGTGGTGGCCACCGGCGCGCCCACCGCCTCGGCGAGGGCCGTCAACCCGGCCTGCGCGTCGACGGCGCCGCCACCGGCGATGATGAGCGGCAACTCGGCTGAGCCGAGCAGTTCGGCGGCGCGGCGCACGGCGTCGCGCTCGGGTATAGGCGGGGCGACCGCCGCCGCGATCCGCGGCTCACCGCCCCAGGCCTGCTCGAGCACGTCGACCGGAATCTCGATGTGGACCGGTCGGGGACGCCGCCCGGTGAAACCGCTGAACGCCTCGGTCACCGCCGATGCCGCTTCGTCGGCGGTGCGCACCCGAAGGCTCCATGACACCAGTTGGTCCATTGCGCCGCTGACGTTCTTCGCTTCGTGCAGCTGACCCAGGTCGCGGCCCTCGGTACCCGTAGGCATACCGGAGGACAGCAGCAGTACCGGCTGGGATTCGGCATATGCGGTGGCGGCCGCCGTCATTGCGTTGGTAAGACCGGGCCCGCTGGTCGTGACCACGACGCCGGGCCGCCCGCTGACGCGGGCATATGCCTCCGCCGCATAGCCTGCGCCCTGCTCGTGGCGGGGCGTAATAGCCCGGACGCCATGATCATCGAAGTGCCGGTACAGCTCGAGGTTGTGAGTGCCTGGGATACCGAAGAGTGTGTCCACACCGTGTGCGGCAAGCGTTTCGACGACGGCTGCGCCGCCGTTGCGGTAGTCGGTCATGAACCGGCCGCCAGCACGGACAGGAGTTCGTAGGCGACGTGTGCTGCAGCGATCCCGGTGATCTCGGCGTGGTCGTATGCCGGTGCGACCTCCACAATGTCGGCCCCAACCACGTTCACACCCACCAGGTTTCGCAGGCAGTGCAGCAGTTCACGGCTGGTCATACCGCCGGCTTCCGGGGTTCCGGTTCCCGGCGCGTGCGCCGGATCGAGTACGTCGATGTCGATCGAGATGTACACCGGCGCCTCACCGAGGCGGGCGCGCATCCGCTCGATGACCGTGGCAAGGCCGTCGATCTGGAAGTCGTCGGAGCCGATCACCTGGAAGCCGAGCACACGGTCGTCGGAGAGGTCGCTCGGCGCGTACAGCGGGCCGCGAATGCCAACGTGCAGGCAGTGTTCGGGGTCGAGCAGGCCTTCTTCGCTCGCCCTGCGGAACGGGGTGCCGTGGGTGAACGGCGCGCCGAAGTAGGTATCCCAGGTGTCCAGGTGAGCGTCGAAGTGCAGTACCGAAATCGGCCCGTGGTCGCGATGCAGCGACCGCAGTAGCGGCAGCGCGATGGTGTGGTCCCCGCCCAGGGTGATCAGCTTGGTACCGCCGTCGCGCAACTCGTCGGAGGCCCGCTCGATTGTGGTGATCGCTTCCGCGATATCGAACGGGTTCACGGCGATGTCGCCTGCGTCGGCGACCTGGTGCACCGCGAAGGGCTCGACGTCGAGGCGGGGGTGGTAGGTGCGCAGCAGTTTGGACGCCGCGCGGATGTGCGCGGGCCCGAACCGCGCACCCGGTCGGTAAGAGACGCCGGAGTCGAACGGGATGCCGACGACGGCGACGTCGGTGTGGGTCACCTGGTCGGTCCGCGGCAGGCGCGCGAAGGTGGGCGGACCGGCGTACCGCGGCACCTTGGTGGCATCGACGGGACCGATGGGCTGGTGTGACGACGTCATGCCCGAACAGCCTTCCGAGATGGCGGCCACACCGACATCGACGATTTGTAGATATTCGTGGCAATCGGTTGGACGATATGTCGATGCTCACCGTGTCCGAGCTGCTCGCCGACGCATCCCTTGGCCTCGAGCTGGTCGCCGGCCGCCGCGCCGCCGACCGTGAGATCGAGGCGGCCGCGGTGTCCGAGCTGTCTCATCCCGGGCCGTGGCTGCAGGGCGGCGAGCTGTTGCTCACGATCGGTTTGCTCTTGCCTGACACCGTCGACGGCTGCCGGGCCTACATCAGCGAGCTTCATGACGCCGGTGTGCGGGCGGTCGGACTTGGGCTGGGCGCCCAACTGCCCCACCAGCGGGCACCGGACCGGCTCATCGTCGCCGCCGACGGGCATGAAATGCCACTGCTGACGGTGCCCGACGAGGTGCCCTTCATCGCGGTCACCAAGGCGGTTTTCGCGTACCGGGCGCGCGCCGAACGCCAAGTCTTGGAACGCACGCTGCAGACGCAGCGCGCGCTCACCGCCGCCGCCGTCAGCCCCGGCGGCCTGCTGGGAATCCTCAACGCGCACCGCGACGCAACGGGCCGTTCGGGTGTCATCGTCGATCAGCTGGGCCGGGTGCTTGCGCAAACCGACGCCGACGGCGGTCGTCTGGTGGAGCGGATGTCAGGCCTGCTCGCGTCGGTCCGAGACCACGGTCTGACTGCCGCGGCCGCCGACATCGGCGAAGGCCGCCGCCGCGAGTTGCACGCACTCGGCGCTCAGCGGCTTCGGGCGTGGTTGCTGATCGACGGTCCGGCGGAAGTGCCTGCCGCCGAACAGATCACCGGCGATTTGGTCTCGCTGTTGTCCCTGGAGTTGGAACGCCGACACGGGCTCGGCAGCGCACAACGCCGCGAACGCGCGCAGGTGCTCGACAGATTGGCCAGGGGCACGGTCGACGACACGGTTGCGGCCCGCTGGCTGGCATCGCTCGGCTTGAAGGACGCCGATCAGCGGGCCGCGGCGATCGCCGCCCCCGACGACGCAGAGGATCTCGCCGCCGATCTGCTCACCATCCTGCGGGACGCCCTCGTCCGGGTGGTCGGCAACGTCGTCGAAGTCACGGTGCCGCTGGCGACCGATCTGCCTTCCGCGCTGGCCACGCTGGCGCCGGGCAGGGCGGCCGGCATCGGCATCGGGGTGCGGCCCGGCGCCGTTGCGGTGTCGCTGCGGCAAGCCCGCTCGGCTTTGCCCGCGAGCCGGGTGCAGGGTCGGCATCTGCACGCCGAAGAAATCGCCAGCAGCCGAATGTTGCTTGGTGCCGTCGGCCCGGAAGCTCTTCAGGCCTACACCGATGCGGTGCTCGGCCCGCTGGACGCCAGCGACCGGGCCACCGAACTGCTGCGCGCGCTCACCGCGTTCCTGGAACACAACGGCCACTGGGCGGCGGCAGCCAACGCGCTGCGCGTGCACAGGCACACCATGGCGAACCGGGTCGAGGCCGTCGAGCGGCTGACCGGCAGGCGAATGGAATCGGCGCAGGACCGTCACGAGCTCTGGCTTGCGCTGCGCGCTCGTGAGATAGCCAGGCTTTCTGCGGACCCGGCGAAGTAGGCTCGTGCCATGACGCGCAGGGCGCGGTCGGTATGTATGCCCGAGCTGGCCATGGCTAACGCGGTGCCGGCCCGAACTCAGCACTACGCCGAGAGCGTGGCCAGTCGCTTCCGGGTTCTCAAGATCGCGGCGTGGATCGGCGCCGTGATCAGTGTGGCGTTCGGGATCTTCCAGCTGACGCTCGGCGGCAACCTCTGGTGGATCGGGCTGCTCAACCTCGCGTTCGCTGGGGTTTTCGTCGCGGTTCCGCTGCTGTATCGGTTCGGCGAGCTGATCGCGCCACTGACGTTCTTCGTGGCCGCGTACAGCCTTGTCGGGTACGTCTGCTACACCATCGGGACGAATTCCGGCCTGCAGTTCTACTTCCTGGTTGCGGCAACTCTCGTTCTCCTCGTGCTCGGAATCGAGCGCGTCGTGCTGGCGTCGACGATCGTGGCGATGGGGGTGGCCGGATCGATCGCACTCGAGCTGCTCGTTCCCGACGACAGGAATCTCGGCCCGCCGTGGATGCTCACCGTCGGCTTCATCTTCTCCGTCATCGGCTCGGCGGTCATGGTGGTGGCAACGGTTTGGTATGCGATGCGCGAGATCGACCGCGCCGAAAAGGCGATGGAGGCCGAGTATCAGCGATCCGAGGCGCTGCTGGCAAACATCCTGCCCGCGTCCATCGCGAACAGGCTCAAGGATCCGGCGCGCGACATCATCGCCGACAAATATGACGACGCCTCGATCCTCTTCGCCGATATCGCCGGATATACCAAGCGGGCCAGCGATATGACGCCCACCGAGCTGGTCCGGTTCCTGGACACCCTCTACACCGACCTCGACGCGCTGGTCGACACCCACGGTCTGGAGAAGATCAAGACCAGCGGCGACTCGTACATGGTGGTCAGCGGTGTGCCGACGCCCCGTGCCGACCACGTCCATGCCATTGCCTGCCTAGCCCTGGACATCACCGAAGCGGTCGCCGACCTGACGGATCCGCAGGGCCGCGCGGTGCCGTTGCGCATCGGGCTGGCGTCCGGACCCGTCGTCGCCGGTGTCGTCGGCGCGCGCAAGTTCTTCTATGACGTCTGGGGCGACGCGGTCAACGTCGCGTCACGGATGGAGTCCACCGACGTCGAGGGTCGAATCCAGGTGCCCCAAGCGATGTACGAGCGGCTCAAGGACGGCTATGTGCTCGAGGAACGCGGCGACGTCGTCGTCAAGGGCAAGGGCCTGATACATACCTGGTATCTGGTTGGCAGGCGCAATGGCGACGGGCCGCACGACACCCAACTGCAGTCGATCAGCGGTCCGACAGCTCAATCGGTTTGAGCCGCTGAGCCAGAGCGCCGAGCCGCCACAACGACTCTCGGTTCCGTGGCCACGCGGCGAGGTCCGACAACCGACTCGGCAGGACGGCGCCGGGGCCGCTTACCGGGTACTCCTCCATCACCACGCGACAACCGTCGGGAATGTCACTGAGCCGCAATATAACCCGGGCCCCACCGAACAGCCCACCCTTTGCGTGCAACACCAGCTTCTCCAGCGGCACGCTCTCTTCCACCACCGTCTCGTCGTCGATCACGAGCGGCCAGACGCCGATCGAGTGGCGAATGGTCGCCCCCGGTGCGGGCCAGGTCGGATCGACCGCCCGCATCCTGCTGTTGCCGACGACCCATTGGGAGTAGGTCCAGCCGTCGGCGATGATGTCCCACACCTGCCGGCGGGACGCGCGAATGTCTCTTGTCACTGTCACGACGCGTGGAGTACCCGCTTCGCCGGTGCCTAGACTTTGCGATTCTCCGACTTGATGAGCCAGGCCAGCTTCTCGAGCCCGTCGATGAGCTGGTGCAGGATGTCCGCCGTGCTGGGATCTTCTGCGTCGACCGCGTCGTGCACCGCGCGCAGGGTGTCGACTGCCGCGTAGGTGCGCGCGGTAATCAAGTCGACGACCTCGGCGGTGCCGTGCTCGTAGGCCGGGAACTGCGGAAGTGACGTGCCCGCGACCACGGTGTCGGAGCGGCCGTCGGGGACCACGTCGAGGGCGCGCATCCGCTCGGCGATCGTGTCGCTGGCCTCACGCGCGAAGTCCACGAGTTCATCGAGCTGCAGATGGAGGTCGCGGAAGTTCGTGCCGACCACGTTCCAGTGCGCCTGCTTACCCTGCAGGTGAAGCTCGATCAGGTCCACAAGGACGCGCTGCAAATTGCCGCCGAGCTGGGGGGATGCTTGAAAGTTTCGGATTTCTGCTTCGGTTCGACGTGTGCTCATGGACATTTCAACGAGCAATAATCTTGAATGACTCCAGATTATGCCGTGAATGGCATCACACTTCCTGCTGATCCTGCTGGGCCAGCAGTCGGGCATACCCGGCGCCCATACCGAGCAGGACCAGGCCGACGACGATGAACACCGCGACCCGGAACATCCCGTCCAGCGTGCCGAGGTCGAATAGGAACAACTTCGCCATCGAGCCCCCGACCAGCGCCAGGCCACCGGCGATGGGAAGCGACCGGTCGTCGCGTGGCTTGCGCGCCGCGTACCCGAACAGCGCGGCCGCCATCGCAATCCAGCAGATGGTGGCGGCCATATGGCCGGCGAAGAACCCGCCGCTTTCGCCGCCTGCCAACACGCCTGCCGTCACGGTGAAGGTGGTGATCGAGTAGACGACCACGACCGCCAGTCCGGCCAGAAGGACACGGACCGCGTCGGTGTCCAGCACTCCGCGCCCGACCCACGACCAGAAGGTTGCGATGACAGCGGCGATCAGCAGGATGCTGGAAACCAGTATGGCGACCGAATCCGGTGTGGACAGCGCCGTCGCGCGGACCAGCAACGTGGGCGGTGCGTAGCCGAGGTAGAGCAGCCCGCCGACGACGCCGAACCCGACGGCCACAAGACGCGCGACGGCGTCTCGGCGTCCCGCGACGGAGGTCACCACAGCCATTGCCAACAGCACCGACGTGGCGATCTCGCCGTCGAAGGCGACCGTCACCGCGATCAGAGCAGACACCGCCGATGTCACCGACCAGATCTGGCGGACGATCTTCGAAACGCCGGGCAGCCGGTCCCCGACGAGCACGACCGCAAGCAGTGCGGCGGCCAGTCCGGCTGCCATCAGCGCGGCGACCGTCGATGGCAGTGCCACCGACGCGCACAACACCGGAAACACGCCCCCGATGGTCAGCAGCGCCATCGCGACCTTGTTGTCGGTCGACGGCAACAGGACCAGCGCGCCCACCATGGCGAGCAGGGCGGCGATTGCGCAGCCACCGGCCAGCCAGGCACCGTTGTTGTCGCCGACACGGGCCGCGACCAACGCGATCAAAAGCGGGAACGTCGGCGCCGTGATTCGCGCCGCATGCAGCCAGATCCAGTCCTTGCCGAGCGCAGCGAGCAGCGATGCAGCCGAGATGGCAAGCATGAACGCGATCAACAGCAACGTAACGCCGTCGGAGACGATCGGCGCGAGGACGATCAGCGGTACCAACACGAGTAGGCCGAGGTGCTGTGAGTCCCAGCGCCGGGCCAGGGTGAGGCCACCGCCGCCGATCACCGCGGCGAGCACCAGCCCGACGGGCGCCGACACCCAGTGATAGATCGTCGTGATCGCGATGACGTCCATGTACGCCGCGGCGACACCCGTTGCGGCAAGGGCGATGGCACCCACGCGTCCGCCCTGGCGCGGGTTCAATCGAACCGCGACGACGACGAGCGCCCCGGCAAGCACTGCACCTGCGCCGACCCGGATTTCAGGACGAAGGATGCCGGCCTGGGCGGCGAGCACGAGCAGCAGAACGACGCCGATGAGTGTGACAGCGACGCCCGCGACGGCGAGAACCTTGCCGATCCAATTCGAGTCCCGCGGTGGCCGAGGTGCTTTCGCGGGCGCGGGCGGTTGCGTCATCCGTGGCGGCGGGGCGATCGGAGGTGGGGGCGGCGGAGGAGGTGGCGGCGCGTACGCCACGGCGGGTGGCATGTACGGC
>NZ_RARC01000025.1 GCF_003719305.1 Mycolicibacterium stellerae
GTTTGGTGTAGCGCCATGGCGTGGCTGACGTTGACCGCGGCGGCCATCTCGGCGACCGCAGACGCTTGGGCGTCGACCCACCACAGTTCGCGTTGCCCGGCGGGCAGCCCGGTGCGGCGGGCGAACAGCTCGGCCAGCACCGCCAACTTGCGGGCACACGCGGCGTTCTCCGCGCGCGCCCACCCCCCGGCGGCCTGGGTCAGCGCGGCATCATCCAGCGCCGCCAGGCCGGCGATCTCAGGCAACGAACCATCGAACATAGGTTCGAACCTACCCAGAGCCCCCGACCAAAATCACCAGGTCAACCGCAGGGCTGTGGACGAACTCGCAACTGTGGATAACTCTGTGAAACCGGCGTCCGCCCTCGTTGGCCGTGGAAGAAACAGCTAGAACAACACCCGCACGATCGTCTCGGCGATTGCCGCCGGCTTGTTGGAGCCGTCGAGTTCGATCGTGTTCTTCACCGTCATGTTGATGGTGTTGTCGTCCACCTTGGCCGCGTCGATGAGTTCAGAGCGTGCGCGGATTCGCCCACCAGACGGCACGGCGGCGATGAACCGCACCTTGTTCAACCCGTAGTTGATCGCCATCTTCGCGTTCTCAACGCGGTAGTTGTCCTTGGTGAGCGCCGGGATCATCGACAGCGTCAGGAATCCGTGCGCAATCGTTGTGCCGTAGGGGCTTTCGCTCTTGGCGCGCTCGGCGTCGATGTGAATCCACTGGTGATCCCCGGTCGCATCGGCGAAGGCGTTGATGCGCTCCTGGTCGATCTCCTGCCATTCGCTGACGCCGAGTTCCTCCCCCACCGCAGCGACGGCATCGTCGATGGACGTGATCACCTTCATCAGAATGCTTCCTCTCGTAGGTTCATGACCGTCAGCTCGACATCGTCGACGATCTTGCGGTCGGCGGTCAGCCGCGGCAACACATTCTTCGTGAAAAAGTTTGCGGCGGCTACCTTTCCGGAATAGAACGCGCGGTCACGGTCGGACGGGTTCGCTTCGAGGGCGTTGAGCGCCACCTCGGCGTGCTCGAGCAGCAGCCATCCGATGAACAGGTCCCCGACTGCGAGCAGGTACGACACCGACCCAAGACCGAGCCGATACAGCTCGCGGGCGTTCTCCTGGGCGCTCATCAGGTATCCGGTCAAGGCGACCGTCATCGCCTGGGCATCGGCGAGTGCCGCGGCCAGCACCGCGCGACCGGCGGCCAACTCCGGCCTTGCCGTGTCTCTGTCCAGGAATTTCTGGATCTGGGTGACGACGTGCGCAAGCGCAACGCCCTGGTCGCGCGCGATCTTGCGGAAGAAGAAGTCCTGCGCCTGGATCGCAGTCGTGCCCTCATACAGCGAGTCGATCTTGGCGTCGCGGATGTACTGCTCGATCGGGTAGTCCTGCAGGAACCCCGATCCGCCGAACGTCTGCAACGACTCGGTCAGGCACTGGTAGGCACGTTCGGAGCCGACGCCCTTGACGATCGGCAGCAACAGATCGTTGACCCGCTCGGCAAGCTCGGGATCGGCCCCCGACACGAGCTGGGCCACCGAGGGGTCCTGGTGTGCGGCCGTGAACAGATAAAGCGCCCGCAGCCCCTCGGCGTATGCCTTCTGGGTCATCAGTGCGCGACGCACATCCGGGTGATGAATGATGGTGACCCGCGGGGCGGTCTTATCGGTCATCTGGGTCATGTCCGCGCCCTGCACCCGGGTCTTGGCGTACTCCAGTGCGTTCAGGTACCCCGTCGACAACGTCGCAATCGCCTTGGTGCCGACCATCATTCGGGCATACTCGATGATCTTGAACATCTGGGCGATGCCGTTGTGCGAATCGCCGACCAGCCAGCCGACGGCGGGCACACCGTGCTGGCCGAACGTCAACTCGCACGTCGCGGACGCCTTGAGGCCCATCTTGTGCTCGAGCCCGGTCACGAAGACGCCGTTGCGCTCACCCGGTTCGCCGGTCTGAAGATCGGGCAGGAACTTCGGCACGACGAACAGGCTCAGGCCCTTGGTGCCGGGTCCCGCACCCTCGGGCCTGGCAAGCACCATGTGCAGTTCATTCTCGAACAGATCGTCTGTGTCGCCGTTGGTGATGAAGCGCTTCACCCCGTCGAGATGCCAGGAGCCGTCGGCCTGCTGCACCGCCTTCGTTCGACCCGCGCCGACATCCGAGCCTGCGTCGGGTTCGGTCAGCACCATCGTCGCGGCCCAACTACGTTCCATCGCAAGCGATGCCAGCTGTCGCTGCTCGTCGTTGCCGATGTGATACAGGATGTTGGCCAGGACTGGGCCAGCCAGGTACATGAACGCCGCAGGCTGGGCGCCGAGCGGGAGTTCGTTGACCGCCCACGCCACCATCGCGGGCGCGGGCACGCCGCCGATGTCCTCATCCAGCCCGATGCGGAACCACTCGCCCTGCTGCCAGGCGCGAAACGACTTCTTGAACGACCCAGGAATCGTCACCACGTGCGTCTCGGGGTCGAACGTCGGCGGGTGCCGGTCGGCGTCGGCGAACGCCTCGGCCAGCGGTCCCTCGGCCAGCTTCGACGCCTCCAAGAGCATCTGCCGAACGGACTCACCGTCGAGGTCGCCGAACTCACCGGGCGCCAGCGCCTTCTCGAGCTGGAGCACCTCGAAAAGGTTGAACTCGAGATCGCGCACATTGCTCTTGTAATGGCCCATGGCTAGCCCTTCTGCAGCGACTGGGGCGAGCGTAACCCTTCCCGGCAGCCCCGGAGTTAACCCGAAGCACGTTGCATCGGATTATGGTCTGTCCCATAATTTGGCTCCCGCAGAACCGGCCGGCTGACCAGCGAGTTGACACGTGTTTACCTGGTGTTTACTGGGAGATCGGCGCGAATCGGCAGCTGGTGGAATTGCACAAGTCCCTGAAGCGTTCTATGGTGTAAATCATAATCAGCGGGTCGGCAACGGCGCCGGCTCACCTGTAGGAGGCACACGATGTGGGTCATCGAGCTCAACTTCGCAGGCCGACAGTTCACACACCGTGTGCCTGATCGTCGTCAGCGGCTCTACCAGCTGGCCACCCGAACCGTTGGATGGCGGCCGTCGCAGCTGCGCAACCAGCAGGCTGCGTGAAGACGCTTCAGAACGTGCCGGCAACCAAGACGCGGACCAAGCGGGGTTCAACCCGAAGCAACATGCTGATCAGTGCCGCCGAGGTGATGCGTGAGCGCGGCGCCGCCGGTGTGACGATCGACGAGGTGCTCGCCCGCAGCGGCGCACCACGCGGATCGGTCTACTACCACTTCCCAGAGGGCAGGAACCAGATCCTGGCCGAGGCATTGCGCTGGGCAGGCGACATGATCGCCGACAGCATCGATGACGCGGCCGGGCGAGGCGCGCTGTCACTTGTCCGTGGCTTCACCGAGTTCTGGGAACGGACGCTGCAGGAGAGCGACTTCGGAGCGGGCTGCCCCGTCGTCGCGGCGGCGATCGGCTGCGCAAGCGACGAAGCAGAGTTGGCCAACATCGCCAGCGACATCTTCGGGCGCTGGCGCGACGCATTGACGCGCGCCTTCGTCGCCGACGATTTCGACGCCGCAGAGGCCGAGTCACTCGCCGTCACCTGCATCGCGTCGTTGGAAGGCGCCGTGGTGTTGTGCCGCTCCATCCGCAATGCCGAGCCGTTGCGTCAGGTCGCATGCCAGATGGAATTCCTCATCAAGTCAAGGGAATTCGTCCGTCGCAACGGTCTGCCGACCGGCGACCACTAGGCCTTGCGCCACCTGGCGCAGACGAACTCGCCATTGACCCCCGACTCCACCAATACCCACTCCGTGTGCAGAGGCATCAGCCGCCCACCGGTGCCAAGCGTGCACGGCGCGTAGCTGACGATCATCTCGTCGATCAACCCGGCGGCGGCGAACTGTGCGGCCACATCACCACCGCCCACCACCCAGATGTCCTGATACGCCGCCGCCTGTACCAGCAGTGGGTGCAGTTCGGTCACGTCTCCGTGAAAGGCGCGCACTCCATCGCCGGTCCGCACGATGTCGGGTCGGTGCGTCATCACCCAGGTGGGCTGTTCGTACTGCCACTCGTCGGGGTCGTTGGCCAGGATCCACTCGTATGTCGTCGCCCCCATCACAAGCGCTCCGACCGAGTTGCTGAAAGCGCGGTATCCGAATGGACCGTCGGCGTCGATGTTGCGGGTTATCAACCAGTCCAGGCTCGCCCGGTCGTCGACGATGTAACCGTCGATGCTGGATGCCGTGTAGTAGATGGTCGCCAAGTCAGTTGCCTCTCATCCAGTCGAGCGGATCGCCCGTGCGGGTGTCGATACCGTGGCGCGCCAGCATCGTGCGGGCCAGTTGCCTGCGGTGTGCGGAATAGGTCAGTACGTGCGCGATGATGCCGAAGAGCTGGAACGACTCCGGCGGGTCGCACAGCGCGTCGATGATGGTGTCGCCGAGACGGCCCTCGGCGGTGTACTCGGATACCATCGCGCTCCAACGGCTACCGAGGTCGGCGTGATGAGCGGCGAGCTGCGTCGCCCCGGCGGAATCGGGTTGGGTCGATTCGCGACCCGGAAAGTCGCGGCCTTCGATGGTGGCGAGCCAGACCTCCTTCGTCCACACGATGGCGCCGAGCACCGCGCCAACGCTCGGTTCCCTGCCGTCCCATTCGAGGATCACCTGCCCGGGTGAAATCTCGTCCAACCACTGCTCTTTCGACAATTGCGTGGCCTCGTTGATCAGATATGCGGTGTCGGCGATGTCGTGCGCCACCATCAGCTGGGAAATGTCTGGCTCCTTAGTGTCGCCATCGCCGTCCAGCCACAAGGACTGCGGCGGATGGAAATGCAGGCCGTTGGGCGCGGGCAGGCGGAACTCGATGTCGGCAGCCTTCGAGGGCGGCACCCCGAACGTGCGGCGGAATGCCCGCGAGAACACCTCCGCCGACGACCACCCTTCCGCGGCGGCGACCACGGACACCGGCTCGCCGCCACCCAACCGCCACGCCGCGCGCTCGAGCATGATCCGGCGCCGCAATGCCGCAGGCGACTCCCCTGTCAGCCTGCGCACCTCCCGCGAGAAGTGGAACTCCGACGCGAAACTGCTGCGCGCCATGTCGCCGACATCGGTGTTGTCGGCGTCGACGACGGCGTCGAGCAGTTCGCGCAGTCGGTCGCGACGAGCGGGATCGGTCACGTTCACCGAGTATGGTCTCTCGCCGCCAGGTTGGACATGACAATTCCTGCTGCACTGCGTCGTCAGCTGTCCAGCACCTCGCGGACCCGGGCCGCAGTGTCGAAACGGATCCGCTCGCTGTCGCCCGCGCTGTGTATCGCGAGGTTGCGGCCGCGCAGGTTCCACCGCGCGTCGTCGGTGACGAGTGCAACGGACAGGCCGACGACGAAGCCGGACTCCGGAAATGTTGAGATATACCGGCTCCCGACCCGACGGTCGATCATCGGGAATGGTCTGGTGCTGAACATGTAGAGCGGTTCCCAGCCGCGTCTGTGCGGGCAGTTCGCCGCTGCTGTTCATCCAGACCACGGCCGCCGAGCACGTCGACCCCGAAACCCAACTGCGACAGCACATGTGCCATCACGCCGTTCTGCTCGAAGCAGTAGCCGCCGTGGCGGCGGCGAACCAGCTTGTCGAAGAGAGCATCCGGCCGCAGGTCGACCACGGGTATACCCATCACCGGGTCCAGATTCTCGAACGGAAGCGAGCGGTTGGGCGCGGTCACCAGCGCGGCGAGGGCATCCGACGTCGGGCCGGTCGGGCCGGTGTAGGAGACGCGATAGAAGTAATCGGCAATGGAGTCGGCGGTCATAGACCGAGTGTTGCGGCTCTATGCGGAGAAGTTCGAGTAACGCCGCAACAAACGCAACGGTTCGGTGCCCGGGGCTCGCCGCGTCAACGCCGTGCGGTCGCGACGATCATGGGCAGATCCACCACGGTCACGCCGCCGGTTACGTGCCGCTGCACCTCGCTGACGAACTGGCTTTCCAACGCCGACCTCGCCTTGTCCGGAGCCTGCTCGATGATCGTCGCCATCGGGGTCAGACCGATGTACTGCCACAGGAACTCGGCGGGGGCAGGCAGCCTCAGCGTGGTCGTCAAGACCGTCGAGGACACGTCCCGCAGACCGGCGGTGCGGAGCAGATCGGCGACGACCTCGGGGTCATGCATGGAAAAGACCGCTCCGACGAAGCCGCCGAGATCGGGGCTGATGTGCTCGACGATTGCTCGCTCGAGTGCTGCGAAGAACGGCGGTATTCGCCCCGGCGTGCTGATCACGAGTCGGCCCGGCGACGCCAGCACCCTGCGCATCTCTGCGACTGCGGTTGCTCTGTTCTCCATGAACATCAACCCCAACTGACATAGCACGACGTCCACCGAGGCATCGGGTATCGGTAGCGCGGCGGCCTCCGCGACTTGCCAATCGACGCGGGCACTGCTCGGCACCCGAACGGTCTTGGCAACTTGGATCATGTCGGGTGCGATGTCGATTCCCGTCACCGATCCAGTGCCGCCGACTCGCTCCGCGGCGGCACGGGCGATGTGGCCGGTGCCGCATGCGACATCGAGGACGTGTTCACCCGCCTGCAGATGCGCTACCCGCAGAAGGTCTCTCGACACAGGTTCGGCGATGAGGGGGACGAAGATGCGCTGATACCTTTCGGCCGAGCGCCCGGTGAAATGCTGATAGGAGACGGAGGACATGGACAGCAAGTCTGGTGATCGCACGCGGATCCGGCATCGGCCGAACAACCCATCTGTGCATATGGGTCGAACACCCCACGGGTCACACCAGATGGTGTTCGTAGGCGTAGGCGGTCGCCGCCGCCCGGTTCGCGACGCCGAGCTTGGCGTAGATGTGTTCAACGTGACGCGCGACGGTGTGCGGGCTGACGACTAGTCGCCCGGCGATCTCCCGATTGGTTCGGCCTGCCGCAATGTGAGCCAGCACTTCGAGCTCGCGGGCTGACAATGTCGTGGATGGGTCGCCTCGACCCACATCGGCGGCGAGACCGACCAGCAGACGCTCCACTCGATTCAGGTCGGGTGTGGCGGCCAGTTCACCGAAAAGGATCTTGGCAGTGCTGAATTCCACCCCGGCGCTACTTTGGTCGCCCATCGCTGCACATGCCAGCCCAAGCAACACCGCGGTACGCGCAACGTCGTACGGCATGTGCGCAGCGCGAAAAGCTGTCGCCGCGGCCCTCAATGCCTTCAGTGCGGCCGGCACCTTTCCGTACTCCATCTGCACCGACCCCGCCGCCTGGTCAGCCATCGCCGTGAGCAGCTCCGAGCTGGACCGCATTGCGATCGCCGACAGCTCGTCGGATGCCTGGTGTGCTGCGGTGATATCGCCGTTGGCGCGATGGATTTCGACGGCGGCACTGAGCAGGGCGGGCCGCGACACCGAGAGACCGGACTCCGCCAACGCCCGCAGGATCGTGGCGCTGGCGGCGGTCCCGTCACCCCTTGCAAGCTCAAGCAGCGCCACGCCGGGCACCGGATCGCAACCATGCCGACCGGCGTCACGGTAAGAATGCTCGGCACCGTCGAGATCTCCCCGCAGACGACGCATTTCGCCAAGTTGGTAGTGCGCGAGACCGAGCGCGGGGTGCGGCGGATCGGCAAGTCGCGCACATGCTTGCAGCGCGCTCTCGACAGCGCCCGGCCAGTCGCCTTCCGCCTGCTGCAATTGGGATCGGTGCACCAGACACTGCCCGCGAAACGGCACCAGACCGGATTGAGCGTCGCACCACCCGCTGAGCTCGCCGGTCCATTCCGCAGCGCGTTTCAGATCGAAGAGCGCGACACACTCGAGAATGACAGCGCAGTAGGCGATTCCGGTCACGATCGCACCGAGTTCGCCTGCCGCCGCCCAGAGCATGACCTCGTCGAGCTTGGCCATTCCTGCGTCTGGCTCGCCGGCCGCGATCAGCGCCTGCCCGTGGCACAGCCTTCCGAACGCCCGCAGATCGGCGTCGTGAAAGCGGTCGCCGATCTCGGCGGCCCGGGCACCCAGCGCTTGGGCGCGTTGCGGATCACTGGCTTCCAGGGCGCCGAGGCTCTGCGGGATGAGGAGGTAGCCCGACGCGCGGCACTCTGTCACGGTGTGCGCGATCAACGACCCACTACGCACAAACCAGCCGTTGGCTCGTGCCGTCTGGCCGCCCGCCAATAAGAGGAAGCCCAGCCAGAAGGCATAGCGGGCCGCTTCATCAAGGTGACCGGCGGCCAGCGCGGTGCGATGCGCAGCCTCCCACCGCGAGGCGCACTCGTCGTCGTCGCCGCGCAGGAATGCCTGAATCGCGGCCCGTTCGTGATCCGACGCGTCGGTCGACGGCGTCATACCTCCAGTGTCAGGTGCCGGTCCACTTCGGCGGCCGCTTTTCGGCGAAGGCCACCGCACCCTCCCTTGCGTCGTTGGACATGAAGACGGGCGCCAGGATCTTGGTCTGCTTTTTCCACATCTCCTCGGGGCTCCAGCCGCGCGATTCGACGATGATGCGCTTGGTGGCGGCTACCGCGAGGGGACCGTTGTTGGCGATGCGCTCGGCAAGCCCGATCGCGGCCTCAAGTGCCGACCCCGGCTCGGCCAGCTCGTTGACCAACCCGAGCTCGTGCGCGCGCTCGGCAGAGAGGTTCTCACCGGTCAGCGCCAGCTCCATCGCGACGGCGGGCGGGATGCGCTGCGGTAGGCGCAGCAGGCCGCCGCCGCCTGCGACCAGGCCACGCTTGACCTCGGGGATACCGAAGGCCGAGTCCTTCGACGCCACGATCAGGTCGGTGGCCAGCGCCAGCTCGCATCCACCCGCCAGGCAGTATCCCTCGACGGCCGCGATGAGCGGCTTGGCGGGCGGCCGCTCGGTGAAGCCCATGCCGCGGCCCTCGACAACGACGTTCTCCCCCCGCGCGAACGCCTTGAGGTCCATGCCGGCGGAGAACGAGCCGCCTGCGCCGGTCAGGATGCCGACCGACAGGCCCTCCTCGCCGTCCAGCCGGTCCATTGCGTCGGCCAGTCCGCGGCTGACCTCGGCATTGACGGCGTTTCTGGCCTGCGGGCGGTTGATGGTGATGATCAGGATGCGGTCGCGCTGTTCGACAAGGACGACGTCTTCGCTTTTGGCTTCTTCGCTCACGCGGGTGATGCTAGCGAGCAGGGTTTGGCACGCTACAGAGACTGGGTAGTATGTAAAACTAGAACACGTTCTAATTCGATGAGGGGACCCCATGGCCACGACCGATATCGAGCCGTCGGAACTCACCAAGTGGGATCCGGCCCTGACCGAGCGCGTCATGGGAATCATGCGGCCGTTCCTCAAGCGGTACTTCCGGTCGGAGGTGCGCGGGCTGGACAACATGCCCCCTGGCGGGGCGCTGCTGGTGTCCAACCACTCCGGCGGCATGCTGCCGATGGACGTGCCGATCCTGTCGGCGGACTTCTACGAGAAGTACGGCTACGACCGGCCGCTGTACACGCTGAGCCACGACATGCTCTCGATCGGCCCCACCGGGGACTTCTTCAAGAAGATCGGCTACATCAGCGCCAACCACGAGAACGCCGACGAGGCGTTGCGATCCGGCGGCCTCGTCGTGGTGTTCCCCGGCGGCGACTACGACGTGTACCGGCCGACGCTGGAGGAGAACAAGATCGACTTCGGTGGCCGCACCGGCTACGTGAAGGCCGCGTTGAACGCGGGCGTGCCGATCGTCCCGACGGTCGGGATCGGCGGCCAGGAGACACAGATCTTTCTGACCCGCGGCACCTGGCTGGCCAAGCGCCTGGGCCCGATCGCCCGGCTGGCCCGCGCCAAGATCGTGCCGATCTCGTTCGGCTTCCCGTTCGGCCTGAGCCTGGTCGTCCCGCCGAACATTCCGCTGCCTGCCAAGATCACGATGGAAGTGCTGCCGCCGATCGACATCGTCGCCGAGTTCGGCGAGAACCCCGACATCGATGAGGTCGACGCGCACGTGCGCCATGTCATGCAGCGCGCACTTGACGAACTCGCCGCCGAACGCCGCCTGCCGATCCTCGGCTGACCATGGCTGTGTTGGACCGACTGAACGACACCGCGGGCCTGGTCGCCACCATGGTGCGGGCCGGCATGATCGCGCCGCTGCGGCCCGACAAGTATCTGCGGATCGCCGCCGCCATGCGCCGCGAGAACATCTCGGCCGTATCGGGTTTCGCCTCCGCCGCGCAACGATGCCCCGACCGGCCGGGCCTCGTCGACGAGCTCGGCACGCTGACCTGGCGGGAGATCGATCAGCGTTGCGACGCGTTCGGCGCGGCCCTGCAGGCCCTGCCCGGCGGCCAGCCGCGGGTGATCGGGATCATGTGCCGCAACCACCGCGGCTTCGTCGAGGCCGTCGTCGCGGCGAACCGCATCGGCACCGACCTGCTCCTGCTGAACACCTCGTTCGCCGGACCGGCCCTTGCCGAGGTGGTCGCCCGCGAAGGCGCGGACGCCGTCGTCTACGACGAGGAGTTCACCGAGATCGTCGACAGGGCGCTGGCCGACAGACCGGACGCAACGCGCATCGTCGCCTGGACCGACGACCCGTCGGCGCACAGCGACTCGCTGAGCGTCGAGAAGATGATCGGCACGCACGCGGGGCAGGAACCAAAGCGTGCCAGCGAGAAGCCAAGGACCATCCTGCTGACGTCGGGCACCACCGGCACCCCCAAGGGTGCCAAGCTGACCGGTGGCGACCCCGGCGCGCTCAAGGCGATCCTTGACCGCACCCCGTGGCACACCGAGGAAGCGATCGTGGTTGCGGCGCCGATGTTCCACGCGTGGGGCTTCTCACAGCTGATCTTCGCCGCGACGATGGCGTGCACGATCGTCACCCGGCGCAAGTTCGACCCCGAGGCGACGTTGGAGTTGGTCGACCGCCACAAGGCGACGGGTCTCGCTGTGGTCCCGGTGATGTTCGACCGGATTATGGAGCTTCCCGACGGGGTAAGAAACCGATACAGCGGACGGTCTTTGCGGTTCGCCGCTGCGTCGGGGTCTCGGATGCGCCCCGACGTGGTGACGGCCTTCATGGACCAGTTCGGCGACGTCATCTACAACAACTACAACGCCACGGAGGCCGGATTGATCGCCTCGGCCACCCCCGAAGACCTGCGGGCGGCACCCGACACCGCGGGCAAGCCCGCGCCAGGCACGGTGATTCGCGTGCTGGACAAGGACTTCAGCGAGCTACCAACCGGCGAGGTCGGGCAGATCTATTGCCGAAGCGGCACGCTGTTCGACGGCTACACCTCGGGCAACACCAAGGACTTCCACGAAGGTTTCATGGCCTCGGGCGACATGGGTTACGTCGATGAGAACGGCAGGCTGTTCGTCGTCGGGCGGGACGACGAGATGATCGTCTCCGGCGGCGAGAACGTCTACCCCATCGAGGTGGAGAAGACGCTGGCGTCGCACGCCGACGTCGCCGAAGCCGCGGTGATCGGGGTGGACGACGAACAATACGGTCAGCGGCTTGCCGCGTTCGTCGTGCTGAATGCGGGCGCGGGCGCCACACCCGAGACGTTGAAACAGCATGTGCGCGAGTCCCTCGCGAACTACAAAGTGCCCAGGCAGATCACCGTGCTCGACGAACTCCCGCGCAGCATCACCGGCAAGATCGTGCGCACCGACCTCAATGCACTGGTCGACAATGGGTAAGCGCAGGCCGCTGCTCCGCGCAGGCTTGGAGCTTGCGAACGCCGCCAATGGCGTTCGGCCGTTCGGCCGCGAAGGGTACCCCACCATCCCCGCGTTCTTCCTTGGCTGGCCCACATCCGAGATGGCCCCGCTGTACCTGGCGGGCTCGGTCCTCGGCGCGGTCGTGCGGTGGCTGCGGGGCGACTACGCGAGCAGAGACGGCCGAATCGCCCTGGCGCTCAAGGTGATCACCTGGGGCGTGCTGGGTCTGATCATGCGCCGCAACGTGAATTCCAAGCAGTACTTCGATCGGCCGCTCGAGGAGACACTCGGCGACGATTACGAGACCGTCGCCGCGCAGTCCCAGCCGCTGCGACGACGCCAACTGGTCGGCGTGCCACCGCACGACCTGATCCGCAGGCGGTATGTCGAGAAGACCAACGTCGTCCAGTACGGACCGCACCCGAAGGTCAACTTCGCCGACATCTGGCGCCGACGCGACCTGCCGCGAGACGGCAAGGCGCCGGTGCTGCTGCAGGTCCCCGGCGGGGCCTGGTCGATCGGCATGCGCAGGCCGCAGGCCTATCCGTTGATGAGCCACTTCGCCGAGCGCGGCTGGGTGTGCGTGTCGATCGACTACCGGGTGAGCCCGATGAACACCTGGCCGGACCACATCGTCGACGTCAAACGCGCGTTGGCCTGGATCAAGGAGCACATCGCCGAATACGGCGGCGACCCCGACTTCGTCGCGATCACCGGTGGTTCGGCGGGTGGGCATCTGTGCGCGCTGGCCGCCCTGACCCCCGATGACCCGCAGTATCAGCCGGGTTTCGAGGACGCCGACACCTCGGTGGTGGCGGCAGTTCCGATCTACGGGCGCTATGACTGGTTCAGCACAAGGGGGCCCGGCCGCTGGGAGTTCGTCCTGGTACTGCTGCAGAGGCTGGTCGTCAAGAAGCGTCTGACAAAGCACCTGCAGGTCTACCGCGACGCGTCGCCGATCACCCGGGTGCGACCCGACGCTCCGCCGTTCTACGTGCTGCACGGGGTGGACGACTCGGTGATTCCCGTGCCCGAGGCGCGAGCGTTCGTCGAGGCGCTGAAAGATGTCTCCAAGGAGACGGTGGTCTACTCCGAGATCCCGCATGCACAGCACGCTTTCGACTTCTTCGGGTCGCCACGCGGCTACTACACCGCGCACGCTGTCGAGAAGTTTCTGTCATGGGTGCACGCCACCCGAGACGAGAAGTAGCTACTGCGCCATCGCCTTGGCGATCACCGTCAGTTCCTCGGAAAGACCCGCGGCGCGGCGGATTTCGACGAACGCCTCGATCATCGCGTCGGTCAGCTCGTGCGGGTCTGCGAGCGTGGCGCCATCGGAGAGCACCGAGATGTTCAGCTGGTCGACGTAGCTCCACACCGTGATGTTCAAACCGCTGCCGGTCGTCAGCGGACCGACCGAGTAGATCTCGGTCACGAGTGCGCCGCCGACCCGGCCGTACTCGCGGGGCCCAGGCACATTCGAGATCGGAAGGTTGAGCACCTTGTTCTGGCCGTCCTTGTCGGCGAGCCAACCGAAGAGCTTCTCGGCCGCGGCGGGCGGGAAGTAGGCCGACCATCTGCTGACCAGTTCGGGACCCATCAGGTGATGGGTTTCCTTGGCGTCGACCGCGGCATCGTGGGTAGCCTGTACCCGCTGCAACGGGTCCTCTAGCTCGATCGGCACCACCATCATCACGCCGGTGAAGTAGTTCCCCGAGACACGATCCCTGGAGAAGTCGAAACTCACTGGGACGGAAGCCAACAGCGGATGATCAGCATGCCCGTCGTACTTCAGGGACAGCTTGCGCAGTGCGCCTGCCGAGATCGCCAGCACCATGTCGTTGATGGTGACGCCGAGGTGTTTGGCGGTCTGCTTGACGTCGGCAAGGGCGAGTGTGGCGGTGGCGAACCGCCGCTGGGCATCCACCCGGTGGTTCATGAACGACGGCGGCGGGGTGAACGGCCGCGTCAGTTCCGATGAGAACTTCTTGCTGCTCTTGCGCACCCGGCCGATGCCCTGGGCGGTGTAGCGCATCACGCCGGGCAGCCGACCGATGTGACGCATGTGATCGGCGAATGCCGAGCGTACGAGCTCGCCCGTGCTCGGGGCCGGGTCGGTCGTGTAGGTGGCGTCTTCGGATGCCGGACCGTCCTGTAGATCCATGCCCCGCGCCAGCAGGTTGGCCGAAGCGACGCCGTCGGCAAGCGCATGGTGGATCTTGCCGAGCACCGCGATCCGGCCATTGGCCAGCCCTTCGATGAAGTACATCTCCCACAGCGGCTTGCTGCGGTCGAGCGGGGTGCTGGCGATCCTGCCGACCGCATCGTCCAGTTGGCGGCGGCCACCGGGACTGTCAACGCGATACGGGCGGACGTGGTATTCGATATCGACCTCGCAGTTCTCCCGCCACATGGGGTGGTGCATCTTCAGCGGGATGTCGACGAGCTGATACCGGAACGGGTCGAGTTTGTGAAGCCGCGCCGCAATGACGTCGCGGAACTCGTCGATGCCGAACTTGCGGCCCTCCAGATCACCGATCTCGATGACGGCCAACTTGAGGGTGTGCATATGCACGGTGGGCGTCTCGGAATACAGCAGTACCGCATCCCAGCCGCTGAGCCTCTTCACCCCTGATACCTCCTACGGAGGCGTCTATATAACCTCTTTGGCCTTCATCAGCGACCGGTTTCGGTGAATCTGGTTGAGGAACAAGCCGATTGCGGTGGCGACCGAACCTGTGCGGGCGCCGTCGGTCATGTCGAACCCGTGGCCTGCACCAGGCAACTCGACGTAGCTGACCACCGAACGGGACACCGCACGCAGCCGTTCGACGAAGCTACGCGCCTGCGCGACCGGGATGACCGAGTCACCGGAGCCATGGATGACCAGGAACGGCGGGGCGTCGGGATGAACCTGCGCGATCGGTGAGGCCTTGCGGAAGATCTCGGGATGGCGGTCGATCTTGCGCTTGACCACCACTCGCTCGAGGAAGTCCACGAACCGGTCGCGCTCGGGGGTGGAGCGGTCCTCCCAGTCGTAACGGCCGTAGATGCCGACGACGGCGTCGACCGAGGTGTCGGAGCCCTCGGGCAGATCGGTCTGCATCTCGGGGTCGTTGGGGGTCAGACCCGCCAGCGCCGAAAGGTGGCCGCCGGCCGAGCAACCCGCTATCGCAACGAAGTTGCGATCGCCGCCGAAGCGGTCCACGTTCGCGCGCGCCCACCCGATGGCCGTCTTCACATCGGTGATGTGCTGCGGCCAGCGATTGTGAGGTGAAACCCGGTAATTCACCGACAGGCAAACCCAGCCCTGTTGCGCCAGATGGGACATCAGGGCATATCCCTGCAGTTGCCTGCCGCCATGGATCCACGCGCCGCCGGGAACGAAGATCATCACCGGAGCCGGTTCGACCGGCAGTTCCTTGGGGCGCCACACATCCAGCAACTGCGACGGGTGGTCGCCGTACCGAACCGAGGAGCGATGCAGGCTGCGCCGGTGCTGCCGCATCTTCAATACGGGAGCGGACCGCTGCGGCGCGGGCCATTCGATCGCCAGATCGGCCTGCGACACGACGCCGCGCAACGCGGCGTCGATGACGGCATTGGTGGAGTCGCGTTCCTGCTTGCGAACCGCCGCCTGATCGGACGCGTTCCGCGGCTGTGCGCTATGTGAGAAGAACTCGGGTACGTGTCGGTATCCCCAGATGCCCATGGCGGTCGCAGCACCAAGTGGCTCAAGGTGTTTCCCGATGATCGGCAGCGATGCCGAAGCGACACTCATCGCCAACAGGTAGTCGGTTGGCCCGGCGCGCAGAAACCAGCAGGCGCGCTTCCGTAATGAGGGTGCGGAGAACCGGCCGTCCGGCCTAACCGTCATTGGCCGAATGTACCCCGCTACCCCCGCGCCAAACGCCAACATTCGAAGGTTGTCTACGAATCGCACTATTTGCCCATGGATGTGATCTGGATCACAGCCGGTGGCCTGCTTCAATGCCCTATGGGCAAGTCAGCGCTAGCAATCACCGACGAACACCAGGCTCTCGCGGACGCGGCGGTCGGACAATTGGCGCGTCTGTCGACGAGGGCGGCCGCCAGGGCCACGCTCGACGGCGGTTCGTCGAATCCCGAACCCGTGTGGAAGGCGGCGGCCGAACTGGGCTGGCTGGGCCTCGCCATCGCCGAAGAGCATGGCGGTTCGGGGTTCGGGCTCGCGGAGTTGGCGGTTGTCCAGGAGGCGCACGGCCGCGAGCTGACCCCGGGGCCGTTCCTGCCGACCGTGGCGGCCTCGCTGGTGATCGACCGGTGCGCGTCCGACTCGCTTCGCGCTGAACTGCTTCCAGGACTGGCGGATGGCAGCACGGTCGGCGCGCTCGGATTGTCTGCAAGCGTGGTCGTCGGCTCGGATCGGGACGTCACAGGGGAAATCCCCGCGGTGCTCGGCGCGCCCGATGCCGACGTGCTGGTGCTCGTGGCCGGTGCCGACGTGGTGGTCGTCGACTCCACAGCCGACGGGGTCACGGTCAACGCGCTGGAGAGCCTCGACACCTCGCGAAGTGTCGGATCGGTGGCGCTGCGCGGCGTCACCGTCGGCGAGGACCGGGTCCTGCGCGGCGCTGCTCGGCGCGCCCGCACGGTGTTTCGCATCCTGGCGTCCGCCGAAGCCGCCGGGGTGGCCTGGGCCAGCCTGGAGATGGCGGTGGAATACGCAAAGGTCCGCGAGCAGTTCGGCAGGACCATCGGCACCTTTCAAGCGGTGAAGCACCACGCCGCGAACATGCTCGTCGACGCCGAGCAGACGACGGCCGCCGTTTGGGATGCCGCCCGCGCCGACGATCTGGACAGCGCCTGGTTCCCCGCCGCGGTGGCCGCCTCACACGCCATCCGCGCGCAGGTCTTCAACTCGCAGAACAATATTCAGCTGCACGGTGGGATCGGGTTCACCTGGGAGCACGACGCGCACCTCTACCTTCGCCGGGCCCGTACGCTGGCGGCGCTGATGGGCGAGGGCGCCGACCCGCTGCTCGACGTCGTCGAAGGCAAGCGGAGCGGTCAGGCGCAGGGCGCATCGTTCACGCTGCCCGCCGAGGCCGACGAGTATCGGCGTCAGGCCGCTCAAGCCGTCGAACAGGTCAAAGCGCTGCCCGAGGACAACCAGCGCGACTTCCTCGTCGACTCCGGATACCTTGTGCCGCACTGGCCGAAGCCGTGGGGCCGGGCGGCCGACGTACTCGAGCAGTTGGTCATCGAGGAGGAGTTCGCCGACTTCGCGCGGGCGGATATGGGCATCACCGGTTGGGTGGCGCTGACCATCGCGCAGGCAGGCACCGACGACCAGCGCGAGCGCTGGGTCGAACCCGTGCTGCGCGGTCAGGTGATGTGGTGCCAGCTCTTCTCGGAACCGGGTGCGGGCTCCGACGCGGCCGCGGTGCGAACGGCGGCCAAGAAGGTCGACGGCGGATGGCGGGTCACGGGACAGAAGGTGTGGACCAGCCTGGCCCAGCATTGCCAGTGGGGACTGGCCACGGTTCGCACCGATCCGGACGCACCCAAGCACGCCGGCGTGACCATGATGGCGATCGACATGAAAGCCGAAGGCGTGACGGTCAATCCGCTGCGCGGCATCACCGGCGATGCCCACTTCAACGAGGTCTTCTTCGATGACGTCTTCGTTCCGGACGCCGACGTGGTCGGCGACGTCAACAAGGGCTGGCTGGTGGCAAGGGCCACGCTCGGCAACGAGCGCATCTCGATCGGCGGCGGATCCGGCGGCCAGACCGGGTTCGACGCCGACGATCTCATCAAGCTCCTCGACAGCGTCCCTGCCGACGTCGCGGCCCATCATGTGCGGCGCGCGGGTGAAGTCATCGCGGAGCTGCACACGCTGCGGCTGCTGAATCTGCGCCGGGCCAGCCGCGCCATCGCCGGTGCGGAGCCGGGGCCGGAGGGCAACGTGACCAAGCTGCTGGTGGCCGAATCCGGCCAGCACCTCACCGAATTGGGTATCGCACTGGCGGGTTCTGCGGCCGTCGTCGGCGCCAACAAGAAGCTGATCCGAAGCTACCTTGGCGGCAGGGCGATGACGATCGCCGGCGGCACGTCGGAGATCACCCGCAACACCATCGCCGAACGCATCCTCGGCCTTCCCCGCGACCCACTGCTGAAGTAGGCGGTCAGCGAAGGGCAGCGCGGCCGCGGACCCGGCCGAGCAACACCAGCGCAAGCAGCGTCACCAGCAGCAGGATCGTCGTGCACGCCGCGGCCTGGAACGCCTGCCCGCGGTCGGTCAGCGCGAAGATGGTCACCGGCAGCGTCTTCCACGTCGCCGGATAGACCATCACGGTGGCGCCGAGTTCGCCCATCGAAAGGGCCACCGCCAAACCCGCCGCGGCGCCCAGTGCAGGCAACAGTAGCGGCAACGTGACCCTGCTCAGCACCCGAAACGGTCCTGCGCCAAGGGATTCGGCCGCCTGCCGGAAGGCAGGATCGAGACGGTCCAGTGCAGCCGACACCGCGCTGAACGCGAACGCCAGCACCAAGACAGCGTGGGCAAGGATGACGATCCACCGGGTACCGCCCAAGAGCAGCGGCCGGGAATTGAACGCGATCAACAGCCCGAGGCCGATCGCGACCGACGGCACGGCGATCGGCAGATGGAACACCGCGTCGGTCACGCGGCTCAGCCACTGAGGTGTCTCCCTGGCGGCCAGGGCAGCCCAGGTGCCGAGCACCAATGCGATCGCGCCTGCGATGAACGCCGTCTGCAGGCTGACCGACAGGCTGGCGAGGTTCTCACCCGACAACGCATCACCGAGGTGGCTTAACCCCAGTTCGGACGGCAGCGCGTCGGTCCACGAGCCCGCCATTCCGGCGATCACCACCGTCGCAAGCGGTGCGACGAACACGACGAGCACTACGACGGCGAACCCGATGAGGACCGCGAGCCTACTTCGCCTGCTCCACAACAACATCGGCCTCCCCCTTTCCTCGTCCAATCATCAACCGCGCGAAGATCAACCGGTACATCGAGTACAGGGCGAGCGACAGCGCGATCTGCACGGTGGCGATCACGGCGGCACCCGGCAGATCGAAGGTGACGATGCCTCGCGTGTAGATCAGCACCGGCAGCGTGATGACGCCCTTGGCGCCGGTGAAGAGCACGATGCCGAATTCGTTCAGCGTCAACAGCAACACCAGGCTGCCGCCCGCCATCATGGCGGGCCACGCCTCTGGCAGCACCACCGAGCGCAGCACCCGTAGCGGCGAAGCGCCAAGACTGGCCGCGACGTCGAGCTGGGCACGCGGCAACACCGAGAACGAGGCAAGCAGCGGCCGCACCACGAACGGGGTGAAAAACGTGATCTCCGCGGCGATGACCCCCGCGGGTGTGTAGAGGAAGTTCAGCGCGGGCGACGTCCCGCCGGTCAAGCCGGCGATCGCGGCGTTCACCGCACCCGCCGTTCCGTAGAGAAACGTGAATGCCAGCGTGATGAGGAACGACGGCAGCGCGAGCACCGTATCGATCAGTCGGCCGACCAGCCGCGAACCGGGGAACGGAACGAAGGCCAGGACGATCGCGAGGAAGGTGCCGAGCACCAGGGCGCCTGCCGTCGACGTCACCGCGATCGCGACCGTGCGCCACAACGCGTCACGGAACATCTCCGACGCCAGCACCGTCGACCAGTTCCCCCAGCCACGTTGCCCCTCAGCGACTTTGACGGACTCCAGACAGACCCGGACCAACGGGTACACCGCGGCGACGAGCACAACGGCCAGTGGCGGAATCGCCCACAGCCAGGCGAGTGAACGCCTCGGCGCCGACGTCTCCGGCGCGTCGGTCTCGGATTCCGGCCGTTCGAGCAGCGCGGTCATGCCTGGACCAGCACCCCGGCCGGCTCGGGAAACCGCACCCCCACCTCGGTGCCGATGTCGATCTGGGCGTTGCCCGGCACGTCGATGTCGACGAGCTGATCCGGAAGTCCGCCGACCGACAGCACGAGGCGGGTGGTGGCGCCGCGCCAGACGGCTGCCTTCACGGTGGCCCGCAGCGCATCGCGGTCACCGAGCGAGACGATCTTCATCGCGTGCGGGCGAATGCACAGCAGCGCCTTGGAGTCGGGCGCCCAGTCGATCTTGCCGACGGCCGGCTGTGGAGCCTCCGCGCTGATCGTCTTGTGCGCGATGGCCACCAACGCCGACGTCCCGATGACGCGGCCCACCGTGCACGGAATGAGGTTCGCGCCGCCGAGGAAGGCGGCCGTGAAGCTGGTCGGCGGTCGCCTCCACAGGTTCTCGGCGGTGTCGACGTCCATCAGCCTGGCGTTGTTCATCACCACGATCCGGTCGGCGAGCGCGAGCGCTTCGGCCTGGTCGTGTGTGACGTAGAGCATCGCGGTGTCGGGCAGCGACTCCTTGAGCCGCTGCAGTTCGGCGAGCGTGGACTGGCGAAGCTGCGCGTCCAGTGCCGCCAGCGGCTCGTCGAGAAGCAGTACCTTCGGCGCAATCGCCAGTGCGCGCGCGATCGCCACGCGCTGCTGTTGCCCGCCGGACAGCTCACGGGGTAGCCGCTTTCCGTACGACGCCATGCCGACCATGTCGAGTGCCTCTGCGACACGCGGGCCGACTTCCCTGCGCGGCACCCGGTGCGCCTTGAGCCCGAATGCGACGTTCTCGGCGACCCGCATGTGCGGGAACAGCGCGTAGGACTGCAGCACCACACCGATGCCCCGCCTTGCAGGCGGCAGGTCGGTGACGTCGCGGCCGCCCAACCGAACCCGGCCGGTGGTCGGCCGGACGAAACCGGCCAGCGCGTTGAGCGCTGTCGACTTGCCCGACCCGCTCGGTCCGAGCAGCGCGACGGTCTCGCCCGCCGCGACCCGCAGGTTGAAGTCGATCAGCGCCTTCGTCGCCTTGCCGCCACGCCCGTAGGCCACCCCGACGCGGTCGAATGTGATTGCCGGTGTGGTGGTTTCCCGCGCCTGCGATTCGACCTTGGCCGCGGTGGTCTGCGCGTGACCGACCCCTGTTCTGGCCACGTCAGTTACCGGTGGCCTTCTGGTAGGCGGCCAGGTCGGCGTCGAGTTCAGACAGCACGGTGTTCCAATCGGGCACCCAGACGTCGACACCGTCGAGCACCGCGGCCGGAGTGTTGGGCGCGGGGGTCCCGGACGACGCGGTACGGATCTGATCGCGCACCGGGATGCCGAGCGCATCGGGCTCCACTGTCTTCTGCACGTCGTCGGAGAGCAGGAAGTCCAACAGTTTCTTGGCCGACTCCTCGTGCGGTGCACCCTTGGTGACACCCGCCACGTAGGGCACCGAGATCGTGGTGCGCTTGCCGTCGGCGCCTGCCGGGAAGAAGATCTCGAACTTCGAGCCGTCGCTGCGGATCGAGTCAAGGTTCATCTGAACGTCACCGTTGGCCACCAGCAGCTCGCCGTTGCTGACCTTTGGCTGCAGCTTGCCGGTCGAAGACGACGGGCCGACGTTGTTGGCCTGCAGCTTGGTGAGGTAGTCGAGCGCGCCCGGCTTGCCGCGCAGCTGTTGTAGCAGGACCAGCACCGCGGTGCCGTCGCCGGCCTGGCCGGGTGTGGAGTACTGCAGCTTGCCCTTGAACTGCGGCGCCAGCAGGTCGTCCCACGTCGTCGGCTTCGGGTTGGCTCCCGGGTTGACGATGAAGCTGAGCGCGTTGTTGACGATCGGCACATAGTTTCCACCTGGTCCGACCTGGTCGGCAGCGATCCCGTCGGTGTTCACGCCGCTGGCCACCAAAAGGCCTGACTTGTCGGCCTTCTGGATGAACGGCGGCAGTGTCACCAGAAGGTCGGCCTGCGGGTTGGACTGTTCCTTCTCCACTCGCGACACCGCCTCACCCGAGCCGGCCTCGACGAGGTTCACCGCGATACCGGTGTCGGAGGTGAATTTCTCGAATTGCGGCTTGTACCAGTTGGCAAGGCCGTCGGCGCTGTAGACGGTTAGCGTCTCGCCCGAGGCCGAGCCGGAGGAGCCGGTGCCGCCGCACGCCGCGGTCATGGCCGTGGTGGCTGCGATCACCGCTATCGCGGCGGCGCGCAGGATGTTGTGTCGCTTCATGTTTCCTTCTCTTGGTTAACGGTCTTGCAGGATGAGGTCGGCGAATTCGGACACCGAGCCGACGACGTGGGTGGCTCCCGCGGTTCGGAGCTGCTCTTCGTTGTGGGCGCCGGTGAGAGTGCCCGCGGCCACCGCGGCGCCTGCGCGTATCGCACTTTCCACGTCGTTTGCGGTGTCACCGAGCGTCGCGACGTTGCGCACACCGTCGACCTCCAGCCGCATCAGCGCGGTGAGGATGAGGTCGGGATATGGGCGCCCGCGAACCCCGTCGCCGGGTGCCAGCACCAGGTCGGGCAGGGACTGCCAGCCCAGTGCGGCGAGCAGCTTGTCCTGGGTCGTTGCGCTGAAGCCCGTCGTGAGCGCGACCTTGACACCTCCGTCTCGCAGGTGCGTGATCGCCTGTGCGGCACCGTCGATGGGCTCTGCCCGCCCTTCGTCGATGAGCTCCGAGTAGGCCCGCTCGAACGCCGCGTTCGCCTGCTGTGCCAATTCCTCGGTCCCGAACAACGCGCGAAAGACGGTGATCTTGGACTGACCCATCGTGTCCAGTACGTACTGCCGCGCATCGTCGCGTTCCGGCCCTGACTCCGGCACTCCTGCTGCGGTGGCCGCGGTCTCGAACGCGCTGACGACCAGTCCGTCGTCGGCGACGGTGGTGCCCGCCATGTCAATGACGGCCAGCTGAATCGCTTTGTCTCCCATAGATTTCCTCGTGTTCTTATCAAAGGCCGATCAAGTCGGCGGTCTGTTCGGCGATGGCGGGTCCGAGGGTCATGCCGCGACCGCCTGGGCCGGTGACCACCCAGACGCCGTCGTCGGGAGAAGTCCTGCACACCAACTGGTCGGGATCGACGCACTGGCTGTAGACACCGGCCCACCGGTTGCGTACCGGCGGCAGTGCCCGGCCGAGTAGCTCCTCGACGACGTCCACGAGGTATGCGTAGGGCGCCTCGGTGACGTCGAAGTCGAACGGCTCGTCGTAGGCGTGGGTGTCTCCGATCGTCAGCCCACCGTGCAGCCGTTGCACACACAGCAACTGCATCCGGTGTTCATCGGCCACCGCATTCTGGGATTCGTTGTGTGTCAACGAGTTCAGCGTCGCGCCGGCAAAACCGGGGTAATAGCGGAGACTGTCGCCGTCGGCGATCGCGGTGGTGAGCGGTTCGTCGAGGGGATCGGTCTGCATCATCTGCAGCCGAACCCGTCGCAGCGGCAGTTCGCCTGCGAGCTCGCGGACGAGGCCGCCGTGCGCGGCGCCGGCACACACCACGACGAGGTCACCGTCGTGTGTGCCACCGTGATCGTCGACCACCGCGGTGCCTGTCACGGATCTCGCCTCGGTGCGGGTGACGAACTTGTACCTGCCGCTGGCCGTCATGCGTTCGCGCATCGCGGGCAATGCCTGCCGGGATTCGACGGCGGCGTCGTTGGCGCAGTGCAGTCCCGCCAGGTATCGGCCGCGCAGCGCCGGGTTGCGCGCCCGCACGTCCGCAGGATCCAGCAGCGTGAAGCCGCGACATTGCGCGTCTGCTCGCGCCACTACCTCTTCGGCTACCGCGACCTCACCGGGTGTACGCAGCAGCGTGATCGACCCGGCTGGCCGGAATCCGATTCCTGGGATCTCGGCACCGAGCTTCTCCCATAGTTCCCGTGACCGCAGCGCGGCAGCGAGTTCGCCGCGGGCCCGGCCGGATACCCAGACAAGGCCGAAGTTGCGCACGGTCGCGCCGCGGGCCTCCGGCTCGCGTTCGAGCTGAACCACCTCGTGGCCACGCGCGACCGCCTCGAGGGCATGTGCGGTACCGAGAATGCCACCCCCGACGATCGTCACACGCATGGCGGTTGAGCCTTCCGATCGCTCACGAAGGCCGCCCGACCTGCGGGTGTTGCGGCGCCGAACAACAGGTTAACAATTGGTATAGACCAATTTCGGGTACGCTGAGCGCATGCCTACAGTCGATGAAGTCGGTGCCATCCTGCGCTCCTTGCGCGGGGTGTGGGACGAGGAATCGGTCGACGAACTCGACCACGCACTGCAGGCGGCCGCGCGGGCGATCGAGGACGGCGCCGACGACGAACTCGTGCTCGCCGCCGCCCTTCACGACCTCGCGCACAGCCCGTTGTTCGGTGACGTCGGGGCGGGACGGCACGACAGAGTCGCTGCGGAGTGGCTGACCCCACGGTTCGGCGACCGGGTCGGCTGGCTGGCAGGTGCACACGTCGCCGCCAAGCGGTATCTGGTGGCGACCGATCCCCACTACGCGACAACGATGTCTGACGTGTCGATCGACTCACTGCATCATCAGGGCGGTGCCGGGGTGGATCCGGTGTTCGTCGAGCACCTGTGGTGGCCCGATGCGCTGCGCCTGCGCCGCTACGACGACGCCGCCAAGGTTCCTCGGGCTGGAGCGGCTTCGATCGACGACGTACTTGCAGTGGCGCAAAGAGTTGTGCGGCAGGCGCATTCGGCATGACCGCGCCCGATCGACTACCAAAGCCCTACCTGGTGCGCACCGCGGTCGACGACATACTGGCCAACCTCGACGAGGGCGACGCTGTTCCGCCTGAGCGCGAGCTCGCGGTGCGGTTCGGGGTGTCGCGCGAGACCGTCCGGCAGGCGCTGCACGAACTTCTCGTCGAGGGCCGTATCGAGCGGCGTGGCCGCGGCACCGTGGTGTCGCGCCCCAAGCTCGTCCAGCCACTGTCGTTGCGCTCCTACACCGAGGGTGCCCGGGAGCGCGGACGCGTTCCCGGGCGTGAGCTCGTCACATGGGAGAACATCGAAGCGACCGCGGATATGGCGCAGGGACTGGCGATTTCACCCGGCGCCGAGGTCATGCACCTGGAACGTGTGCTGCTCGCCGACGGGCAGCGGATCGGCCTGGAGAGCAGCTACCTGCCGCGGCACCGGTTCGGTCACCTCACCGCGACGTTCGACCCCACCACGTCGTTGTACGCGGCAATCAGGGCGGGTGGCGTGCAGTTCGGCTCGGCGGTCGAGCGAATCGAGACGGCACTGCCGTCGCCCCGGGAGGCAGCGCTGCTGGATTCGACGACAGCCATGCCGATGCTGCTGCTCAACCGACGCTCGCTCGACACCGAGGGCCAGCCCATCGAGATGGTCCGCGCGCTCTACCGCGGCGACCGCGTCGCGTTCGAGACTCTGCTGTCGTGAACCGTCAGCCCCGTGGAATTCGCGCGGGTGCCAAGACTGCGGCGTCGCCACCCAGCGGGATGAGGGCCTCGGATGCGAGTTGGTCGAACGGCGCCCCCATCGGAACCCGGCTGATCTGATCGAGGCGCAGGTACTGCTTGTCGTCCAGTCGGACATCGAGCGCGGCGAGATAGGAGTCGGTCTGTTCGACGGTTCGCGGACCGATCACCGGCACCAGCGCGGTGGTGGACCGCGCGGCGCGTTCGAGAAGCCAGGCCACCGCGACCTGCGCTGCGGGCACGCCTATCTCGTCGGCGACCGCGAGGACGGCGTCGACGGTGGCCGCCTTGGTCGGCTCGTCCTCGGTATGTACCAGCCGCTTCCAATCGGTGAGCCTGCCTTTCGAACCCGACCGGTACTTTCCGCTCAGCAGCCCGCCGCCCAGCGGCGACCACAGCGCCGCACCGAGGCCGAGCGACTCGGCCATCGGCAGGTTCTCCCGATCGGCGCTGCGTTCGGCGAGGCTGTACTCCAACTGGACACCCGAAATCGGTATCGCCCCACGCAACTCCGCGAGCGTCGCGGCGCGTGCGGTCATCCATGACGGAAAGTTCGACAGCCCCGCATACAGGATCTTGCCCGCCCTCGCGAGATCGTCGAGGCCGCGCACAATCTCGTCGAGCGGGGTGACGAAATCGGGAAAGTGCACCCACAGCAGGTCGATGTAGTCGGTGCCGAGCCGACGCAGGCTGCCTTCCACGGACCGGAACATCGGGCGGCGGCTGTTGCCGGTCTGCAAGACCCCGCTGCCGTCGGGTCCCCCGATGGCGAATTTCGTCGCAACGGTGAAGTTGTCGCGTCTGCCGTCGAGTAGGCGGCCGACATTCTCCTCGGCCTCCCCACCCTGATAGCTGGCGGCGGTGTCGATGAACGTGCCGCCCGCATCGGCGAACGTGGCGAAGATCCGGGGGACATCCTCGGGGGCCGCGCCGTAGCCCCACCGCGTACCGAACATGCCCGCACCCAGCGCGAGCGCCGAAACGCGTAGGCCGTTGTTGCGTCCGAAGGTGAAATGTCGCATATCGCGATCAACCGCCCGGCGGCCAGGTTTATTCGGAATCACTCCGATTCGTGGGGAACTGTCAGGTCGGGCACCGCGCGGACGTCGGGAAGTTCCATCAGGCGCCAGCAGACAGACGCGATCTCCTCCGCGCGGGCGCCGCCGAGCACCGGGGTGGCCAGACCAACGAACTTGCCCTCCAACTGATCGTCGGTCATCGGGTTGTCGGGTGTGCCCAGGTTGTGGGCGACATGGCGCTCGAGCGTGCGACCGTCTTTCAGCGTCAACACGATTCGAGCCGAGTCCTTGCCTTGTCCGTCATCGGTGTAGACGCGCACCCGCTCGCGCAGGCCCGCCAGCGCCGGATCGGCCACCCGCTCGTCGGTGAACTGGTCGAGCAGCGCCGCTCCGTCGGCCAGCGCGACCGCGAGCACGTGGTAGATGCTGAACTTCCCCTGCAAACCGGTCTGTGGTTCGTTCAGCCCGGTCGTCGACTTGACGTAGTCGTGCACGTAGGCGTCCACGGACGCGACGTCGTCTTGGCCGAGGCCGTGCTCGGCACGCAACTCGAGCAGCGCCTGCGCGGGCGGATGGGTGAGCGAGCCGCACGCATAGGGCTTGAAGCCGTCGCGGGGCAGATACCACGTCGTGCCGAGACCGTCGACGGCCCGCGCCGGTACCGGGTCGGGCGAGAACAGGTGCAGAAACCCGCGATGCCCCTCGATGGACTCGGGGCTGGAGGTGAAGCCGTCGCGCGCGAGGAATCCGGACAACAGCCCGTCCATGGCGGCCTTGCCGGGGTGCAGCGACTTGCCCATCGACCCGTAGACCACCTTCATCCCCGCCGCCTGGGTGGCGCCGGTTCCGATCGCGGCCAGTGTCTGCTCGGGTGACAGGTTCAGCAGTCGCGCGGTGGCCGCGGCGGCGCCCACGTGACCAACGGTTCCTGTGACGTGCCAGCCCGCGTCGTAATGGCCCGGCCCGGCGGCGACGGCGACCCGCGTCTGCACTTCGAAACCGGCGACGAACGCCTCGACGGCGGCCTCACCGGAGACGGGGACCAGTTCGGCGGCGGCGACGATGGCGGGCCACAGCGGGGCGCTGCCGTGGATCGTGGTGCGGTCGGGGTTGAAGGTGTCGTCGAAGTCGAGCACGTGCGCGGCGATTCCGTTGGCCAACGCGGCGTAGCCGGCCCCGGCGCGCTGGCGGGTGCCGACGATGGGCGCGGTGCGTGATCCGTCGCCGGCATCCAGCGCACCGATCCCCGTGCGGACCCGTCGGCCCTCCGCGGTCGCCGAGCCCGCGACGGTGCAGCCCAGCCAGTCGACCAGGCACCTCACGGCCTGGTGCACCACCTCGGCCGGAAGGTCGTCGATCCGCAGCGCCGTCGCGAAGCCGGCCAGCGTGCGGCTTACCGCCTGCTCATCGGTCACCGACCACTCCTGTCGGTTTGCGTCTGTGATACGGAAATGATTTCTGTTATACAGATTACATGGCCAGCACCCTCTCGGACTACGACGATCGGACTTCCACCGAGACACGGACCCTGCTCGACTTCGTTGCGCGCACGCCTGCCGATGCGGTGCCCGCCGACGTGCTGCACGAGAGCACCCGATGCCTGCTCGATCACCTCGGGCTTGCCATCGCGGGCGCCGCGGAACCGGCCGCAGCCATCGCGAGGGATCAGTGCCGCATCCTCGGCGGCGACCCGCAGGCAATGGCCATCGGCACAGGCGAGCGACTGCGGGTCACCGATGCCGCCTTGGTGAATGGAATCGCCTGCCACGCGCTGGATTTCGATGACACCCATGTCCCTACCATTCTGCATCCGACGACACCGCTGTACGCCGCGGGCACGGCGCTTGCCGAGTGGCGGGGCAGGAGCGGCATCGAGTTGCTTGCCGCGCACTCGTTCGGTTACGAGCTCGCCGCCAGGGTCAGCAACGCGCTCTATCCCGAGCATTACGACGCGGGCTGGCACATGACGGGAACCACCGGCGCGCTGGCGTCGGCGACGGTGTCGATCCGGCTGCTCGGCCTCGAGGGTGTGGCCGCGACGCACTGCCTTAGCATCGCGGCCACGCAGGCCTGCGGTCACCGCGAACAGTTCGGCACGATGACCAAGCCGTTCCACGCCGGGCACGCCGCCCAGGCAGGCGTGTGGGCAGGCCTGCTGGCCGCAGGCGGGTTCACCGCAACGCCGGATCCGCTTCAGGGCCGGCGCGCCATGTTCGCCGTGATGTCGTCGACCAGCAAGCCCGCCGACCTGGTGGACGGTCTCGGTGACCGCTGGCAGATCTTCGACAACGGGGTGAAGCCGTATGCATGCGGCGTGGTGATCCATCCGGCCATCGACGCCGTCCGCGACCTCGCCGTTCGCAAAGGCTTGACCGCCGACCGGATCGACAAGATCGAGCTGCACGTGCACCCGCTGGTTCGCGAACTCACCGGAAAGACCGATCCCCGAACCGGTTTGGAGGGCAAATTCTCTGTGACGTTTGCGTGCGCCATCGCGCTGCTGGAAGGCAGGGCAGGCGAGCAGGAGTTCTCCGACACCGCCGTCTACCGCGACGACGTCCGTGCGCTGATGGCCAAGATCGAGGTCGTCCCCGATGCCGACGTGCCGCACACGCAGGCCGGTGCTACCGCGCTCACCAGTGCCGGCGAGACGGTGAAAACGTGGGTCGATCACGCGCGTGGCACCCCGGGTAACCGGCTGAGCGACGACGATCTCGCCCACAAGTTCCACGGGCTCGCCGACGGGGTCATCGGGCGCGATCGCGCGGAAAGGCTTGCCGAAGCGGTCTTTTCGCTCAGGAGCACCGGCACAGTGGAAGCGCTGCTCGAGCTCACCACGCCTGCGACGCGCTGACCACCTCTGCGCCGTCGCAGTCGACGTGTACCACGGTGCCGGTCAGCTCGGAGGCGTCGGCGAAGGCCAGACGCGTGACCTGCGAGGCTATTTCGGCGCGGCACCGGTCCAGCGCCTGCCCGCCTGAATCGACGCCGGGCGACACGGCGTTGACGGCCACCCCCTTGTCCCGCAGTGCCTCGGCAAGTGCCACGGTGAGCCCGAGCAGACCATGCTTGGCCGCCGAAAGGTGCACCCGCTCCGGATCGCCCGCCAGCGCATTGCGGCCGAGAATGTTGACGATGCGCCCACCGGGAATGAGGGCGGGCAGCGCGTGCCGGACGCACCGGAATGCGCCGTCGAGCGTCACCGAGCGGACCTGATACCAGTCGTCCTCGGTGATCGCCTCGACCCGCTGACGCGGACGGTAGGACGCGTTGTTGACGAGGACCCGCAGCCGACCTCGCGCGGCGATACCGTCGAACATGTGCCGCACCGCGGACGGATCGGTGATGTTGGCGGTCACGGTGAATGCGTGTCCGCCTCGGGCGCGGATTTCCGCGGCCACCGCGTCGGCCCGCCCGGTATGGGCCCTGGTATTGACGGCCACCGTAAGTCCCTCCGCGGCAAGCTGTTCGGCGATCACCGCGCCAAGACCGCTGCCCGCCCCGGTGACCAGAGCGATCTCTGGTGTGGAGTCAGCCATCTGAGGCGTCATGTCGCCGCCCGGGCGCCTCGTGCGGCACGGTTTGCGCGAGCAGCTCCGAGACGTCGTCGAGTTCGTCGAGCCGCCAACAGGTCGCCAACAGCCGTTCGGTCCGCTCGGCGCCAAGCACGGGACCCACCAGTTCGCGGAACTTCGCGTCGAGCTCGTCGTCGTCGAGCGGGGCCGACGGCGTCCCGCGGTTGCCCCGCACCTGGACGGCCAACGACTGCCCGGAGGCCAGCGTGATCTCGACGTCGGCGTCCTGCTTGCCCAGCGCCGGATCACTGACCACCTTGACGCGGTCGCGCAGGTCGACCACGTCGGGTCTGGTCAGGATCGCGTGCGCCAGCTCGTCGGGCCCGAGCCGACGAAAGATGGCTGCCGCAGCCGCGCAGTGGCGCAGGCTGAATTTCGCCTGCATGGGGGTGGACGGCTGCGGCAGGTCTGTGAAGCGCGCCGCCGGTGCGGAGACGCGGATGTCGATGCCGGTCACGTCGCCAGGCACGAGATCGTTCTCCGTCATCAGGGCGATCACGCCGTCGATCATCGGGTGGGTCAGCGAACCGCTCGGGTAGAGCTTGTATCCGTTGCTGGTCAGGTTCCAGGTTTCGCCGAGGCCCGCGCTGATCTTTTCCGGCGCCGGCTCGTCACTCATCACCGCGAGGTAGCCGTAGTCGCCCTCGAGCGCCTTGGCCCCCGACGTCAGCTGTTGGGCGGCAAGCGTCGCGGCGAGCACACCGTCCATCGCCGCCTTGCCGGGATGCATGCTCTTGAGGTCACTGCCCGCCATGATGCGCAGCCCAGCCGCCTGCGTAGCCCCCGCGGCGATCGCGTGCTCGATCTCCTTGCGGCCCAACCCCATCGTGCGTGCTGCTGCCGCCGCCGCGCCGACATGGCCGGACGTGCCGGTGACATGCCAGCCGACGTCGTAGTGGGTCTGCCCGGCGGCGTGCGCGACCCGTGTCTCGACTTCGAAGCCGACCGCGAAGCTCGCCAGCGCGTCGCGTCCGGCGACCGTCCTGGTGTCGGCGACCGCGAGGATCGCCGGCCACACCGAACAGCTCCCGTGCACGGTCGTCCCCGGCGGGTTGTACACATCGTCGAGGTCAAGGACATGCGAGGCGAACGCGTTGAGGAAGGCGGCGAACGGAGGTGACGCCCGCATGCTGACCCCGACTACCGTTGCCGCGCCGCCACTTTCGCCGGCGGCGACCGCGTCTCTTGCCCGGCGGGTGGCGTCGTCCGTCGACCCGCTCACCGAGACCCCGATGTGGTCGACAAGGGCGCGCCGAGCGGCGTGCAGAACCGGTTCGGGTATCTGCTCGCGCTGATGCTCGGCGACGAACCTGGCGAGAAGCGACGTCGGACCGTCACCTTGGGTCACTGATCCTTCCTAAGGCCCAGACCCTGCAGCAAGCCGCCGACGATGTCGGTCTGTTCTTTGAGGTACGCCTCGAACTTGTCGTCCTGAAGGTTCTGGGTGACAAGACCGTCGGACTTGGTCAGGTTCTTCCAGTCCTCGGTCTCGACCATCTTCGAGAGGTCGTCCTGGTACTTCTGGACGGCGTCGGCTGGCATATCGGGGGCACCCATCACCGCGCGGAACTGCACGGGCACCTTCGACGAGTCGATGCCCTGCTCCGTGGTGGTGCTGACATCGGGGAAGGTGTCCAGCTTCTGATCACCGACGACCGCTATCACCTTGAGCTGACCGGCCTTCACCTGTTCGGTGACGTCGGAGGCACTGCCGAGCATGATGTTGGCGTCGTTGCGCAGCAGAGCGGTGATCCGGGAACCGGTGTCCTCGAAGGACAGGAACTTCCACTTCGCTCCGAGGGTGTCCTGCAGCACCAGGCGGGTCAGCGCGTCGTTGGCGGTGCTGGAGCCGCCGGCCTGAACCAGCGTGTCGGGCGCGGCCTTGGCCGCGTTGACGAAGTCGGAGAACGAATTGAACTGCGATTTCGCGTTGGTAACGATCACCTGCGGCTCGGTGGCGACCAGCGTGATCGGCGTCAGATCCGCGAGGCTGACCTTCGAGTTCGCGACGGTCATCGGGGTCGCCACCCAGGTGGGCGTCACCTGAGCGATCAAGCCCGCGTTGCCTTTTCGGTCGACCATGTAGGACATCGCACCGATCGAGTCGCCTGCGGGCACATTGCGGACCGGCCAGTTGGTGTCGATGATCTTGTTCTCGTACATCACCTTGATCATCTGGCGGGTGAAGACGTCGCTGCCGCCGCCTACGGCGTTGTGCGTCACGACCTCCACGGGGCCGGATTTGCCTCCGCCTCCGCCTCCGCCACCTCCCCCGCTCCCGCACGCCGCGAGGGCGACGAGTGCGATGGCAGCCAGCACGACGGTGAGCAGTTGCCTTATTCGGAACATCATCGGCATTCCTTCCTAGGGTTGACCGAAAACTTTTGACTAAGCGTCGATTTCGATGACCTGCTCGCGCACCTTGCGCGCCCTTCGGCCGAACGTCAGCACCAGGAACAGCAGGACGGCCACACCGATGAGCACTGCCGAGATCGGTCGCTGAAGATAGATGATCGGACTGTTGTCGGAGAGCAGCAGCGACTGCCTGATGGAGTTCTCCGCAATCGGACCGAGCACGAAGGCCAGAACCAGAGGTGCCGGCGGAATGTCGAGCTTGCGCATCGCATATCCGAGCAGGCCGAACACGACCAGCAGGCCGACGTCGAACAGAGAGAAGTTGACGCTGTAGACGCCGACGACGGAGATCAAGATGATCGCCGGGTACAGCACCTTGTACGGCGTGTTCAACAGCTTGGCGAAGAACGGCACCATCGGCAGGTTCATGATCAACAGCGCGATGTTGCCCAGGTACATGCTGGCGATGATCGGCCACACCACGTCGGCGTGTTCGTGGAACAGGAGGGGACCCGGGTTCAACCCATACAGTACGAGGGCGCCCAGAAGTACTGCGCCCGTGCCGGATCCAGGTATACCCATGGTCAGCAGCGGCACCATCGCCCCGCCGGTCTCCGAGTTGTTCGCCGCCTCGGGGGCAGCCACGCCCTCAATCGAGCCGTGGCCGAACTCTTCGGGAGTCTTCGACGTCTTCTTGGCGATGATGTAGGAGACGAACGAGGCGACCGTCGACCCCGCGCCGGGCAGGATGCCGATGAGGAAGCCAACGAAGCCGCCCTGCAGCATCGCGGGCGTCGACTTCTTGATGTCCGCTTTGGAGGGAAGCAGCTCGCGGAGCTTCTTGGGTACCTCGAAGAGCTTCTTCTCTGTCTTGTCTTCGATGTTCACCAGCACCTCGCCGATGGCGAAGATGCCGACGGAGAGCGCAATGAACTCGATGCCGCCCGCGAGCTCGATCTGGCCTCCGGTGAAGCGTTGTTCACCGGAGAACAGGTCGGTGCCGATCGTCGCGAGGAACAGCCCGATGAACATCGAGATGAAGCCCTTGAGGATCGAGTCGCCTGCCAACATGATCACCAGCAGCAGCGCGAACACCATCAGCGCGGAGTACTCGGGTGGCCCGAAGTTCACCGCGACGTCGGCCGCGATCGGCGCGAGGAACGTCAGGCCGATGACGCCGATTGTGCCCGCCACGAACGAGCCGATCGCGGCGATGCCGAGCGCCTGGCCCGCACGGCCCTGTTTGGCCATCTCGTAGCCGTCGATACAGGTGACGACCGATGACGACTCGCCGGGGATGTTGAGCAGGATCGACGTCGTCGAGCCACCGTACTTCGCGCCGTAGTAGATGCCTGCCATCATGATCAGGCCGGTCGCCGGGTCGAACCCGGTCGCGATGGGCAACAGGATCGAGATCGTGGCGGGCGGGCCGAGCCCGGGCAGGATGCCGACGAGGGTACCGAGCAGGCAGCCGACGAGAAGCCACAGCAGGTTGGTCGGCGTGATGGCGGCCTGAAGGCCGTGCAGCAGCCCCTCGAACGCGTTCACCGGCGGGCCTCGCCGAAGTCACCGAAGTCGTTCAGTACCACAGGGTTCCTCCGGGGAGTTGCACTTCGAGCAGGGTGTCGAACAGCACGTACATCGCGGGCGGGACCAGCAGCAGGGTGACGATCAGCGGGATGGAGCGGATGCGCTCGATCGCCATGATCAGCAGCACGAAGACCTCGCCTGCGAGCAGGAAGCCGAGCGGTTCGATGAGGAACCCGCAGACCACGAGCGCGCCCCAGACCAGCAGCGCCCGGCCCATCTGGCGCGGGTGCAGAGACAGGGTCGGCGCTTCGCCGCGGCGCGCCTTTCCACCGAACGCCCACGCCCCGGTCAGCAGCAGCCCAAGCACGATCAGGCAGCTGGTCAGCAGCACCGGAAGGTAGCCGGGGCCCGGTTCGCCGTTGGGACCGCGGAACGCGAGTTCGGTGATGCTGCGATACAGCAGCCAGGCCCCGACGCAGGCGATGACCAGGCCGAGGACTATGTGGACCACACGGGTGGTGCGCTGATCGCGGGCATGGTCGGCGTCGTCGACCGGGCCGCCGACGTCGACGACGTCCGGCGGCGTGACGTCGGCGACCGGCTTGCGGTTGTCGCCGGGCGAGGCTTTCGCCTTCGGTTGAACGTCCTGATCCATGCAGAACCTCTTCGGTAACCAATTCTTCATGCTGGACACATTTTCTGGCTGTAGGAAAAAGTTAGGACTACGGCGGCGATGTGTCAAGCATCACTTTGACGCGACATCGAGGCGCGGCGAGTTGGCAAACACCTGGATGGATGGCGGTAGGCTTCTTCTATGCAGAAGTCCCGACCGGAGAGCGAAACCGGACCTGCCTATCCCATAGCCTCGGTCAACAACGCTCTTCTGCTGCTTCTGCTGTTCCGCGAGCAGCCAAGGGTGCGGCTCACCGACGCCTGCAAATACCTCGGCGTTGCCCACTCGACGGCGCACCGCCTGCTCGCGATGCTCGCCCACCACGGCTTCGTCCAACAGGAGCCGGTGACCCGCGCATACATTGCGGGCCCCGCGCTGGTCGAGGTGGGCTTGGCCGTCGTCGGCTCCCTCAACGTGCGCGAGCAGGCCCGTCCGATGATGGAGGAACTCGCCGCCGAGACCGGCGAGACCGTGCACCTGGGCGTCCTCGAGGGCGACCAGGTCCGCTACGTCGACGCGGTGGAGTCCGAACGGGCCCTTCGGGTGGTAGCGCGGACGGGGACCCTGGTGCCCGCGCACTGCACGTCGTTGGGCAAGGCCCTGCTTGGCCAGCTGACCGACCAGCAGGTGGCCGCGCTGTATCCGACGTCCGCCGAGCCGTTCAGCGCCCGAACCGAGAAGTCGATCACGACGCAGGCCAAACTGATCAAGGAGGTCGCGCGCGTCAGATCGCGCGGATACGCCGTGAACGCGGGTGAGACGGAAGACGATGTCGGCTCGGTGGCCGTCGCCTTTCGTGACTTCGCCGGGCGGCCCGCGGCCATCGCGGTGGCCGCGCCGACGAGTCGGCTCACCACGCCCCGGATCGCACATATCGGGGACCTGATCATCCAGACGATCGCCCGCGCGCCCGAGTCGCCGGTGATCGCTCAGGTGCCCTCGGACTGAGCACCGCGGCGCGCACTGAGCGCGCCTGCGGCCGCCGTCACCAACATGACGAGCGCCAGAAGCCCGAAGGCCGCCTCGACGCCGAACCACTGCGAGATCACACCCGCCGCCGCCAAGATGAATGTCTGCCCGACGCGGTTGGTCGCCACCCGCATACCGAGCGCCGAGCCGCGGCTGGTGTCGTCCACCAGGTCGACGACCCAATCCATCGTGGTCGTCTGGGTGAGCCCGATCGCGAATCCGAGCACCGACATCGCCAACATCATCGGGGTCAGGTTGTGGCTCAGCCCGACGATGAGAAGGCAGATCGCCGCGACCACCGTTGCCACCACCGTGAGGTTCACACTCGCGATCCTGCGGACGAACCACGGTGTCGCGGCCCGTGCGAACAGCGCACCGCTGCTGCTGATGCCGAGCAGAATGCCCACCTGCGACGACGTCAGCCCAACCGAGGCGCCCAGTAGCGGCACATAGACAAGCAGTAGGTCGTTGCCGCCCTTCGCCGAGAAGCTCGTCATCAACGCCGCGGGCATGCCCCTGATGCGGAGCAAGCCCCACACCCGCTGGGGCTTGCCGGTGCGCACCGTCGACTTCTGGATCGCGGTGGTGCGCATCGCGAGCACCGCGGCGGGCAGGCCGCCGACGAACACCCACGCCGCGACCTGTAATGCCGACGACGTGGCGGCCAGGTTCGGGTTGTCGCTGTGGCCGATGATCACGCCGCCGAGGACAGGGCCGACGATCTGGCCAAGGGCGGAAATCGTGGTGAGAGCACCGAATCGGCTGATGCGCGTCAGCGAGCTCTGCGCCTGCGCCATGATGCTCTGCCCACCGATGGTGCCAGTCGTGTGGCCGATGCCGAGTGCTGTGGTCGCGATCGCGAACGCGGGAATCGTCTCGATGAACACGAGAGCGAAGGCGCCGGCTGCGGCGACGACGAAGCCGAGCACCAGCAGGATCGCCGGGTGATGCTTCTCGGTCCATCGGCCCAAACTGACCGCGAACAACATCGGCGGGATGGCGAAGCACGCCGCCGTCAGGCCGAGGGTGGTCCCGTCGGCACCGAGCGCCAGCAGCCGATAGGTCGATACCGGGCGGGCGAGCGTGACCGCAACCTGCAGCAGGAAGATGCTGGCGACGGTGCCGACGAGCCAGAGCGGCGCGCGGTTGGTCAGAACTTCCAGCCACGCTCCGGCGTGGCCACGTCCACCTCTACGCCGTCGGGGTCGCGGAACTTGAAGAATCGGGGCGGGTCGGCCTGCTCGGCGCCGTAAACCTCGATGCCACGTTCCTTCAGCTTGGTGACGACGGCGCCGGTGTCCTCGATCGTCACACCGATGTGGTTGGGACCCATCGCGCCGTATGTCCATTCTGAGCGCTCGATGTCCGGATTCGGTTGCAGCAGCGAGTAGTTGACCTCGCCGTCGCTGAGATCCAGCGCCTTCCCCGGATAGTGGCCGGGGGTGCGGGCATCGCCGAGGCGCTTGAAGCCAAGCACGTCTTCGTAGAACTCCGCGGTCCGGTCGAGGTCCTGGACGACGATCCCGAGATGTCGGATACGCACTGCTTCCTCCTCTTTCTTCTGGAGCTTTACCGTCTTCCGTAGTGTAGAAATATTTTCTGCAAATCAGACTCTAGGCGCGAGCGCAGCGCGCGTCAATGAGTCACGGCGGGTCACTTTTTCCGCCGAGCAGACGCAAAAGTCCGCAAAACCCCAGGACGGTGCGGACATTTGCGTCTGCTCGCGGGGGCCCAGCTCGCGCTAAGGGGTGCGGTCAGAACTGCAACGCGGTGAAGCGCCAGTCGAGTACCTGACGGTCCTCGGCGCCGTCGCCGACGGCGTACACCAGCGACCTCAGCTTCAGCACCCCGCCGCGGTGGTCGGGCAACGGCACCGCGGCGTCGACGTGCAGCTCGCTGTAGAGGGTGTCGCCCTCGTGCACAGGACCGACGTGGTCGCACGACTCCCAGCCCAGCACCGTGGCGATGTTGGGCAGCAGCCGAGTGGCCTGCGCGAAGGCCAGCCCGATGGTGTGGCCGCCATAGACGAGGCGTTGGCCACCTGCGCGTGAATCATGGTGCGTCGCCGCAATGTTCAACGTCAACCGGGCCAACTCCGGCGCGCTGCTCACGACATCGGCGGTGCTGTGCAGCACCGCGCCTGCGATGCCCGAGTCGAAGTGGGTGCCGGGGACCCTGGTCCGGAATGCGTCGGCATCCCAATCGGCGGTCGGATCGGGCGCAGGCGAGGAGTCGGCTCCGATCGCCGACATGTCGTCGGCGTGGCCCGTGTCGGCGGTTGTCTCGCGCAATGGCAGCATCGCGCAGCGGTGGAAGTCGAGGACCAGCCTGCCGATCTGGTCGATGGTGGTCATTCGCATCGCCGCGAGCCCGGTCGGCGGCCGGCCCGGCTTGGCCGCGTTCTGCTTGAGGGCGACAACTTCCGTGCGGGTGAACAGCGTGTCCCCGATGACGGGAAACCGGTGGAAGGACAGCCCGCGGTAGAAGAGGTTGGCCTTCACCCGCTGGGTGACCAGTGTGGTCTGACCGATGGCGACGTCGCAGACCAACTGCGGGTGCGCGAGTGCGGTCGTCGCGCCCGTCACCGCCATCGCGAGATCGGCGTCCAACGCCAGCCGCAGCCGGTCGCCGATGATCGATTGGTGCACCGCCGCGGCACCGGCCGTCAGCGTCATCGACGGTGCCCAGTCGAAGACCTGGCCGAGCACCAGATCGTCGAAGTATGGGCCGCCTGGCTCGTGACCGTGCATTGTCACAGCTTGCCCGACGAGTACTTGACTACCAGCTCCTGCTTGTACAACTTGCCGGTGTCCGTGCGCGGAAGTTGCGCCTCGAACGCTATCGAACGCGGACACTTGTAGTGCGCCAATTGCCCCCGCAACCAGACGAGAAGCTCGTCGGCGAACTCGTCGGTGGCGTCGGTCGGATCGACCGTCTGCACCACTGCCTTGACGCTCTGCCCCATGTCGTCGTCGGGAATGCCGAAGACCGCGGCGTCCATCACCTTGGGGTGGGTGACCAACATGTTCTCGGCCTCCTGCGGGTAGATGTTCACCCCGCCCGAGATGATCATGTGATGGCGCCGGTCGGTCAGGTACAGGTAGCCGTCCTCGTCGAGATATCCGATGTCGCCAACGGTTTTCCAGCCGTGCTTGTCGCGTGACTTCGCCGTCTTCTCGGGGTCGTTGAGGTACTCGAAGTCCAAGCCGCCCTCGAAGTAGATCTCTCCCGCGTGGCCCGGTGGTAGCTCGTTGCCGTCCTCGTCGAGGATGTGCAGCGGGGTCATCATCGATCTGCCGACCGACCCTGGATGAGCCAGCCATTCATCGGCGGTGATCAGCGTCGAGCCGATCGCCTCGGATGAGGCGTAGTACTCGTCGACGATCGGCCCCCACCAGTCGATCATCTGCTTCTTGATCTCGACCGGACACGGTGCAGCGGCGTGCATCACGCGCTTGAGGCTGGACAGATCGTACGAATCACGCACGGGTTGAGGAAGTTTCAGCATCCGGGTGAACATGACCGGAACGAACTGGCCGTGGGTGACGCCGTTACGCTGGATGGCGTCCAGGCAGCCCTCGGCGTCGAACTTCTCCATCACCACCGTCGTGATGCCGCCCGACTGGATCGTCATCGACCACACCGACGGGGCGGTGTGGTAGAGCGGCGCGGGGCTGAGGTAGATCGCATCGGGATCGAGCCAGAAGCTGACCAGCGCCGACATCATGCCCGGCGTCTCCGAAGGCGCAACGTGCTGCAGCTCTCGCTTGATGCCCTTCGGCCGGCCCGTGGTGCCCGACGAGTACTGCAGCAGGTCGCCCTCTATCTCGTCTTCGATCGGCGTATCAAGTTCGCCGGCAACGCATTCGGGGTAGCTGTGCCAGCCGTCGACTTCGTCGCAGGCGATGAGCAGCAGGGGCGGCAGCCCATCGGGCAACTCGGCTTCCAAGCCCTCGAGGGTTTTTCGAAGCGCCGCCGAGCCGACGATGGCTTTGGCGTTGCTGTTGTCGATGATGTAGGCGGCCTCGGCCGGAGTCAGGTGGGTGTTGATCGGGACGTAGTAGAGGCCGCTGCGCCGCGCCGCCCACATGACGGCGTGGTAGTGCTCGTTGTTCTCCATGAGGATCGCGACGGCGTCACCCTCGCGCAGGCCGTGGCGTCGGAAGAAGTGCGCAAGTTGGTTGGCGCGGGCCTCCAGCTCGCCGAATGTCACCGTCGTGCCCGACGGATACATGATGACGGCCGGCTTGCCGGGGTTCGCCTGCGCATGCTCGCGAATCTGCATGGCTGAGACTCTACGACGGCCGAACTTGACGGGTGTCAACTACCCTAGGTTGGCCGATCACCGCCGCCGGCGCGACCCTCGGCCAGTAGGCTGTCGGAGATGTTCGGCGGGCTGTTCTGCATCGCCTTCGGGCTCGCGATGGTCGCGCTGGTGATCTTCGGCGATCGAACCGTCAAAAACGCAAAGCACACCGGCGTGAGAGTCTCCGCGCAGGTGATCGGCGAGGAGGTCGAAGTCGGCGCCGAGGGTTCCCGCTTCTACCACACCAAGGTGCGCTTCCCCGGACCCGATGGTCAGTGGCTGGAACATGTTTCGATGCAAGGCCACTCGAAGCCGGTGCAAAGGGAACTTGTCGACGTCTGGTACGACCCCGCCGACCCGACACAGGTGACCGTCGACGAACCGGGCGGGCGCAGTCGCCTCGTCGTCGGCGTCGGCATCGGAGCGCTTGTCGCCGCCCTCGGCGTCTTCTTCATCGTGACGGGGTGAGCACGCTTCCAGCAGCGCCGTCGTATGACGGCGGGAATCAGTACTGCCGGTAGCGGCGTTGAACGTGCTCCTGGCGGACGCGCACCTGTTCGCGCCTCTCCTCTTGCGATATGCGAGGTGTGGACGAGGGAAGGTGGTCGCCCAGCTCGCCGAGCAATAGTTTGCGCACGGTTACCGTGGGAAGCCGGTCAGTTGGCTGCGGGTAGGTCCAGCGCATGGCCATGAAGCCGCTGCGAAGCCCGGTGGTGTCCAGCCAGTTTGGGACACCCGGGTCGCGGTGGGCGACGACGTACCGGTAGTGGCCATCGTCGTCGCGGATGGCCTGAGTGCCGTTCAGGCTGCTTACGTGGTTGGCGAAGTCGTGCGACTCACCCCAGACATTCGAAAGGTGGAAGCCCATGTACGCCGGTACCTCGAGCACCTCGGCGTCGATCAGAAGGGCCTCGTCGTCGGCCAGGTCGTAGACGCCCCCGGCGTAGACGTTGGTGCTTTGGCCTCCGCCGGTCGCGAGCGAGGCACCGGCCGGCGTGTTGAAGTCGTTGCGCGGCATGAAACTTACGCCGTCGCCGTTGCGGTCCCCGTGCGCTTCCAGGATTACGTCGTAAAATTTGTTCCAGTAGCGGGTCTGGTTGTCCACGATCTCGCCGATGCGGCGCATCGCCGCCGAGGCGGTCGGCGCGTCCAACGCAGGCGGATGTTCACCGACCTTGTCCAGGCGGCGAATGAGCAACTCCGGCGATTCCTCCCGTTCCCAGTCGTGAAACAGGAATCGCACAGTCACATGCTCTGCGAAGAATGTAGTACCGCTTCGCTGTGAGATCCGCTGTGTGGCAATGAAATTGCCCGCGTAACCCGTCGGCCGCTCGGGTGCCAGCAGTATCTCGAAGCGGCCGTCGTCATCCACGATGAGCTCCGAGGAGTCCAATTTTCCGGTGTTGCCGCGCCCTCCCGGCTGCAATTCGCCGAGGTCGCCACTGTCACCGGCATAGCCCGTGTGCGCCTCGATGATGACGTACTGGGGCGCGGTCGGACCCGACGGTGCAGGTGCCTCCCCGCGCCAGTGCCGCGAGTCCTGTAGGTGGCCGGTGATCCGGTAGGAGAACCTGCCATCGACCGGCGTCGAAAGGTACATGGCGTCGGCGTTGTCGATGGTGGCCTTGTCGATCACCTGGATGCTGCGGCGGAAGTACGGGAATGCGGGGTCCCCGAAGAAGGCTCGTTCGATGGCCGAGTGCACGAAGCCCAGCAGGTATCGGTAGCCCTCCGCGAGGACGCGCGGCCCAGTCGCCGGCGGCGCGTGCAGGTCGGGGGATTCGAGTGCCTCCCGCGCCCGACCCAGCCGGTCGATCATCTCATCCCAGGCGTCGCGCAACACGTCACCGTGGTCATCCGGCACGGCTCGACTCCCATCCGAATCGTTTGAACAGCGGCGCCAACCGCGCGTGGATCTCGTCGGCTTGCAGCCCGAACTCCTCGAGACTGTAGGTGTGCCCGGATCGGTACTCCCGACCCTTCTCGCCGGCCAGTGCCTGTTCCTGCTCCGGCGCCATGCCGATCTCGATCTCGTCGTAGACGCGCAGCATCGTCTTGGCCGGGTTTGTCACGAGGTCGCTGTAGTCCACGATCGCGGTCGGCACCTCCGGGTGGGCGTCCAACACATCGAGTGGGTGCTGGTAGTAGTGGTAGGACGAATCCACGAAGGACCGGAACGACTTTCGCATGTCGTCCTCGGAGCGCTTGCGGGCTGACCATGCGAACTGCATGAGCTTGAGGAAGCTCGGAATCGTCTCGTATGGGTTGCGCACCGGTACGACGAATCGAGCGTCGGGGAACGTCTCGATGAGGCTTTCGACCCTGCCGCAATGGATTGGCGCCTTGGACAGGTGCGTCAGCCCCGGACCGTTCAGTACCAATTGGCGGCGCAGACACTCCTTGTAGAACGCCATGACGCGGCGCCGTTTGCGCGCGGCCCACCGGTCGTCGACGTAGTAGAAGTCCAACTCCTCGACATATGGGTAGTGCACAACCCAGAAGCCCGATGCGCACGACATCGAAAGCAGGAACTCGTCCTCCTCGGGCGCGAAAAGGCCTGACTCGTGCACCCGTTGGCTCTTGCTGAACAAGCGTTGGTCGAGAGCGTCGATGCGGCCGCGCAGCCGCCCTCCCAGCCTTCGGTCCCAGCGCAATACCGCCCGCAGCACCTTTTTCTCCAGCAGCGAAGGGAAGAACATCTCCCAGAGCAGAACATAGGAGAACTGGGGATCGTTCGTCATCATGCGGTGCAAGTAGGTCGTACCGCTGCGCGCGTGACCCACCACGAATACCGGGCCGCGCACTTCCGTGCGTCGGAGGACTGGAAAGAAAATGGGGTCGAGCGCGAACGTCACGGTATGCAGTGCGGCCAGCACCGGGACGACGACGCACAGCGTGCGGTACTGGCGGCGGCGCCGGGCAGGGTCCTGTTCACGGCGAATCAGGCGCACCATTGTCCACCATGTGCGCCAGTCGAAGTAGAAGACGTTATTCATCGGACACCATCACCTTTGACCTTGCTGATTACGGCCTCCGCGAACCGCTCCAACTTGGCCACCTTGTCCGAAAGAGCCTCTGCGTCACCGCCCTTGACGTAGGGGTTGCGGAAGCCGACCACAACGTCGGTGACACCCATGTCCTCGAGGCGCTTGCACCCGTCGACGGTGCGCGCATCCTGGCTGACGGCATGAATCTCGAAGGGTTCGTTACCCTTCCCTGAATCCGCGCGCAGCCCGTGCAACTTCTTGAGCATCGACTCGAGAGCGTCGTTCGGCCCGCCTGCGTGCATCCACCCATCGCCTTTCGTCGCCGCCCGCTGCAGCGCAGCGTCTGAGTGGCCACCGATGAGCAACGGAATCGGCCGTGTCGGTACCGGACACACCTTCAGCGACGGGACGTCGTAGAAGCGTCCGCGAAACTCGAAGAAGTCTCCGGACTCCAGCCCTCGAAAGACCTCGATGGCTTCGTCCATGCGCGCGCCTTTGTGGGCGGGGTCGACACCGGCCATCAGGTAGTCGTCGGGAAATGGGCTGGTCCCGATGCCGATGCCGAGGCCAAGGCGGTTGCCCGTCATCTTCGCAACCGAGAACGCCTGCTTGGCAGCCAGCACTGGCGCGCGCAGTGGGAACTTCACCACGAAGGTGTTGAAGCGGATGCGTTGAGTAATCGCGCCGAGGAAGGCCGCGAGCACAAACGGTTCGATGAACTCTTTGCCGTCAAGGAAGCTGCGGTCACCGTCGGCCGTGTAGGGGTAGACGGCTTCCGAGTGCTCCGGATAGCCGATGGAGTCGGGGATCGTGAAGCCGTCGTAACCGGCGGCCTCGGCGGCGACGGCAAGGGGGGGCAAATACTCTGAACGCGTCATCACATCGGTGAACGTGAAGCGCATGGCGACCTCTTTCAATGCTCGCTGGGATCGATGTCGTCAGGTTGGACCGTGCGCGGGGACTTACCCGAGGGATTCTTGGATCGCCCGCGCCAATACCTTCACGAAATCGTGCTGATCGTCGCGGAGACGTTGATGCCAATATCGTTGGGGGGCGAACTCTTCCGCTGGCTTCTGATCATCGCGCCGATGCCTGCCAATCAGGGAACAAGCGGGCACTCGTTGTCCGCGCGGCCGCCGAAACAACCGGGCCCAGCGCTTCCAACTGCATGGGCCGTCGCGTCGCCAATGAGATCGCTGCGATCACCCCATGGGGTCCGAGCACCGGCGCGGCCACCGAACTGATTCCCATCCCGCACCGCTCGGCGCTCGAAAATGCGACACCTCGCCGCCGCCGCACTCGATCCAGCCGCCGATGCAGATGCTCGATGCCCATTCCATCGCGGGTGGTCCAACGCCGATCGGCGGCGTATCGCCGATCGACGTCTTCCGGGGGCAATTGCGCGAGCAGCGCACGCCCGGTGACCGTCTCCTCGGCAGCCAACCGCGCACCGACGTGAGACGGCACGCTATGCGTTGCCGCGCCACCCACCTTGTCGAGGTAGTGCACGAAGCTGCCGTCCAGTACGCCGAGGTGACCCACCGCTCCCGTCGTGAGATTGAGGTCAACCAGCACAGTCGACGCCGCCGCACGAATATCTGTGTAGTCCACCGTGCACCCGTGAAGTTCCTGGAGCCTCCTCCCGAGCCGGAAGCCGTCTGGACCATGCTCGAGCCAGCCCAGATTCACGAGCTGACGCAGGATACGGAAGGCGGTCGATCGTGGCAGGCCACTGTGGTCGGCGACTTCCTCGAGCCGAGCGTATTGGCGGTGCGGGCCGAACACGTCCATGACCAACGTGACCCGCTCGACGACTCCCGACCTATGCGCCTTGCTGTCGTCGAAATCGTCGTCGACAGCTGTGACGGCGGACGCGCTGGTGATGATGGCTACTTTGTCTTTCAGGCGGTTGGTCACGAGGATCGTCCCTTCGTGGGTTGACTACTGAGCCGCCGCGCCGGCGGCGATACGGCCGAATGTGTCCACTTTGTCCGCCAGCCTGGCCAGATGAGCCTGTGCCTCTTCGGTGGGCCTGTCGGGAATTCCGTAGACCACTTCAGACACGCCCAGGTCGGCCAACAGAGACAGTCTCGACGGCTCGGGCTTCTGCATATCGAGGACGACGACCCGCGGCCGTCCGGTGCGGCCAGCCGAATCCCATTCGGCGTACAACGAATTGACCGATCTCTGGACGTCGGCGTCCTTGGGAGTCGACATCCAGCCGTCGGCGTGCTTCGCGATCCACTTGAAGTTCTTTTCGTTGCCCGTCGCGCCGATCAGCACTGGCACGTGTTCCTGGACGGTCTTCGGCCAAGCCCAGCTAGGCCCGTAGTTGACGAATTCACCGCTGTATGAGGCTTCTTCCTTGATCCAGAGCTCACGCATGGCTTCGATGTACTCGCGAAGCATGTTTCGGCGGCTGCCGGCGGGAACATTGTGATCGGCGAGCTCGTCGAGGTTCCAGCCGAAGCCGGCACATACTTCAACTCGGCCGCCCGAAAGGTGATCCAGGCTCGCTATCGACTTGGCCAACGTGATGCAATCATGCGCAACGGGTAGGCACACCGCGGTGGACAGTCGGATCTCGGTGGTCACCGCGCAGGCCGTGGCCAAGCTGACCCATGGATCCAACGTCCGCATGTAGCGATCGTCGGGCAGGCTGGCGTCGCCCGTCACCGGGTGAGCGACCTCCCGCTTGGTCGGTATATGGCTGTGCTCGGGAACATAGAAGGTGCGAAACCCGTTCTTCTCCGCCGCCACCGCCGCGTCCGCTGGGGAGATTCCACGGTCACTGGTGAAGAGAACAATGCCAAAGTCCATGTTGATCCGACGGTCCACTATGCCGGTTGCTTCGAGGCGGACACGGTTTGGACAAGCCGCGAACGAAAAACCAAGGACACGCCCTCGCTTAGCTTTTCGGCAATATGGCCGTAGCCACCGACGGTGGATCGCGCATGCATCATTGCGCCGGAAAAGAGCATGTGCAGCGTGGAGATCACTGCGGCTGGAAACCCAGGCCCCAAGGACGACGCGATTCGGCTACTGATCTCGACGGCGATCTGCCCGCGTATGTCGTCTACAACCAGATCGTCGGCCATGAGTGCGATGGTGCACGCGTCGGCCAGGTGCGGTTTGTCCGCGAGTAACAGTACGAGTTCCCGTAACTGGGCAATGACCCGCGTTTCGGCGCTGTCGTTGCCGTCGGTGAAAGTGGCCGCATCGCGAAGCAGGTGGAGGTAAACCCCGGCGATGAGGGCATCCTTGGACGGGAAGTGGCTGTAGGCGATGCCGGGCGATACGGCCGCCCTGGCCGCCACGGTGCGGACCGTCAACTCGCCGTACGTCGACCGGCTCAACTCGTCCACCGCCGCTGCCATCAGCTTGCTCATGCTCTGCTCAGGCCACACGTGCAGCTGGCGTACGGGACAGGTCGGTGACCGGACCAGTTCGTTTTCAGACACGTGTCCAGAATAACGTAACCGGGGATCGAAGGCAACAAATCCGCGTATTGCCCTGTAAGTAAGTTCTTTTCGGCCATTGCGGCTCGCGTGCGGGTTCATTGAAAAGGACGTCCGCGTACGCAATGGGCGCCAAATACGGACACTGGTCCGTATTAAGGAAGGGGCCTGAGCGGGTCAGCGGCGGACGCAGATGGCCAGCGACGCGGACGCCGCTGGCCATCTGGTCTCGATCCTTCCTAATCTTGGGGGTAGGGCGAGAAGCGCCTGTCGTATCCGCTTTTCCGAAGCGCGAGCTGAGCTTCCCGCTCCTCGGTGGTGACGTACGTCGTGCCAGCCGGTAGAACGGTGTCGAGGTCTTCCAGCGAGACGACCTGTGACTGCACGGTCGGGTCGACGGTCGAATTCGCATCAAGCTGCTGGAACCGGATGAACAGCGACCCCTGGTTCAGGCCACCTGTTGAAACCCAGTTGGCGACACCGGGATCCGTCTTCGAGATGACGAACGTGTAGGTGCCGTCGGCATTGGCGACCGCCTGCGTGTTGTTGAGACTGTTCTGGACGTCTCCGTAGTCAGAGAAGATCGTCCAATCGTTGGTCACCGGGACGATGAAGTAACCGGCCTTCCCGGGATCGATGGTGATCACCAGTGCCTCGTCGTCCTCGAGCTCGAAGTACCCGACGCTTTGCAGCTGTGTCGTCAAGACATCGGTGCCGGTCTTAGCCGGCTGGGTCACCACATTGGGCTCGCGCAGCTCGCCGGTGACGGGATCGGTGGTCGCCAGTTTGGTCCACTGCTTGAGCGATTGAACCCCGCCCGCGGTGATTTGTGCGGCGACTTGCGTCGCATATGCCACCTTTTGTTCCTCTGTCATGGGCGGCACATCCGGACCGCTTGTCTTTTCGATCGACAGAGTCATCGGCGTCTCGGTGTTCCAGTCGCCCAGGGTGTCGCGAATGATGATCCCAGTCGTCGTGCTCGTCAGCTGGAGGTGATTCGTCTGCCCTTCAGCCGTTGGGTTCGAGTCAAGCGTGATGGTGAATGTGCCGTCCTCGTTGACCACAAGGTCCTGCATGGACAGCGTCTCGGTCGTGGTGCCCGTGGACCCCGACAAGATGCTGAAGTTCACGTCGGTGGGACGTTCGCCGACGAACTGACCCGTGATCACATAGGTCGACGAGCTACTGATCGGTGCGGCTCGGTACACGGTGTCGGGATTGTTATAGGTCACGACCGTTCCGCCTGCCGTCGTGCCATACCAGGTGTGCTCGGGCAGCAGCAGCGTCGTGATCTCCGGATTATTGGGGTCCAGGTTGAGCGCTGTCATCGCCGCAAAATTGGCGTAGTTTTCGACCGCTTCGTCGAGCTGGTCGAGGTTCGTCTGGTCGGGACCCCCGACCAGGGCGTACTTTGCCTGGACATCGGCGAGTAATCCGGCGCGTAGGTAGGCCATAGCGGCCTGCATCCCGGGCGAGTTCACGATCTGTTCGACCAGAGCCTCGTTTGCCGTCTGCTCTGGCGTCCCGAGTGGACTCACCGGCTCGACGGTCACGGTGACGGTCATCGACGTCGTTGCACCCTTGTCGGGTGAGAACAGAGCCAACAAATTGGTGTGCGCAGGATTTCCAGGACGGTCGTCGGCGGTGACGGTGAAGGTATCCGTACCGCCGGTGACGGCGAGCGTGGTGTTCGGGGTGTAGGTGAACGTGCCGTCTTGGTTGAGCACGACGGTGCCGTTGGACGGCTGACTGCTGACAGACAATGTCAACGGGTCTCCGCTGGCGTCGGTCAACTGGGTGCCCGTGGTGCCCGCCGCAGTGACACGCCCGGTGACCACGCCGTAGTACGTTTGGCTGTTCTGCGATGCGTTGTAAGTGAGTGCAGGCCCCTTGTTGAACAGGCTGTACTCGAGTTCGCGGCGAATGAAGTCCAAAGCGCCGAGCAGGGTGGCGGAGCTCGGTGGTGTCACCGGGTTATTGCTCGCCAACGGGTCGACTCCAAACACCTTCATCACACTCGAGAAGAGGCCAACGACCACGTTGGACACCACGGCCCGCGGTGTCGTCGTCGGCGACACCGCGACGTTCGAAGCGTCAGCACTCTGTCTTGCCCCGGTCAGTGCGGATTCGATCGCCTCCGCTACAGACGGCCTCGAAGGGTGATTCTGTGCTGCCAACGACGTCGACGGAGCGTCTACGCCGGCGGACCTCGAGGTATCTTCTCTGGCGGCGCGCAACGGCACTGCCGTCGAATCCGACTGTGCGGCATCGAACTTGCGGACACTGGTCGTCACATTGCTCGCCAGGGTGCCGACGAGGCTCTCGGCGATCGGATGTCGGCCTTTCTTGGCCGGAGTGTCGGTGTCGGCCTCACGATCGACGGGGGTCTGGTCTGTGTTGTCCACCGATGCAGGGAGCGTGTTGCCGACGTCATCGGCATCATCGGCGTGCGCTCGTGTTCCGCTCGTGCGCTCGGAGACCGAATGCCTGCCGACGCTGGCGGGCGAGATCCCGGTTATCGAACCAAATCTCACGGTCGGGCGGGAGCGTCTGGTTCCCGTGCTCGTCGTCGAGTCGGTCTTGTCGGATTCCGACGTGGACGCGGGCGCCGTCTCACCCTCCGGACTCGACGAGGTGGTGTCGGTGCCAGAACTCGCATCGCCGGTTTCGGCGTGTGCGACGCCCAGATTGTTGGTGATCGCCGCGCCGATGCCGAGGGCGATCGCCAGTGCACCCACGCGGCCGATGTAGCGGGCACTGCGCGACGTCCTGAGTCCCCGCGACGTCGAATCACCCGGCGGCAGCCCCGTCGCAGGGTTGCGCGTCGCGACGTCGGCGGCCGCTCGGTCGCGCTCCCGAGGTTGACCGGTGCCAAATCGTGTGGTCGTCAAGTTCGCCTCCATTGCCGAATGCCCGAGTGCCTCACCTCACAACTACGAGGCCTGCGTGGCAGAAATCACAAGGAGCGTTAATGTAGCAGAGCTGGCTATCGATCGGTAGCCTATTTCGTGGGATCGATCGAGAGGACCGTTGCTTATGACCGCAACCGATGACCGCGCCGATGCGTTGGCGGTGGACCCGGAGTATGCGCACATCCAGTTCGGGGCGGTACAGCCGATGCGGATCGAAATCCCCGACCTGTTCCAGGCGTTGCGTCAGATCGACGATCGAGGTGGGATCGCACGCGGATGGTTCTTCGACCCCGTTCCCGCCTACATCCTGACGCGATACGACGACGTGAAGGCGGCGTTTCTGGACACCGCCACGTTCTCTCCTGCGGCCACCCAGAAGGTGTTCTCGTTTCCGCTCATGGGCCCGACATTTCTGGGCTACGAGGGCCGCAAGCATTACGTCCACCGCAAAGTGGTGCAGCCCACCTTCAGTAAGCGCACTTGTGCGGAATACGTTGACTCCCTGCTGGTTCCACAGGCGCACGCCGTGGTCGATCGGTTCTGCGAACGCGGCGAAGCAGACCTGATGAAGGATTTCGCGAAGCTCTACCCGCTGGCGATCGTCGGGGAACTCCTTGGCTTGCCAGTGGAGGACTGGGACCGGTTGGCGCGCTGGGCCAACGATCTGGTGCTGGGCGGAGATCCCGATGGCGAAGGACTCTCCGCGGACCAGGTCGACGCTCGACGCAAGACCTCGGCGCGCGACTTCCGCGAGTGGCTGGCGCCGCTGATCGACGAGCGCCGCGGTAGCTCCGCCGACGACACGCTGACCCTGCTGGCCAACGGTCTCGTAGAAGGCCAACCGTTGACCGACGAACAGATCATGAGCTTCATGCTGCTGCTGTTTCCCGCAGGCGTCGACACCACGTGGCTGTCACTAGGAACTATGCTCGTCGCCATGCTCTCCACAGTCGGCGCTGTCGATGAGCTCACACACAAACCCGAGATGCGTCACTGGGCCGTCGAGGAGACATTGCGATGGGGTCCGCCGGTGGCACTTCAGCCCCGGCTCACCATCAGGGACATCGAGGTATGCGGGACAACGATTCCCGCCGGTTCACTGACCATGCTTGCCATCGCGGCGGCCAACCGCGATCCCGCTCGCTTCCCCGAGCCTGATCGGTGGATACTCGAGCGGCGTCCGACCCAACACCTGTCGTTCAGCGTCGGTGAGCACTTCTGCCTCGGCTCGCATCTCGCTCGGGCCGAACTGCTGGCCGCGTTAGGAGTCCTCCTCGAGCGACTGCCAGGCCTGCGCTTGACAGGAAGCCCGCGCTTCTGGGGGGCCGCGGTGCGCGGACCGGATGCTGTACAGGTGGAGTTCGAGCCGACAGCGCCCCGGAAATCGAAGAGGCTCAGCCGCTGAGCGCCGCGCAACAACGCGTCATCGACGCCGCCGCGAAATTGTTCGCGAGGCGGGGGTTTTCCGGCACGTCGATGCAGGATATCGCTGACGCACTCGGGATCCGAAAACCCAGCCTCTACAAGCACTTTGCCAGCAAGGATGACCTGTACAGCGCCGTATTGCAGCAGGCGTTGATACCGTTCTCTGCAGCCATCGACGATGTGCTGAACTCGAAGAGTCCAGGCCAGAACCCGAGGGCATTGTCGGCGACCTCGTTGCGGATACTCGGCGACAACCCGGACGTCTCCCACCTGCTGCTGCAGGAGCTCATTCAGCTCGACCGGCCGATACACCCGGACCTTGACCACTGGTTGGATCTGCTTTTCTCCCAGGCCGATAGCGTCGTGGCACTCGAAGGCGGTGCCGACTTCGGCCCCCTTGAGCGTCGTCTGATTCTGCTCACGCAGCTCAACGTCGTGCTCGGCTTCGCCGTCGCCAAACGCTTGTTGCCGCAGAACATCGATTCTGAGGAGCTGTTCACCCTCGAGCGCGACATCCTCCAGAATGTGGTGGCGGCGCTATACGGCGCGTCATCGCATGGCAAGTCCCGTGTCCAACTGCCAAGCGTCAACACCGACGGCGGTTAGAGATTGCATTGACGACGGCGTCGCCGCCGGGTGCGTCGGTTGTCAATGTGCGGTACGGGGTCTTATTGTGGACTTGTGTCTACCCGGGCGTCCTCCGCAATCAAGAAGCCGCCTGCTAAGCGGCGAAACACGCGCCCGGAGAAGACGATCCGCAAGCTGCTGGACGCCACGATCGAGGAGTTGCGCCAGTCGTCGTACCTGGATCTGACGGTGCGGGGGGTGGCGTCGCGCGCCGGGGTGTCACCCGCGAGTGCCTATAAGTATTTTCCATCGAAGAGTGCGCTCGTCGCAGACGCCTACCTTCGACAGCTGCAGGACGTCCCGATGTTCACTGACGTGAACCAGTCAGCGCGTGAGCGGGTCAGCGCCACGTTGCGTGAGATGGCATTCGTCGTAGCCGACCATCCGGAGATGGCGGCTGCGTGCGCAAACGCGCTGATCTCCGATGACCCAGGAGTGGAACCCGCGCGCATGAAGATAGCCGCCGAAGTGGGCCAACGGATTTCGGCAGCCCTGGGACCAGGCTGGCCGCGCGAGGTAGTGACGATAATCCAAATGACATTCAATGGTGCGCTGATCACGGCAAAGGGCGGCTACCTGTCCTACCCGCAAATCGCCGAACACCTAGACGAGGCAGTGCGTCTGATCCTCCGCGCTCCCAATATCAATCCGTGACGTCACCTACGGGGTGTGCAACGGTGCTTCGGGCTGAATCTCGATCTGCGTGATGTTGACCCCTCGAGGCGTTTGCGCGACGAAGGCGACGTTTCGGGCGATGTCAGAGGCCCGAAGGCTGTACGAGTGCCTGCCATGCCCCCAGGTCACCCAGTCCTGCAACATCGCATCGAGCTGATCGAGGGGTAGCCCCCCGCCCATGTTGGTCGAGGTGGGGCCCGGGTGGATTATCGACGCACGGACACCGGTGCCCTCGAGCTCCATCTGCAAGTTCTTCACCATAGCGAGAAGACCGGCTTTAGCCGCTCCGTAGGCGCCCATGTGCGGCCGCTGCAGTAGCGCTGTGTCGGACCCGATGAAAATGATATCGCCCCGTCGGCGGGAGACCATGGCGGGCAGCACCGCCGTTGCGAGACGGTTGGCTCCAATCAGATGGATTTGGATCTGCTCGAGGAAGTCGCCTGTGCTGATGTCGTGGATGCGCCCAGGGGTCATGTCACCCGCGCCCGACACAACCAATTCGATCCCGCCCAGCGCCTCGATCGCCCGCCCGACAAAGTATTTCACCGAGCTGTCGTCGGTGACGTCGATTGGAAAGGCGACCGCTTCTCCACCGTCGTTCCGGATCTGATCTACCAGTTCGGCCAGTTTGTCGATACGTCTCGCGCCAAGGGCGACGGGGAAGCCGCGACGCGCAAGCTCGCGGGCGGTGGCGGCGCCGATACCAGAGGAGGCGCCGGCGACGATCGCCGGCCTGCGAGCGGGCGACGGTTCGAAGCGGGCCATGCCGACTCCTTCGATCCTCAGTGGACGAGACGCAGCACGGCCGTTGCTCACCCTTATAATGGACTTCAGTCCAGATTAGCGTAGCGATCCCATCAGAACAAGCATCCACCTGATATAGGCTCGTACCAAATGATTCCGGCAGGAGGCTACACAGCTCGTGTCCGTGAAACCAACGGACAGCGCTAGTATCCGCCGTCTGAGAATGGCAAATATGGACAGCAGTCCACCACGGCCGCTTAGGAGGGGCGTCATGACCAACACCTCGCAGCGGCGACTCGGCGCAGTGTATTCGGCCGTCGCACTGCTCGGCCTCGGCATGGCGGCCACCGCCGAAGCGACACAGCAGGATTGGGCAATCAACGGCGTTTACCGAGCTACATCGAACGGTGAATGGGCAACGACCAACGACGTGTATCACGACGAGGCGACAGTGGTCAGCCAATGGACGATCAGCTCGACGTGCACCGGTCCCGACGAGTGCACCGGTGAAGTGACGAGCGACCTGGGCTGGCGCGCGTCCATCTACACGACGAACGGCCTCTGGTATGTCAGGCGAACCGTGGAAGGTTGGCAGACATGCGCAGACAACACCGCGTCTGATGGGGCGCAGGTGTACACGTTCTATCCCGTGGATGAGGATGGGCAGGTCGCCCCTGGCTCGGGCATGTTCGCCGGCCAGGACACCACGATCGGTGAAAGCGGTGCGTGCGGAGTGAACCAATGGCTGGCGATTCGCCTGCCATTCACCTTGGCCAGACTGTCATAGTTGGCACGGCGCCCGTCGGGGTCTACCTCGGCAGGAGGTCCGTCCACGACGTTGGCAGCGGACCAGCAAGATTCGATTGGGTGTATCGCTTGCCGTCCGATGCGATATAGCTACCAGTTCGCGGGTCATATTGAGCGTAGGCAACAAGCGGACCCGTCCCGCTGGCGCCACCATGGAAAGCGCTCGGTGTCACCGGTGGTGCGGCGGCGCCGTCCGACGCCACCGGCGGTGGTGGGGCAGTGCCCTCAACCGGACCGTAGATCCCCGCATTGGGGTCGGTAATCCTGCCGTCTGGCGGTACACCCTGTGAGACCAGGTTGGGGTCAAAGGGATTCGGGCCGAGCACGTGCTGGCGCATCGCCAAGGGTTCGTAGGGCAGGTCGCTGTCGCACTGCTGAACTGTTGGCGCCCGCTTTCCCGGGACTGCCATGCAGGGGTAGTTGCGCGCACCGCGCACCGAGATCGGCGAATCCTGAGGGAGCTTGCAATAAAGCCCGTCGGGGGTGTCGATGTCGGTGGTGTCGGCAGGAGAACGCCATGACGAAGGCGGTAAGAATCCGACCGTGCACGCCGGAGGGTCGTTCACGGTAAGGCTGAAGTCGCCCTGGGGAATACCTGTCGGGTTGTTCGTCGGCAGGCCCACGGTCTGGATTGCGGCAACGAATGGCGGTAGCAGAACGAGGATCTGCTGCAGTGACGCGTGATAGGTGACCCCGATCTGTCCGATCGTCGTGAGGTTGGCCAACAAGACGGGCAGGGTTGGCTTGAGTTGCTCCAGCAGTCGCGAAGCTTCTTCGGCGGCGCCAGGCGCCTTCTGCAGCACCGTTCGAATCTCGGGGTCATTCTGCACCACTTGGTCTGAAACGCCGGCGCCACCGTGCGCCCAGGCCCGAATCTCCGCCGATGTCTGCGCTTGTGAGTCAAGAAGCGGTGGGGTGTTCGTGATGAGATTCGCCGTCTGGTCAGCGACACCGTTCACGTCGTCGGCCAGCGACGACGATGAGTCGATCAGCGATCCGAGGTCATAGCCGGCGCCATTGAATGCATCGAACGACTCGTCGAGCAATCCGCGAACCTCGTCACGAGGGATGCTGCCGATCAACGCACTCACCTGATCGAGCATCGGACCCACCTGCTGCGGAATCTTGCTGTCTGCCAACGTGATCACGGATCCGTCGGCAAGGTATGGAGCCGAGTTGGACCGCGGCCGAAGATCCACGTACTGCTCGCCGACCGCCGAAACGCTTCGCACCTCGGCGGTGAGATCGGCTGGAACCCGCGGGTAAGTATTCAGCATCAGCGTCGCCCGCGCCCCACCGGCGACCAGCCTGATTTCTGTGACCTTGCCAATTTGAAGTCCCCGGTAGGTGACGTTGGCGAACCGGTACAGGCCTCCGGCGGCAGGCAACTCGAGCGTCACGGTGATCCGGCCGATGCCCAACAGCGTCGGAAGTTGCATGTAGGAGAATAGCATCACGCCGATGCCGGCTACGGCGGCAATCGTGAAGACTGTCAACTGGATTCGGACGAGTCTGGTCAGCATCAGCCGCCGTCCGTTGGCGGCGTCGAAGGAGGCGTATCCAGCGGCGGCGCGTCCGGCGGCGGCGCAACTCCTACCGACAGCGGGTCGTATGTGTAGTTGAGATAGGAGGGATCACCAGGAGCCGGAACAAGTTGCGCACCTTCCTGACCCCAGCGAGTCCCGAGAAGCAATGTTCGCTTCAGGCGAGGCACGGTGAGGTCGAATACCGTGTAGAGGTTCACGTAGTCGCCTCTGACCGCTCGATCGATGAAGTTCTGATTGAGCGGGAACGTTGTCGCGTATCCGAGCGCCATGTCGAGGTCGGGCCCGACGTCTGCCAGCGAGCGGATTGTCGGCTCGAGATTCCGCAGATTCCGCACGAGGTCGGTTTGCGTGTCGTTGATGAGTCCGGTCGTGGTCTCGCTGAAGGTCGCAAGCTTTTCCAGGGCAGTCGTGATTTGGGGCCGTTGCTTGATCAAGACGTCCAACGCCGGTGGTATCTCGTTGAGCGCCTGCGCGATGACGTCGCTGTCGGCGGCCAATGTGGCGGCCAACCGGTTCAGCCCCTGAATTGCCCGGACGACGTTGTCGCGCTGTTCGTTCAACGTGACCAAGAACGTGTCCAGTCGCGTGATCAGATCGCGGACCTCCTCCTGTCGTCCAGTCAGCGCGGCGTTGAACGAATGAATGATGTCGCCGACCTGCCCCAGCCCACCGCCGTTGACCACGGCAGCCAGCGAGGCCAGCGTCTGCTCGGTTGAGGGATATGTCGATGAGCCGGCGAGCCCGATGGTCTCACCCGGTGCCAGCTGCCCGACAGGCGGTTGGGTAAGGGGCGGGTCGAGCGCCAAATGCATGGACCCGAGCACGCTGGTCTGCCCGACCGTGGCAACGGCGTTGGCCGGCACCACTACTCCGGGCTTCACCGATACCTCGACATCGGCATGCCAGCGGTCAACGGTCATTCTCCCGACGCTGCCGACAACCACATCGTTGATCAACACCGGTGAGTTCGGCTCCAAAGTACCGACATTCGCGAGCTCGACGTGGTAGACGCTGGCTCCGGCGCCGCGACCGACGGTGCCGGGCAACGGTAGAGAGTTCAGCCCTTGGAATGCACATCCCGTCGAAACCAGCGCTGTGCACGCGCCGACGGAAAGTAAGCGGCCGAGATTGCGCCGACCAATCATGGTTGTGGTGCCCCTTCGGTGCTGGGCGGCGGCGGTATGGATCCGGCCGGAAGCAGCAGGTCTGGGACGGCGGCAGGAACGGGAGTCTCGGCGGAGCCCGTGTATGCAGAGATTGCCGGCGGCGTCTCGGGAGGGCCATCGGCCGGCCCACTGCCGCCGGGAGCCAGGCTGGGATCCGTGTAGATGATGTTGCCCGGACTAGCCGATTTCCCCAGATAGGGGTTGATCGGCAGCGGCGGGAAGTTCATGCTCACCGTGTGAAGTGCCGGTCCGAAGTACTGAGCGCACAGCTTCGCCGTCTCGGGAGCAGTCGCGTTCTCGATGGCTCCGATCGCACCACAGATCAGGTGTAATGGATTGGCGAAGTTGATCAGGGAGAACGAGCCGATCCCGCTGCCGGTATCGGGGTTGTAGATGTTGTAGCCGTTCGCCAGTGCATTCGGTGTGATGTGCAAAACGTTCTCCAGGTCCAGCCGATGGTCGACAAGAGTCTGTGTGACGTTGGCCAACCGCTGGACCTGCTCGGAAGTCTTGTCCCGGGTGTTTGCGATGAATCGCTCTACATCGACGACTGCCGTCGACAAGTCCGACACTGCGGCATCGAGGTCTGATCTGTTGTCGTCGAGCACGCTGGAGAGCGTCGCGAGCCGATTTTCGAACTCCACGATCTGTTGATTGCTGTCTTTGAGTGCAGCCACAAACGTGTTCAGGTTTTTCAGGATGTCGACGATGTTGCCGCCGCCTTCGGCGAGTATCCGTCCGACAGCCGACATCTGGGCCAGTGCTGCCCGTAGTTTTTCGCCGTTTCCGTCCATTGCGCTTGCCGCACTGTCGATGAACTTCGCCACGGCCGGCGTGGACACCTCGCTGGTTGGCCCCAATTCCGTTGCCAGGCGCATGATCTGGTCCTTTACCTCATCCCATTCGACGGGGACTGCGGTGCGCTCTGCAGGTATTACCGCCCCGTCCTGCAAGCGTGGTCCTGTCGAGCGATAGGCCGGGGTCAGCTGAACGTAGCGAGCCGAGACCAGGTTCTGCGCAACGATGACGGCTTTGGCGTCAGCGGGCACGGGCACATCGTGAGCTATCTTCATCGTGATCCCGATCTGGGCGCCGTCGGCGTTGATCGAGTCGATCTCGCCGACTTTGACCCCCGAGACGCGTACCTCGTCACCGGGATAGATGGCGGTCGCAGAGGTGAAGAAGGCGGTGACCGTCATCGCACGAAACAGCGACGAATACACCAACAGACCGGACCCGACGACGGCCGATACCGTCAGCAGGGTTGCGGTGACGCGAACAAGAACCTCTCGGCTGATCATCGTCACCCGCCTGGAATTCCGTTCCTGGGAATTGGGATCTCCGCCCGGGGGCCCGCATTGTCTGGCGGCTGCCCGGCGTCGACGCCGCGGCGGAAGCCGAACGCGTAGTCGAGGAAGGGCTGAAGAATTGTGGGGCCCATGAGGTTTCCGACGAAGGCGTTGTAATAGGCACCGTTCGACACGGTCTCGCCCTGGGTGAGTTGGTATTTGGCCAATCCCGGTAACGCCTTTGCGATACTGTCGCGATTCCTCTCGAGCATCGCGGCCACCGAGTTCAACCTGTCCAGGGCGGGCCCCAGCTGTTCTTCATTGTTGGCGACCATCGCGGAAAGCTGCTTTGCTACTGCTGAGACATTGGCCAACAGCATCACGATGGTGTCCCGGCGCTCGGACAGGACGCCAAGAAAGTCGTTGGCGTTGAGGATGAGTGCATTCACCTGCTGACTGCGCTGCGCCAGTATCGCGGTGACATTGCCCGCGCTCGCCAGAAGCTGTTTGAGAGATCCGTCCCTCGAATGGATGGACTGTGAAATTCGCGAGAGGCTGTCAAACGTCGGCCCCAATTGTGGCGCCACCTGATCGATTGTGGCCGCGAGGGTGTCCAGGGACTGGTTCAGCGTGTCGGTGTCGGTGTCGGCCGTATTGGTGGTGAGATCGCTCACCGCGTCCGTCAACGAGTACGGCGAGGACGTCCGCGTCACCGGGATGACGTCCGCGCTGCTTAGCGTCCCGCTGCCCGCCGACTCCACGGTGAGGACCCGCGCTCCCAACACCGTTCCGGTGCGGATATGCGCGGTGGTTTCCGAACCGAGCCGGTACCGGCTGTCGACCGTGAAGGTCACGATCGCATCGCCCCCGTGCAGTGAGACATCCGTTACTGCACCGACTTTCATGCCGGACAGGGTAACCTCGTTGCCCGCGGCGAGCCCACCTGCTTCGGAGAAGACGGCATGGTGGCGAATCGAGATCGCCCATTGCACCAGCCGTTCGGGCTGCAGACCAACGGCGACGACGAGCACGGAGAGGATGACTCCGATGAGCCCCGTTCGGACGAGGTTCTTTCGGCGGTATCGGTTCATTGTGGTTCCGAGCACCTCCCGCCCTCTTGCTTCGTCCAGGGAAAGACCGCGGTACGCCCCTGAAGATCGGTGACCCGAACACTGATGCCGCAGATGTAGTACTGGATGAAGCTTCCGTAGCTTCCGAGGCGGACGAGCTTGTGGTAGTTCGCGGGCGCCTTCTGCAGCGCCGTCTCGAGGCGGATCTTGTCCTGGTCGAGCAACGGCGCCAGTCTGCCGAGCTGGTCGATGGTGCCCTTCAGCGGGGTTCGCGTGTTGGCGAGCAGGTCTGCAATGGAACCCGTGCCATCACTGAGCGCGTCGATGGCTGCACCAATGGGGTCGCGGTCGCGGGCAAGCCCGGTGATCAGCGTCTCGAGGCGTTGGGTCGCCCCCGAAAGCTGTTCGCCATTCGTTGACAGTGTGGTGACCAGCTTGTTGAGATTGTCGATGACATCTTCAACCGCCTGACTGTTGTCGGCCATGGCGGTCGCGAACGACGAGGCATTCGAGAACAGCGACTCCAAAGTTGGGCCCTCGCCTTGGAAGATCTGCAGGAGTGAAGAGGTGAGGGCGTTGACGTCTTGCGGATTGAGCCCCTTCAGAACTGGCTTCAGGCCACCGAGCAGTAGGTCGAGATCAAGTGCGGGCATCGTGTGGTCGAGGGGGATCTGCGCGCCGACAGGCAACAATCGTGTCGATCCAGGGCCGTCGGCCAGCTCGAGGTAGCGATCACCGACGAGGTTGAGGTAACGGATGGCCGCCTTTGTCCCCGTCGTGAGCACGACGGCTCGGTCAGCGTCGAATGTCACCAACACGTTGAGGTCTGGTCGCAGCGACACGTCGGTGACAGTGCCGACCCGAATGCCTGCGACCCGCACGGAATCGCCCGCCTTGATGCGCGACGAGTCGGCGAAGACCGCCGTATAAGCGTAGGTCGACCCCGTTCGCAGCTGCCCGAATGTCAAGAACAGCGCCGCAGTGAGTAGCACCATCGATGCTACGAAGGCGCCGAGCTTCACCCCCGTCCCGGCGCCGGTCATCCTGGCTGCCCGATCTGTGCGGTGTTGCGCGGTGGTCCATCGATGGGGCCGAACAGCAGTTGCTTGAGCCCATCCGAGTTCAGCACGATGCCCTGGTTTCCGTACTCCCATGGGTTGGCCGCCACGTCTGCCACGACATAGGGCGTCCGCTTTCCCGGCGCGACCCGCGGCAGGTCCGTGCACTGCGGACCACCGCTGGCAGCCACCTTCGGCAGATTGGCAGGATAGCGGTAGCGCTCGGCGCCAAGGACGAAGCCAACCATGATCATCGAGCCCGGCAATGACGGCGGTGGTGACTTCGCCAGCGGCAAGGTTCCCGCTAATGCGCAATTGAGCGCGCGGTTGTACTCGTTGGTGAGGTCGGTGGTCGGTGCAAGCAGGTGCACCACATCGGTGAGCGGCTGGCGGTTACTGCTCACGACATCGTTGCCGACATCTGCCAAACCTATTGTGTTGACCAGGAATGCATCCAGGTTGTGCTGCTCCTCGCGAATGGTCCGACTCATCCTCGTAGCATTGGATGCGATCGTCAGGACATCCGGTGCCGCGTCGGCGTATGTATCGAATACTGTTGGCGCGACCTCCAGACCGTGTTGCAGTTGGGCGAATGTCGGCTCCAGCGTGGCCATTAGCGCATCGAGTTGTGACGTGGTCGCGCCGAGCTTGTCACCGCGCCCGTCCAATGCCGATGAGACTGCGCCGAGTGTCTCGTTCAGTTTCATGGGCTCGATCTGGGACAGGACCGAGCCGAGCTGTTGGAACAACGTGTTGTTTTCCACCGTGACGTTGGCCGCCGACAGGACCTGGCCTGCTCGTAGCACGTCGCTCGTCGGCTCCGCAGGCGCGACGAGTTCGACGAACTTCGCTCCGAAGACCGTCGACGCGGCTATGCGAACCCCCACATTGGCCGGAATCAAAGGCAGCTCTGCGGGATCCATCGCCAGGTGCAGGGCGGCTCCGCCGTTTGGTTGCGGTTCGATGGATGCCACGCGACCGACTTCGACACCACGCATCTTCACCTTGGCATCGGGATTCATCACTAGACCGGCGCGCGGCGACACCACGGTTATGGGCACCGTCGGTGTCAGGCCGCCGCGGAACAGTGTGACGGCGAGGGTGATTACGGCGACGAGGGCGGCGATGCTGGATAGACCGGCAAGCAGGCGGATGGCGTTTTGGCTCAATTCGTTCACCCTTATCCCGACAGGTTGAAATTGCCGTCGGCGCCGTAGACGGCGAGCGAGATCAACATCGTCAACGACACGACGACGATCAGAGACGTTCGGACCGCATTTCCGACGGCAACCCCCACGCCTGCCGGGCCGCCGGCGGCGAAGTAGCCGAAAAAGGTATGAATCAGCAAGATGCTCAACGCCATGAGCACTGCCTGCAAGAAAGACCAGATGAGATCGGTCGGGTTCAGAAACGTCGTGAAGTAGTGATCATAGAGGCCGCCGGACTGCCCGAAGATGACGACCGTGGTGAACTGGCTAGCCAGGAAGGACAGGATCACCGCGATCGTGTACAGCGGTGCGATGGCAATCAGACCCGCAATGATCCGGGTACTCACCAGGTACGACACAGGTCGAATCGCCATGCTCTCGAGGGCATCGATCTCCTCGTTGACGCGCATGGCGCCAAGCTGCGCGGTCACGCCGGCGCCGAAGGTTGCCGCCAATCCGATACCAGCGACCACAGGTGCGGTGATTCGCACATTGATGAATGCCGCAAGAAATCCCGTCAGCGCCTCGACGCCGATATTGCCCAGGGAGCTGTACCCCTGGATGGCAAGCGTCCCCCCCGCCGCGAGCGTCATGAACCCGACGATGACCACTGTCCCGCCGATCATCGCCAACATCCCTGTGCCCATGCTGATCTCAGCGATGAGGCGGATGACTTCGCTGCGATAGTTGGTCGCTGCGAACGGCACGCCAGCGATCGCTCTGAGGTAGAAAAGAGTGTGATCACCGATGCCGCGGACCGCAGCGACCGGCCGTTCGACTTCTCGACTCAAACGGGGAAACATCGTTCGCGCGGTCACACGTGTGTCCTCAACTGCTTGTCATCCGGATACCGATGGCGGTGACGACAACATTGACGGCGAAAAGCGCCATGAATGCATACACGACGGCCTCGTTGACGGCATTGCCGACTGCCTTGGCCCCGCCCCTGGTCACCGACAACCCTCGATAGCAGGCGACCAGGCCGGCGATCAGGCCGAACAATGCGGCCTTGACGCATGAGATCGTCATTTCGGGGATGCCCGTGAGCAGGGTGATGCCGCCGGCGAATGCACCGGGGTTGACGTCTTGCACGAAAACCGAAAACACATATCCGCCAAGTATTCCGATGGTACAGACCAGGCTGTTCAGCAGCAGAGCGACCAGGCCTGATGCCAGCATTCGCGGAGTCACCAGCCGTTGCACCGGGTTGATTCCGAGCACCTCCATGGCTTCGATCTCTTCGCGAATGGTGCGCGCTCCCAGATCGGCGCACATCGCAGTAGCTCCCGCCCCGGCGACGATCAAAACGGTGACCATTGGTCCGACCTGAGTTACCGCACCGAACGCGGCGCCGGCGCCCGACAGGTCCGCAGCGCCCAGTTCACGCAGCAGGACGTTCAAGGTAAAGCTCACCAGCACCGTGAATGGGATAGCCACCATGAGGGTTGGCGCCAGTGAGACCCGTGCCACAAACCAAGCCTGCTGAGCGAACTCCTTGCCCTGGAAGGGACGCCGGAAGACATGGCCGACGGCCTCAGCCGCCATGGCGAAGAAGCCGCCGATTGCTTGCATTGGTTGGGCGAGCCGGTCCGCCTGTAGCATCACAGGTAACGACTTGTTTCACTGCTCGGGCGGAAATCGTGGTCGCCGCCAGTGCTTTTCGAATCCTCGGGTCGAAATTCGGTGAGCATCCCGATGGTCACTTCCTCACGGTAGAGCGAACTCCAGCTGAGTCCTCGACGAGTCTCACCCATTGGCACTGCACGTTCACGCACGCGGCACCCAGTCCAGTGGTCGGTTACCTGTCGGCGTCGGTGAACCGAATGATGCCCCGAATGTTTCGGCCCGCCAGCATATCTCGGTATCCATCGTTGACCTGCTCGAGTGCGTATTCGCGCGTGACCATATCGTCGAGGTTGAGTCTTCCCGCCCTGTACAGCGACAGCATCAGTCCGATGTCGTATTGCGGATTGCCGCCGCCAAAGAGGCTGCCCTTCAACGTCTTCTGCAACAGGCACAGCATCGATGTGTTCAGTGTCGTTTGGTCTTCGGTCATCGCACCCATCGCGGTGAGCACACACGTGCCGCCCTTGGCGGTAATGCCCATGTATTTGTCGACGTCCTGACCTTTGAGCTCGCCCACCGTCACGATCACTTTTTTGCACATCCTGCCCGCGGTGATCTCGGCGGCACCGGCCGTCGCGGCTTCGATGGTGGCAAAGCCGGCCGAGGCGCCGAACTTCACCGCCTGATCCCGTTTCCATTCAACCGGTTCGACGACGAGGACATGGCGTGCACCGGAGTTGACCGCTCCCTGCAACGCAGCCATGCCAACTCCGCCCAACCCGACGATTGCAACGTCCTCGCCTGGGCGCACATCTGCGATGGTCGTCGCCGACCCGTATCCAGTCGGGACGCCGCAGCCGACAATGCACGCCAACTCGAAGGGGATCGCGGTGTCGATCTTTACCACCGACATTTGGTTCACCACGGCGTAGGGCGAGAAGGTGCCGAGCAGACACATGGGGAATGCATTACGGCCATTGGCGGTGACGCGGAAGGATCCGTCTGATGCCGACGCGCCGCCCAGCGACAGTGCCCCCAGATCACAGAGGTTGTGCATTCCCTCGCGGCAGGAAGGGCATTGGCCGCACGAAGGCACGAATGACATGACAACGTGGTCACCGACTTCGAGGCCGCGAACGCCGGGCCCAGTCTCGGTGATGATGCCCGCACCTTCGTGGCCGCCGAGGACGGGAAATCCCGCCATGGGAATCGCGCCGGTGACCAGGTGATGGTCGGAGTGGCACATTCCAGCCGCCTCGATCTGGACCTTGACCTCGCCCTCACGTGGGTCACCGATTTCGATCTCTTCGATCGACCATGGTTCGTTGAAGTTCCACAGGATCGCGCCTTTGGTCTTCATGCCACCTCCGTCCAGGTCCCAATGTTTCGTGTCGTTGACTGGTGCGTGTCCGCAGCGTCCGACGACGCCTCGGGGAGGCGTCGGATCGTTCAGTGAGCTTAAAATAGACTGTGGTCCAGAATAAACCAGATGTCTTCGGCTGGCTAGTGTGCTACGAAAATTGCTGTCCAGCAGTGTCTTATCGAGGGTATTCAATGCCAACCGGATGCGTGCTGGCGGTCAACTAGGCGCAACTACTGGACTGAAGTCCATTTTGGATTTCTTCGGGTACGGCACCCAGCCGTCTAACCCGGCGCCGTACCGTAGTCGACGGGCAGTTCGAGAATGGAGTGCAGCCAAGCCGAGGGCTGACGAACCGGCGGACCCGTCATCGTGATATCGGGAACAACGTCTGCGATCGCATTGAACACCAGCTCGAGGCCCAATCGAGCGAGGTTGGCTCCGACGCAGTAGTGAGCGCCGTGACCACCGAAACCGACGTGAGGATTGGGATCCCGGAGGATGTTGAACGAAAAGGGCTGGTCGAATACATCTTCGTCGAAGTTCGCTGACCCGTAGAACATTCCGGCGCGCTGCCCCTTCGCGATCCGGACGCCACCAAGCTCGAGATCACACCTGGCTGTGCGCTGAAAGACGTTTACGGGGGTGGACCATCTGACGATCTCGTTGATAGCGGTGGCCGGCCGTTGCCGTTTGAAGATCTCCCATTGATCGGGATTCTGCAGCAACGCCATCAGCCCCAATGTTGTAGCGTTGCGGGTTGTTTCGTTTCCCGCAACGGCCAGCATGAGGACGAAGAACCCGAATTCGATTTCCGTCAGCGACTGTCCGTCCACATCGGCCTGCACCAAAGTGCTGATGATATCGCCTGTCGGGCAGCTCTTCCGCTTTTCGGCGAGTTGGTAGGAGTAACCCAGGATTTCGGCCGTCGCCTCGGCAGCCCGCTGCGTCGAGACGTCGGGATCGTCGAACCTCGTCATCGTGTTGGTCCAGCCGAAGAGGTCGCGCCGATCCTCCTCTGGCACACCGAGAAGATCGGCTATCGAAAGCAGCGGGAGTTGCATGGCGATGTCGGCGACGAATTCGCCGGTGCCCTTTTCCGCTGCTCGCGTCACGATGCGTCGGGCTTCTGCTTCCAGCCGCGGTCGAAGCGCCTCGATGGCCCTGGGAGTGAACATGCGGGAGATCAACTTCCGAAGCCTGGTGTGTTGCGGCGCATCATGGTTGACGAGTAGCGCCTTCGACATTTCAATCTGCTCGGGCGACGCGTCGTCGGTAAACCGGATGTTCACCGTGTTGTCCCAAGTCGACCACTGGTCGCTGCGCAAGGACATCTCACGGACGTGCTCATGCTTTGAGACCACCCAGTAGCCGCCGTCGCGGAATCCGCCGCTCCTTTCGGGGGGCTGCGCATTCCACCAGACGGGGGCGGTTCGCCGGAGGCGGGCGTACTGCTCGACCGGTCGACCGCCGAGCATGATGTCGGGATCGGTGAAGTCGAAGCCGCTTCCGAACGGACATTGGCTGGCTGATTGCATAACCGGTCTTCGCCTTCTCACGATCGCTGAGGGTCAGGACACCCGATGCTAAGCGCGAGGCCCTAACCGCGACCGCACGCGGTTTCGGTGGATGAAATCGACTCACGTAGCCCCGATATGACGGCCTACGTTTCCCCAAGATCGAGGCCCCGTGGATAGCGCGGACCGGTCAACGAGCAGAGGAGGTCGCGAAGCAGGCCCTAGGCGAGCAGGATTACGCCTTCGTCAAAGTCTCCGAGGTCGCGGCCGAGCAGCTGGTCGAACAATCCATCGCGGAATGTCCTCGGGCCGCGGTGTTACCCGAAGGCTGAGAAAGGTTCAGATCTGAGGTACATAGCCGAACGGGAGTAACAGGCTCTTGTGCTCGCAGTACGCTTCGATGCCCTCAGGACCGCCTTCGCGCCCTAACCCGGAATTTTTGTAGCCGCCGAACGGTGCACCGGGATCAAACGCGTACATGTTCACCGCGTAGGTTCCGGTGCGGATCTTTCCCGCGATCTGCACCGCGCGAGCGAAGTCGGTGGTCCACACGCTGCCCGCCAGTCCATACACCGAGTCGTTGGCGATGCGGATCGCATCGTCCTCCGTGTCGTACGGGATGACGGCGAGTACCGGTCCAAAGATCTCTTCCTGCGCGATCGTCATCGAGTTGTCCACGTCGGCGAACACCGTCGGCTGCACGAACCAACCGCCCTCGAGTCCTTCGGGTCGCTCGCCACCGGCGACGAGGCGGGCACCCTCCTCGATCCCTGTGCGGATATAGCCTTCAACGCGGTCGCGTTGCTTCTCCGAGATCAGCGGACCGATCGCCGTGCTCGAATCATCAGGCAGGCCGACCGGCAGCGCGGACACGAAAGTTGCGATCCGATCCACGATCTCGTCATACCGCGACCGTGGCGCGAGGATCCGGGTCTGGCTGACGCACACCTGGCCGCAGTTCATCATGCCGGACAGCACCAACATGGGTAGCGACGCGTCCAAGTCGACGTCTGCACAGATGATCGCAGCGGATTTGCCGCCGAGTTCCAACGTGCACGACTTCAGCTTCTCGGCAGCCAGCATGCCGATCTCCTTGCCGACCTCGGAACTGCCGGTGAACGAGAACTTGTCCACATCGGCATTGCCGGTCAGTGCCCGGCCTGTCTCGATACCGCCGGGCACCACCGACAGCACCCCCTCGGGAAGGCCCGCCTCGGCGAACGCCTCGGCTAACGCGTTCGTGCTGAGCGGCGTCTCGGCGGCAGGCTTGAGCACCACCGTGCAGCCCGCCAGTAAGGCGGCGCCCAGCTTGTTGGCGGCAAGGAACAGGGGTGCGTTCCACGCCACCACCGCAGCGACCACGCCGACCGGCTCACGCGTCACCAAGGTTTGGCCGTAGATGCCATCTCTGATCTCGCGCCAGGTGAACTTGTCTGCCGCACCCGCGTAGTACGTGAGCGCGGTTACCGCAGAACCGAATTGCGTCAGGTCGATGGTCATCGCGGGCTGCCCCGTCTCCAGCCTCAGCAGGTGCTTGAACTCGTCGGCGCGCTCCTGGATCAGCTTGACCGCCGCACCGATGACCGCGGCGCGCTCGGCCGGCGGCGTGCTGGGCCAAGGGCCTTCGTCAAAGGCCTTGCGGGCCGTCGCGCAGGCCGCCTTCACATCGGCCTCGTGCGCCAGTGGCACTTGACCCACCTTTTCGCCGGTCGCCGGCGAGAACACCTCGATGACATCGGCCGTCGACGGTTGCACCCATCGACCGCCGATGAACAACGTGTCGTATTCCGTCTGTGGTTGTGTGGTGTTGTGTTCGACCATGGCGAGCGACAGTAGGCGATGGGCCGCCGCAATTGGCGATCGAGACCACTGGGTAGAACCCGGCTATGTCCCAACCGCCACATCGGATTCGCCGAAGATGCTCTCGGCCCACTTGTAGTCGGCCTTACCCGCCGGAGAGCGCTGAACGGTAGGCACGACGGCCAGGCGTCGCGGCACCTTGTATCCAGCCAGCGACTGCCGGCAGTGCTCCTGCAGCTGCGGAAGCCCGACGGGCGGAAAGTCCGGGCGCAGCGACACTACTGCCGCGACGGTTTGCCCGAGCCGCGGGTCCGGTACGCCAACGACGACTGCATCGGTGACGGCGGGATGGCTGTGCAGGCATGCTTCGACTTCCTCGACGTAGACCTTCTCGCCTCCGGTGTTTATGCACTGCGACCCGCGACCGAGGAACACGATGGTTCCGTCGGATTCGACAATTCCGGCATCGCCGAGGACCGCCACGCGCCGCCCGTCGGCCAGGGTTCGAAAGGTTCGATCGGTCTTGTGCTTGTCCTTGTAGTAGCCCAGCGGAAGATTTCCGACTCGAACGATCATGCCCACCGTCGTTGAACCCGGCGCGAGCGGTTCAAGGTCGTCGCCGAGTACCGAGACCGACGGCGAGGGGGACATGGCGAGGCTTCCATCGGGCCGCAGGGTCATCTGCCCGTCGTTTCCGGACTCCGATGCGCCAAAACTGTCGATCAGGGCAAGTTCGGGTTTCACGGCCAGAATCCTGGCCCGAACACCTTGGGACCACACCGCTCCTCCGGAAGTCACGGCCACCAGTGGCGACAGGTCGACGTCGGACTGCAACTTCGACATCGCTTCTGCCAGAGGCGATCCCATCGCGTCTCCGACAATCGTGACGACGTTGACCTTCTCGTAGCCGATTGTCCACACGAGCTTCTCGGCATCGAATGAACGTAGTAGGACGACGCGTCCACCTTGCAAAAAGAGGCTGAACATTGCATACAGCGCCGATCCGTGAATCAACGGCGCGACCACGAGTACCGAAAGCTCCGCGGACTGCTGCGATGCCGCAGCTATCTCTTCGAGGCTCTTTCGCGCCTCCCCCCAGGGGTTACCGCCCGAGAGCGGGCGGTGAAAGAAGTCGTCGTGACGCCACATCACGCCCTTCGGGAACCCAGTGGTCCCTCCCGTATAGAGGAGGTAAAGAGCGTCGCCGGACCGTGGGGTGAAGTTCTGTTCTGCCGAATGCCCCTCGGGATCGAAAAGCACGACGTCGACCCCTGCGGCACTGGCTGCCGTCGCAAGTCCGTTCCCGACCGCCTCACCGACGACGAATACCGTCTTGAGAACAGGAAGATCATCGATGATCTCGGCCAACCGGTCCTGGTCATCCAGTTCTTCGACCAGAATCGCTGTCGCATCGGCGTTCTCGAAGATATAGAGAAGCTCAGCCGCCGTGTAGCGGTAGTTGACGTTGATCGGCGAGCAGCCGATCTTGATCAGGCCCAGAATGGATAAGACGTGCTCGACGCTGTTACGCAGGAAGAGCGCCGCGTGTTCCCCGGCCCTCATCCCGTTGTCGGTGAAGAGGTGCGCGACCTGGTTGGCCTTGCGGTTGAGCGTCTCATACGTGAGGTGCTCGCCTTCGCATGTGAGTGCCGTTCTTTCTGGCACGGCGGCCGCAACCGTCTCGAAGATGTCTGCGAGGTTGAACGACACGACCCGCTTTCCTTCCCTTCCCCGGCTTGCCACGCCCCGGTGCCCACGACAACGATGCGACTTCGGCCGAGCATGCCTGATCCCGGCGGGCCGCCGACTCTTCGGTCTCACTGGACGGACAGAACCCGCGCCCCGGTTAGGCCAGCGATGCCCGATTGCCTTGTTCGGTGGGACCGCCGACTGGTCCGGGCGACGGTCCTTGGCGCCCAGCGGATTTCGGATGCGCGATACGGCATGAACCGACGCATGTTCAGTTCCATCGACACCGAGTCTTGACGATGTACGAACGGCGTGTGCGCGTGGTTCCAGAGGATGAGACCGCCATCGGAACGCATGAGGTCTGTCGTTACGATCGAATCCAGATATGGAGGCGGCGGAGTGACGGGCGAGCTATGAGCGCCACCATGCGGGGCCTGGAGAAGGTGTTGCGGCTGAGCCGCATCCGCGACTGGCTGGTGACCCAACGCAAGATCGAGAGTTGGGCCGCCAATCCGCGCCGGCCGTATTCCGGCCGACCGGGGCTGCTGGTACGCATGAAGGCGGACGTGGCGCGAAACGACCTCGCCGGCTGGCCCGTGTATGAAATGACCCCCAAATTGCCTGCTTCGTCCCAGGTTGACGGCCACTTGCTCTATCTACATGGCGGTGGTTACGTGCTGGACCTGGTAGGCGCGATGCACCTTCCATTCATCGCCAAAGCCGGCGTGGACTTGCGTCGCACCGTCACAGTGCCGATCTATCCTCTGGCGCCTGAGCACACGTATCGCGAGGCGTACCGCTTGCTGCTCGACGTGTACCGACGGATCCTGACTACCCATGATCCGAAATCGATTGTGTTCATGGGTGATTCAGCGGGCGGCGGGCTTGCGCTCGGCCTGTGCCACGCTGCGCGCGAAGTCGGCATGCCGCAGCCCCGCGATGTGGTCCTGTTGTCGCCGTGGCTGCACGTGGGCTTTCCATCCCCTGACGTGGCGGCTGTCGCGGAGATCGATCCGATACTGAACCTCGAGTTGATGCGTGAGGTGGCCGCCCGGTATGCGGGGGGCGATCCGCTTGATCATCCGCTTTTGAGTCCGGCGGCGGGACCCCTTACTGACCTGCCGCGAGTCACCATCGTGACAGGCACGCACGACCTGCTCAATCCCGATGCGAGGGCATTTCGCGATCGAGCTCGCGACGAGGGTGTAGATATTGGCTGGTATGAGATTGACGGTGGGATCCACGGGTGGTTGAGCAAGGATGCGTGGCGTTACGTTCGCGGCGTTCTCGGCTAGTTTTCTTCCCTGACTGGTCAGGTGCGACGGCCGAGCAGACGCAAAAGTCCCCGAAACCTGGGTGATTCGGGGACTTTTGCGTCTGCTCGCGGTAGAAGGTGACTCGCGCTGAGAACTACTCGGCTTCGGCGAGGCGGTGCTTGAGGGCGTCGAACTCGTCCTTGATGCCGGTCGGCAGCTTCTCGCCGACGAACTCGAACCACTCCTCGATCAACGGGATTTCCTCGCGCCACTCGGCGGCGTTGACCGCCAGCGCCTCGTTGACGTCGGCCGGGTCGACATCCAGGCCGGACAGGTCCAGGTCCTCGGCGGTCGGCACGATGCCGATCGGCGTCGTCTTGCCGCCAGCCTTCTGCTCGATGCGGTCGATGATCCACTTCATCACGCGGCTGTTCTCGCCGAAGCCCGGCCACAGGAAGCGGCCGTCGCCGCCGCGACGGAACCAGTTGACGAAGAAGATCTTCGGCATCTTCGACTCGTCGGCGTTCTTGCCGATATCGATCCAATGCGCGAAGTAGTCGCCGACGTTGTAGCCGAGGAACGGCAGCATCGCCATCGGGTCACGCCGCACGGTGCCGACCTTGCCTTCGGCGGCCGCGGTCTGCTCGGAACCCAGCGTGGCGCCGATGAAGACGCCGTGCTGCCAGTCGCGGGCCTGCGTCACCAGCGGGACCGTGGTCTTGCGGCGGCCGCCGAACAGGATCGCCGAGATCGGCACGCCCTGCGGGTCGTCCCACTCGGGAGCCAGGGTCGGGCACTGAGACATCGGGGTGCAGTAGCGCGAGTTCGGATGCGCCGCTTTGCTTTCGGTCTCGCGCAGGATCCAGTCGTTGCCCTTCCAGTCGACGAGGTGGTCGGGCTCGCCCTCGAGGCCTTCCCACCACACATCGTTGTCGTCGGTCAGCGCGACGTTGGTGAAGACGGTGTTACCGGCGGAGATGGTCTTCATCGCGTTCGGGTTCGACGACCAGTTGGTGCCCGGCGCGACACCGAAGAAGCCGAACTCGGGGTTGACGGCGTACAGACGGCCGTCCTTGCCGAACCGCATCCACGCGATGTCGTCGCCAACGGTCTCGGCCCGCCACCCGGGGATGGTCGGCTGCAGCATCGCGAGGTTGGTCTTGCCGCACGCCGACGGGAACGCCGCGGCGATGAAGTACGACTTGTTCTCCGGCGAGATCAGCTTGAGGATCAGCATGTGCTCGGCGAGCCAGCCCTCGTCGTGCGCCATCGCCGAGGCGATCCGCAGCGAGTAGCACTTCTTGCCAAGCAGCGCGTTGCCGCCGTAGCCCGAGCCGAAGCTCCAGATCTCACGGGTCTCGGGGAAGTGGCTGATGTACTTGGTGTCGTTGCAGGGCCACGGCACGTCCTTCTCGCCCGCCTCCAGCGGGGCACCGATCGAATGCAGCGCCTTAACGAAGAACCCGTCGTCGCCGATCTTGTCCAGCGCTGCCTTGCCCATCCTGGTCATCGTCCGCATCGATACGACGACGTACTCGGAGTCGGTGATCTCGACGCCGAGCTTGGGGTCTTCGGCGCCAAGCGGGCCCATGCAGAACGGCACCACGTACATGGTGCGGCCGCGCATACAGCCGCGGTACAGGTCGGACATGATGCCGCGCATCTCGCTCGGGTCCATCCAGTTGTTCGTTGGGCCCGCGTCGATCTCGCGCTCGGAACAGATGAAGGTGCGCGATTCCACGCGCGCCACGTCGGACGGGTCAGACAGCGCCAGGTAGGAGTTCGGCTTCTTTCTCTCGTCGAGCTTCCTGAAGGTGCCTGCCTCCACGAGCTGCTCGCACAGCCGGGCGTCCTCCTCATCGGAGCCGTCGGCGAACACCACCCGGTCGGGCTGCGTCAGCTCCGCGACCTCTTGGACCCAGGCGAGCAGGCCCTTGTGCGTAGTGGGTGCGGTGTCCAGACCGGGAATGGTCGCTGACGTCATCACAATCTCCTGCGTAGGTTTTTTGTGCCAGGACGCAGGTCAATCGCGCCACTGGTGCTTGTCTGCCCTGTAATAGAGGTTAACGCGGGTGACATACCCTTAGTAAATCGGATCTATGTCCGATCACTCACAGGAACGATTCAGAAGACCTGATCACACCCCTGGTCCACCCGCCAGCTCCGCGCGCACGGTGTCCAGAGCCCTCTGCAGGGCGGGCAGGCGCCGATCCCTCAGCGCCGCGGCCCTCGCGGTCGCGACGGCATGCTCACGCAACTCGGCATCGATTTCGGAAACCTGACCGGCGGTCACTTCCGCCTCGGCCTCGTCGCGCCGCGCAAGGTCGGCGGTCAGCGTGGCTTCAGCGGCCAGCACCCGGGTAGCGACCCGCTCCTCGAGCGTCGACTGCAGCGTCGCGGTGACCTCGTTGATCCAGCGGTCCAGCACCGCCCGATCGCTGAGCAGCCCGCGCATGCCGACCACCCACACGGTGAGCAGCAAACCGACCACGCCGCCCGCCACCAGCCCTGCGATCGTCAGGCCGGGAGCAAGTCCGGCGAACAGCCTGCTGACGCCAAGCGCGACGCCGAGGCCGAAACCCGCGCCCAAAACCATCATCAACCGGGTCTCCAACCGGCGCGACTTCAGCGGTGGCGGCGGCACCGTCGACCGCGGTGGGGGCGCGGGCGGCTGCGGTGCGGTCAGTTCGAGTTCGGTCGCGACGTCCGAAAGATGCGCGGTGACGCCGGCTTCCACCTCGCCGACGACTTCGTTGACCCGGGTGCCGACGTAGGTTTCGAACTCCGGCAGCCGACGTCGCGTCATGGCGGACGCATCCTCTCCCAGCTCCGACCGCACCGAGGTGCACCGGTTGCGGGCGAAGTACGCCAGCTGCACCCGCGCCTGCTGGATCTGGCTGCGCAGTGCGATGGTGCGCTCGGACTTGGACACCCTGCGCTCACGCTGGACAGTGTCGCGCCGTTCCCGCAATGCCGTCACCCGTGCCTGCCGGTCGGCGCCCGCGCCGTCCTTGTCGTGCCGCGATATCGCGTTGCGCAGTCGAGACTCCCACGCCCGCAGCCTGTTTCGACGCTTCACATCGACATCGTCGAGGCGCGAAGCCAGCAGCTCGACGAGCTCGTCGACCGTCGGTTCGCCCATATCGGGCGTCGCAGCGACACCCACCCACGGCACATCCAGGTAGCGCTCGGCGTGGGCGCCGAGGCGGGAGCGGTCCTCGGCGAGCACATCGCGCCAATTGCGGTGGACGTCGATCTTGGACACCGCACCGATCACCATGTCGGTGTGCCGCGCGGCGACATCGATTAAGGCGTAATCGGATTCAGCGATCGGGGCCACCGCGGACACCACGAACACGACCGCAGCCGGGGCCTCGGCGGGCTTGATGTCTTCTGCTTCGACGAACTCGTGCTCGGGCAGTCGGTCCCGCAACGCGGCAATCAAACCGGTCGCACCGGCCAACCACGGCCCGGTGACGAGCACGACGTCGCGACTCTGCACACCGGGTGTGCTCAGGCCCGGATCGACGCCTGCCACAAGTGCGTCGACCGCGGCAACCGGGTCACCCGCCTGATCGACGTCGGTCACCGGGCCTCCACCCGCCGCAGCAGCCTCAGCGAGCCGCGACAGATATCGGCGCCGCACTGCCGGTGGAGGCGGTTCACGGGTCCACGGCTGTAGCGATACCAGTGCAGCGCCCTGTGCAGGTGCGCCGACGGCTCGTCGCCGGTGTCGACCGGGATACCGGCGGCCGCCACCACGTCGACGGCGGCGGCCATCACGGCGATGACGGCGTCGTCGCAGGCAAGGAACTCGGCCAGGGCGGGTGGGCCGCTCGCCGCCATCGTGTGCAGCGCGACCAGAGCCGTGCGCACCCGCCGGTATCGCACCTCGGCGCCCACCACAGCCAGCCGCGCCAGCACGCGGTCGAGCCGGCTGAGCCGGCGCATCACAGCGGGCAGCGCGACGGCTTCGGTGCCCTGCTGCAGCGCGAGCACGCCGTGGGCGATGCCGAACAGGTCGAGGGTGTCCAGAAGCCGTGCGCGGACGTTGAGCGGCACGCTGTGCCCGGCGGCCAGGAAGCCGTCGGTGGACGTCAGGTCGGCGGGCTCGGACGTCAGCGTGCGCAGTGCGGCGACGAGATCGTCGTCGAGCGCGGCGACGGCAAGCAGTCCCACCATCGACACCGTCGGCACCCCGGTCAGCGCCGAGATCTCGGCGGCCCGGCGGTCGGCAACGGCGATCGGGCCGCCCGCCGCCCCGAAACCGGCCAGGTCCGCCTTGTTCAGCACCATCAGCGTCGGGCCCACCCCCAGCATCGCCCGGTCCTCGGGTTTGAGGGCCTCGGCGACGACCACGACCTGCACATCGGCGCCGATGTCGTCGTCGGCGACCGAAAGCCCGGCTGCGGCGAGAGCGGCCGCCACGGTCCCCCGACCAACGCCGTCACGCCCAGCAACCGCAACCCGCAGCGGCGCGTCAAGCTCGCCGATGAGCGCGGTCAGCCGCGAATCATCCGCTCGCCGCGCGAACCGAGTCAGCTCGTTGGTGAAAATCTGATGGCCTTCCCTGTTCGCCGTCTCGCGCACGCGCATGCCCTCGTCGTCCCCCACGCCGGATTCTGGCCCGGCCCCCACCGCAAATGGTGGCATCTCCGTGGCCCCTGTGCGAGCGCTTGTTTTCGCCGACGCCGGGTAGCAGCCGTAGGCAACTGTTGGGTATCAATCTGCACCACGATGCGGGTTCGGCGGTGTTGATGCGGGACCATGGACGGATGCACGGGCAGCGCTGGGGTATGAGCACGCCGTCTCAGAGGCGGCGATGAGCCACCCCGCTTCGCATCTGCATCCTCGGGTGACCGCCTACCGGTCCCGGCGATCCGCGGTTTCGGCTAGCCAGCAAGAGACATGGGATCGGCTCTGGCCGGAGCTGGGTGCGCATGCCCGCTCGGCTGAAGGGCCCGCAAGGCTGCTCGACACCAGGGCGTGGTTCGGCAGGTCGGCGCCTGTGGTGCTGGAGATCGGCAGCGGGACCGGAACATCGACGCTCGCGATGGCCAAGGCCGAGCCGGACATCGATGTGGTCGCCGTCGAGGTGTACCGGCGCGGGCTGGCCCAACTGCTCAGCGCGATCGATCGGGAAGCGGTCGGCAACATCCGCCTTGTCCGCGGCGACGGCGTCGACGTGCTCGAGCACATGTTCGGGCCCGAATCGCTGACCGGTGTGCGGGTGTTCTTCCCCGACCCGTGGCCCAAGGCGCGCCATCACAAGCGCAGGCTGCTGCAGCCAGGCACCGTCGCCCTGATCGCCGACCGGCTCCGCCCCGGCGGTGTCCTGCACGCCGCCACCGACCACGCCGGGTACGCCGAGCAGATCGCCGACGCCGGCGACGCCGAACCCCGACTGAAGCGCGTCACCGGCGCAGATTGCCTTCCTGTTTCGGTTTCGCGGCCGGTGACCAAGTACGAGGGGAAGGCGCGCGACGCGGGCAGCGCCATCGCCGAACTGGTCTGGGAGAAGCACCCGGCATGAGCATCACCGAAGAGGTCGTCGAGACGCCTGCGCTTGCGCCAGGCACATCTCGCGTCCTGCTGGTCTGGGATGCGCCCAACCTCGACATGGGCCTGGGCTCCATCCTCGGCGGTCGGCCGACGGCCGCGCACAGGCCCCGCTTCGACGCTCTTGGCCGTTGGCTGCTCAACCGCACCGCCGAGCTTTCCGCAGGCCACGAGGGCGTCTCCGTCGAGCCGGAGGCCTCCGTATTCACCAATATCGCGCCCGGCAGCGCCGACGTCGTAAGGCCGTGGGTCGAGGCACTGCGTAACGTGGGTTTCGCGGTGTTCGCCAAACCCAAGATCGACGAAGACAGCGACGTCGACGTCGACATGCTCAACCACATCGCCCTTCGCCGCGACGAGGGGCTGGCCGGACTGCTGGTGGCCTCGGCCGACGGACAGGCGTTCCGTGCGCCGCTCGAGGACATCGCCCGTTCGGGTGTCCCTGTTCAAGTGCTCGGATTTCGCGAACATGCGAGTTGGGCGCTAGCCTCGGATACTTTGGAGTTCGTCGACCTTGAGGACATCGAAGGTGTCTTCCGGGAACCGCTACCGCGAATCGGCCTAGATTCGCTCCCCGAACAGGGGGCTTGGCTGCAGCCATTCCGGCCGCTGTCCTCGCTACTGACGTCTCGTGTGTGAACAATTGAACTGCGCGAGGCGCAAGCAGACTTGTGAAGTGTTAGGAGCTTAGGTGTTCGCCTGGTGGGGCCGCATGGTCTTCCGCTACCGATACATCGTGATCGGTGTGATGGTCGCGCTGTGCCTTGGCGGCGGCGTCTACGGCATCAGCCTCGGCCAGCACGTCACGCAGAGCGGCTTCTACGACGAGGGCAGCCAGTCCGTGCATGCCTCGGTCATCGCCGACAAGACCTACGGGCGCGACACGTCCGGCCACATCATCGGCATCTACACCGCCCCCGAGGGCAAGACCGTCGACGATCCGGCGTTCCAGAAGAAGGTCCTCGACAACCTGGCCCAGGTCGAGAAGGACCACCCCGACCAGATTCTGCGCTCCATCGGCTACTTCAAGAGCCCCGAAGTGCTCAAGAACATGGCCGACGCCGACAAGCAGCACGCGTTCATGTCGATCCAGCTCAAGGGCGACAACGACGACGCGATCCTGAACAATTACAACAAGAACGTCGGCGATGACGGCAAGACGGTAAAAGAGGCACTCGCCATCCCCGGCGTCGACGTCGAGCAGGCCGGCCTGCAGCCCCTTGCCAGCGAATTGACCGGAACCATCGGTGAGGATCAGCAGCGCGGCGAACTCCTCGGCGTGCCGCTGGTGATGGTCGTGTTGTTCTTCGTGTTCGGCGGCGTGATCGCGGCCAGCCTGCCGATGATCGTCGGCGGCCTGACCATCGCCGGATCACTGGGGATCATGCGCCTGGCAGCCGAGTTCATCCCCGTGCACTTCTTCGCACAACCCGTTGTGACGCTTGTCGGACTCGGTATCGCGATCGACTTCGGCCTGTACATCGTGAGCCGGTTCCGGGAGGAGATCGCCGAGGGCTACGACACCGAGGCGGCCGTCCGCCGCACAATGATGACGTCGGGCCGCACGGTGACCTTCTCCGCGGTGATCATCGTCGCGTCGGCGCTCCCGCTGCTGCTGTTCCCGCAGGGCTTCCTCAAGTCCATCACGTACGCGATCATCGCCACCGTCATGCTCTCGGCGATCCTGTCGATCACCGTGCTTGCGGCGGCGCTGGCCATCGTCGGCCCCAATATCGACGCGCTCGGCGTGCGGACGCTGCTGCGGATTCCGTTCCTGCGGAACTGGACATTCTCCCGGCGGATCATCGACTGGTTCGCCGAGAAGACGCAGAAGACCAAGACCCGCGAAGAGGTCGAGAAGGGCTTCTGGGGCAAGCTCGTCAACCGGGTGATGAAGCGGCCGGTCGCCTTCGCCGCGCCGATCATCATCGTGATGATCCTGCTGATCATCCCGCTGGGCCAGCTGGCTCTCGGCGGTATCAGCGAGAAGTACCTGCCGCCGGACAACACCGTGCGTCAGGCGCAGGAACAGTTCGACAAGACATTCCCCGGGTTCCGCACCGAACCGCTGACGCTGGTGATGGAAAGCGATAACGGCCAGCCGGTCACCGACGCGCAGATCGCCGAGGTGCGCAACAAGGCGATGCAGATCCCGGGCTTCATCGACGCCAACAACGACCCGTCGAAGATGTGGCAGGAACGGTCCTATCTCGACGGCGCGTCCAAGGACCCCTCGGTTCGGGTGATCCAGAACGGTCTGGAGAGCCGCAACGACGCCGCCAAGAAGATCGAGGAACTGCGCGCCATCCCGCCGCCGCACGGCGTGACCTTGTCGGTGGGCGGTACCCCGGCGCTGGAGCAGGACAGCATCCACAGCCTGTTCGACAAGCTGCCGTTGATGGTCACGGTGCTGATCATCACGACCACGATCCTGATGTTCCTGGCGTTCGGGTCGGTGGTGCTGCCGATCAAGGCGGCGGTGATGAGCGCGCTCACGCTTGGGTCCACGATGGGCGTGCTGACGTGGATGTTCGTCGACGGACACGGCGCCGGCCTGATGAACTACACGCCGCAGCCGCTGATGGCGCCGATGATCGGCATGATCATCGCGATCATCTGGGGTCTTTCCACCGACTACGAGGTCTTCCTGGTATCGCGCATGGTGGAGGCGCGTGAGCGCGGCCTGTCCACCGCAGAAGCGATCCGCGTCGGTACGGCCACCACCGGCCGGTTGATCACCGGTGCGGCGCTGATCCTCGCGGTCGTCGCGGGTGCGTTCGCGTTCTCCGACCTCGTGATGATGAAGTACCTGGCGTTCGGCCTGCTGATCGCTCTGCTGTTGGACGCCACCGTGATTCGCATGTTCCTTGTGCCCGCCGTGATGAAGATGCTCGGCGACGACTGCTGGTGGGCGCCGAAGTGGATGAAGCGCCTCCAGGAGCGCCTCGGCCTCGGCGAGACCGAGCTGCCCGACGAGCGCAAGCGCCCGGCCGTTCGCGAGCAGGAGGACGCACTGGTCGGCGCTGGCGCGCCGCTGCCACCGCGACCGCTGCCGCCGCACGACCCCACGCATCCCGCTGTCGAGGGGTCCTCACGGCCGGGCTCCGCGACGACGCGGATCCAGACCGCGCCCGCCCGTACGAACGGACCATCGGTTGCAGGAACGACCCGGATGCGGACGCCGCGGCCTGCGCCTGCGGGCGAGCCGCAGACCACCCGGATTCCGGCCGCCACCAGCCGCAAGCCCCGCAACGCGGTGAACAACGCGAACGCGGCGCCGCAACGCAGCAAGCGCGCGGCACCGCCGCCGCCCGTGCGCGAGGACCGCGAGATCGAGTCGTGGCTGGGCGAATTGCGGGGCAACGGCCCCGCAGCTGCGCCACCCCCAGTGGCAAAGCACCGTCCGCCCAAGGGTGCAGAGCCAACCACCGCGATCCCGGTGCAGAACCCGCGTGCCACTCGGCCCGCCCACGAGGCTGCGGAGCCGACCACCGCGATTCCCGTGCAGCGGGATCCGGACCCGGAAGCAACCGAGAAGCTGACCGCACAGCAGGCCGAGGAAGAGGGCAGGCGTCGCGGTGCGGCCGGCGGCGTCAGCGCCGCTGACCTGTTGCGCAGGGAAGGCCGAGGGCGCTAGCTACGCGGGCTCGTCGGCGGGCGAGACGTCGTCGGCGTCGGCCTCGATGACCTTGCCCTGCCCGGTTTCCTGCGCCTCAACTTCGGCTTCGGGTTCCTTGGCGGCCAGCACCCGCACCGCGCTGTTGAGGAACGCCACCGTCGGCACCGCAAGCAGCGCCCCGACGATGCCGGCCAACACCGCACCCGCGGCGATCGCCAGCACGACGGCCAACGGATGAATCGACACCGCCCGGCCCATCACCAGCGGCTGCAGCACGTGGCCCTCCAGCTGCTGCACAGCGATGATGAGCCCGAGGGTGATCAGCGCGTAGATGAAGCCCTTGGCGAGCAATGCGACGATGACGGCGAGGAATCCGGCGACGACCGCACCGACCAGCGGGATGAACGCGCCGAGGAACACCAGTGACGCCAGCGGAAGAGCCAGCGGCACACCCATGATCGCCAGGCCGGTGCCGATGCCCACGGCGTCGACGAGCGCGACGAGGAACGTCGCCCGCACATAGCCGATCAGCGACTGGAACCCGGCCCGGCCCGCATCGCGCACCCGCTCCTGAACGTTCGTCGGGAAGATCTTCGTGACGAACTGCCAGATATTGCGCCCGCCGTGCAGGAAGAAGATCAGGGTGAAGAGCACAAGCAGTGCGCCCGTGACGATTTCGGTCACGGTGGCCGCCGTCGAAAGCGCACCGCTTGTCAACTTGGCCTGGTTGTTGCGCAGTGCCTCGATCGCCGAGTTGCCCGCATTTGTGATCTGGTCCTTGCTCAGATGCGCTGGCCCCTCGATCAGCCACGTGCGGGTGCTCTCGATGGACTGGGTGACCTGTTCGACCAGCCCGGGCAGGCCGGTGACGAACTGGCTGACGACGAACGTCAGCATTCCGCCGACGATCGCGATTCCGGTGAGCAGCACCAGCGCCACCGCGCCACCGCGCGGAGCGCCGCGGCGATCCAGGAAGTCGACCGCCGGGATCATCAACGCGGTCAGCATCAGCGCAAGGGCGATCGGCACCACGATGACCTCGAGCCGCGTGATCACCCAGACCATCGCGACGGCGAACGCGAGAATCACCAGCAGACGCCACGACCAGGCAGCACCCTTGTGGATCAGCGGCGGGACCGCGTCGTCGTACCCAGATCCGGTGGAGGCCATGCCGGTAGCGTAACGGCCGGTAGGAGACCGTCACCGCTACCCTTTACTCGTGTCCCACGACGCGGCGGCAAACGGCGCCGGCAGCCAGGGGGGAACCAGCCGCGGCAAATACTGGTGGTTGCGCTGGGCGATCATCGGCGTCGCCGTGGTGGTGCTGACGGTCGAGGTCACCCTGGTGTGGGACCAGTTACTCAAGGCATTTCACAGCCTGTACGCGGCCAAGTGGCTGTGGGTGCTCGCCGCGGTCGTCGCGGCGATGGCATCGATGCACAGCTTCGCCCAGATCCAGCGCACGCTGTTGAAGTCGGCAGGCGTCGAGGTGCACCAGTGGCGATCGGAAGCCGCCTTCTACGCGGGCAACGCGCTGTCGACCACCATGCCAGGCGGCCCGGTGCTGTCGGCCACCTTCATCTACCGCCAGCAGCGGATCTGGGGCGCCTCACCGGTGGTGGCGTCCTGGCAGCTGGTGATGTCGGGTGTGCTGCAGGTGGTCGGTCTCGCCCTGCTCGGTCTGGGCGGCGCGTTCCTGCTCGGTGCGTCCAAAAGCCCGTTCTCCCTTATCTTTACGCTCGGCGGGTTCATCGCCCTGCTGCTCCTCGCGCAGGCGGTCGCATCGCGGCCCGATCTGATCGACGGCATCGGGGTCAGAGTGCTTTCGCGGTTCAACTCGCTGCGCGGCAAACCGTCCGACACCGGGGTGGACAGGTGGCGGGAACACCTTGCGCAACTGGAGTCGGTCAGCCTGAGCCGCCGCGACCTCACGATCGCGTTCAGCTGGTCGCTGTTCAACTGGATCGCCGACGTCGCGTGTCTGGCCTTCGCCGCCTATGCCGCGGGCGGCAAGCCGTCGCTGGCCGGGCTGACGGTCGCCTACGCGGCGGCTCGGGCGGTTGGGTCGATTCCGCTGATGCCCGGCGGGCTGCTGGTCGTCGAAGCGGTGCTGGTGCCCGGTCTGGTTTCGAGCGGAATGACACTGGCTGCCGCGATCTCTGCGATGCTGATCTATCGACTGGTCAGCTGGATATTCATCGCCCTGATCGGTTGGGTGGTGTTCTTCTTCATGTTCCGCACCGAAAAGGACGTCGACCCCGACGCCCCGTTCGACGGAGCGGACTCGCCCGAACCCGCGTCCGAACCCGAGCCAAGGCGCCAACCCGATCCGTAGGAGACCTGTGAACCGCCGATCTGTACCCATCTCAGCGGTGTTCGCCGTTCTCACAGTGCTCGCAGCGGCCTGCTCGCCGTCGGAGGCGCCGTCGGGCAGCACCGCGTCGTCGGAGTCGGCGACCACGTCGGCCGCGTCACCGGCACCGAGCCCGACGACCGGCCCCCCGGTCGCCACCCCAGTGGTGGCCGACGTCGTCGCGGCCCCCGTCCCGGTACCCGGCACCGACGGCAAGGTTCACCTTGCCTACGAACTCAAGCTCACCAACGTCCTCGACCAGGAGGTGACGTTGACATCGGTCGCCGTCCGCGAGGGCGACCGGACCCTGCTGGAGCTGTCAGGTGATCGACTCCCCTACTGGACGCGAATCATCGGAACACCCTCTCCCGCAACGAAACTAGGCCCAGCTCAAACCGCGATCGTGTGGCTCGACGTCGCGCTGGACAAGGATGCGGCCATGCCGACCGCGTTGCTGCACACGGTCGGCATCTCGGTTCCCAAGCCTATTCCGCCGCTGTTTCCCGCCACCATGACCGAAGTCGTCGCGCCGGTCACCGTGCAGACCCGCAAGCCGGTGGTCATCTCGCCGCCGCTGTCGGGGCCGGGATGGCTTGACGGCAACGGTTGCTGCGACATGGGGGCACACCGCATGGCGCTCAACCCGATCGACGGCGGGCTATGGGCCGCAGAGCGATTCGCGATCGACTACGTGCAACTGGGGGCCGACGGCCTGCTGTTCACCGGCGACCAGACCAAGGTGGACAGCTATCCCTACTTCGGTGCAGATATCCACGCGGTGGCCGACGGTCCCGTGGTGGGCGCCGTCGACGGGCTGCCCGAGCAGGTACCCGGTAAGTCCCCGACCGGTCTTGCCCTCAACGAATACGCGGGAAACCACATCGTGCAAGACCTCGGTGACGGCAACTATGCGCTCTACGCGCACATCAAGACCGGCGCCGTCAAGGTGAAACCCGGAGATCAACTGACGGCGGGTCAGGTGATCGGCTCGGTGGGCAACACCGGCAACACCGACGCGCCACATCTGCACTTCCATGTGATGAGCACCCCGGATCCGCTGCGGTCTGACGGTCTGCCCTTCGTCTTCACCTCGTTCACGCTCGACTCAAGGGTCATCAACGCAGACGCGCTCGGCCCGCTTCTGGACGGAGAGCAGGCATCAATGCAGCCCGGCGTTGCCAAGCGAGACGAAACCAAGGTGATCCCAATGGATCTCGACGTGATGACCTATGAAACGAAATAGCGCCCTTGCGGCGCTTGCGGACGTCTTCGGCGTGCTGGTGTTCTGCACCATCGGACGCCGCAGCCATGCCGAAGGACTGACCGTCGCGGGCGTTGCCGAAACCGCATGGCCGTTCCTTGTCGGCACCGCGGTCGGCTGGCTGCTTGTCCGCGGCTGGCGGCGTCCGACCGCGATCACTCCGACCGGCCTGGTGGTGTGGGTCGCCACGGTGGTGATCGGAATGCTCTTGCGCAAGGCCACTTCCGCAGGTGTCGCGGTCAGCTTCGTCGTGGTGGCATCCGCTGCGACGGCGGTTGTGCTGCTCGGCTGGCGCGTCGCCGTTGCGGCCATCGCCCGCCGCCCCGGTCAGTACTGATCGTCGGAATCCCACTGCGGCTCATCCGTTGCCGACACCGTCAGGGTGGCACGCAGCCCACCGAGCGGGCTGTCCGACAGCACGATACTCCCGCCGTGCAGCGTGGCCTGCTGGGCCACCAGCGCCAGCCCCAGTCCCGAACCCCCTGGCGCAGCGGTGCTTCCGCGCGCGAAGCGGCCGAGCACGTTGTTGTGCTCGTCTGCCGGCAGCCCGCGTCCGTTGTCGTCGACGGTGATCGTTATCGAGCCGTCGATCCGGCGACCCGACAGCATGATCCTGGTCGCCGGTCCGTGGTTGACGGCATTGCGCACCATGTTGTCGACGGCCAGCCGCAGTCCGCCCGGCCAGCCCCAGATGGTGCCAAGGTTGTCGTCGGCCTCCACGACGACCTCCACCGACCCGCCGGGCCGCATGTTCTCCCTTGCCACCCGGTCGAGCAGATCGGTCACGTCGATGACTTCGCGGTCCTCGACCTGTGCAAGCTCACCGGAGGCGAGTTGGCCGAGCGCGGTGATGATCGCCTCGACCCGTCGCTGAGCCCGGGACAGGTCGAGGACCACCTCGGCCCGCTCATCGGCGGGCAGGTCGTGGATGCGCAACGTGTCCAGGTCGGCCCGCATCGCGGTCAACGGGGTGCGCAACTCGTGAGCGGCGTTCGCCGCAAAATCCTGGGCGGCCTGCAGCGAGTTCTGGGTGGCCTGCTGTGCGGCGGCGAGCCGGCTGAGCATGCCCGTCATCGCCTCGGACAGTTCCTCTGCCTCGCGGACACCGTGTACTTCGGGCATCTCCTCGGTCCCTTTGCCGAGCCGCCTTGTGTGTTCGGTGAGCCGCCGCAGCGGTCGGATCGCCGGCCCGGACAACAGCCATCCCATGCCCGCGGCGATCAACACCGTCACCAGACCCACCGCCACGTAGAACGGGATCCGCGCCCTGCTCAACAGGATGCTGTCGGCGCGGATGCCGATCGAGATCAGCACACCGCCCTGCTGCTCAACGGGAACGGTGCGGACCCGGTAGTCGACGCCGTTCACCACGACGTCTGCTGTGCCGGGTTGAAGCGGCGGCAGCTGAAGGCCGCGCTGGAAGACCACCTGCCCGGTCGATTCCATCCGGCCGGTGGTCAGCACACCCTGCCGCGGGTCGGACAACTGATCGGGATACATGCTGGCCTCGACGATCGAGTCCAACCGCCGATCCAGTTGTGCGGCATCGTTATTGGCGAGAACCACCGATGTCAGGATGGTGAACACCGCTACGACGGCGGCGGCCGCGGTCGCGGCGGCCAGCGCGACCCTGGTGCGCAGCGAGAGGGAACGAACCTTCGGTAACCGGCGCACTCACTGCTCGTCTCTAAGCTTCGTCTCGCAACACGTAGCCGATCCCGCGCACCGTGTGAATGACCCGCGGCAGCCCGTCGCGCTCCAGCTTGCGCCGCAAGTAGCTGATGAACACGTCGGCCACGTTGGTGTCCACGTCGAAGTCGTAACCCCACACCAATTCGAGCAGCCGCTGGCGGCTGAGCACCACACCGGCGTTCTCGGCAAGCACTGCCAGCAGGTCGAATTCACGCTTGGTCAGATCGACCCGCTCACCGTCGACGAACACCAGCCTGCGCGCCGTGTCGATGGTCAGAGGGCCGACCGTCATGGTGTCCGACGACTGGTCGGACAGACTCGTCCGGCGCAGCAGTGCGTGCAGCCGCGCCACCAGCTCACCCAGATCGAACGGTTTGGTCAGATAGTCGTCGGCGCCTGCCTCCAGACCCGCGATCCGGTCGTTGACGGTGTCACGCGCCGACAACACACAGATGGGGATGTCGTTGCCGAGCGCGCGCAGCGCGGTGACCACCGCGACGCCGTCGAGTTCGGGCATTTGGACGTCCAGAACGAGGGCGTCGTGTTTTTCGTTGGACAGGAGCCGCAGGGCCTCTTTCCCGGTTGCCGCAACCCGAACGTCAAAGCCCGAATGCCGCAGCCCTCGGGCCACGGATGTTCTGACGTCCGGATCGTCGTCGACCATGAGCACCATTCGACCGGTGCTCTCCTGGGCGGGCGGCTCTCCCCCGACCCGCACCCGGGTTACGGGGTGTCAGCGATGCCGTCGCCGTTGGTGTCGCCGCAGCGATTCTTGATATCCACCAGCGGCTGGCGGATGCCGGTCAGCTCGCCCTTCGCGATCGGGTTGGCGTTCATGTACTTGTCCACCTCGGTGCGCACCTCGTCGCGGTTCTTGCCCTCGAGGCTGGTGAAGAAATAGTTGACGTCTGGATGGCTGAACAGATAGTCGGACGTCGCCTTGGAGACGCCTGCGGCCGTGAATGCCAGGTCGGCCGCGGTGCAGTTGGCGGGCTCCTCAGCCATCGCCGACGGAAGAGCGCCGAACAGCATCGCACCGGCGAGCGCACCGGTTCCGACCGCGCCAGCTACCGCACGCCGCGCAGTACGGGCAGAGAGCAACATCTACAGGCTCCTTCATCGAATGAGTTGTGGCAGTAACCATCGCGGTTACACACACCGAAAGCTAATCAGAATCGCTGCCGACTTTCCTGCCTTGCGGCGAAACCGATACTTAAAATTTCAAAAACCCCAGCTCAGCGTCGCGACCGCTGCGCGGTGGTGGCTCGGCCAGCTACCGCGTGGCGACCGTCGCCGGACCCGGCAGCGGGCCGGTACCCTGCGTCACGACCGAGGCCGGAGAGGACTGAGCAGGCAAGGAAGTGCCCGGCATCCCGACAGACTGGGCGCCGGGCAGCGATCCTGGCAAACCGCCGGGCAGTCCGCCGCCCTGCTGTGCGCCCTGCAGCAGACCGAGAATCTGCGGCACGGTCACCGGCAGCCTGCATTCGCCCGACAGATCCGTCAGCGGCTGCTGCAGCGTCTGCAGATCCTTGGCTGCCTGCGGGTTGGCGTCGAAGTACGTCTTCAGCGCGACGAGCGACTGGGGCCCGCCCTGCTGTTGAGAGATCGTCGTCAGGGCCTGGTTGGTCTGCGGGTGGGAGTCCAGGTAGGCACCCGTGGAGTTGGCCACTGTCCCGATGGTCTTGGCCACCGAGCTGGCCGCACACGGATCCGATGCGGCGGTTGCCGACGGCATGGCCGACCCCGCCGGAACAGCAAGTGCGGCGATCGTGGCGCCGCCTGCGGCGCAGACCGCGAACGCGGCGAACAGGATGCGACGGGCAGGCGCGTGTGTCGGGGTCATCGATGAACTCCTTACGATTTGCAGGCAGCGGGTGCCTCGCAAACCGCTGCGGCTGGCGGTCAAAGGGGCACCGGAGCGGTGGCGGCCAGGATGACATAATGCCATCGGCGCAACGGCGCGGCCAATCCAGCAACCGAACCCGCAGGTGAACGCCAGGCAATAGGGAGCCGACAGCAAGCCGACGCTACTCCCAGAGGTCGGTTAGAGCAGCTTAAGGCGTCAATTAGGCCGCTTCCGGCGGTCGCACGCTGATATATCCTCACGCTACGTAACCCGGGCCGGGGAGAAAGCGGGAAAGCTATCCAGCAGTTCATGATGCGCTTGAGCAGTGGCCTGCGCAGATTCCGCTGGGCGGTGTTCGTGGTGTGGCTACTTCTGCTCGCGCCCGCGGTGTACCTCGGGATGAACCAGTCCGGCCACCTCACCGGCGGCGGCTTCGAGGTCGCCGGTTCGCAGTCGCTTTACGTCCAGCAGGAGCTAGAGGAGCAGTTCCCCGACCAGGGGGCGTCACCGCTGGCCCTGGTCGCGGCGCCGCGGGCCGATGCGTCCTTCGCGGACATGGACGCCGCGGTGGCGCATTTGGAGCGGCTTGCCGGCGAGGTGCCCAGCGTGAAGGTGGTGCCAAACCCGCAGCAGCCGCCGCCCCAGCCGGACCGGCCCTACGTCGTGACGTTGCAGTTGGACTTCAACAACACCGGTGCAGTCGACGTGGCCAAGCAGCTGCGTCAGAAGGTCGGGATCAACGGCGACCAGCCGGGCGAGTTCTCCGACGGCAAGGTCAAGCTCTACGTCATCGGCCAGGGCGCGCTCGGCGCCGCTGCGACGGCCGCCACCAAACACGACATCGCCCAGGCCGAACAGTGGAACCTTCCGATCGTCCTGATTGTCTTGCTCGCGGTGTTCGGCTCGCTGGCCGCCGCCGCCATGCCGTTGGTCCTCGGAATCTGCACGGTCGCGGTCACCATGGGCCTGGTCTATCTGCTGTCGATGTACACCACGATGTCGGTGTTCGTGACGTCGACGGTGTCGATGTTCGGCATCGCACTGGCCATCGACTATTCACTGTTCATTCTGATGCGGTTCCGAGAGGAACTACGGGCCGGCCGCGAGCCGGAGCAGGCCGCCGACGCCGCAATGGCCACCTCGGGCCTGGCCGTCGTGTTGTCCGGTCTGACTGTCATCGCGTCGGTGACAGGTATCTACCTGATCAATACGCCGGTGCTGCAGTCGATGGCGACGGGCGCGATCCTCGCGGTGGCCGTGGCCGTGCTCACCTCGACGACGCTGACGCCCGCGGTGCTGGCCACGTTCGGACGGGCGGCGGCCAAACGGTCGTGGCTACTGCATTGGTCGCGACGGCCCGAGACCACACAGTCGCGGTTCTGGACCAGATGGACCGGCTGGGTGATGCGGCGGCCATGGCTGTCGGCGCTTGGCGCGACAGTACTTCTGCTTGCGCTGGCCGCACCGGCGTTCTCGATGGTGCTCGGCAACAGCATGCAGCGGCAGTTCGACCCGACGCACGAGATCCGCGGCGGCGTGAACGCGGCGGCCGATGCGCTCGGCCCCGGCGCGCTCGGCCCGATCCGCGTTCTGGTGACGTTCCCCGACGGTAACCCCGCGTCGGCGCCCGGCAAGGAACCACTCTTGCAAGAGGTGCAACAGCGGATGTCGCAGGCACCCAACGTGGTCACCGTGCAGCCCGCGGTGTTCGGCAACGACTACCGCAGCGCGCTGATCTCGGCGGTGCTGTCGGTGGACCCCGAGGACCTGGCCTCCCGAGAGTCCGTCGACTGGATGCGGGCCGAGCTGCCCCCGGTGGTCGGCGACAACGCGACGATCGACGTCGGCGGCCCGACCGCATTGATCAAGGACTTCGACGACCGGGTCAGCAAGACGCAGCCCGCAGTGTTCGGGTTCGTTGCACTCATCGCGTTCGTGATGCTGCTGGTCTCCATCCGGTCGGTGTTCCTGGCGTTCAAGGGCGTCCTGATGACCGTGCTGTCGGTGGCGGCCGCCTACGGCAGCCTGGTCATCGTCTTCCAATGGGGCTGGCTCGAAGAGCTGGGCTTCCGGCCGATCTCGTCGCTCGACAGCACGATCCCGCCGCTGGTTCTGGCGATGACGTTCGGGTTGTCGATGGACTACGAGATCTTCCTGCTGACCCGTATCCGGGAGCGGTTCCTGCAGACCAACAACACCCGCGACGCCGTCGCTTACGGCGTGAGCACCAGCGCGCGCACCATCACCAGTGCGGCGCTGATCATGATCGCGGTGTTCATCGGCTTCGCGTTCGCGGGCATGCCGCTTGTCGCCCAACTCGGCGTCGCGTGCGCGGTGGCCATCGCGGTAGACGCCACCGTGGTGCGGCTGATCCTGGTGCCCGCACTCATGGCGATGTTCGACCAATGGAACTGGTGGCTGCCCTGCTGGCTGGACCGCATCCTGCCGTCGGTGGACTTCGAGAAGCCGCTTCCCAAGGCCGACATCGGCGATCTGGTCATCATCCCCGACGACATCTCGACGCTTGCGGCGTCGGGCATCGACATCCGCACGGTGGTCAAGTCGGCGGCCAAGCTGAAGAACATGGCCCCGCACACGATCTCCGTCGCCGATCCCCTTGCGTTCAGCGGCTGCCTGCCTGCCAACGGCCCGAAATTGGTCAACGCCCTGCACGCCAACGGCCATTCGCACACCAACGTCGTCGGCAACGGCAAGACGGTCAAGCTGAAGCGCGGTCCGCGGCCGATGCATCCCGTGACGATGTGGCGCGGCCGGCTGTCGGTGGCCCTCGACGCGCTGGAGACCGAGGCCGAAACGGACCGCCCGCCGGTGGAACGCAACAGCCCGATGGAGACCACCAACGTCCAACTGCCGACCGGCGACCGGCTGTCGATACCGACGGGCGCCGAGACGCTGCGACTGAAGAGCTACCTGATCATGTGCAGGAACAGCACGAAAGATTTCGCTGAGTTTGCCGATTTGGTCGACTCGATGGAGACTCAAACCGCTGCTGTGGTTCTGGCCGGAATGGATCGGTACTACTGTGGTGAGCCATCCAGGAAACAATGGGTGGCCACCCAGCTGGTGCGCCGATTGGCCGATCCGCATCCGTCGGATGAGTTCGACATCCCGATGTCGGGCCCCGAGGCGGAGGCTGATTGGGCCAAGGTCAGGGAGCGGTGCCTGTCGGTGGCGGTCGCGATGCTGGAGGAGGCGAGGTGACGGTGACTGTGGACGCCGGCCGCGACGCTGCCACCGCACGCATACCCACCGGCGCTCCGAAGCGGTCCCGCCGCCCGGCCAACGACGACCAGCCGGTGGAATTCTGGCCGACGGCCGCGATCCGCGAGGCACTGGAAACCGATGACCTGACGGTATGGCAGCGCATCGTCGTCGCCATCAAGCGCGATCCGTACGGCAGGACCGCGCGCCAAGTCGAGGAGGTGTTGGAATCGACACGGCCATATGGGGTTTCGAAGGCACTGTCAGAGGTGCTGACCCGCACCAGGGATAGCCTGGAAGCCAACGAACGCGCCGAAGTCGCCCGCCAGATTCGGGTGCTGCTCGGCAGGTCCGGGCTCAAACCACAGGAATTCGCGTCGCGCATCGGTGTACCCGGCGAGGAACTCGCCGGCTACCTCGAAGGCAAGACCAGCCCGTCCGCCTCGCTGATGGTGCGGATGAGCCGGCTGTCGGATCGCTTCGCGAAGATGAAGGCCCCCCGCACGGGCGGCGGCCCTCACTGAGCACCGATATCGATCGCATCCTGCGCGAAACGCGCACTGTCGCGATCGTCGGCGCATCGGCCAATCGGGCCCGCGCCGTCTACTCCGTCTGGCGCTACCTCGAGTCGGCCAGTGACTACGCGTGCTACCTCGTCAATCCGACCGTCAGCGACATCGACGGCACGCCGACATACCCGGACCTGGCGGCGCTACCGGTGGTCCCCGACCTCGTCGACGTCTTCCGGCGCCACGAGCATCTGCCCGCGGTCCTCGACGACGCGATCAAGGTCGGCGCGAAAACCCTGTGGCTGCAGTCGGGCCTAGCCGACGAGCAGGTGGCCCGCGACGGCGAGGCTGCAGGCCTGCAGGTGGTGATGGACCGGTGCCTGAAGGTCGAGCACGCTCGCCTGCTCAGCGTGAGTTGATCGGTGTCACGTCGTCGACGAGCCAGCGCCCACTGTCCTTCGCCAACGTGATGCGCAGCGCCAGCACCGCCGTGTCGGGCGGTTGACCCGGCACGTTCTGGGTGCCACGCATGACCACGGCCACGCTTGCGTTCTGCGGGCCGATGGCCTCGACCCCCGCCGAGATCGTGGCGGCCGATGCCGAGACATTCTTCTTCGTCAATTGCTGTGCCACAGCGGCGAATTCGGTCTTGTACTTGTCCGCGCGGTCCGGTGACATCAACGCGGTTGCGCGATCGATGGCCGCCGTCGGACTCGACGGTGTGAACGTCGCGCTGGCCTCGGCCACACTGCTGGCGATGCCGACGACTTCCGCACTGTCCTCGTCCATGGCGCGGTCGGGTACCGTCCACTGCGTGTAGCCGATCACCACAGCGGCGACCAACGCGACCGCCGCCAACCCGACGACCGCCAATCGCAGTACCGGCCCGTCGTCGTCGGTGCCGACCGTCACCCCGTCGCGGCGCGCCAGCACGGCGTTGACGATGACGCCCTCGACGATCAGCAGACACAGCACCGATGCCAGCGACACCCACCACAGCGGCCATCCCAGCGCGACGCCGATGTAGATCAGGGCGGCGATCGCCGCGAGCGGCGCGGCGACATCGAACGCCAGCACCCGAAGCCGGTTCCTCACTGGATCTGCTCCAGGCGGGAGATCAGCAGCTTGCCGTCGACATCGGAGACGTCGAGCCGCACGTTCCACCGCAGCGTTTGCGGCTTGCCGCCGACGTTGTCACTGATCGACGTCGCCACCACGAACACGGTGTCGGTCCGCTTGACCATCTCGGCGAGCGCGGGCTGCGGGGTCGGCGGGGGCGCCGGCCTGCCGTCGGGCAGGGTCTGCGGACGGTGGTAGATGGACTCGATGGCGACCGAGTCGATCTGGCCCTTTGTCTGGCTCTGCAGCGTCTGGACCACCTTCTTGTACGGCTCGACCACCGCCTCGAACTCGTTGTTCAGCTCGCCGACCGTGCCGTCGTGCAGCTTCTGCAGGCTGGAATCGATGTCGCCGGAGTTCATGTTGATCAGCACGGTCACCCAGGCGGCCGCGGTTTCGAGCACCTCGGTCCGGTAGCGGCGCTCGTCGGCGTCCGATTTGTGGCCCGACCAGATGATCAGCGCGAGGACGATCGCAGCCGCCGAGAGCAGGCCGAGCGCTGCAGATGCGACGCCGTACCCGGAAAACACGGGACCGTCGTCCTCGGCGACGTCGTCGTCGGGGCGCTCGTCGTCGGGCATGGCCGTGAGGGTACCTACCGCACTTCTGGCACCCTGTTGGGGTGACGGTAGAAGCAACTCATTCCGGTATCGACCTCCGCTACGTCGATGGACAAGCCCGCCCGCAAGACGACCTGTTCGGCCACGTGAACGGCCGCTGGCTGGCCGATTACGCGATCCCGGCCGACCGGGCCACCGACGGTGCGTTCCGGTCGCTCTACGACCGCGCAGAGGCGCAGATCCGCGAGCTCATCGACCAGGCTGCCGCGGCAAACGCCGAGAAGGGCACCGACCAGCAGCGCATCGGTGACCTGTACGCGAGCTTCATGGACGAGGCGGCCGCCGAGCGGATCGGGGTGGCGCCCCTGCTCGACGAGCTGGCAGCGATCGACGCCGCCGAAGATGCCGACGCGCTCGCCTCGGTGATGGGCGGGCTGCAGCACACCGGTGTCGGCGGCGGGACCGGTGCCTACATCGACACCGACTCCAAGGACTCCACGCGTTACCTGCTGCACCTGAACCAGTCCGGGCTGGGACTGCCCGACGAGTCCTACTACCGCGACGAGCAGCACGCCGAGATCCTGGCCGCCTATCCGCGCCACATCGCCGCGATGTTCGCGCTCGTCTTCGGAGAGGAACCCCAACCCGGCGAGTGGCAGGCCACCGCCGAGCGCATCGTCGCGTTGGAGTCCAAGCTTGCCGCCGCGCACTGGGACGTCGTAAAGCGACGCGACGCCGATCTCACCTACAACCTGCGCAAGTTCACCGATCTGCCCGCAGAGGCTCCCGGCTTCGACTGGGCCGGCTGGATCGGCGCGATGGGTGCCAGCCCGGAGATGGTCACCGAACTCGTTGTGCGTCAACCTGATTACCTGACCGCGTTCGCGGCGCTGTGGGCCGGCTCGGACCTCGAGGACTGGAAACGCTGGGCCCGCTGGCGGCTGATCCACGCGCGTGCGTTCCTGCTCACCGACGACCTCGTCGCGGAGGACTTCGACTTCTACGGCCGCACGCTGTCCGGCACCGAGTCGATCCGGGAACGGTGGAAGCGCGCCGTCTCGGTGGTGGAGAACCTGATGGGCGATGCGCTCGGCAAGCTCTACGTGGAGCGGCATTTCCCGCCTGGCGCCAAGGCCAGGATGGACGAACTCGTCGCCAATCTGCGGGAGGCCTATCGGGTCAGCATCAGCCGGCTGGACTGGATGACGCCCGACACCCGCCAGCGTGCGCTGACCAAGCTGGACAAGTTCACGCCGAAGATCGGCTACCCGGCGAAGTGGCGCGACTATTCGAAGCTGGTCATCGAGCGCGACGATCTGTACGGCAATTACCGCCGCGGCTACGCCGTGAGCTCCGAGCGCGAACTGGCCAAGCTCGGCGGCCCGGTTGACCGCGACGAATGGTTCATGACACCGCAGACGGTGAACGCGTACTACAACCCCGGTATGAACGAAATCGTCTTCCCCGCAGCCATTCTGCAGCCGCCGTTCTTTGACGCCGATGCCGACGACGCCGCCAACTATGGCGGCATCGGGGCGGTGATCGGACACGAGATCGGTCACGGATTCGACGATCAGGGGGCGAAGTACGACGGCGACGGCAACCTGGTGGACTGGTGGACCGACGACGACCGCGCCGAATTCGGGGCGCGCACCAAGGCACTGATCGAGCAGTACGACGAGTTCGTGCCGCGCGCGCTGTCCAACGGCCACCACGTCAACGGCGCCTTCACGGTCGGCGAGAACATTGGCGATCTCGGCGGCCTGTCGATCGCGCTGCTGGCCTACCAGCTGTCCCGCAACGGCGAGCCGGCGCCCGTGATCGACGGCCTGACCGGCGTGCAGCGGGTGTTCTTCGGCTGGGCGCAGGTGTGGCGCACGAAATCCCGTGATGCGGAGGCGATCCGGCGGCTCGCGGTCGACCCGCATTCACCGCCCGAGTTTCGCTGCAACGGCGTGATCAGGAACATGGACGCGTTCTACGAGGCGTTCGAGGTGGACGAGGACGACGCCCTCTACCTCGAGCCGCAGCGGCGGGTCAGGATCTGGAACTGATCTCCAGTTTGCCCTCGGCCGCCTGGTAGAACGGCCGGGTGGCCAGCACGTAGATCCCCAACACCGCCAACGGTGCAAGCAGCGGCAGCCACGGCAGCTCGAACGGAAACGATGCCGCCAGCACGCCGACGAAGGTAAAGCCAAGGGCCGCAACCAGTGCAGGCGCGGACGCGCCCAGCACCCGGGTGGAGCCGCCCTCGGTATAGCGCAACACCAGGTAGCAGGCCGCGCAGAGGCCAGCCACCGCGGCCAGCATCGGTGGCGCTTCGGAGACGACGATCGCCGCGGCGGCCGACAGCACCGCCACCGTCGCCGCAACCCGCACCGGGATGCCCGTCAGCACTGCGCCCGCCGCCAGCATCGCGAAAATGAGTGCGGGCCCGGCGGTTTGGAATCCCGCCGCCGCGACCATCACCAGCCCGAATGCCGTCGACAGCGGGTGGGCCCTGCGAAGAATGTTCGTCATCGCCGACCCCGCACCGGCCGTCGATGCTCGGGCACCAGCCGCATCGACTGATCGAGGGTGTGCTCCGACGGCCACGACACGATGTCGACACCGACGGTGCCCATATCGCGATACATGAACGACCGCTGCATCGTCCACATCCGGGTGAACAGCGGGTCTTTACCGGCTTCGAACGGCGCGCCTTCCAAGACGTCGACGGCGACGACGGTGTGTCCACGTTTGCGCAGGTCGATCAGCGACAGCGCGAACTCGGTGTCGAGCATCGTGGAGAAGGCGACCACGATCGCGCCCGGCGGCAGCGCGGCGCCGGGTGCCAATGTGCCTGTGGTGGTTTCGAATTCGTCGCCTGCGCCGAGCAACGTATCGAGCACCCGGTAGAACTGCCGCCTGCCGATGTCGGCGCCGAGCCAGCGCGGGCGTCCCCCGCCGAGCGTGACCACCCCGGCGCGGTCGCCGCTGCGCAGCGCGCTCTGCACGACCTGGACGGCCCCGCGCAGCGCCCGCTCGGTCGCCGCCGTGGCCGGACCCGGCGGCTGGGAGTACATGTCGACCAGCACGACCACGTCGGCGGCCCGGTCGGTCAACCGCTGGGTGACGTGCAGGCTGCCGCGACGCGCGCTCACCGGCCAGTTGACGGTCCGCAACTGGTCACCGGGGACGAACGGCCGAATGTCGGCGTATTCGACGCCAGGGCCGATGTGCCGGGTCAAATGCGTGCCCAGCCGATCGAGCAGTTCGGTCTTCGGGATGGCGGTGGATTGCGGTGGGGCCAAGGGGAACACGAATACGTCGGTGGCGTCGACCGTCGCGCTGCCCGACAGCAGTCCGCCCGGTGCGACGATGCCGACGGTGGCGCGGACCGGGTAGCGGCCCCATCGGTCGGCGGCGACGCTGACCGTCCGCCTACCTGTGGGATCGTCGCCCGTGACGTCGAGCCGCATGCCGTCAACACCGGTTATCGCGAGCGTCACGGCGATGTCGTCGGGTTCAGCGCTCGCCCACACGCTCACCTGCGTCTGCTCCCCCTCGAAGCAACGCTGCAGGCCGGGCTCGGCGTGCACATAGACCTTCGGCAGCGCCTTTTGCCAGCCGATCGAGCACAGCACACCCAGCAGTGGCGCGACGAACGCGATCAGTTGCCAACGCGACCCGATCAGGACAGCAGCAAGGACGACACCTGCACAGGTGGCCACCGTGCGCGTCAACGGTGAAGCACGCCAACGCAACTCGGCTTCGGTGCGGCGGGTGTCGATCACGCCTGCGCCCGCGGAACCGGCAGCCGGCGCAGGAGCTCCTCCACCACGTCGGCGCCGTGCACGCGGCGCACCCACATCTCCGGCTTCAGGCTGATCCGGTGGGCAATGGTGGGAACGGCAAGGGATTTCACGTCCTCGGGTATCACGTAGTCGCGGCCCAACAGAAGTGCGCGTGCCCGCGCGTGCTGAACCAGGTCGATCTCGGCCCTTGGGCTGGCGCCGACGGCAACCTGCGGATGCTGGCGGGTGGCATTGGCCAGCGAGACGACGTAGGCCAGCACATCGTCGTGCACGGTCACCTCCTCCACCGATTCCCGCATCGCGATCAGATCATGGGAATCGACCACCTGATTCACGGTCGGCTCGGCCGACCCGCGCTGCAGGCGGCGGCGCAGCATCGAGTTCTCCTCCTGTTCGGACAGATAGCGCAGTTCGAGCCTGATCGCAAAGCGGTCAAGCTGCGCCTCGGGCAGCGGGTAGGTGCCCTCGTACTCGATCGGGTTGTCGGTGGCGAGCACGATGAACGGGTCGGGTAGCCGGTGAGTGACGCCGTCGATGCTCACCTGACGTTCGGCCATCGCCTCGAGCAGCGCGGCTTGGGTCTTCGGCGGTGTCCGGTTGATCTCGTCGGCGAGCAGCAGGTTGGTGAAGATCGGCCCCGACCGGAATTCGAACCGGCCCGACTGCATGTCATACACCGTCGATCCGAGCAAGTCGGCGGGCAGCAGGTCCGGTGTGAACTGCACGCGGGTGAACTCCAAACCCAGTGCGGCCGCAAAGGACCGCGCGATCAACGTCTTGCCCAGGCCGGGAAGATCTTCGATCAAGACGTGTCCTCGCGCGAGCACCGACGTGAGGATCAGCGAAAGCGCCCACCGTTTCCCCACCACGACGCGTTGAATCTCGTCGAGTACCGCTTCGCAGTTGGCGGTGGTCGTCGCGGCCGGCAGTGACGAAGGGGTCATACCTGCTCCAACCTCCGAAGGATCTCGTCGAGCGCGCCACGGCCAGGCCCAGGCACGTGCTGATCGGTTCGTGCGACGTTTTCGGGGTCCACCCAGGCCCACAGTTCGTCGCCGAACAGCATCCGGCCGGTGGCCCGGAACCCGTCGCGGTTCTTGTTCTGCTTCTGACCGGTGGCAATGCCGAACTGCCGCGCGAGCATGGGACGTAGATGGCGGTCCCAGTCCGACCGGGTTGACTCCGACCACGAGATCAGCGTCTCGGTCCGAGACAGCCAGCGGCGCAAGGACTCTTCGGCGTCGTTGATCGGCGGCTCGGCAGACTCGTAACCCGTTCCGCGCGCCAGATACCAGCGCAGCGCCAGCAGCACCAGGGCCACCGCGACCCCGACGATCACCAGGACGAAGCGGCGGTCGGGTGTCAGCATCGCCAGCACCTGCACGCCGATCACCAGGCACAGCCCGGCGGCCACCAGCTTCTTGAGCGTCATGCGGGGCTCCGTAATTCGTCGAGGACGAGGCTGAGCACCCGCACCGCGGTCTCACGGTGTTCCTCGGTCATCACATGCGGGCTGAACCGCGCCTCTTCGAACAACTCGACGAGCCCGGTTGCGCTGTCGGCTCGCAGAGCGTGGTGTTCGACGGCACGGGCCAATACTTCCGACGGTGTATCCGACTCGCGCGGAACGATTTCCGGAGAATTCTCGAGTTCACGCTCCATCGCGGCGTAGCAGGCGATGATCGCTTCGCGTGGTTCGCGGCTCAGGTCGCCCGCCTCGGCAAGCCCGAGTTCGGCGGCCCTGGCAAGCGGATCAGACGTGGACATCGTTGTGGCGGAACGGTATTCACTTGCCGCCGAGACCGGTGTGGTGGCCCGACGACGCTGCCTGCGACCCGCGATCGCCGCGCCGACGAACACGGCCATCATGAGCACCACCATCGACCCCGCCAATAGCGAGAAGAGGCCGGACGACGGCTGCGGTGGCTCCGGCAGCTCAGCTGGGGGTGGGGGTGAGCCCGATGGCGGCGTACTCGTGTCGGGCGTCGGCGCTTCGATGCCCAGCTGCGCGTTCATCCGCGACAGCAGCGCGACCAGGAGCAGCCATGCAATGACAACGGCCACGGAGATGAGAGCCATCCGCCACGTCAGCGGCCGTCGCTCGCCCGCCATCTCCCGCGGGGGTTCGCCTGCGCCAGGAGATGCGGGTCGCCTCCGCGATTGCGTGACGATCGCGATGACGATGATCGCCGTCGACACCACCACCATCGCGACGACCGCGAACAGGCTGCCGAGGCCGCTGGTCGGCCGCTCTCGCGGCGGGGTCTCGACGCCCGGCAGGTACCCGTGCAGCGCGACAGCGGCCACGATCAACAACACAATCACGGCGACGACGCGCGGCCGATGGGCCATAACCCATCCTGGGCGCGGTCAGGTCAATGCCGCAACGAAATGCGTTAGATCTGCCAGTCCTGGGCGCCGTCGTTCTGGTTGTAGGTGCCGACGGAGTTCTTGATGACGATCGGATCACCGCTGCCGAAGTTGTCGTAGAACCACTGCGCGTTGGCCGGGCTGAGGTTGATGCAGCCGTGGCTGACGTTGCGCTTGCCCTGGTCGCCGACCGACCACGGAGCGCTGTGCACGAAGATTCCGCTGTTGTCGATCCGGACCGCGTCCTGGACCTTCAGCTTGTAACCCTCCGCGGAGTCGACGGCGACTCCGTAGGTCGAGGAGTCCATCACGATGTCGGCGAACTTCTCCAGGACGTAGTACGTGCCGTTCTTGGTCTCGTGCTTGCCGTCGGGCTTGCCCATCGACACCGGGAACGTCTTCTCGACCTTGCCGTTCCGGCTGACGGTCATCTGGTGCGTCTTGTCGTCGATGGTGGCGACCAGCGATTCACCGGTGCGGAAGGTCGACTTGGTACCGCTCGCGTCGATGAGGACGGTGGTGTCCTTGGGCCAGAAGTCGAGCGGGCGCCAGCGCACCTGGGTGTCGCTCATCCAGTAGAACTTGCCCGGCACGGGCGGGTTCGACGAGATGTGGATCGCCTGCTCGGCCATCGGGCGGTCCGCGATTGGCCGCTGGAAGTTGATGATGATCGGCTTGGCGACGCCGACCATGGAGCCGTTGACCGGGTTGAAGGACGGCGGGAGGAACACCGGATCACCGGTGTAGGGGGTCGGGTTCTGACCCGCCGGGGTGCCCTCGGGAATGGTTGTGGGTCGCGCGGCGAACGGATCGGCGGGCGGTGCGGACGGGTCGGCAGCCGGGGCGAGCGGGTCGGCAGGCGGGGCGAGCGGGTCCACGGGTGCGGGAGCTGG
>NZ_RARC01000026.1 GCF_003719305.1 Mycolicibacterium stellerae
TGTGGTCAGATGTGTATATGAGGCAGGGTTCCGGTTTGGGTGCCGGCGGGGACGTCGTCGTTGTCGTTGTCGTCGTTGTGGTGGTGGTGGTGGTTGTGGTGGTCGTCGTCGTGGTCGTGGTGGTTGTCGGCGACGTGGTGGTGGTTGTCGGCGACGTGGTTGTGGTGGTGCTCGACGACGGCGGAGGCGGTGGCGGCGGGACGACACTCGTGGTCGCCTGGCCGTCTGACCCCGTCACCGTGACCGTCGTTGGCTCCGCGGAGGTCGGCGGTGGCCCCGACGTCGGCTCGAGCGAGAACGTCGTGCTCGTCTCCGTGACCGGACCAAGCACACCGCTGTTGCCCGTCAGTGTGATCGCCAAACCGCCGATCGCGAGCAGCACCGCAACTGCCGCCGCTCCGAACAGAATTGGTGGTCGCTTGTACCACGGCAGCGGCGGCGGCTCGGCCTCGTATTGCGGTTCTTGGTCAGGGGTGAACGCCACCTGTGGCCGAGCGTCGGTTGGCCCCGAGTAAACGTCGGCGCTGTAGTCCTCGCCGGTGTACGGCACCGGATCGGTGCCGCGGTCGTCGTCCTGCGACCACGCGAGGGCGCGGTAGGTCGCCGATGGGGCACCATCGGCAGCCGATTCGCTTGCCGCGAGACCGGCAGCTCCCGCTGCCCATGCCGCGGGCGCAATACCTGTTGGCACGTCGGCGGCGGCCGACAGTCCCGTCGGGGCATCGGCGGCCAGATCCCGGTCGGCGAGGAGCGCAGCACCCGCGGCCACGTTCAGTTGCGACTGGGGTGTGGTGATGACCGGGACGCGGAACTGTTCGGACAGACGTTGGGTGACCAGCGGGATGGCAGCGCCACCCCCGACGGTTGCCACCGCGACGAGGCTGGCCGGGGCGATGTTGTTGCGCCGCAACGTGTCTTGGATCGCCGACAGCAGGCCCGCAAGCGACCCGGCGACGAGGTTTTCGAGCTCTGTGCGGGTCAGCCGGACATCGGACCGGAACCCGGGCAGATCGACGGGCACCACGGTGGCCGTCTCCGCCGAGAGGCGCTCCTTGGCCTGCCTGATCTCGTCACGCAGGAGGTTCAGCGACCCGACCGCCGCGGTGCTTGCCGGATCGTTGTTGTTGGCATCGGCGACGCCGGCGAGCACGTGATTGAGGATCGCCTGGTCGATCTCGTCACCGGAAAAGTCACCGTACCTTACGGTTTCGCCGATCGGCGCGAGGTTCGTACCCGCATCGGCAAGCGTGATGCTGGTTCCGCTGCCGCCCAGATCGACAAGCGCGATGACACCTGCGGGCAATCCGGGCGCGGTCTGCAGCGCGGTCAGCGCCGCGAGGGAGTCCGGGATCAACGCGGCGGGTACGCCGCCCGGTGACAGGTTCGGTTTATCCCGCAGCGCTCCGCGTAGCGCCCCGACCGTCGCGGGTCCCCAATGTGCGGGCACCGCAATGGCGACCGGCTGGCCGCCGCCCGCCGTGGTTGCAAGCGCGTCGAGAGCTGCGACAAGTACGCGTTCGCCGCGGTGGGAGCTGCCGTCCTCGGCGACCAGCGGTACCGGATCGCCGACCCGTTCAACGAAGCCGGTCAGCACGACACCGGGCTGGTTGAGCGCCGGGTTCTCCGCGGCGACTCCGACCTCGGGTGGGCGGTCGGAGAACAGCGTCAGCACCGCGCGGCGCATGACGGGCGGGCGGCCGACGCGCGCTGCGACGAGGTTGGTCGCCCCGATGGACAACCCGAGAGGATCGCTCATGTCTCGGTTCCCACGCAGACTCCTCACATTCGGCCGTCCATCACGATAGCGGCCGATCACGCGTCGAACAGGCAGATCCCCCTAACGGCGCAAAACCCCTAACGCCGGGTCCCCTAACGCCCTGGCGGCGGGGGCGGGTTTCGCACCGATCACGCCACACCTGCACCTGGATAGCATCGTTCTAACCGGCGGGCCGTCGCCCGAAGTATCCGCAAAGGAAAGAAGGTGTGTCATGGCAAACCCGCTACTCGACTTTGTGATGTCGTTGGTGCGGGACCCTGACGCTGCTGCCCACTACGCCGCTGACCCGGCGCAAGCCATCCACGCCGCCAACCTTACCGACGTGACCAGCGCAGACGTTAACGCGCTCATCCCGGTGGTATCGGAGTCGCTTTCGACGGCAGTGCCGAGCAGCGGGACGGACCTTCTCGACGGCGATGCGGGTGGCAACGTATGGAGCAGTGGGGCCGCGACCGCGGCATTCGACGCATTCGATGACCATGCGTCGATCCCCACGATCGACGACGGGCACAGCCTCGCGACAAACGTCATCCAACAACCCGACGATTCGCTACACGCGGGTCTGGACGCCCTTCACGACGCCGATGTCCCGGCGGTCGCGGACTTCGACGATCCGTCCGCGCAGCTCACAGGCGGAATCATCGACGATGCGCCGCTCGTGGGCGACGCCGGCGACCCCGACTGGCAGTCCCTCGTCGACGACGCCCAGCACCATCTGGACATCGGCGACACGGGATTCGACGTCTTCGACTAGATGCACAAGCACGTCCAAAACGGCGCGGCCACTCACGGCCGCGCCGTTTTCGTCTGCAGAAACACCGCTGACCTGGCTGAATGCCGCCATCCCCGACCATCCCCTAATCCCCTAATGGGGGATCCCCCAAGATCCCGGCATGGGGTCCCGTAGGGATAGGTGTCGACCCCGTTTCCGAGGGGTTGCCGGGTCCATAACGTAGTCCCCAGATCGCCGGACAGCCGGTGACGACCACAACAGAACACACCACTCACCGAAAGGCACTCCGATGACCAACCCCATCTCCTTCCTCTTCGACTGGCTCCTCGGCCTGACCCGCCCGGGCGCCGATCCCGCCGATGTCCGCGCCTTCGTCGCCAACCCGACGCAGGCGGCCTCGCAGGCAATGGGCACCGCGGTGACCCAGGCCCAGCTGACGCAGGCCGCTTCCGCGGTTGTCGCGCCGGCAGCCCTCTATGGCGGCGGCAATGCGGTCCAGGCTCTGCAGCACACGGTCGCCGACAACAACGGCCTGACCTTCGCGCCGCAGCGGACGTTCGCCCCCGAGACGGACTTCGCCAGCCACAACGACACCGCTTTCGCCAGCGGCAACGACATCGGCAGCCCGCGGGCCGGCGAGGACGTTCAGCAGGGCGTCGGCAACGTCGACCTGAGCTTCGGCGACTTCACCTTCGGTGACAAGAACACCGCCTCCGACGGCAGTGTGATCAACACCGGCAACGCCGGCGACATCGACAACACCAACGTCAAGGGCGACGGCAACATCACCGGCGACGACAACGACGGCAACAACACCGGCAATGTGCACGCGGGCCAGGGCTCCAACGTCAACGCAGGCGGCATCAACAACGACATCGATGACAGCGGCAACGACGTCAACACCCAGGCGGGTGGCGACGTGGCCACCAACACCGGCAGCGGGCAGAACACCCAGGTCGGTGACATCGACACCAGCGGCGGCGGCGCCGCGGGCGGTCACGGTGGCCACGGCGGCGGTGGCCTCATCGGTATCGGCAACGATGGCGGTGACGGCGGCGCGGCAGCAGGCGGTTCCGGCGGTGGCGTGATCATCGCCCCGACGCAGACCAGCAACAGCAACAACCAGTCCAACAGCAACAACCAGTCGGCGGGCGACGACATCAACAACGTCGACGCGGGTCATTCGCACGCTCCGGTGTCCGTCGGCAACGAGGACAACGACAGCACCGCCCTCGGCGGCGACGTGACGCACGTCGATCACGTGAGCGGACCTGTTGACGCCAGCCACGACGACAACTCGACGCACCACCACGTCGAGACGAACATCGACGCCGGCCTGTTCTGATCGGCAGCCTTAACCGCATAACACAACTGGCGGGGATCGAACTTCGATCCCCGCCAGTTGGCACGTCTACCGTAGGGGCACCATGACGCAACCCAATGACCCACGCAAGGTCAACGTCATCCTCGAGCTGATCGACCACACCCGCAAGATCGCCGACGCCAATGAGCGCGGGGACTTGGCCGAGCGGCTCGACAAGGCCCGGGTGCGCATCTCCGATCCCCAGATCCGCGTGGTGATCGCCGGTCAGCTGAAGCAGGGCAAAAGCCAGTTGCTTAACTCCTTGCTCAACGTGCCGGTGGCCCGTGTCGGCGACGACGAGACGACGGTGCTCGCCACCGTGGTGTCGTATTCGGAGCAGGTATCGGCCCAGTTGATCGTCGCCTCGCCCGATGGTGCCGAGCCCTCGGTGATTCCCATCCCACCCGCGAACCTCCGCAACGATCTGCGACGCGCGCCGGAAGCCGGTGGCCGTGAGGTGTTGCGGGTAGAGGTCACCGCCAGCAGTCCGCTGCTCAAGAAGGGCCTGGCGTTCATCGACACCCCCGGGGTCGGCGGCCACGGGCAGCCGCACCTGTCGGCCACCCTCGGCCTGCTGCCCGATGCCGACGCGATGCTGATGATCAGCGACACCAGCCAGGAGTTCACCGAACCCGAGATGAGGTTCATCCGGCAGGCCCAGGAAATCTGCCCGGTGGCGGCCATCGTCGCGACGAAGACCGACCTCTATCCGTACTGGCGCGAGATCGTGGCGGCCGACCAGGCTCATCTGCAGCGGGCCGGCCTTTCGCTTCCGGTGATCCCAGCCTCGTCGCTGTTGCGCAGCCACGCGCTGCAGCACAACGACAAGGAACTCAACGAGGAGTCCAACTTCCCGGCCATCGTCAAGTTCCTCAGCGAGAAGGTGTTGTCCCGTGAGGACGACCGGATCCGTGACCAGGTGCTCGCCGAGGTTCGCTCGGCCGCAGAGCATTTGACGCTGAGGGTGGAGTCCGAGTTGTCCGCGTTCAACGATCCAGACGCGCGGGACCGACTGAAGGACGAGCTGGAGCGGCGCAAGGAGGAAGCCCAAGATGCGCTGCAGCAGACGGCATTGTGGCAGCAGGTGCTCAACGACGGAATCGCCGACCTGACCTCCGATGTCGACCATGACCTGCGCGCCCGCTTCCGCGCGATCACCCAGCACACGGAGAAGGTCATCGACGACTGCGACCCGACCAATCACTGGGCGGAGATCGGCACGGAACTGGAGGACGCGATCGCCACCGCCGTCGGCGACAACTTCGTCTGGGCCTATCAGCGCGCCGAGGCGCTCGCCGAGGAAGTGGGCCGCACGTTCGTCGAGGCCGGACTGGACGCGGTCAAGATGCCGCAGATCGACGCCAGGGAGATGGGCGCCGGTTTCGGCGAGCTCAAGTCGCTTGGCCGGCTGGAGGCCAAACCGATCAAGGCCGGGCACAAAGTGGTCACCGGCATGCGCGGCTCCTACGGCGGCGTGCTGATGTTCGGCATGCTGACGTCGTTCGCCGGCCTGGGCATGTTCAACCCGCTGTCGCTTGGCGCCGGACTCCTGTTGGGCCGCAAGGCATACAAGGAGGACATGGAGAACCGGATGCTGCGCGTGCGCAACGAGGCCAAGATGAACATGCGCCGGTTCGTCGACGATGTCGCCTTCGTGGTCGGCAAGGAGTCGCGCGACCGGCTGAAGGGCGTTCAGCGCCAGATTCGCGACCACTACCGCGGCATCGCCAACCAGGCCACCCGCTCGCTCAACGAATCGCTGCAGGCGACGCTCACCGCCGCCAAGCTCGAGGAGAACGAACGCAACAGCCGGGTCGGCGAGCTGGAACGCCAGCTCAACATCCTTGGCCAGGTGACCGACCACGCGAACAAGCTGGCGGTGGCCGCACCAGAGCCGGCGCCACAGCCCGTGGGCAGGACCTAGCCTCGCCAACCCCATCAGCGGTGTTCAGCCCCGGTGAATAAGCTGATTGACACCGATATGAGCACGAGCGATCAGGTGCGCGCCATCCTGGGCGGCACGATTCAGGCCTACAGGGCTGATCCGGCGTACCGTCAGCGCCCCGACGTGCACAACGAGCTGGATCGGATCGGCCGCCGGCTCAACCAGCCCATCCGCATCGCGCTGGCCGGGACGCTGAAAGCCGGTAAGTCGACTCTGGTGAATGCGCTTGTCGGTGAGGACATTGCACCCACCGACGCCACCGAGGCCACTCGAATCGTGACCTGGTTTCGCAACGGCCCCACCCCCAAGGTCACCGCGAACCACCGCGGCGGCAGAAGATCCAACGTTCCGATCGCCCGCAACGGCGGTCTCACCTTCGACTTCGCCACCCTCGATCCCGAGGATGTCCTTGACCTCGACGTCGAATGGCCGGCCGCCGAACTGATCGACACCACGATCATCGACACCCCCGGCACCTCGTCGTTGTCGCGCGACGTCTCGCAGCGGACGCTGCAACTCCTGGTCCCCGAGGACAGCGTTCCCCGCGTCGACGCGGTCGTGTTCCTGCTGCGCACCCTGAACGCCGCCGATATCGCGCTGCTCAAGCAGATCGGCGAACTCGTCGGCGGTTCGGCTGGGGCGCTCGGCGTCATCGGCGTGGCGTCGCGTGCCGACGAGATCGGCGCGGGCCGGATCGACGCGATGCTGTCGGCGCGCGACGTCGCCAAGCGGTTCACCTCGGAGATGGACAAGACCGGCATCTGTCAGGCCGTCGTCCCGGTATCGGGGCTGTTGGCGCTGGCCGCGCGGACCCTGCGGCAGAGCGAGTTCGTGGCGCTGGAGAAGCTCGCCGCGGTGGACGCCGCCGAACTGGCAAAGGCGATGCTCTCGGTCGACCGCTTCGTTCGCGAGGACAGCGAGCTGCCGGTCGACGCCGCCACCCGCGCGGCGCTGCTGCACCGGTTCGGCATGTTCGGTCTGCGGATCTCCATCGCCGTGCTTCGGACCGGCGTCACCGACTCCGTCGGGCTGGCCGACGAACTGCTCGAGCGCAGTGGCCTCGTCGCGCTGCGTGACGTCATCGACCAGCAGTTCGCTCAGCGCTCGGATCTGCTCAAGGCGCATACCGCGCTGCTGTCGCTGCGCCAGTTCGTACAGAGCAACCCGATCTACGCGACTCCCTACATCCTCGCCGACATCGATCCGTTGCTCGCCGACACCCACGCCTTCGAGGAGCTGCGCCTGCTCAGCCAACTGCGGTCGCGCGCAACGACATTGAACGAAGACGAGATGGTCTCGCTGCGCCGCATCATCGGCGGCTCCGGTACCGACGCGGCCAGCAGGCTCGGCCTGCAACCCGGTGACCCCTATGACGGACCGCGCGCCGCATTCGCGGCTGCGCAGCGGTGGCGGCGCCGCGCGGACCATCCGCTCAACGACCCGTTCACCACCCGCGCCTGCCGGGCAGCGGTCCGCAGCGCCGAGGCGATGGTCGCCGAATACGCCGCCCGCGGCAGGGGTTAGCCGCCGGGAATCGGGATCTGTGGGATCTGTGGAATCTGGGGGATCTGCGGGTTGCTCGACGGCGGTGAGACCGTGACGGTGCTCGTGCTGATCGACGTGCTGACGCTGGGTTCGGTTGTCGTTGTCGTCGTTTCGGTGGACGGGGCCGTCGTCTCCGTGCCGTTGGTCGGGGCCGTCGTCTCGGTGACGGTCTGGGTTGGCGCGACTTCCGGCGCGGACGACGTCGTGGTCGCGGTTGTGGTGGTGGTCGTCGTCTCCGTGCTGCCCGACGAGTCATCCGACAACAGGCTCACCGACAGCCACACGATGAGCGCGACAAGCAGCGCGATCAGTGCGCCGAAGCCGATAAGAGCTGCGGGCTTGCGATACCAGGGCGTCGGCGGCTCGGGCGGTTGGCCCGGCTGCTGCTGATAACCGCCGTAGTCGCCGTAGTTGGCGGCGTAGGCCGTGGGCTCACTGTCCGAGTAGTAGTTCGGGTCATCGGGTCCATTTCCAGCCACGGGCACCGATAGTAGGCGCTCAGCCCAACGGCCCTGGACCCAGTGTGCGGGTGATGTTGAAGCGTGGCCGCCGGGAAGTGGGGCCGCCGGGGTTCTCGTCGTTCTGGCGCTCGCGCGGCCGGGTGAACGGCGGGCTGCCGCTGCTCTCGGTGCCGCTGCTGGTGGTGTCCGAGGAGCCCGAGGTCGTCGGCGGTCCTGACGGCCCGTTGATCTCGGTCGTGGAAATCTGCGGGGTGCTGGTGATGGTCGGGGTTGTGGTCGTCGCGGAGGACGCCGACTCCGCTGCGGTGTCCGAGAAGGAGGGGTCGACGAAGTTCAGCGGCGCGTCGGTGGGCTCGTCGCCCCCGCTCATGAACATCACCGCGGCAACGAGAACGCCGATGACCGCGACGCCTGCCGCGCTCGCGCCGACCACCGCGCGCGTCGAGTTGTGCCACGGCTCTGGCTGTTCGGCGCCGAACTCATCGACGAATTCGGCCTCGTCGAATTCGTCGTGAAGGTCGGGGCGTGCCACGGCAACCGATATTAATCCGCCGACCTGCAGCAACGACGGGTCAGCCCAGTTGCGAAACCACTTCGGTGGCGAAGAGGTCCAGGTGATCGAGGTCGGACATGTCCAGAAGTTGCAGGTAGACGCGCTGCACGCCGATCTCGGCGAACGCGCCGAGCCTGTCGACGATCTCGTTCGGCGTGCCGACCAGCGGTGAATCGCCGCGCAGTTGGTCCACCTCGCGTCCGATCGCCGCCGCCCGGGTGGCGACCTGGGCGTCGTCGCGCCCTGCACACACCACGAAGGCCGCCGAATAGGTCATCGAGTCCGCTGCGCGCCCGGCATCGGCGACTGTCGTGCGGACGCGGTCGAAGCAGGTCTTCACCCCGTCGGCCGGCATGAACGGGGCGTTGAACTCGGCGGCGAACTTCGCGGCTAGCGCGGGCGTGCGCTTGGCGCCCGCACCGCCGATGATGATCGGCGGATGGGGCCGCTGCACGGGCTTGGGCAGCGCGGGCGAGTCCACGACCGCGTAGTGCGTGCCTGTGTAGTCGAACTTCTCCCCGTCGGGGGTGGTCCACAGCCCTGTGATGATGTCCAGCTGCTCGCGCAGCCGCTCGAACCGTTCGCCGAGCGGCGGGAACGGGATCGCGTACGCCTTGTGCTCGGCCTCGAACCAGCCTGCACCGAGACCCAATTCGACCCGGCCGCCGCTCATCTCGTCGACCTGCGCCACCGAGATGGCCAACGGGCCGGGGTAGCGGAAGGTTGCCGATGTCACCATGGTGCCGAGCCGGATCGACGTCGTCTCGCGGGCGATTCCGGCCAGCGTGACCCAGGAGTCGGTGGGTCCGGGAAGGCCGTCGCCGCTCATCGCCACATAGTGGTCGGATCGGAAGAAGGCCGAGTAGCCCAGTGCCTCCGCAGCTTTGGCGACCGCTAGTTGGTCGGCGTAGGTAGCGCCTTGCTGGGGTTCGACGAATGCCCGAAAGTCCACGAGCTAGAGCCTAGTGCGGGCGCTGTCGGCGGCTCGGCGTCACTGCCAGGTGAGATCTGCATCCACGGTCTGGTCGTGTTCGTCACGCTCGTCGGCTGAGCGGGTGTCGATCGTGACCTCTTGCCAATAGGTCGGGCTGTAGAGATGAATGTCGTCGCCGCTGTTGACCCTCAGCACTCCGCTGGGCAACACCTGGTAGGTGACGTTGTCGGAGAACTCGTCGTCCTCGTCGTGGCCGCGGAATTGTATCCACATCTTCATGGTGCGGTCAGTCCTCTTCGGTGTCCTCGATGATGTGCATTGCCGCTTCTTCAGCGGATGCCGCGCCCCCGCTGATGCCGACATCCTCGGCGACCAGTTCTGCCTCGGTGTCTTCACCGAATCCCATGTCGGGTGCGATCAGGCGACCCGCCCGCATGCGGCCGACCTCGCGATGCTCGGGGAACTCGGTCTGGCGCTCAGCCTCGTCGGCGCTCTGCTGCTCGCCGCTGTCGGCGGTGTAGATCCGCGATGCCGGATCTCGTTCTTCTGATGCCAGAAGCTGATCCATGCTTTCCGACGGCCCGTAGGCGCCGGGCCCGTACGGCTGCTCGGGTGGTGAATAGCCCTCGTCGAGCACGTCGTCGATGCCACGGTCGACCAAGGTGTCCTCGGCCTGGAGCTGATCCTCGGGGTCCACGCTGTACTGACCGGCCGCGGGCCCGATTCCATATGAGGTGCTCATGGAGCTGATGATCGACCGCCGCGAGCAACGCGAGGTAGGGCCGTTCGGCCCTCGAGCCGGCGACGTTAGTAGGTTTCGACCTTGTCGATGCTGACGAACATGCCGTGCTTGGTCTGTTGGTTGGTGAACCGGGTGCCGTCGGTGGTCGCCACGATCGTCCAGCCGACCGCGCTGTACATGCGGTAGTCGATGGTCACGGCGGGGATGTCGCCGAGGTTGCCGACGATCCAAGCCACGCTCCCGTCGGCGGACAGGCTCACGCCGTTGGCGCGCACCCCGTCCTTTATCGGGGAATTGGTGAACAACGCCTCGCAGGCGACCGACTGCTTGTCGAGCTGGCAGCGCACCTGGCCCGACTTGGTCGCGATGAAGACGTAGCCCGCGTCCTGCGGCGGGAGCACCTCCGCGGCGGGCGGCGATGCAGGCGCCGATGGCGCGGTTTTCGTCGGTGGCGCGGCGGTGGGCCTGTTCGTGCTGGGCCGCGAGGTCGGAAAACTCGGCTCGCCCGCGCCGCTGGTCGGCGTCACGGGCATGCCCTCGACATCGGATTGGCAGCCGGACAGCAGCGCGCCCGCCGTCAACACAGTCGCCAGAACCGTCAAGGGCCTCATCTCGGACAAGGCTACTTAGCCGCCGGTCCACAGCCCTACTCTGACGCGCGCCTTGTCGGGAACAGCGGTGGGTTGATACGGGCGAAACCCTCCTGGCGGAAGTACGGAAAGTGTGGGTACGGCTGATCGCGCTGGCTGACTGAGTCCAGTCGGGCGATGTGGTCGTCGTCGAGTGACCATCCGACCGCGCCAAGGTTGTCGCTGAGCTGGCGCTCGTTGCGCGCGCCGACGATCACCGATGACACGGTGGGGCGGCCCAACAGCCAGTTCAAGGCGACCTGCGGGATCGTCTTGCCGGTTTCGCCTGCAATCGCGTCCAGTTCGTCGATCACGTTGAACAACAGCGCATCGTCCACCGGTGGACCGGCATCGGCGGTCTTGTGCAGGCGACTCAGGGTCGGTAGTGGGGAGTCGCGTCGGATCCGCCCGGTCAGCCGGCCCCAGCCAAGCGGGCTCCAGACCAGCGCTCCCACCCCCTGGTCCAGGCCGAGCGGCATCAATTCCCACTCGTAGTCACGGCCGATCAGCGAGTAGTAGACCTGGTGGGCGATGTAACGCGGCCTGTGTGCCGCATCGGCGGCCGCCAACGATTTCATCAGTTGCCATCCCGCGAAGTTCGACACCCCGGTATAGCGGATCTTGCCGTGGTCGGTGAGAGTCTCGAGGGTCTCCAGTACCTCGTCGGCCGGCGTGAATGCGTCGAACGCGTGCAGCTGAAACAGATCTATGCGATCGGTTTTCAGGCGCCGCAGCGCCTGCTCGACCGCGCCCATCAGGCGAGTTCTCGACGTGCCCGCATCGGCAGGCCCATCGCCCATCGGCAGGGCCGCCTTCGTGGATATCAGCACTTCGTCGCGCCGCCCGTCCAACGCGCATCCGAGGACTTCCTCGGAATGCCCCGCCGAATACACGTCGGCGGTGTCGAAAAGGTTGATGCCTGCCTCCAGGCACACGTCGATCATCGCCCTTGCCTCTTTGACGTCGGTATCCCCCCAGGCGCCGAAGAACTCGCCTGACCCGCCGAAAGTTGCGGCGCCAAAAGCCAATTCGGATACCACCAACCCTGAATTGCCGACCCTGCGGTATTCCACCCTGCCTCCTTAATAGGACGATGCTCCCATTAAGACTCTACAGGGATCGACTGCTTAAAGCGACCAGAGTGCCGTTAACATGTCTAGGTGGCTCCGAAGCGTCCTGGCGGCAGAACGGCGAACGTTCGCGTTGCCGCGCTCGACGCGACCGCCGACCTGCTGGTCAAGTCCGGCCTGGAGGGCGTGGACCTGGCCGAGGTCGCCCGAGCCGCAGGCGTCGGCAAATCGACGGTGTACCGGCGGTGGGGCACAGTGTCGGCACTCGTCACCGACTTGTTGGCGGATATGGCCGAAACATCATCACCTCGCCCCGACACTGGGAGCCTGGCGGGCGACCTGGGCCATATTGCCGCCCTGATCCAGCGCACCCTCGCCGATCCCCGGCAGGGCCGGCTGTTCGCGGCGATCATCGCGGCGGCGACGTGCAGTCCCGATACGGCGACCGCTCTGGCCGGGTTCTACCGCAGCCGAATCGACGAGTTCGCCGGCACCGTCACCGACGGCATCGTCCGCGGCGAGGCGCCACCCGGTACCGATCCCGCCGACGTCATCCGCTACCTATCCGCGCCGCTCTACTACCGGTTGCTCACCGGAAACGGCCCACCCGACGCCGCCGACGCGGTCCGCTCGACGCGGGCTGCGCTCGCCGCGGTCGCGGCGGGCGTGTTCGTCGGATAGCGGGACGACTCACTGCACGAAGTCTCCATTTGGCTGACCGTTCCATGCGGTGACACCGCCGTCGATGGGCAGGATCGCCCCGGTGATGAACGCCGCCAACGGTGATGCCAGGAAGACGACGACGGACGCCACCTCCTGCGGGTCGGCGATTCGGCCGAGCGGGATGAACTGGTTGAATGCTCCCTCGAGCGCGGGCAATTGGGCGAGGTTGTGCTCCAGCAGAGGAGTGCGCACAGGCCCAGGCGCGATGGCGTTCACCCGGACACCCCGTTTGCCGTAGTCGATGGCGAGGCTGCGGGTGAGGTTGATCATCGCGCCCTTGGCAGCGTTGTAGGCCGCGTAGTTGTAGTCGGCACCGATTCCCGAAACCGAGGCCGTGTTGACGATAGATCCGCCGGATTCGATCAGCGCGGGAAGCACCGACCTTGACATCCGGAACGCGCCGTCGAGGTCGACGGCCATCACCTGCCGCCATAGGGCGTCGTCGGTTTCCAACGCAGAGCCGACGGGCGCGATACCGGCGTTATTGAATAGCACGTCGATGCGTCCCCGCACTCCGGTCGCGTGGTCGAGAGCGGCGGCGATCGACGCGGCGTCGGTAACATCAAGCGCGACAGGGTGAAAGCGCCCCGGTGCGACGCCGCTGACGGTCCGCGTGAAATCCTCCAGCGACCCGGAGTTCAGGTCGCCGCCGACCACGTCGGCACCGCAGCGCAGGAACTGCAGGGCGGTCGCGGCACCGATTCCCGATGCGACACCGGTAACCAGGACGACCTTTCCGTCAAAGGTGGTGTGGTCGATCACCGCTGTGCGCCTTTCGATTCGGAGGTTTTCTCGCTCATGGGGTAGCAGGCCTGCGCCGCCGGAACGCGCTGAAGAGCCGACCGTCGGCAAGCACCGCGACGATGATGACGGCGCCGATGACGACGGGCTGCAGGTTCGGTGACACGTTGAGCAGCGTCAGGCCGTTGTTGACCACGCCGATGATGAGCAGGCCCACAAAGGTTGCCGACATCCTTCCGATACCGCCGGACAGGCTGGCTCCGCCGATGACGACCGCCGCGATCACGTTGAGCAGGTCGGTGGAGTTACCGGCGGTCGGCTGGGCGGCGTTGAGTCGGGCGCCGACTACCAGTCCGGCGAGGGCGGCGAGGAAACCGGCGATGGCGTAGACGCGTAACTGGATGCGGCGCACCCGGATTCCCGAGAGTCGGGCGACCTCGACGTTGCCGCCGATGGCGTACAGCGACCGACCGTCAGGGCGAAGCCGCAGCCATAGGGCCGCGATGGCGAATACCAGGATCATCAGATAGACCTGCAGCGCGATGCCCAGGATCCGGGTGTGCGCTATCGCCTGAAACCATTGGGGGAAGCCGAGGATCGGCGTGCCGTTGGTGACGTAGAGGGCCAGGCCGGTCGACGCGAACATCGTCGCCAACGTCGCGATGAACGGCTGGATGTTGCCGTAGGCAATCATCACACCGTTGATGAGGCCGATGAGGGTACCCAGCGCCAGGCCCGCAACGATGGCCAGCCAGAACGGCAAGCCCACCTTGGCGTGGAGAACGGCCACCATCATGAAACTCAGGCCAAGCGTTGACGACACCGACAGGTCGATGCCGCCGAGGATGATGACGAGAGTTGCGCCTGCGGCCATGATTCCGATGTAGGAGATCTGGACCAAGATGTTGACCAGGTTGTTCGGCGTGAGGAACACCGGTGACAACAGCGACATCGCGATGACGAGCGCCACCAGCCCGACGAACGGCCCCGATGTGCGGCCGACGCGCTGGACGATGCCGCTCCACGCGGGGGCCTTCTCGCCTGCAACGAGAGTGGCGGTCGGGAGTGAATTGTTCTCTGCAACGACGGACACTTCTTGACTCCTCACTTGTGCGCGGTGGACGCGCGGCCCGAAGGGACGGAAAGCTGCATGACGCGCTCAGGCGTCGCCTCGGATCGATCGAGTGATCCCGTTTGCCTGCCGCCGGCGATGACGATCACGCGATGCGACAGCAGCAGTACCTCGTCGAGTTCGGATGACACGACGATGATGGCGACGCCCGAGGCGGCCAGCGACCGGATGATGGTGTAGATCGCCTCCTTGGCACCGACGTCCACACCGCGGGTCGGCTCGTCGAGAATCAATACCTTGGGTGTTCGCACCAGCCACTTGCCGAGCAGAACCTTCTGTTGATTTCCCCCGGAGAGCAGCCCGGCCGGAGCATCGAGGTCTCCGCGGATCTCCAGTTCGCGCGCCATCCGGTCCCGAGTCGCCCTGATGACCGAGTACGTGATCAACCCCGACTTGGCGAGTTGTCGTTCCCATGGCAGCGTCATGTTCTCGCCGGCACAGCGATCGAGGTTGAGGCCCTGGGTCTTTCGGTCTTCTGGCACCATGACGATGCCCGACCTGATCGCGTCGCGCACCGAGTGGATGCGCGCAATCTGTCCGTCGACGACAACCTCGCCGCGCGTGCACTTGTCCGCGCCGGACAACGCCCGCACGATCTCGGTGCGGCCGGCCCCGACCAGTCCCGACAACCCGACGATCTCGCCCCGTCGCACGTGGAAGTCGATGTCCGCGAACCGTTCAGAGCTCAGCCCGCGTACCTCGAGCACGACGTCGTCGTCGTGGGCCGGGGGATCGATATCGCGTTGTGCCAACTCCCGGCCGACCATGGCGTGGATCATCTCGTTGCGGTCGACGTCGGCGCCGGCCCACTGGGCGACCTTGCGTCCGTCGCGCAGACAGACGATGTCGTCGGCGATGCGTGCGATCTCATCGAGCCGGTGGCTGATGTAGACGACACCCGACCCGTTGGCCCGCATGTGCTCGATCTGCTCGAGAACGCGCTCGGTTTCCTTGCTGCCCAGCGTCGCCGACGGTTCGTCGAAGATGATGAACGAGGGACGTCGAACGATCGCTCGCGCGATCTCGATCTCCTGCTGAGTCGCCGTGACCAGCCCCGCCACGGGGCGACGGGGATCGACCCGGACCCCGAGTTCGCGCAATACGGTGCCCGCCTGCTCGTACATCGATGGGTAGTCGACTGCGCCACGCCGGGTCGGCATACGGCCGAGGAAGATGTTCTCGGCGACCGAGAGTTCGGGGATCATCTTGATCTCCTGGTGGATGATCGCCACGCCCCGGCTGAGCGCATCGAGTGGATCGGCCGGTCTGTACGGGTGGCCCCCGATCGTCATGGCACCGCCGTCTGGGCGTTTGATGCCGGCGATGATCGAGCTCAACGTGGACTTGCCCGCACCGTTCTCCCCGATGAGTCCCGTGACACGTCCACGGTTGATCGTGAAGTCGACGCCGGTGAGGACAAAGACGCCTCCGTACTGTTTGCTCAGCCCGGTGGCGAGGAGAGTGTCGCCGGTCGACAGGTCGTCCATGGTGCCGCTATCCCTGATTGCCGTAATACTTTGCGGCGCTGGCCTGTTGAACGTTGTCCTTCGTCACCAGCACAGCCTGTTGGATCTGCTCTTTGGGGATGCTCGCGCCCTTGCCTTCGATCGAGAGGATGGCGTTCTGCACGGCGAGCTGGCCCATCAGGTAGGGCTGCTGGCTGATGGTCGCGGTGATCTGGCCCTTTTCGATCGCGTCGTACGCGGCGGGAAACCCATCGATCGTCACCATCGGAATGGGCGAGTGGTTGGCGGAGTCGGTCGCCGTGACAGCGCCGAGCGCCATGTCGTCGTTCTGGGCGAAGATGCCGTTCAGGTTGGGGTTCGCGGTGAGCACGTTGGCGAAAACGTTCGCGGCGGTGTTCTGGTCCCAGTTCGCGCTTGTCGTCGACACGACTTTGACCGACGGGCTGGCGGTGAGCACCTTGTCGCAGCCCTCGGTGCGCTGCAGCTGCGTCGAGGAGCCGGGCACCCCCTGCACAATCGCGATCTCACCGCGGCCGCCGATCGTCTTCACGAGGAACTCGCACGCCTGCTGGCCCATCTTCACACTGTCGCTGCCGATGTAGGTGACGTAGTTGCCTGCCGCAGGCACTTGGTCGACGGCGATGACCGGGACGTTGGCGCTGTTGGCCGCCCCAAGGCTCGCCCCGCCCGATGCGGCGTCGAGCTGGGCGAAGATGATTGCGCCGACTTGCTGGCTGGCCAGGTTCTGGACCTGGCTGACCTGTTGGGAGCTGTTGGAGTTGGCGTTGACGACGACGAGTTCGTAACCCCGCTTGTCGGCCTCGTCTTGCATCCCTTCAACCGCTGCGGCATAGAACTGATTGAGGAACGACATCGATACGCCGATTTTCTTGGAACCCGAACCGCCTGCCTGCCCCGATGTCATTGACCCGTCGGTGCTGCAGCCGGTCAGTACGAGCGCGGCGGAGGTCACCACCGCGGCGGCGCGGATGCTCCATCGTTGCGGCCTTTTGCGCGACGACAGTTTCCTAATCATGTCTTGTTGCCTTCCGTCGATGCTGTTCCTGTTATGAGGTTCGGAGTCCGGACTTTGAGGCTCGCGCCGTGTCGGGCCAATCCCGGACACTGTGCGGGTCCTCTTACTGATTTGTGGATCCGTGATCCGCGCCACTGGATAGAGTGAGTGAAGCGTAGCGCACATTCCGCCACTTGCCTATGTTTTTCGGACCTAATGTTCAGAAAATGATAATAATGATGCGGCCAGATTACGGCGACCGCTTGCCGGTTAGAGTTATGGTCCGTCCAGAATCCGGGAGGAACGATGGCTGCAGGGGACGTCGAGGGGGCGGGGATGAGCGTCATCTCCAAGACGGCGCGGGTGTTCACCGTCCTCTCGCGGTCGCCGGAACTGTCCATCGCAGCGCTGGCAACTGCGCTGGACGAACCGGCGACCTCGATTTACCGGATCGTCGGCCATCTCGAGGCGATCGGTTGGATCGAGAAAAGCCCGCAGCGCGGGCGGTATCGTCTCGGCCTCGACCTCGCCTCGATCGCCGCGGCCGTCGAGAACTCTCTCGACATTCGACAGCTGGCATCGCCCGTGCTGGCCGGGCTCAATGCCCAGACACACGAGAGCGCGTATCTGTGTGTGCCTCATGACCGGCGGGCCGTCTGCATCGAGCGTTTCGACGGGAACTTCATCCAGGCGGCGGAACTACCACGCGGCGGCTCACTGCCACTTCACCGCGGTGCAGCATCGCTTGCGATCCTCGCCTTCGAGCCCGACCACGTTCGGCGCGAATACATCGCTGCTCTCTCGAGCGCGGATGCGAATCCGTTCACCGAATCCGACGTCCTCGCGCTGGAAGAGACGCTCGCCCGGATCCGTGCCACCGGCGTCGCCCTCTCGGAAGGAGATGTGACGCCAGGCATCTCGACGGCTGCGGCTCCTGTCTTCGACCATCGCGGCACAGTGGTGGGTTCGATTTCCCTCAGCGCTCTGCGATCGCGCGTCGAGGCCAATGCGATCGACTTCGGGCCGCTGGTGTCCGAGGCGAGCCGACGGGTATCGGCCGGCCTCGGCTACTCCGTAGAGGCGAGCGCCTGACGTGGCCGAAAAGTCCAACCGCGTCCTGACGCACACCCGCGCGGTGGTCGGAGAGCTCGCCCGATCGGGCGCGCTCACGCCTGCCGACATCGCGCGCGAACTCGGCATTCCGCGACCGAGCGCCTACCGGCTGCTGACCGCGCTCACGCGCGAGGGGCTGACCGTCCAGGCTGACGATGGCCGGTTCAGCCTGTCCACGCGGTGGCTGTCCTTCGGAGAATCCGCGCTGCGGTCGGCGTCCTCGTGGTTCACGCGCGACGACCTTCTCGAGGAGCTGCGCGACACCACGGGCTTGACCGTGTTCCTCTCGGTACCCCGACCGGGTAAGACCGTCTGCATCCGCGCCTTGCACGGTCGCAGCTATAACATCCTGGTCCTGCGCCCTGGCGGCAGCCTCCCCCTCCACCTCGGCGGCGTCGGGCGCGTCACCTTGGCCTTCTGCGGCGAAGACGCCGAAAGGTACCTCGCCGATGCGCCATTCGACCCTGTCACCGACTACTCCCTCGTCACCCGCGCCGAGTTGGAGGACGACATCGCAACCAGCCGTGCCGACGGCGCGACGCTTTCGGACCAGGACGTGACACTCGGTGTTGCAGCGGTGGCCGTGCCGGTCTTCGACGGCGGACAGCTGCAATCCGCCCTCTCGGTGGCCGGACGCCGGGAGGACATCGTCGACAACGTGCCCGCCCTGCGGGAGCGGCTCATCGACATCGCGGCCCGGATCGCCTGCGGGCCTTCCCGGAGTCACTGATTGTCGACCCGCCGGGCGCCGAGCATGCCTGCGATGCGATCCAGCGTGCGTGCGGAGGCATGCACCTGGTCGGCGACCACCCTGCGGACACCGGGTACTTCGAGCAACGTGGTGCGGACGAGGCCCGCGTAGGTGACGGCAATCGACGGACACGTCTGGCAGACGCCATCGAACTGCACGTGCACCGTTCCGTCGTCGTCGAGTTCGGCACGCATATCTCCGGCGTGCCCGCGCAGGCGCGGCCGGATCACCCGGAGGGCATCGTCGAGGGTCCGAACGCTCGGCTTACTCATGGCTCAGTCCCGCCATCTTCGCATCCAGGTCGATACCGAGCGCGGCCGCGAAACTACGCCCGAAGATCCGCTCCTTGATGTCTGGTGTCAGGGCTGGATATCCGTATAGATCCTGAAGCTCCTCCGGCATTTCGAGATTCGCCCACATGTCGATGTACGCCTGGATGTCCGGCCAGATGAAGCCCTCGGAGCCATAGGCGAGACGGTCGGGGCCGATCCGCAGAAGCGCTTGTCCGATGCGGTGCAACATCGGGTACGGCTCAAGGAAGTACTGGTTGAACCAGAGTGGGAGCATCAGGTGGATATTGGGGAAGCGCCCCGCGATGCTGATGGTTTCGTCCACATACGGGTCCCCCATATGGTGAAGACCGAAGTTCAGGTCGGGAAAGTCGTAGGCCGCCATCTGAATGTCGTTGGGCCGAAACGCCTCGACCGGATGCATCCCGAGCGGATAACCCTTGTGGAACTGCACCATTTTGATCCCCAGTTCCAGCGCCTTCTCCCAGAGTGGGTAGGCGACGTCGGGGTCGTCCGCGCGCCAGAAGTGATCGCGATCCTGGTAGGTGTAGAACTTGAAGCTCACCGCACCCCATTCATGCACTTGGCGTTCCATCTCGTGGAGCGCGAAATCCAGTCCCTGCCAACTGGGGTCGACACCGCCGCAGAACAACAGGCGTTGCGGATTCACCTGCGTCAGCGCATGACAGAGTCTGGCGGGGCCAAGCGAGTCCTTCCACGGCCCGAACAACGGCACGGTCTGGACCATGGCGAGGTCGGTGTCGGAACGCTCGAACAGCTGCTCGTTCGCCCAGTCCGGATCGACCGGGTTGAAGAAGTCGGCCTTCGGGGCGGGGCCGCCCTTGCTCGCCATCAGCTCGTTGAACGCTGCCTGGTTCTCCCGATGCGCCACCACGTTGCGGCCATCGCTACCCGGGGCGATCTGCCGATCCGTGAAGTCCTGGGTGTGCACCACACAGTCGAAGACAACCATGCCGTCTTTCACTTCGTGTCCTCCTCACAGCGGACTGCTCTTGATCGAACTCGACGGTGGCTGCGACCGTCTGTCACCGCGAGTTCGCCACCGCATGATCATGCGGATCGGCCTTGGTCGCCCACAACCGTCGATAGGAACCACGCACGAGGTCATCGAGCAGGTCGGGCCCGACCGGCACCCAGCCGAGCTCCGCACGCGCCAACGAAGAGTCGACGCGGCTGTTGCTCGCGAGCGCAACGTCGACCCACCGTTCACCGAGCGCGGCATGGGCTTGTGTCAGCGACACCGAACGTGTGGGCACCCCCGCCAACTCGCCGATTGCCTCCGCGATCGCGCGCATCTCCAACTCCCCCGATGCGATGTTGTAGACACTGCCCGCCTTGGCCCTATCCAGCGCCAAGGCATAGACCTCGGCCAGATCGCCGAGAAACACATTGGCCCAACGGTTTGCGCCATCGCCGACATAGATGCTCTCGCCCGAAGAGATCGCGTGGCGAATCAGCAGCGGCAGCTGTTCGGAGGCGCCGTCGCCGTAGATCATCGACGGGCGAATGACGACTGTGCGGATGCCCTCCGACGCCGCGTCGACCACAATCTCGTCGGAGCGATACCGGGCCGCGACGACGGCGGCCGGCTCGAACTCGTCGGCTTCGCGGTAGACACGGTCGGACGCACGCCCGGCGGCCATGTCGGTGTAGACACCCGTGCCGCTTGTGCGGATGAACGTCTTGCCGGTGCCCGAAAGCATCGACAGCAGCGCCGAGGTCGACGGCGCATGGTCGGCCGTCGCCGTGTCGATCACGGCGTCGTAGCGGTCGACGTCGACGACGCTCGCGATCGCATCGAGGTCGCCTCGGACCGGCGTGATCCCCTGCGACCGGATCGTCGCGACGGCCACCTCCGAGCGCGCAAGGCCGCTGACCGCATGCCCGTCCCGCTGCAGCCGTCTCGCCACGGCCAGCCCGATGTAGCCGGCAGCGCCGGTCACGAGAACCCGCTGGGCAATCATCTGTTCTCCTCCTCGAACATCACGTCGCGTGCCTGGGTCCGTGGGAAACCATTCCCATGCGACCGTCCCCGGTTCTGCTGCTGCAGCGACTTGGGCGTCACGCAGCGCCTGGTCCAGCGACTGAGCCACCCTCACGCCGAGAAATGTAGCGTAAATCGGACGTGACGTCCATAAAAGTGTGCTCAGACGATTTGAATGGCACGCGCGATCCCAACCGTCCCGGCAGTTACCGGTGATTTATGGACAAGATGTCCGTAAAACAGTAAGCTCCAGGTTGTAGCCGATGCGCAGCACACCGATCACAGGAGAACCCGTGGCACAACCCAGCTTGACTAAGGAACGCATCGCGCTCCTCAAGGACCGCGCGAAGTTCGTCCGAACCGAGACCGTCCGACTCGTCGACATCGCGAAGACCGGACACTATGCGTCGGCGTTCTCATGCGCAGAGATCTTGGCGGTGCTCTACTACGACATCCTCACCCTGCGGCGGGGCGAACCGGACTGGCCGGGCCGTGATCGGTTCCTCCTCGGCAAAGGCCATGCCGCCGTGGGCCAGTACCCGCTGCTGACCGAATGGGGATTCCTGGACAAGGGGGTCCTCGACGCATACACGCGGCTGGGCAATCCCCTTGGCGATCACCCGGACATGACGAAGGTGCCTGGCGTCGACTTCTCGTCGGGTTCGCTGGGCCACAACCTGTCAGTCGGCCTTGGAATGGCGATGGGCGCCAGATACGCGCAGGAATCCTTCGACGTCTATGTGCTGCTCGGCGACGGGGAACAGGCCGAGGGTCAGGTGTGGGAGGCCGCGATGGCGGCCTCACATCACCGGGTGACGAACTTGATCGCGATCGTCGATCGCAATCAGTACTCGCTCGACGGGCGCACTGACGACATCAACGCTCTTGAACCGCTGAGGAGTAAGTGGGCGGCGTTCGGCTGGAGCGTTCACGAGGTGGACGGCCACGACGTCATCGCCCTCACCGAACTCCTGCGGTCGATCAAAACCGGTGAGCGAACCAAGCCAACCGTCGTGATCGCTCACACCGTCAAGGGTAAGGGCGTCTCGTTCATGGAATCCGAATTCGGTTGGCATCTCGGTTGGCTCGATGAAGAAGACGAAGCAGACGTCTATGAGGAACTGGAGGGAGCCAAGTGACCGCCGAATTGACAGAGAGTGCAACAGGACAACGAGGAGGTTCGTGGCAGCTGACCCAACTGCTCGATCAGGCGCCCGGATTCCACGCGTTGAGCGACACGCTGGCCGAGCTGACCGATCGCGGCCACCCGATCGTCGTCGGCACGGCCGACCTCAAATACTCCAACGGCCTTGTGCGCTACGCGGAGCGATACCCCGACCGGTTCATCCAGTTCGGCATCTCCGAGCAGAACATGCTCTCCGCCGCGGCGGGGTTGGCCTCGACTGGCCTTCAGCCATATGTCGCGACGTTCGCCAGCTTCTTGGCGCTGCTGTGTGCCGAGCAGATTCGCACCGATACCGCGTACACGAACCTTCCTGTCCGAATGGTCGGCCACCACAGCGGCGTCACTCTCGGCTTCTACGGCACGTCGCACCATGCGACAGAAGACCTGGCCATCACACGTTCCATCGCGAACCTCACGGTGCTGGCACCCGCCGATGCGACGCAGCTCAGCGCGATGATCCGCGCCGGTGTCGATGTCGCGGGCCCCGTTTACCTCCGCATCGGCCGTGGACGCGATCCCCGGGTCTACGCCGCTTCAGACCTCGCCGGCTTCGCAATCGGCAAGGCCATTACCCACAGCACCGGCCGCGACCTGACCATCGTGGCGACCGGCTCGATGGTGCACCCGTCGCTGGAGGCAGCGAAAACCCTATGCGGCGAACGGCTCTCGGTCGGCGTCATCGATATGCACACCATCAAGCCGTTCGACGCCGCCGCCATCGCCGCCCTGTCCGGTAACACCGGTGCCGTGCTGACCGTCGAGGAGCACAACATCATCGGCGGTTTGGGAGCGGCGGTCGCAGAGGTGCTCGCCCAGACCGCGAACGGGCCGACGCTGTTCCGTCACGGGATACCCGACGAATATGCGCCGGTGGGCCCCCCTACGCACCTGTACGCCCACTACCGCCTCGACGCCCGCGGCATCGCGGCGGTCGCGCGCGAGGTGCTCCGGTAAACGACTGTGCAGCCACATGGGGAAGGTATGGCCGCTTATGCGACCGGCATCCTGACCAAAGTTCCCGACCAACTCTTCATCGGTGGGCAGTGGGTTGCTGCCGAGTCGGGCGACACGATCGTCGTGAATGATCCCGCAACCGGGGCGGTGCTGGCCGAGATCGCGGACGGAACCGTCGACGACGGCATCAGGGCCCTCGACGCCGCGGTGGATGCCGGCGAGTCGTGGGCGCGAACCTCGGCCAGGGTTCGCAGTGAAATCCTGCGCAGCGCTTTCGATCTACTGCAGCGACGGCGCGACGAGTTCGCCCTCCTGATGACCCTCGAGATGGGTAAACCCATCGCCGAATCCCGCAGCGAGGTCACCTACGGCGGGGAGTTCCTGCGCTGGTTCAGCGAGGAAGCCGTCCGTATTCACGGCCGATTCGGGCCGACCCCCGAAGGCAATGGGCGGATGATCGTCACGCGGCGGCCCGTCGGCCCGAGCTATCTGATCACGCCATGGAATTTCCCGCTCGCGATGGCGACGCGAAAGCTCGCGCCCGCGATCGCTGCAGGCTGCACCGCGGTGATCAAGCCCGCGACCCTCACCCCGCTGACCACGCTCGCGCTTGTCGCCCTGCTCGATGAAGCCGGCCTGCCCGAAGGGGTGGTGAACGTCATCACCACCACGTCGTCGTCTGCGCTGTCACGAGCACTGATGGCTGACCCGCGGCTTCGCAAGATCAGCTTCACCGGGTCGACACAGGTGGGGGTGTCGCTGCTGAAATTGGCGGCCGACAACGTGCTCAACACGTCGATGGAGTTGGGCGGAAATGCACCGTTCATCGTTTTCGACGATGCCGATCTGGACCTGGCGGTCGACGCCGCGATTTTGGCCAAATTTCGCAACACCGGCCAGGCGTGCACCGCAGCAAACCGGTTCCTCGTCCAGGACGGTGTCGCCGACGCCTTCGTCGCCCGGCTCACCGCACGCGTCGCCGAGATGAAGATCGGCCCCGGTGTCGACACCGAGGTGACTATCGGGCCACTGATCGACCACAACGCGGTCGCGAATTCGGCCCGCTTGGTCCGCGACGCTGTCGACAAGGGCGCACGGCTGGTGCACGGCGGGTCGGCAGGGGAAGGGCCGGGAGCCTTCTTCGAACCCACCCTTATCGACCACATCACCGACGATATGGCGGTCTCCACCGAAGAGATCTTTGCCCCCATCGTCGGAATACGCCGGTTTGCCACTGAGGCGCAAGCGGTTCGGCTGGCCAACGACTGCCCGGTCGGGCTCGCCGGCTACGTGTACACGGAGAGCCTCGCGCGCGGGCAGCGCATGATCGATCTGCTCGACACCGGCCTGATGGGCCTGAACGTCGGTGTCATCTCGAACGCCGCGGCGCCGTTCGGCGGTGTCAAGCAATCCGGCCTCGGTCGAGAAGGCGGCGCCGAAGGCATCGAGGAGTATCTGGAGACTAAATACACCCTCATGCCCGAGCCCCATCGCGAGTAGGCCGTCGAAGGCGCGCCCGCGCGTCAGAGGCCCAGCGTTCTGCGCCGATTTCTGCAGGTGGGTCGTGATTCGCGCCGTCGGCACAGCCATGCTGCAGAAATCGAGGATTCGAGCTCCGGGAACAAACCGCGGAGACCGGCCGTTGTCCACCTTGACAAGTTGAGTCGATCAGGCTCAAGTCTGGTTTGACACGGAAGCGTGGGCAGGAGCAGACTTGAGCGCGGTCCACTCAGACCTTAACAAAGCTATTTCAGGAGGAACACCATGGCTCGTGCGGTCGGAATCGACCTCGGGACCACCAACTCCGTCGTCGCGGTACTGGAGGGTGGCGACCCCGTTGTCGTCGCCAACTCCGAGGGCTCCCGCACCACCCCGTCGGTCGTCGCGTTCGCGCGCAACGGCGAGGTGCTCGTCGGCCAGCCCGCCAAGAACCAGGCGGTCACCAACGTCGACCGGACCATCCGTTCGGTCAAGCGCGAAATCGGCACCGACTGGTCTGTCGAGATCGACGGAAAGAACTACACCCCGCAGGAAATCAGCGCACGCATTCTGCAGAAGCTGAAAAGGGATGCGGAAGGCTATCTGGGCGAGGACATCACCGATGCGGTGATCACCGTCCCCGCCTACTTCAACGACGCCCAGCGGCAAGCCACCAAGGAGGCCGGCCAGATCGCCGGGCTCAACGTGCTTCGCATTGTCAACGAACCGACCGCGGCCGCACTGGCCTACGGTCTGGACAAGGGCCAGAAGGAACAGACCATCCTGGTCTTCGACCTCGGCGGCGGCACCTTCGACGTCTCGCTGCTGGAAATCGGCGAAGGCGTCGTGGAAGTCCGTGCCACCTCGGGTGACAACCACCTCGGTGGCGACGACTGGGACGACCGGATCGTCGAATGGCTGGTCGACAAGTTCAAGGCGAGTGCAGGCATCGACCTGACCAAGGACAAGATGGCCATGCAGCGGCTTCGTGAGGCCGCCGAGAAGGCCAAGATCGAGCTGTCCAGCTCGCAGAGCACCTCGATCAACCTGCCCTACATCACCGTCGACGCGGACAAGAACCCGTTGTTCCTCGACGAGCAGCTGACCCGTGCGGAGTTCCAGCGGATCACTCAGGACCTGCTTGACCGCACCCGCCAGCCGTTCAAGTCGGTGATCGCCGACGCGGGCATCTCGGTTGCCGACATCGACCACGTGGTGCTGGTGGGTGGTTCCACCCGCATGCCAGCGGTGGCCGATCTGGTCAAGGAACTGACCGGCGGCAAGGAACCCAACAAGGGCGTCAACCCCGACGAGGTCGTCGCGGTCGGCGCTGCACTGCAGGCCGGCGTGCTGAAGGGCGAGGTGAAAGACGTTCTGCTGCTTGACGTCACCCCGCTGAGCCTTGGTATCGAAACCAAGGGCGGCGTGATGACCAAGCTGATCGAGCGCAATACCACGATCCCGACCAAGCGGTCGGAGACCTTCACCACGGCCGACGACAACCAGCCGTCGGTGCAGATCCAGGTGTTCCAGGGTGAGCGCGAAATCGCTTCGCACAACAAGCTGCTCGGCAGCTTCGAGCTCACCGGTATCCCGCCCGCCCCGCGCGGCGTGCCGCAGATCGAGGTCACCTTCGACATCGACGCCAACGGCATCGTGCACGTCACCGCCAAGGACAAGGGCACCGGCAAGGAGAACACGATCAAGATCCAGGAAGGCTCCGGCCTCTCCAAGGAAGAGATCGACCGGATGATCAAGGACGCCGAGGCGCACGCCGAGGAGGACCGCAAGCGTCGCGAGGAAGCCGATGTCCGCAACCAGGCCGAATCGCTGGTCTACCAGACGGAGAAGTTCGTCAAAGAGCAGCGCGAAGCCGAAGGCGGCTCAAAGGTTCCCGAGGACACCTTGAGCAAGGTCGACGCGGCCATCGCGGAAGCGAAGACGGCGCTGGACGGCACCGACATCTCCGTGATCAAGTCCGCCATGGAGAAGCTGGGACAGGAGTCCCAGGGTCTGGGCCAGGCGATCTACGAGGCCACGCAGGCCGAGCAGGCCGCAGGCGCAGGCTCGCCAGGAGGTCCGTCGGGCGCGTCTGACGACGATGTCGTCGACGCCGAGGTTGTCGAGGATGACCAGGAGAACAAGTGAGTTCCAACGATCCGCACGAGCCGGTGACCATCACCGACAAACGGCGTGTCGATCCCGAAACCGGTGAAGTTCGCGACCAGGCAACCGGACCGGCCCCCAGTGGGCCGGCACCGGGGCCGTTCGCCGGGGAGACACCCGAAGAGGCTGGCAAGGCCGCCGAGTTGCTCGCCGACCTGCAGCGTGTGCAGGCCGATTTCGCCAACTACCGCAAGCGGGCGTTGCGCGACCAGCAGCTGATTGCCGATCGCGCCAAGGCCGGCGTCATCGCCCAGCTGCTGGGCGTGCTGGACGACCTCGATCGCGCCCGCAGCCACGGTGACCTGGAGTCGGGTCCGCTGAAGTCGGTTGCCGACAAGCTGGTGACCGCCCTTGAGGGACTGGGTCTTTCAGGTTTCGGCGCCGAGGGCGACGAGTTCGACCCAGCCCTGCACGAAGCGGTACAGCACGAGGGCGAGGGCACTCACCCGATCGTCGGCACCGTCATGCGGCGGGGTTACAAGGTCGGCGATCACGTGGTGCGCCACGCCCTCGTTGGGGTGGTGGACACCGTGCCCGACGCCGGTGAAACGGCCGACAAGCCCGACGCTGCGCCCGAGAAGGACGCAGAATCAATCCAGCAGGACAACTAGACAGGTAGGAGGTGACGCGAAATGGCCCAGCGTGAATGGGTCGAAAAGGATTTCTACAAAGAACTCGGCGTCTCCTCTGACGCCAGCGCCAAAGAGATCAAAGGGGCGTACCGCAAGCTCGCCTCCGAATTGCATCCGGATAAGAATCCCGACGGTGCCGAGCGGTTCAAGGCCGTATCCGAGGCGTACAGCGTGTTGTCCGACGAGGCCAAGCGCAAAGAATACGACGAAACCCGAAGGCTTTTCGCCAACGGTGGCTTCGGCCGCGGCCGGTTCACCGGCGGCGGCAGCGGTAACTTCGGTGGGTTCGGCGGCGACGGTGCCGATTTCAATCTGAACGATCTGTTCGATGCGGCGGGCCAGACGGGCGGCGCGAACATCGGCGACCTGTTCGGCGGGCTGTTCGGCCGTGGCGCACAGCAGCCTCGACCCAGCAGGCCTCGGCGCGGCAACGATCTGGAGACCGAGACCGAGCTGTCGTTCATGGAGGCCACCAAGGGTGTGGCCATGCCCCTGCGGCTGACCAGCCCGGCGCCGTGCACGAATTGCCATGGCAGCGGGGCGCGTCCGGGCACCAGCCCGAAGGTGTGCCCGAACTGCAATGGCGCAGGTGTGGTCAACCGCAACCAGGGCGCGTTCGGTTTCTCCGAGCCGTGCACCGAATGCCGTGGGAGCGGCTCGATCATCGAGCAGCCGTGCGACGAGTGCAAGGGCACCGGCGTCACGACACGGACCCGCACCATCAACGTGCGGATCCCACCGGGTGTCGAGGACGGACAGCGGATCAGGCTCGCCGGACAGGGTGAAGCCGGGCTGCGTGGTGCGCCATCGGGCGACCTGTATGTGACCGTCCATGTGAAGCCGGACAAGGTGTTCGGACGCGATGGCAACGACCTCACCGTCACGGTGCCGGTCAGCTTCAGCGAACTCGCACTGGGCACAACGCTTTCGGTGCCGACGCTGGAGGGCAAGGTCGGCGTGCGGGTTCCGAAGGGGACATCGGACGGGCGCATCCTGCGGGTGCGCGGCCGAGGTGTGCCCAATCGGTCCGGCGGCTTCGGTGACCTGTTGGTCACCGTCAAGGTCGCCGTGCCGCCCAAACTCGAAGGTGAAGCGGCAGAGGCGTTGGAGGCGTACGCGAAGGCAGAGCGGGCCAGCGGGTTCGACCCGCGGGCCGGGTGGGCCGGTGCGTGATGGCAGGCAAGCGCCCCGACGACCGCGAAGCCGCGAGGACCTTCCTGATCTCCGTCGCCGCCGAGCTTGCGGGCATGCACGCGCAGACGCTGCGCACGTATGACCGGCTTGGCCTGGTAAGCCCGCAGCGCAGCTCGGGCGGCGGGCGCCGCTACTCGCAGCGCGACGTCGACCTGCTCCGCGAGGTGCAGCGGCTGTCTCAGGACGAGGGAGTCAACCTCGCAGGCATCAAACGGATCATCGAGCTGACCAACCAGGTCGAGGCACTGCAGTCCCGGTTGTCCGAAATGGCTGACGAACTGGCTCGGTTGAGCGCCAAGAAGAGTCGCGACATCGCGGTGGTGCCCAAGAGCACCGCGCTGGTGGTCTGGCAACCTCGCAAGAAAAACCGCTGACCCACCTAGTTGTTTGTTGGTGGTGGTTCCTGTGGTTGGAAGGGTTGGTACCACCACCAGTCGGCGCGTTCGCCGCTGGGCCCGGGGCATGGTGGGACGTCGGGCGGGGGTTTGGTTGGTGGACGGGCCAGCGATCCTGCGCTGAGTGGTCGCCCGGCGTTGTCGGTGACGACGAGTTCGTCTGCGGGTCCGGTGATGGTGATGACGCCGCGGTGGTGCAGCCGGTGGTGATACGGGCAGACCAGCACCAGGTTGACCAGTTCGGTGGGGCCGCCGTCTTCCCAGTGGCGGATGTGGTGGGCGTGCAGAGCGCGGGTGGCCCCACAACCCGGTACTGCGCAGGGGGGGTGGCGGTGTTCCAGTGCGCGGCGAAGCCGCCGGTTGATCAGCCGGGTGGTCCGCCCGGCGCCGATCACCTGCCCGTCGCGCTGGAACCAGACTTCACAGGTGGCATCACAGGTCAGGTAGCGACGCTCAGACTCCGACAGCAGCGGGCCCAGATGCAGCGCGGCGACGCGGTCTTTCACGTCGACGTGCATGACGGCGGTGGTGTGCTGTCCGTGCGGGCGGCGGGCGGCGGGCGACGTCGGACTCGGCAGCACGCACCGCCGTCGCGGCGGGAGCTATGGTCGAGGACATGACCCATCATCACACCCGGGTACGACAAATCTGGACTACCTAGGAGTCGGTTTCACGCCAATCGCGAACCCAAAGAGTCAGCGTGGGTTGTGCTTTCACCTAACCTGTATGGAGAAGCGGGTGGTTTCCGGATTGCCCGCGGCCACGCGGTAGGTGCCGCGGGTGAGCGCGTCCGTCGGCGCCGCCATCGGCTCGATAGCGACGAGTTCGTCGCCCGGTGGGGCGAACAATTGCGCTGCCGGATAACCCTTCTCGAATGTGACAGCGATCAGCCGGCCCCCGCCCTCGATCGTGAACACGGCGCCTTCGGGCACGTTGTCGAAGCCGTCGTCATACGTGACGTTCTTCAATGGCTGGGTGGCGCCTTCCCAGTCCTCGGCCTGCCCGGTCGGCAGGCCTCGGCTGTCGACGAGCAGGGTGCGCATGCTCGGTGTGGTCAGCGTCCAGTCGTCGCGCGGCACGCCAGGAATCTGGAAATACGGGTGGTACCCGAAGCACAATGGCACAGGCGCCGCCGTCGTCGGCGTGACCGTCGTCTCGATGGTCAGCGTCTGGTCGTCCAGCGTGATCTGCTGCGTCAGCACGTGCGGGAAGGGGAACGAAGCCAATAGCTCCGGCCGCTCGCCGTAGTCCAGAACGGCAGTCAACGCGTTGTCCGATCTGTCGGTGACCAGCCAGCCGGGATAGGCCGCCAACACGCCGTGCATCGGCGCGCCGTGTTCGTCGGCGCGAACGCCGCCGCTGCCAACGGTCAAGGAGACGACGGTTCCGTCGACCTCATACGTGTTGGCGCTCAGGCGATTTGCCCACGGGTAGAGGAGCGGAATCCCCATTGTCTTGCCGTTGGCCACATAGGCCTCAAGCCCGCGGCGTTGACCGAGAAACTCGACTCCGTCGTCGGCGAGGGAAGTGCAGATCATCCCCGCCGCAGGCACGTACGTCGCCGACAGTGATGACCACGGGTCGCGAAGAGTCACTGACTCGAACTCCGGCATGGACGCGATCCTGCCATGCGGCACCGACCCGTCCTGTTAGATCGAGAAATGAGCGCTGCCCAGCGATATGACGAGATAGAAACGCGAAACCTCGCAACGGTGCAGGCGGGCTTCGACGCGTGGCGGAACGGCACGGGCAACATCTATGACGTGCTGGCCGACGATGCCACCTGGGAGATCACCGGCAACTCGGTGGCAGCCGGCGTCTATTCCAGTAAGGAGGAGTTCCTCGCCAACGTGGTGCGACCGTTGATGGCGCGGATGACGACTCCGTTGACGCCGACCGTCCGCGACATGTACGCCGACGGCGACACCGTCATCGTGCTCTTCGACGCCGAAAGCACAGCGCGCGACGGCGTGCCCTACCGCAACACCTACTCGTGGTACTTGACGTTGCGGGACAACTGGATCGTCATGGTGACGGCGTTCTATGACAGCATCGCGTTCGACGACATCTGGCAGCGAGTGACACCGGCGGCTCAGTCGTAGACGATCAATACCCCTTCAGCCGGCCAACGGATCGTGCTGGATACGTTCGGGCGGAGCGCCTTTGGCGATAAGCGCTTCCTTTGTCGCGGTAACCATATCCGGGCCGCCACAGATCAGGATCTGTCTGTCGCCCCAGTTTCCGTACTTCGTCACCACCTCGGGCAGCCTGCCGGTCTGCCGCAGATGAAGTCCGCGCGGCGGCTGCACGTCGGGGTAGTCGGCGGCCCACGGCGGGTCGGAGCGGAACTCCGAAACCGGCGACACCGACAGCCAGGGGTTGTGTGCTGCGAGCTGCCACAGCGTGCGCAGGTCGTACAGCTCGCACGGGTACCGCCCGCCGAAGAACAGATGCACCCTAGGGTTCACCGCCCACTGGGTGAGCTCCATGATGAGCGCCCGCAGCGGCGCCAGCCCGGTGCTGCCCGCGACCATCAGCACGTCGCCGCCGTCCCGGTCGATCTGCATGCCGCCGTGCGGATTCGACAGCCGCCACCGGTCGCCGGGCCGGGTTTCGGCGACGACGGTCGGACTGACCATTCCGCCGGTGACCGATCGGACGTGGAATTCGATGGCGCCGCTCGGGTCAGGGGGCATCGCCGGGCTGAGGTAGCGCCAGCGGCGCGGCCACTGCGGCACCTGCACGGTGACGTATTGGCCCGCGAAGTAGGACAGCGGCTGGTCCAGTGCAAGACGCACCACCGAGATGTCCCTCGACACCCGGTTCAGCTCGACGACGGTGCCGTCGCAGAACGGCGGGCCCTGTTCTGCGTCTGCAGCGCCACGCATGACGCCGATGAACAGCTCGAGGGCGGCGCGGGCGGTGTCGTCGAGCTTGTCGTCCCAGTTCTGGCTCAACTGTCTGCGCAGCGTCGTGTATAGCGCCTCGTGCATGCTGAAGTAGTGGCTTCCGACCACACCGTACTTGCGATGATCGCGGCCCAGCTGAGCCAGAAACGCGACGGGCTCCTCGGCGCGTTGGTCGACGAGCTCGCCGAACAGCCACGTCATCGCCTGGCTGAACACCGTGAACTGGCTGCCCAGATCGGGCGGGAACAGATCGCGCACCGCCATGTCGATGGCGAACCACTTGGTGTAGAACTGGCGGACCAGCTCCTGGCCGCCGAGGCGTGGATCGACCGCGTCGCGCAGCATCCGCAGCCCGTCGCGGTCGTCGAGTCCCACGCCGCTTGAGTGTAGGTATCAGCCGGGCAACCGCCCACCCTTGCCGTCACGCACCGCGGCAATCACGATCAACCCGGCTCCCGCGATCGCCCAGCCGGCCAGCACGACGATCGCCATCGTGGCGCCCGACCCGCCGAAGAACGCCGTCGAGCGCAGCAGTGTGGCGTTGGCTCCCTGCGGCAACCACTGCCCAAGCGCACCCCATCCGCTGGGCAGGAGCTCGGGCGCGCTCGCCAGCCCCGAGAGCGGGTTGCCCAGCAACAGTGCAAGCAGGGAGCCTGCGGCCAGCCCGGCGCGGCCGAACAGCGAGCCGAGGCCCAGCATCGACAGCCCGGACGCGAGTGCCCCGAGCGCGAGGCCGCCGGCAACCCCCCAGAAGTTCGCGTCAATCGAGCCGAGCACGAACCGCAGCAGCGCCGCGATCGTCGCTCCCGCCAGCCCGGCGAACACCACAGCGGCCGCGAACCGGGTCCACACCGCACGTCGCAGCGCGAGCACGAGCACGACGGCGGGCAGCAGGCCGGCCAGCGTGATGGGCAGCGCGGATGCCGCCAGCCCGGCGCCGCGCGGGTCGGCGGAGGTCGGCGGGGCGACGTCTTCGGTGTGCAGCGCGACCCCCGCGTGTTGGGCGATGCCGCTGCCGACCTGATTCAGCAGCTGGGCGACGGTCGGGCTCGCGCCGGTCGCGATCAGCAGGGTGCGGCCGTCCGGGCCGAACGAGATGCCGCCGTAGACATCCCGATTGCGGATGGCGTCGCGCAGCGCCGCCTCGCCGGGGTAGTAGGTGATCGCGAATGCGCCAGGCGCGTTGTGCTCGAGGATTTCGGCAACTTGACCGCTGGCCGCCTGCGGGCCCGCCGCACCGATCGGGACGTCGTGCGGCTTCGAACGCGCCGCAGGCAGGGCGAACGCGATGGCGACGATCGCGATCACCACGACCAGCACTGCGACGATGCCGGTCGCGCGCAGCGCGGCGGGGGGTTCATGGGCCTGGGCGGCGTGATGGGTTGGCCTCGGGAGCGATTGCGTCGTCATTGCTCACTCGCTTTTCATCCGACGTTGAATTTTCTGTCAGCGGTGAGCGTAACTCCGCAATGACCAGATTTCAACAGTCATTGAAATGATATCGTCGGCGGATGGCTCCACCTGCGAAGACGACGAGCCGCCGCCGGGGTCGACGGCAGGGCGAGCCGGTTTCGCGCGAGGCGGTACTGCGCGCGGCCAAGCAGCGGTTCGGGGTGGAGGGGTACGAGAAGACCACTCTGCGCGCGATCGCAAACGACGCGCACGTCGACCCGTCGATGGTGCTCTACCTCTTCGGGTCGAAGGCCGAACTCTTCCGGGAGTCGCTGCGGTTGATCATCGACCCCGACGCGCTCATCGCGGCGCTCGCCGACGGTGACGGGGATATCGGCACCCGGATGGTGCGCACGTACCTGGGAATCTGGGAGCACCAGGACACCGCAGCGAGCATGGTTGCGATGCTGGTGTCTGCGACCTCGAACCCCGATGCACACGAAGCGTTTCGCGCCTTCATGCAGAGCTATGTGCTGACCGCAGTGGCGGGTGCGCTCGGCGGCGGCGAACAGGCCCGCCTTCGGGCCATGTTGGCCGCGACCAACCTGGTTGGTACGGCGATCCTGCGCTACGTGATGCGCGTGCCGCCGCTGGCCACGCTGCCTGCTGACGACGTCGTCAAGCTGATTGCGCCTTCGGTGACCCGTTACCTGACCGCGTCGGCGCAGGAACTGGGTCTGCCCGAGCTATAGACCGTGAATTCCCTTGTACAGCACCAGAAGACCAATGACGATCAGAATGGCGGCGACGAGCGTGGCGTGCTGACGCTCCATCCAGTCCTTCAGCCGGGTCAACGGCTCGTCGAGGCGATCTCCTACCACCGCATAGGCGAGGATGGGGATCGCCACCGTCGAGCCTGCGAACAAGACGTACCAGGCTTCGGCAGCCCACACCGCAGGGGAGCGCAGCCCGGCAGAGCCAATGGCCAAACCCGCTGCGGCACAGATGAAGAGCACCTTCGGGTTGATGACCGTCAACGCCGCGGCGGCAAGGCCCGCGCGCAGCGGCGTGAACTTGCTCATGCTGTTCATCCAGCCTGGGGTGTGGTCGGACTTCTTGCGGGTGAACCAGCGGTAGAGACCGAAGACGATCAGCGCCGCGCCGATCACGATGCGCGCCCACGACGCCCAGCCGGGTGGCTTCTCCTTCAGCCCGCCCGCCAGGCTGGAGACCTCGACGAAGATCGTCGTCAACGCCGCCAGCCCGAACAGCCAGCCGGCCAGAAACGCCAGACCCGTCGGCCTTGGACGCGGCGTGTGCAGCACCAGCACGGCCGGGATGATCGACAACGGCGAAAGCGCGACGACCAGCGCCAGCGGAATGAGCTCGGTCAGTACCGAGCCCCAATTGCCAGACATCGACTGCCCTTTCGTCGCGCTACCGAGGAGAAGGTAGCAAGGCGTGACGTCCGCGGCGGCAATTGCGCAGGTTTGTGATTTGCCGCCGTCGTGGTTCGACGTGGCGGGTGACTCGGTCGCTGATTTGCCGTCATACACGCTGCCGGGCTGACATACTCACCTCCCATGACGCGATCCGCAACGGCGAAATGTGCGGCCGCTTTTGCGCTGACCGCCGCCCCGGCCGCCGTTCTGACGGTTGTACCGCAGGCCACTGCGCTGGCGGACAGCTGCTCGGACGTGGCATCCAACTCTGCGATGGCGATCGACACCGGTGCCTGCGCCGACGTGCTCGCGCAGGAGAGGCGTTGGTTGACCGCAATCACCGAGGGCGACCGTGTGACCGTGGATTCGATTCTGGCGCCGGGCTTCAAGCACATCAACTCCGATGGGATCCTGCTCGACCGCGCGCAGGAGATCGCCGGTCTCGAGAAGGTGTCGTTCACAATGAACCCGACCGACCAACTCGTCGACATCGCAGGAGACACGGCGGTGATTCACGGCGTGAACACCCTCATCGACGGCGGCACGGTGCTGGCGCGGGAGCGGTTCACCGACGTATTCGTGCTACAGAACGGAACCTGGATGGCGCTTTCCGCCCAGGAGACCGCCCAGGGATAGCTCGTTCCCGCGGATTTGCCATGTGTATATCTGCGGCTCTGTACTGTTTTGCCTGCATCCTCACCCACGTCTGAATGGGGGGCGCCATGCGCCGTCTTCGCGGCAAGCCGGTGCTCGTCATCGCACTGTCGGTCGTCATATCGATGACCGCGATGATGACGGCATGCAGCAAGGAAAAGACCGCGCCGGTGCCCGCGGCCGGTGTCAATGCCGGGCCGGAAGGAAAGCCTGCGCCGTTTCGGGAACCGGTGCGCCTTTCGAGCAAGGACGGGGTGCTCGAGGTGCGGTTGTCGGCGCATCAGAGCACCGTCAACCTCGACACGGTCAAGCAACCCGTGACCAACTTCCTCACCTACGGCTACGACCTGATCAAGGGCACGAGCTCGGACGGCTCGACGAAGAGCGACAACGTCTACCCGGGCCCGACGCTGCGCGTGGAACCCGGCGAGAAGCTGATCGTGCACTACGACAACGACCTTGAGAACCTGACCATCCAGGACTACTACGATCCCGCCTTCACTCCCAAGGGAGGCGAAGTACCGATTTATCCACCGACGCTCAAAGAGTCGCCGCTCAACCTGCACACCCACGGCCTGCACGTCAGCCCGTCGGGCAACGCAGACAACGTGCTGCTGTCGATTCCGGCAGGCCTTGGCAACACCTATACCTACGACGTCCCCAAGACCATGCCCAACGGGTTGTACTGGTATCACAGCCACCGCCACACGATGACCTCACAGCAGACCTACTACGGACTGGCGGGCCTGCTCGAGATCGGGCGGCCCGACGGGAACCTGCCGCTGGTCACCAAGAACAATATTCCGGTGCGCGACATGGCGATTCAGTACAACTTCGTGTTCGACCGCAACGGTAACGGTCACCAACTGAACAACTACAGCTGGCCGCAGTTCGTCAGCACACTGAAACCGCCCGAGGGTGCACAGCTGGCGGACGGCACCTATCAACCGAGCCTGGCCCCGGTGAACATTGCCGACACCACCGCCGGCGCCCAGTACCTCACGCCATGGTGGGCCGGTCCGCTTTCGCCACACAACAACCGAGGCCAGACCCAGTTCATCCCGTCGAATCTGATGTCCTTCGACAGCCCGACGAAGAAGGTCGCCGAGAATCCGGCAATGCCGGAGAACGAGCGCGACGTGCAGTTCACCGTCAACGGCCAGTTCCAGCCGGAGCTGAAGATCAAGCCGGGCCAGACCGAGATCTGGGCGGTGGCCAACATCAGCGACATCGCCTACATGACACTCCAATTGACCGAAACCGCCACCGGCAACCATCCGAAGTTCTCGATCGTCGGCCAGGACGGCAACCCCTACACGCGGGTGGGCCTGCCCGTCTACGGGGACGGCACGACGCTCAGCATCCCACCGGGTTCGCGCTACGCGATCGCGGTCACGATGCCAGCCGAAGGCGACCTGGTACTGGAGTTCCCGCCAGATCCCCATGCCAAGCCGATCGTGAATCCCGGTGTGCTGTATACAAGCAACGGCACCAAGAATCCGCCCGCGGAAATCGGCACCCTCACCGTGGATCCGAAGTACCTCGCCTTCGGCGACGGCTTCTTCGTGTTCCCCACCCAGACCCTTATTCGCGCCACACCGGACACCAGCGGGCAGGGGCAGACAACGGCTTTCGAGCCGGGGCAGAACCTCGACGCGTACACCTCCTTCGTGGACACGTCGGTGATGACGCCCGCTGTCAAACGGGCGCTGGCGATCACCGACGGAATCGGCACCGACAAGGCCAGCAACAACGACCCTAAGGCCGTTGTCTACATGTTCGACGACAACACCTTCCCCAACATCCCGCTCATCCAGCCACGGCTCAACTCCGTGGAGGAGTGGTTGATCACAAACCTCAACAACGACGCCCACCCGATGCACATCCATGTCAACGACTTCCAGGTGATGGCGATCGACGACCCGAACAGGGGCAAGACGGGTGTTCAGCCGTGGGGGCTGGACAACGTCAACGTTCCCGCACCGATCTTCGACGACCGCCATGTCGTGAGCACCCCCTCGTCGTTGACCATCCGACAGGAGTTCCTGGAGTACGCCGGCACGTATGTGATCCACTGCCACCGCCTCAACCACGAGGACAACGGCCTGATGGCTCTCATCAACGTCATTCCCGAGGTGTCGACGTACGCGGTGGCGGTTCCGGGATTGAACGGAAAACCTGCCTCGGTTCAGGTTCGGGATGCCAACGGCGACAAGGTTCTCCAGACCGTCACCCCGTTCCCGGACTTCGAGGGCACGCCGTCGGTTGCGATGGCCGATGTGAACGGCGACATGATCCTCGACCTGGTCGTCGGCACAGGCAAGGGAGCGGCTCCAGAGGTGGTCGTCTACGACGGCAATGACACTGCTGACGGCCTTTTCAAGACCGAGCTGACCCGGTTCGCCCCGTTCGACTCCGGCTTCACCGGCGGGGTGACCGTCGCGGGCGCCGACATCGACGGAAACGCCTTGGCCGACAACATCATCGTCGGCTCGGGGCCGGGGATGGAATCGCAGGTGAAAGTCTTCTCGTCGAGCACCCCTTCTGAATCGGGCAAGGCCCCCGACGTGTTCTCCACATTCACGCCGTACCCCGGGTCCCAGTCCGGCGTCGAGCTGGCCACCGGCATGGTGGAGGCCGGGTCGGGCCGGGAGAGCGTCGTCACCGCACCCGGACCCGGTGACGCGCCGCTGGTCAAGTCTTTCCGGTGGGACCTGTTCACCCCGACCGCCCGGGCACAGGCCAATGGTACTGCGACGCAATCACATTCGAACAAGCCCAATGAGCCGAGGATGACGTCGCAGATCATGGCGTACGACGAGTACTACAAGGGCGGCGTTTCGTTGTCGACCGGCTGGGTCGCGGGCCCCGAGGGGGGCGCGAAGAGCATCATCACCGGGCAACTGGCGGGCGAAGGCACGGTGCGGGTCTGGTCGAACGGGTCGCGCCTCGACGGGCAGCCCGCCATCTACCTCGACAACCCGAACCATCACGAGGAGAACGTCTCCTACGGCCAGATCGCGGAGTTCACACCGTTCCCAGGCGCCAAGCCGGGCGTCACCGTGGCCACCTCCAGCACCGTCTACGGTGCCGACCTCCTGGTGGCGGGCATGACGCCGGGCGGTCAGGAGGTTCGCAAGTTCACCCTCGGGCGGCCGACACCGGATGCCAAGACTGTCGCGCCCAAGCAGATCGCGGCGCTGCCGGTGATTGCCGGCGTCGCGTCCGCAGCCCCGGTGGCGGGCCGCTAGGGCAGGTGCCAGAAGACCCTGGTGACAAGGTAGAACACCACGCTCCAAAATGCCAGGGCGGCAACGGAAATACCGATACCTCGCCAATTCGTTTTGGTCGCAGGGACATTTGGCGGCGGTCGCAGCCAGTGCTTCAGCAGCGGGTTGACGTAGTAGGGCATCGTCAGAAAGGTCATGGCGAAGCTGGAGCAGAGGTTTCCGACGAGCAGGTTCAGCCACAGCGGCATTTTCAGCGGCCACAATAAGAGGGACAGCAGTACGACCGTCGGGTAGAGGCCCACCCACACCGCGATGGAGGTCTTGATGTCTGATGGAGGCGGCGTGTCATTCCCGTGCTCGTCGAACGCGAACCAGCTGCCGAACGAGTTGTCGATGGTGCGGGAATGGAAGTCGGAGAACTTCTCGCCCTCCGCAAGCAGTTGCTTACGCTCGTCTGACACCAGCCAGCGGTCCAGGTCGTCGGCGGTGTCGAAACGATAGAGGGTGGTCCACTCCTCCTGTACGCCTGCGACCGGACGGAACAGCTCAGTGCCGCGAAACCCGGGAAACTTGCTCTCCGCCAGGTTCATTTGCGCCTGCCAGGCCAGGAAGTCGTCCACGTTGTCCGGGTCGACGCGGTGACTGACCGCGACGGTGACCAACGGGTCGCGATGTTGTGCGCCGCCGCCGAGTACCTGCTGGGTCGCAGGCCCGTCGAGAAACTCGTGTCCGCCTGCCAACCGGTCCTGTCGGGTCCCGCTGTTGAGCCACGCCTGGACGTGGGCGATGCTGTCGAACCGGTACACCACGACCCACTCGGACTGAACGGCCGTCGGCGGATTGATCTCAGCGCCGAGGAAGCCGGGGTACTTGGATGCTTCTCCGTTCAGGTCTTTCTGCCACGCTTCGAAGGCCTGTTCGCAGCCGGGCCGCACGTTCTGACCGATGATGACGGTGGCCGCGGTGTCGGTGGGGTTCCTGGTGTCCATCAGCTGCCGATCAGTTCTGGTGAATCAGCGGGTTCGCCGGACAGTCTGCGGTAAATCCGCTCCGGCGTCAGCGGCAACTCACGGTAGCGGACGCCGGTGGCGTGGTGCAGCGCGTTGGCCAGTGCGGGGGCCACCGGGTTGACGTTCGATTCGGCAATTCCCTTGGCGCCCATTGGCCCGACCGAATCGGTCGACTCGACGACGATCACCTCCGTGCGGGGGATGTCGGCGTAGGTGGGGATGCGGTAGTTGCGCAGGTTTGGGTTGACCATCACCCCGTTCTCGTCGACGTGAAAGTTCTCGGTGAGCGCGAAGCCGATGGCCTGCGCCACCCCACCTTCGACCTGCCCGCGCACCTGCGCCGGGTTGATCACGACACCCGCGTCGGTGGCGTGAACGCTGTAGAGGATCCGGATCTCACCGGTCGCCCGGTGCACGGCGATGCGGAAACCGTGCGCGTTGGACGTCACGCTCCGCGGGGACCCGTATGCCTTGCGGGAAACCGAGAATCGGATCCGGCGTTCCCGGGCGGCCGCCAGCAATTCGGTCAGCGGCACCCTGGCTTCGCCACACGTCACCGCGTCGTCTTGCAGCGAGCATTCGGCCGGGTCGACACCGGCATGACCGGCGGCGAATCGCAGGATGGCATCGCGAAGCGCGGTCGCGGCCTTCTGCACGGCGTTGCCCGAGACGAACAATCCCGCGCTTGCGAACGCCCCCGTGTCGAACCCGGTCCTGTCGGTGTCGGACTGCACCAGGTGCACCCGCGACGGCGTCGTACCAAGCACGCTGGACGCGATCTGCACATGAGCCGTCGACGTACCCTCCCCGAATTCGACGGTGCCGACGGCGATCTCGTACACGCCGTCGTCACGCAGGGTCGCCCACGCCTCGGAGATGTGCTCGGTCGGCGGTGCGGTTTCATGGATCGAACTCGCGGTGCCGGTACCGATCAGCCAGTCCTCGCCGAGCGCATGCCCGTTGGCGCTGCGTTGCAATGCGGCGTCGACCCTGTCGATGCATGCGAGAAGGCTGTCTTCGGCGAACATCACGTCGTCGGGATGCTCGCCGACGGCCAGCAGCGCGTCGCCGGGCCGGATCACGTTGCGTCGCCGCAGCTCCATCGGATCGAGGTTCAGCGCCAGCGCGAGCTCTGTCATGGCGGATTCGACAGCGAAGCTCGGCTGCGTCATGCCGTATCCGCGCAGCGCACCGCTTGGCACCGTGTTGGTGTAGACCGAGAAGCCGTCGAATTTCTTGTTGGGACAACGGTATTGCATCATCGCGGCGCCGCCCGCGAACAACGTCTCGCCACCGTGGTTGCCGTAGGCGCCGGTGTTCGACACGTTCCGGAATCCGAAGGCCGTCAGCGTGCCGTCGGACTTGGCGCCGAGCTTGACGGTGATCGTCATCGGGTGCCGCGGTGACGCGGTGGTGAACTCCTCCTCGCGGGTGTATTCCCAGCACACCGGCCGCCCGATGTCGATGGTCGCCAGCGAAACCAGATCCTCTGAGATCACCTCCTGCTTGCCGCCGAACCCGCCGCCGACCCGTTTGCAGAACACCCGGAGCTGGTCGGGTCGCAGATCGAACAGGTGCGACAGCTTGAGCTTCGCTATCGACGGCGACTGCGAGCTGGTCCGCACGTTGAGCCTGCCGTCCTCCATCCAAGCGATGGAGCCGTGCGTCTCGAGGTGTGCGTGCTGAACGCGCGGAGAGAAGTAGGTGCCCTCGTGGATGACGTCTGCCTCGGCGAAGCCGGCTGCCACATCGCCGATCTCGCCGCGCAGCTCGATGAGGATGTTGTGTTCGGGGTCGTGGATGAACGGGTCGTGGGTTCCGTGTAGCTGGGGTGCGCCTTGTTTCATCGCCTCCTGCGGATCGAAGACGGCGGGCAACACCTCGTAGGTGACCTTGACCCGGCGACATCCCTCTTCGGCGGCGCCGATCGAGTCGGCGACCACGGCGACGACGCGCTGGCCGACGAACCGCACGACCCTGTCGAGGATCAGGGTGTCGTCGGGGTCGACGAGGTGGTCGGTGTGGATCGCGGTGTTGAACCGCTTGCCAGGGACGTCTTCCCACGTGTAGACGCGGTGCACGCCGGGCACCGCCAGCGCGGCGGTCTTGTCGATCGACACGATGCGGGCGTGCGCGTGCGGCGAGTGCAGCACCTTGAGGTGAAGCATGCCGTCCATCTCGGTGTCCATCGTGTACTCGGCGCGACCGGTCACCACGTCGGTGCCTGCGGGGGCTCCGACGCTGGTGCCTACCGCCTGGCCGGGGGCCGCTTCCTCGATCTCGACGACGCCGTTGACGGCATCCTCGATCGCGCGGTATCCCGTGCAGCGGCACAGGTTTCCTTTCAGCGCGCGCGGCAGGTCCTGCTTCTGCGCGTCGGTGAACGTGGCCGCGGTCATGATCATGCCCGCGGTGCAGAACCCGCATTGGAAGCCGGGGGCGTCGCGGAACTGTCGCTGCAGGGGGTGCAGGTCGTCGGGTGTGCCGAGGCCCTCGATGGTGGTGACCCGACGTCCCTCGGCGCGAAACGCCGGCGTGATGCAGCTGTGCACCGGATCGCCGTCGAGCCAGACCGTACAGGCGCCGCAATCGCCTGCGTCGCAACCTTTCTTGACGCCGTGCCAGCCCAGCGAGCGGACGAACGTGCGAAGGCACTGCCCGGGTAGCGGTTCCTCGTCGAAGGCCGCGCCGTTGACGGTGTACGTCATGCCAGCTCTCCCCGTAGCTCTTCTGCGAAGTGTCCGGCCAGGTGCTCGCGGTGCTCTGGCGTCCCGTTCGGATCGTCGAACCACAGGTCGTGCGGAATCGACTCGATGCTGTGCCGCAGCGTGTCGACATCGGGAAAGGAGTTGAACGCGAGCCGTATTGGTCGGGTGGTGCCTGCGGTGATGGTCAGCAGGAGGTCGCCTTCGCCCTGGGTCGCGATCATGAAAATGGTCGACCGGCCCAGTTGGGTCAGGGTGAATCGCCTGTGGGCGTGGCGCTTTCGCAATGCCTGAGCCGGGATGTCGATCTTTCGCAGCAGTTCGCCCGGCGCGAGGATGTTCTCGTGGTTGCCGGTCACGAAATCGACCGCGTCGACGCTGCGCTCGGATCCGTCCCTGGCCTGCAGTGTGTACGTGGCCTCGAGCGCCACAGTCATGGTGATCATCGGTCCCGCGGGCAGAGACATGGCTATGTTGCCGCCAACGGTCGCGGCGTTCCACACCTTGAACGAGGCGAGGAAGGCCTCGCAGCTGGTGGTGAACAGCGGGGCGGCTCGCCAGTCGTCCGGCGCGGAGAACTCGTAGAGCCTGCGCACGGTGCACATCGCGCCGATCTCGAGGCCCGCCTCGGTGGCGGTCAGCCCGTCCCAGCCGAGCGGCATCAGGTCGATGAGGCGGCGCAGGTCAGGTTGCTCATCGGAGAACAGCCAGGTCCCGCCCGCCAACCAGGCGTCGCCGTCGCGCCAGCCGCTGCCCGGTCGCTGGGAAGGGTGCCTGACGACCTCGGTGATGGTGTTGATGTCCACGTCAAGGCCCTTCGGGAATTGGGAACGCGGAACGTAGCCGGCAACGTCGCTTAGCTGACTCTAGCGAGAACTGCCCAGCATCAGGGGTAATAGACGCAAGCGATTCGCCACGTCAGGTCGCGCCTCCGGAGGATCCGGCGCCGGGTGTGCCGCCGTTACCGGTGGCGTAGCTGGGGTTCGCGAGGCTGTGCACAGATCGCTTCTGGGGCCCGTTGCACGATCTGTCGGCAGCCTCGGCGATGAAGACTATGAAGAAGGGGCCATATGGCTCTAGATGGCAATCGGGAAAAAAGTTAAAGTTGAGCGGAACAGACTCAACCTTGACGACGTTGATGAATACGACCAGCATTTTTATTCAGACTTGAAAGACTTGAGAACAGATCGGAGGCAGTCGTGGATTCGTTCAATCCGACGACCAAGACCCAGGCTGCGCTGACCGCGGCCCTGCAGGCGGCGACCACCGCAGGCAACCCGCAGATCATGCCTGCACACCTGTTGATGGCATTGCTCACCCAGAACGATGGCATTGCCGCCCCCTTGTTGGAGGCCGTCGGCGTCGAACCCGCGACTGTCCGCACCGAGACGCAACGGCTGCTCGACCGGCTGCCAACCGCCAGCGGCGCCAGCTCGCAGCCGCAGTTGTCCCGTGAATCCATCGCTGCGATCACGACGGCACAGAACCTGGCCACCGAGATGGACGACGAGTACGTCTCGACCGAGCACCTGATGGTGGGTCTGGCCACCGGCGACTCGGATGTCGCCAAGGTGCTCACCGGCGTCGGCGCGTCGCCGCAGGCGCTGCGCGAGGCGTTCGTCAAGGTGCGCGGCAGTGCCCGCGTCACCAGCCCCGACCCCGAGGGCAGCTACCAGGCGTTGGAGAAGTACTCCACCGACCTGACCGAGCGCGCCCGCGAAGGCAAGCTCGACCCGGTCATCGGGCGCGACAACGAGATTCGCCGCGTCGTGCAGGTGTTGAGCCGGCGAACCAAGAACAACCCGGTGCTGATCGGCGAGCCAGGTGTCGGCAAGACCGCGATCGTCGAGGGCCTGGCCCAGCGCATCATCGCGGGCGACGTCCCGGAGAGCCTGCGCGACAAGACCGTCGTCTCGCTGGACCTCGGGTCAATGGTCGCGGGATCGAAGTACCGCGGCGAGTTCGAGGAGCGGCTGAAGGCCGTGCTCGACGACATCAAGAACTCCGCGGGTCAGATCATCACGTTCATCGACGAGCTGCACACCATCGTGGGTGCGGGCGCGACCGGCGATTCGTCGATGGACGCGGGCAACATGATCAAGCCGATGCTGGCCCGCGGCGAGCTGCGCCTGGTCGGCGCCACCACCCTCGACGAGTACCGCAAGTACATCGAAAAGGACGCCGCGCTGGAACGCCGTTTCCAGCAGGTGTACGTCGGTGAACCGTCCGTCGAGGACACGGTCGGCATCCTGCGTGGCCTCAAGGACCGCTACGAGGTGCACCACGGTGTGCGCATCACCGACTCCGCGCTCGTCGCGGCGGCCACGCTGTCCGACCGCTACATCACGTCACGCTTCCTTCCCGACAAGGCCATCGACCTTGTCGACGAAGCGGCCAGCCGCCTGCGGATGGAGATCGACTCAAGGCCCGTCGAGGTCGACGAGGTCGAGCGCCTGGTGCGCCGCCTCGAGATCGAGGAGATGGCGCTGGCCAAGGAGTCCGACGACGCCTCCAAGGCCCGGCTGGAGAAGCTGCGCGCGGAATTGGCCGACAAGAAAGAACAGTTGGCCGAGCTGACCACGCGCTGGCAGAACGAGAAGAGCGCCATCGACGTGGTCCGCGAGCTCAAGGAGCAGCTGGAGTCGCTGCGCGGCGAGGCCGATCGTGCCGAGCGCGACGGCGACCTGGCCAAGGCCTCCGAACTACGCTACGGCCGCATCCCCGAGCTGGAGAAGAAGCTCGACGCGGCGGTCCCGCAGGCCGAAGCCCGCGAGGGCGTCATGCTCAAAGAGGAGGTCGGGCCCGACGACATCGCCGACGTGGTTTCGGCGTGGACGGGTATCCCGGCGGGCCGGATGCTCGAGGGCGAGACGGCCAAGCTGCTGCGCATGGAGGACGAGCTCGGCAAGCGCGTCGTCGGCCAGAAGGAGGCCGTCCAGGCGGTGTCGGACGCGGTCCGTCGCAGCCGGGCGGGCGTCGCCGACCCGAACCGCCCGACGGGGTCGTTCATGTTCCTCGGCCCGACCGGCGTCGGCAAGACCGAGCTGGCAAAAGCGTTGGCGGAGTTCCTCTTCGACGATGAGCACGCGATGGTCCGCATCGATATGAGCGAGTACGGCGAGAAGCACTCGGTGGCCCGACTCGTCGGTGCACCTCCCGGCTACATCGGCTATGACCAGGGCGGTCAGCTGACCGAGGCGGTGCGAAGGCGGCCGTACACGGTGATCCTGTTCGACGAGATCGAGAAGGCTCACCCCGACGTGTTCGACGTGCTGCTCGCCGTCCTCGACGAGGGCAGGCTGACCGACGGCCAGGGCCGCACGGTCGACTTCCGCAACACGATATTGATCCTGACGAGCAACCTCGGGGCAGGCGGCAACGAGGAGCAGGTGATGGCTGCGGTGCGCTCGGCGTTCAAGCCGGAGTTCATCAACCGGCTCGACGACGTGATCATCTTCCATTCCCTCCAACCCGACGAGCTAGTGGAGATCGTCGACATCCAGCTGAAGCAACTCGACAAGCGGCTGGCTCAGCGCCGGCTCACCCTCGAGGTGTCGCTGCCGGCCAAGAAGTGGCTGGCCGACCGCGGCTTCGACCCGCTCTACGGGGCGCGCCCGCTGCGGCGGCTGATCCAGCAGGCCATCGGCGACCAGCTCGCCAAGCTGTTGCTGGCAGGCGAAGTGCACGACGGCGACGTCGTGCCGGTCAACGTCACTCCCGACGGCGACGGGCTTGTGCTGGGCTGAAAAGTGGGCGGCGCGGGATGAAACGCCAAAATTGAAGGGCCGAAAGCCGCAACCTCTGTAGCCCTTCGCAGTGACCGCCCGAAGGCGGGATCCGCGCCTGGCTCAACAGTAGCGGGTGCCCGAAGCGGTCACCGCAAGTTGCGCAAATGCACGAGCGAAACCAGACCCATGTCCCGGTAAAGAGTGGCGGGCGGCAGTTGCCGGAAACCGCGCACACCGGTTCGCCGGGTAGCGACCTGGACGATCTTGCGCGCTATCCGGAAGTCCAGATCCTTGAGCGATCCCCGATCCGTGGTCGTGTCGAGAATCGAGGACAAGCCCGCGACGGCGAAGGGACTCGTTACGTCGAGCATGACGTTGGTGGCCGCGACGAGGTGACGGGCTCGCTCGTCGACGGGCTCGTCGAACAGCGCAGGCCCAATGGCGTCCATTCGGCGTGCAACGCGGGCGACGAAGCGGCTCAGCCGGTGCGGTCCCAGGCTCAGCGTGCCCGCATGGCTGACGGTCAACCCGAGGCAGTCGACGCGGTCGCGCCCGAGATAGGCGGGATCGTCGGTCGACGGCCTTCCGTTGCCGCTCAATGCGGTGCGCAGTTCCTTCGACAGCTTTCGTTTGACGCCCAACCCGCCCATCAGCGAATCGATCCTCGCGTCCGCCTCATGCAGGGCGGCGAGACCCGAATGGGCGATGATGAAGTCGTCGTTGTACCGCGCGTAGAAGATTCCGTCGATCGCGGTGATCGCCTCGTCCATCGGTACGACCGCCAGATTGCCGAGCAACGGAACCAGCGGGGTTCCCATCGCGACGCCGTGCAGCCGGACGAACTCCGTTCCGTCGTCTTCGCGCACCACGGGCCGGACCAGTCCGGTGATGAGATCCCATGTGGACGAGCTGATTTCGCCGTTCTTGCTGCCGAGTGTCGCAACGGTTCTCAGTATTTTCCATAACGCGGCGTCGGGCCCGACGGGGAGATTGTCACCGTATTTCTCGAAGTCGGATTGCAGGACATACAGCGGGGGCCCCTTGGTGCCCGCTCGTTCGCGATGGGCGCGGATGTAGTCGGCGAACGTCTGCATCGCGCCCACATTCGTCACGCCGGCCAGATACGAGTAGACGCCGGGCAGGCCGTGGCATTGCGCGTTGTGTGTCAGGAGTTTGAACAGTGCCGAGCCGACGACGTGGTCGATGAAATCCGCCAGGTGCGCCTCGCGACGCTTGCCGCCGGTTTCCAGGATCCACAGGTCCACCGGCCGGGTCTGGAACTCGCCGCTGGTGACCCGGTGGGCGATCGCCTTGGCCAGGGTTTGCCGTTCGGCCGCCGTGCTGAAGTACGAGACGCCGCCGAACGCCTCGGCGAATCCGGCGCCACGGTCACGGCGCTTGGCGAAGATGCGCAGGATGGTGTCCTCGTAGGTCCTGGGATTCGCGAGTTCTGTCTCGACATCTATCGGTTCACCGGCTGTGAACATGGCTCACATCCCGCGAGCTTGCGCACGCGTTCCATGTGTTCACGGTTCGCCGCCAGCGTCGCAACCCGTCGGTGTCGAACTCGGCGGGCAGTACCAGGATCGCGCGCAGATTGCCTTCGTAGAAGACGGGTGTCATCCAGCGGTCGGCCACCTGGGTCACCACGGCGCCCTGCCCGAGGCTCTTCATCGCCGACGGCAGCAGTCCCACCAGGAGATTGTGCGCCAGCCTACGCGCGGCCCGTTGTCCCGCACGCGTCTGCAAATCAACGACGGTGCCGTCGGCGAAGGCCGCGCGAAACTCGGCCACGAGGATGTCAGGGCCTTCTGACAGGTCGTCGACGGGCTGCAGCCAATCCTTTTCGATGGCGCGATCCAACGCGGCGCGCCCGGTTCCGGTTGCGGTGGACAGTATTTCGGCCCGATTTGCAGCGCCGCCCGTCGCCGACTGCAAGGTCAGGTGCGGTTGGCTGTCTGCGTCGTCAGATGTGATTCGCTGGTAGAAAACGAGAGTAGACGACGAACGAAATGCCAGATGTCCTGCGCTGTCGAAGGTTTCCCGCATCACGCTGATCGCGTCTGACTTCTGTCGCGAGTCGATCCACTCCGGGATCGAGATCCTGCCGACGCGCACGGGCAGCGGCTCGACGGCCAGCGCCCGGATCCAATCACCCAAAGACAGCAGCGTCGGCAGCGACGTACTGCGGTCGCGCAGATGTTGCACATTGATGTGAACGACCAGCAGCACGATCATCGCGGCGGTGATCTGGACGAGGTCCGACGCTGGGTTGACGTCGATCCACACGAGTGCGAACAACACTGCGGAGAACAGGAAGCTCACGTTAAGGGTGCGGAACTGGCCTTCGGCGAACAACCGGATCTGGTAGGCACCGATCAGGCTGCGTAGGACGAAGAGCGGAAGAAGCGCAAGCAGGAAGCTGAACGGTATGTCGGGCAGCACCCACAGCACCAGCGGGATGGCCAGCGACCAGAAGAACAGGGTGATGACGGGCGTCATCCACAACAGCTGGTGGAAGAACGACAGCCGAAACTGACGGAACGCCGGAATTCGGCGCAGGCGAACGAAATCGAAGTAGAACACCGCGGTGGCCTCGTACGAGCCGCGGAACAGCGGCAGCACCAGATAGAAGAACTGAAACACATCGACGTCGCGCCAACCCGCGAAGCCCGCGGTGAGGTCGAAGGCGCGGGTGTTCGTCGAATAGATGCCTGCGATCAAGAGGACCGCCACCGCGTCAAGGCGCAAACCCAGACCCGACAGCGTCGCCTCGATGCCGAGCCGGGGTGGGATGGACGGCAGCAGGTCCCGAATCGAACGCCCCGCGAATTTCGGCCACAGTCCGGTCAGCCGATACGCACGAACCGTGTAGTGCACCGTGATCCAAATGCTGACCGCATTCGACGCGATGATCGCGATGACGATCGCGCCCGCCGGAAAGAAGAAAACACCGATCCCGATCACCACAAGCGACACCGCGGTCGGGGCGAACATCGACCACAGCGGGCGGTAAACGCGCCGCGTGGCGAACATGCCGGAGTGCAGCACCCGCACGGGCATGCGCAAGGCAAGCTCGATCAGGATCAGGAACGCGTAGAGAGAACCGAGCGCGTCCGCCTCCGGCGGGAACAACAGCGCCAGTGCAACGCCGCCGCCGATGATCACCACGGTTCCCGCGACCGCCGAAAGCACGAGCCAGCGCCCGATTTCGCGTTCGATGCCGTCGGTATCCCCCGACTGAGCCAATGCCCGCAGGCGCTCGCGCATCACCTCGAGCAGCCCCCACCATGCGCCGCTGACGATCAGGCTGCTGACCCGCAACATCATCACGGTGAATGCGGCCAGTCCGCCGAGGCTGGTGAGGATGATGAGGAACTCCGCGACGTGGATCGCGTACCGCGCCCCGTCGAGCAGAAGCGCATAGCGCATCCGATAACCGAAGTAACCGACGATCCTGCCGGTGAGAAGGCTCGCATACAGCGAGACGGCGCGATCCTCTCTGCGGGCCGCCCGCTCGAGCCATCGATCGATCTCGTTCATCGAAGAGATAGGCTGCCCCATGCGGCGAGGCGATGTGGTGGTGTTGTCGATATCCTGCGTGCTTACCGCCATTGCCGTCGCGGCGGTCACCTTCAGCGTCCGCGTCCTCGACCACACACCCAGTGGCGCCGAATTCGATTCCGCCCAAAGCGGCTCGAGTTGGCTCGTGCTGACGTGGGGTCCCAGTCTCTGTGCGGCGGAGCCGACAAATGCGGGATGCACGTCCGGTCACGTGGGGACGCAGGGGCCGACGTGGCTCCTACACGGGCTGTGGCCGCAGCCGGCCGACAACCAATACTGCGGTGTGCCGAAGGAGATCGCCAGGCGGGCCAGCGATCTCAAGGGATCTCACATGCCGTCGGTGGACATCGGCGGCGACGTGCGCAGCACCTTGCGATCGCTGATGTCGGACGAGGCGAGCCTGGCGCCCCACGAGTGGTACGCGCACGGCACCTGCTCCGGTGTCTCACCGGACGTGTTCTTCTCCGATGCCGCAGCGCTGACCGAGCAAGCCCGCAAGGTGCTCGACCCGATGTTCACCGAAGCACAGGGCGGCCGGATAGCGCTGAGCGACGTTCGCGACAAGTTCGATCGGGAATACGGCGCAGGTGCGGGCGACCGCCTCCGCCTGAGCTGCCGCAATGTCACCGGCCAAGGCGGCGTCGTTTACGAGCTGCATCTGTCGCTTCCTTCGGTCACCGAGATCAGCGGTCCCGATGGCACCCGCCCCCTGAAGGACCTGATTCTCGATGGCCCCCCGCTGGGCCAGGGGTGCCGCAACGCGAGCGTGCCCTGATCCCGGTCAGAGCCGGATCTCGCCCAGCTCGAACTCGCGGGTCTGAGCGCCAGCGTCGAGGATCGCCTGCAACCGCTCGCGTGCGACCGGTTGCGCAAGGGCGTCCCGGAACAGCTGATCCTCGACCCGCAGGCCCATCGTCACATCGCCGATGGCCGCGTCGACTGCCCGTTTGGCGCGAGAGATCGCCTCGAGCGGCGACGACGCGATGCGGGCGGCCAGCGTGTCGACGAACCGGCGCAGTTCGTCTGCGGGCAGCGCGCGGTCGACGTAGCCCCACGACTCGGCGGTCGCCGCGTCGACGTCCATGCAACCGAGGATGACCTCGAGCGCGCGCCCGCGGCCGACGAGCCGGGGCAGCCGCTGCGTTCCGCCGCCGCCGGGGATGATCCCGACCGCCACCTCGGGCTGGCCGAGGCGGGCCTTGTTCAGCGCGGCGTAGCGCATGTCGAAAGCCATCGCGAACTCGCTTCCTCCGCCGCGGCAGACGCCCTCGATCACCGCGATGGTGGCCTGCGGCAGCGTGCTGAATTGTTCTGTGAAGGCGTGGAACATCGACAGCTCGTCGTGCAATGACGTGTCGTCGGTCGGCAGGCCGGCAATCAGCTCCACGTCGGCGTGGGCGATGAAGAATTCCGGATCGGCCGAGTCGACGATCAGCACGCGGACGTCGGCGTCGGCCGCCACCTCCCGCGCCAGTCGGCCGATCTCCCCGATCAGCGGCACGTCTAGCAGGTTGATGGGTGGATGGTCGATGGTCGCCCGGCAGATGCCGCCGTCGACAGCGACGTGAAGTAGTTGGTAGTCGTCGTAGGCCATAGCGAGACGGTATGCGACGTGGATCACAAATTGACGTTTCCGTTTGAACGGCACTGGGCACCCCCTCGATTGACGAGGAGGTCAATGAAATGTCTGAACTGGTGTGGGTTCTCATTGCGGTCTTGGTCGTGGGTGCGGTGATTGTCGTCGGGTGGTCGCTGAGCCGACGCCGACGGTCCGCGCGCCTGCAGGAGCATTTCGGACCGGAGTACGAGCGCACGGTCGGTGAGCTCGGCGAGCAGAAAGCCGCCGAAGCCGAGCTCGTCGCACGCGAGAAGAAGCGCAAGAAGCTTGACATCGTCGAGCTGACGCCGGAGGCCCGGGCCGAGCACGTCGCCACCTGGCAGACGGTGCAGACCGCCTTCGTCGACGCCCCCACCGACGCCGTCGGGCGGGCCGAGCGCCTTGTGACGCGGGTGATGCGCGAGCGCGGCTACCCGATCGACGACTTCGACCAGCGTGCCGCCGATATCTCTGTCGATCACCCCGACATCGTCGAGAACTATCGCGGCGCCCACGCGATCTACCAGTCGCAGCAGGGCGGCGAGATCGACACCGAAGACGCCCGGCAGGCATTCGTGCACTACCGCGCACTTTTCGACCGGCTGCTCGGGTCCGAGCCCGAGCCTCAGCCCGAGCACGTCAACGACGAATACAGGAGGCAGACACATGACCACGCATGACATGCAGCCCGAAATGGTTGACCCGGCAGTACGCGCCGATCGGCCCGCAGAGGCGCAACGCCTCGAACCGCCCCTCGAAACCGGGGATGCCACACCAAATTTCGAGGCACCAGCCGACACGGCCCAGGCTCCCGTCGACACGGCCCAGGCACCAGCCGACACGGCCCAGGCTCCCGTCGAGACGGCCCCGCCCGCCGACATGGCCCAGGCTCCCGTCGACGATCCTGTCGAGACAGCGGGATCGTCTGACCAGATGCTCTTCGCCGACGGCGAACTGACGGACATGCGTTCACGTTGGACCGAGGTGCAGTCAGCCTTCGTCGACGATCCGCGCGACTGCGTTCAGAAGGCCGACAGCCTGGTCGCCGACGTCGTCGACAAGCTCACAGCGGGGTTCTCCGGGGCCCGCGCGCACCTCGAGGAGCAGTGGAGTCGAGGCGAAGAGGTCTCGACCGAGGACCTGCGAATCGCGCTCAAGCGGTACCGGGAATTCTTCGAACGCCTGCTCGCGGTGTAGTACTGGGCGATTGTGGCGGGTGAGGCCACGCGTAATTGGGTTGTGACCTGCTCGAGTTCTGGCTATATGCCCCTGAGCAGATAGGCTAGGCGTAATGGTCCCCCTCTGGTTCACGCTGTCTGCGCTCTGTTTCGTGGGTGCGGCGGTGTTGCTCTACGTCGACATCGATCGTCGGCGCGGCCTGGGGCGCCGACGTAAGTCGTGGGCCAAGTCGCACGGCTTCGACTACGAGCATGAGTCCGACGACCTCATCCAGCGGTGGAAGCGCGGCGTCATGTCCACGGTCGGCGACATCAGCGCCAAGAACGTGGTGCTCGGGCAGATCCGCGGCGAAGCGGTGTTCATCTTCGACCTCGAGGACGTCGCGACGGTTATCGCCCTGCACCGCAAGGTCGGCACGAACGTGGTGGTCGACCTGCGGCTCAAGGGCATCAAGGAACCGCGCGAGAACGACATCTGGCTGCTCGGCGCGATCGGCCCGAGGATGGTGTATTCGACCAACCTCGACGCCGCCCGGCGCGCCTGCGATCGCCGGATGGTGACCTTCGCCCACACCGCGCCCGACTGCGCCGAGATCATGTGGAACGAGCAGCACTGGACGCTGGTCAGCATGCCGGTCACCAGCACACGGGCCCAGTGGGATGAGGGCCTGCGCACGGTACGCCAGTTCAACGACCTGTTGCGGGTGTTGCCGCCGATACCGCAGACCGGCGTCGGCGCCGCTGCGGGCCAACCTGCCCGCAGGCCCGCCGCACCTGGTCGTCCCGTCAAGCCGGCCCCGACAGAGGCGCGCTACGCCCAGCCACGTGCCGACGCCGAGCGCTCGGACCCGGCCATCCGCCGTCAGCCACCACGAAACGGCCGCCAGTCACCGCACTATCAGCGGTAAGTAACCTGTCTGCATGCCGCGTCCCGTCGCTTTGATCACCGGACCGACATCCGGGCTCGGTACGGGTTTCGCGCGGCGCTACGCCATCGACGGATACGACCTGGTACTGGTCGCCCGTGACGTCGAGCGGCTTGAGCGGCTCGCGGCAGAACTGCGCGATGAGGCAGGCGCCGCCGTCGAGGTGCTGCCCGCCGACCTGGCGGAAGCCGCCGACCGCGCCAAGGTCGCCGACCGGCTGTCCGCCGGGGTTCGGGTGTTGATCAACAACGCCGGTTTCGGCACCTCGGGCGAGTTCTGGACGGCGAGCCTGCAGGTGCTGCAGGCACAGCTGGACGTCAACGTCACCGCGGTCATGGCGCTGACGCACGCCGCGCTCCCGCCGATGCTGGCCGCGGCTGAGGGCACCATCGTCAATGTCGCAAGCGTCGCGGCGCTGCTGCCGGGGCGCGGATCCACCTACTCCGCGTCGAAGGCGTGGGTGGTTTCGTTCACCGAGGGCCTTTCCAACGGCCTTGTCGGCACGGGCGTCGGCGTGCACGCGCTGTGCCCCGGCTTCGTGCGCACCGAGTTCCACACGCGCGCGGGCATCGCGATGGACGACACCCCGTCGTTCATGTGGCTGGAGGTCGAAGACGTTGTGCGGGACTGTATCGCCGACGCCGCCAAGGGCAACGTCGTCATCATTCCCGGCGTGCAGTACAAGGCGATGACCACCGCGGGCCGGCTCGTGCCACGAAACTTGGTGCGGCGCATCAACAGATCGGTGGCCAAGGGCCGTGGCCGCACCTGAGTCTCGGTGCGCGCACTAGTCGCCCTGCTGTCGGCGGCCATGCTTTTGATGACGTCGGCATGCTCGGGCGATGACGGAAGCGGCCACCCGTATGGCGTGCAGACGGCGACGGTGGGCGAATCGCTTGCCGTGCTCGGCTGGAACATGTCGCTGTCCAACCTCCGGTTCGACGGCGACTACGTCCTCTTCGACATCGACGCGTCGCCGACACAGGCCGACGCCCCGCACGCCAAGCCGTCAGACATCCGGTTCGGCCTGTACGGCGCGCTGGCACATCCGTTGGAGGCCAACGCGATCGGCGGCTGCCGCGACGTCACCAGCCTTGCGGTCCAGCCCGCGGCCGCCCCGACGCCGGACCGGCTTTCCGGCACGGTGTGCATCGGCCCGATGCGCGACCAGGCCCAGGTGCGCGGCGCCTACGTGTACTCGCCGAAGGACCGGATGGCGGGCACCACGGTCTCCTACGGCGCCGCCTACCCGGTGGGGGTGCCGCAGACCAACGAGAACGACGCCGGCCTGTCGATCAGCACGACGAGCGTCGAAGCGTTCCGTGCCGACGGCGCACAGCTCGACGTCAGCGCCCTGGGTGACCCGACCGCGTTCAACGGCAAGGGCTATATGCTGCTCGGCCTCGAAATCACTGGCCTGGCAGCGCGATACCGCGATGAGTCGGCCACCCGTGGCGGCCCGATGATGGTGCTGGTCGCGCCGACGTTGCCCGCCCCAGGCCTGTCCCACGCGTGCGACATCTACGGTGCATCGCTTCTGGTGCTGCCAGACGCTTCGCTGGACGCCGTCGCGGTGCGGGCGTCGTTGTGCACGCAGGGTGAGATGGAGGCCGCAGCGCTCTACGCGTCGGTGTCGCTGGTCGGCACACACGCCGGATTGTGGACCACCGATGAGTGAACTTGCGGGGCCGACCGAATGGGGTGAGAGCACCGGTGTCGGTCCGTGGCAGGGTCCGTTGCCCGACGATCCCCGATACGACGCCGCGCTGTTGCGCGACGGCGACACCCGAAACGTCGTCGACGCCTACCGGTACTGGACCAGGGAGGCGATCGTCGCCGACATCGACGGGCGCCGCCATGCTCTGCACGTGGCGATCGAGAACTTCGGCAACGACGCCAACATCGGCTCGGTGGTGCGGACCGCCAACGCATTCGCCGTCGACACCGTGCACATCGTCGGACGGCGCCGCTGGAACCGCCGCGGCGCCATGGTGACCGACCGCTACCAGCGTCTGCGCCACCACGACACGACCGCCGAACTGCTGGAGTTCGCCGCGGACGCCGGGTTGACCGTCGTCGCGGTGGACAACGTCCCCGGCGCGCAGCGCCTCGAGGAGACCGGGTTGCCCCGCAGCTGCCTGATGGTCTTCGGGCAGGAGGGCCCCGGCATCACCGATGACACCAAGGCAGGCGCGGACTTAACCGTGTCGATCGTGCAGTTCGGTTCCACACGTAGCGTCAACGCGGGCGTCGCCGCAGGCATCGCCATGCACACCTGGGTCGTTCAGCACGCCGATCTCGGACTCGCCTGGTAGCCGGGCGCGCAACAGGATCCATACCGCCGCCGCGGAGATCAGCATCAGTGCGGAGCCGACACCGGAGGCGATCGCCAGGCCGCTGGTGAACGCCTCCTTGGCGGCGGTCAGCAGCGCTTCGCTCTGGGCGGGGGGCAGCGCCTCCGCGGCGTGCAGTGCCGCCGACAGTGAGTCGCGGGCATGCGATTCGACGGCGGGCGGGATGCCTGCCGGAACCGCGAATCCACGGTAGACGCTGGTGACGATGGAACCGAGGGTCGCGATGCCGAGCGCCATGCCGAGTTCGTACGCGGTCTCCGAGACGGCGGCCGCCGCGCCCGCGCGCTCCTTCGGAACGCTGGCCAGGATGACATCGCTGGCCACCGTGAACGCCAGACCGAGCCCGACGCCGACGAGGAACAGCGCGATGCCCAGCGGCGGGTACGGCGTCGACGGCGTGAGGAACGCCAGCGACGCCATCGCGACGCCGACGAGGGCCAGGCCCGCGGTGAGCACGGCCCGTGACGACCAGTAGCGCACGGCGACGCCTGCGAGCACGCCGAACACCGTCGCGGTTACGGCGGCGGGCAGTTCGGCGAGGCCCGCCTTCAGCGGCCCGAATCCGTGCACCAGTTGGAAGAACTGCGAAAGGAAGAACACCAGGCCCGAGAGGCCGAGCACCGAAAGCAGGTTCGCGGTGACGACGCCGGAGAACGCGCGGTTGCCAAACAACCGGACGTCGATCAGCGGTGCGGGCAGCCGCAGCTGTCTGCGGACGAACAGGATCAGCGCGGCGGCACCGACCGCGCCCGCGGCGACCACGTCGGGCCGAATGCCCAGCGCTGCGCCTTCCTTGATCGCGTAGACGACGCCGAGCATGCCGATCATCGACAGCGCGACACTGGCCAGGTCCCACGGTCCTGGCTTCGGGTTGCGGTGCTCGGGCAGCAGGATGACGCCGCCGACCAGGAGCACCACCATCACCGGGACGTTGATCAGGAACACCGAGCCCCACCAGAAGTGTTCGAGCAGGATCCCGCCGACCACGGGGCCTAGGGCGGCGCCCGCCGAGAAGGCAGAGGCCCAGATGCCAACGGCGACACTGCGTTCCCGTGCATCGGGGAAGATTCCGCGGATCAGCGCGAGGGTGGCCGGCGCCAGTGTCGCGCCCGCCACGCCGAGCAGCGCGCGCGACGCGATCAGCATCTCGGCGCTGGTCGAGTACGCGGCGAGCACCGAGATCAGCGCGAAAGCCGTTGCACCACAGAGCAGTAGCTTCTTGTGACCGATTCGGTCACCGAGGCTGCCCATGCTGATCAACAGGGCGGCGAGCACGAACGAGTAGATGTCGCCGATCCACAGGATCTGGGTAAAGCTGGCGCCAAGGTCCTCCCCGATGAACGGGGTGGCAAGGGCCAGCACGGTGCCGTCGACTCCGATCAGGAGGACGGCCAAGGTAAGGACGCCGAGGGCGAACCAGCGGCGGGTCATGAGGTGCTCACTCCATGCAGTAGTAGTTCGGTGATGATGCGTTCGAAATCCCGGCCCGCGACGCGGCCGACCTGGATGGACCAGCCCGCGCCTGCGACGAGGCTGTAGAGCGCCTCGGTGAGCCAGGTCGCGGTGAGGTCGGGCCGAAACTCGCCCGCGCGCTGCCCGCGGGTGAACAGCACGGTGATCTCGGCGTCGATGGCCGCCCAGCCGTGCATCGACTGGTCGATGTCGATCTCCTGACTCTGGCTGTAGAGCAGGGCCAGGTAGGGCGACACCCGCTGAAAGGCCGTGATCAGCCTGCGCAGCGCGTCGGTGGCCGAATCCTCGTCCAGACGCGCGGTTTTCAGTGCCTTCCACATCTCGTCGATCGCGAGTTCGTCAAGCGCCTGCATCAGCGCGGGCTTGCCCGAGAAGTGGCGGTGCAGGGTGGCGCGGCTCACCCCGACCGCGGTCGCGATCTCGTCCTGGGTCGCGTTGGGTCTGCGGCCGAGGAAGTCGGCGGCGGCACGGAGCAAGCCGTCGCGGTCGAGAGGCATGAGACAATGATAGCTCATGTGAGACAAAAACGTCTCATAGCGTTTGTCCGGGCACACTCCTCTGCCGGGGGCAATTAGGGCAGGATCAACGGCATGGATCAGGTATGGGCGAACCGGGCGGCGAGCGCCGAGGCGGCGGTGGCAAAGCGCCATCTGAAACGGCTCTGGGCGCTGCCTGGCACCCAGCTTGGGATGGTGGGATATCCCCCGACGCGCAACGACCTGCTCTTCCGCACCTGGCACTACTGGTGGCAGGCTCATCTGCTGGACAACCTCGTCGACGCGCAGCTACGCGACCCGCAACCCGACCGCGAGAAGAAGATCAAACGCCAGATCCGGTCACATCGACTGCGTAACAACGGGTCCTGGGTTAACAGTTATTACGACGACATGGCGTGGCTGGCGCTGGCCCTGGAGCGGGCGGGCAGGCTCGCCGGTGTTGAGAAGGCAGGCGCCCTGAAGAAGCTCTGCGACCAGTTCGTCAACGCGTGGGTGCCCGAGGATGGCGGCGGCATCCCGTGGCGCAAGCAGGACCAGTTCTTCAACGCCCCGGCCAACGGGCCTGCGGGCATCTTCCTTGCCCGCTACGACGACCGGCTGCGCCGTGCCCAGCAGATGGCGGACTGGATCGACGAGACCCTGATCGACCCGGAGACCCATCTGGTGTTCGACGGCATCAAGGCCGGCTCGATGGTGCGCGCGCAGTACACCTACTGCCAGGGCGTGGTGCTCGGGTTGGAGACCGAGCTCGCCGCGCGGACCAAGGACGCCGAGCACGCCCAGCGTGTGCACCGGCTCGTCGCAGCGATCGACAAGGAGAGGGCCCCCGACGGGGTGATCGCCGGAGCGGGCGGCGGCGACGGCGGGCTGTTCAACGGGATCACCGCCCGCTATCTGGCGTTGGTCGTCACCACGCTGCCCAACAATTCACCAGATGACACCGCCGCGATAGCGGCCGCCCAGAACATCGTGATCTCTTCCGCGCAGTCGGCATGGGACTACCGCCAGACCCTTGACGGTCTGCCGCTGTTCGGACCGTTCTGGGACCGAAACGCCGAGCTGCCCGCGGCGGGTGGGCAGGAGGCCCAGTTCGTCGAGGGTGCCGTCAACTCGTCGTCGATTCCCGAACGCGACCTGTCGGTGCAGCTGTCGGGTTGGATGCTGATGGAGGCGGCGCACGCCATCACCGCGGGCGCAGGGAGCGCACAGGGCGAAGAGGAGGGCACGACAGAATGACCGAACCCGGCGGCTGGACACCGGACGAACAGACCATCGAGCACGCCAACGTCACCCGCTTCATGGCATGGCTGGCCGAAACCGGTCGCGGCGACTTCGATGATTATCACCAGCTGTTGGCGAAGTCGCTTGACGACATCGAATGGTTCTGGGACGCGGTGTGGCAGTTCTTCGACATCCGTGCGACAACACCCGCCGACACCGTGCTCGTCGATCGGGGAATGCCTGGGGCGCAATGGTTTCCAGGAGCGACGCTGAACTACGCGACCGAGGTGTTCCGGCATGGGACCGACGAGTACCCGGCCCTTGTGGCGGCGGGCGAGGACGGCTCAACGGACTGGTCATGGACGCGGTTGCGCCGGGAGACCGCCGCGTTCGCCAACTACCTGCGCGGGCTCGGTGTCAAGCCGGGGGACCGGGTCGTCGGATACCTGCCGAACATCGGCGAAGCGGTGGCGGCGTTCCTCGGGGCGGCAAGCGTCGGCGCGACGTGGGCGGTGTGCAACCAGGACCTCGCTGTCGACGGTGTGGTCGCACGGCTGGGCCAGCTCGAGCCTGCGGTGCTGGTGGCCAGCGACGGCTCGGTCTACGCGGGAAAGCGTCATGACCGCGACAAGGAAATCGCCGAGATCCGGTCCAAGCTGCCGACATTGAAGGCGACGGTGTTGGTGCCCAGGCTGGGTAGCGAGCGGCCAGACGATGTCACGCCGTGGTCTAAGGTCCTCGAACTCGACGCCCCGCTGGAGATCACCCCGGTGCCGTTCGGCCACCCGCTGTGGGTGCTGTTCTCCTCCGGCACCACCGGCACGCCGAAGGGCATCGTGCACGGGCACGGCGGCGTGGTGCTCGAGCACCTCAAGTATCTGAGCCTGCAGGCCGACCTCAAACCCGGCGAGCGCTTCTGCTGGTACTCGACCACCAGCTGGATGATGTGGAACCTTCTGGTCTCCGGGCTGCTGGTCGGTGCGACGGTGGTGCTCTACGACGGCAGCCCGACCTATCCGCAGACCGACAGCATGTGGAAGGTCGTCGCCGACCACGACGTCGCCCTGTTCGGTGCGGGCGCAGGCTATTTCCTCGGCTGCGCCAAGGAGGAGTGCCACCCCGGTAAGGATTATCAGCTCGACGCGTTGCGCGGCGTCGGCTCAACGGGATCACCTTTGCCCGCAGCCGGATTCCGCTGGATCCAGGAGGGCGTCGGTCGCCCGGTGCCCGTCATGTCGATGAGCGGCGGAACCGACGTGGTGACCGCGTTCATCGGCGGATGTCCAACCGTGCCGATCGTCGCAGGCGAGTTGAACGTCATCTGCCTCGGTGTCGACGTCCAGGCGTGGACGGAGTCCGATACTCCGGTGGTGGGTGAGCCGGGCGAGCTGGTGATCGCCCAGCCGATGCCGTCGATGCCGGTGTTCTTCTGGAACGACGCCGACGGCAGCCGCTATCGCAAGGCCTACTTCGACAAGTATCCCGGCGTCTGGTGCCACGGTGACTGGATCACCATCACCGACCGCGGATCGGTTGTGGTGCATGGCCGTTCGGATGCCACCCTGAACCGTCAGGGCGTCCGGATGGGCAGCGCCGAGATCTACAACGCTGTCGAATCGCTCGCCGAGATCCAGGACTGTCTTGTGGTCGGCGTCGAACAGGACGACGGCGGCTACTGGATGCCGTTGTTCGTGCACCTCGCCGGTGACGCCGAACTGGACGACGAGTTGCGCAACAAGATCACCGTCGCCATCCGGAAGGGCGCATCACCGCGGCACGTCCCCGACGACATCCTCGGCGTGCCCGGCATTCCGCGCACCATGACCGGTAAGCGGCTGGAGATTCCGATCAAACGAATCCTGCTGGGCGCCAAGCCTGCCGACGTTGTGACATCGAGCGCCGTCGACAAACCAGACCTGCTCGCCGTCTTCGTGGAGCACGCCCGGGCGTGAGCGTCGACGCGGGAGACTCGAGCGGCGGCGGCTTCCCGCGCATTGTTCGGATGCTGCCCAATCACTTCAGCCGCGGCCCGAAGGTCAAGACCTCAACCGAGAACAGCGCCGCAGGGCTACTCCTGCTGGCCACGGTCGCCGCAATCCTGTGGGCGAATTCGCCGTGGTCACAGACCTATTGGGCGTTGCTGGATACCCATGTCGGGTTCAGCTTCGGCGATATGCACTTCGAGATGACGGTCAAGCACCTCATCAACGACGGACTGATGACGTTCTTCTTCTTCGTCGTCGGCCTCGAGGTGATGGCCGAGTTCACCATCGGCCAGCTGACCGACCGCGCGCGGGCGGCGGTCCCGGTGCTAGCGGCGGTCGCGGGTCTGGCCGTACCTGCGCTGATCTTCCTGATGATCAATTCGTCGGGTGACAATGCGAACGCATGGGGCGTGGTGATCTCCACCGACACCGCGTTCCTGATCGGCGCGCTGGCCATCATCAACCCGAAATTCCCTGCGCGGCTGCGGCTTTTCCTGCTGACACTGGCCGTGGTCGACGACATCGGCGCGCTGACGGTGATCGCGCTGTTCTACTCCGATGACATCAGGATCGGGCCGCTGCTGGTTGCGGTGCTCCTGATCGTTGCCATCGCGCTGGTGCGTTACCTTCCCGGCGGCCGCGGGCCCGCCTACGCGGTGATCGGCTTCGCGCTGTGGGTGGCGTTGTACGCAGGCGGCGTACACCCGACCCTGGCCGGAGTCGCGATCGCGCTGCTGATTCCGGTGTTCACACCGGAGCGCGGGCGGGTCGAGGAGACCGTCGACCTGATTCGTGCGTTCCGTCAATCGCCGAACTCCGACTATGCGCGCGCGGCGAGTCGCGGCCTGCGGGACTCGATTTCGATCAACGAGCGGTTGCAGACCCAGTTCGGCCCCTACGTGTCGTTCCTCGTCCTACCGCTGTTCGCATTGGTCAACGCAGGCGTCCGGTTGACCGCGGAGACGATGTCGGCGGCGATGCGGTCACCGCTGACGTGGGGCATCGTCGCAGGCCTTGTGCTCGGCAAGCTGATCGGCATCACCGGCGCGACGTGGCTGGTTGCCAAGCTCCGCTGGGGCCAACTCGCGCCTGGCCTGACATTGCGCCGGATCGCCGGCGGGGCGGCGCTGTCCGGAATCGGTTTCACCATCTCCCTTTTCATCATCGACATCGCGATCGGTGATCCGTTGCGTCAGGACGAGGCAAGGGTCGGCGTGCTGCTTGCGTCGCTGCTGGCGTTCCTGCTCGGCTGGGCCATCTTCGCGATCACCGACTGGATCAGCCCGCCCGAGCCGGTTGGCATGAAGCTGGTTCGGCCCGTCGATCCCGAGCGGGACCATATCCGCGGTAATCCCGACGCGCCGCTGACCCTAGTCGAGTACGGTGATTTCGAGTGCCCGTTCTGCAGCCGTGCCACCGGATCGATAGACCAGGTGCGTGAGCACTTCGGCGACGAACTGCGTTACGTGTGGCGACACCTACCGCTTGAACGTGTGCACCCGCGTGCGTTCGATGCGGCAAGGGCCAGTGAGGCGGCCGCGCTGCAGGGCAAGTTCTGGGAGATGGCGCGCACGCTGTTCGAGCACTCCGAGGACCTCGAGTGGTCGGATATCTACCGCTACGCCGTTACCGCGGGCTGTGACATCGAACGGTTCGACAAGGACGTCCGCGCCCATGCGTCGAAAGTGGTGCTCCGCGTGCAGGACGACGCGCAGGACGCCGAGGTGATGGACCTCAACTCGACGCCGACGTTCTTCGTCAACGGCAGGCGCCACAAGGGCCCGTGGGACGCCGCCAGCCTGATACGTGCCCTGCAGCAGAGCCGAGGTGGCGACTAACTCCACAGTGTCACATGCACTTTGGGGCGAAAGCGGGTAACCCCGACTCCGGTGCCGCGCAGCATCGCCTGGGTGCAGCGCGGTGTGGTGATGAAGCGCAGCAACTCCGATACGGCGGGTTGGCGGGCGGACGGCGCCAGCGACATCGCACTCCACTCGCCCGGCACCTGCAGGCCCTGGCCCTTGACCTGTACCACCCGGCCTGCCGAAAGATCCTTGCCGACCGAGAAGCCGATCGCCAGGGTGAGGCCGCCGACGCGCTGCACCTCGTCGAGTGCGGCCGCGTCACTCTGGAAGATCCGTTGTTTCGACTCGGGAATCGCCAGATTGCGCAGTATGCCTGCGATCTCACCGTCGGCGTTTCCCGCGGACGGCCCGAGCAACCATGGCTGCTCGCGCAGCAGCGCGGTCGTCGGCAGGCGGGTCGCGACCGGGCTGGACGGCGCCGCGATGGTCAGGATCTGGTACTTGAGGAACGGCCGCACGACGATCGATCCGTCAGACGGGCCGTCGTCGGCGCCAGGGCCGAGTGCGATGTCGACGGCGCGCGAACTGATCAGGTCGCGGAATCGGCCTGTGGGATGAACGGACAGTTCGACAGACAGGTCGTTCGCTCGGGATGAGAACAGCTCGATCAGCCCTGGCGCGGCATGTTCTGCGAACGCGGTGGACGCCGCGATGCGCAGGAGCCGCCTGCCGTGTGCCGCCTCGGTCACCTCGATGGCCGTCTGCTGCTGAAGGCCGAGGATTTCCACCGCCCTGCTTGCCAGCCGCAGGCCGCCCGGCGTGAACGCTAGCCCGGCGGCAGTCTTGGCGAACAACGGGTCGTCGAGTTCCTTGCGCAGTTGCGCAACGTGCATCGAGATCCCGGCGTCCGACATGCCGAGTTCGGCCGCCGCTGCGTGCACAGAGCCAAGCCGCACGACGGCTGAAAAGGCCCGAAGCTGAGCGGGTGTCACGAATTGAGCCTACGTTGGGTTGCGTGCGTGAGGTGCTGAGCGAGCTGCTTGCCGTCTGGGAAGCGGGCGAAACCGCTGGTGTCGGCACCGTCGTCCGCACCTTCCAGTCGGCGCCGCGACCCGCAGGCGCGTCGATGGTGGTGGCGCCCGACGGCCAGGTGAGCGGGTCGGTCTCGGGGGGCTGCGTCGAGGGTGCGGTGTACGACCTCGCCAATGACGTTGTGCGCGACGGAGAGCCTCGGCTGCAGCGCTACGGCATCAGCGACGACGACGCCTTCTCCGTGGGGCTCACCTGCGGAGGCATCCTCGACGTTTTTGTCGAGCCGGTGTCGCGGCGGACCTTTCCCGAGTTGCGGGCCGTCGCCGATGACATCGCCGCGCATCGGCCGGTCGCGGTCGCCACGGTGATCTCCCATGTCGACCCCGATTGGGTGGGGCGAAGGCTCGTGGTCGGCCCGGACGCAACCCACGGTTCGGTGGGTTCGACGCGTGCGGACGCCGCGGTGGCCGACGATGCCACCGGCCTGTTGGCCGCCGGTCGCAGCGAGGTGCTCACCTACGGGCCCGACGGTCAGCGCCGCGGGGCGGGCATGGAGGTGTTCGTCGCCGGTTACGCGCCGCGGCCGCGGATGCTCGTTTTCGGTGCCATCGACTTTGCCGCAGCCATCGCGCGGCAGGGCTCGCTGCTCGGTTACCGGGTCACCGTGTGCGACGCCCGGCCCGTGTTCGCGACGCGTGCGCGGTTCCCGACCGCCGACGAGGTCGTCGTCGAATGGCCGAATCGATACCTGGCGGCGCAGCACAGGGCGGGTGAGATCGACGCCCGCACCGTCATCTGCGTGCTCACCCACGACCCGAAGTTCGACGTGCCACTGCTCGAGGTCGCGCTGCGGCTGCCCGAAATCGGCTACGTCGGTGCGATGGGGTCGCGGCGAACGCACGACGACCGGATGGCGCGGCTGCGCGAGGCCGGGTTGACGGAAGCCGAGCTGACCCGGCTGCACAGCCCGATCGGGCTCGACCTCGGCGCGCGAACGCCCGAGGAGACCGCGGTGTCGATCGCCGCCGAGATCATCGCCCGCAGGTGGGGCGGCAGGGGCAGGCCGCTGACCGAGACCGACGGCCGCATCCACCACGAATCGAGCGAGTTAAGCGATCGCTTAACTCAATATTGACGCGCCGTACAGACCGGCCGACACTGGGCGCACAGCCCAACGATGTGAGGTCGGTCACATGCAGGTACCAGGACCTTTCGAGTACGAACGCGCGACGAGCGTTGACCATGCGGTCGGCCTTCTCGACCGGCTCGGCGACGGCGCACTGATCGTGGCGGGCGGGCACAGCCTGCTGCCGATGATGAAGCTGCGCATCGCCAACCCCGAGTACCTCGTCGACATCAACGACCTCGCCGACGAGTTGGGCTATATCGCCATCGAGGGGGGAGCCGAGCCCACCCGGGTCCGAATCGGCGCGATGGCGCGGCACCGCCAGGTGCTCGAAAGCGACGAGCTGGCGGCGGTCTGCCCGATCTTCCGGGACGCCGAGCGGGTCATCGCCGACCCGGTCGTGCGCAATCGAGGCACCATCGGCGGGTCGCTGTGCCAGGCCGATCCCGCCGAGGATCTGACCACCGTCAGCACCGTGCTGAACGCCGTCTGCGTGGTGCGCGGACCCACGGGTGAACGCGAGATACCCATCGACGACTTCCTCGAGGGCCCGTACGAGACGTCGCTGGCGTTCAACGAGATGCTCGTCGAGGTCCGCATCCCGCTTCGCCGCCGGTCATCTTCCGCCTACGCGAAAGTCGAACGCCGCGTAGGTGATTGGGCGGTGGCCGCGGCCGGTGCCGCGGTCACACTCGACAGCGGGTCGATCGCGTCCGCCCGGGTCGGCCTCACCGCGGTCAACGCCGACGCGGGCGAACTCGCCGCGGTATCCGACGTGCTGGTCGGTGAGGCGCCCACCGAGGAGGTCTTCGCCGAGGCGGGCAGGCGGGCCGCCGCCGCATGTGACCCCGTTTCGGACATGCGTGGCAGCGCCGAGTACAAGCGACACCTCGCGGGCGAGCTGACCGTCCGAACTCTACGTACCGCGGTCGAGAGGAGCGCCTGACCATGCAGGTGACGATGACAGTCAACGGCGAACAGGTGACCGCGGAGGTCGAGCCGCGGATGCTGCTCGTGCACTTTCTTCGGGATCATCTGCGGCTCACCGGGACTCACTGGGGCTGTGACACCAGCAACTGCGGCACGTGTGTCGTCGACGTCGACGGCGAACCGGTGAAGTCCTGCACCATGCTGGCGGCGATGGCGTCGGGTCACAGCATCCGCACCGTCGAGGGGCTCGAGGTTGACGGCCGCCTCGACCCCGTGCAGGAAGGGTTCATGCAGTGCCACGGGTTGCAGTGCGGATTCTGCACGCCCGGCATGATGATCACGGCCCGCGCCTTGCTGGATCGCAACGCCGATCCGACCGAAGACGAGATCCGCGAAGCCATCTCCGGGCAGATCTGCCGATGCACCGGCTACACCACGATCGTCCGCTCGGTGCAGTGGGCGGCCCGGCAGGGCCGGGAAGACTTCGCGCCCGACGCGCAGACCGAACCGACCCTCGGCGGCGACGCGGGCGATCACCTCATCGAAGCCGGGAGCAAGTGATGACAACGCTCGAGACCCGCCCGGCGTCGCCGGACGATTTGGCCGACAACGACAAGAAGCCGTGCGGTTACGGCCGGATGCTGCGCAAGGAGGATCCGCGCTTCGTCAGGGGCCGCGGCAATTACGTCGACGACGTCAACCTGCCCGGCATGCTGCACCTGGCGATCCTGCGTTCGCCCTACGCGCACGCCAGGATCAACAGCATCGATGTGTCTGCGGCCCAGGCCCATCCGAAGGTCAAGGCCGTCGTCACCGGTGCCGACCTCGCCGAGAAGGGCCTGGCGTGGATGCCGACGGTGTCCAACGACGTGCAGGCCGTCCTCGCCACCGACAAGGTGCGTTTCCAGGGCCAGGAGGTGGCGTTCGTGGTCGCCGAGGATCGCTACTCGGCCCGCGACGCGCTAGAGCTCATCGATGTCGACTATGACGCTCTTGCGCCAGTGATCGACGCGCGCAAGGCCCTCGACCCCGACGCCGAGGTGATCCGCACCGACCTCGACGGCAAGACCGACAACCACTGCTTCGACTGGGAGACCGGCGACGCCGCGGCGACCGACGCCGCATTCGCCAAGGCCGACGTCGTCGTCAAGCAGGAGATGGTGTACCCGCGCGTGCACCCCGCACCGATGGAAACCTGCGGTGCCGTAGCCGATCTCGACCCGGTGTCGGGCAAGCTGACGCTGTGGTCGACGACGCAGGCACCGCATGCGCATCGCACGCTGTATGCGTTGGTTGCGGGCCTGCCCGAGCACAAGATCCGGGTCATCTCGCCCGATATCGGCGGCGGGTTCGGAAACAAGGTGCCGATCTACCCCGGATACGTGTGCGCCATCGTCGGCTCGCTGCTGCTGGGCAAGCCGGTCAAGTGGATGGAGGACCGCAGCGAAAACCTCACCAGCACAGGCTTCGCCAGGGACTACATCATGGTGGGGGAGATCGCGGCCACCAACGAGGGCAGGATTCTCGCGATCCGGTCCAATGTGCTCGCCGACCACGGCGCCTTCAACGGCACCGCCGCCCCTGTGAAGTATCCGGCCGGCTTCTTCGGTGTCTTCACCGGCAGCTACGACATCGAGGCCGCGTACTGCCACATGACCGCGGTGTACACCAACAAGGCACCGGGGGGCGTCGCGTACGCTTGTTCGTTCCGCATCACCGAGGCGGTGTATTTCGTTGAGCGCCTTGTCGACTGCCTGGCGTTCGACCTGAAGATGGATCCGGCGGCGCTGCGGCTGCAGAACCTGTTGAAACCGGATCAGTTCCCGTACACGTCCAAGACGGGCTGGGTGTACGACTCGGGCGACTACGAGACCACCATGCGCAAGGCCATGGAGATGATCGGGTACGACGCGCTGCGCGCCGAGCAGAAGGAGAAGCGCGAGCGCGGCGAACTGATGGGCATCGGGATGTCGTTCTTCACCGAGGCGGTGGGGGCGGGCCCGCGCAAGGACATGGACATCCTCGGTCTCGGCATGGCCGACGGCTGTGAGCTGCGCGTCCATCCCACGGGGAAAGCCGTTGTGCGGCTCTCGGTTCAGACTCAGGGGCAGGGTCACGAAACGACGTTCGCTCAGATCGTCGCCGAGGAATTGGGCATTCCGCCCGACGACATCGACGTGGTGCACGGCGATACCGACCAGACGCCTTTCGGCCTCGGCACCTACGGCAGTCGTTCGACGCCGGTGTCGGGGGCGGCCGCCGCCCTTGTCGCGCGCAAGGTCAGGGACAAGGCCAAGATCATCGCCTCCGGCATGCTCGAGGCTTCCGTCGCCGACCTGGAGTGGGAGAAGGGGTCGTTCCACGTGAAGGGGGACCCGTCGGCGGCGGTGACGATCCAAGACATCGCGATGCGTGCGCACGGTGCCGGTGATCTGCCCGACGGGCTGGAGGGCGGCCTGGACGCCCAGATCTGTTACAACCCGGAGAATCTCACGTATCCGTACGGCGCGTACTTCTGCGTCGTGGACGTCGACCCTGGCACCGCGGTGGTGAAGGTGCGCCGGTTCCTGGCCGTCGACGACTGTGGCACGCGGATCAACCCGATGATCATCGAGGGACAGGTGCACGGCGGGCTTGTCGACGGGATCGGCATGGCTCTGATGGAGATGATCGCCTTCGACGAGGAGGGCAACTGCCTCGGCGGCTCGCTGATGGATTACCTGATCCCGACGGCGATGGAGGTGCCGCACTTTGAGACCGGTTACACCGTCACCCCGTCGCCGCACCATCCGATCGGAGCGAAGGGAATCGGCGAATCGGCCACGGTCGGCTCCCCGCCCGCGGTGGTCAATGCCGTCGTGGACGCGTTGGCGCCGTTCGGGCTTCGGCACGCCGACATGCCGTTGACACCGTCGCGGGTGTGGGAGGCCATGCAGGGCCGGCCCACCCCGCCGATCTAGGGGACGCGATGCAGACAGCGATGAGGATGGACGAGCGGGCCAAGCAGCTGCGCCGAGCCAGGACACCGTTCGTGCACGCGACGGTGGTGCGCGCCGCTCCGCCGACGTCGGCACATCCCGGCGACGAGGCGATCCTGTTGTCCGACGGAACGATCGAGGGTTTCGTCGGCGGGCATTGCGCGCAGAACTCGGTACGCAAGGCCGCGATGGGAGCGTTGCAGACGAACGAAAGCGTGCTGCTGCGGGTGTTGCCGGACGGCGATGTGCACTTCCCTGAGGCGCCGGGCGCATGCGTCGTCGTCAACCCGTGCCTGTCCGGAGGCGCGCTGGAGATCTTCCTGGTACCCGAGGTGCCCGCGCCCCTGGTCCGGGTCTTCGGTGCGACGCCGATCGCCGATTCGTTGGTCGAGCTCTGCGCGGCGATGGGATACGACGCAGGCGGCGGTGACGTCGATGACGTGGCGGGCGCGACCGCGGTGGTGATCGCCAGCCTCGGTGGACCTGAGGCCGAAACGGTCCGTGCGGCGCTGGACGCGGGCGTCGGGTACATCGGCCTTGTGGCCAGTCGGGTGCGCGGCGAATCGATCCTGGGCGGTCTCGAGCTGACCGATGCCGAGCGCGCCAGGGTGCACACGCCGGTCGGCCTGCCGATCGGGGCGAAGACACCGGCCGAGATCGCGGTGTCCATCGTGGCCGAGGTGGTCAGGTCGATCCGCGTCGACGGGCTGAAAGCCGCCCTGTGAACTCGTTCGCCGATGTCGACGAGGTGATCCGCTGCTTTGATGCCAAGGACTATCTGCTCGACCTCGGCACCGCGTCGGCGATTTACCTGGCGGTCACGCTCGGCCGCCCGCTGCTGCTGGAGGGCGAGCCGGGCGTCGGCAAGACGACAGCGGCGAAAACCCTTGCCGCCGTGATGGGTACACCGCTGGTTCGTCTGCAGTGCTACGAGGGCTTGACCGCGGCGGAAGCGCTCTACGACTGGAACTACCAACGCCAGCTGCTGAGTATCCGGCTCGCCGAGACGCAGAACGCGGCCATCGAGGAATCCGACCTGTACACCGAGGAGTACCTCGTCGACCGCCCGATCCTGCAGTGCGTCCGCTACCGTGGTCCAGGGGCCCCGGTGCTGTTGATCGACGAAATCGACCGTGCCGATGACGAATTCGAGGCACTGCTGCTGGAGTTTCTTGGCGAGGCGGCGGTGACGGTGCCGGAACTGGGCACCTTCGTCGCCGAGCGGCCACCGGTGGTCGTTCTCACCAGCAACCGCAGCCGTGACCTGCACGACGCCCTCCGGCGCAGGTGCCTGTACCACTGGATCGACTATCCGGACCCATCGCGGGCGGTGGCGATAGTGCGCCGCACGGTGCCGGGGGCCCGCACGGCACTCATCGAGCACGCCGCCCAGTTCGTCAGCTACACAAGAGGTCTCGATCTCGACAAACCCCCCGGCGTCGCCGAGACCATCGACTGGGTCTCCGCGCTGGTGGCACTCGGGGTCGCCGACCTGGTGGATGCCGACACCGAGCAGCCGCTTGCCGGTCTTGGCGCGCTGGCCAAGACCCCCGATGACTTCGCCTCGATCAGCGAGGCGTTCGCCGAGTACAGCTCACATTGAGAGGACCGTTTCATGAAGATAGCCAACGAGTTCACCGTCAGTGCGCCGATCGAGGACGCATGGAACGTCCTCACCGATCTCGAGCAGGTCATCCCGCTGATGCCCGGTGCGCAGATGACCGGTCGTGAGGGTGACGATGTGCTTGGCAAGGTGAAGGTGAAGGTCGGCCCCGTGACGAGTGAGTTCAGCGGGAAGGTTCACTTCGTCGAGCAGGATTCGGCAGTGCATCGCGCCGTCATCGACGGAAAGGGAAAGGAGGCGCGCGGCACCGGCAACGCGGCGGCGACGGTCACCGCACAGCTGCATGACGCCGGCGATCACACCAGGGTCACCGTGGACACCGATCTCAAGATCGTCGGCAAGCTGGCCCAGTTCGGCAGCGGCATGCTGCAGCAGGTGTCAGAGAAGCTGCTCGGGCAGTTCGTCGAGTCACTGGAGGCGAAGCTGGCTGCAGACTCCGCGCCTGCACCGCCCGAGCACAACGGCCAGACGCCCGGGGTGGTGGATGCCGCCGCGCGGCAAGAGGCCGAGCCCATCGACCTGATCCAGCTCGCGGGCGGCGGAGCGCTGAAGAAGTTCGGGCCGCCGATCTTGGGCGCCTTGCTGATCGTGGCCGTGATATTCGCTATCGGTCGGTTGCGATTAGCGCGAAAGGCATTGCGCAGCAACCGATGACACACGGACCGCTGCTGCCGGGCGTCGACCTGTCCGCCTTCGCGGTGGCGTTGGTTGCCAACCTTCGCGGCGGCGGCGTCGCGGTGTCTGCCGGCGGGCCTGCCACCCTGGTGGCGGCGATGCACCACATCGCACCGCATTCGCGTACGGCGCTGTACTGGGTTGCTCGCCTGGCGCTGGTCAACCGCGCCGAGGACCTGCGCGCGTTCGACGGGGTATTCGACGCGATTTTCGACGACGCGTTCGCGGCGCGGCGGATCCAGCCCGAGGACCGCAGCCCGCTTGCGTCCGGCGCCGCGGCGCCCGGCGTCGGCCGACGTGACGGCGGCACAAGCGAAAGCGACGGCCTGCCCTGGACGACGTTGCCGACGTCGATGCGTTCCGCCGAGTTCTCCGAGGACGGCATCGCGGTGCCCGACGCCCTGCCCAGCCGTCTTGTGGTGCGTGCCGACGAGCCGTTCGATCGATTCGACGAGGACGATCTGCGCCGCATCGGCACCTGGCTGGAGCAGCTTTCCACCCGATGGCCAAGGCGGCGAAGCATGAGCAGGGAGGTGCACCGCCGCGGCAAGCGGATCGACGTGCGAGCGTCGATGCGATCAGCGCGAGAAACCGGCTGGGAAGTGTTGCGGCTGAAGCGCACCCGCGCACGCTACCGGCCGCGCCGGGTGGTGCTTGTGTGTGACGTCAGCAGATCGATGCAACCCTATGCGGCCATCTATCTGCATCTTATGCGCGCAGCGGCGCTGCGCCAGAAGGGCGTTCGCCCCGAGGTCTTCGCGTTCTCGACATCGCTGACCCGGCTGACTCCGACGTTGTCGCATCGCTCGGCCGAGGTTGCCCTGGCGAGGGCCAACGCCAAGGTCGTCGATCGCTATGGCGGTACACACCTCGGCCGCTGCGTGGCCGGCCTGCTGGCGGCGCGGCATGGCAGCGCGCTGCGCGGCGCGGTGGTGATCATCGCGTCGGACGGCTGGGACAGCGACCCCCCAGATGTGTTGGAGCGTGCGATGGCCCGGGTGCGACGCAGGGCGGCGATGGTGGTGTGGCTCAATCCGCGGGCCGGACAGCCGGGTTTCGAACCGCTCGCCGGTTCGATGGCGGCCGCGCTGCCGTACTGCGACCTGTTCCTGCCCGCGCACTCGATCGAGGGACTTGGTGAGCTATTCGACGCCCTGAGCTGAGTTCTTGGCTGCCTTTCGGCGCCTGTACCACTCGATGATCATCGGGGTGATGGAGGCGACGGCGATCAGGATGAAGATCGGCTCGAGCAGCTTCTGGATGATCTCGAACTGGCCAAGCCCGTACCCGAGAAGCGTCAGGCCGACGCCCCACACGACGGCGCCGATCACATTGAAGAGCGTGAACACGCCGTAGCTCATCTTGGCGGCCCCCGCGGTGATCGGCGCCAGCGTCCGCACGATCGGCACGAATCGGGCGATCACGATCGCGATCGGGCCGCGCTGTTCGAAGAAGTCATGCGCCTCGTTCAGGTAGCGCTGTTTGAGGATTCGCGCGTTGGGCTTGAACATCGTGGTGCCCACGTACCGGCCGATGAAGTAGCCGACCTGCCCACCGAGGACAGCGGCGATGGGGATGAAGACCAACAGCTGCCACAGCTGGAAATTGGCCTGTCCCGCCGCTGCGGTACCTGCGGCCAGCATGCCCGCCACAAAGAGCAGCGTGTCGCCGGGAAGGACGGGGAACAGCACGCCCGACTCGACGAAGATCACCACCAGCAGCCCGATCAGGGCCCACGCGCCGAAGTAGCCGATGAGCTTGATCGGGTCGAGGAAATCCGGCATCAACATCACCGTGGTGGCGGTCATGGCTCCCCAAGATACCGGCGCGCACTTCGCGGATAGGCAACGCGCAGGTGAGGCGTCAGGACAGCGGCGAGATGCCTTTGAAGTGCAGGGTGCCGCCCCACGCGCTCACGCCGCCGGTGTTGCAGCCGCCCGGGACCCCCTCGGCCCGCACGCCGACCGTGTGGCTGCGGTAGCTGGCCAGGTCGTAGAAGGGGGTGCTTTGGCCCGGCCCCACCTGGGCGGATCCCACTTCCTGCCCGTCAACGATCACGTGGGCGATCATGTCGGAGCAGTGGTTGCCGTTGGCGGTGAACGAGACGCTCGGCGCCATCACCGCACCGACGTATGCGGTGGGCACCGTGCCGCATACCTGGCCCTGCGGCGGCGGACAGTTCGGCACGTCGATGTAGTTGTCCTGCGTGAACGGTTTCGCCGACGCAGGTGAGGCGAGCGAGAGCCCCGCGTACGCGATCGTCGCCGCAACGACGCCGGTCTGGACGGTGAGGGTGCGTATCCGTGTCATGATCGGTGGTCCTTTCAACCTCCTTAACGCTAGGCATTGCGGCCCGCAAAGAAATCGGGCGTTTCCCTACGCTTTCAGACTCAGTCCGGGTACAGCGCGTAGACGCGCATGGTTCCGCCCCACGACTCCAGACGTCCGGTGTTGCATCCCCCCGGTACGCCTTCGGCCTGGTAGGCGACCTTGTGCAGCCCGTAGTCGGACGGGATTTCGTAGCCGCCGCCGTCGCTCCCGCCAGGGCTTGCGATGTGTGATCCCCATTCGTGTCCATCGAAGTAGGCGTGGGCGATGATGTCCGAGCAGTGTCGCGGGCTGGCGATGAACTCCAGCTTGATGGACGTCACGTTGGCCGGATTCGTGTACTGCCTCGAGATGGCGGCGTTGTTCTTCACGTTGGCGTTCGACGGGCAGAACTGGCCGTCGCCGATGGCGCCGCAGTTGTCGACCCAGATGTTCATCTCGGTGATCAGGATTTCCCTGGCGGACGCCGGTGGTGCGAGCGCGATCGCGCTTGCTGCGGTGGCCACGGCAATGGTGGCGGAGAATGCGGTTTTCATCTGTTGCCCCTCGTCGGAGTGGTCTGTCATGACGCTAGCGATCGGGGGTGCGACGCGGTATCGGGTGTTTCCCTACTCTTCTTGACATACTGCGGGTGGACAGCCGCACCAGCGAGAGGAACTCCTATGCCCATCGCCACGCCCGAGGTCTATGCCGAGATGCTGGCCCGCGCCAAGGAGCACTCCTATGCGTTCCCCGCAATCAACTGCACGTCGTCTGAGACGATCAACGCCGCGCTGAAGGGCTTCGCCGACGCGGGCAGCGACGGCATCATCCAGTTCTCCACCGGCGGCGCTGAGTTCGGCTCGGGGCTCGGCGTGAAGGAAATGGTCACCGGCGCGGTGGCCCTCGCCGAGTTCGCGCACATCGTCGCCGAGAAATATCCGATCACGGTCGCGCTTCACACCGACCACTGTCCGAAGGACAAGCTCGACACCTACGTGCGGCCCCTGCTGGCGATCTCGCAGAAGCGGGTGGCCGACGGTGGCAACCCGCTCATCCAGTCGCACATGTGGGACGGCTCGGCGGTGCCGATCGACGAGAACCTGACGATCGCCACGGAACTGCTCAAACTGGCTGCCGCCGCCAAGATTGTCCTTGAGATCGAGATCGGCGTCGTCGGCGGCGAAGAGGACGGCGTCGAGGCCGAGATCAACGAGAAGCTCTACACAAGCCCAGAGGACTTCGAGAAGACCATCGAGGCGCTCGGTGCCGGTGAGCATGGCAAGTATCTGCTGGCCGCGACGTTCGGCAACGTGCACGGCGTGTACAAGCCGGGCAACGTCAAACTGCGGCCCGACATCCTCCAGCAGGGCCAGAAGGTGGCCGCCGCCAAACTCGGATTGTCCGACGATGCAATGCCTTTCGACTTCGTCTTCCATGGCGGGTCGGGCTCGTTGAAGTCGGAGATCGAGGAGTCGCTGCGTTACGGCGTTGTCAAGATGAACGTCGACACCGACACCCAGTACGCGTTCACCCGCCCCATCGCGGGCCACATGTTCGCCAACTATGACGGCGTGCTGAAGATCGACGGCGAGGTGGGCAACAAGAAGGTCTACGATCCGCGCACCTACATGAAGAAGGCCGAGGCATCGATGTCGGAGCGGGTCGTCGAGGCGTGCAACGACCTGCACAGCGCGGGCCGGAGTGTGTCGGCCGGCTAGTCCCTATGTTTGCTCGTCGACCTAGCCGTTCGGCGCCTGGCAGATCTTCCACTGGTCGTCGCGGAACTGCAGGTCGAAGCTGCGGGTGGACCTGGTCTGCGGTGCATAGGCCATGAACGTCGTCACGTTGGCCTCGGCGTGGTCGCCGTTGACCACGACCTGATCGATGCTGGCGACCACCGGATACTGCTTGGCCGCCGCCACCCGGGCATGGGTGTCGGTCCAGGCGCGGTCGTCGTAGTTGACGTAGCTGTCGCGGGTGGCGCCACAGGTGATGCTCCGCAGTGTCGCCAGATCGCCCTTCTGAACGGCGACGTCGAAGTTTTGAATCGTCGTGCGGACCATGTCCTCCTGCGACACCTTCGCATCGGAATCGCGGGTCAGCAGAAGGGTGCCGAGTATCGCGACGGCGGCGAGCGCGGCGATCACCAGGATCAGGGCCACCACCCAGCCCCAGCTGCGGGTGCGGCCCGGCGGTTTGGGTACACCGTCCCGCCCCGGAATCATCTGCGGCGTCACCGGTTTGTCCGACGAGATCGGTTCGGTGGGTGTCGAGAAGATCTCGGTGGCCGGCTCGGGCGGCGTCTCGATCATCCTCGTCGTCGACGAGTCCATCCCGGAGGGCGCGGTGAACCGGCGCTCGGCGGGTTCCTCGTCGTGCGCCTGACCCGGCAGCTGCGTGCCGGTGTCCTCCACCGCCATCACTTCGGTGGGGTGCTCCTCGACGATCGGCGCCGCTTCGGTCGCGGCGCTGTCCTCGGGTTGGGATTCGTCCGCGGGTGTCGCTACTTGGTCGGCGGGTTTGTCCGCCGATTCCTCGGCCAATTCATTTCCCTGGTCGGGCCCTGATGGGTTTGACATCCCTGCAGCAGTCCTCCCGTAACAGCCGGCTTCTGTCGGCTCGGCCGACGGTCTCCGCACGAGCTTAGTTGCCCCACGGCACAATAGGGCCATGACGCGGATGGGTGATCTCCTTGGACCGGATCCAGTCCTTCTTCCCGGCGACAGTGCGGCGGAGGCGGAGCTCGAAGCCGGTGAGGACCCGGCGATCGTGGCCGCGGCGCACCCGACCGCATCAGTGGCGTGGGCCCAGCTCGCGGAGCGCGCGCTGGCCGACGAACGGGTGATCACCGCATACGCCTACGCCCGCACCGGCTACCACCGCGGCCTCGATCAGCTGCGGCGCAACGGCTGGAAGGGGTTCGGACCCGTCCCTTACTCGCACGCGCCGAACCGGGGCTTCCTGCGTTGCGTGGCCGTACTCGCGAAGGCGGCGGACGCGATCGGCGAATCCGACGAGCACGCGCGCTGCCTCGATCTGCTCGACGACTGCGATCCGGCGGCGCGAGGCGAACTGGGGCTTGCGTAGCCGCGTCGAGGAGCCGTGCCAGTTCTGCGTAGCTACCAGGTGGCTTCGCAGTTGCAGTCGCCCGCGGCGTCGGGCGGCTCGACCTGCACGGTGGCATGTTCGAGGCCGCGCGCGGTCAGTACCGCCTTCGCGTCGTCGAGCACCCGCGCCGCGTCGGCGCGACTGGTGAGGTGCGCGGTGACCATGTCCTTGCCAGGCACCAGCGTCCAAACGTGCAGGTCGTGCACCTCGGTGACCCCGTCGACGGCGCACAGCGCCGTGCGCAGCTCCTCGACGTTGATGTGGGTGGGCGACGACTCGGACAGGATGCGCAGCGCCGCGCGGGCGAGCGAGATCGCGCGCGGCAGCACCCACAACGCGACAAGGACCGCGACGACGACGTCGGCATAGGGCCATTGGGTGGTGACCGTGACGATGCCTGCGATCAGCACACCGATGCTGCCGACGGTGTCGGCGACCACCTCCGTGTACGCGCCCTTGACGGCGAGGCTGCTTTCGGAGTGCGAGCGCAGCAGCAGCACGACGATCGCGTTGGCCACCAGCCCCGCGATGGCGACGACGATCATCGGCACGCCGGGAACGGCTGGCGCGTCGCCCAGCCGCTCGACGGCTTCGAAGAGGATGAATGCGGCGACCCCGATCAGCAGCGCGGCGTTGGCGACGGCCGTGAACACCTCGGCGCGGTGCCACCCGTAGGTGCGGGCCGGCGACGCACTGCCGTGGCGGGCGAGCAGCACCGCCGTCAACCCCATGAACATCGCGACCAGATCGGTGAGCATGTGGCCCGCGTCGGCCAGCAGCGCGATCGAGTTGATGAGCAGCGCGGTCGTCAGCTCGACGAAGAAGAATGCGGTGAGGATGCCCGCGGCGATGAGCATCCGGCTGACGCGGGTATCACGATCACCGTGGTTGTGGCCCGCACCCATGTCAACAATGTATGCGTACTGACGCATATGTCGCAAGGTGCTTGCTGCTACAACCAGGCCGACCAGAATTGCGTGAGCCGAAGGCCGGTCCCCACGAGGAACCTCTCGACCCCGGAGAGGTCGACGAACCACGTCACCACCGAGAAGAAGTACTGGCTCAGCGGCGTCGCGATGAACAGGATCAGAAGAATGAACAGTCCCCACTGCTTGGCGGGCGCAAGGGCGCGCTGGGTCTCTTCGCTCAGGTGCGGTTCCAGCGCGCTGTAGCCGTCCAGACCCGGCACCGGCAGCAGGTTGAGGACAGCGGCAGTCACCTGGAGGAAGCCCGAGAACGCCATGCCCGCCCAGAACACGTTGTGGTCGGGGTCGTAGAACAGCGCCGTCACCGCGAGCAGGATCACGGCGAACGCAACATTGGTGAGCGGTCCGGCGAGGCTGACGATCGTCTTCTGCCTTTTGGTCATGAACGACGTCCGGACATACACCGCTCCGCCCGGCACGCCGATACCGCCGAGCGCGATGAACACGATCGGCAGCAGCAGCGACAGCACCGGGTGCGTGTACCTCAACGGGTTCAATGTCAGGTAGCCGCGCATCGCGACGCCGTGGTCGCCGAACCGCCATGCGGTGAAGGCGTGTGCGAACTCGTGCACACACAGCGAGACGACCCAGCCCGCGATGACGAGCGTGAACACCCCGACGTAGGCGAGCGGTTTGACCTCGTTTGCGGCCATCCAGGCCACCACACCGCCCGCGGCGGTGACCGCCACAATGGCAAGGAAGACCGGGCTTGGCCGCACCGATCCCTGCACTACTGGAACGTTCACCTCACGAAACTACCGTTGCGCTCCTCACGTCCGCGCCGGCCAGTCGCATTCGGTCAGCTCGGCCGACAGCTTCCACAGCCGGTTTGCGGTTTCCGGGTCGGCGGCCTTCCTCAACCGTTTCGTCACCCGCGGCTTGCCGAACTGCTTGAACACCGGCGCCAGGTACGTTCCGGGCGGCAGGTCGCTTGTCACGCCCATGATGCTCGACGCCGCGGCGGTCTCGGCGCTCTGCGGGAAGTTCCTCAGCCAACTCAACCCAGACGACCAGCCGAGGAACCCGGTGCTGTAGCGGGCGATGTTGGTGTCGGCGCCGCCGGGATCCACGACGATCGCGCGGACGCCCTTCCTGGCCAGTTCGTCGGTGAACAACATGATCGCCAGCTTGGACTGCCCGTAGGCGGCCCACTTCGAATAGGGGCGGGTGTGCCAGTTCAGGTCGTCCAGGTGCAACCTGCTGAACATGTGATTCATGCTCGTGACAGAGACGACCCGGTCTGAGATCCGGTCGCCGAGAAGGCACGTCAACGCGAAATGGCCGAGGTAGTTCGTGCCCATGTGGGTTTCGAAGCCGTCCGCCGTGCGGGTCAGCGGCAGGCCGAGCACGCCTGCGTTGTTCACCAGCACGTCGACGTTGTCCACCGAGTCGGCGAACTTGCGCACGCTGGTCAGGTCGGCCAGATCGAGGTGAGCCACCTCGACGTCGCCCGGCATCTCGGCGGCGACCCGCTCGGACTTCGCAAAGTCGCGCGCCGCGATCAGCACCCGGTGGCCCGCGGCCGCAAGCGCCGTCGCCGTTTCCTTGCCAACACCGCTGTTTCCGCCGGTGACGATGATTCGCACGGGCCTATCTCACCAGCAGCCAGCCCTCTGTGTGGCGATAAAACGTAGATCGGCGAACGATTTTTGAGCCTTCGGTGCCGTCGCGCACCACCGTTGCACCCGTCGTGCCGAGCTGAGCCGCCCTGCCGACCACCCAGCGGCGCCTGCCTGGGCGAATAACGCACGCCCGCAGTCCTGGCATGGACTGCGTCGGCTCGATTCGGACACCCGCGGCCTCGCCGTCGAACAGCACCACGTCGTCGACGACCGCTTCACCGTGTAGCGGTGCGCCGCCCTCGCCGTGCCATTCGGCCAACCCCACGATGACGTGACCGGTCTCGTCGCGGATCAACGGGACCCGTCGCGCGCTGCCGCGGCGCGCCCGCCTTGCCGTCCACCGGCTTGTCGCGTGGCCCACCTCGATATCGAGCCGGTCGGCGCGTAGCAGCCGGGCAAGCACCGCGGCGAGATCTGCGTCCGAGCCGACCACGATCAACCGGCCGTGGCGCCCGAGCACGCCGTCGATGTCCTGCGGCCCGTTGGCCGCCTGCGTGGCGAGAGCGGCCAGCGGCCGGGGCGGGCGCCTGCCGCCGAACAGCAACACCACGACATCAGCGGTGATCAAGGCGGCTCCTCGCGACGACTGGGATAGGGTGGCTCACCGGCTGGATCACAATAAGCGGGAGAAACGCCATGCCGGCAATCGTGCTCATCGGCGCCCAGTGGGGCGACGAGGGCAAAGGTAAGGCCACCGATCTGCTCGGTGGGCGCGTGCAGTGGGTCGTGCGGTATCAGGGCGGCAACAACGCCGGACATACCGTTGTGCTGCCGACGGGTGAGAACTTCGCGCTGCACCTGATTCCGTCGGGCATCCTGACGCCCGGTGTCACCAACGTGATCGGCAACGGCGTGGTGGTCGACCCCGGCGTTCTGCTCGACGAGTTGAAGGGCCTCGAGGATCGCGGGGTCGACACCGAGCGCCTGCTGATCTCCGCCGACGCGCATCTGCTGATGCCCTATCACGTCGCCATGGACAAGGTGGTCGAGCGATACGCGGGCAGTAAGAAGATCGGCACCACCGGTCGCGGCATCGGACCCTGCTACCAGGACAAGATCGCCCGCATCGGGATTCGTGTCGCCGATGTTCTCGACGAGGCTGCGCTGGCCCAAAAGGTCGAAGCGGCACTGGAATTCAAGAACCAGGTGCTGGTCAAGATCTACAACCGCAAGGCGCTGGTGCCCGAAGAGGTGACCGAGAACCTGCTCACGACGGCGGAGGGCTTCAAGCACCGCATCGCAGACGCCCGCCGACTGCTCAACGTTGCCCTCGACAACGGCGAGACCGTGCTGCTCGAGGGCTCCCAGGGCACGCTGCTCGACGTCGACCACGGCACGTATCCCTTTGTCACGTCGTCGAACCCGACCGCGGGCGGGGCGGCCGTCGGCTCCGGCATCGGCCCGACCCGCATCACCACCGTGCTGGGGATCCTGAAGGCCTACACCACCAGGGTCGGCTCGGGTCCCTTCCCGACCGAGTTGTTCGACGAGATGGGCGAGTACCTGTCCAAGACGGGTGGGGAGTTCGGGGTGACGACGGGCAGGCGTCGCCGCTGCGGCTGGTTCGACTCGGTGATCGCGCGCTATGCCACCCGCGTCAACGGCATCACCGACTATTTCCTGACCAAGCTCGATGTGTTGTCCAGTCTCGAGACGGTGCCGATCTGCGTCGGCTACACGGTGAACGGCAAGCGCACCGACGACATGCCGATGACGCAGAGCGACATTCACGCCGCGGAGCCGATCTACGAAGAGATGCCGGGCTGGTGGGAGGACATCTCCACGGCCCGCGAATTCGACGATCTGCCCGCCAAGGCGCGCGACTACGTGCTGCGGCTGGAAGAGCTTGCCGGAGCATACATTTCGTGCATCGGTGTGGGACCCGGCCGGGAGCAGACGATCGTGCGCCGCGACATCCTGGCCGGCCCGTGACTTCCGCGGACGACCCCCGGCTCGTCGACCCCGAATACGACAGGCACGGCGGCTTCCCGAATTTCGAAGCGGCACAGCCAGGCCCGGGTTTCGGCCGGTTCCTGTCGGCGATGCGGCGGACACAGGATCTCGCGGTGTCGGCCGATCCCGACAGCGACACCTGGAACGAAGCGGCCGACCTGGCCGAAAAATTGGTGAACCTGCTCGACCCGTTCGAGGCGACCGAAGGTGTCGGTCCGGCCAACCGGGTGCCAGCGCTGCCCGGTTCGGGCAGCCTGCTGATGCCGCCATACCGGGTGACGAAGTTCGAATCCGACGCCGTCGAGTTGACCGTGCAGTTCAGCCGCTTTCACGTAGGTGGCAATAACGCCGTGCACGGCGGTGTTCTGCCGCTAATGTTCGACTCGATGTTCGGCATGGTGATCCACGCCTCCGGACGGCCGATCAGCCGGACCGGCTTTCTGCATGTCGACTACCGGAAGGTGACGCCGATCGACACCCCGCTGACCATGAGGGGCTGGGTCGACAGGACCGAAGGCCGAAAGGCTTTCGTCAACGCTGAACTGCGCGACCCCGACGGCAATCTGCTGGCCGAGGCCAACGGGCTGATGATCCGATTGCTGCCGGGCCAGCCGTGAAGCCGCAGCGGCCGCATCCGCTGACCACCCCTCGCGCGGCGGCGCTGGCAGGCGTGCTGTTCGGACTCTTGTTCGGGACCGCGCTGATCCTGATCCGCACCGCGCTGCCTCCAGGCGCCGAAGAGGGCGCGCAGTGGATGGACGCGGGCAGCCATCGAATGAGAGTGGCCGCCATCTTGATGCCGTTCGCGGGCATCGCGTTTCTGTGGTTCATCGGTGTGGTGCGGGACGGTTTCGGCCACCTCGAAGACAGATTCTTCTCGACGGTGTTCATCGGTGCTGGGTTGACGTTTCTGTCCATGATGTTCGTATCTGCGGCCATCGGTGCGGGGCTGGCCGCCAGCGGCCGCGACGTGGTGGACGGATCCGCGCATACGGAGGTGGCCACCTTCGGGCAGATGGTCCTGATCGTCCTGACGAAGACATATGCACTGAGAATGGGTGCGGTTTTCATGATCTCGCTGGCCACCATCTGGCTCAAGACGGGTCTGATGCCCCGCTGGCTGGTCATCGTGACTTATCTTCTGGCGGTTGGGATTCTGTTAGCCAGTGATATCAGCATGTGGATGACGCTGGCGTTCCCCGTGTGGGTGCTCATCGTCAGCGTTCTGCTGCTGGTGCGCGCGGGCGTGATCGACCTGGACCGCGAAGACTAGTCGACGATCGTCAGCGCCTGCGAGGGGCAGAACCTCACCGCTTCGCGCGCCTTGTCTTCTTCGTCGGCGGGGATGTCGTCGACGAGCACCACCACGATGCCGTCGTCGTCCTGGTCGAAGAGGTTGTCCGCGCACATCACGCAGTTGCCCGACTGAATGCAGACATCGCGGTCGGCGTGCACCTTCACCAGCGCACCTCCAGTGACTTCAGGCCGTAGATGAAGTTCCATGTCCGGAACGCCACATCGGAGAAATCCTCTGCCAGCGTCAGGTTGGGGAACCGGCGTAGCAGTGCGGGAAACGCGATGCGCATCTCCATCCGGGCCAGCGGCGCGCCGAGACAGTGGTGCACGCCGTGGCCGAATGCCAGATGGCCGGGAGCGCCGCGGCGGATGTCGAGGATCTCGGGTGAGTCGATGAAGTCGGGGTCCCTGTTGCCCGACGGCATGGACGGAAAGACCAGATTGCCTGCAGGGATCGTCACGCCCGCCACCTCGACGTCGGTGGTGGTGATGCGCGGGATCGCGGTCTGCACGATGGAAAGCCAGCGCAACAGCTCCTCGATCGCGGGACCCACAGCCGCGGGATCGTCGCGCACCATGGCGAGCTGCTCGGGATGACGCAGCATCGCAAGCGTGCCGAGGCCGAGCATGTTCGACGTGGTTTCGTGGCCTGCGAGCAGCAGCAGGCTGGCCACCCCGATCAGCTCGTCGTCGGTGAGCTCGTCGCCGTGTTCGCGCACCAGCATGCCGAGGATATCCTCGCCCGGCTGGCGTCGCGCACGCGTGACGAGCGTGGTCATGTATGCGCGTCCCTGCCGCTGCAGCTCGAGGCGGTCCGGTATCGGAACGGAGAAGTCCAGCTGCCGAACGCTGCGCCGCTGAAAGTCCTCGCGGTCGTCATAGGGCACCCCGAGCAGTTCGCAGATCACCAGCGAGGGAATCGGCAGAGCGAAGTTCTCCACCAAATCCACCGGCGGGCCCGCGCTTTCCATCGCGTCCAGCTGCGCATCGACGATCTCGACGATGCGCGGCTCGAGGCGCTTCATCCGCCTGATGGTGAACTCGGGTGTCAGCATGCGGCGCAGCCGCGCATGTTCGGGCGGATCGAGGCCGAGCAGGTTGCCTGCCCGTGCGGTGGCCTGCTCCTCCTCGGTCGCCTGCGCAACGCCCTGCACCGCGAAGCCGGGTGGGCGCTCGTTGGAGAACCGCTCGTGGTCGGCCAGCACCGCCTTGACGTCATCGTGGCGGGTGATCAGGTACACCTGCATGCCGAACGCGTTGGTGAACTTCGCCACGCCCTGGTTCTCACGGACCTCACGCAGCCCGGCGGTTGGGCTGAACGCATCGCGGCGCATGTGAAGCGGCGGCAGTTCGGGCGCTTCGCCGTCGCGGGGCGCGGCATCGGTTTGAGCCATGCTTGAAACGCTACCCGCGGAAAACGAACTCCTCGATGAGCGTATTGACCAGTGCCGGGTTCTCCAGCCCGGCGAGGTGCGCGACGCCTTCCAGCACCGTGACCGCGGCACCGGGTACTGCCTCGGCCATTGCGATCGTCTCGGGCACTGGGAACGTCGCGTCCTCGGCTCCCGCGACGACCAGAACCGGCGACGAGATTTTCGCGAACAGCGAACGCTGGTCCGGGCGTGCGGGCACCACGCTTTTCACCGCCCACGAGCCGGATCCGATATCGACCGCAGCCACGGTGTCCGCGACGAACGCGACGACGTCGGGCCGGGTTCCGAAAGTCGTCGGCCCGAGGAAGGCCTTGAGCACCGATCGGGTCAACGGCGGCCGAACACCACCGAACAGCTTGGCAATCCGCAGCAGGAACCCGTACTCGATCTTCTGCCGTGTGCTGGCAGGCGATGCGGTGCAGTTCATCAACACGGCGCTACCGATCCGGTCCGGGTAGGTCGCGGCGAACGTGCCGCCGATCATGCCGCCCCACGAGTTGCCGACGAAGTGCGTCCGATCCTCGCCGAGCGCGTCGAGGATGTCGACGATGCAGCGGGCGCAGTCGGCGAAATCGAACATCGCCGTGAGCTTCTGGCTCCGCCCATGACCAGGAGGATCAACCAGGATGACGCGGCAGCGGTCGCCGAAATGGTCGGCCTGCGCCGCCCACATGTCGCCGGTCATCAGCAGGCTCGGCCAGAACATCATCGCCTCACCGCTACCGCGAACCTGGACCCCTAACCGCCCCAGCGCGGTGGCGACCATGTGTCTTTCCACTATGTGAACCGTAGTCCCCGTCGCGCAGCGCGGGCCACCAGATCCGTGGCCCGATGAGGGTGAACAGGGCGGGGATGATCACGGTGCGCACGACGAAAGTGTCCAGCAGGATGCCGAGGCCGACGATGATGCCGATCTGGGTGAGCACGATCAGCGGCAGCACACCCAGTACGCAGAACACCGCGGCCAGCACGATGCCCGCGCTGGTGATGACGGCGCCGGTGGCCGAGACGGCCCTGACGATGCCGTCCCTTGTGCCGTGGCCGGGTGTCTCCTCGCGGGCGCGGGTGACGAGGAAGATCGTGTAGTCGACGCCGAGTGCCACCAGGAACAGGAATGCGAACAGCGGGGCGGTGTCATCCAGCGCAGGGAAGCCGAAGATGTGCACGCTCGCCCAGCCGCCGAGCCCGAGCGCGGCCAGCGCGCTGAGCACCGTCACGGCGACCAGGATCAACGGCGCAAGGGCCGATCGGAGCAGCACGTAGAGCACGAGCAGTACGACGGCGAGGATGGCGGGGATGATGACGAGCCGGTCGCGCGCGGCCGCCGCGCTCGCATCGCGGGCCTGCGCGTCCGGCCCGCCGACCAGCGCACCGCAATCCTCGCGGTGGACCGAATCACGCAGTGCATCAATGGTTGTGAAGGCATCGTCGGATGCAGGCGCGGCGCTGAGCACCACCGACCACTGGCTGAGTCCGTCGTGCGGTGCGCCTGCCGGGTTGGCCGACACGACGCCCGGCGTTGACCTGATCGCCTGCTCGATCTCTGCCGTTCTGCCGGTCTGGGCGATGACGCGGGTGGGGTTGGTCAGGCCGCTGGGAAAGTGGGCCGCGAGCGTGTCGTATCCGCTGACCGACTCCGCCTGCACCCGGAACTGTTCGGTCTGCGACAGGCCGATCGGTGTGGTCAACAGTCCGAGGCAGAGCAGTACCAGGCCCGCGACGGCCACCGTGGTGACGCGGGCCGGTCTGCGTGCCACCGCATCGGCGACACGGTGCCAAATGCCGCCCTCGGTAAGGGGTTTCGCGCCGACCTTCGGAACGAAAGGCCAGAACAGCCTGCGGCCGAACAGGGCAAGCAGCGGCGGCAGCACGAGCAGAACGAACACCGCGGCCACGACGAGACCCGACGCGGCCTGCACCCCGAGGCTTCTGGTGGAAGGTGACGAGGCGAGCACAAGGGTCAGCAACGCCAGCACGACGGTGGCGTTGCTTGCCAGGATCGCGGGCCCGGCCTGGCGGACCGCCACCCGAAGGGCGTCGCGGTGATTCTGCGTGCGGCCCAACTCTTCTCGGTACCGTGATATCAGCAGCAGGGCGTAGTTGGTGCCCGCGCCGAATACCAGCACGCTTGTGATGCCGGACGTCGAACCGTCCGGTGTCATGCCGACGGCTTGGGCGATCGCACTACCGACGACGGCGGCGACGCGGTCGGCGAATCCGATCACGGCGAGCGGGACAAGCCACAGCACCGGCGACCGGTAGGTCACGATCAGCAGCAGCGCCACCACAAACGCGGTGACGGCGAGCAGCGTGATGTTGGCTCCGGAGAACGAGTTCGCGATGTCGGCGCCGAACGCGGGTCCGCCGGTGACCTCGACTCGGAGGTCGCTTAGCAGCCCGTCTTGCGCGGAATCGCGCAGAGCGTTGACCGCATCACCGAGCGCGAAGCCCGACAGCCCGGCGTCCAACGGCACGGTGGCCACCGCCGCCCGGCCGTCCTCGGCCACCACCACGGGTTGTTGCTTGATCGCTGCCAGATCGGCCGGGGTCAGTGCCTCGCCGTCGTGGCGACTGAAAACCACGATCGCGGGGACCCGGTCACCACCGGGTAGTTGTGCCCGCACGGCGTCCGCCCGCGCGGACTCGGCGCTGGTTGGCACGGGAACAGGCGACTGCTCGCTGGAGTCGTCGCTGCCGATCAGGCCGATCAGCGCACCAGAGACGATCAGTACGGCCAGTGCCAGCGCCCACGAGAACCGCCCGGTCATGACGTCCAATATTTCAGATAGTTAACTGTTAATCAAATGAACTTATTGCAGCTATGCTGCTCTGGTGGCGAAGACCGACCGGGCCGCACTGGAAGCGATCATCGCGGCCGACGTGCGGGCGATGACCGCGGAGTCCGATCAGATCGGAAGGCATTTCGCCGGACGACATGACGTGGCGGCCAACGACTTCCGCGCCCTGCTGTACGTCATGGTGGCCGAGACGTCGGGTTCGCCCCTGACCGCGGGCGAACTCAGGACGAAGATGGGGATGTCCGGCGCTGCCATCACCTACCTCGTCGAGCGGATGATTGCCTCCGGCCACTTCCGCCGCGAGTCCGACCCATCCGATCGGCGCAAGGTCATGCTGCGGGTTGCCGACGACGGAATCGCTGTCGCCCGAGGCTTTTTCACGCCCCTGGCCGAACACAACCGGCGCGCGATGGCCGCGTTGCCCACCGACGACCTCGCCGCGGCGCACCGGACGTTCACCGCGATCATCGACGCGATGCGCGCATTTCGCTGCGAGCTCGACGAGCAGTGACCTCCTCGATGAGAAGCTTGGCGGCCACCGTCGCCCCGTCGGAGCGGATGCTGCCTGCCACTTCAGCGGCGCGGGCGCGCGTCCCGGGAGTCATGGCGGCCTCGAGCGCCACCGACAACGACTCGACCGTCGGGGTCGGTCCGTCGTGTGCGGCACCGATACCGAGCGCCGCCACCCTGTCCGCCCAGTAGGGCTGGTCGGCCATCTGGGGGACGACGACCTGGGGTGCGCCCGCCCGTGCCGCCGTCGTCGTTGTGCCCGCGCCGCCGTGGTGCACGACCGCCGCAACCCGCGTGAACAGCGCCTGGTGGTTGACCTCGCCGATGGTGAAGCAGTCGTCCTCATCGTCGATCGGTGCCAAATCGGCCCAGCCGCGCGAGACGACGACGCGGCGGCGATGCCCGCGGACGGCCCCGATGGCGACCCTGGCGACGTCCTGAGGCGCGCGCACACTGCTGAAGCCGACGTACACCGGCGGCGCGCCCGCATCGAGGAACGCGATCAGATCGGCTGGCAGCGGACGGTCGTCGGGAAGGATCCACGCACCGGTCTGCACCACGTCGTGATCCGGCGAACCGGGCCACGGGGCGAGGATCGGATCTGCAGCCAGCCATGGCCGGTCCGTGTGGACGTGATCACGGACGTTGTCCACCGGCGGCAACCCGATTGCCGCGCGATGTGCGTTGAGCGGGTCACGGTAGAGCGCGTTGACCCGCTCCGCGTCCACGTCCCACAGCACGCGGTTGTCGATTTCACCCGGCGGGAACGGCCGACCGGGCCGCTGCAGTGGCACCTGGTGTGGCGAGGGGATGGTGCCGGGGAGGAAGGCCACGCACACGTAGTGGATGCCCAGCTTCTGGGCTATCGATCGCACACCTGCGGGCATCAAACCCGTCGCCACCACCGCGTCGCATCCATCGGCAGCGGCGGCGACCGTGTCGAACTGCATCGCCACGAGGTTGGCCGCCGTCTTGGGCGCGTCGGCCGGTGTCAGCGGCTTCTGCCCGTGCAGCATCTCGCGCAGCGACTTGCCCATCGGGATCAGCGGCACGTCGACCCGCGCCGCAAGATCCACGAAGTCGGGTGGTGCGCACACCCGAACCTGCGCGCCGAGCCCCTTTAGCGCCAGCGCGAATCCCATCAACGGTTCGACATCCCCGCGTGAACCCCACGACGACAACAAAACACGCATCGCTTCAACCCCCAAATCGCAAGCCAGGGGGACGAGTCTGCGACATCACCGGGGTCTTGCCGCAAGCCCCCCTGTGCGCTATACGTTGAAGAGGGAAGGAAATACGGCTCCCGCCGCTGCCTCATTGCTCCCGCTCAAGTGCGGTTGAGCGTCGCCTCCTCGAGATCCAGTCCGTGCAACACCGACCGCAGCACCTCGTCGTCGATGTTCCCGCTGTCTCGCTCGGCGATGAACGCTTTGCGTTCGGCGGCCAGCATCTCCAGCCGTAGTCGCCGGAATGCCGCCGTCGGACTCTCGCCGATCTCCTCCTCGGTGCGGCCGAGTCGCTCCCACGCCGAGTTTCGTCGCCGAGTGTTCCACGCGCGCAACACATCTGCGGCCCGCTCGTGCACTTCGGCGGTCTCCGGGTCGGCCAGCAGCTCGTCGAGCCGGTCGGCGGCCGCGGTGGCAGCCTTCTCCTGAGCGGCCGCTGCGGCGATCGCGTCGGTGCGCGCGTCGTCGCCCTGCACGCCGAGCCGCCGGATCAGCCACGGCAGGGTCAGCCCGTGCAGCAGCAGCGTGCCGATGACGACCACGAAGGTCAGGAACACGATGTGCGGGCGGCCGGGGAGCGGGGCGCCCGACAACGTCGTCATCGGCACCGCGAATGCCGCGGCCAGCGAGACCACACCGCGCATCCCCGCCCACGCCACCACGAAGACCTGCGCGACGGTCGGCGCGGGCTCGCGCTCCCTGATGCGTGGCGACAGCATCCTGGGCAGGTAGGCGAACGTATACACCCACACGATCCGCACGACGATCACGGTCGCGAGCACGGCCGCCGACGAGGCGAAGATCACCGAGGCGGAGATGCCCGCGAGCTCGCCGATCACCGTCGGCAACTGCAGGCCGATCATCAGGAACGCGAACGACTCGAGCAGCAGCTGAACGGCCTTCCACACCGCCTGGTCCTGCAGCCGGGTCTCGTAGCCGGCGTGCGGCGACAGCTGGCCGAGCATGAGCGCGGCCACCACGACCGCGAGCACGCCCGACCCGTGCGCCTCCTCGGCGGTGAGATAGATGACGAACGGCGCGACGAGGCCGAGCGCGCTTTCCACCAGCGGATCCCGCAGGCGGTACCGGATGAGGGCGATGACGGCGCCGAGCGCGACGCCGATCACGACGCCGCCTCCTGCGGCCAGCGCGAACGTGCCAAGGCCCTTGCCCCAGGTCGCCGCGCTGCCGATCGCCGCGGCGAGCGCGACCTTGTAGGCGGTCAGCGCGGTTGCGTCGTTGAGCAGGCTCTCACCGCCGAGCAGCGTCATCACCCGGCGAGGCAGGCCGAGCCTGCGGCCGACGGCCGTGGCCGAGACCGCGTCGGGCGGAGCCACGATGGCGCCGAGCGTCAGCGCCGCCGCGACCGTCAGCTCGGGCACCGTGTGGAAGGCGACGAAGCCGACCGCGAACGTCGTGACCAGCGGCAGACCGACGGCCAGCAGCGAGATAGGACGGATGTTCCGTTTCAGGTTGAGGTAGCTGCTTTCCAGGCCGGCCGACCACAGAAGCGGCGGCAGCAGAACATAGAGTACGAGCTCCGGGTCGAGCTCGATGTCCTCGAAGACGGGGATCGTGCTCACCGCAAGGCCCGCCACCACCAGTGCCAGGGGAGCGGACGCGTTGAAGCGGCGCGCCAAAGCGGCCAGCAGCACCGACAGCACCAACACGGCGAGCAGGGAGCCTTGCACTGGGTCACACCTCCTTCGCCGAACCTGCGTCACACGATGTCCCTATCCTTGGACAGCATGCTGAAGAGATCGCGCGGACGCGAAGCTAGGGCATCGGAGGGGCCGACCACCTGCCCGCATCTCTTGGCTGCAACCTCAGAACCGCAGCCGCTTACTCCCGGACAGTGCCAGGCCTGCGCGGAGCTGGGGGAGAACACCTGGGCGCATTTGCGGATGTGTATGACATGCGGTCACGTCGGCTGCTGCGACTCGAGCCCGCATCAACACGCCAGCGAACACTTCCGCGACACCGGCCACCCTGTGATGCGATCCGTTGAGCCCGGAGAGAACTGGCGATGGTGCTACATCGACATCCGGCTCGGGTGAGGATCTGGCAGGCTTGACCCCCGATGAGTGAAACCAACCAAACCCCCGAACCCGAGGACACGCCGGGCGACGAGTCGACCGACACCGAGCCGGCCGCGCAGCGCGACGAACGCAGCGCGGTGATGCTGCTCGGCTCCGGTGAGTTGAGCCGAGAGTTGACCCTGGCGTTCCAGCGGCTCGGCCGTGAGGTGGTGGCAGTCGACCGGTATGCGAATGCGCCCGCCCACGGGGTGGCCGATCGCGCGGCGGTGGTGAAGATGAACGACGCCGAGGCGCTCACCGCGATCATCGAGCGGGCCAACCCGCTGTTTGTCGTTGCCGAGTCCGGCCTCATTGCGGTGGACGCGCTTGTCGCTGCCGCAGAGCGCGGCTTGGAGGTGTTTCCGACACCCCGCAGTGTGCGAATGTCCCAGGACCGGGAGGGCATGCGGAAGCTGGCCGCAGATGAGCTGGGCTTGCCGACCGTGCCGTTCTGGTTCGCCGGGTCGGTCGACGAGCTGACCGCGGTGGCCGAGCACGCCGGCTTCCCGCTGGTGGTCAAGCCGATCGCGGGGGTGCCGGGCGAGGGCGAGTCGGTGTTGTTGCGCATCGAGGATGTCGAGGCGGCGTGGCAGCGCGCCGTTTCGGCGGGCCGGGTTGCACACAGCAGGGTGCTCGCAGAGACCGTCGTCGAGGTCGATCACGAGATCACCCTCATCACGGTCCGGACCACCGGACCGACGGGGCCCGCGCTGCATTTCTGCGAACCGATCGGCCACCGCGCGGGGGACAACGACCTGCTGGAGTCTTGGCAGCCTCAGTCGCTGTCGGCCCCTGCGTTGGACGCGGCGAAGTCGATCGCCGCGCGCATCGTCAACGCGCTCGGGGGCCGCGGCGTCTTCGGAGTCGAACTGCTGGTGAGCGGTGACGACGTGTACTTCGCCGACGTCCGCACCAGACCGCATGACAGTGGGCTGGTAACCCTTCGGTCGCAACGGCTTTCGGAGTTCGAACTGCACGCAAGAGCGATCCTGGGGCTGCATGTGGACACCATCATGATCTCCCCTGGTGCCGCAGAGGTGACGTATGCGGGTGCCGATTGGGCGCGAGTCGAGATCGCGCCGGAGAACGTCAACGCGGTGCTCGGCGACGCATTGGCCGTTGCGGAGAGCGATGCCCGGCTGTTCAACCGGCCCGACGAGGGGGAACCCCGGCGTCGACTCGGGCTGGCGCTGGCGACCGCGCCGGACGTGACGACCGCCAGGGACAGGGTGCGCCGAGTCACCGGCGTGCTGCGCAAACTCTGGTAGCCGTGCCGTCCGACGAGGCCGCCGACAGGCCGACCATGGCCCCGTTCGTGGGTGCGCTGGCAATCATTGTGGTCGTCGTGATCGCAATCTGGTTGTTCAGCGTTTTCGAGGGCGACCGCACCCCAGAAGACCAGCGTGTCGCGCGGGCCGCGGTCGGTCAGAATGACGCGCTGCAGCGCGAGGATTTCGCCGACTTCGGTGTGTACACATGTGACAAGGTGCGGGGTTCGGAGACCGATATGGTTGCCCGCCAACGGGATTCAGCGGCCAAGCGCGGGGCCCGGTTCGTCGACGACGTCACCGACGTCAAGATCGACGGGGACCGTGCGACGGCGACCGTTACCTACCATTTCGACAAGGCGCCGGACGAGAAAGCGCCTGTTCCGATGACCTTCCTCCGCGAGGGTGGAGCGTGGAAGGTCTGTTCGACCGGTCCCAGCTAGGTATGGGACACTCGCGATCGTGAGCTACGCGGGAGACATCACACCTGAAGAGGCCTGGAAACTTCTCAACGATGACCCTCAGGCCGTGCTCGTCGACTGCCGCACCGAGGCGGAATGGCGCTTCGTCGGCGTGCCCGACCTGACGGGTCTCGATCGCGACGTCGTTTACGTCGAGTGGAACCGCACCGACGGCAGCAGAAACGACGGCTTCGTCGACGACCTCGTCGCAGCGGGCGTCGAACCCGGAGACCGGCCCGTTGTGTTCCTGTGCCGCTCCGGAAACCGATCGATCGGCGCCGCCAAGGCCGCGACGGAGGCGGGCATCGCACCGTCCTACAACATCCTGGACGGATTCGAGGGCGACCTCGACGAGGACAAGCACCGCGGGTCCACCGGCTGGAAGGCGCTCGGCCTGCCTTGGACGCAGTCGTGAGCGATAAGGACAAGCCGTCGGTGCGCACCCCGGCCGAACTGCCCGAGGGCGTCAGCCAGGCCACCATCGGGGTGCGCGGCGGCCTGTTGCGGTCCGGCTTCGAAGAGACCGCGGAGGCGATCTACCCGACGTCCGGGTATGTGTACGCAAGCGCGGCAGAGGCGGAGAAGGCGTTCACCGGTGAAATCGACCGGTACGTGTACTCGCGGTACGGCAACCCGACGATCTCCATGTTCGAGGAGCGGCTGCGGCTGATCGAAGGCGCGCCTGCGGCGTTCGCTACGGCGACCGGAATGGCCGCGGTGTTCACCTCGCTTGGTGCGCTGCTGGCCAACGGTGACCGACTCGTCGCGGCCCGCAGCCTGTTCGGCTCGTGCTTCGTGGTGTGCAACGAGATCCTGCCGCGGTGGGGCGTGGAGACGGTGTTCGTCGACGGCGAGGATCTGTCGCAGTGGGAGCAGGCGCTGTCCAAGCCGACGCAGGCGGTGTTCTTCGAGACGCCGTCGAACCCGATGCAGTCGCTGGTCGACATCGCGGCGGTGTCGGAAATGGCGCACGGTGCCGGCGCAAAAGTGGTGTTGGACAACGTGTTCGCCACGCCGATCCTGCAGCAGGGTTTCCCGCTCGGCGTCGACGTAGTGGTCTATTCGGGCACCAAGCACATCGACGGGCAGGGCCGCGTGCTCGGCGGCGCGATCCTCGGCGACAAGGAATACATCGACGAGCCGGTACAGAAGCTGATGCGGCACACCGGTCCGGCGCTGAGCCCGTTCAACGCGTGGGTGTTGTTGAAGGGCCTCGAGACGCTGGCCGTTCGGGTGCAATACGGCTGCGATTCCGCGATGCGCGTCGCGCAGTTCCTCGAGAACCATCCCGCCGTGAGCTGGGTGCGCTACCCGTTCCTGGAATCGCATCCGCAGTACGACCTGGCCAAGCGTCAGATGACCGGCGGCGGCACCGTCGTCACCTTCGAGCTGAAGGGCGGCTCCAAGGAGCGCGCCTTCGAGGTCCTGGACAAGTTGAAGATCGTCGACATCAGCAACAATCTCGGCGACGCGAAGTCGCTCATCACGCATCCGGCCACCACCACCCATCGCGCGATGGGGCCCGAGGGTCGCGCTGCGATCGGGCTCGGTGACGGCGTGGTGCGGATCTCGGTCGGGCTGGAGGGGACCGAGGATCTGATCAACGATCTGGACCAGGCGCTGGGCTAGTTGTCCAGGAAGCCTTCTGCGCACGCGAGGAGCAGAAAGACACAGGCCAAGCGGGCTCGTCGCGACAAGCGGCGGGCCGCCAGGGACGCGAACTGGATTCCCGACGCTGCGCTGGAGGACATGGTCGACGGCGTCGAGCTCGTCGAGGGGTTGGAGAGCTTCGACGCGCGAATCATCCAGCGCGGCTGGACATTCGATGATGATCAGTCCGACGAGGAATTCGTCATTTGGTTCTATCCGCCGTCAGGATCCGAGGTCGGTGATGGCTTCGAGCCGGTGACGACGATCTGGATGCACGCCGCGGAGAACGCAGAGCTGGTACACGTGACCCTGGTCGGGACCGCAGAAGACCGGCCGATGACGCCCGACGAGTTCTTCGAGCGGATCGACGCGATCGAGGCCTACCGCTCCGGGGACTCCACGACACCCTGAGCGGCCTGCGCGCGCTGTTCGTACTTCTGCCGCTCGGTGCGGTCGAAAGTGAGGAACACCGTGTCGTTGCCCATCTTGTGCGACATCCAGCGACGAGCCCTTGCCGAAAGCGTTGGCGTGATCGCGCTGATGAACCGGCCCCACGTCGGAACCGAGACCAGCGTGGTCGGCTTGTCCAGTACCTTGACCACGGCCGCCGCGATGTCCTCGGGCTCGACCGGCTTCTGCAACGCCGAGGTGTGGGTGCCGGTGATGAGTTCGGTGTTGGTGAACGTCGGCATCACGCAGCTCACCTCGACCCCCTGCGAAGCGAACTCGTCGGACAATCCGGAGGACAGGCCCACCACCGCGAACTTCGTCCCGGCGTAGACAACCTGCCCCGGCACGGCCACCATGCCCGCGAGCGAGGCGATGTTGACGATGTGGCCGCTGCGGCGGGCCACCATCTCTGGCAGCACCAGCTGGCACCCGGTGAGCACGCCGTAGAAGTTCACCTCGATGGCCGACCGGATCGCCTGCTCGGACTGTTCGAGGAAGGGGCCGATCGGCATCACGCCCGCGTTGTTGATCAGCACGTCGATGTGGCCACCGCCGTCGGTGCGGGCCTTGTCGAGGAACGTGGCGAACGACTGGCGATCGGTGACGTCGAGCGGGTAGCCCGACACCGGACCGAGCTTGGTGAGGTCGGCGACGGCAGACTCCTGCAGCGCCACATCGCGGTCGCCGATGACCACCCGCGCACCGCGGGCCAGCAGCGCCTTTGCTGTCGCGAACCCGATGCCGCGGGCGGCGCCGGTGATCGCGATCGTCTTGCCCCTGATGTTGTCCATGAGACCAAACTTTACAGGTGTCAAGTTTTTATGGGAAGCGGCCTGAACAGCGACTTTCAGGTATCAACACCGCTGAGGCAAATTTGTCGGGGTCGCGAATATACTCGAATATATGTTCGATTCGGAGTTCGCGGCGGCCAGCGATGCAGACGTCATCGCCGCGATCGAGGATGGGGTGCGCCAGGAGGCGATCGCCGGTGCGCGCCGGCTGGCCGCGATCGCCGAGTTGACGCGGCGCCGCGTCGACGCCGATGACGAGCGGGTGTGGTGGGCGTTCGATCCGTGGGACTCGGCGTGTGCCGAGGTGGCCGCGGCGATGGCGATCGGGTCGCGGCGCGCCTCGGGGCAGATGCGCATCGCCCAAGCGCTGCGCGACCGGCTACCCCAGGTTGCCGCGCTGGCGGGCAAGGGCGCACTCAGCAGCCGGCTGG
>NZ_RARC01000027.1 GCF_003719305.1 Mycolicibacterium stellerae
GGGGCATTACGGTGGACCACGAAGACCTCCGGGGTGAGTTGGTGCGTTCCTAGACAGCTCGCACTTCACTCGGAGGTCTTCGTCATGTCACCACGCCACGCCGTACCTAACGTCCGTGGTCAGTACAATTAGCCCGCCAGATCGACGGCTATGAGGCCATTGCGTCGTACAGCCGTGCGATATCTGCGGGGGCGACATCCGATCCGCACTGCTGACGCAGGGTGCGCAGCGGCTGCGCAATCCGCTGCAGCTCAGCCCACTCCGACGGATGCGCGATGAAGTAGTTTCGGATCGCGCCCTCGGCGTCACCCTGCCCACCGGCGTTGGTGACGGCCTTGTTCGCGTCGGGATGGCTGGCGAACCACTGGCCGGTCTGCGCGCCGACCGTGCCGATGGCGTTGCTGAGCCCCGATACGGTGCAGTCGGCGTCGGCCGACGCCGTCGGCAGCGCGATGGTGGTAGCAGCCAGTCCTCCGAGCACTCCTGCGGCGAGTACGCCGGCGATCCCACGACGCATGGTGTTACCAGACATCTGAATTCCTCACTCCTTCGTCACCGACCCTGCATGGTCCCCCGACGCAATGGGTCGGTACCCACAGTACGGATGTGAGGATTTATCGAGGTCACCGCGACGCCGCCGCGAAATCGACCTACAGCGACGACCTACAACGGGATGTTCTTGTGCCGCCCGCGCCGTGCGGGCGCCTCGGCGAGTGCCTGGGTCAGCTTGCTGCGGGTGTGTGCCGGGTCGATCTTTTCGTCGACCACGCCGATCTCGATGGCGGAATCCACACCGCCTGCGATCCGCTCGTGCTCGGCGGCCAGCTCCTCGTGCAGCGCCTCGCGCTCGTCCTCGGGCGCGGCCGCCAGCTTCTTCTTGTGCAGGATGCCGACTGCGGCCTTGGCGCCCATCACGGCGACCTCGGCGTCCGGCCAGGCGAACACCTTCGTCGCGTTGAGCGAGCGTGAGTTCATCGCGATGTAGGCGCCGCCGTAGATCTTCCGCGTCACCAGAGTGACCCGCGGAACCGTGGCCTCACCGAACGCGTGCAGAAGCTTGGCACCGCGGCGCACCACGCCGCCCCACTCCTGGTCGACCCCGGGCAGATAGCCGGGCACGTCGACCACGACGACCAGCGGAATGCCGAATGCGTCGCACAGCCGCACGAAACGCGCTGCCTTCTCGGCGCTTTCGGAGTTCAGGCAGCCACCCAGCCGCAGCGGGTTGTTGGCGAGCACGCCGACGGTCCGGCCCGACAACCGGCCGAGGCCGATCACCATCGACGGCGCCCACTTGGCCTGGAACTCCTCGAACGGCGCATCGGCGTCGAGCAATGCTTCAAGGAGCGGATGCACATCGTAGGCGCGACGCGACGACTCGGGCAGCAGCGCGTGCAGGTCGGAGTCACCCGCCTCTGCCTTGGTGCGATCGAAATGGCCCTGCTGGCAGAACAATCCGACGAGTCGGCGGCCGCGCGCGTAGGCGTCGAGCTCATCGTCGGCGACGATGTGGCACACGCCGGACTTCTTGTGGTGGGTGTCCGGTCCGCCGAGCGACGCCATGTCGACGTCCTCGCCGGTGACACTGCGCACAATGTCGGGGCCGGTGACGAACACCCGGCCCTCTGGCGCCATGATGACGACGTCGGTCAGGGCAGGCCCGTATGCGGCGCCGCCGGCGGCGAAGCCGACGACCACCGAGATCTGCGGGATGTAACCCGACGCACGGATCATCGCCTCAAAGACCAGGCCGACCGCGTGCAGCGCCTTGACGCCCTCGGCCAGCCGAGCACCGCCGGAGTGCCAGATCCCGATGATCGGGCTCTGCTCCTCGATGGCGGTGTCATAGGCGTTGACGATGTGGGCGCAACCCTCCACGCCCATCGCGCCGCCCATCACGGTGCCGTCGGTGCAAAAAGCGATGGTCCGGACACCGTTGACGGTGCCTCCTGCGGCGAGCACGCCGGAGCGGTCCCGCTCGTGCAGCAACTCGAGGGTGCAGTCGTCGTCGAAGAACGTTTTGAGGCGCAGCAGCGGATCACGAGGATCCAATGATTCGCCGACTGTCTCGGGGGCCGTGATTGTCATCGAAACCTCCTGTAAGGGCCGGATATCGGGGCGCTCAGTACTTCCCGAAGGCGAGCGCCACGTTGTGCCCACCGAATCCGAACGAATTGTTGATCGCGTAGTTGTAGTTGCCGGGTCTCGGCGAGCCGGCCACGACGTCGAGGTCGATCTCCGGGTCCAGATTCTTCAGGTTGAGCGTCGGCGGGATGACGCCGTCGCGCAATGCGAACATCGTCAAGATCGACTCGACCGCACCGACGGCGCCGACCGAATGGCCGAGCGCGCCCTTGGGCGCGAAGACCGCCGGCTTGTGGCCACCCATCGCGTTGTTGATCGCCTTGCCCTCCGCCACGTCGCCGACGCTGGTGCCGGTGGCGTGTGCGTTCACGTGATCGATGTCGGTGGGCGCCAAGCCGGCCAGCTGGATGGCACGCGTAATCGCATGGCCCGCCTGCTCACCGTTGGGGTCGGGCGCGACGATGTGAAAACCGTCCGAGGTGACGCTGGCACCCATCAACCGGGCGAGGATGTTGGCTCCGCGGGCTTTCGCGTGCTCCTCGGTCTCGATGACAATGAGCGCTCCGGCCTCACCGAACACGAACCCGTTTCGGTCCTTGTCGAACGGACGGCATGCACCGGCCGGGTCGTCATTGGTGGTGGACAGCACGATCCGCATCTGTGCGAATCCGGCGATCGGCACCGCCTCGATCTTGGTCTCGACGCCGCCGCAGATCGCCACGTCCGCTTCGCCGAGCACGATGTTGCGCCACGCGTGCGCGATGCCCTCGGAACCCGACGCACAGGCCGAGATCGGGGTGATGACCCCGGCCCTTGCCTTGCGTTCCAACCCGACGGCGGCGGCTGCCGCGTTGGGCATGTACATCTGCACTGCCAGCGGCGACACCCCACGCAGGCCCTTGGCCCGCATGCCCTCGTAGGCGAAGAGCAGCTCCTCGCTCGACCCCATGCCGGTGCCGATCGACACCATCAGCCGTTTGGGATCGACCTCGGGCTCGCCGGCGTTCTTCCAGACCCGCCGGCTCATGATCGTCGACATCTTCTGCAGATACGACAACCGACGCAGCTCGACCCGTGTCAGCTCACCGTCGAAATCCTCCAGCAGATGCCCGCCGATTTTAACGGGCAGGTCGTATTCCTCGACGAACGCGTCATCCAAAAGCCGGATGCCGCTTTGCCCCTCGAGAAGCCTCTTCCACGTGCCTTCAGCGTCGGTAGCCAAAGCAGTCGTCATCGCAACGCCTGTCACAACAACGTCGGGGAACCCGTTCCCCGTAGCCAACCCAGTCATTTCGCTGCGATGGTTCCTTTCCCCCCTGGCGCTCAGTACTTGCCGAACGCCAGCGCGACGTTGTGTCCACCGAATCCGAACGAGTTGTTGATCGCATACCTGAAGTCGCCATACCGGGGCTCGCCCGCAACGACGTCCAGATCGATCTCCGGATCGGGGGTTTCGTAGTTCAGGGTCGGCGGGATGACGCCGTCGCGCAGAGACAGCACTGTCAATACCGACTCGAGCGCCCCGACCGCACCGATGGAGTGGCCCAGCGCCGACTTCGGCGCATACACCGCGGCGTGTTCCACACCGGCGACCCGGATGGCATTGGCCTCTGCGGTATCCCCGATCGGCGTTGCCGTGGCATGGGCGTTGATGTGCTCGATGTCCTTGGGGTCAAGGCCGGCAAGCTCCATCGAACGCTTCATCGCCTGTCCGGCACGCAAACCGTCGGGCGCGGGCGCCACCATGTGGAAGGCGTCCGACGTGATGCCTGCTCCCAACAGGCGAGCCAGCGGTTGAGCCCCGCGAGCCTTGGCGTGCTCCTCGGTCTCGATGACCATGAGCGCACCTGCCTCGCCGAACACGAAGCCGTCACGATGCTTGTCGAACGGTCGAGAAGCGCCCTCGGGGTCGTCGTTGCGGGTCGACATGGCGCGCATCATCGAGAACGCCGCGATGGGCAGCGCTTCGATGCCGCCCTCGACACCACCGCAGACGGCGATATCGGCGTCGCCCATGACGATCTGCCGCCACCCGTGCGCGATAGCCTCCGAGCCCGAAGAACACGCCGACACCGGCGTCATGACGCCGGCGCGGGCGCCGAGCTGCAGGCCGATGACCGCAGCGGCGCCGTTCGGCATGATCATCTGAACGGCGAGCGGCGACACCTTGCGGGGTCCGCCCTCGTTCATCAGGTCATAGGTCTCGACGATTTTCTCGCCGCCACCCAGGCCGGTGCCAACGACGACAGCGAAGCGGTCCGGATCGACCTCGGGTGTCCCCGCGGTCTCCCAGATCTGGCCACCGAGCAGTTTGGCCATCCGCTGGACATACGACATGCGTCGCAGATCCAGCCGCCCCATGTGGTCGTCGACGGCCTCCTTCAGGTGGCCACCGATGTGCACGGGCAGGTCCCATTTGGTGACGAATTCGTCCTCGAGGACGCGGATGCCGCTCTCGCCCGCCAGCAAGCCCTTCCACGTGCTCTCGATATCGCCCGCGATCGATGTCGTCGCCGTGACGGCGGTCACCACAACGCTGGGGAAACCGCCATTAGCAGTGGAAGGCCTGGTCACGCGCGATCCGCTTCGATCTTCTCGCGCAGTGCGGCGGCAGCCTCGGGGTTCTCTTCCTCGAGCTTCTGGATGTAGGAGACCACGTCACCCACGGTGCGCAGGCCTGCGAGGTCCTCGTCGGGGATCTTCACGCCGTACTTGTCCTCGGTCTGAACGGCGATCTCCACCATCGACAGCGAGTCGATGTCCAGGTCGTCGACGAACGACTTCTCCGGGGTAACCTCCGACGGCTCGATGCCGGTGACTTCTTCGATGATCTCGGCGAGACCGGAGATGATTTCTGCCTGAGTGGCGGCCACTATGGCTCCTTCTAATTTGTTGTGTTACTGCGTTTTACGTTGGTTATGCAGTTGTGCTGTCCCCGACGACGCCGGGAATCAGGCCTCTAGAGCTCGGATAGCCCGTCCAGGTCGGCGGGGGTTTTGACGGCCTTCGTCGGCACCCCTTTGAGTTCTCGCTTGGCGATCCCGGCGAGTGCCCCGGCGGGCGGGAACTCGACGATCGCGGTCACGTTCGATTGCCGGAGAGTCTCCGTGCACAAGTCCCAGCGCACCGGCCGGGTCAGCTGGGCGACCAGCTTGCCCATGGCGTCGGCGGCCGAGGCGACCGGCTGGCCGTCGGCGTTGGACAGCAAGGTAGCGGTCGGTTCAGAGGTCGAGACCTTTGCAACAGCGGCGGCATAGCCCTCGGTGGCAGGCGCCATGTAGTGCGTGTGGAACGCCCCAGCGGTGGCGAGAGCACGGACGCGTGCCTTCTCGGGCGGATCCTCGGCCAGCTTGCTCAGGGCGGCAAGGCTGCCTGCCGCGACGATCTGGCCCGCGGCATTGCGGTTCGCGGGCACTAAATCAAGTTCTTCAAGGCGGCTTAGGACATCGGCCTCGTCGCCGCCGAGCACCGCGGACATGCCGGTGGGCTCGGTCGCGCACGCCTTGGCCATCTCCGCGCCACGGGTCGCGGCCAGCGCCACGGCGTCGTCGCTGGAGATCACGCCGGCGATCGCATAGGCGGCGATCTCGCCGACGGAGTGTCCGGCTGCGATGAAGTCCCGTCCGGCCAGCAGGCCGCGCTTGGTCAACTCTTCGGCGGCAAGCAGTGTCGCGGCCACGACCAGCGGCTGCGTCACGGCGGTGTCGGTGATCTCCTCCGCCGTCGCGGTGGTGCCGAGTGCGGCCAGGTCGAGACCGCTGGACTGCGACCAGGTGGAGATGCGGTCAGCCGCGCCGGGCAGCTCCAGCCATGAGGCGAGCATGCCAGGCGTCTGCGATCCCTGTCCGGGAGCAAGCAATGCGAGCACGTATCTAAGAGAACACTGTGGGAACGGATCTGCGCGGTGTAAGAGATTATGAACCTGGTCTTATTCTTTTGTAGAGATCCCACAAAACAGCATGTGATGGGACTCCATCGATATCGAGCCGAAATCTGTTACCCTGCCCGGTCCTGGCTGGGCAGGGCCCCAGGATGCGTCCTTATCTGTGCATTGGCGATGTTCGACGTGCTGGAATGCTGTGCTTGCCTAGTCAGCCGTCCGACGGTCGAGGCCACCCGCAGGACGTACGCATCGCGAGGGGTGGTCGGATCGCGGCCGGTGAAGTCGGCGATGCGCTTGAGGCGATAGCGCACGGTGTTTGGATGAACGAACAACTTGCGGGCACAGGCCTCGATCGCGCCGCCGGAGTCCAGATATGCGTCCAGCGTCTCAGTTAATGCCGGGCCTGCGTCGCCCAGCGGCCTCATCACCTCGGTTTCCAGCGCGGCGATCGCCGACGCGTCGCCGAGCAGCGCCCGTTCGGGCAAAAGCTCACGTGCGACGACGGGTCGCGGCGCACCGGTCCAGCCCGCGACCGCGTTCATCCCCGCGATCGCCTCGGTGGCGCTCCAGTGCGCGGCCGACAGCGTCGGTGCGGTCGGCCCGATGACCACGGGCGCGTCGGCGAAAACGGTCAGAAGATCGCCGAGGAATCGGTCGGTGAGGCTGAGCGGCCCCGACACGATCGTCACCAGCCAGGTGCCGTGCACGTCGGACAGTGCCGCGCGCCCGTGTCTGTTGACCACATCGTGGACGTCGCCGCTGGCAAGGTCGACGCGGTCGGGCTGGGGAATACCCACGATGACGGTTGCGGGTGCGGTGGCGTCCCAGTTCAGTGCCGCGGCCTGCGATTGCAGTTCCGGTCCGGTGTCGCCACGCACCACTGCGTCGACGATGTTGGATTCCATCCGGGTGTCCCAGGCGCCTCGTGCCTCGGCCTGGTCGGCGTATGCGGTTGCGGCGGCGAACGCCAAGTCGCGGCTGTAGCGAAGGATTCCTGCCGTCAACGCCGTCAGTTGCTCTTCGGAGCGGGCCAGTAGAGGCACCACTTCCTCGAAGAACTCCATGGTCACGCGCACCAACTCGACGGATTGCCGCAGTGCGATGCGTCTGCGAAGGTCCTGCGGCACCACCTCGAACGCCTGCGCCGTATAGCTGACGTCGCCGTCTGGGTTGCGCATCCACTCCGCGAAGTTCACTACCGCGTGCTGCACCACCAACTGGACACTGGCGCGTTGGGAGGCCTCGAGGTCGGCGAAGAACGGCAGCCGCTCCTCCAGGACATGCACCGCCTGGGTGGCCAGCCGGCCCGAATACTGGCTCAACCGGCGCAGCACCGATTCCGGGATGGTCTCCAGCACCTCCAGCGTGGAGGCGGGCGGGACGAACCGATTGTCGGCCATCCCTAAAAGCTACGCCATTTTTTGGCGGATTCCTCCAAGAACCGCGGTGAGTCAGGCCACTCCGGGGTCGGACGTCTGCTCCGGCGCCGCGAGCACGTCGTCGATCTCGTACTTGTTGGCTGCCTCGATGGCCTGCGACTGGTCGATCTCACCGTCGGCGGCCAGTGCCTCCAGCACCGCCACCACCACCGACTCGGCATCGGTGTTGTAGTAGCGCCGCGCGGCGGGGCGGGTATCGGAGAACCCGAAACCGTCGGTGCCCAGCGTGACGTAGGTATTCGGCATCCAGGGCCGGATCTGCTCGGGAACCGCGCGCATCCAGTCCGAAACGGCCACGGCAGGCCCGCGGGTGTCCGCGAGGACCTGGGTGATGTACGGCACGCGCGCCGGACGGTCGGGGTAGCGCAGCTTTTCCTTCTCGATCTCAACGCCATCGCGGTTGAGCTCACCCCAACTGGTCACCGACCACACGTCGGCCGCCACATCCCATTCGTCGGCCAGCATCTCGGCGGCCCGGATCGCCGACGGCATTGCCACGCCCGACACCAGGATGTGGGCCTGCTTGGACTTCTGCTCCGGGGCGGCCCGGTAGCGGTAGATGCCGCGCAGCAGTCCCTCGATGTCGAGGCCCTCCGGTTCGGCGGGCTGCTTGTAGGGCTCGTTGTAAATGGTGATGTAGAAGTAGACGTTCTCCGGGTCCTCGCCGTACATGCGGGCCAGCCCGCTTTCGACGATGTAGGCGATCTCGTAGGCGAACGCCGGGTCGTAGGCCACCACGGCCGGATTGGTCGCCGCCAACAGCAGCGAGTGCCCGTCGGCGTGCTGCAGTCCCTCACCGACCAGCGTGGTCCGGCCCGCGGTAGCGCCAAGCACGAAGCCACGGGCCATCTGGTCTGCGGCCGCCCACAACCCGTCACCGGTGCGCTGGAAGCCGAACATCGAATAGAAGATGTACAGCGGGATCATGGGTTCGTTGTGGGTGGCGTAGGACGTGCCCGCCGCGGTGAACGACGCCGTCGAACCGGCCTCGTTGATGCCTTCGTGCAGGATCTGGCCGATCTCACTTTCCTTATAGGCCAGCATCAATTCCGCATCCACGGCGGTATACAACTGCCCGTTGCGGTTGTAGATCTTGAGGCTCGGGAACCAGGAGTCCATGCCGAATGTGCGTGCCTCGTCAGGAATGATCGGCACGATGCGCGGGCCGATCTCCTTGTCCCGCAACAGTTCCTTGAATGTGCGCACCATCGCCATGGTGGTCGCAACCTCTTGGTTTCCCGAGCCCTTCTTGAGCGCCTTGTAAACGTCGCGGCTCGGCAGCGTCAGCACCTTCGACTTGGTCCGCCGTTCGGGCACGAAGCCGCCCAGTGTCCGTCGCCGGTCGAGCATGTAGCGGATCTCGGGCGCATCCGGGCCGGGATGGTAGTACGGCGGCAGGTACGGGTTCTTGTCGAGTTCCTCGTCGTCGATCGGGATGCGGATGGCGTCGCGGAACTGCTTGAGGTCCTCGGCCGCAAGCTTTTTCATCTGATGGGTGGCATTGCGGCCCTGGAAGTGGGCGCCAAGTGAGTAGCCCTTGATGGTCTTGGCCAGGATCACCGTCGGCTGACCCTTGTGCTCGGTGGCGGCGCGGTACGCCGCGTAGACCTTCCGGTAGTCGTGGCCGCCACGCTTGAGGTTCCAGATCTCGGTGTCCGACATCTTGTCGACCAGTGCCTTCGTGCGCGGGTCGCGGCCGAAGAAATGGTCGCGCACGTATGCGCCGTCGTTGGCTTTGTAGGTCTGGTAGTCCCCGTCAGGGGTGGTGTTCATCAGATTGACCAGGGCGCCGTCACGATCGGCGTGCAGCAGGGTGTCCCACTCGCGGCCCCACACCACCTTGATGACGTTCCAGCCCGCGCCGCGGAAGAACGACTCCAGCTCCTGGATGATCTTGCCGTTGCCGCGCACCGGGCCGTCGAGACGCTGAAGGTTGCAGTTGATGACGAACGTCAGGTTGTCCAGCGCTTCGTTCGCGGCCACCTGGATCAGGCCACGACTCTCCGGCTCGTCCATCTCGCCGTCGCCGAGGAACGCCCACACGTGCTGGTCGGACGTATCCTTGAGGCCGCGATCGTGCAGGTAATGGTTGAACCGGGCCTGGAAGATCGCGTTCATCGGGCCAAGGCCCATCGACACGGTCGGGAATTCCCAGAAGTCGGGCATCAGCCGTGGATGCGGGTAAGACGGGATGCCTCCGCCGGGGTGGCTGTGCTCCTGCCGGAAGCCGTCGAGCTGGTCGGCGGTTAGCCGACCCTCGAGGAATGCGCGGGCGTAGATGCCCGGCGATGCGTGGCCCTGGATGTAAACCTGGTCTCCGCCGCCGGGATGGGACTTTCCGCGGAAGAAGTGGTTGAAGCCGACCTCATAGAGCGCGGCCGACGAGGCATACGTCGAAATGTGCCCGCCCACACCGACTCCCGGCCGCTGAGCGCGGTGCACCATGATGGCTGCGTTCCATCGGATCCAGGCACGGTAGCGGCGCTCGATCTCCTCGTCGCCGGGGAACCACGGCTCCAACTCGGTCGGGATGGTGTTGACGTAGTCGGTCGATGTGAGCGACGGAATGGCCACCCGTTGTTCGCCGGCGCGCTCGAGCAGACGCAGCATCAAGTAGCGCGCCCGCGCAGGACCCTGCCGTTCCAGCAACTGGTCGAACGACTCCAGCCATTCGGTGGTCTCGTCGGGATCGATATCGGGCAGGTAGGACGCAACGCCTTCGCGGATCACGCGTACCCGGTCGGGTTCGGCTGCGGTGCCGGAGTTTTGGGCCAGATCCTGGCGCGCGAACTCGGTGGTCAACTTCCACTCCTCGGTCTTGCGGTCTAGCTCTGCGGCTTCCTCTATCGTCCCCCTATCGTGCCCCACTTGCGCCGCCGGTGGTGGCTACTGGAATGAACCGCCGACCGCCCGCCCAAACCGGTAACGTCTGCAGACCGTGCGGATAGGAGGGTTGACCAGGTCACCGCGGATGCGGATCGTCGCGCTGGGGGTCGGCATCCTGACCGTTTTCGCCATGATCATGGTGGGATGCACCTCCGTCACCGAAGGGTCGCCGACGGTCAACGCCGCCGACACACCGGTCTACAAGGCCTCGGTTTCGGCTTCGGCGCAGGAGTCGGCCGAATCGTCGAGTTCCAAGGAGTCCGAACGCCAGAAGTCCCTGACCACCGAGGCGGTCCACACCTCATGTGAGGCGCTCAGCTCCAGCAGCGTGGACTCCATCACCGCGGTCAACAACTACGTGGCGTCATTCAACTCGGGTGCCGCCGACGCGGCGTCGAAGGCCGGGCCTGCCGTCGACTCGCTCAACCACAGCGCCGATCTTGTCGCCCAGAGCATCAGCGACCCGCTGTCGGCCGAACTGCGCGATGCGCTCAACGCCTGGGTCGACGCTGCTCGGGGCGTTGCGAACGCCATCGCGGGCAATTACGCACCCGACGAATTCAACGCCGCGGTGTCCAAACTGAACGACGTCAAGACGACGGCGCTGGACCTCTGCGATGCCGCCTATCGATAAGCCATTCAGCGCCGGGCGTTGCCGAATGTCCGGGTCGTGCGACGATAGGACGAACTTTACGAGCAATTGAAGGAGGACCGACGGTGGTCGCGGCGGCAGACGCCCCGAACTACGCCCAACGGCTGGGCATCCAAAAAGATCAGGTTGTGCAGGAACTGGGCTGGGACGACGACGTCGACGACGACATCCGGGCCGACATAGAAGAGTCGTGCGGCGGTGAGTTGCTCGACGAGGACGCCGACGACGTCGTCGATGTGGTGCTGCTGTGGTGGCGCGACGACGATGGCGATCTGGTGGACCGGTTGATGGACGCGATCACGCCGCTGGCTGACGACGGCGTGATCTGGGTTCTGACCCCGAAGACGGGTCATCGGGGGCATGTGATGCCCGCCGAAATCGCCGAGTCGGCGCCGACGGCGGGGCTGATGCAGACCTCGTCGGCAAACGTCGGCGACTGGAGCGCCAGCCGGCTGGTTCAACCGAAGTCCAAGGCGGCGGGTCGGCGCTAGTGCTGGACGTCGGGACCGAGGCCCCGGACTTCACCCTGAAGGACCAGAACGGGCAGCCGGTCAGCCTGGGCGACTTCCGCGGCGCCAAGAGCGTGCTGCTGGTGTTCTTTCCGCTTGCCTTCACCGGCATCTGCCAGGGCGAGCTGGACGAGATTCGCGACAAGCTGCCCTCCTACCAGAACAACGACACCGCCACGTTGGCCATATCGGTCGGACCGCCACCGACACACAAGGTTTGGGCAACTCAGAGCGGGTTCACGTTTCCGGTGTTGGCCGACTTCTGGCCGCACGGCGCGGTGGCGCAGGTCTACGGGGTGTTCAACTCCGACGCGGGCATCGCCAATCGCGGCACGTTCGTCGTCGATCGGTCGGGGATCATCCGGTTCGCCGAGATGAAACAGCCTGGCGAGGCACGCGATCAGGCCGTCTGGATCGATGCGCTGTCGGCGTTGAAGTCGTAGCTCCTCGGCCTCCCTGGCACCCTCGAGTGTGTGGTTTCATACGGGACACGCCGCACAGGCGTACAAATCCGCACAGTCGGCGATTTTTCAGGACGATGAGTAAGCCGGTAACCTGCACCGGCACGGGCGCGTAGCTCAGTGGTAGAGCTCTGGTTTTACACACCAGCGGTCGGCGGTTCGATACCGTCCGCGCCCACCAATATTCTTGCAGGTCAGCTGCTTAACGCTTTCGGCTCTGGACTCACTAGTGAACCCCCGTTGTGCCAAGAGTGTGCCAGCGAGGTTCGTACGCTTGGTCGATCGCTAGCGTGTGCTGATTCGCGCACCGGATTTAACGCTTAATATCATTTGGCTTTGTGTGCTGCAGCATCCCCGCCTCGCGAATGTTGACGTCGAGCAGGCGAGTCCATAATTCCGTGTTCGTGCATGTTGGAGACGCTCGGGGCCACCGGCGATCGATGGGACGACCCTGCTTTCCGTGCCGGCGGTTGAGCACGTGTTCGTGAAGCATCGGTAGGCGGGCTGTCCGGTATTGATCGCATGATCTAATATCAGTTCGTGCGATCTGATCAGAAGAAGGTGACCTTCACCCAGGCGGCGCGACGAGCGCAAATCGTGACTGCTGCCATCGAGGTGATCGCCGAGATCGGCTGGGCGCAGACGTCGATACGCAAGATCGCTGACCGTGTGGGTGTGGCGATGAGTGCGGTGCTCTACCACTTCGGTACGAAGGACAACTTGGTCGACGCGATCGTCGAGGAGATGTACCGCTCGGCGCTCGCAGCGGTCGCGCCAGTGTTGCAGGCAGACGACACGGCGGCAGGAAAGCTGTCCGCCTACATCAGGGCCAATATCGCCTACTTCGACGGCCACCGGGTGCAGTTGGCGGCGCTGGCCCAACTGGGTGCGGGCTATCAGCCCAGCGACGGCCGTCGTTTCGATGAGTTGGGCATGAACGACGAGCTTCGAGAAGAACTCACCATTTTGGATCCGACCGCGATACTGCTTGCGGGCCAACGGGATCGCGAATTTGGGCAGTTTTCCGTCGGGTCGATGGCGGTGGCTTTGCGGGGCGCTGTCAACGCGGTCGTAGAAAAAATCCTGCGCGAACCAGACTTCGATGCCCACGCCTACGCAGAGGACTTGGTCGTCATCTTCAACCGCGCGGTGGCGGTGCAACGATGAGTCGGATCGTCATTATCGCCGTGGGCAGTCGCGGCGATGTCGCTCCATTGACCGGGGTCGGCGTCGCGCTGCAACAGGCCGGCCACACGGTGAGCATCGCCGCCTACACCCCATTCGCCGACATGATCACTAGGTGCGGCTTAGGTTTTCGCGAGTTGCCAGCCGAGTTGCAGCTCGCCGCGGACGGTGCTGAGGTGCAGCCGATGAAAGGACTAGCGGCGTTCGCTTCGCGAGCCGGGATGCGGGCACTGGGCAACGACATCCTCGCCGCGGTCCAAACCGAACCAGCCGACATCGCCCTGCTGTCCCCGTTCGCGGAGATGGCCGGCCACCCATGGGCTGAATCAAGAGGCATTCCCTCCCTGGGTGTTCGACTACAGCCCTTGTCAGCAACAACGCAGTATCCACCGGCGATCCTGGGCGGATGGTCGGCCGGAGCGGCCGGAAACCGAGCCGCTGCACGGGCAGGTGCATGGCTGGTCGATCGCGCCTACGGACGTGTGGTGGCCGATTTCCGCCGCGAACTCAGCTTGCCGTGTGCGTCGGCCAGCGTACTACGAAGGCAGCGCGCAGCAGCGAACTGGTCTATCCTGCATGGCTATTCGCCGCTTGTGGCACCCCGCCCAGCCGACTGGCGGTCCGGTCTGGAGGTCACCGGATACTGGTGGCCAGCCGATTCCGGCGACTGGACCCCACCCGCTGAATTGACCCGCTTTCTCTCCGACGGCCCGCCGCCGGTGTTCGTCGGATTCGGCAGCATGATGACGACGCCCGCCCGCGCCGCGCTTCTCTCCGACCTCATCCGGCAGGCCGCTGCGCAGGCCAAAGTCCGCGTCCTCGTTCAGGCTGGCTGGACCAGCCTGAACGCCGCCGGCGACACGGTGATGACGATCGGTGACACCCCACACGACTGGCTGTTCCCCCGCGTCGCCGCCGTAGCGCATCACTGCGGCGCGGGAACCACCGCACAGGGTCTGCGCGCTGGCGTCCCCGCCATAGCCTTGCCGGCCTACGGTGATGGGCCGTTCTGGGCTGCCCGACTCACTGCCCTCGGCGTCGCCGCGGCCACCATCAACCAGCGCCGCCTCACCGTCGACCGCCTCGCCGCAGCCATGCGCACGGCAGTCGACGATCCACAACTCCGTGACAACGCGTGTCGACTCAGTGCAGACATCGCCGTCGAAGACGGCGCCGGCCGGGTCGTGTCCGCTGTCGAGTCCCTGCTGCACCAATCAACATAGGAGGTGTCATCATGCCGTCTGATCCCATCGTGGGGGACGCGCTCTTGGCGGGTGCCATCATTCTGGCGGGTGGTGCGATCGGTGCGGGCATTGGAGACGGGATGGCCGGATCTCAGTTCATCGCTGGCGTTGCCCGACAACCGGAAGCGCAATCACGTTTGTTCACACCGTTTCTGATCACCGTGAGTCTGATCGAAGCGATCTATTTCATCAACATCGCCTTCATGGCCTTATTCGTCTTTGCGACACCCGGCAAGTAGCACATCGCTGGCCCTGCAGCAGCCAGTTAGCTCTCTTGGGCCCGAGGCATCCCGGGTTGGCACGGCCCAGCCGAGGTGGGTCGCGGCCCTGGTCGACGTAACCGCTGCGATTGGCCGATGTCCCGACGGCGGTCGCCGCGATGACGGGCAATGCCCCTCGACGGATGCAATGCCCGTCCGTTGTGGCGCCTCCTTGCCGATCAAGTTCCGCTGGAACGAGACCATCCAATGGCAGAGGGTATTTTCGAAACTGGTATTGACAATCGGACCAGTCGAGGGTGTGATCTAAACGACACCACGCAAAGCTCGGCCCTCGTCTCTGCCAGGCGACGTCTGTGGCGGTCGACATCGGCAGTGGCAGCACTGTCACCGGGTTCAGCGACGAACTAGAAGGAGTACCTCGTGAGAAGCAGCTTCCGAATCGCCATAGCTGGTATGGCCGCTATGGTGGCGGCCGGTTCAATGGCAGCCTGCGGCACCACGGACGATTTGGCGGGTCCTGCCGCGTCCGGCGACCGGGAACTTGTGCTCGGCTATTCGGCGCCCTACCTCAAGGATCAGTTCCAAGTAGCGGTTGCCGATGCCGTCACTGCGGAGGCTAAGGAGCGCGGCATCACGACGCTTCAGGTCACCGACGCGAATAACGATGCCGGACAGCAGGTCACGCAGATCCAGAACTTGATTGCGGCCGGTGCGACGGCCATCGCGCTGATACCTCGCGACTCCAGTGCCATCGTGCCGGCGCTCGATTATGCCAAAGCCCGCGGCGTGCCGGTCATCATGCTCGACAGTGCACCCACCAGTGGCCCCGCTGCGCTGACGATCCGGTCGAGTTCAGAGGGTATGGGTCAGCAGGTGTGCCAGGCCATGGGCAAACAACTGGGTGGGCAAGGGACAGTCCTGGAACTGCAGGGAGATCTCGCTTCGATCGCGGGCAAGGAACGCTCGGAAGGGTTCCTCAACTGCATGAAGGAATCGTTCCCGAGCATCAAGATCGTGTCGACACCGACCAAGTGGCAATCCGACGTTGCTGGTAGTGCAACAGCGACTGCGTTGGCGTCAACCCCCGACCTTCGCGGCATTTACATGGCCAGCGATACCGCGATGGGAACTGCGGTCTTGTCGGCGCTGAATGGCGCTGGGAAGCTGGTGCCCGTCGGCGACCCTCGACACATTGCGCTGTACGGCATCGACGGCGGCGCAGCGGCGTTGGACGCTATCCGCGCCGGCACGATGGACGGCACCGTGTCCCAGCCGGTTGACCTCTACGCCAAGTACGGCGTCGACGCGGTACAGCACGTGTTCACCGGTGGCACATTCTCCGACGGTCCGTCCGACCACGACTCCGAGATTCGGCAGTGCTGCAGCAATGAGTCGCAGGAGGACCTGCTGCCCACACCGATGGTCACCAAAGGCAACGTTGATTCAAAAGACCTGTGGGCCAACCAGTGACGGTTTCACAAGCCGCGGCATCGCCGCCGCACGCCTCTCCGCGCCCACCCGTGGTCGAGGTGTCGCACATCAGTAAGACGTTTGGGTCTACGCGTGCCCTACGGGATGTGTCGATGACGATCTCCGAGGGCCAGACCCGGGCTTTGCTCGGACGCAACGGCGCCGGCAAGTCCACCCTGGTGTCGGTGCTGACCGGGTTAGTCACACCCGATCGCGGCGCGGTGTCGTTCCAGGATGCAGCTGCGCCTGCTCTCAACGATCGGCGAGCGTGGCGACAGAACGTGGCGTGTGTCTACCAGAAGCCCACGGTGATTCCCACGATGACCGTCGCGGAGAACATCTTCCTCAATCGGGTGCCGTTGAGATCCCCGCGGCTGCGGCTGATCGATCACCGAAAGATCGACTCGATGGCCACCGAGCTGCTCCAGCAGTGGGACATTCCCGTGCGTCCCAGCGATCAGGTGACCGACCTTTCGGTAGAGCAGCGCCAGCTGGTCGAGATCGCGCGCGCATTGTCCGATGGCGCCCGGTTCGTCATCCTCGACGAACCGACCGCCCAACTCGAACAGGCCGCGGTGACAAGGTTATTCGACAAGCTACACAACATGCAGCGCAGCGGGGTCACGTTCCTCTACATCTCCCACTATCTCGAAGAGATCTACGAACTCTGCGACAGCGTGACGGTCATGCGTGACGGTACCCACGTCGAAACCGGCGACATCGCCCAAATGCCCAGGACCCGCGTCATCGAGGCGATGGTCGGTGGCGCCCAGGGTTCAGCAGAGCCGGCGAATGCCGCTAGCCACACCACCGACCTCGCTGACGGTGCACCCGTTTTGACGTGTACAAACCTCACCCGCACCGGCGAGCTGGACGACGTGAATCTCGAAATCGGCCGTGGCGAATGGCTGGGCGTCACCGGCCTGGTCGGATCGGGGCGCGTTGCCCTGGCAGAGACGATCGCCGGCATGCGGACGGCCACACACGGTGCGGTGGTCCTCGAGACGAAACCGATCACCAACAAGTCAGTGGGCGCGATCTGGCGCGCCGGGGTGGGAATAGTGCCCGAAGATCGATACGCCCAGGGGTTCGCACCGCTGCTGAGCATCGCCTACAACATGGCAATCCCTGCAGCGAACCTGTTCGGGAAGTTGGGCTTTGTGTCCCTGCGCCGCGAACGCCAGGCGGCTCAATCACTGATCACCGAATTGGGCCTGGTGTGTTCGGGTTCCGAGCAACCCGTGGGGCAGCTCAGCGGCGGGAACCAACAAAAGGCCGTGCTGGGCCGTGCACTGTCCCGCGACCCGAAGCTGCTGGTGCTGATCAATCCGACATCGGGGGTGGACATCGCCTCGAAATCAGCGATCTTCGAGGCCGTCGCGGCCAGGACCCGGCGAACCGGCATGTCGGTTCTCGTGGTCTCCGACGAACTCGCCGACCTCAAAGGATGTGACCGCGTCCTGGTGATGTACCGGGGCCGTGTCCACAAACAATTCCAACGCGGATGGCGCGATGCCGACGTCGCCGCGGCCGCCGAAGGTGAAGGTACACACGATGACGACCACTGAACTCACATCCGATGCCGCTCCGGCCTCCCGGCCGCCGTGGACCGAGACCGCCAAACGTGTGCTGCCCCGGCAGTTGTCGGGCCTGACGCTGTTGCCTGCGCTGGTTGTGGTGATCATCATCGGCGGTGTCGTCAACGACGCATTTCTGAGTCGGCAGAACATCATCAACCTGCTGCAGCAGTCTTCGGAACTGTCGGTGGTGGTCGTGGCGTCCACGCTGATCCTCATCGTGGGCAAGTTCGATCTCTCGCTGGAATCGGTGTTCGGGCTCGCGCCGATGGTGGCGGCGTTTTTGGTGACTCCGCTGTCGATCGGCGGATCCGGGTGGGACCTGAACCCGTTTCTTGCGATTTTGGTGTGCCTTACCGTCGGTGGGCTCGTCGGTGTGATTAACGGGTTCCTCGTCGTGCGGCTGAAGCTCAACGCGTTCATCACCACCTTGGCGGCGCTGATCCTGTTGCGCGGGGTGACGCTCGGTGTCAGCGGCGGCAAGACGCTCTTCGACCTTCCTGAACCGATGTTGTTCCTGGGCAAGACCACCTTCGCCGGCGTGCCGATCTCAATTCTGCTAGCCGGCGGTCTGTTCGTGGTGGCGGGTCTTGTGTTGCGGTATCACACCTTTGGGCGTCAGCTTTATGCCATCGGAGGTAATCCCGACGCGGCTCGGGCAGCTGGTATTTCGGTGGACCGGACCATCCGCGTGGTCTTCGTGATCGCGGGTGTGCTGGCCGCGCTGGCGGGCTTGATGCTGGCTGGTCGCGTGGAGTCGGTGACTGCCGCTCAAGGCCAGAACCTCATTTTCACTGTGTTCGCTGCGGCCGTTATTGGTGGCATCAGCCTCGACGGTGGCAAAGGCACGATGCTCGGCGCCTTGACCGGTGTGCTGCTGTTGGGCTGCATTCAGAACATCCTCACCTTGGCGCAGCTGCCGACGTTCTGGATCGATGCGTCGTTCGGCGCGATCATCCTGGTCGCCCTGATCATTACCCGCCTCACGTCGGGTCGGGACGGCGCATGACGCCACGGTTCAACGGGACGGTCGTGGTCATCACCGGGGTCAATGCCGGCTTGGGACGCGCGTTGGCGGAGGACTTCGGCGCCGAAGGCGCGAGCGTGGCGGGTTGCGATCTCGCTGATGTCGCGACCAGCGACGCGGTTGCCCTCTATCGACGATGTGACATCACCGATGCGGAGGACGTTGAGGCGTTCATCACCGCCGCGCACACCCGGTTCGGGCGCATCGATGTGCTGGTGAACAACGCGGGCGCGGTGTCGCGGGGCTCGGCAGCCTCGTTGACCGAGGCCGACTGGGATCGAATCATGGACACCAACGCCAAGGGCACGTTCTTGGTCTGCCGCGCTGCCATTGCGGTGATGTCCGAGCAGCCTGGTGGTGGCGCGATCGTGAACGTCGCCTCACAGGCCGCGCAGCGACCCGAACGGTATCTGTCGCACTATTGCGCTGCCAAAGCCGCAGTGGCGCACTACAGTCGGGCGCTGGCGCTGGAATTGGCCCCAGCTATCCGGGTGAACTGTGTGAACCCCGGCTTCGTCGAGACCGACATGTCCATCGCCAGCCTGCAGGGGTACGCCCGCGAGACCGGCATCCCCTACGAGACAGTTCGACAAGCACGTCGCGACGTGATTCCCATGGGTCGATTCCAGAAGCCGCACGACATCGTGGCGGCGGTGATGTTTCTGGCCTCCGACGCGGCGTCTGAGATCACCGGCGATGCGCTGGAAGTGTCCGGCGGGCAGGTTCTGGGCTGATGGTGGGGACTCGGTGATCATCCACCACGTCGCCTTCGAATGGTTCCCGACGGTCACCGACGCCGATGTTGCCGATTTTGACACCGCCTTGGGCGCCCTGCCTGCGCTGGTGCCCGAACTCATCTCCTACACCCACGGTGTGGCGCTGCGGCTGCGGGCAGGGACCTCCGACTATGGCGTCGTCGCCCTCGTTGACTCTGCCTCGGCGCTGCATCGCTATCTCGACCATCCCACACATGCAGCGATCACCGCAGAATTCGCGCCGCGCATGTTCAAGACGCGTACCGCCGTCCAATTGCACTGTGCACCAGAGTTAGCCAGTCTCCTCGCCCCGAATCGGGCGCGGGACGCCACGTGAGAGCCCAGGGGTATTGATGGATCTTCACCTCACCGGTCGACGCGCCTACGTCACCGGCGGCGCCGGCGGGATCGGCCTGGCAATCGCTGCAGCTTTGGCCGCCGAGGGAGCCGCGGTGGCGATCAGCGACCACGACGAGGTTGCCCTGCGGGCGGCCGCGGCCACCTTGACGGGCGCCGGTCACGCGTTCGTCACCGCGGACCTGGCCACCTCGTGGGGGGTCGCCGCCGCCAACGCCGCCGTCGAGGACGGCTTCGGCGTGCCGGATCTGTTGGTCAACAACGTCGGGCGCTCCGGCAACGAGTCGGTGGGCACCGCTACCGACGAACAGTGGAGCGACTCGTTCGAACTGAATCTGATGTGCGCGGTGCGCACCAGCAGATACTTCGTTCCGCGCATGGCCGCCAGAACGGACGCCGCGGTGGCCAACGTGTCCTCCGATTTGGCCAAGCAACCGGAGTCCGTACCGGTCGAGTACGGAGCGATGAAGGCAGCCCTGCTCTACGTCACCAAGGCGATGGCCCTCGACTATGCGCCCGGTGTGCGGGTCAACGCTGTGCTTCCAGGGCCGACGTGGACCACGCTGTGGACGCGCCCCGGCGGGCTCGTCGACCAACTCGCCGGCCAGTACGGGACCGACCGTGACGGCGCGGTGCGCCGTTATCTGACCGACCGTCACCTTCCGATGGGGATCGCTACCCCGGGGGCGGTCGCCTCCCTGGTGGTGTACTTGCTCTCGCCGATGAGTGGATTCATCAACGGGTCTGCCTACGACGTCGGTGGGACCGTGCGCGGACTGCTCTGATCGCGCTGGGTGGATGACTCACCCGGGGTGGGCGAGAGGCGCGGCGCGGTTGCCCACGGCGCAGCGCGCGACTATCGAAGCCGATCTTGGCGTAACGGGGGCTGGTCATCACCAGGCGGTGTAGCCGCCGTCGACGAGCAGGGTGGTGCCGGTGATGAGCGCGGCCGCGTCCCCGGCGAGGAAGGCCACCGCGCCCACCACATCGGCAGCTTCGCCGAACCGCCCCAGGGGGATTCGACTGCGGAGCGTCTCGCCCCACCCCGGCCGGTCCAGTGTTGCCGCGGTTAGGTCGGTGCGTACGAAGGTCGGTGCGACCGTATTGACCCGGATGCCGTGCTTGGCCCACTCGATGGCGAGCACCTTCGTCAGCTGGTTTACCGCTCCCTTGGTCGCGCAGTACACGGCCCGTTCTTCGATGCCTACCGAACCGGCCTGGGACCCGATGTTGACCACCGAGGCTGAGGTAGCCTCGGCGATCCACGTGCGGGCCAATTCCCGGGTGAGGAAGAAAGTTCCCTTGGCGTTGGTGGCAAAAACGCTGTCCCATTGCGCTTCGGTGACGTCTAGGGCCGCCGCCGGCGCATTGACGCCGGCGTTGTTGACCAAGATGTCGAGGGGGCCGTCGAGGCGCCCCGGAAGGTCCTCAGCGAACCTGATCACCGATGCCGTATCGGTGACGTCGAGGATTAAACCGGGTGTGCCCACCGATGTCTGGATCGTCTTCGCGCCGTCGGCGGTGCGCGAGGTCCCGTAGACGGTGGCACCAAGCTCGGCTAAGGCGATGGCGATCGCCTGGCCCAGGCCTCGGTTGGCGCCGGTGACGAGCGCCCGTTTCCCCGTGAGCGAGAAGTCGACCATCGGGTCAGCGAAGTGCGGGCTCGGGCGGCGCCCAGGTCAAGGTGGCGTCGCCGAACTTGGCGGCGCGAACGTCTCCGGAGCGGGCATGACCCTCGAACAGCTCCACCCGAGCGGCCCGGCCGCAGAGTGCGCCGAGTTCAGCGCTGGCCGCGGCGGTTGTGACTTCCTGGTAGGTCACGGTCTTGAGGTACTTGCCGACCCACAAGCCGCCGGTGTAGCGGGCCGCATGGCGGGTCGGCAAGGTGTGGTTGGTGCCGATCACTTTGTCGCCGTAAGAGACACAGGTCTTCTCCCCGAGGAACAGGGCGCCGTAACTGGTCATGGCCGATAAGGCGCGCCGCGGATCGGCGGTGAGAATCTGCACGTGTTCGGCTGCGAAGGTGTCCGCTAGGTCGTAGGCGGCGTCGATGTCATCGACGACGATGACCTGGCCATGATCACGCCATGCCGGGGCGGCGAAGTCGCGCGTGGGCATCTCGGGAAGCAGCGCGTCGATGTGCCCAATGACCTCTCGTGCCAGCGTTTCTGACTCGGTGATGAGAATGGCGGGGGAGTCGGGTCCATGCTCGGCTTGGCTGAGTAGATCGACGGCAACGATGAATGGGTCGGCGTCCCCATCGGCGATGATCAAGATCTCCGTGGGGCCGGCGAACAGGTCGATGCCGACGGTACCGAAAAGCTGCCGCTTGGCTTCGGCGACGTAAGCGTTGCCCGGCCCGGCCAGCATGTCGACCTTGCCGATGGTGTCGGTTCCCAAGGCCATCGCGGCCACGGCTTGGACGCCGCCGAGCAGGTAGATGTCGTCGGCGCCGGCGAGGTGGAACGCCGCGACTGTGGCGGCGGGAATCTCGCCCCGGATGGGGGGCGTGCACGCCGTGACGTGCGGGACCCCGGCCACCTTGGCGGTGACGGTCGTCATGTGCGCGGAGGCGACTAGGGGGTAGCGGCCCCCTGGGGCGTAGGCGCCGGCCGCCGAGACCGGAAGGTTGCGTTGACCCAGATGGACTCCGGGTGCGGTCTCGACCTCGAAGTCGGCCAGCGAGTCGCGTTGGTGTTGGGCGAAGACGCGGACGTTGTGCTGAACGGTCTTGATGTCGGCGATCACCTCGGCGGGGACACCACCGATGATCTGTTCGATGTCGGCGTCGCTGAGCTTGAAGCTTGGTGGCGACCACTTGTCGAACTTCTCGGAGTACTCGCGCACTGCGGCGTCACCGCGATCGCGGACGTCGGCGATGATCTGGGTGACCGTTTCAGTGACGGCCGGATCGCTGTTGGGTGCGGTGGCGGCGTCGGCGCTGGTGGTCTTGAGGTGACGGGCGGCGGGCATGCGAAAACTCCTTAAGTGTTGTGCTTTTCGGCGAAGCGCGGTCGTCAAGGTGGTCTTGGACGGCCAGGGTCCTCGCTTCGAGTTCGGTCTTTTTAGGCGCTGTGGCCGTGGATCATCAGGTCGGCAAGATCCTCGGGGTTGATGAACGAGGGAGGCGGGGGCGGCCCCCAGCGGTAGAGGCCGAGGGCGCCTTCGAGGACTTCTGGTGCCCAGATGGCGTCTTCGGGGATGGAGTCCATGTCGCTGTGGTACTCGGCGTAGTTGCCAGCAGGATCTCGGAAGTACCAGAAGAAGTTCGAGCCCGCGTAGTGGCGGCCCAGCCCCCACATGTGCCGTTCGGGATGCCTCTCCAGCACGGCCATCGCGCCACGGCCGATGGCGTCTACGTCGTCGACTTGCCAGCTGCTGTGATGGAGGAACGGCACGGGCGATCGCTGCACGAGCACGTTGTGGTGGTCAGTGGAGCAGCGCAGGAATACACCGACGTCCTTCACGATGTCACTGACCTTGAGCCCCAGGCCGTCGACGAAGAATTGCCGGGATTGATCGAAGTCGGTGGTGCCCAGGACGAAGTGGCCAAGCCGGCGAGGCCGCACGGGTGACTCGACGAGGATGCCCGCGGCGCGGGCGTTGACTCGGTCCACCCGACCCGGCCCGTTCACCGCGGGGGCACTGTAGGGCTGCTGCTGCAGTCGCGGTCGCGCCGCGATGCGAATGGGCGTATGGGTGCCCGGGTCGGCGGTAACGAGATCGGCGCCGTCGATGGCTGCCGCGAATCCACGTTCGGCGAGCCGCGCGCGCATCCGGCCGATGTCGTCGAGGTCGTCGGCGGCGAAGCAGGCCTCGACGAGTCGCCGGCTCGCCGAGGTGACCAGGCGCAGCTGGTTGCCGCCCTCAGTCGTCGAGAACCATCCGTCGCTGCTGGGATTGAGCCCGAAATCCTCGTAGAAGACGGTGGTGGCGGCGACGTCGGGTACGCCGACGGTGATGGAGTCGAGGCGATGCAGTGCCATCTCAGCTCCGCGCTGCAGCTGCTGCACCGGCGCCGTCGCGCACCGATGCATCCGGTGTGGTGAACGACTGCACCAGTTCGCCAATCCCGGTCACGTAACTTCGCAGGACTTCTCCGGGCTTGAGGAACCGGGGTGGGACACGGCCAGCGCCGATGCCCTGCGGCGTGCCCGTGAAGATCACGTCGCCGGGGTACAGCTCCACGATTCGAGAGATCTCTTCGATGAGCACCGGCACGGGGAAGATCAGATCGGAGGTCCGTCCGTGCTGCACTTGATGGCCGTCGATGGTGGCTCCAAGCTCCAAGTCGTCGGGATCGGCGAACTCGTCGGGCGTGACCAGAACGGGTCCGATGGGCGAGAAGCCTTCGTGCGACTTGGCCAGGCTGAATTGGGGCGCTGGCCCCGAATGCTGTCGTCGACGTTCCGAAATGTCCTGTCCCACAGTCAGTCCGGCGACGTGGCTCCAGGCGCGCTCGGCGGGAATGCTTCGCCCACCCTTGCCGAGTACCACCACGAGTTCCACCTCCCAGTCGACGTCGCCGTCAGGCAGGGTGACGTCGCTAACCGGGCCGGTGATCGACGAGACGAACTTGGTGAAGATTACCGGCTGCTGAGGTCTGGGGAACCCGGATTCAGCGGCATGCTGGTCGTAGTTGAGCCCCACCGCGAATACCTGGGGGGGCCGCGGCGCCGGCGGCCCGATCAGGCCGCGCTCGTCGCGCCGGCGGACCTGCGCCGCGATGTCGCCGGCATGGGAGCGGTGCCACTCTACGAACTCGTCCCAGCGCTGGAAGATCGCTTGCGGATCGGTCGCAAAGAGCCCCGAGCTGGCTTTCTCCACGTCGGCGGCGCCGTCGGCCGCTTCTACGTGCAACCGGTTGTCGATGTTGAGCAGGCGCACCGTGACTCCCTCGTCATTGCTGTACAACTTCCGCTCTCATCACAGAACATGAACCATCGCAATGTCAAGCCTATTTTCGAAAACCGCTGAGGCTGTCGCATGATGACACGATCGTCTATCATCAACCCCAGAAAGGAGGCCCGCCTGTGGCTCGTCCTATTGATAAGGCTCGCGCGAACCGGTCTGGCGTGTACGACGAACTGCGGGCCGACATCCTCACCGGGCGCCTCGCGCCTGGGATGAAGCTGCCGTTCAACAGCCTGGTCGATCAATACCGCTGCAGCATTGGGGCGATTCGCGAAGCTCTGCAGCGCCTTGCCGAACAGGGGCTGGTGATTTCGGAGTGGCAGCAGGGATTTCGCGTCGTCGACGTCACCGTCGATGATCTTCGTGATCTGACCGTTGCTCGGTGTGAAATCGAAACGCTCGCTCTGCGCTATGCCATCCTGAACGGCGACGTCGCATGGGAGGCCGCCGCCATCTCGGCGCATCATGTACTGCAGCGGGCGCCGAGGTATGACCCAGACGATCCCGCGCGCTTCTCCGAGGAGTGGGTGGTGGCTCATCAGCAGTTCCACTCGGCGCTGCTGGCCGGTTGTGGGAACACCCGGATCTTGTCGATCGCCAATGCGCTGCGCGACTCTTCCGAGTTGTACCGCCGCTGGTCTGCTCCGCTGTACGACCGTGACCGTGACATTGAAGCCGAACACCGCGCGATCTTGGACTCGGTGGTGGCGCGTGACGGTCAACTCGCTAGCGATCTGCTCGCGGCGCACATTCAGCGCACCACGGACAAGCTCATCGAAGGACTGTCGGAAGATGATGAGGAGCCGGCGGCTGTTGCCAGCCGGTGACGGCGGCTCTTCCCCCTCGTCGTGACATGAGGTGTCGCCCGCTGCTCCCACCCGTGTGGTGACATCGCGGTGTCGGGCGAGTTCCCCTCGTCGCGTTGCGCTTGGCACACGCGCCCGGGTTCTGCGCTGGTACCTGCTTTCGCGTGCCCGAACATCGACGGAACAGCCTTGTTCCGACCGACGGCTAGATTCATTTTCGAAAACACCCTTGACTTTTGCATTCCGCAGTGTGAGCGTTTGATGCGGGGGCAACGTCTCCTCGCCCGCGTAATCAGACGCGCGAGGCGCTCGTAAGCACACAGAGAAGGAGATGATCGTTCATGCCGAGCATCATCACCGGCCACACAGATAACGCCGGCGAAGTCATGGGAGTTCACGGCGGCGAGGGAGCCATGCTGTGGGCGCGGCTGGCGACCGGCGCCCACCTGTACGGCGACTGGGATGGCATCGAATGGGTGGCATTCGAACCAGGCGGTCGCGCTGGCCTGCACACCCACAGCCATACCGAGGAAATCTGGTTCATCCTGCGGGGCACCGCCGAGATCGAACTCGACGGCGAACGCTACTTCGTGGAGCCTGGGTCCATCGTCATCACACCGCTGCACAGCCAACACGCGCTGTGGAACACCGGAACCGAACGCATTGAATACGTGGTGATTGAGGTCTTTCCGCCCGAGATCACATCCAAGCTGCCCTCTCGTCGGCCGACCGAAGAACCGCAAAATGCGATCACCGCAGAAGGAGCGTTCCGCTGATGCCCACCTATGTCGGAAAGATCGAACAAAACGAATCCCTCGACGCCACGCAGTATTTCGCCGGGCCGTGGCGGCAGTTCGAACGCTCCGTGGTGCCGGCTAACGGATCACGCCGCCTGACCGCCGACGCCGTGGAGTACGCGGTGTTCGTGATGTCGGGCACAGGGTCCTACCAGTTCAATGGCAGTCAACATCCCCTGACTCCAGGCAGTGCGGTCACCGTCGGACACGGTGCCGAGGTTCTCATTACCGGGGACCAGGCGACACCGCTGGAGCTGTTCATCACGACGTTGGCCGTGTCCGACTCCTGACTCCGCTGCGGGTATCGACACGAACCGATCACACGAGAAAGAGTTCATCGATGAACAAACTGCGGCTTGGCTTCGTCGGCGCCGGCGTAATCAATCAACGGCTGCTCCCCCACTTCGCCGTCGCCGATACCGCTGCGGTCGTCGACATCACCGGCATCTGCGACCCCATTGTCGAACGCGCACAACACGAAGCTGATCAGTTCGCCACCGCGCGGGCCTATCCCACTCTTGATGCGATGCTCGACGACGACCGCATCGACGCCGTGACGATCGGCTCACCCATCGGCCTGCATTACGAGCACTGCATGGCGGCCCTCACTGCCGGCAAACACGTTCACGTCAATAAGACGATGTGCGTCACCACGGCCGAGGCCGACGCGTTGATCGCAGCAGCCGAGCAACACAGTGTCCGCCTCGTCGCGTCGCCAGGCGAAATGCTGCGACCCCACAACCAGCAGATCAAGAAGATGATTGACGCGGGTGATCTCGGTACCCTGGCCTGGGCGATGTGCGGCGCCGCTTTCGGCAACTACCACGCCGACGAACCCGAACGGCGCGGATCGCACACAGGCGATACGGTCGATCCCACCTGGTATTTCAAGAATCCCGGTGGCGGACCGCTGTATGACCTCACCGTCTACTCGCTGCACGGACTCACCGGCATCCTCGGGCCGGTCCGCCGCGTCACCGCCCTGTCAGGAACGCTGCTGCCGCACCGCGAAGTCAACGGCAAGCCGATTGCCGTCGAAGCACACGACAACACCGTGATGCTGCTCGACTTCGGCGACAACCGATTCGCGGTCGCCTACGGCACCGCCGCCGGCAACCTCAGAACACGAAGCGACATCGAGTTCGACTTTTCTGGACGGTACTTCGGAACGCACGGCACCATCACTGGGCTACTGCTCAACGGGGCACCATTCGACTACCCCGGCTGTGAGATCGCCCGGCAGGCACCCGACGGCGGCGTGCACTCCAATTTCGGTGGCAACGAATGGGTCCTACCGCACATCTCCGAACCCCACCGCTCGCTGCAAGAACTCCACGTCTTCGAAGACATCATGCAAATGGTCGACTGGGCTCGCGAGGGACACCCCTCCATCGCCACAGCCGAACACGCGCGCCACGTCATCGAGATCATCGAGATGGCATACCTGGCCGCCGAAACCGGTGTCGCCCAGACGCTGAACACGAAATTCTGAGCCAGGCGAGCACTCACATGGGCGAAGAATGACGAAAGGTGAAGCGACCGATGCAGTATCAGCAGTTGGGCAAAAGTGGCCTTCGCATCTCGCGACTCACCATGGGAACGATGAGCTTCGGTGGCGGAGGAAAGTTCTCAAACGTGGGTACAACCGATACCCAGGACGCGACTCGGATCCTCGACATTTGTCGAGATCGGGGCATCAATCTCGTCGACACCGCCGACGTCTACTCCGATGGGCTCTCGGAAACCATTGTTGGAGAAGCGATCAAGAACTCGCGCGACCACTGGCTGGTGGCGACCAAGGTCCGCTTCCGTCTTGCAGGAGCAAGTGTCAACGACGTGGGGTTATCTCGGCACCACATCATCCGCTCTCTTGAACGATCGCTAGAACGTCTGCAAACTGACCACATCGACCTGTACCAGGTTCATCAATGGGACGGCCAGACACCGCTGGAGGAAACTCTGTCGGCGTTGGACACCCTTGTGAAACAGGGCAAAATCAGATACATCGGGGCCAGCAACTACAGTGGCTGGCAGCTCATGAAAGCGCTCGCAACAAGTGATGCAAAAGGGCTATCACGTTTTACCTCTGAGCAGATTCACTACTCGCTCCAGTCGCGCGACGCCGAGTTTGAACTACTCCCCGCAGCGCATGACCAGGGCCTCGGGGTGCTTGTGTGGAGCCCCCTCGCCGGCGGGCTGCTTTCGGGCAAGTATTCGCGTGCCCAAGATGGCTCCGTCGCCGGACCTAAGGGAGCCCGTCAGATGTCGGAGTGGTCTGAGCCCCCAATCTATGAAGGGGAGAAGCTGTTTCGCATCCTCGATGTCCTCTGGGAGATCGCCGGCGCCCACGGAGTCTCGCCCGCTCAGATGGCATTGGCATGGCTGCTGAACCGCCCCGCCGTGACATCACTGGTAATCGGCGCCCGCACGTCCCAGCAACTAGAAGACAACCTCGCCGCAGTAGACATCGAGTTAACAGACGAAGAAGCTCACCGTCTTGAATCGGTGAGTCGACCCAACCTGCTATATCCGTATTGGCATCAGCGAGACAACGCTACTGATCGCCTCTCGGCCGCCGATGCGGTATTACTCGGTCCCTACCTGAACGCCACCCGACGATCCAACATGGCGTAGCCCCGGTGAGGCCAGTCAAGGCCGAGGTCGTCGGTTGCCCGGGTTCGCGTCGAGCGACGCCACCAGACGGCCCTCCCTCGCCGATTTGCTGCAGCACGTCGGAGATTACACCGCATGGAGTTGCTGCACGCGGTGCAATAGCTGGGGAGAGCGAGCCCCTGCACCTGAGCACACCGCAGCCATCGCTGCGCTGTCGTGATGTGAAGTTCGTTGCGTCGTGCCGTTGCGTCAGCAGGGTACGCGCGGCTATCGAAGCTCGGCCGCGACGCGACGCCCACAATTTGCATCGCTGCGGTGAGTGCTGAAGAACAAACCCCCGTTGTGCCAAGAGTGTGCCAAGACGGTCCGAAACAAAACGAGAACGGACGAACTCGGCGGACCCAAAGAAATCGCTGAGCTGCGCATTTCGGGATCAGGTGCTACGCCGCAGAACGCCATGGATAGCGTTGCTCGGTTTTACACACCAGCGGTCGGCGGTTCGATACCGTCCGCGCCCACCATTCACCGACGCTCGACCGGCTGCGCCGCACTCGGCACGGCTGGCGCAGCCGTCAGCGCCACGTCGGTGCCTCGGTGGTCAATGACTGGTGAAGGTCATCCGGGAGAGCATTCGATCGCGCAGTGTCATGGTGTGCAGTAGGACAGCGCTCACGTGAGCCGCTATCGCAACCACCAGCAGATAAGCAACGACCGAATGCGTCTGGCGAAGAAAGAAGTAGATGTGCTCGTCGAAGGGCGCGATGGCGGGCAGCCGTAGGACGCCGAAGACAACGACGGGTCTTCCGGCCGCCGATTCCATTGCCCAGCCGACCACTGGTTGCAACAACAGGAGCCCGTACATGGCGAGCTCGGATCCAACCACGAGCTTGTGCTCGAGCGCGCCGACCGTCTCAGGTAGCCGGGGTGTCCGGTGGGTGAAGCGGTTGGCGGCACGGGCGACAGTGATCACCAGGATCGAAATGCCGAGCGTCATGTGAATGCCGACCAGCGCGGCATAGGAACCCAGGGAGTTGACCATCGCGAACCCCACCAGCAGAGTGGTGAACACCAGTGCGGCGGTCAGCCAGTGAAACACTCTGGTACGCAGCGGATAGCGAGCCGGTGTGGTCATCAAGGTGTGACCTCGTCGACTTGTACCGCCGACGGTGATGCGGTCTCGCCGGACCGCAGCCGATAGGACGCGGCGTACACAGATGACCGGGCGCTCAACAGGGGGTCGCCGGAGGGTTCGATCCCGTCGGGGAGGACCAGCGGATCGAAGTTCACGTCGCGCGCGTTGCCCGGAGCTTCAGTCTGCGCGGCGATCAAACTCAGCGTGCCGGCGTCGATTACACGTCGATCCGACGGCCAAGGCTGCGTGGCGTCGTCCACGGGATCCGAAGGTTGGCCCACGGTCAGGTGGAGCTTCCATCGCAACGGGCCGGTGCGCAGTTGCCGGACGACAGAATTGAACAGCGCGTTGTCGCCTGCGGGTTTCGGGGGTAGGGCCGATTGTTGGGGCACGAAGGCCCAGCGCACCGGGGTGCGGGTACCGGCGTCATTGACGAAAAAGAACGTGTTGAGGCTCGAGAAGGTGCTGTCGGCGAATCCGCTTGTCGGAGGAGTCTTCTTGATGATCGCCATTGCGGCCACCGTTTCTGGGTGGGCGGTGTTGAACCGGGCCATGGCGTCGGGGTCGGGTTTACCGGTCGCAGCGACGATCTTCGACGCGAGCAGTCGGTCGTAGAAGCCTTGCGGCGAGCTGTCCGGGAACACCGGCAAGCTGAGGTTGGCGCTGCGCCATTGATCAGGCCCGGGGAAGCCGAATGCCAGTGCGAGACCCCGCGCCGCTGAGGGTGTGTCGGCGACCGACGGGTCTCCTCCGGTGAGAGAGAACCGTCCTGTGACCGACGTCCTGCCGGCCGCGAAGACAGCTGCAGAGGACAGCTCTGCGCCGTTGCCGTTGCTGTCGAACAGGCCTGTGACTGCCATGCCTTTGGCGTGATTCCTGCGAAATCCCGGGTGGCGGCCAAACACGGTTTGGAAGCCGTCGATGAAAGTCTGGCGCGACAGAGTTCTCGGAGCGATCCAGTTGTTCGCATACGCGACAGCACCCAGGTCGACGGCCAAAAAGGCGGCAACGGCGCCAACGCCGGCGAGAACGGAACGTCTGGTCACTGGGGCCCCGAGCCATTTCGCGCCCGGGGGCTCTCTGTCCATGTCCTTGGCCACCTTTCGAATTCCACGGGCGGATTGCAGCATTCAATTCAGCCGCTCACAGGAAGCATCCCCGCCACCGCCCACCTGCAGCATTGCTGCTAGTGGCCAATCAAGATACTGGGCAGCCGGACCTGCCGACACCCGCTAGCAGGAATAGTCGGACCGAACGCTCCTCGATACACTCGCGACGGAATCGATCGACGGCGTTCACCCGGTGGCGGTTTGGACTGACTCGGACGGTAGAACAGGACCCAAACATGACGCCATCAGCCGGCAGCCTCTTACATCCCGACATGGAAGACACCGGATCCGGATTGGATTACGGGGCGCGGCCCGATGCACTCCTCGGTGACATCACGCCCAATCATCAGTTCTTCATTCGCAGCCATGCGCCTACGCCGGAGATCGATCCGGCGACCTGGGAATTGCGCATCGAGGGCGAAGGTGTCCGCCGGTCGATGAGCTACACCTATCGGGATATCTGCAGTGCATTCCCCGTCGTCTCGGTGACCCGCACGATCGAATGCGCAGGAAACCGCAGGGTCCTCTTCGGCCGTGAGGTCGGACGGGTCTTCGACGGCACTCAGTGGGGTCGCGGCGCCATCAGTACTGCGCAGTGGACAGGCGTGCGGCTGCGCGATCTTCTCGAACCGGCCGAAGTCACCGGGGGCGCAGTGGAGGTGATGCCCGAGGCGCTCGACGCCATCCGGGCTCGCAGACCACTGCCACTGGCCAAAGCGCTTGCCGACGACACGATCGTCGCATTCGCGATGAACGGTGAAACGCTGCCCGCCGACCACGGTTTTCCCGCCAGACTGGTGGTATCGGGCTGGCTCGGTGCGGCGAGCATCAAATGGTTGGGCCGTATCGAGGTGGCCGAACACGCCATCCAGGTGCCGTGGAACACCGAAGACTATGTGCTGATCACTGAGAACCCTGCCGGGGATAACGGGAACAGATCAGTGATCACCGAGCCTGCCCTTTCGACTCTGGTCGAGCTGCCCTGGCCGGCCAACCTGCAACCGGGAGTTCATCTCATCCGAGGACGGGCGTTCGCAGGCGAAGCCCGAATCGCCAAAGTGGAGACGCGAATCGACGATGGCCCGTGGGTCCCGGCGACCATCATCTCGCCGGGGGAGCCAGGCGTATGGGCGCGGTGGCAGATCCGCTGGACCGCCGAACCCGGGGAACATGTGTTGCGGGTTCGGGCAAGTGACGACCGCGGACGGGTGCAACCGGAGTCGACGCCGCCCAACCTGCTCGGCTACATGCACGAGTCGGTACTCGCCCATCCCATCAACGTCAACGACGAAGCCCGCCAATGACGTCTTCCTGAAGCTCGGCGCGGTTGACCGTGTCGGACAGCGTTCGGCGACAAGGATTCTGGGTACATTCCTGCACCCAGAATCTCGTCGCTACAGGCAACGGGTCAGCCGTTATTCCTGGCCGTCGTCGGTCTTGTTGAGCGCACGGTCGGTGCTACGGATCAAGTTGCGGTTGAACTGGTACTGCGCGGCCGCGAGGGTATCGGCCAATTCGAGTGCCGCGTCCACGAGCTTCGCGCGAAGGGGTTGTACCGCCTCGGGGATGGCCTCGTCGATCGTGTGGCGGAACTTCCGAAGTGCCTCGGCGGTGGCGTGCTGGCCGACCTTGGCCGACTCGCGGACCTCCTCGAGCAGATCGCCAGCTGTTGTGGGGGAGTGGGATTCGACAGTAGCGGGCATGTCGATCCTTTCTTGTTGTGTTTGCCTGGTTGTGCTTGCACTCGTGACGCTATTCGGTGCGGCGCGCGTTCGATACCGACGAAAGTCCCATCCTGTCCGGCCGGTGGGCTCTTTTATCTAGGTGGGGTTTTCGTTCTACTCGGACGACGAGCCGGCGCGGCGCCGGAGTCGGTGGTGCGCTGTTGGTGTCTATTCCGCGGGTGGTGCAAAGAACTCCAGCGCGATGCCGTCGGGGTCGCGGAAGCTCAGTCCCGAGCCATAGGCGGCGTCCACGATGCCGCCGTGCTCGACGCCGAGCTCATCCAGGCGGGTCACCCACGTCTGCAGCTCCGAGCGGTCCGCACAGCCGAAACCGACATGGTCGAGACCCGCCCGGAACTCGGTGAAGCGGCCGCCCTCCAGCGGCTTGTCGTGCTGGTGGATACCGAAGATCGTGCCGTCCTCGAACGCCCATACCACGTGCCGGAACCCGGCGTCGGTGTGCTCATCGAGTACGGGTTCGGTTGCGAACAGCGCTTGATACCAGGGTGCGCTTGCGTCGACGTCGCGCACGGTGACCGCGACGTGGTTGAGTACCGGCATTGGTTCCTCGCTCACTCTCGACTAGACCTGCTGTTTATTGCACGAACCGCACTCGCGGCGAGTTCACTTGGCTAGACCACGCGTTTGCCCCGCCGTGCGCGAGCACGCATGTCCCACAGATACATTCGATAGCCCAATATCCACACGTCGCGCGGGATGACGCGGTCGGCGACCCGCAGCGCCGTGAGCAACCATTCGAACTGCCGCTGCTGTGTCGGCGACCATGACATCTTCATGTGCACACGGAACTCAGCGGGCAGAAAACCCTTGGTGGCGAAGAGGTTGAAGCGGCCTGCCAGCAGCCGCAGCGGGGCGGGCAGGAATGCCATCGCCGCCACCCCGTGCAGGTGCTCGCGCACCGGCGTGTCGATGTTCAGCTCGTCGAGGGTCCGCTTCCAGAATTCATCGAACGCGACGCGGTCAGCCGGCCACATATCCGCTCGGACCTGCAGCGTGGTGCCCAGCTTCCTGGCGTCTCGGTAGATCGCCTCGGCGGACTCGTCGTCGAGCGGCCCGTACAGGAACTCGTGCTGGTCGATGTAGTACCGGTACAGGCAGGCCGCCACCCACAGTTGCAGGCGCGGATCGAATGCGTTGTAGGACAACGGGCTTGACTTCTTCGACCGCACTAGCGCATGCACCCTGTCGACCTCGTTGCGGATCAGGGCGCGATCGGCGTCCGTCCCGAGGGTGGCGGCAGCGAGATAGGTGCCGGTGGTTCGGGCCCGCTTGAACGGGTGCTTGTAGACGTTGCCGCTGTCCACCGGGCTTTCCAGTACGCCGTAGCCGACGGCGGGCAACGACAACTGCATGATGACGTTGGCCGCGGGGGCCAGCACCGCCGCAGGGTTGATCAGATCGACCACCCTGGTCGGCCTCCGCGGTGGGCCCAGCCTCATAAATCGAGTACATCACCTTGTGAGACGCTCGCAGCGTGTTTGGACCGATGTGTCTCGCCCGGGCGACCGGCATCGCGGCCGGCTTCCTCGCCGACCTGGCATTCGGCGATCCCCGGCGCGGACATCCGGTTGCGCTGTTCGGCCGGGGCGCCGCCGGGCTCGAAAAGTTCACGTACTCCGACGACCGGTGGGCGGGCGTCGTTCACACGGGCGCACTGCTTGGTGTGCTGGCGGTGGTGGGTGCCGCGGGGGAGCGGGCTGCCTACCGGCGCGGACCGGCCTCGGTTGTCGCCCTGACCGCCGCGACGACGTTCGCGGCGCTGGGGGGCACATCGCTGACGCGCACCGGCACCCGGATGACCGATCTGTTGACGCACGACGACGTCGATGCCGCCCGGCGTCTGCTGCCGTCCCTGTGCGGACGAGATCCCGCCGTGCTCGAGTCCGACGGACTGACACGCGCCGCCGTCGAATCGGTCGCCGAGAACACGTCCGACGCGCAGGTGGCGCCGCTGTTGTGGGCGGCGTTCGGCGGTGTGCCCGCACTGCTGGTCTACCGCGGCGCCAACACCCTCGACGCGATGATCGGTCACCGGTCGCCGCGCTACCTGCGATTCGGTTGGGCCGCAGCGAGGTTCGACGACGCATTGAATCTCGTCGCCGCCCGCGTGACGGGGGCGCTGGTGGCGATCTGCGCACCCGCTGTCGGCGGGTCGCCTGCAGGTGCAGTGCGGGCGTGGCGGCGCGACGCCGTCCGGCACCCGAGCCCCAACGCGGGTGTGGTCGAAGCGTCGTTCGCGGGTGCGCTGGGTGTCCGGCTCGGCGGACCAACGCAGTACGCGCACGAGTTGGAGATCCGGCCCAGCCTCGGCGACGGACCGGCACCGCAGATCTCGGATCTCGCTCGGGCCGTGCGCTTGTCGCGGATCGTTCAGGTCGCCAGCGCGGTGCTGGCGGTCAGCGCCGCTTGCCGTAGCGGTCGGCGAGTTTCTCCTCGGTGGTGAGCGGCGCGCCGGAAGGCTGACTGTCTGCCGCGGCCTTGTCGCGTCGACGGGCCCGGATCTCCGAAATGATGAAGTAGCCCAACCCGATAGGCGCGAGAATGCCGAACGCGATCCACTGGATGCCGTAGGACAGGAAGGGCCCGGCGTCGAGGTGCGGCAGGCCGATCGCGCCGAGGCCACCCGGCTGATCCTCGACCAGCTGCAGATAGGCCCCGGTCAGCGGAACGTCAAGCAGCGTCGAGATCTGCGGGGTGTTGATCGCATACACCTGCTGGGCGCCGTCCTGGCGGAACGGGGCCTTGCCCTCGGGTGAGGGCTCGGAGTCCCGCAGCCTCGCGATGATCGTGACTCTGCCGGTCGGCGCAGGCGCGATCGGCGGCACCCGCGACCCCTGCTCGGGTTTCACGTAGCCGCGGTCGACCAGTACCGTCGGCCCGCCGTCGACAGCGAACGGCACCAGCACCTCGAACGCGGGGTCACCCTCGATCACCCGAAGCCGCGCCAGCACCTGCCGGTCGGGTAGATAGTGCCCGGTGGCCGTCACCCGCTGCCACTGTTCGTCTGGTGCTGACGAGTCCTGCTGTGGCAGAACGCTTGTCAGCGGAACCGGTTCGGCCTTGAGCGACCGCGAGATCTGCGCGTTCTCCCTGGAGGTCTTGGTGTTCTTGCCGAGCTGCCATGGCGCGAGAACGGTGAAGCACAGATAGGCGAATGCGATCACCACGACGAACAACGCGAGCCAGCCCGGCCGCAACAGGAACGTCCACCGCGGCTTTCGATCTCGGCCCTTGGGTTCGGTCATTGGAGCTGCTCGTCCACCCACTCGTGCAGGCCCGGCAACGAGGCTTCGATGACGCTGAAGACGTCCTCGAAGTCGTCGTGTGTGCCGTAATACGGGTCCTCGACGTCGTGGGGATGGGCACCCGACTTCGGATCGAAAGACCTCAGCATCCGCAGCCGATCGGGCGGAACGCCCATGTCGCGCAGAATCCGCGCGTGGTTCCGGCCGAGCGCTACCACCAGATCGGCCGACAGGTGGTCTTCGTTGATCCGCCGCGCCCGGTGTTCGGTCGGATAGCCGTGCTCACGCAGCACCCTGTTCGCGCGATTGTCGGCGCCCTCGCCTGCGTGCCAGTCGCCGGTTCCCGCGCTGGTGACCCGCACCTCGTCGGTCAAGCCGCGTTCGCTGATCTGGTGGGCGAACATCTTCTCGGCCATCGGTGAGCGGCAGATGTTGCCCGAGCAGATGAAGGTGACGTGCAGCGGTTCAGACACCGGAGCCGAGCTGTCGGCGACGTCAGGCACCGGAGCCGAGCTGTCGGCGACGTCAGACACCCAGCACCTCGCGCAGGTCGTCGACCGTCGCCACATGAGCAGCAGCGGCGACTTCGGTCGGTTCGACGAAGTCGGCCGCTCCGTAGCCCCAATCGACCACCACGGTGGCGATGCCGTGGGCGGCGGCGCCCTCCACGTCGTGGGCGCGGTCGCCGACCATCACGATGCGGTCGGGCAGCGGTTCGAGGGCAGCGAGTGTATGCCCCATCACCTCGGCCTTGGTGGATCGCACACCGTCGAGGCTGGCACCGGCGATGACCTCGAAATGCTCGTCGAGCCCGAAATGCTCGAGGATCCGCTGTGCTGTCGGCTCGGCCTTCGATGTGGCCACCGCCAGCCGCACCCCGGCCGCCCGCAGGTCGGCGAGCAGTTGTGGAATGCCGTCGAACAGGCTGTTCATCGCCCAGCCGCGGGTCGAGTAGTCGGCGCGGTAGGCGGCGATCGCGGCCTGCGGGTCTTGCAGACCCAAAGCGATCAGGGTGTGGTGCATCGGCGGGCCGACGATGCGGCCGGCCAGGTCGCCGTCGGGGATCTCGGCACCGATCTCGCCGAGGGCATGGCGGAAGCTGGACACGATGCCCTGCGCGGAGTCGGTCAGGGTGCCGTCGAGGTCGAAGATCACCAGCTGCGGCCTAGTGGCCGCGGCGGTGTCGTCCATGGTCGTCACGCATCCATTGTCTCTGACGGCGCATTAGTGTCGTGATGTGGCAAGTCGAACCCGCGCGGCCGAGGCATGAGCGTCAGATTGTCCGACGTCATCGATGTGCTGGAAGCGGCATACCCGCCGATCCTGGCGCAGGATTGGGACTCGGTAGGCCTGGTCTGCGGCGATCCGGTCGAAGATGTCGACTCGGTGACGATCGCGGTCGACGCCACCGCGGCCGTCGTCGACGAGGTGCCTGACCGAGGGCTGCTGCTCGCACACCACCCCCTGCTGCTGCGCGGCGTCGACACCGTCGCCGCGAGCACGGCCAAGGGCGCATTGCTGCACCGGATGATTCGCAGCGGGCGGGCGTTGTTCACCGCCCATACCAACGCCGACTCCGCCGCCCCCGGCGTGTCCGATGCGCTCGCCGACGCGCTGGGACTGACCGTGGACGCGGTGCTGGCACCGGCGCGGGGCGGTCCGGAAAACGACAAGTGGGTGGTCTACGTTCCCCCCGGGAATGCCGATGAGGTGCGCGAGGCGATGTTCGCCGTGGGCGCCGGGCACATCGGCGACTACTCCCATTGCAGCTGGAGCGTTGCCGGTACCGGCCAGTTTCTTCCTCAGGAGGGCGCGTCGCCGACGATCGGCAGCGTTGGATCCGTCGAACGGGTGGAAGAAGACCGCGTGGAGATGATCGCGCCTGCCCGGCTGCGCGGTCATGTGCTTGCGGCGATTCGGACCGCGCACCCCTATGAGGAGCCCGCCTTCGATGTTCTCGCGATGGCATCGGTGCCCGCGGATGTCGGGCTCGGACGCATCGGAAAGCTGGCGACGCCACAGACGTTGGCGGCGTTCGTCTCTCGCGTGCACGACGCACTGCCCGGCACGTCCTGGGGGGTTCGCGCGTCGGGAGACGATGATGCCGAAGTGTCGCGGGTAGCGGTGTGCGGTGGCGCGGGCGACTCGCTGCTGGACGTCGTCGCCGGAGCGGGCGTTGACGCCTACGTGACAGCCGACCTGCGACACCATCCCGCAGACGAACATCGGCGGCGCTCCGACGTCGCGCTGATCGACGTAGCGCACTGGGCCAGCGAGTACCCGTGGTGCAACCAGGCCGCCGACCTGCTGCGCGACCATTTCGGCGACTCGCTGCCTGTGCGGGTGTCCGCCATCCGCACCGATCCGTGGAATATCGAGAGAAACGGTCTATGAAAGCTGAAGTCATCCAACAGCGCTCGCTGCTCGAACTGGCAGATCTCGACGCCGAGCTGAGCCAGATCGAACACAAATCCCGCCATCTGCCCGAGCAGCAGCGCTTCGAGAAGGCCCAGGCTGACCACCGCGAGGCCAACGACAGGCTGGCGGCGCTGCGTCTGGCGCTCGACGACCTGGATGCGCAGATCGCCAAGTTCGAGTCCGAGATCGAGGCTGTGCGTGACCGCGAGGACAGGGACCGCAAGATGCTCGACGGGGGTGCCATCAACGCAAAGCAGCTCACCGACCTGCAGCACGAACTGGAGACGCTGCAGCGCCGCCAGTCCAGCCTCGAGGATTCACTGCTCGAGGTGATGGAGCGTCGTGAAGAGCTGCAAGCCCGGCAGGACAACGAACTCGTCACGATCGATGAACTGGAAAGTGAACTGTATGAGGCACAGCGAGCGCGCGACGATGCGCTCGCGGTGATCGATCAGAATCGACACCAACGGGTATCCCGGCGCGACGAACTGACAGCCGGACTCGATGCCGATCTGGTGTCGCTGTACGAGCGGCAGCGCGCCAACGGCGGAGCGGGCGCGGGGCGGCTGCAGGGCCGCCGGTGTGGAGCATGCCGGATCGAGATCGACCGCGGCGAATTGGCCCGCATCGCCGCAGCCGCAGACGACGAGGTGCTGCGCTGTCCCGAGTGCGGCGCAATCCTGTTGCGGGTCAAGGACGGCAACTAGTGAAGGTGATCGTCGAGGCCGACGGCGGGTCCCGCGGCAACCCGGGCCCTGCGGGGTACGGGTCGGTGGTCTGGACATTCGATCGCGAAAACGTGCTTGCAGAGAGCAAGCAGGCGATCGGCCATGCCACCAACAACGTCGCCGAGTACCGCGGTCTGATCGCCGGCCTCGAGGAGGCGGCCAGGGTAGGCGCAACCGAGGTCGACGTGCGAATGGATTCGAAGCTGGTTGTCGAGCAGATGTCGGGCCGCTGGAAGGTCAAACACCCCGACCTTAAGGAGCTGATCGAGCAGGCGAAGGCGGTGGCGACCACGTTCGACCGCATCAGCTACGCGTGGATCCCGCGAGCGGAGAACTCGCATGCGGACCGACTGGCCAACGAAGCGATGGACGCGGCTGCCGAACTGGAGAAGTCCGAAGCAGGCGAACCGAAGACAGGCGCGTCCACCGAGGCACCGGTATCGCCCGCCGGTTGGACCGGCGCCCGCGGCACTCCCACCCGATTCTTGTTGCTCCGGCACGGGCAGACTGAGTTGTCAACGCAGCGACGTTATTCCGGACGAGGGAACCCGGCCCTGACCGACGTCGGTCAGCAGCAGGCCGAGGCCGCTGCGCAGTATCTCGGCCAGCGCGGCGGCATAGCCGCGGTCATCACTTCACCCCTGCAGCGTGCCTATGACACCGCGGCGAAGGCCGCCAAGGCGCTCGGTCTCGACGTCACCGTCGACAACGATCTGATCGAGACGGATTTCGGGGCATGGGAGGGCCTCACCTTCTCCGAAGCCGCCGAACGTGACCCCAAGTTGCACCGAAGCTGGTTGCGCGACACCAGCATCCCCCCGCCGGGCGGTGAAAGCTTCGACAGCGTCGCAGAGCGGGTTGCGCGGGTTCGGGCAAGGATCATCACCGAACACGCGGGTGAGACGGTGCTCGTGGTGTCGCACGTGACGCCCATCAAGACGCTGCTGCGGCTTGCGCTGGATACAGGACCGGGAATCCTGTACCGGTTACACCTGGATCTCGCGTCGCTGTCCATCGCCGAGTTCTACCCCGACGGGGCCGCATCGGTGCGGTTGGTGAACGAAACGTCGTATCTGTAGTCACTCATGCAGGTGCAGGCGTTCGCCGTGCATGCCGAAGATCATGATTGCCTCCACCGGTCCGTCTGCGGCGCCGAACCAGTGTGGCGTCCATGTGCTGAATTCGACGGCTTCGCCCGCCTCGATGACGAAGTCGCGCTCGCCGAGGATGAGTCGCATTCGACCGGAGAGTACGTACGTCCAGTCCTGGCCTTCGTGAACGGGCAACTCGGCGGGCGGTTTTCGGCGTTTGGCGGCGATCCGGATCTTGAACGCGTGCAGGCCGCCAGCTGCTGCGTGGCGGGTGAGCGGCCAGTACGTGATGTCGTTGTGCGTGTGCGAACTGCCCCGCACCCGCGGATCGGGCGCCTCGGGCGCGCGTAGCAGTTCGTCGGTGCTGACCGAAAGGGCTTCGGCGAGGCGGGGGAGATGGTCGAGGGCAAGCCGGCGCTTGCCCGACTCGAGCCGGCTCAGTGTGGACACGTCGATGCGTGCACCACGGGCCACGTCCTCCAGCGTCAGGCCACGCTGAACCCGGAGCTCGCGCAGCCGGCGTCGGACCCGCAGGTCAACGTCGTTCTCAACCATCGTCTTTGCCTGCATGGCAAAACACATTGGCAGATCGTGAACCGCGCGGCAAGCTGGCGGCATGAACGAGACGCAGGCGCACTGGGAAGAGCACTACGGAGAACGCGATCGAGTGTGGAGTGGACGCGTCAACGTCCAATTTGCCGATGTGACGGCCGATCTGCCGCCTGGGCACGCGCTCGATCTCGGCTGCGGCGAGGGCGCCGACTCGGTGTGGCTCGCCGAGCGGGGCTGGACCGTCGTGGCGGTCGACATCTCCGAGACCGCGTTGGGTCGCGCAAGGGAGGCCGCGAGTTCGCGTGGCGTCGGCGATCGCATCGAGTTCGTCCAGCTCGACCTGTCCGACGGCTTTCCCGACGGCACGTTCGACCTCGTCTCGGCGCAATTCCTGCATTCCACGGTCCGGTTGGACCGGACGACGATTCTTGCCAAGGCGGCGCGAGCCATCCGCCCGGGTGGAGTGCTGGTGATTGTCGACCATGGCTCGGCCCCACCGTGGGTGTCGAAGCTGGATCACCATCACGAATTCCCCAGCGCCGAAGAGGTGGTCGCCGGTTTGAACCTCGCCGACGATGAATTCGAGCGGGTCCGTATCGAAGCCGTCGAGAGGCTGGCAGTCGGCCCAGAAGGTCAGCAGCGCCCGTGGATGGATAACGTCATCGTTCTGCGTCGACGCGAGTCTTCCTAGCCTTCCAGGCAAGGTACCTCTGCGGCATGCACACGGCACACGGACGGTAGCCCGCCGTGACGGCCTCGGCCTCGTCGGCGAAGAACACGCGATGTTTGACGTATCCGCCGTTGGCGATCGCCCGCAGCGCCGATGGGCAGTCCAGCCGCCCGTAGATTTTCGTCCCGCGATGACCGCCGATGGTGCCGCGAATAGTCATGCGGCGTCGTGGAAGACAAGGCCGAGCGTGAACCGCTCGCCGGAGCGAACCGCCGAAACACCGTGCCGGACAGGCGCGACCGACCAGCCCCTCGTCGACTCCACCGGTCGCTCGCGGGTGGTGAACACAAAGCCGTGTCCATGCGGAAGTAGTGTCGCGGTACCGCGTGACTGCGCGCGTGGCCGCTGCTCGAGCAGCAGGAACTCGCCGCCGGTGTGGTCGACGCCGGGCTCGGACAGATTGATCACCACTTGCAGTGGAAACACCAAGTCGCCGTATAGATCTCGATGCAACGCATTCCAGTCACCAGGCCCATATTTCAGCAGGATCGCCGTCGACCTCGGCTGTCCGGCGGCATGGCACATGTCGAGCCAGTCGTCGAGGTCGTCGGGCCACGGCGTGGCGCGGCCCAGCTTGCTCCACCAGTCCCTCGCGATCGGCAGCAGTCGCGGGTACAGCGCATGCTTGAGCTCGTTGATCGGCTTTGGGTAGGGTCGCTGGAAGTAGCGGTATTCGCCTTGGCCGAACCGGTATCGGCTCATCTCGATCGTGGCGCGGAACAGTCCGTCGTCGTAATAGAGCCCGCGAAGTTCGGCCGCCTCTGCCTTGGTCAGCAGCTGCGGCAGGAGTGCACCGCCGAAGTCGTTGATCTCGGCGGTGACGGCACCCCAGTCGGCGGAGTCGACGCGCTTCTGCCAAATCGTCGCTGCCATCAGAACAACCGCGCGGCCCGGACTTCGGCAGGCTCTTCGAGATCGAGCAGGAACTTCTTGCGTTCGAGACCGCCCGCGTATCCGGTTAACTTGCCGTCCTTCCCGACGACCCGGTGACATGGAATCACGATCGAGAGCGGATTGCGGCCGACGGCCGCGCCGACCTCCTGGGCGGTCGTTCCGTCGGCCAGTTCCTCGGCGATCTCGCCGTAGGTGACGGTTTGGCCGTAGGGGATGGTCGTCAGCCGGTCCCATACGCGACGGCGTACACCATCGCCGCGAAGCGCAGTTGGCAGATCGAACTCCGTCCTGTCGCCGGTCAGGTAAGCCTCGAGTTGCGCCTGCGATTCGGCGAGTAAGGCGTCGGAGCCGGCGTCCACCCATTCGCCGAAGGTGTCCGCGGTTGGTCGGTACCAGTGATGGCGGAAGTACACCCCGATCAGCGCGGCGCCGTCGGCGACAAGGGTGAGCTCGCCCAGCGGGCTGTCCATTGCTGCATGTCTTGTGGTCATACCCTGTAGACGGTCGGCGCGGCCCGGGCGTGAGATCCTGAGCCGTCACAGCGATCGACGTTTTGCAGCGATATTGCGAGTAAACCCCTGCGAAACGTCGATCGGTGTGACTCTCGTGATGATCGGCAAACGCAGCAGACCCACCACCGTTTAGCCTGCCTTCCACGGTGTGAGCCGCGGAGTCCACGCGGGAACGTTGCGGCGGTAGTCCTCGTACTGCTCGCCGTACGTGCGCACCAGGGTGGGCTCCTCGTACCATCGCACGAACGATGCCGTGGCAATCCATCCGATCACCGCGTAGACGACGAGCCAGACACTGTCGAAAAGCAGTGCCTGCCCGAGGATCGCGGCCAGCAGACCGACATACATCGGGTTGCGGACGAATCGGTTGAAGCCGGTGACCACCAAACGCTCGGTCGGTGCGATGGGCATCGGCGTCCCGCCCGCCCTGGCGAACTGGATGAACGCGTGCACGGGCGGGATGAGGCCGAGCACGATCAGCACGCCTCCCAAGACCACCCGCAGCGGCGGGCTGGATGCCGGGATTTCCCAGTGGGTGATCAACCACGGGCCCAGCCCGGCGAAAGTTCCCGGCGCGGCGACGAAGAACGCCGCCGAGCCGACCGCTGCGGTGGAGGTTCGCACCGGCTAAGTATTGGGCCATCCCTGTGCGAGTTGGGTGAGACGGACGCTATTGCCCGACGGGTCGCGAAACCCCGAGTCGATGCCGTAGGGCATCTGGTTGGGCGGTTCGTTGAATTCGACACCGCGGGCGGTCATTTCCTCGTAGGACTTGTCGATGTCGTCGGTGACCAGAAACACGGTGCCCGCGAATCCCTTCGCGGTCAGCTCCAGCACCTGCTTGCGGGTGGACTCGGCCATCACCGGCTCACCGGGAACGGCCATCAGCACCAGATTGACGTCGTTCTGTCCCGGCGGCCCGACGGTCAGCCACCGGAAGTCGCCCATCTCCTCGGGGAACGACACATCCTCACGCACCTCCATGCCGACCTTCTCGGTCCAGAACTTCAATGCGACTTCTTGATCATGGACCCACAGGTGGGCGCTGCCGATTCTCATCATGGATCCGACGCTACGGTCGGCCGTCGCGGCCCGTCTTCTCCCCGCGTGCTGTCTTCACCCGACTGTCGGGGAGCGGTCGGGTGTCACGGGCGAGGATGCAACTGGGCACCCGCGCGTGCATCAGTGCCGGCGGCATACTCGCCCGGTAGGCGGCAGGGGGCAGCCCGTAGACCCGGGCAAAACTCGTCGTGAACGACCCGACGCTCTGCAGGCCGACCATCACGCAGATGTCGGCCACCGACCGGTCGGTGTAGCGCAGCAGCGCCGCGGCACGCTCCAGCCGTCGCGTTTGCAGATAGGACCGCGGCGATTCGCCGAACGTGCGGGTGAACATCCGGCTGAAATGGGCCCGCGACAGGCCGGCCGCGGTGGCCAGATCGTCGACCGTGATCGGGTCGCCGTAGCGCGAGTCCACGAGGTCCTTGGCCCGCTGCAGGTAGCGGGCGGGGGGCACATGTGCCATCGGAATATTATGTATGGGCGAACGAGTTGGCCGGGCGGCCGCGGGTCATCGAAAGATGACTCGAGGAAAGTCCGGACTTCACAGAGCGGGGTGATTGCCAACGGCAATCCGAGGTGACTCGCGGGAAAGTGCCACAGAGAACAGACCGCCACCTGCTGGTGGTAAGGGTGAAACGGTGCGGTAAGAGCGCACCAGCATCCCGGGTGACCGGGATGGCTTGGCAAACCCCACCCGAAGCAAGGCCAAGAGGCCGCACCTGGTGTGGCTGCGCAGGCGCTCGAGGGTTGCTCGCCCGAGCCTGCGGGTAGGCCGCTCGAGGTACCCGGCGACGGTGTACCCAGATGGATGGTCGCCGCCTCGTCGCCGTGGTAATTCGCGGCGGCGAGGGACAGAATCCGGCTTACAGGCCAACTCGTTCGCCCCCTACTCAGCGGGCTTTGCGCACCGACTTGTTCAGCTTCTTCAGCGCGCTGTCGAGCTGCAGGCGTGCACTGCGCGCCAGGTCGTCTTCCTGCGCGTACAACAGGCCGTAGGTGAACGTGTCCTCACCGGCTCCACGCGCGGCGTCGGCCTGCTGGCTCAGATGCGTTCGGCTCACCACGCTGTCCTGATGGTCTCCGAGCAGGGTCTGGATGCGCTTGGCCCGATCAGACACCTTTTCAGCACCAGTTGCGGCCGCAGTGTAACGAAGCCGCTTGGCGCCCTTACGTATTCGATGAAGTGCCTCATCGCGGTCCTCGTCTACGGCCGCCGCCGCGCGCTTGGCCGCTTTACGCACCCGCTTGTAGGCCGAGTCGATGGTGGCGGTGACCTCTTCATCGCCCTCTGCCGTCGGCGTCGGCTCCGCGGCGACCAGTCCGTCGAGCGCGTCGAGCAGACGGAAATACCTATCCGATCGCATCGCGATCAACGACCGCCGCAGGCCGGACTTGTAGCGCCGCTTCGCGCCGTCCACCAAACGCTCGCGTATCGGGCCGTGGATCAACTCGTCGGGTAGACCGTCGAGGGCGCGTTCGTAGCGTTCTGCGAGCACCTCGGCGTCGCGTGCGACGCCAAGCACGCTGGCGAGCTGACGCAGCTCGTCGAGAATCCACGCGTCGTCGGAGATGCCGAAAGCGCCCTCCGACGACTGGAGCAGGCTGCGGATCTTGCGCGTGGCCACCCGCATCTGGTGCACCGAGTCGTAGACATCCGCGCGCACCGCACGGTCCCACTCGATCATCTGGTCGACCTGTTCGGCGACCGCCCGGTGGATCGGATCAGCCTTCGGCTTCTTCGGGGTGTCGTCGACGGCGGCGCTCGCCAGCACCCGGGCGAGCTTGGATCCGTGGCCCGCAGGCACCGCACCCGCGTCGAGGAGGCGGTTGGTCAGCCGGTCCAACAGGTCCGGCGATGCCGGGGCCCCCTCGGCCAGCTCCAGCTCCCACTCGCGCCACTGCTGATGGTCGCCCTCACCGGCCGACGCGACCACCTTGTCGTCGCTGAACTCGGCGACCGGGGAGCCATCGGCCCCGTAGAGCAGATCGACGGTCCTGTCGGTCGAGATTCGAGCGACGGGTCCGAGTGGCCGGTCACGAACGATGGCGAGCACCACGTCCAACAGAGCGTCCGGCACGGCGCCGCCGACACCCTCGTCCAGCGGGGTCCGCACCTCCGTGCGCGTATCCGGGCCTGCAGGCAGCTTGAGGTGCCAGCCGGCGTCGGTCCCGCCGGTGCGCCTCCGCAGCGTCACGCGGTGGGCGGCCAGGTCGTGGCCCTCGGTGTCGAAGTAGACAGCCTCGAGGTGCTGCGACGGCGACCGCTCCACGCGCGTCACCACCGAAAGCCCCTCGAATGAGGGTGAAACCGTCGGTTCGAGCACGTCGAACTTCCGCTCGACCTCGGTATGCCGGGACGTCTTCGGTCTGCTGGCCGCCATCTCCACCTTCGTCGCGTGTGCCTTGCACAGCCCAGCGTGCCATATGCGGGTGAAGAGCCGATCCGGGCTCGCAGATAAAGTCCATGGCGTGACCGAATACGAGACCATCACGCTCGAACAGTCCGGCCCGATCGCGCGAATCACCCTGAACCGGCCCGATGCGGCAAACGGCATGAACGACACCATGACTCGTGAGCTCGCCGATGCCGCAGCGCTCTGTGACACGGCCACAACGAAGGTCGTGCTGCTGACGGGTGCTGGCCGATTCTTCTGCGCGGGAGGCGATCTCAAGTCGTTTGCGACGGCGCCGAGTCGCGGACGGCACATCAAGGGGGTGGCCGACGAGCTGCACCGCGCCATCTCGACGTTCGCGCGCATGGACGCCGTGCTGATCACCGCCGTCAACGGAACCGCCGCCGGAGCCGGCTTCTCGCTCGCGGTCACCGGCGACCTCGTCCTGGCCGCCGAGTCCGCGACGTTCACGATGGCCTACACCAAGGTCGGATTGAGTCCCGACGGGAGTTCGTCCTACTTCCTGCCCCGGCTGATCGGCATCACCAGGACGAAGGAGTTGATGTTGACCAACCGGGCCCTGTCGGCCCAGGAGGCATCACACTGGGGGCTGGTCACCGAGGTGGTGCCCGACGACGAGTTGACAGCCAGGGCCGATCAACTGGCTGCCGAAATGGCTTCCACCGCAGCTGGGTCCAACGGCGCGGTCAAGGCCCTGATGTTGGCGACGTTCTCCAGCGGTCTGGAGGAACAGATGGAGCTGGAGGGACGCATCATCGCCGGCCGCGCCGAATCCGCCGACGGTCGCGAAGGAGTCGACGCCTTCATGGCCAAGCGCAAACCGGAGTTCGGCTAACAGGCCCGGCGAGCCTAGAAGCTGTGCTCCTCCGCAGGGAAGGCTCCGCTGGCCACCTCGTCGGCGTACTGCGTTGCTGCACTGCGTAATTCCGTACCGACGTCGCCGAAACGCTTGACGAACTTGGCGGTCTTGCCGCTGGTCATACCCGCCATGTCCTGCCAAACCAGCACCTGCGCATCGCAGTTGGGCCCTGCGCCGATTCCCACGGTCGGGATGGTCAGCTTGCCGGTGATCTGGGTGGCCAGTTCCGCGGGCACCATCTCGAGCACGACAGCGATGGCGCCGGCTTCTTGGACGGCGATCGCGTCGTGAATGGTCTGCTCGGCGGCGTCGCCGCGGCCCTGAACCCGGAAGCCGCCGAGGCCGTTGACGCTCTGCGGTGTGAATCCGATGTGGGCGATGACCGGGATGCCCGCCTGCGTCAGCGTCGCGACCTGGTCGGCCACTCGCTCGCCACCTTCCAGCTTGACCGCATGCGCACCGGTCTCCTTGAGAAATCGTGTCGCGGTCTGCAGCGCCTGCTGCGGCCCGGCCTCATAGCTGCCGAACGGCATGTCGGCGACCACCAGCGCGTGGGGCGCACCGCGCACCACGCCGCGAACCAGTGGGATCAACTCGTCGATGGTCACCGGCACCGTGGTGTCATATCCGTACACCACGTTTGCCGCGGAGTCGCCGACCAAAAGCACCGGGATGCCTGCGTCGTCGAATACGCGGGCGGTGGAGTAGTCGTAAGCCGTCAGCATGGCCCACTTGTGGCCTTCCGACTTCCACTTGTGCAGGTGGTGGGTGCGGACCTTAGTCCGCGGCTTGGTAACTTCGGCAGCACCGTAAACAGTTTGTTCAGACATCATTGTCCCTAGTGGCTGTTCGGTCGATCCTCGTGGCCCGTTGCGGGTCCCCGGGTTCGTCTGACCCCCTCAGTCTGCCACCACGTGGCAAGAAGATGAACTTCGAGTTAAGTGGATTTCCTCACATTACGATCGGCCACATGCAACGGCTCAGTGGACTCGACGCCAGCTTCCTCTACCTCGAAACCGCAGCACAGCCGATGCACGTGTGCTCGATTCTCGAGCTGGACACGTCCACGATGCCCGGCGGCTACACCTTCGACCGGATGCGCGACGAACTGGCGCTGCGCATCAAGGCAATGCCGCAATTTCGGGAGAAGCTCGCCGACAGCCGGTTCAACCCCGACCACCCGGTGTGGGTGGAGGACGAGGACTTCGATGTGGACCGCCACCTGCATCGCATCGGGCTTCCATCGCCGGGGGGCCGCCAGGAGCTGGCCGAGATCTGCGGCCATATCGCGTCGCTTCCGCTGGACCGCACGAGGCCGTTGTGGGAGATGTGGGTCATCGAGAACATCGCGGGCACCGACGCCCACGACGGCGGCCGGCTGGCGGTGATGACGAAGGTGCACCATGCCGGTGTCGACGGCGTGACCGGGGCCAACCTGATGTCGCAGCTGTGCAGCACCGAACCCGACGCACCCGCGCCGGATCCGGTGGAGGGTGTCGGCGGGGGCAGCGGGATTGAGATCGCGGTCAGCGGGGCGATCAAGTTCGCGTCGCGGCCGTTGAATTTGGTCAATGTGGTGCCGTCGACGTTGTCGTCGGTCGTCGACACCGTGAAACGGGCCCGCAACGGGCTGGCGATGGCGCGGCCGTTCGCCGCACCGCAGACTCCGTTCAACGCCAACGTGACCGCGCACCGCAACATCGCCTACGCCCAATTGGACCTCGAGGACATCAAGAAGGTGAAGAACCACTTCGGCGTGAAGGTCAACGACGTGGTGATGGCGCTCGTCTCAGGCGTGCTGCGCAAGTTCCTCGACGACCGCGGCGAGCTGCCCGACTCCACGCTGGTGGCGATGGTCCCGGTTTCGGTGCACGACAAGTCGGACCGGCCGGGTCGCAACCAGGTGTCGGGCATGTTCTCCAATCTCGAGACCCATATCGACAACCCGGCGGACCGCTTGAAATCCATTTCGGAGTCGAATTCCGTTGCCAAGCAACACAGCTCGGCGATCGGCGCAACTCTGCTACAGGATTGGACACAGTTCGCCGCGCCTGCTGTGTTCGGTGTCGCGATGCGGGTATACGCCAGCTCGAGGTTAAGCGGCGCCAGGCCGGTGCACAACCTGGTCATCTCCAACGTGCCCGGGCCGCAGGTTCCGTTGTACTTCCTGGGTTCCGAGGTCAAGGCGATGTATCCGCTCGGGCCGATTTTCCACGGCTCCGGGCTCAATATCACCGTGATGTCGTTGAACGGGAAGCTCGACGTCGGCATCGTGTCGTGCCCCGAGCTTCTGCCCGATCTGTGGGACCTCGCCGACGACTTCGAGATCGCACTCGACGAGTTGGTGCAGAGCACCGGCTAGACCCGTCGGAGTGGTGGTCTGCCAGGACCGATGCAATTTCATGGCAGCATGTGGTCCCATGAGCCGCCGAAGACGATCGCGAGTGAACGCATGAGCCTGAAGAAGGGGATTCTTGCGGGCTCGCTGGTGGTGTTGCTGGTGGCGGGTTGCAGCAAGGCGATCGACGGTCACCCCGTCGCCGCCGTGCCTCCCCCCGGGTCACCGATTCAATGGGGCCCCTGCCCGGCGGACGATCCGTCGGGCGCCGCTTCGCCCGACGCCGAATGCGGCAAGCTCTCCGTGCCGGTGGACTACAGCAAGCCCGACGGTGACGTCGCCCAGCTGGCGATGATCCGGTTCAAGGCCACCGGTGACAAGATCGGTTCGTTGGTGATCAACCCGGGCGGGCCGGGTGAATCCGGCGTCAAGTCGGCGGCCAACCTGGTCGGCACGATGCCGTCGTCCGTCCGCGAACGCTTCGACCTGGTGGGGTTCGACCCGCGCGGTGTCGCGGGCTCAACGCCTGCGGTGTGGTGCAACTCCGACGCCGACAACGACCGGCTGCGGGCCGATCCGCAGGTCGATTATTCGCCAGAAGGCATCGAACACATCAACAACGAGACCAAGGCGTTCGTCCAGCGTTGCGTCGACAAAACGGGCAAGGAATTCCTCGCCAACGTCGGCACGGCCAATGTTGTGAAGGATCTCGACGCGATCCGGGTCGCCGTCGGCGACGACAAGCTCACGTTTCTCGGCTATTCCTATGGCACGCGCATCGGCGGCAGCTACGCCGAGGAGTTTCCGCAGAACGTGCGGGCGATGGTGCTCGACGGCGCGATCGACCCGAACGCCGATCCGATCGAAGAGGATCTCCGGCAGACGGCGGCGTTCCAGAAAGCGTTCGACGATTACGCCGCGGACTGCGCCAAGGATCCGAGCTGTCCGCTCGGTACTGATCCGGCCAAGTCAACCGCTGTGTACAAGAGCTTGGTGGAGCCCCTTGTCGACAAGCCTGCCAAGACAGACGATCCGCGCGGCCTCGCCTACAGCGACGCTCTCGTCGGCACCATTCTCCCGTTGTATTCGCCGAGCATTTGGCCTCGTCTCACCGCTGGTCTCAACGAGCTCAGGGTTGGGCGCGGCGACCAACTGCTGTACCTGTCAGACATTTACATGCACCGGCGTCCCGACGGGCACTACGACAACGCCACCGATGTGCGCGTCGCGGTCAACTGTGTCGACCAGCCCCCGATCACCGACCCCGCCAAGCTGGTCGACAAGGATCGCCGGTCGCGAGAGTTGGCGCCGTTTCTGAACTACGGCGAGTTCACCGGATACGCGCCGATGGACACCTGTGCCCTCTGGCCTGTCCCGCCGACAACGCAACCGCACGAGATCTCCGTCAAGGGACTCCCGCCCACTCTGGTGATCTCCACGACCAACGACCCCGCGACGCCTTATCAGGCAGGCGTCGATCTGGCCAAGCAGCTGGGCGGCACGCTCGTCACCTTCGACGGGACCCAGCACACGGTTGCCTTCCAGGGCAACCAATGCATCGACGACATCGTCGCTACCTACCTGATCGACGTGAAGGTCCCGCCGCCGGATACCCGTTGCTGAGCAACGAAACTCGGCTGAGCACGCCAAGGTCTCCGAAAGGTCACCGTCCGATTGCGGCTTCGGTGCGGCCATGACGGGCGTGCGACGATGACAGCCATGTGGTGGGCGGGGAGGTGTGGCGCAGCGCTGCTGGCATGGGCGCTGGTCGTCGGTTTCACATGCCCGCCCGCGATGGCGACCCCGGAGGGGCAGTCGACCCAGGTGTACGGTCAGCCGCCGGTCTGGGGCGGCTGCGAAACGTTCGTCGGTGACACCAGCGCCATCCCGACCGCGCAATGTGGCACAGTGTCGGTCCCGGTCGACTACGCCAATCCCGAAGGCGCACAAGCACAATTGGCGGTCATGCGGATCCCCGCTACCGGTGACCGGATCGGGGTGTTGATGGTGAACCCCGGCGGGCCAGGGGCGTCGGCCGTCGACACCGTCGCGGGTATGGGGGCGGGGCTCGCCGGCACCGAGATCGCGCGCCGGTTCGACCTGGTCGGCTTCGATCCCCGCGGGGTCGGACATTCCACTCCCGAAATACGTTGTCGCACCGACGCCGAATTCGATGCCTACCGAACGGAGCCGAACGTCGACTACAGCCCCTCGGGCGTCGCGCACATCGAGGATCTGTATCGCAAATTCGCGCAGGACTGTGTCGACCGGGTGGGCAAGGATCTGCTGGCCAACGTCGGCACAGCGGCGGCGGCCAAGGACATGGACGTGGTGCGGGCGGCGCTCGGCGAGAACCAGATCAACTATCTCGGGTTCTCGTACGGCACAGAGATCGGTTCGGCGTACGCGGAGGCATACCCCGATCGAATCCGCGCCATGGTTCTCGACGGCGCCGTCGACCCGAGCCTGGACCCGATTGACGAGAACCTGCGTCAAATGGCCGGATTCCAGACGGCGTTCGAGGATTACGCCGCCGACTGCGCGCAATTGGTGGGATGCCCGCTCGGCAACGACCCTGCGCAGTTCGTCGACCGGTACCACCAATTGATCGATCCGTTGGCCAGCCAACCCGCGACGACCTCTGATCCCCGCGGGCTGAGTTATCAGGATGCGATCACCGGCACCGTGAACGCCCTCTACTCCCGGCAGTACTGGAAGTTCCTGACCAGTGGACTGCTGGGCCTGCAGCGGAAAAGCGACCCCGGCGACCTGCTGCTGCTCGCCGACGACTATCTGAACCGCGGCCCGATGGGCCACTACCAGAACTCGCAGGACGCGTTCTACGCGATCCGCTGCGTCAACTCACAGTTCCCGACCGACCCGGCGGTTTGGGCCGCGGCCGACCAACGGGCCCGCCAGGCCGCGCCGTTCCTCAGCTACGGCTCCTTCACGGGTTATGCGCCGCGGGATATCTGTGCGAATTGGGGCGTTCCGGCGTCGGCGACGCCGCACGCCGCGGTCTCACCCGGCAAGGGAAAGGTCGTCGTCGTGTCCACCACCCACGACCCGGCCACGCCCTATCAGGCCGGTGTCGACCTGGCCAGGCAGATGGACGCCAGCCTGATCACCTTCGACGGCACCCAGCACACCGTGGTGTTCAACGGCGACGCCTGCGTCGACACCGCGGTGGTCGCGTTTCTCATCGACCAGGTTCAACCGCCCGCAGGCCTGCGGTGCTAGGTGCAGGGGATTCCGTGCGGACCCCCGTACCAATGACCGGGCGGGGAGTCGAAGGGAGCCGGACACCACTTCTTGACCTGGCCCGGCGGAGCGTCAGGTATCCACTCATCGACCCAGTGTCCCGAGCCCCAGGGAACCCCTGGGATGTCGGGAACCCAGATCTGATCGGCCTGGGCCGAACCTGCACCGAGTCCTAAACCGGCCGCGCTCAACGCGCCGGCGGCGGCCGTTACCGCCGCGATCTTCTTGATTCCCACTGTGGGCTCCTCCCTCGTCGCCGCTGCGTGAGATTCGCAGCTGGAGCGAACTGGCATACAAGCCCCCAACCAGAAAGGGGTTACCCGGGCGCAGGAGCGCGCCAAACCCCCAGTGAATCCGTGCTGCCAAATCTGACGGCCGTAATTTCGCGGGCCTGGTGCCTCATCGGTAACACAGAATTAACAGACGGTGCCTACGCTGCGGCTATGGATCGGCAGAAGGAATTCGTGCTGCGCACGCTGGAGGAACGGGACATCCGATTCGTCCGGCTGTGGTTCACCGACGTGCTCGGATTCCTCAAGTCGGTAGCGATCGCGCCCGCCGAACTCGAAGGGGCGTTCGAGGAAGGCATCGGCTTCGACGGCTCGTCGATCGAGGGATTCGCCCGAGTCTCGGAGTCCGACACCGTCGCCAGGCCCGATCCGTCCACCTTCCAGGTGCTGCCGTGGACTTCCAGCGCGGGCCAGCACCATTCGGCGCGGATGTTCTGCGACATCACGATGCCCGACGGATCGCCGTCATGGGCCGACTCGCGGCACGTGCTGCGCCGCCAGCTGGCAAAGGCCAGCGATCTGGGTTTCTCCTGCTACGTGCACCCGGAGATCGAGTTCTTCCTGCTGCAGCCGGGGCCCGACGACGGCACGGAGCCGATCCCTGCCGACAACGGCGGCTACTTCGACCAGGCCGTGCATGACTCGGCGCCGAACTTCCGCAGGCATGCCATCGACGCGCTTGAGCAGATGGGCATCTCGGTCGAGTTCAGCCACCACGAAGGCGCGCCAGGCCAGCAGGAGATCGACCTGCGCTACGCCGACGCCCTGTCCATGGCCGACAACGTGATGACGTTCCGGTACGTGGTCAAGGAGGTCGCACTCGGTGACGGCGTGAAGGCCTCGTTCATGCCAAAGCCGTTTGCCGAGTATCCCGGTTCGGCGATGCACACACACATCAGCCTGTTCGAGGGCGAGAACAACGCCTTCTACAGCGCGGACGACCCACTGCAACTGTCCGACACCGGAAAGTCCTTCATCGCAGGCATTCTGGAGCACGCCACCGAGATCAGCGCGGTGACCAACCAGTGGGTGAACTCCTACAAGCGGCTGGTACACGGCGGCGAGGCGCCGACGGCGGCATCGTGGGGTTTCGCGAACCGCTCTGCGTTGGTCCGGGTGCCGATGTACACGCCACGCAAGGCGTCGTCGCGTCGCGTCGAGGTGCGCAGCCCCGACTCGGCGTGCAACCCATATCTCACGTTCGCCGTGCTGCTGGCGGCCGGCCTGCGCGGTGTGGAGAAGAATTATGTGCTCGGCCCACAAGCCGAGGACAACGTGTGGAGCCTCACCCCCGAGGAACGTCGGGCGATGGGCTATCGCGAACTGCCGGGCAGCCTCGGCGCGGCGCTCGAGCAGATGGAGGGCTCTGAGCTCGTCGCGGAAGCGTTGGGGGAGCACGTATTCGACTTCTTCCTGCGCAATAAGCGGGCTGAGTGGGAGAACTACCGTAGCCACGTCACACCGTTCGAGCTGAAGACCTACCTGTCGCTCTAGCGGGTCGCGGTACGGCCTGCGCTACGGGCTGCGATAGCTTTTAGTGTGGCCAAACCTGCGACGCAGCGACCCAAGTTGCCCAGCGTTGGCCGGCTCGGGTTGGTCGAACCGTCGGCCACCGCTGATCTGAACCGACTCGGCTGGAACACCGACGCGCACGTCGAGCTGCTGTGGTCGCTGTCCCGGGCCCCCGACGCCGACGTCGCGCTGAAGACGATGGTCCGGCTGGCCGAGGCGTCCGGCCGGGACTGGGACGAGCTCAACCACGCGCTACTCAAGGACAAGGGCCTGCGCGGCCGACTCTTCGGTGTGCTTGGCTCGTCGCTGGCGCTGGGCGACCATCTGGCCGCCCACCCGCGGTCCTGGCATCTGCTGGCGGGCGAGGTGAAGTTGCCCTCGGCAGCCGACCTGCTGGCCGAGTTCACCGAGGTTGCCGAATCGGTCAGTGGCACAAACGATGTACGGCCTGTCCTTCAGACGCTGTACCGAAACCGGCTGCTGGTGCTCGCAGGCCTTGATGTCGCATCGGTTGTGGAGAACGAGCCGGTGCTGCCGTTTCCCGTGGTCGGCGAGCATCTGTCGGACATGGCCGACGCCGCATTGGCCGCCGCACTCAAGGTGGCGACCAGATCGGTGTGTGGCGAGGACGGCCAGCAGCCGCGGCTGGCGGTGATCGCGATGGGCAAGTGCGGCGCCCGTGAGCTGAACTACGTGAGCGACGTCGACGTCATCTTCGTCGCCGAGGTGGCCGACGGCGCCACCACCAGGGTGGCCGGTGAGATGATGCGGTTCGCGTCGGAGGCGTTCTTCGAGGTCGACGCGGCGCTGCGCCCGGAGGGTAAGCGCGGTCAGCTGGTCCGGACGCTGGACTCGCACATCGCCTACTACCAGCGCTGGGCCAAGACCTGGGAGTTTCAGGCGCTGATGAAGGCGCGGCCCGCGGTCGGTGACGCGGAACTCGGTCAGCAGTACATCGCGGCGCTGATGCCGATGGTGTGGACGGCGTGCGAGCGCGAGGACTTCGTGCCGGAGGTGCAGGCCATGCGTCGCCGCGTCGAGGCGTTGGTGCCCGCCGATGAGAGGACCCGAGAGCTCAAGCTCGGCACCGGCGGGCTGCGAGACGTCGAGTTCGCCGTCCAGCTGCTGCAGCTCGTACATGGCCGCAACGACGAATCGCTGCATGTGGCGTCGACGATCGACGCGCTCTCGGCCCTGAGCGCGGGCGGGTACATCGGCCGCGACGATGCGGCCAACCTGACAGCGTCGTACGAGTTCTTGCGGCTGCTCGAGCACCGGTTACAGCTGCAGCGCCTCAAGCGCACGCACATGCTGCCCGACGAGGGCGATGTCGAGGCGATGCGGTGGCTGGCCCGCGCCGCCCACATGAGGCCGGATGGTCAGCGCGATTCGCTCGGGGTGTTGCGCGAAGAGCTCAAGCGGCAGAGCCACCGGGTGTCCCGGCTGCACGCGAAGCTGTTCTACCAGCCGTTGCTGGAAGGGGTTGGCCGGCCGGCGATGTTGACGCCGCAGGCCGCCGAACGCCAGCTCGCAGCGCTCGGATATGAAGGGCCACAGAGCGCTTTGACGCATCTTGCCGCGCTGACCGGGCATACCGGCAGGCGCGGCAGGGTGCAGCAGGTGTTGTTGCCCACGCTATTGGACTGGCTGTCCGACACGCCGGATCCCGATGCTGGGCTGCTGGCCTACCGGCGGATAAGCGACGAGCTGTCCGACCATCGGTGGTACCTGTCCACGCTGCGCGACGAGGGCGCGGTGGCGAAGCGGCTGATGCACGTGTTGGGAACGTCGGCGTATGTGCCCGACCTGCTGATGCGGGCGCCGGAGGTCATACGGCAGTACGCGGACGGGCCGAACGGGCCGAAGCTGCTCGAGGTCGAACCCGATGGGCTGGCGCGGGCGCTGGTGGCCTCGGCGGGGCGCCATGCAGATCCGGTGCGCGCGATCGCGGCTGCGCGGACATTGCGCCGTCGAGAACTGGCGCGCATCGCATCGGCGGACTTGTTGGGAATGCTTGGGGTCGTTGACGTCTGCAAGGCGTTGACTTCGGTGTGGGTCGCGGTGCTGCAGGCGGCGTTGGAAGCCGTCATCCGCGCGAACACACCGTCAGACGGTAATGCGCCCGCGCGAATCGCTGTGATCGGCATGGGTCGGCTTGGCGGCGGCGAGCTCGGTTACGGGTCCGATGCCGACGTGATGTTCGTGTGCGATCCGAACACCGGCTTCGACGAATCCGGTGCGGTGCGATGGTCGATCACCGTTGCCGAGCAGGTGCGTTCGTTGTTGGGCACACCGAGCGCCGATCCGCCACTGGAGGTCGATGCGGGTCTGCGACCCGAGGGGCGTAACGGTTCGCTGGTGCGAACACTGTCTTCATACGCGACGTACTACGAGCAATGGGCGCAGCCGTGGGAGATTCAGGCACTGCTTAGGGCGCATCGGGTCGCGGGGGACGAGGAGCTTGGTGAGCGGTTCCTGCTGCTCGCCGACAAGACGCGGTACCCGTCGGGTGGTGTGTCGGCCGAGGCGGTGCAGGAGATTCGTCGCATCAAGGCGCGGATCGACTCCGAACGCTTGCCGCGTGGCGCAGATCCCAACACACACACCAAACTTGGTCGCGGCGGCCTGGCCGACATTGAGTGGACGGTTCAGCTGCTGCAGCTTCGGTATGCGCACAAGACGCCTGCTCTGCACAACACATCGACACTGCAGACGCTGGACGCGATTGGCGCGGCGGAACTAATCGCCGAGGGCGACGTGGATCTGCTGCGGGAGGCGTGGCTTACGGCGACGCGGGCGCGAAACGCGCTGGTCCTGGTGCGTGGCAAGCCGAACGACCAACTGCCGGGGCCGGGCAGGCAGCTCAACGCGGTCGCGGTGGCCGCGGGTTGGGACAGCGGCGACGGCAGCGAATTTCTCGACAATTATCTGCGGGTGACCCGTCGGGCAAAGACGGTGGTACGAAAGGTCTTTGGTGGTTAATTCACGTGGCTGAGCCGATAGATTTTGCGTTCGAGGAGATCAGCGCCGCCGAACACGATCGGTTGAAATCTTTGTATACGCCGTTGATCGATTCGGTGCGTCGGCTGATTCAGGCGGGCATTCAATCGAGCGCGGACGAGGCGGCGATTCGTGAAGCGCAGTCATTGATCGAGGCCGCGGTCGACAAACTCGGGACCGGGCCTGGCGAGCAGGTTCGCCTTGCGGTGGGCCAACGCCCCGTGGTGTGGGGAAATCCGGTGACCGGGTTTCGCAACGCGATTGCGCCGCCCCTCGTCATAAGCGAGGAGCCGGATGGCTTGTGGTGGAGCGAGTTCGAGCTGGGGGAGGCATACCAGGGGCCGCCGGGGTGGGTGCACGGCGGCGTTCTGGCCATGGTGCTCGATCAACTGCTCGGTGAAGCTGCCAGCGAAGGACTGACCAAGCCGCTGTTCACCGGGACTATCACGCTGCGGTACCTGCGCGGTACGCCGTTGGGGAAGCTGCGGGCGGAGGCGGCGATCGAGCGGACTGATGGTCACAAGACGTTTGTGAGTGGTCACATGTACGACGCCGAGGGTAAGACGGTGGAGGCGGAGGGAATCTTCATCAAGCCGGTGTGGGCGAGGGACGCGGGATGAAGTTCTATGTGAGCACGGCGTTCCGCGAACTGAAGGAAGCGGTCGAGATCGCCAAGGCCGCTGACGATCTCGGCTACCAGGGTGTCGGGATTCCGGACCACATCATCAATTTGGAGACGTTGTCGACACCGTATCCCTACACGCGTGACGGGAAGCGGCGCTGGGAGGAATTCACTCCGTGGCCCGATCCTTGGGTGCTGGTGGGCGCGATGGCACAGGTGACGACGGGCTTGAAATTCGTCACGACGGTGTACATCCCGGCGATGCGGGACCCCTATGCGGCGGCGAAAGCGATTGGTACGGCGGCATATCTGTCCGACGGGCGGGTGGAGCTGGGCGTTGGGGTGGGCTGGTGTGAAGAAGAGTTCACGTTGATGGGCCAGCAGTTCGCGCGGCGGGGTAAGCGGACGGACGAGATGTTGGAGCTGTTCCGGGCGCTGTGGCAGCCGGGGTGGACGGAGTTCGACGGCGAGTTCTACAAGACGCCGCGGCTGGAGATGGAGCCGACGCCGCCGAGAATCCCGATCTATGTCGGCGGACTGAGCGATGTCGCGCTTCGGCGAGCGGCGCGCAACGACGGATGGATCGGCGACTTGATCTCCACGGACCGGGCGATCGCGGGCGTCGAGCGGGTGCGGGAACTGCGCGCCGAGAACGGTTTGTCGATGGCCGGTTTCGAGGTCCTGACACCGTTGACCGATGCCTTCATGCCCGAGCACTACGAGCGCGCGGAAGCTGCGGGCATCACAGGGATCATCACGATGCCGTGGATGTTCTACGCCGGACCGGATGCAACGCTTGACGAGAAAATCGACGGCATGAAGCGGTTTCGCAAGGACCTGGCCCTGGACCGCTGAATGCGGCGGTTGGCAAACCCACTGTGTAGCGGAGCCTGCCGTCGATCGGCTGAGCCGATGACGGAGAAGACGTAAGGAAGTTCCTACCGGCGGAAGCGGTCGAGTAGTCCTGGCCGTCGGCGCGGCGGGTCGTCGGCCACGCGGTCGACCCGTCGGCGCGGAGCCCCAACGGTTCGCCGGACACCCGGCCGTCGGCGGGCGTCTGCTGACAACGTGCCCGCACCCGTCGTCGCGATCAAAAGGAACGCGAAGCAGAACATGATGGCGAGCTCGCCGCCGTTGGCGATCGGCCAGAAGCTCGCGCCGCCGCCCTTGAGCGGCGGCCAGTGCTGATAGAAGTACGCGAACGCCATCTCACCGGAGGCGATGAATGCCGCGATGCGCGTAACGAACCCGACGGTGATCAGAATGCCAAGGACGAACTCGATCAGCCCCGCCCACCAAAATGGCCAGGCGCCCACCTCGACCGGGCCGCCAGGCGCCGCGACCGGCCAGCCGAACAGCTTCTGCGAGCCGTGGATCGTATACAGCAGCCCAAAGATGATGCGGAAAGCGCTCAAGACAGGGGAGTGATAACCCGCCAAGCGGGCGTCCAGGTTGCTCATAGCTGACCCTAGCGCGCAAAAGGGCCGGGCGATACGCTCGCCCGGCCCAGATGCTGTGCTGGTTACACGTCGTAGTACAACGCGATCTCGTACGGGTGCGGACGGATCTGCACGGGCAGGATCTCGTTCTCGCGCTTGTAGGAGATCCACGTCTCGATCAGGTCCTCGGTGAAAACTCCACCCTCCGTGAGGTATTCGTGATCCTCCTCGAGGCGGTCGATCACCGCTGCCAGCGAGGTCGGCGCCTGCGGAATGCCCGCGGCCTCCTCCGGCGGCAGTTCGTAGAGGTCCTTGTCGACCGGGGCCTGCGGCTCGATCTTCTTCTTGATGCCGTCCAAGCCGGCCATCATCATCGCCGCGAACGCCAGGTACGGGTTGCCCGAGCTGTCCGGGCAGCGGAACTCGAGGCGCTTGGCCTTCGGGTTGTTGCCGGTGATCGGGATGCGCACGCAGGCCGAACGGTTGCGCTGGCTGTACACCAGGTTGATCGGCGCCTCGTAGCCCGGCACCAGTCGCTTGTACGAGTTCACCGTCGGGTTGGTGAACGCCAGCAGCGACGGCGCATGGTGCAGGATGCCGCCGATGTAGTGGCGTGCGGTGTCCGACAGACCGGCGTAGCCCGACTCATCGTGGAACAGCGGCTTACCGTCCTTCCACAGCGACTGGTGGGCGTGCATCCCTGAGCCGTTGTCGCCGAACAGCGGCTTGGGCATGAACGTGACGGTCTTGCCCGCCGCCCACGCCGTGTTCTTGATGATGTACTTGAACAGCACCAAGTCGTCAGCCGCGTGCAAAAGGGTGTTGAACTTGTAGTTGATCTCAGCCTGTCCCGCGGTGCCCACCTCGTGGTGGCCGCGCTCCAGGACAAAGCCGGCGTTTTGCAGGTTGGTCGCCATCTGGTCACGCAGGTCGACGAAGTGGTCGTACGGCGCGACGGGGAAGTACCCGCCCTTGGGGCGGACCTTGTAACCGCGGTTCGCGCTGCCGTCCGACTCGAACGGCTCACCGGTGTTCCACCAGCCGGCTTCGGAATCGATCTCGTAGAACGTGCCGTTGATCCGCGAGTCGAAGCTCACCGAGTCGAAGATGTAGAACTCGGCCTCTGCCCCGAAGAAGCACGTGTCGGCGATGCCGGTGCTGGTCAGGTAATTCTCCGCCTTGCGGGCCACGTTGCGCGGGTCACGCGAGTACGCCTCGCGGGTGAACGGATCGTGCACGAAGAAGTTGAGGTTCAGCGTCTTGGCGGCCCGGAACGGGTCGATGCGCGCGGTCTCGGGATCGGGCAGCAGCATCATGTCCGACTCGTGAATGGACTGGAAACCGCGGACTGACGAGCCGTCGAACGCCAATCCGTCCTCGAACACGCTCTCGTCAAACGCCGACGCTGGGATCGAGAAATGCTGGACGACGCCGGGCAGATCGCAGAACCGGATGTCGACGTACTCGACTTCTTCGTCCTTGATCTGCTTGATGATGTCGTCGGCGGTCTTATCTGCCACTGAAGACTCTCCTTTTATCTTTGTGTTAACCCGGGGCATGACGCTATGGACACGATGTTGCACTGCAGTCAACCGTATGTTGCGCCGAAGTTACGCAATTCCTCCAGACCTATGCTGGAACCATGCCTTCCAGCTTCGGTTCCTGGCTATCTGGTCCGCCGCCCGTCGGGCCGGAACCGACAGACCAGCGACCTAATGATTATCCAGGTCAGCGGCTGGGGCTACCCCCCAGCGGGCCTGAATCGCTTGCGCGGATGGGCAGGCGCATCGGAGCCCTGTTCGTCGACTGGCTGATCGCCTACGGCCTGGCCGCCCTGGCCATGACATTCGGGTGGTTCAGCGTGCAGACGCTGTCCACCGCAGTGCTGTTGGTCTGGTTCGTGCTTGGCGCGGTATCGGTCCGGCTTTTCGGGTTCACTCCAGGCCAGTACGCGCTCGGCCTGATCGTGGTGCCCGTCGACAACCGGCTCCATGTCGGGTTGGGGCGTGCGGTGGTCCGCGGCCTGCTGATCGCGCTGGTGATACCGCCGCTGTTCACCGACTCCGATATGCGCGGGCTGCACGATCGGCTGACCAACACCGCGGTGGTGCGGCGCTAGCCTCCGAGATCGACGAACTGGTGCGATCTACTCGCACTTCTGCGCCCAAACGTACGTTTGGGCGTCATTGAGCTAGCGTCTGCGTACCGTGCGCTGCATGCCGCGCATCTTCGCCGCGTTCGGCATCGGGCCTTTCGGCATCGCCGCCGGGCCGACCTTGGAGCCAAGCGCGCCCAGCCGCGACTCCAGCGAGTCCATCTGCTTGACGGTGATGTTCGCGGGCAGCTTGTTCAGGTGGCGTTCCAGCTTCGCCAGCGGCACCTCGTCGGTGCCGTTGCCGATCACGACGTCGTAGATCGGGACGTCGCCAACCAGCCGCGCGGTTCGCTTCTTCTCCTGCGCCAGCAGCGGTTTCACCCGCGCCGCCGAGCCTTCGCCGACGAAGATCACACCCGGCCTGCCGATGACACGGTGCACGGCATCGAGATGGCCGGTCGCCGCGACGCCCGGGGTGACGCGCCACTTGCCGCGCAGGTTCTCCAGCGCCCATGCCGCCGCGCCTGCCTGACCTTCGGCCTTGTGATAGACCGCTTTCTGCGCCCGGCGGGCGAAGATGATGAACGCCACCAGCGCGCCGAGCACCACGCCAAGCGGGATCAGCGTGAACATCGTGATCCCGCCCGCGAACACCCCGGCCACCACCGAGGCCGCCACGATCAGCACAAAAGCGCCGATCATGTACGGCAGAAGGCGCTTGTCCTCCTTGCGCTGGATCTGGAACGCCTGCCACAGCTGACTGCGGCGCTGCTTGGATGCGGCCTTGCGAGTGGCCTTGGCCTCGGCCTTGGCGGCCTTGACTTCGGCCTTGCTGCGGGTGGTCTTCGCCATTGGTTCAGGATACGGGTGGGTGTGAAACCCTCGAGCCCGCTGCCTGCGAATAGAGGCGACCGGCCCGATACGACGACCGCACCAGCGGCCCGGCGAGTACCCCGGCAAAGCCGAGCCCCTCCGCGAAGGCCGCGAGCTCGACGAACTCATCTGGATGGACCCAGCGTTCCACCGGGTGATGACGCGCCGACGGCCGCAGGTACTGGGTGATCGTGACGATGTCGCAGCCCGCGTCCAGTAGATCCGTCAACGCCGTGCGCACCTCGTCCGTTGTCTCGCCCATGCCGAGGATCAGGTTGCTCTTGGTCACCAACCCGTAGTCACGCGCGGCGGTGAGCACCGCGAGGCTGCGGTCATAACGGAACGCGGGGCGGATCCGCTTGAAGATTCGCGGAACCGTTTCGACGTTGTGCGCCAACACTTCTGGCCGTGATTCGAATACCTGCTCCAGCAACGCGGGTTCACCGTTGAAGTCGGGAATCAGCAATTCGACGCCGGTGCCGGGGTTGAGCTTCTTGATGTAGCGCACCGTTTCGGCGTACAGCCACGCGCCGCCGTCTGGCAGGTCGTCTCGGGCCACCCCGGTGACGGTCGCGTACCGCAGGCCCATGGTGGCAACGCTTTCGGCGACCCTGCGCGGCTCGTCGCGGTCCAGGTCGGCCGGTTTGCCGGTGTCGATCTGGCAGAAGTCGCAGCGCCGCGTGCACTGCTCGCCGCCGATCAGGAACGTCGCCTCCCGGTCCTCCCAGCACTCGTAGATGTTCGGACAGCCGGCTTCCTCGCAGACGGTGTGCAGGCCCTCGCGCCGAACCAGGTTCTTGAGCTGCGTGTACTCCGGGCCCGTCTTCATCCGGGTCTTGATCCACGGCGGCTTGCGCTCAATCGGAGTCTGCGCGTTGCGGACTTCCAGGCGGAGCAGCTTGCGGCCTTCCGGAGCCGCATGGCCGGCGACATTGGATTCCGGGACGACACTCACGACGTCAACGCTACCCGCAGCCGGCCCTCCAGCGCGTCGCACACAGCGGCCGTGACGCGGTCGACGACGTCGTCGACGCCGACGTGGCGGCCGAGTTCGGCTGTCAGCGAAGTGACCCCGGCGTCGGCGATACCGCACGGCACGATCGCGGAGAACGCGCTCAGGTCGCAGTCGCAGTTCAACGCGAAGCCGTGCAGGGTGGTCGCCCGCGACACCCGGACCCCGATCGCGCCGACCTTGCGGGCCGGGCCCCTGTCGTCCGCAGGCACCCACACACCCGACCGGCCGGCGACGCGCACGGTTTCCAGCCCCAGCTCGCCGCACACATGGATCAACGACTCTTCAAGGCGCCGAACGAAATTAACCACATCGAGCGGTTCAGCCAGACCGATAATCGGATATCCGACCAGCTGACCGGGGCCGTGCCAGGTGATCTTGCCGCCCCGGTCGGTGTCGATGACGGCAGTTCCGTCGGCCGGGCGCTCCTCGGGCAGCGTGCGGCGCCCCGCGGTGAAGACCGACGGGTGCTCGAGCAGCAGCAGCGTGTCGGGTCCGCCTGCGACGCGCGCGTCGGCCAACTCCTGCTGCAGAATCCAGGCGTCCTGGTAGTCGACGGTGCCCAACGGCCGAACGTCGATCGGTGTGGTCGCCGACCGGATAGAACTCACGATTCGACGGTACTCGTGACGTAGGCCAATGCCTCGCCGACGGTGTTGTGGCGGAACTCATAGCCCGCGCGTTCGAGCGCCGCGGGGATGGCGCGCTGCCCGCCAAGCAGCCCTTCCTCGGCGAATTCGCCCAGCAATGTCTTCAGGGCGAATCCCGGAACCAGAAGGGCTGTCGGCCGGTTCAGCGCACGGCCCATCGCCGTCGTGAACTCGGAATTGGTCACCGGCGCAGGGCCGGTGAAGTTGACCGGGCCGGCGAGCTCGTCGTGAAAGATCGCGTACAGCAGCGCGCGGACCTGGTCTTCGAGGCTGATCCACGGCATGTACTGCCGGCCGCTGCCGAGCCGCCCGCCCAGACCCAGCGAGAACAGCGGTCGCAGCCGGCTCAGCATCCCGCCGCGCGGGGACAGAACCAGCCCGGTCCGGGCCAGCACGACGCGCACGCCCGCGTGCTGCGCCGGTGCCGTCGCAGCCTCCCAGTCGCGGCACAACTGGGCGAGAAACCCGCGCCCCTGAGGAGCCGTCTCGTCGGCGATCCGGTTGCCGGTGTCGCCGTAGTAGCCGACCGCGCTCGCGTTGATCAGCACACCGACCCCCGCCTCGGCCACCGCCGCGGACAGCACCTCTGTGGGGTCGATCCGGCTGTCGCGCAAGCTCTGCTTGAACGCGCCCGACCACCGTTTGGCGCCGACGTTGACGCCGCACATGTTGACGGCGGCGTCCACCCCGCGCAGCGCGCTCGCATCGAACTCCCCGGTGTCCGGATTCCAGAACAGCTCTTCGGAATTCGACGGTGCCCGGCGCACGATGCGCAACACCCGGTGGTCGGTGGCCCTCAGTGCATAAACCAGCGACGCGCCGATCAGTCCCGAGGACCCCGCAATCGCAACGGTGGCCACGTGGCTCTACAGCCCCAGGTCCGCCTCGAAGGCGCCCTCTTCGAGCCTGCGCTTGATTGTGGTCAGGAAGCGACCAGCGTCCGCGCCGTCCACCAGGCGGTGGTCGTAGGTCAGCGGCAGATAGCAGACCGAGCGCACGCCGATCGACTCGTTGCCGCTCTTGTCGACCACCACACGGGGACGCTTGACGATCGCACCGGTGCCCAGCATCGCCGCCTGCGGCGGCACCAGGATCGGGGTGTCGAACAGCGCGCCCTGACTGCCGATGTTGGTGATCGTGAAGGTCCCGCCCGACAACTCGTCGGGCTTGAGGTTGCCCGACCGCGCCCGCGCCGCGATGTCGGCGATGGCCCGCGCCAGACCTCCCAGCGACAGGTCGCCCGCGTTGTGAATGACCGGCGAGAGCAGGCCCTGCTCGGTATCCACCGCGAAACCGAGGTGCTCGGCGTCGTAGTAGGTGATCTCCTTGGTGTCCTCGTTGTAGCTGGCGTTGACGTTCGGGTGCGCCTTGAGCGCGTCGACGACGGCAACGGCGAAGAACGGCAAGAACGTCAGGTTCACACCCTCACGTTCGGCGAAGCTGGCCTTCGCCCGCGCCCGCAGCGACACGATCTTGGTCATGTCGACCTCGTGGGTCTGCGTCAACTGCGCTGTGGCTTGCAGCGATTCGCGTGTCTTCTTCGCAGTGATCTGCCGGATGCGGTTGGCCTTCTGGGTGGTGCCGCGCAGATGCGCCAGCGCTGAGGCGGGCTCAGCCTTCGCGGCGGGCGCCTGCGCCTCCTTCTTGGCGGCGGGGGCCTCCTGTGCCGGTGCCTTCTTGGCTTCGGCCGCGGCCAGCACATCCTGCTTGCGGATGCGCCCGCCGACGCCGCTGCCGGTCACCGCCGCGAGGTCGATGTCGTTCTCGCTGGCCAGTTTCCGCACCAGCGGTGTCACGTACGGCGCGCCGTCACCTGACGGTTCCGAAGCCGCTTCCGGCTCAGGTTTGGGCTCCGGTTTCGGCTCGGTCTTCGGTTCCGGCTTGGCTTCTTCCTTGGGTTCGGGCTTCGCCTCTTCCTTGGGTTCCGGCTCGGGTTCCGGCTCGGGCTCGGGCTCGGGCTCGGGTTCCGGTTCGGCCTCTTCCTTGGGCTCTTCCTTGGGTTCGGGCTCTTCGGCGGGCGCCGCCCCGGCGTCGCCGATCTTGCCGAGTTCGCCACCGACGGCGACGGTGTCGTCCTCCTCGGCGGTGATGCTGATCAGCGTGCCTGCCACCGGCGATGGGATCTCGGTGTCGACCTTGTCGGTGGACACCTCCACCAACGGGTCGTCAACCTCGACGCTGTCGCCGACTTCCTTCAGCCAACGCGTGACGGTGCCCTCGGTGACCGACTCGCCCAGCTCGGGCATCAGCACCGGGGTGGCGTCGCCGCCGCCTGACGAGGCTGCCGGCTTCTTCTCGGGTTCGGACTTCTCCTCGGGTTCGGCGGCGGCTTCGGGCTTTTCCTCCTCGGCGGCGGGCTCGGGCTCCTCAGCGGGCTCTTCCGCAGGCTCCTCGGCGGGTTCCTCGGACTTCGGCTCCTCGCTACCCCCGTCGTCCTCGTCCTCGTCGCCGATCACGGCCAGCTCGCCGCCGACCTCGACGGTGTCGTCCTCTTGGGCCACGATCTTCTTCAACACGCCTGCCGCGGGGGACGGGATCTCGGTGTCGACCTTGTCCGTCGAGACCTCGAGCAATGGTTCGTCCAGCTCCACCGTGTCGCCCTCTTGCTTGAGCCACCGGGTGACGGTCCCCTCGGTGACGCTCTCGCCGAGTGCCGGCATCTGGACGGAAGTTGCCATGTCTATTGACTCCCTCGAACGGTTGGTCGTCACGGGTCGAATGCCGGTTCCCATCCTGTCATGTCGAGCCCGACCGCTCGCCCCAGACCTGCACAGCTGTTGCTCTGGCACTATCGATGGAGGTGGAGCGCGGAAGCTCCGGAAGGAGTACGGCCGTATTGGGACTGTTCGACAGGTTTCGGCGTGCCGGGTCACGGCGCGGCAGCGGCGGCAATGATCCCGCCGCCGACCTGGCATACCTGCGGGAGTGGGCCGCCCAGCGCGCAGGCGTCGAGGCGTTTATCGAGCCGAAGACCACGGTCACCGAGGTCACCGTCGTGCTGGTGGCCGGCGACGGTGAATGGACGCGGCGTCGCGCAGGCGGCGATTCGGGCGCACGGCGGCTGAGCGATCGGCTGCAGATTCCGGTCTACGACGTGCAGAAGGTCGGCTACCCGCAACGCATGCGCGACTACGACGCCCGCCGCCGTATCGAACGGGAACGCGCCGCTCGGCGGGAGCTGGAAGACCGTTAGGGTACGGGCCGTGCAGGACACAATCCGCGAGCGCTTCGTCGACAGCACCGGCGGTGTTCGCATCGCCACCTACGAGCAGGGCAACCCCGACGGGCCGACGCTGGTGATGGCGCACGGCTGGCCCGATTCCCACGTGTTGTGGGACGGGGTCGTCTCGCGGCTGGCCGACCGGTTCCGCATCATCCGCTATGACAGCCGCGGCGTGGGCAAATCGTCTGTGCCCAAACCTGTTTCGGCATACAGAATCGCCCGGCTCGCCGATGATCTCGGTGCGGTGATCGCGGCCGTCAGCCCCGGCGAGCCCGTACATCTGCTTGGCCACGACTGGGGTTCGGTGGCCGCGTGGGAGTACCTGGGCCGGCCGGGTGCCTGCGATCGGGTGGCCTCCTTCACCTCGGCGTCCGGGCCTGGCATCGCCCACTACGGCGGGTACATCTTCGACAGCCTCAAGCGGCCGTACCGGCCCGTGCAGTTCGGCAGGGCCGTCGACCGCCTTCTCCGGCTCGCGTACTGGTACCCGTTCGCGGCGCCGGTGGTCGCGCCTGCGGTCTTCAAGCGCCTGATGCGGCGCAGCGCCAACAAGCTGTTGACCGACCGGGTGCCCGCCGACCAGCGTTACCGCAGCGAAACCGCGTGCGTCGACCTCGTCAACTCACTGAAAATCTATCGCGCGCTGGCGGTTTCGCCACCGACCGAGTTCCCCGCCGACCGCTACGTCAGCGTGCCCGTGCAGTTGATCGTCGGCGCCAAGGACCCGGTGGTCCGCCCGCACGGCTTCGACGACCTGTCGCGCTGGGTGCCGCGACTGTGGCGGCGCGATATCAACGCGGGCCACTGGTCGCCGATGTCGCATCCGCAGGTGCTGGCCGTGGGTGTCGCCGAGCTGGTCGACTTCCTCGAGGGCAAGCCCGCAAGTCGCGCATTGCTGCGCGCACAGGTCGGCCGCAAGCGCGACGACTTCGGCGACACGCTGGTGTCGGTCACCGGTGCGGGCAGCGGCATCGGCAGGGAGACCGCCTTGGCCTTCGCGCGCGCGGGCGCCGAACTGGTCATCAGCGACGTCGACGAGGCGACCGTCAAGGACACCGCCGCCCAGATCGTCGAGCGCGGCGGTGTCGCGCACCCGTACGTGCTCGACGTGTCCGACGCCGACGCCGTCGAGCGGTTCGCCGATCAGGTGTGCGCGGAACATGGCGTGCCGGACGTGGTGGTCAACAACGCAGGCATCGGTCAGGCCGGCGAGTTCCTGGACACGCCCGCCGACCAGTGGGAACGGGTGCTCGACGTCAACCTCGGCGGTGTCGTCAACGGCTGCAGGGCATTTGGGAAGCGCCTCGTTGCGCGCGGAACCGGCGGGTACATCGTCAACGTCGCCTCGATGGCGTCGTACTCACCGTCGAAATCGTTGAACGCCTATTGCACGTCGAAGGCCGCGGTGTACATGTTCTCCGATTGCCTGCGTGCCGAACTCGACGCCGCAGGCATCGGGCTCACCACGGTCTGCCCAGGCACCATCGATACCAACATCGTGCACACCACTCGGTTCGACGCACCGGACCGCTCGGACGAGAGCGTCGAGATTCGACGGCGGCAACTGGAGCAGGGTTTCCGGCGTCGAAATTACGGCCCGGACAAGGCGGCAAAGGCGATCGTGTCGGCGGTCAGGAAGAACAAGCCGATCCGGCCAATCACCCCGGAGGCCTACCTGCTCTACGGCACGGCCCGGGTGCTGCCGCAGGCGATGCGCAACGCGGCACGCGCAAAGATCGTCTAGCTCAGCCCTTCTGCGCGATGTCCTCAAGCACCGCGAACATGGTGCGGGTCGGCACCCCGGTGCCGCCCTTGCCGGTGTAACCCCATGGGCCGCCGCTGTTGTAGGCAGGCGCGGCGACGTCGATGTGCGCCCACGCAATGCCGTCGGCGACGAACTCGCGCAGGTAGGTGCCCGCCACTAGCATGCCCGCGTAGCGCGAGCCGCTGACGTTGGCCAGGTCGGCCACCGTCGACTTGAGGTCGTCCTTGAGTTCGTCGGGAAGCGGCATGGGCCAAGCGTTTTCGCCGACCTCCTGGGAAAGCGCCGCCACCCGGTCGCGGAATTCGTCGGAACCCATCACCCCGGGTGTGCGGGCCCCGAGCGCGACGGTCTGCGCACCGGTCAGCGTCGACGTCTCGATGAGGTAATCGGGATCGTCCTCGCAGGCCCGCACGATCGCGTCGGCGAGGATCAGGCGGCCCTCGGCGTCGGTGTTGAGCACCTCGACGGTGATTCCACCGTATTGGGTAAGCACGTCGCCCGGTCGCTGGGCGGTCGCCGACGGCATGTTCTCGGCCATCGGCACGGTGGCGATGACGTCGATGGGCAGCTTCTGTTTGGCCGCGAGCACCACCGTCGCGATGACGGCCGCCGCGCCGCCCATGTCGGACGTCATGTGGTGCATGTTGGCGGCAGGCTTGATGGAGATACCGCCGGTGTCGAACGTGATGCCCTTGCCGACCAACGCGACCTTTTTCGACTTCTTGTTCTTCGCGCCACGGTGCGCCAGCCGTACCAGCCGCGGCGGGCGCGACGAGCCCTTTCCGACGCCGACCACGCCGCCGTAGCCCTCCTTGGCCAGCGTCTTGTCGTCGAGCACCTCGACGTCGAGACCGGCAGCTTCACCCAATGCCTTTGCGCGCTTGGCGAACTCGTCGGGAAAGAGATGCGACGGGGGAGTGTTGACCAGATCGCGGGCGGTGGCGACGGCGGTCGCGATGTTGGTGGCGCGCTGCGCTTGCGCCTTGGCCTTGCCCTTCGTGTCCGCCACCAGCGCGGTGATATCGCGCAGGCCCTTGTCCTTCGGCGCGGTCTTGTCGCTGCGGAAGTCGCTGAACCGATAGGCGCCGAGGATCAGCCCCTCGACGGCGGCCTCGAGGTCGATGTCCGACAGCGTGGTGATCGCCGCCTCGGTGCCGTTCAGAGACCTGGCTGCGACCCCGGCGGCGCGCCGGATCAGGTCGGACGGCCAGTCTTCACGCGGCTTGCCGAGACCGATCGCAATCACACTGCCCACCGGCAGCGACGGCGCGACCACCCGTGTCACCTGGTCCGGGCCACCCTTGGCGCCCAGCGACTCGAGGGCGACCTCGATCTCGCCGACGGCCTCGGCGTCGAGGAACGGGTTCGCGACGACGGTAGCTCTGCCGTCGTCGTCGCCTCCGCTGACCACGGGCACGATCAGCACCGTTTTGTCGGCCTTGCGCTTGGGCAACGACGAGCTGACGGTGACGGCGGGGGCTTGATAACCGGGATTTGCAGGGCTCACGGGGGTTGAGCCTATCGGTCAAGGGGGCAGGTACAGATCGTAGGCCGTGACGGGGGTGTCGAAACCCTTGAGCACCAACGGATCCTGGAGGATCGCGGCCGAGTCCGGCAGCTCGTCGCGAACGTCGGTGGAGATGAGGATCTGGCCGGGAGCGGCGGCAGCCACCAGGCGGGCCGCCAGGTTGACCGGCGTCCCGAAGTAGTCGCCGCCGATCGCAAGTACCGAGCCGTAACCCAGGCCGGCCCGCACCTGGAGTCCGGCCTCGCGTGCCCCCGGGTGTTCGACCAGGTCGAACGCGACTTTCACCAGCTTCTCCGGCGTCGAGCTCACCCACATCACCTCATCGCCGATGAACTTCACGACCCGTCCCCCGTCAGTGAGGACCACATCGCTGACGGCGGCGGCGAACTCCACGAGCAGGTCGGACAACTCGGTTGCGCTGAGCTGTTGGCTCAGCGCGGTGAAGCCGGTCAGGTCTGCGAACCCGATGCCGCAGACCACGCTCGCCGATGCATCGCGGATGACGCCCTCGAAGTAGGTGCGGGCGCTGACGGTGTGATGGCGGAAGACCGCGTCGATGAGCACCCCGAGGCGCGGGATGAACTCTCCGACCCGGCGATAGGTCATCGCTGTGGTGAGCTCGTCGGCGCTGTGCTCCATCTGGATGTCCGGCATTCCGAGGCGGATGGCGGTGGACCCGGCTTCCGCGAGCCGGGCCATCGACGCGCCGAGCACCCGCAGCAGCGTCATCGTCGGCTCATCGCCGACAGCCGACTTCATGGCCACCCATGACGCCAAACCGTCGACGTCGATCTGGCTGAAGACCGGTTCATCCGTGTCCGGTGCGCTCAGCCCCAGTGCATGCCAGGCGCGGATGAGCTCCTCGACGGGCACGCCCAGCTCACCGGCGGCCTCGCGGAGCGTGAAGATCGGTTGGCCGGACCGTTGCAGAGCATCGCCCGCGAGGCCGAAAAGCCTGCCGCGGCGCTCGGCGTCCACCATCTCCTGGGCGGTGAAGCCGAGGCCGTCCAGGTATTCGATCAGCCCGGCACGCTCGCGCGCGTTGGCGATTCCGGCCGCCTCCAGCGCATCGAAATCGAGCACCCACCGGAGTCTGCCAGCAGCCAACGCCCGATTAGGGTTGAACCCCGTGAGCGAAATCCAGCATGGCCCGCTAGAGGAACGGCACCGTCAGCTCGGCGCCAGCTTCGCCGAGTTCTCCGGCTGGCTGATGCCTGTCGCCTATGAGGGCACCGTGGGCGAGCACACCGCAACGCGCGGCGCTGTCGGTCTGTTCGACGTCAGCCACCTCGGCAAGGCCGCGGTCCGCGGTCCCGGCGCGGCCGAATACGTCAACTCGACGCTCACCAACGACCTCGGCCGGATCGGTCCAGGCAAGGCGCAATACACGTTGTGCTGCACCGAATCCGGCGGTGTCATCGACGATCTGATCGCCTATTACGTCTCCGATGACGAGATTTTTCTCGTTCCCAATGCCGCCAACACCGCCGCCGTCGTCGCCGCGCTGCAGGACAAGGCGCCCGGCGGGTTGACCATCACCGACGAGCACCGGTCGCGCGCTGTCCTCGCGGTGCAGGGACCGAAATCGGCGGAGGTCGTCGGATCGCTGGGGTTGCCGACCGACATGGACTACATGGGGTATTCCGACGCCGACTTCAACGGCGTCGAGGTGCGGGTGTGCCGCACCGGCTACACCGGTGAGCACGGCTACGAACTTCTGCCTGCATGGGGTGACGCCCCTGTGGTGTTCGACGCACTCGTCGACGCCGTATCCGGGGCGGGCGGTCAGCTGGCAGGCCTCGGCGCCCGGGACACGCTGCGCACCGAAATGGGCTATCCACTGCACGGCCACGAGCTGTCGCTGGAGATCTCGCCGTTGCAGGCACGGTGCGGCTGGGCCATCGGTTGGCGCAAGGATGCATTCTGGGGCCGCGACGCGCTGCTCGCCGAGAAGGAGGCGGGCCCGAAGCGACTGCTGCGCGGTCTGCGCGCCGTTGGCAGGGGAGTGCTGCGGCCCGAGCTGACGGTGCTCGACGGCTCCACTCCGGTCGGGGTGACGACATCGGGAACCTTCTCTCCGAGTTTGAAAGTCGGCATCGCGCTCGCGTTGCTCGACACCGATCACGACATCGCCGACGGGCAGCGGGTTGCGGTGGACGTACGCGGCCGCCAGGTCGAATGTGAAGTCGCCAAGCCGCCGTTTGTGGAGGCAAAAACCCGGTAGCGGCCGGATATACAATCGCCCCATGACTGACGACCTCGTGTTCACCGTCGATCGCAACGCGAATCCGGCGAGCGATGAGGTACGTGCGGGAATTCTGGCGAATCCGGGATTCGGCCGGTATCACACCGACCACATGGTGTCGATCGACTACATCGACGGCAAGGGCTGGCACAACGCGCGGGTCATGCCGTACGGCCCAATCGAGCTCGACCCATCGGCGATCGTTCTGCACTACGCGCAGGAGGTGTTCGAGGGGCTGAAGGCCTACCGCTGGGCGGACGGTTCGATCGTGTCCTTCCGACCTGAAGCCAACGCCGCGCGGCTACGCACGTCGTCCCGCAGGCTGGCCATCCCCGAGCTACCGGACGAGGTGTTCATCGAGTCGCTGCGTCGGCTCATCGCGGTCGACGCGGAATGGGTGCCTCCGGCTGGCGGCGAGGAATCGCTGTACCTGCGGCCCTACATCTTCGCCACCGAGCCGGGGCTCGGGGTTCGGCCCGCGTCCGAATACCGCTACATGGTGATCGCGTCGCCTGCGGGGGCGTACTTCCCGCGCGGCATCAAACCCGTCAGCGTGTGGCTGTCGCACGAGTACGTGCGTGCCTCACCGGGCGGCACAGGCGCCGCGAAGTTCGGCGGCAACTACGCCGCGTCGCTGCTCGCGCAGGCCGAGGCCGCCGACAACGGGTGCGACCAGGTGGTGTGGCTCGACGCCATCGAACGCCGGTATGTCGAAGAGATGGGCGGCATGAACCTGTTCTTCGTGTTCGGCAGCGGGGGTACCGCCCGGCTTGTCACGCCGGAACTGAGTGGTTCGCTGCTGCCCGGCATCACGCGAGATTCGTTGCTGCAGTTGGCTACCGACGCCGGATTCGCCGTCGAAGAGCGAAAGATCGACGTCGACGAGTGGCAGAAGAAGGCCGCCGCGGGTGAGATCACCGAAGTGTTCGCGTGCGGCACAGCCGCGGTGATCACGCCGGTGTCACACGTGAAGTACGGTGACGGTGAGTTCACCATCGCCGACGGCGAACCTGGTGAGATCACGATGGCCCTTCGCGACACGTTGACCGGAATTCAGCGCGGCACGTTCGCCGATACCCACGGTTGGATGGCGCGGCTGAGTTAGGCACGCTGCAGGCGACGTCGCAGCTGTGCACGGCGAAGGCGCGGTGGCCTGGCTGCACCGCGGCCTGCCCCACACCTTCCAGGTGCGCTCGGAGAGCACACGAGTGCTCGTCGTCACCGCGCCATCGGGATTCGATTTTGGCGATTTTCAATGACTCTTACTGGACTCCGTTATTTCCCAGTGCCACCAGGGATTCCGGTGACAATCGGTTCCCAACGGATGCCTGCTGATTCCGGTCGAGTCCGATCTATAACCGATGAATAATGGTTGACGAGAATATGCAGGGACATAACTTCCGGATCCGTGGTTGTACCGGCTCGGCGGCTCTCGGCATGCTCAGTGCCCGACGGCAGAGTCGCTGGCTCGCACGTCGGCATTGCCCGAGCCCTAGAAGGTGTGCGCTTCCGACGGTTGCGATCTTTTGCTGAACGCCGCTCCCGGTGATGGCAGAATGTGAAGATTGTCGCAGTTAGAACAGGTTGGGCCGCACGTTGCAGTACGACACCCTTGGCAGAGACCCCGACCTGCGGGGTGGCGCCGAGGGCGGCGCGGGGACGGTCAGATTCGATGCTCGGCGAATCCCGGTTGCCGATCGCGAAGAGGTGGTGCGTGCCACGGTCTCGCAGACTCTTGCTCCGCTCGAGATCGACTTTCCGGACGATCGCGGCCCGGCTGCGACGAGCTTGGCGATCACTGACCTGAATGAGCTCACGGTGTGGTCCGTGAAATCGACTGCCGTCAAGGTCCATTACAAGGCGTTGCCGCGCGACGACGTCAAGCCGAGCCTCTTCCTGGGGCTGCAGATGACGGGGTCCTGCGTCGTGGTTCAGCGTGACCGAGAAATAACCTTGCGCCCCGGCGATCTGGCGGTCTGGGACTCAACAGATCCATTCATGATCGCTGATGCGGATGGCATCTCCCAGCACAAATTCCGAATACCCCTGGATCGATTGGCGTTGCCAGTTGACATTATCCGGCAAATTAGCGCGCTTCCGTTGTGTCCGGGTCACCCGATCTCAGACATGGCCGTCGCCTATTTCCACCGACTGGCCTCTCGGCCGGGGGCGTTTGATCGCCCGGGCGGCGACGTGGTCAGTCAACCTGGCATTGACTTACTTCGGGCAGTGATCACCACCCATCTCGACACCGTCGAGTTGGGCAAGGATTCGCTCCAGGCCACCCTCTTCGTACGCATCATGGAGTACGTCCAATTGCACTTGCAGGAACCGGACCTCGGCGCCGGCCGCATTGCCGCTGAACACCACATATCGGTGCGGCAGCTTTACCGAATCCTGGCCGCCGAAGGCGTGTCGCTTGGGGACTGGATCCGAACGCGGCGACTCGAAGGAGCGCGCAGAGACCTCGCCTTGGCATTTCTGCATGATCCAATCTCCGCAGTTGCCCGGCGGTGGGGGTTCACCGATGCCTCCAGTTTCGCGCGAATGTTCCGAACTACTTACGGTGCGTCCCCGAGCGAATGGCGAGAACTAGCCCGCCAGCAACCTGCCTGAGCGTTGCCGCCCTCCTTCCGGACTCAGCGGCCTCATTGCTCCCGGCGACCGTCGCGAGGCATGCTGCCGACAGCGTGCCTCACCGTGTGCCAATACCTGTGCACGGCGTGCACGACCTGCCTACCAAGGGTTTTCGCGTGCGCGACTCGACCTAGGGTCGCAGTCAAGCGCCATGGTGACCGCCGCGGCCCAGATCGACCATCCGACATTTCGTCAGGCGTGTGGTGTAGAACTCGGCGCACACCGGTGTTCTGATTCATCGCGAAGAAGGGTGGAGGCGGGATGCAGTTTGTTCTCGTGCATGGGGGGTGGCAGGGCGGTTGGTGCTGGGACGCCGTGTCGGCGGCTTTACGTTCGGTGGGGCATGAAGTCTTCGCGCCCACCCTTCGTGGTTGCGAGCAGGGTGTTGCGGTTGATCGGGTCGGGGTCAATCTCACGGCGATTGGTGACGGTCTTGTCGACGCGGTCAGAGAGCACGACCTACGGGATTTAGTGCTGGTCGGCCACAGCGGTGGCGGCCCAGCCGCCCAGTACGCCGCGGACCGACTGGCCCAGCAGACGCGCCGCATCGTCTTCGTCGACGCGTGGGTGCTGCACGACGGGCAAGCCATCAACGACGTGCTGCCCGCACCATTCGTCGAGAGTTCCGTCCAGGCCGCCAAAGATAGCGCAGATCAGACGGTTGCGATGGATCCGCAGACATGGTCTGAGCACTTCATGAACGGCGCCTCGGAGCACGACATCGCCACCGTCACCAGCAAGCTCGTCCCGGTGCCCTTCGGATGGCTCAGCGAACCGATCTCGCTGCCCCGATTCTGGGGTGCTGCGCTGCCGTCTAGCTACGTCTTCCTGCGCCAAGACCAGGCAGTTCCCCAAGAGCTTTACCGCGCCATGGCCAGCCGCCTGGATCAACCTCGCCGTCTGGAATGTGACGGCCCGCACGAGGCCATGCTGACCCACCCGAACCCTTTGGCTGCCACGCTGATCGATGCGGCAAAGGAGTAGATATAACGTTGTTGCACAGAGCTGTTCACCTCACCGGACGCGTTCCGCTCTAGCCGACCACATCGCCAATTGGCTTGGCGCCACGCTGCCCGCCGGGCGAGCGCCGCCGCCTGACCAAAGCAATCTCACAGAGCAGGCAGGATCAGTGCGTAGGTGAGTTACGTCCCCCGGGCCGGATGCCGGTAGCCGCCCGGCATGCCGGGCGGTGTCACCTTTGAAGTCGTGCCAGCTGTCGCAGATGCTCGACCTGCTCGCCGTTCCGCGCTCCGGTGATCAACGCCTTGGCGATTCTCAGGACGATGGAGGGCTTGAACAGCCGTGCGGGTGCGTCGAGCATCCACGCGACGCGGAAGAACTGCTGAGCTACCGCCGGGTCGGTTTCGGTGGCGGTCAAGACAGCATCCATGTAGGTGTTGATGATCCGCGTTGACAACGGCCGCCGGCCCTTGACCTGCGGCAGCGCCAAGTCCGAACCGACCGCCGTCCGCCAGGCCACCTGAATGGCCTTAGCCGATTCACCGAAGAACCGCCGGGGCAGATCCAGGTCGCCAACGCTCAGACACTTGCCCAGGGCCTCGGCCTCGGCCGCCGCGATGGTCATTCCCTGCCCGTATATCGGGTTGAAGCTACAGACGGCGTCACCAAACACCAGCAGTCCGTCCGGGGTGCGGGCGAGCCGGTCGTAGCGTCTCCACCGGTTGGACGGAATCCGGTGATGGACCACGTCCCCTAGAGGCTCACCCGCGCGGATCGCGGCAAGCGCGTGACGTGGCGCGAACTCCGCGATGAAGTCGAGCAATTCGGCACGATCCGCCGGGGGTTGCTGGCCACCGAGAGTGCCGCCCAGTACCAGGTAGGTGTCGTTCTCCACCGCGAACATCGCAAAGGTGGTGGGCCGGCTGGCGACGGGATTGACCGCCAGCACCAATTCGCGCAGCATGCCGGGCGGAACACGTACGGGCATGGTGGCATATGCGATGCGCATCTCGAGTTCCTCGACCGGCGGCCGGACGTATCCGAACTCCTCGAGGAACACCGGCGCCCGGGAGCCGCGGCCGGTGGCGTCGATTATGAGGTCTGCGGTCAGCAGCGTCTCGCCATCATCACCTTGCCGCGCGAGCCGAGCCCCCGTGATGCGGTTGGCATCGGGATCGGCCGTCAAGCCCACGACGCCGTGGCCCTCGAGAAACTCAACATTCGGAATGGCGCGCACGGCCTTGCGCACGCTGAACTCCAACAGCGGTCGGCTCACGTGGTAGTCCACCAGCGAGGTGGGGTCCGGCACGGTCGCCGAACGCACCATGAGATGCCCGCCGAATGTGGACCAGAATCTCGAAAGGTCGCCGTCGTCCCACTTCACCGCACCGTCGGTGACGAGTTGGTCGAAGAACCCCGGAAAGAGCTCGCCGACGATCTGCACGCCCTTGCCGAGCAAGACATGCGGATGTCGGTCCTGGGGCACTCCACGGCGATTCATCGGAGCACGGGGCAGAACGTCGCGTTCGACGACGGTGACCACACGAAAGTAGTCGGCAAGCACACGGGCGGCGAGAAGGCCGCCCATGCTCGCGCCGAGGACAACTGCTCTGTCACGACGTTCGGCCATCTAATTCCTTTGCTGGCGATACCAATTGGCGAAAGAGACCACGGTGGCGCGGCCGGCGAAGGCCGCGTCGTCGAGGACGGGAGCAGGCGGGCGACGCAAGTCGACTCCGTCGGTGAGTCGAGGTCAAGCTAACACGGCGAACTGGGTGTCCCCGCTGAGAACTGGCTGTCGGTCCGTTGTCAGGGGTGCGGGTTGTACTCGTACACATTGGATTTCGCCGTCCCGGCGCGGGCGGCTTCGACCGAGTAATCCCAGCCATCGGCGCGGACGAGGTAGGCCAGCGTGTTCTATCTGCAAGTCATCTGGGTTTCACTTACCCCACGAGGCATGTTGCCGACAGCGTGCCTCACCGTGTGCCAACACCTGTGCCCTGCGTGCACGACCTGCCTGCCAAGGATTTTGGCGTGCCAGATTCGACCTAGGGTCGCAGTCAGGCGCCATGTCGATGCTCGGCGCCCGAATGAACCAGCATTGCCAGCAGACACGACAAGGAAAACGCCTCATGACATCGCCCACAAAACCCAACCCGGTCATCTTCATTCACGGGTTATGGATCCACGCGACTGCTTGGGAACCATGGCTCGACCTCTTCGAGAACAACGGCTACGCGGTGTCCGCACCAGGTTGGCCTGGGGAGCGCGCGACCGTCGCACAGACACGCGAGAACCCGGACGGAATGAACGATGTCGGCATCCAGCAGATGATCGATCACTACGCGAGAATGATCAACGCGCGCGGCGGCATTAAGCCCCTAGTGGTGGGGCACTCCTTCGGCGGCTTGATCGCCCAGGAGCTGCTGGCCGAAGGTCTGATCGCAGCCGCCGTTGCCATCGACCCCGCACCCATCAAGGGAGTCAAGGCACTTCCGGTGGCGCAGTTGCGGTCGGCGCTCCCCGTCCTTGGCAACCCTGCCAATCGACACCGGACAGTGTCGCTGACGGACAAGCAATTCCACTACGCCTTCGGTAACAACCTGAGCGAAGAAGAATCCAACGCGTTGCACCAGGCCTGGACGATCCCCGGACCCGGCAGGCCGCTGTTCGAGGATGCGGGAGCGAACTTCTCACGGCACTCGCCGGCGAAGGTCGACACTCACCTGGCCGACCGCGGCCCGCTGCTGTTGACGTCGGGCACCGAAGACCACGTCGTCCCCCTGAAGGTCACCAAGGAGGTCGTCGCCATGTATTCAAAGAGCCCGGCGCAGACGGACTTCCATGTGTTCGAGGGCCGGGGTCACTCCCTCACCATCGACGGTGGCTGGAAGGACGTCGCCGTAGTTGTACTCGATTGGTTGGCAGACAAGGGCTTTTGATCGCACGCGGCGCGGCGCGGTGGTAAGACCCACACGGCTGCCGCCCGCAACGTCGAATGACGCCGAAGAAGTCGGCGACAAGCATTTCTCCGCCGCGGCTTTGGTACGCGGCCCAAACAGATCGGAAATACTGATGTTTCAACGTTCTTGGCACACGGTGCGCATGGGTGCACTCACGAGTGCCGCTGCGGTGGCGTGTGCCGTGATAGTCCCATCGGCCGTCGCCGCCTGCGCACCCGCCGCGTCTCCACCCGCCGCGTCTCCACCCGCCGCGCCTCCACCGAGCGCCGCGAAGCCCACCATCGTGCTGGTCCACGGCGCCTTCGCCGACGCGTCGAGCTGGGGTGGCGAAGTTGGCGCGTTGGAGAAGCACGGATACGACGCACGCGCGATCGCCAATCCTTTGGAGAACCTCGACTCCGACTCCGACTCGGTGAAGAACTTTCTCGGCACTCTGAACGGACCGATCGTGCTGGTCGGACATTCCTACGGCGGATCGGTCATCACGAACGCCGCCGCCGGCAATCCGAACGTCAGAGCGCTGGTCTATGTCGACGCCGCGGCCCCCGATGTGGGCGAGACGACTGCCCAGCTCAGTGGAGCCGACTCGGTACTGACCCGACCCCAAGGCGAACTGTTCGATCCCGTACTCCCCCCTGGCGCACCCCAGGAGCAAGCGCAGCTTTATCTGAAGAAGGACATCTTCCTCCAGCACTTCGGTAACGACCTGCCGTCCGACCTCGCCACTCGGGCCTGGGCCAGCCAGCGGTCAGCAGCGGTGGCCGCGTTGTACGCACCGTCCAAAAACGCCGCATGGAAGGACATCCCCTCCTGGTACTTCATCAGTAGCGGAGATCAGGTCATCACGCCGGCCTCGGAGGACTCCATGGCGGCACGAGCACACTCACAGGTCACGCACTTCAACGGTGGCTCGCATCTGACGCTGGTCTCACACCCCGACGCCGTCACGCAGGTTATCGAAGCTGCCGCCGCATCCGTGCACTGACCCGGATTGGTAAACGAGTGGTGTTGCCGCGGCTCGTAATTGGATGCGACAGCGTTGTCGGTCCAGCTACTTGCCGCGGCGTACCAGGAAATTTGGACATCCGAATCAGGCGGCACCATGACTCAGCCATCGAATGGCTCGATCGAAACGATCTCGCATCGGGTCGACCGATTGACGATCCAGATCGACGACTCGTTTGACGGATTCAGGAATCGCTACGAGCGAGCGGTTCCGGAGTACCAGAGCGATCGGTTCGACTCCCTCGTCGAAAGGGGTGCCGACTGGAACACAGTTTTGGATGCGACCGCAGAGAACGCGCCACACGACTTCATCCTCTATTGGTCCCGCGATTTCACCTCGCTGATGGGTCTGGCCGGAGACCGAGGCTGCTGTGTCGCATACCTCATGGGCAATCACACCATTGCGCAGCGAATGTACCGCTACAACCCCGCCATCATGCTCCACGCCCCGCTGCGTACGGCCATTGTTGAAGACGCCGACCATGCCACGTGGTTCACCTTCGACCAACCGAGCACCCAGTTCGGCAGCTTCAACACTCCTCAAATCACCAAGGTAGGACGCGAATTGGACCACAAGCTCGCCGCGTTGCTCGAGCACCTTGACGCCCCTGTGCCGGCCGCTCTCACCGAATCATGAGCAAGCTTCCGACCGATGAACGTGGGCCCCGCCTGTCGCATCGAAATACAGCTTGCCTGTTGGATGTTTGGCCTTGCACGAGGGTGGTTCCCTGAATGCAACAGCAGTAACGGGGTGCCGCGAGAGTCGTGTATCTCGTAGCGCATTCGCACGTCACCTGGCTGTGCATGTCCGATTAGTCGTGTTTCGCCTCGTAGCGCAGCAGGACCGTGCCGCCCGGGAAGGTGCGGTTCTCCAACAGTCGCAGCGAGATCCATGACGGCAGTGTCGGGAAGAACGGTGTGCCGCCGCCCACCGCGGTGGGCGTGACCACGATCCGGTACTCATCCACCAGTCCGGCCTGCACGATCGGTGCGGCCAGCGTCGCGCCGGCCACCTCCAGCCTGCCGTCGGTTTCGGCTTTCAGCTTCGTTACCACCTCGACCGGGTCGCCGCGTTCCAGGCGGGAGTTCCAGTCGACGGACTCCAGGGTGCGCGAGAACACGACCTTGGGCATGTCGCGCCAGATGCGCGCGAAGTCGACGATCAGAGGGGTGGCGTCGGGGCCTTGTCGGCGGTCGGCCAGTACGCGGACATCAGTTCGTAGAGCCGCCGCCCGTAGAACGACAGGGCGGTCTCCCGCTCGAAGTCGTTCCAGTATTGGTGCAGTTCTTTGCTCGGATCGGACCAGTCGATGTTGCCTTGTCCGTCGGCGATGTACCCGTCCACTGACACGTTCAAGCCATAGACGTTCAAGCCATAGATGAGTCTGCCCACGCAGATCAGACTGCACCGAAGGGCCAAACTCATCGCGACGCCACACGAGTGCTCCGCCGGGTTGGCCGGCTGGTCGGGCACCCTCCCGGCTGGTGGCACAAAAATATTTGGTGGGGCGGGCGGGGCTCGAACCCGCCACCAACGGATTCGAGCGATTCGTCGCTACGGGCGAACCGACCGAAAGCCGGACCATGCCCGAGCCGACGGACATCGATCTCGCTCGTGTCGCCGAGGTATGCGCACAGTTCGACATCCAGGTGCTCGGTCCCCCGCCCGCGCCCACCGGCTAGCCGATCGCCAGGCCGAGCGCCGCCAGCGTCGTCGTCACCTCGATCGCGGCACCGAGTACATCGCCGGTGATCCCGCCGAAGCGCCGCACACAGTGCACGACCAGCACGGCGCTGGAGGCGAGCGCGACCAGCACCACCAGCGGACCCTGCCACGGTCGCGGGCCGGCGAACACCGCAGCCGCCACGATCGCGACGAGCCACGCCGCTATCGCGACGACGGGCTGACTGCCCGCCACCATCGCCCCCAGCGTGCTGCCCTGCGCCGCGGGCACTGATCTGCGGCAGGCCGCCACGGCGGCGACCCGACCCGCCGTCACCGCGACGATCACCGCGATCGCGCTCAGTTCGGCGAAGGCCAGCCCCTGCGCCACGATCACCACGACGACGGCGGCCACACCGAACGGGCCCGTCCCGCCGTCCCGCATCACCTGCAGCGCCCGTTCCGGAGGGCCGTAGCAGCCAAGCGCGTCGATGGTGTCGGCCAGCCCGTCGATGTGCAGGCCCCTTGTCGCGATCAGCAGCGCCGCCACCGCCAGCAAACCGGTCAGCGGGTTGGCCGACCCGAACGCGTGGCTTGCCACCCACGCCACCGCGGCGGCCAGCGCGCCGAGCGCCACGCCGACAACAGGCAGGGCCGTCAGCACCCCTCGGCCCACCCCAGACGCTGCGCGCACCGGCAGAACCGTGCCGAACGCGAACGCCCCTGTGACCGAACGGATCACGACGAGACGCTGGCCTCTTCGAATGTGGCCATCGACCGCAGAGCGGCGATCGCAGCGCGGAGCACCGGCAGTGCCACCGCAGCGCCGGTGCCTTCACCGAGTCGCATCGAGAGATCGACGATCGGTTCGAGTGCGAGCTTCTCCAATGCCAGCGTGTGGGCGGGTTCGGTGGAGCGGTGACCCGCACGCCACCAGTCGCGCGCACCGGGCGCGAGGACGTCGGCGACCAACGCAGCGGACGTCACCACCACCCCGTCGAGCAGCACCGGTGTCCTGCGCACCGCCGCCTGGGCGCAGAATCCCGCCATCGCAGCCAGATCCGCGCCACCGCACACCCGCAGCAGCCCCAGTGGATCGTCCTTCAGCCCTCGGGCGCGGTACAGCGCGTCGCGGACCGCCGCGACCTTTCGCGACCATCCGGCGTCGTTGATGCCGGTGCCGCGACCGACAACGGCGACCGGCTCGGTACCAGTCAGTGCGGCGATCAATGCCGTTGCAGCCGTGGTGTTTCCAATGCCCATATCGCCCGCGATCAGCAAGTCGGCGCCCGCATCGACTTCCTCGTCGGCGATCCGGCCGCCCGCTTCGACCGCGGCCCGCGCCTCGTCGGCCGTCAACGCGTCCTCGACGGCGATGTTGCCGCTGCCCCTGCGGATCTTGTGCGCACCGATCGAGGCCGAGTGCGGCTCGTCGACGTCGACCGCGATGTCCACGACGCGCACGGTCGCCCCTGCGGATTCGGCGAGCACGTTGATCGCGGCGCCACCGGCGTCGAAGTTGGCGACCATCTGGGCGGTGACCTCCGCGGGAAATGCCGAAACCCCTGCGGCGGTGACGCCGTGATCACCGGCGAACACCACGACCCGCGCGCGCTGGAACTGGTTGGGCGGGCAGACCCCCTGGCACGCGGCCACCCACACCGACAGCTCCTCGAGCCGCCCCAGCGAACCGGCCGGCTTGGTCAACGTGTCCTGGCGGGCCCGCGCCTGCGTGGCCACGTCGGCGTCGGGCGCGGTGATCTGCGCAAATTGCGTCACGACGGTTCCTTCACCGCGATGGGCTGTCCCGCGACCACCAGCACCACTCGGTCGCACAGCTGGGCCAGCCGCTGGTTGAGTGCGCCGAGTTCGTCGGCGAAGCGACGGCCCGCGACGGTCTCGGGTACGACGGTCATGCCGACTTCGGGGCTGACGAGCACCAGATCGGCCTCGTGTCCCGCGACGGCGTCGACGAGGTCGTCGATGTCGGCTTGCGCGGAGCCGCCCGTCCACGCGTCTGCGCGGTCCATCGCCGCGGTCAGCCAGCCACCGATATCGTCGACCAATGTCGGCATCGAATCGTCGGCCCGCAATTGCTTTGCCGCATTAAGGGTTTCGGCGGTCAACCAGTGGTGCGGCCTGCGCGCGCGGTGCGCGGCCACCCGTGCCGCCCATGTGTCATCGTCGGCGACGGGTCCAGTGGCGAGATACCGAACAGGAACCTCGCCGCCAACGGACTGCCCGATGACGGACTCGGCCCATTCGGATTTGCCCGACCTGATACCGCCGAGCACCAGAATGCGCACCTGGACTCAGGCGACCTTTTCGCCGCGGCTGACCCGCGGCCGGGGTGCGCGCATCCGCCGCAGTTGGGAGGCGCGGCTGGCAGCGTAGAAGCCGAGCTTCCAACCGCCCTCGGTGTGGTCGGGGTACTTCTCATCGACGACCCGATTCACCTTGCGGCCCAAGAAGAATCCGTCGACGATCATGATCGCCATCAGAACCAGCATCGCAGGCGAGATGTAGTACTGCACCTGTGGAACCGCGAGCATGATGAAGATCAACCCCAGCGCCGCAGGCATGAAGAGGCCGAGCACGCTGATGCGTCGCGCGTCCACGATGTCGCGGGCCAGCGCGCGCACCGGACCCTTGTCGCGCGGCAACAGATAGGCGTCGTCGCCTGCCATCATTCGTTCCCTGCGCTGCGACATCTCTGCGCGTCTTTCCGCCTTGTCCTCCCGGCGTTCCTCGCGAGACAGCTTCGGACCGCGCAGTTCCTTGCGCCTGCGCCTGGCTTCGGCGGTGGTCATCGGGGCGGGAGCGATCGGGCCTCTGCGGCGCGAGGAATCCCGCTTCGGCGTCGGCCTGCCCTTCGGGGCGGTCTTGCCGGAAGCCTTGGCCTCGGCATCGGCGTCGCTGTCCGCGGTCGCCTCGACGTCGCCGGCGGCTTCAGAGTCTCGGGGAGGCGGGTTGTCCTTCTTGCGGCCCAGCAGCTTCACGCCCGCCAGCATAATCTGCTGGAATGATCGTCTCGGACGGCCTCCGCGTGCTCATTGCCCCCGACTGCTACGGCGACAGCCTCACCGCAGTGCAGGCGGCCGAGGCGATCGCCGAGGGCTGGCGCAGGGCCCGGCCGGGCGACGACCTGACGCTGGCCCCGCAATCCGACGGAGGGCCTGGATTCGTCGACGTGCTCGCCGGACGCGTCGGCGAGCGGCGCACGACGGCGGTCAGCGGCCCGTTGACAGACGAGGTGGACGCCGACTGGGTATTCGACGGCCAGGATCCAGCGACGGCTTATATCGAGTGTGCGCAGGCCTGCGGGCTGGCGCTGCTCGGCGGTCCGCCGACCGTCGAGACCGCGCTGGCCGCGCACAGCAGGGGAGTCGGTCAGCTGATCGCGGCCGCGGTGGAGGCGGGTGCACGGCGAATCGTGGTCGGCCTTGGCGGCAGCTCATGCACAGACGGCGGCAGGGGCATGATCGAGGCTCTCGGCGGCTTCGGGCGAGCCCGCACGCTACTTGCCGACGTCGAGCTGATCGCCGCCACCGACGTTGAGCATCCGCTGCTAGGACCGATGGGAGCGGCGAAGGTGTTCGGCCCGCAGAAGGGCGCCGACCAGGACACCGTGGCCGTGCTCGAGCGGCGGTTGACCGAATGGGCCGCCGAACTCGATGCCGCCGCAGGACGGACCGTCAGCGTCGAGAAAGGCGCCGGTGCTGCAGGCGGCCTTGGCGCAGGCCTGCTGGCGCTTGGCGGCAGGCGCGAGTCGGGTGCCACCGTCATCGCCGAGCACACACACCTGTCCGACGACGTCGCGGCGGCCGAACTCGTTATCACCGGTGAGGGCCGGTTCGACGACCAATCGCTGCACGGCAAAGTCGTCAGCGCACTGGCCACCGAGGCCCGCGGTACCCCGGTGCTGGTACTTGCCGGCCAGGTCACCCTCGAAGCCTCCGCGCTGCAGGACGCCGGCATCACCGCCGCTTACGCCATCTCCGACCACGCCGGATCGGTCCAGCTGGCCATCTCCGACGCCGCCAACCAGCTCACGGGATTGGCGGAAGTCACGGCCGACCAACTCGGGAATAGCGGGATAACAAGGTACCGTTGACCCTGTGGGTTGTGAGACGGCCCGCAACACAAGCCATTCACAGGAGACGCAATGACTGTTCAGGACGAGTCGGCGACCAGCACCGCCACCCACGGCGCGGTCCTGACCGAAGCGGCGGCCAGCAAGGCCAAGGCGCTGCTGGACCAAGAGGGCCGTGACGACCTGGCGCTGCGGATTGCCGTACAGCCGGGCGGATGCGCCGGACTGCGCTACAACCTGTTTTTCGACGATCGAACGCTCGACGGCGATCTGACCACCGAGTTCGGCGGCGTCAACTTGACCGTCGACCGGATGAGCGCCCCCTATATCCAGGGTGCAACGATCGACTTCGTCGACACCATCGAAAAGCAGGGCTTCACCATCGACAACCCCAACGCGACGGGATCGTGCGCGTGCGGGGACTCGTTCAACTGACCTAGTACTGGGCGCCGGCGCGCAGCAGGTACGAACACACCAGGACCTGGTTGTCCTGGGCCAGAACTTGTGCCACCGCCTGCTCCTGCACCTTCGGTGGGGGCTGGGTTCGGCTCCCCGCCGGTGTCACGCGCATGGTGAACAGCACCTGCGCCTGATACGGCGACGAGAACACCATCTTGTCCACCGCCGTCACGTCGGCGCTGGCGAATTGCTTACGGAACGCATCACTGCTCAGATCGGCAAGCGCGAGGTCCGATTTCTTCTCCTTGACGGCGTCGAACAGCCCGCACAGCGTGTGGCGGGCGATCTTTTCGACGTCACCGCGCTGCAGCGCGTCCAGGTAGTCCTGGATCGCCGCCTGTGCCGCCGCCGTCGTCAGCGTCTCGGAGTTGGTCGAATCGTCATCGGAGCGCATCACCAGCGCGGTCGTGACCACACCAGCCGCCAGCACCGCGATCACGAGCAGCGCGGCCAGGATGCCGCGCCACCGACTGCGTTTCGGATACGGGATCGGCGGTGGAAGCAGGCCTGGATAAGGCGGAGGCGCAACGGGATTGTGCGGATACGATGCAGGGGGGCCGGGATGCGGGGGTGGAGGGCCGACCGGTCCGGCGCCGTATTGGGGCGGATACGGACCAGCCATGGAGTTGCTCTCCCGGGGTTGTCGGGGAATGCCGTCTACAGTGACCCGAACGAGTCTTGTAGGCAGGTTAGCGCAAGCGGCCGGGCGTGGGCGGGACCGTGACGCTCGGTACGATTATCTAGACAGGTTAATGAATTGAAGGGGGCAGCTTCGTGACCATTGCGGTAACCGGATCGATCGCAACCGACCATCTGATGCGATTTCCGGGCAAATTCTCCGAAGGGCTGCTGCCTGAGCACCTGCAGAAGATCTCGGTCAGCTTCCTGGTGGACGATCTGGTCATCCACCGCGGCGGCGTCGCGGGCAACATGGCCTACGCCATCGGCATCCTCGGCGGAGACCCGACGCTCGTCGGCGCAGTGGGGAAGGACTTCGACGACTACCGGGGCTGGCTCACCAGCCACGGCGTTGACTGCGACAGCGTGCAGGTTTCGGACACCGCCTACACGGCCCGATTCGTCTGCACCACAGACCAAGACATGGCCCAGATCGCGTCGTTCTATCCCGGTGCGATGTCGCAGGCTCGTGACATCAAGCTGGCCGATGTCGTGTCTCGCAGAGGCACACCGGATTTGGTGATCGTCGGCGCTAACGACCCGGACGCGATGTTCCTGCACACCGAGGAATGCCGCGCTCTCGGTCTTGCCTTCGCCGCCGACCCGTCGCAGCAGTTGGCCCGGCTGACCGGCGAGCAGATCCGGGCGCTGATCGACGGCGCGAAATATCTGTTCACCAACGACTATGAATGGGACCTGCTGCTGCAGAAGTCCGGCTGGTCGGAGGCCGAGGTGATGAGCCAGATCCAGATGCGCGTCACCACGCTGGGGGAGAAGGGCGTCGACATCGTCGGCCGCGACGGCACCTTCATCCATGTCGACGTGGTGCCCGAAACGCACAAGGAGGACCCAACCGGAATCGGCGACGCATTCCGGGCCGGCTTCTTGACCGGGCGTGACAAGGGGCTGTCCATCGAACGCGCGGCCCAGCTGGCGTCGCTGGTCGCGACACTTGTGCTCGAGGCGCCGGGCGCGCAGGAGTGGAGCTGGGACCCCGACGCAGGCATCAAGCGGCTGTCCGACGCCTACGGGGCAGATGCGGGCAAGGAAATTGCGTCGGCTCTTTCCTAGAGCTGCACGGGGTAGGTCGGCTCGCTGATCTGCGGCGTGACGCTGCCATCGACGAAGATCGCGTGCCACAGCATGAAGATCAGCACCGTCCACAGCCGTCTGCTGTGATCGCTTGCGCCGGTGCGATGTTCATCGAGCATCGTGGTTACGGCAGTGATGTCGACGAGCTCACCCGCGCCGGATGAGGACACCATTTCGTAGGCCCAGTCCAACAGCTCGCCTGCCCGCAGCCAATGCCGGATAGGCACGGGGAAGCCCAGTTTCGGCCGGTTCAGCACGTGCGGGGGAATCACCGGCGCCAGCGCTCTGCGCAGCGCGTACTTCGTCGTGGATCTGGTGATCTTCTGGTCCAACGGCAGCCGGGACGCCACCGCGAACACCTCGGGGTCCAGGAACGGCACCCGCAGTTCGAGCGAGTTGGCCATCGTCATCTTGTCGGCCTTGACCAGGATGTCGCCCCGCAGCCAGGTGAACAGGTCGATGTGCTGCATCCGTGCGACCGGATCCCAGCCCGCAGACTCCGCGTACACCCGCGCCGTCACATCGGTATGGGTCCAATCCGACCGGAATCCCGGCAGCACGGCCTGCAGCTGCGCGTCGGAGAAGCTGCGCGCGTTGCCGTAGTACCGCTCCTCGAGTGTCTGGCTGCCTCTGTGCAGCAAGCTCTTTCCGCGCATCCCGTCCGGCAGCGGCGCGGAGGCCTTGGCCATGGAACGGCGCAGCGGGCCTGGTAGATAGCTGAAAGGCTTGAGCGACAACGGTTCCCGGTAGATCGTGTATCCACCGAACAGCTCGTCGGCGCCCTCGCCGGACAGCACGACCTTGACGTGCTTTCGCGCCTCGCGGGCGATGAAGTACAGCGGCACCAGCGCGGGATCGGCGACGGGTTCGTCGAGATACCAGACGATCTCGGGCAACGCGGAAACGAACTCGGACTGGCTAACCACCTTCGTGACGTGCCGGGCGCCGATCGCCTCCGCCGAGGCCACCGCCACGTCGACCTCCGAAAAGCCCTCCCGCTCGAAACCGGTGGTGAAGGTGATCAGGCGTGGGTTGTGCCGCATGGCAAGCGCGGCGATCGCGGTGGAGTCGATGCCACCGGACAGGAACGCGCCGACGGTGACATCGGCGCGCATGTGCTTGGCCACCGAGTCCTCGAGCACGGCGGTGATCTCGTCGTACCGGCTCTGCTCCGAACCGGCGCGAAAAGGCACAGCCGCGAATCGGGGAGTGAAGTAGCGCGTCACTTCCGGCCGCCCGCCCGGACGCACCAGGGCATAGCTGCCGGACTCCAACCGGCGCACGCCGCGGTGCAGCGTCTCGGGCTCCGGCACGTACTGCAACACGGTGTAGTGCTGAACGGCGCGTTCGTCGATGCCGACGTCGACGCCGAGCTCGTCTGCGAGGGCGAGCAGGCACTTCTTCTCGCTGCCCACCGCCGTGCCCGCCGAGCCGGTCGCCATGAACAGCGGCTTGATGCCGAACGGGTCGCGCGCACACAGTAATTCGCGTTCGACGGAGTCCCACAGCGCGAAAGCGAACATGCCACGCAGTCGGGTCAGCGCGTCGGTACCCCAGTAGTGGTAGGCGGCGACGATGGCCTCGCCGTCGCCGTCGGTGTGAAACGTCGCGCCGTTGGTGGCGGCCAGTTCCTCCCGCAGCTCGAGGTAGTTGTAGATCTCGCCGTTGAAGACCAGCACGTAGCGGTCGGGCGAGTCCGCGGGCCCCCAGCGCAACGGTTGATGGCTGTGCGCGATGTCGATGATCGACAGCCGGTTGAAACCGAGGACGACGTCATCGTCGTGCCACGTGCCCGGCTCGTCCGGACCACGGTGACGCATCAAATGCGACGCGCCGGACACCGCCTCGACCAGGCCCGCGGAGACGTCGGCGGACGGGTCGGTCAGCAGGGCCAGAAGTCCGCACACGGCGCCAGTATGCCGAACGGGGGCCGCCGACGAGACAGGCGCACGGGTTAGGTGAGGTGTGTCGAGACCTGCAGCGGCGGGTGGTCTACGCTGCGTAGTATTCGCGTAGTTCCACCGACTTGTAGGAGGCTGCAACGTGACACCTCGCGGACGCTGGGTGGTGGCACGGAGAGCGGCGTTGGTGGTCGTCCTTGGTGCGGCTGCGCTGCTGCTCAGCGGGTGTAGCTGGTCGGAGGCGCTCGGCCTGGGATGGCCGAACGGAATCACGCCGGAGGCCCACCTCAACCGTGAACTGTGGATCGGCTCGGTGATCGCCTCACTGGTGGTCGGCGTCATCGTCTGGGGCCTGATCTTCTGGACCTCGGCGTTTCACCGGCGCAAGGACGGCGACACGGAGCTGCCGCGCCAGTTCGGCTACAACATGCCGCTGGAGCTGGTGCTCACGGTGGTGCCCTTCCTGATCATCTCGGTGCTCTTCTACTTCACCGTGGTCGTGCAGGAGAAGATGCTGCACAAGGAGCCCAATCCCGAGGTCGTCATCGACGTCACGGCGTTTCAGTGGAACTGGAAGTTCGGCTACCAGAAGGTCGACTTCACCGACGGAACGTTCGACTACGACGGCGCCGACCCGGAACGCAAGATGGCCGTCGCATCGGGTCCGGAGGGGCTGCAGGGGGAGCACGGCGGGGAATTCGGCGTCATCGCGGGTAAGAACCCCGAGGACCGCAGCTACCTGAACTTCGACAAGGTCGAGACGCTGGGCACCAGCAGCGAGATCCCGGTGCTCGTGGTGCCGTCCGGCAAGCGCATCGAGTTCGTGATCGCGTCGGCCGACGTCATCCACGGTTTCTGGGTGCCGGAGTTCCTGTTCAAGCGCGACGTGATGCCCGATCCCGTGCCCAACAACTCCGACAACGTCTTCCAGATCAGCGAGATCATGAAGACCGGGGCGTTCGTCGGGCGGTGCACCGAGATGTGCGGCACCTACCACTCGATGATGAACTTCGAGCTGCGTGTGGTGGAGCCCAACGACTTCAAGGCCTACATGCAGCAGCGCATCGCCGGTAAGACGAACGCCGAGGCGCTGATGGCGATCAACCAGCCGCCGACTGCGGTCACCACCCATCCGTTCGACACCCGTCGCGGGGAGCAGGCAGGCGCACCCCCTCAGGCGAGCAAGTAGGGATTGGTATATGCATATCGAAGCCAGGCTGTTCGAGTTCCTCACCGCGTTCTTCGTGCTGGCGGCAGTCGTCTACGGCACGCTGACCCAGCTGTTCCAAATGGGCGGCATCGAGTGGGCGGGTGTGACGGCCCTGGTGATGACCGCGGGTCTGACGCTGATCACCGGCACCTTCTTCCGCTTCGTCGCACGTCGACTCGACACCAGGCCGGAGGACTACGAGGACGCCGAGATCAGCGACGGCGCAGGCGAGCTGGGCTTCTTCAGCCCGCACAGCTGGTGGCCGATCATGATCGCGCTGAGTGCTTCTGTCACGGCCGTGGGCGTCGCGCTGTGGCTGCCGTGGCTGCTCGTGGCCGGGGTGGTCTTCGTGCTCGCCTCTGCCGCCGGTTTGGTCTTCGAGTACTACACCGGCGCCGAGAAGCACTGACCGTCCAAGGTCACATCTGGGCTTCAGTTGGTCACCTACCGGATGGGCGAATTCGATCCGCTCATCGGTTTGGGTAGGGTTGCCGAGGCCGACTCAAAGTGGTTGTCAGCCGCTTGCTGTCGCGCCGTTGAAGTCGTCGAGAAGGATAGGCGTAAATGAGCGGGCCGAATCCCCCAGGACCGGACTCCGAAGGGGCGGACGACCTGGATCAGGAACCGGGCGAGTCGACCGCCGGGGAGGACTCGGTCCAGGACGCCACAGGTGAGACGGAGATCCATTCGCGGGCGTATTCGGCGCCCGAGTCCGAGCAGTTCACTGCGGGCCCCTACGTGCCCGCCGATCCCGAACTCTACGACTACGACGATTACGACAAGACCGAACTGGTGGACACCGGCAGGCCGCCGCGCTGGCCATGGGTGGTCGGAGTCGTCGCGATCATCGCAGCCATCTCTCTGGTGGTGTCCGTTTCGCTGCTGGTGATGGGCACCGACTCCGACAATCTCAACGCGCAGGGTGGGCCGACGTCGACCACATCGGCGCCGCCGGTGCAGGACGAGATCACCACGACGACCCCGCCGCCACCGCCACCACCCCCGCCGTCCTCCGAGGAACCGCCGCCACCGCCGCCGGAGACCGTCAC